>NZ_JBQEMW010000001.1:2460821-2709940 GCF_052044325.1 Luteimonas sp. 22616
CACCCCCCCCCCCCCCCCCCCCCCCCCCCCCCCCCCCCCCCCCCCCCCCCGCTCCTACAAGTACTGGCAACGGCAAGAGCTCGCGGCTGAAGCCGCTCCTACAGGGCGCTCCTACGAGAACAACCGGGCACGATCCTCATCGCCGAGCGCGCGCCATTCACCTTCAGGTAAACCATCCAGTGCCAGCCCGCCAACCCGGCTGCGATGCAGCGCCTCGACGTGGTTGCCGAGCGCGGCGAACATGCGTCGCACCTGGTGGTAGCGGCCTTCATGCAGGGTCAGCCGCGCGCGCGTCGGCGACAGCAGCTCGAGTTCCGCCGGCAGCAGCGGGGTCTTTTCCGATTCGAGCATCAGTGTGCCACTGGCGAAGACGGTGGCGGCGTCGCCGCGCAGCGGCTGCGCGAGCGTGGCCTCGTAGACCTTCGGCAACTTCGATTTCGGCGAAATGATCCGGTGCAGCAGCGCGCCGTCGTCGGTCATCAGCAGCAGGCCGCTGGTGTCGCGGTCCAGGCGCCCGACCGTGGACAGCTGCGGCGAGCGGTGCGCGAAGCGCGGCGGCAGCAGGTCGTAAACCAGGCGGCCGCGGTCCTTGGTCGAACACGTGTATCCGACCGGCTTGTGCAGCATCAGCAGCAGGCCGGCGGGCGGGTCGAGCGGGTCGCCGTCGACGCGCACGTCGGCATGCGGCGGTTCGTCGTCGGCGTACAGCACCTCGCCCCGCGCGTCGGTGACGCGGCCCTCGCGGATCATGGCGGTGACGTCGCGGCGGCTGCCGTAGCCGAGGTTGGCGATGGTCCGCAGCAGCTTCATCGCGGCACGCGCACGCGCACGGGCCCGCGGCCGGCCTTCACCGCCTCGACCACCTTGAAGCCGTCGCGTTGCGCGACCAGCCGCGTACTGCCGAAGCTGGCATCGAGCACCGACTCGTACGGCAGGTGGCGATTGGCGACCAGCCACAGACGCCCGCCCGGCTTGAGCGCTTCGGCGGCCACGGCGATGAAACGGCGGCCGATGTCGGGACGCGCGGCGTTGCCCTGGGCGTGGAACGGCGGGTTGCTGACGATCACATCAAAGCGGTGCGACAGCCCGGCGGTCACGTCGTGCCAGTGGAATGCCAGCGCCGCGCGTTGCGCGAACGGCGCAAGGTTCACCCGCGCCAGTTCCAGCGCGCGCGCCTCGGCCTCGTACAGGTCAAGCGCGGTGATCCCGGGGCAGCGCTGCAGCAGCTCCACCGCCAGGTAGCCCCAGCCGGCGCCGAGGTCGGCGGCGTGGCCGGCCAGGTCGTCCGGCAGATGCTCGGCCAGCAGTGCGGACGCGGCATCGATGCGGTCCCAGGCGAACACGCCGGGACGACTGCTGAAACGGCCGCCGGCGATTGGCCGCGGCGCATCCAGCATGCGCCATTGCGCGGCCAGCGCCGCGTCTCCGCCGGCCGCGCCCGGCTGGGTCCAGAACACCCGGCACTTGTGCTTGGAGCGCGACACCAGCGGCCCGGCGATGCGCGCAAGGTCGGCCTCGTGCGATTTCGCGCCGGCATCGTTGGCGACACTCGCGACGACGACGCCACCGGGCTGCAGGCGCGCCAGCGCAGTGGCGAACAGCGCGCGGGCCTCGTCGCGCTGGCGCGGCGGCAGCACCAGCACCAGCGGGTACGTGGCATCGTCCGGGTCACGCACTTCGAAGCCGGAGCGCTGCAGCGCATCGGCATCGGGCCGGAAACCCTGTTCGCAGACCAGGCCCGGCAGCGCGCGTTCATGCAGCGGCCAGCCGTCGCGGGCGCGCAGGAACAGCGCCCCGCCCCCAGGCCAGGCCAGCGTGCCGTCGGCAAAGGGCAGCATCAGCGCCTGCAGGGCGGGATCGGCTTGCGTTGCAGTCATGGGGCGCGCAATCAGGCGGAAACAATGCGCGATTCTAGTGCCTGCCGCCTGCACCCACGACGCTGGCGGAATCCGAATGCCGGCTTCATCGACAACGAACGCGGTGGCCGGCACGATGGCTGCATCATCCCAAGACACCGGAGACAGCGATGCGCGCACTTTTCGTCGGCGGCACCGTGGACAACAGCGAGCTGGACATCGACGGCAACGAGCCGCCCCTGAACTATCCGCCCAGCACCGGCAGCGGGCAGTCGCGCTACCGGCTGCACCACGTCGGCAAGAAGGGCGATACCGCGGTCTACGCGGTGTATGGCGCGCCGGACCTGGCCGACGCCGAAGTCCGCCGCATCAGCGAAGAGCGCGACTATGCGCGCCGTTTCGGCGCCGCGAGCGTGGATACGGTGTCGTAGGACGACAAGCCGCAGGCCGTCAGGCCGGCCGCATGGCATCACCATGCCCGGCCCGCCGACGCAGCCACTCGAACGATCACGACAGGCCAAGGCATCCGGCCAGCGGCGCCGTCCATCGCACGCCCTGTACGCTAGCCGCCAGCTGAAGTAGCGATCGCGTGGTGTGTCCTCGAGACCCCTCGCGGCGCCCGGAATGACAATGCCGATTTGCCCGGGCCTTCCTCAGCCATCGATCCCGCGCAGGGTCACCGACGGCGGCGCGTCGACCACGCGGCGGGTGGCGAACAAGCCCGCCGCGAGCGCCGCCGCCATGCCCAGCGCGCCGCCGGCCGCAGCCATCGCCCAGTTGGGCTGCCACGGCAGGTCGAACACCTGCCGTGCCACCACGCCCGACAGCACCGAGGCCGCGATCGCCGCGACCAGTCCCGCCAGCAGCCCGATCGCCGCGAACTCCGAGGCCTGCGCCAATCTCAACTGGCGGCGGCTGCCGCCGAGCACGCGCATCACCCCGCCCTCCTGCAGGCGCTCGTCCTGGCTGGCGCCGACCGCCGCCAGCAGCACCAGCACCCCGGCGGCGAACGCGAACCAGAACACCACCTGCACCACGGTCGAGACCTGGTCGCCGATGCTGCGCACCTGCTTGAGCACCGCGTCGATGTCGATCACCGACAGGTTCGGGAAGCGCTGCACCAGCCCTGCGGTGAAGCGCGGCTTCGATGCCGGCACGCTGACCGCGGTGATGTAGCTGGCCGGATAGCCGTCGAGCGCGCCGGGCGAAGCGAGCACGAAGAAGTTCGGCCGGAAGCTTTCCCAGTCGATGCTGCGCAGGCTGGTGATGCGCCCGGCGAAGCGCTGGCCAGCGATGTCGAACGTGATGCGGTCGCCGAGCTCCCAGCCCAGCGACGCGGCGAATTTCTCCTCGACCGACAGTTCCGGCTGTGCGGGCGCGGTCTTGCCCCAGAACTTTCCGGCAGTGACCTTGTTGTCGTCGCGCAGCGTGTCGGCGAACGACAGGCTGAACTCGCGCTCGGCCCGACGCCGTGCCTGCCGCGCATCGCCACCGTCTGCCTCGACGCGTTCGGCGACGGTCTCGCCGCGCACCGGCGCACCATTGCGCTCAACCAGCCGCGCGCGAATCATCGGCACCAGCGTCGGCGCGGCGAGCCCTTGCGCGGCGATGAAGTCGCGCACCGGCTGCACCTGGTCGGACTGCACGTTGATGATGAATCGGTTGGGCGCGTCCTGCGCCAGCGACAGCTGCCAGCGGTCGAGCAGGTCGGTGCGCACGAAGGTCAGCAGCAGCAGCGCCATCAGCCCCAATCCCAGCGCGGTCACCTGCGCGATGGACGAACCGGCGCGGCGGCTCACGTTCGCCAGCCCGTAGCGCAGCGCCCCGCGCAGGCGCGAGCGCATCCGCCGCACCAGCACGATCATTGCCCACGCCAGCAGCGCCAGCACGCCGAACGTGGCGGCGATGCCCAGCAGCATCGCGCCGCCGAGCGTGGCCGACCCCGCCTTCCACCACACCAGCGCGGCCAGCCCGGCGAAGCCCGACAGCAGCACCGCCCACGCCGCGGGCTCGGCACGATCGAGGTCGCGCCGCAGCACGCGCAATGCCGACACCCGGCGCAGCGCGAGCACCGGCGGCGCGGCGAAGGCCAGCAGCACGATCATGCCCACCGCCAGGCCCTGCAACGCCGGCAACCAGCCGGCCGGCGGGATCGACAACCCCAGCGCCTGCGCCAGCCACGCACCCACCGCCCACTGCAGCGCGAACGCGATCGCCACGCCCAGCGCGGATGCGAACAGCCCCAGCAGCGCCATCTCGCCGACATGGATGCCCACCAGCGTGCGCTGGCTTGCCCCGAGGCAGCGCATCACCGCCGCGCCCGACAGGTGGCGCTCACCGTGGCGGCGCGCGGCCATCGCCACCGCCACCGCGGCCAGCACCACCGACACCAGTGCGGCCAGGCCGAGGAAGCGGCCGGCGCGGTCGAGCGCGGAGCGGATTTCCGGGCGCGCGTCGGCAATGGTTTCCAGCTGCTGGCCACGGCCGAGCGACGCCTTGGCGATGTTGGTGAAGCGCTCGACCGCCGCCGCGTCGCCGGCCACCACCAGTCGGTAGCGCACGCGGCTGCCTTCCTGCACCAGGCCGGTGGCCGGCAGGTCGGACAGGTTGAGGAAGACCTTGGGCGCGACGTTGAAGTAATCCATCGCCGCGTCGGGTTCCTGCACCACCAGCGCGGCAAGCGTCAGCCGCGACTGTCCGATCGACACCGCATCACCGAGGCGCGCGCCGAGCTGGTCGGCGCCGGCGCGGCTCATCCACAGCGTGCCGGGCACGGGAATGCCGCCGGCGTCGTATTCGCCGCGCGCATCGTCGACCACGAAGCGGCCGCGCAGCGGGAAGCCCTCGCCCAGCGCGCGCAGGTCGCCAAGGCGCAGGTTGGCGTCGGCGCCCTCGCCGACGCGGATCATGCTCTGGAACTCGACCGTTTCGGTGCGCGCCAGCCCCGGCACGGCCGCCGCTTCGCGCAGCACGCCGGAAATCGGCTGGTCGCCGCGCACCACCGCGTCGCCGCCGAGCAGGCGGTTCGCCTCGATCGCCAGCGCACGCTCGGCGCGGTCGGTGACGAAACCGATCGCGGTCACCGCGACCACCGCCAGCGTCAGCGCGGCGATCAGGATGCGGATGTCGCCCGAAGCGAGGTCGCGGCGCAGCTGCCGCCACGCCAGCCGCAGCAGCCTCACGCGTCCACCAGCCGGCCGCCGTCGAGACGCAGCATCCGGCTGCAGCGCGCGGCCAGGTGTTCGTCATGGGTCACCAGCACCAGCGTGGTGCCGGCATCGGCATTCATCGCGAACAGCAGCTCGATCACCGCGTCGCCGGTGTGGGTGTCGAGGTTGCCGGTGGGCTCGTCGGCGAACAGCAGCGACGGCCCGGTGACGAATGCGCGTGCCAGCGCAACGCGCTGCTGCTCGCCGCCGGACAGCTGCCGCGGGTAATGCGCCAGGCGTTCGGCCAGCCCGACCTTGGCCAGGGTCGCGCGCGCCGGGCCTTCGGCATCGGCATCGCCGCGCAGTTCCAGCGGCAGCATCACGTTCTCCAGCGCGGTCAATGAAGGCAGCAACTGGAAGCTCTGGAACACGAAGCCGACCTTGTCCGCACGCACCCTGGCGCGGCCGTCCTCGTCGAGCGTCGACATTGCCGCGCCGTCGAGCCGCACCTCGCCGCTGCTGGGCGTGTCGAGCCCCGCCATCAGCGACAGCAGCGTGCTCTTGCCCGAACCCGAAGCGCCGACGATCGCGACGCTGTCGCCGGCGGCGATGGTGAAGCCGATCCCGTCGAGGATGGTCAGCTCGCCCGATGGCAGCGGCACGCGCTTGCCGAGATCGGTGACATCGAGGGCGGTTCGGCTCTGCGTTGCGGGGGAGGCGGCGTCGGGCATGGAGGATCCGGATCGGGTTGGCGGGAAAGGGGAAACAGCCGCATCCATGCGCCTTCGGGCATTGTGCCCGGGGCGGCCTTGAACCGGCGGAGGCCGGCCGCCATCACTAACGGGGTGTGGGCGTTCCTGGTTCGCACCGGCTGTTGCCGAAGCGCGCCCAGCTTCTTGTCATCCCGAGCGCAGCGAGGGATCTTTCCCGAAGCGACAGGATCCCCTCGCTACGCTCGGGATGACGGCAGGAAGATGCCGTCACTCGTTACGCATTCATCGCCTGCCCTCCGGAGACGACAGATGAAGTTTTCTTATGCGGCGCCAAGGCGACCGTTTCAATGGGCCGTTGGCCTGTTCGCCCTGCTGTTGGCGCTGCCGGCGCTTGCACAGGAGCCGCCCAAGCCCGTTCCCGGCACACCGCCGACGATATTGGTCATGGGCGATTCGCTCGCCGCAGGCTACGGGCTGGCCGCCGACCAGGGCTGGGTGGCGCTCACCGCACGACGCATCGCCGAGCGCAAGCCCGGATGGCGGATCGTCAACGCCAGCATCAGCGGCGAGACCACGGCCGGCGGCTCGGCGCGCATCGTCGCCGAGGTGCTGCGGGTGAGGCCGGCGGTGGTGGTGATCGAACTGGGCGCCAACGACGGCCTGCGCGGCCTGCCGCTGCGCGCGATGCGCCACAATCTGGCACGCATGATCGGCGCGTCGCAGTACGTGGGCGCGGAGGTGCTGCTGGTCGGCATGCAGATCCCGCCCAACTACGGCGCCGACTACGCCAACGGCTTCGAACGCGCGTACCGCGACCTCGCCGCGCACTTCGATGTCACGCTGCTGCCATTCCTGCTCGAACCGGTCGCCGCCGACCGCGACAACTTCCAGGACGACAACCTGCATCCGGTCGCCGAAGCGCAGCCGGCGCTGCGCGACCATGTGTGGACGGCGCTGGCGCCGCTGCTCGATTAGATTCGCGCGCAGGCAGGAGCGGCTTGATCCGCGAGTTCTTGATCGCGATCTTCGAGGACCTGAAAGCTCGCGGCTTTCGCCGCTCCTACGAGAGCCGAGGGCTCAGGGGGCGGCTGTCGCGAGCTGCCGCAGCGCGCGTTCGAACACATCCACCGGCTGCCCGCCCTGCACCAGGTGGCGGTTGTTGAAGATGACCGAGGGCACCGCGGTGATGCCGCCGCCGGTGTAATGGCGTTCGCGCTCGCGCACCGCGTCGGCGTACTCATCCGAAGCAACGATCGCCCGCGCACGCGCGCCGTCGAGGCCGGCCGATTCGGCCAGCCGCGCCAGCGTGTCGTGGTCGGAGACGTTCTCGCCGTCGCTGAAGTAGGCGCGCAGCAGCGCGTGCTTGAGCGCTCGCTGCTTCTCCAGCCCTTCGAGTTCGGCCCAGTGCAGCAGGCGATGGGCGTCGAAGGTGTTCCAGACGTGGCGACGGCGGTCCATGTCGAACCTGAAGCCCAGTTCGGCGCCGCGGGCACGGATCGCCTCGCCGTTCTGCCGGGCCTGCGCCTCGCTCATGCCGTACTTGGCCGTGAGGTGGCCGATCGCGTCCTCGCCCTCGGCGGGCATCTTCGGGTTGAGTTCGAAGGGCTGGAAGTGCAGCTCGACCGGAATCTCGCCGACGCGCGCGATCGCCTGTTCCAGCGCCTGCAGGCCGATCGCGCACCACGGGCAGGACACGTCGGAGACGAAATCGATGCGGATCGGGGGAGTTGCGGCGTCGGTCATGGCGGAATCCTCGGGCGTAGGCTTCGGGAAATGCGTCTGAAGCGGGAGGAATCAAGCCATATCCGGATCCTAGGGTCGGCCCGTGCTGGGGCGAGCCCCGGGTTGTCGCGACTCCATACGGTCCGGTATCTGTTCGCCTGTCATCTTCATGCCAGGGGAATGCCATGAACTTCCGCGTCGACGTCCAGACCAGCGACCTGTCCGCCCGCTACGGCGAAATCGGCAAGCAGGAGCCTGCGCAGTCGGCAGCAGACGACCGTGGCACCGCCGTCGAGACCCAGGCGGCTGCGTCGCCGGCCCTTGATGACGCGGCACAGCGCCCGTTGCCATCGGCCGACAGCACGATCGCCCGCCAGCAGTTCACCCATCGCCTGCAGGCGGACATTCCCGCCGGCACGCAAAACCACGCGCAGACCGCCTCTGCCGGCCAGCCGCGGGTCGAAATCGCCAGTTCCGGCAGCACGACGCCGATGTTGTGGAATGACTACTCGGTCTTCGTCACCCATCACGCGGCGCTGCGCCACGGCTCGCTGGACGTCGCGCAGTCGCAACTGCACGGCGAAATTTCCACCCTGCTGATGCGCGCCGCGCCGGCACCGGCATCCGGGCTGCTGACGTTCTCGCCGGCTGGCCTGGGCACGCTGGCCACGCTCGCCGGCAACGCGGCCACGCTTCCGGCACCGCTGCTGGCCGGCGCCACCCGCTTCGTCAACACCGCGGCCGACGCGATCCAGCAGCAACATCGCCTCGCGCAGTCGCTGGACACGCTGCAGGCGATGTCCAGGCCGGAGCCGCCGCCGCTGACCGTGCAGGAGATGAAGGACCAGCTGTGGATGGAGCTGAAGATCCCGGACAAGGCCTTCAAGAAGATGAGCGAGGCCGAGGTCCGCGCCAAATACGACGAGCTGATGGGCGCGATGGCGGGCCCGGCCGGCACCCACAAGACCAAGGTCGGCAAGTACAAGGTCGAGTTCAGTGTCGACGGCAACGGCAACGTCACCGATTGCAAGGTCAAGAAGAAGGGCTTCTTCGGCAGCCTGTTCTCCGGCATCGGCAGCTTCTTCGGCAAGTTCGGCAAGACGCTGCTGGCGGTCTGCAGCTTCATCCCGATCCCGTGGATCGCGATCCCGGCGCGCATCATCAGCGGCGTGATCGCGGTGGTCGAAGGGGTCAAGAACAAGAACTTCCTGCAGGCCGTGATCGGCGTGGCAGGCGCGGTCGCCGGCGGCGCCGGTGCGATCGCCGGCAAGGCGGTGTCGGGTGTCGCCGCGGGCGTGGCCAAGGTCGCCGGCATGGTCGGCAAGGCCGCGCAGGGCGTGCAGGCCGGGGTGCAGGCGATCAAGTCCGGCAACGTGATGGGCGTGGTCTCCGCGGCCGCTTCACTGGTGGGTTCGACCGCCAGCGTCATCGGCGACGCCGCCGACGCGGTGGCCGATGTCGCCACCAAGGTCGGCCAGTGGTCGAATCGCGTGCTGGTCGGCGAGCAGGTCTACGTCAGCATCAAGAACGGCGAGTTCGTCAGCGCCGTGGACAAGGCCGCCGGCCTGGTCGCGGACGTGTCCGGCGACATCAAGGGTGGCGGCAAGGTCGCCGACATCGCGCGCCAGGTGCAGGCCAATGCCGGCCAGCTGGACCAGGTGGTGGACGTGGTCGACGACATCCGCCACGGCGACATCGCCGGCGCGCTGGCCGGCGGCGCGCGGGTCTACACCGCGCTCGACACCGCCTTCGGTACCGGTTCGGCCGAAGGGAAAACGCCGGACGTGGCCCGCTTCCTGCAGTACGCGGGCACGGCGGTGGAAGTCGGCACGCACGTTGCCCACGGCCAGTACCAGGCAGCGTTCGAACAGGCGTCCGCCCTGGCCGGTACCGTCGCCACGCAGGAATTCGACGGCAGCGGCTTCGACCCCAACACCGGCTGGCCGGCCACCGTGCAGCAGTGGCTCGACAACGGCGCGAAGGTGGTGGGCATCGTCGACGACATCCGCGCCGGCCGCATCGAGCAGGTGTTCGACGTCGCGCCGGGCGTGATCAACGACATCGCCTGGGACTTCGCCAACTCCGGCCTGGTGCGCGCGCCCGAAGCGGGTTCCACCCACGACGACTGGGAAATCGGGCGCCAGATCGAGACCTGGAGCCGCCGTGGCGAGAACGCCTGGGAGATCGTCGGCCAGGTCCGCGAGGGCGCGTATGCCGATGCCGCACGCCAGGCCGTGGTGCTGGGCGCGGACATCGCCGGCAATGCGGACGCCGGCTGGGCCAAGACGGCGCAACACGTCATCGATTACGCGGGCCAAGCGGTACAGGTCGGCCGCGACGTGGCCGGTGGCCGCATCGACACCGCGTTCGACGGCACCGCCGTGCTGGCCGCGCAGATCGCGTCCGAACTGGCCCCGCCGGATTCGAAGGCCGCGCGCGTGCTGCAGGACATCAGTGTGTGGAGCGGCCGCGGCGCCGACGCCTGGCGCATCAGCCGCGAAGTCGCCGCCGGCGACTACGAAAGCGCGGCGCTGGGTGGGCTGGAGCTCGGGATCGACCTCGGCGGCGGTATCGGTGCCGGCTGGGGCGACGACGCGCGGCTGCACGGCGGCCGCCTGATCGAATCCGGCTTCGACTTCGGCCGCGCGCTCGACGGCCGCGACGTGCTCCGGATCCTGTCCACCGCCGGCGAGTTCGGCGGCGCGCTGCGCGACGCGGTGCAGCGCCTGCAACAGGACGACGACGCGCTGCCGCGCGCGGCCTGATCCACGTTGCCCAGGGGCGGTGACCGCCCCTGGTAGCGCGCATGCGCCGACGCATCGCGTGACGGCCGCATGCATCCGTGACCCGGAACGCGCGGCGCGACTACGCCGCCGATGCAGGGAGCGGGCCAGCGGCTTCCGCGCCAGGCGGGCGTGGCGGCAGGCAAGGGAATTTCAGGCGTTCGGTTAAGATCGCGGCATTCCGCAACTCCATTGCGGGCTCGAATCCAGACCGCGATGAAACTGCAATTTCCGTTCATGCAACTGCCGATCCAGTTCGATGCCGACGCGCTCGCGAGCGAGGTGCTGGCGCTCGATGCATCGTGCTGGCGCGCCCGCATGGGGGGCGTTGCCGGGAACAGCGCCCTGCCGCTGATCACCACCGGCGGCGCGGTCGAGAGCGACGAGCTCGGCGGCGACATGCAGCCGACGCCGTGGCTGCAGCAATGCCCGTACATCATGCAGGTCATGGAAGCGCTCGGCGCGACCTGGGGACGCTCGCGGCTGATGCGCCTGTCGGGCCGCTCGCACCTGGCCGCGCACGTCGACACCAACTACTACTGGCAGGAGCGCATGCGCGTCCACGTGCCGATCGTCACCACGCCCGCGGTGCGGTTCCACTGCGGCGACGCCGACGTGAACATGGGCGCCGGCGAGTGCTGGATCTTCGACACCTGGCGGCGCCATGGCGTGGTCAACACCGGCGACGTCGACCGCATCCACCTGGTGATGGACACCGTGGGCGGCGAAGGCTTCTGGAAGCAGGTCGCCGAAGGCGCGCGGCCGGTGGGCGTTGCCGGATTGCCCGAGCAGCCGTGGCACCCGCGCTTCGTCGCCTACGATCGCAACGCCGCCAGGCCCGTGCTGGATTTCGAATCGACCAACGTCCCGGTGGTGATGACGCCGTGGGAAATCCGCGAGCACGTCTCCTTCCTGCTGCGCGAGGCCGTGCCGGACCCGCGGCTGGCATCGATCCAGCGCGCGCTGTCGACCTTCACCCGCCACTGGCAGGCCGCATGGGCCTGCCACGGCGAGGACCGCGCGGGATGGCCACGCTACCGCGCGCTGCTGCAGTCGCTGCAGGCCGAACTGATAGCACTGGGCGTCGGGCAGATCGGGCTGCGCAACGAAGCCGGCCTGCAGCACGCCCTGACCGCCTGCCTGTTCGAGGTTGCGCTGGCGGACGGCGCCAGCGGCCAGGACGAGGCACGTCGCGACCACCACGGCGCCCTGGCGCACGAAGACGCCACGCCGCGCAGCGCCGCCGTGGACGCCACCGGGGCCTCGTTCGACCGCCCGGTGTTCATCGTCAGCCCGCCGCGTTCGGGTTCGACCCTGCTGTTCGAAACCCTGGCGTCGGCGCCGGATGTGTTCACCATCGGCGACGAGAGCCACGGCCTGATCGAAGGCATCGCTGCGCTGGATCCCGCGCAGCGCGGCTTCGATTCCAACCGCCTGCTGGCCAGCGATGCCGACGCGGGCGTGGCCGCGCAGCTGCGGCAGCGCTTCCTGGCGGCACTGCGTGATCGCGACCGCCGCCCACCCACTGCTGCCGCGATCCGGATGCTGGAGAAAACGCCGAAGAACGCGCTGCGCATCCCGCTGCTGCGCGCGGTGTTCCCGGACGCGCACTTCATCTACCTGCACCGCGACCCGCGCCAGGTGCTGGGCAGCATGCTCGACGGCTGGCAGTCCGGCGGCTTCCGCATGTACTCCACGCTGCCCGGATGGCAGGGGCCGGTGTGGTCGTTCCTGCTGGTGCCCGGGTGGCGCGAGCTGTCGGGGAAACCGCTTGAGGACATCGTCGCCGCGCAGTGGGCGCGAACCAGCCAGGTGCTGCTCGATGACCTGGACGCGCTTCCGGCCGAGTGTTGGACCGGCGTGGATTACGACCGCTTCGTACGCGACCCGCAGGGCGAAACCACCCGCCTGTGCCAGTGGGCCGGATTCGGCTGGGACCGCACCCTCGGCGAAACGCTGCCTCTGTCGCGCTATACCCTGACGCCGCCGGACGCCAATAAATGGCGCCGCCACGCCGCGCTTATCGAACCCCGGCTTGCCGCACTGCAATCGCTGGCCGAACGCGCGCGCGCCGCGTCGCAGCACTAACGCCAGAGCCCACGCTGGCACGCCGCGCCATGTGCCCGCAAGGCGCGGGCAACTCCGTTATGTACAAGTACAGCGCGACAGGAAGAAGATCGATTCCCGCCATCGCAGGAGGCGCTCCATGAAAGCCACCACATCGATCGCCTGGCTGTTGGCCGGCCTGCTGGCCGCCGGCGCTGCCGCGGCGAAACCGTCCAACGTCACCGATCCCGACGCACCGCGCAGCCTGCCTGCCGATGGCCCGGTCGACGTGCAATGGACGGACCCGGCACAGTTTTCCGAGATCCTCCACAGCGGCAATCGCTGGGAGGCGCGCCGCGGCAACTGGGTGCAGGACCTGGCGCAATACCTGCGCAAGCGCGCAAGCACCCGCCTGCCTGCGGGCGCACGGCTCGAGGTCACCATCACCGACGTCGAGCGTGCCGGCGATTTCGAGCCGTGGCACGGCGCCCGGACCGATTCGATCCGCTACATGCGCGACATCTATCCGCCCCGCATCGCGCTGGACTTCAAGCTCGTCGGCGCCGACGGCAGCGTGCTTGCGCAAGGCTCGCGCAAGCTCTCCGACCTGGGTTACCTGCAGCGCGCCACGCGTCCAACCGACACCGACCCGCTGCGCTACGAGAAGCAGCTGATCGACGACTGGCTGCGCGAGGAATTCGGCAAGCCTGCGGCGTGACCGGGCCGCGGTCGCGCAGCGCGCGCAATGCTATGCGGCGAGCGCGCGCAACGCGGTTTCGATAGAGTGTCGCGACCCCTTTCTCCGCCAGGGCGATGACCAGCGGTCCCGACCCCGTCTCTTCCCACGTGCCCGCGCACGCGCATTCGACGATCTACCGGCTGGCGCTGGGCAGCATCGGCATCGGCGTGCTGGTGCTGGGGCTCAAGTTCCTGGCCTGGAAACTGACCGGCAGCGTGGCGCTGTATTCGGACGCGCTGGAAAGCATCATCAACGTCGCCACCGCGATCGCCGCGTTCATCGCGGTCCGGGTCAGCGCGATGCCGGCCGACGACAACCATCCCTACGGCCATACCAAGGCCGAATATTTCTCCGCGGTGCTCGAGGGCGTGCTGATCATCCTCGCTGCGCTGGCGATCCTGCGCGAGGCATGGCGGGGCTTCATCGTGCCCGAACCGATCGATGCGCCGATGCTGGGCCTGGCGATCAGCGGCGCGGCGACCCTGCTCAACCTGGCCTGGGGCACGCTGCTGATCCGCCGCGGCAAGCGGCTGCGCTCGCCGGCGCTGGTGGCTGACGGCAAGCACCTGATGACCGACGTGTGGACATCGGCGGGCGTGATCGTGGGCGTCGCCCTGGTCGCGCTGACCGGCTGGACCCGGCTCGACCCGGCGATCGCCGCGCTGGTCGCGCTCAACATCCTGTGGGCCGGCTGGAAGATCATGCACGACAGCGTCGCCGGGCTGATGGACGCCGCGCTGCCGCCGGAGGACGTCGCCCGCATCGAGGCGATCATCGCCGCCACCCGCGGCCCCACCAACGACGTCCACGAGCTGCGCACGCGCCACGCCGGGCGCCTGACCTTCATCGACTTCAGCCTGCGCGTGCCCGGCACGATGAGCGTCGACGCTTCGCACGCGGTGTGCGACGACCTCGAGGACGCGCTGCGGCGCGAGTTCCCGGAATCGTCGATCACCATCCACGTCGAGCCGCGCGGGCACGTGCATTGAACACCGTGCCTCGCATCGCCAGCGGCCTCGAATCGCGCCCGCGATGACGGTCTACGTCGACGACGCGGTCACCCTCTGGCGCGGCCACCGCTGGGCGCACCTGATGGCCGACACGCTGGACGAGCTGCACGACTTCGCCGCGCAGCTGGGCATCCCGCGGCGCGCGTTCCAGGACAAGACCAGCGGCGCGCATTACGACGTCACCGCGCAGCTGCGAGAACAAGCAATCGCACTGGGCGCGATGGCGATCTCGCGCCACGACGACCGCGCGCTGATGCGGCGGGTGATCGCCAACGCGCGTGCGCAGGGCCGCCGCGAGACCCCCTGATCGCGGGAGATCCGGACGCATCCGGAACAGGCCGCTCCCACAGGGCACCCGCTCCCAAAAGACCGGTCAGACGCAGCGGAAGATCGGATCGACGTGGCCGTCGACGTAATGCAGTTCGCTTCCATAGCCGCTGCTGTTGCCATAGCCGATGCCGAAATCGCGCTGGCGATGCAGGTGACGCGGCGGCTCGGCAGCCAGTTCCGCGACCGGCATGGGCGGCGATCCGGGGTCGGCCCGGCCGTCCTTGGGGACGGACTCATTCGAGGGGAAACGGCGCGCGTTCATGGCTAAAACTCCATGGGGGAAGGAGCGTCGCCAGCATGCGCCAACAGCCTCCAGCCGGCGCGTGCCAAGCGTCATATCACCATCGTCATGGGTGCGTTCGGTACGACTTCAACGCCATCCTGAATGCACACCAGGCCGCCCCGATACCGGCGCCAACAGTGCCACTGTTCATCCTCATTGCGGCGCGGCGACAGCCAGCGACACGGCCTGTTCGATCCGGCAGGACCGGGCGCCACGCGCATACGGAACCGGAACCGGCGACATCCGCGACGGCGGCATGGATCCGATGTCGCTGGACGTGATGCCCAAGGACAGCCCGCGGCGCAATCCACGAAAGCATGGCGATGGACAATGGAAACAGGCATCAACGACGCCACGCGCTTCCCGCGCGATTCGATGTGCTTCGTTTCGCCACGCAAGGATGCAACGACCGCGATTGCCGATACGCCGGAACCGGCGTTCCCCAAAACACCACCGTTCGTCCGCCGATCGAAAAAGATGTCGAGAAACGCTTGCATTGCATTCACTGCGCGCGTAACGTGCGCGCCCACTCGCCGATACCGGCGCACGAACACCACGACGTACCTTCGATGAACCTCTTCCCGCACATCGCCATAACGCCACGCACACCGCGCGATTACCGCGTTGCGGACCTGTGCGCGCTGCCTGTCGCGAACGCACGGCTGGAAGGCTTCCCGATACTCGACTGATCTTCATCCCGGAGATCGGTCACCCCGATCTCCGAGGAACGCGAACGCCCTCGGATCCACGTCCGGGGGCGTTTTGTTTTGTGCGTTCGCAAATGGAGAACCACGAGTATCGCGTGACCGATTCGCATCCCAGGCATCCGGGCATGGACCGCCCGTGGAAGGGATTCCCGCTGTGAGGCGCGCAAGCGCTGTGCCCGGATGCCGGGCACGGGCGGCGGGCGGCGGGCGGCGAGACATATCGGATCCGGTCACGCAAACGGATTGGCGCTTCGAAACAGGCGCCAATGCGGAACATCGATCGAACGGCTTCCAGCGGTACGGGCTCGCATGCCCGTCCGGTGCGCGCGGCGTTGCCGTGGCGTATGCCCGAGGCCGGGAGAAGGTGTTCCACGATGACGGTAGCTCAGAGGCAGAGCAACGACCTCGATGTCGTGTGTCGCCGGTTCGAATCCGGCACGTCAGCCACTGGATAGCTCAGTCGGGTAGAGCATCGGTCCAATAAACCGAGAGTCGCGGGTTCGAGTCCCGCTCCAAGAAACATGACCTGTAACGTCATGACACGGGGCGAAAGTCCCACACCAGGAAACGCCCCGCGCGGCGTTCCGCCAGGTGATGTGCTCAGGTGCATCGCGCAACGGGATCCGCAGCGGTGGCGTCGCCGGGCCCTCGTCCTCGAAGCGTGCCGGCCGGGCCCATGCCATGCGATCGCAGTGCACCGCGATCGCAACGGAAAGGGCCGGCCTCCATGCGGACAGCGCGATCGCTCCGCGGCGTCGACGCCAGGGGCGTTTCCACTTTTTCCTTTCCCTTCGTCAACGGAGGGGATGCAGGCGCGCGAACCGACCCGGCGCGCCTGCCCATCCATCGAGGGTCGGATCACCAGAGCCAACCAAGGAGAACTCCCATGTTCTGGACCAAGAGGGTCGTGATCGGTGACGGCGAGCGCGGCCTGGTGTATCGCAACCGTCAGTTCGAGCGCGTGCTCGACGCAGGCGTCTATCGCATCTTCGACCCGCTGAAGCGTGTCGAGGTGCGCAGCTTCAACATCGCATCGCCGGAATACGCCGGCCACGATGTCGACGCGCTGGTCGCGTGCCTGGGCGATGCCCTGGGTGACACTTTCGTGCATGTCGACCTCGGCGCCGACGAAGTCGGCCTGGTGCTGAAGAACGGCAAGCTCGAGGACGTGCTCGCGCCGGGTTCGCGCAAGCTGTACTGGCGCGGCCTGGTCCGCGTCGAGGTGCAGCGCGTGTCGCTGGCCGAGGGTCTCGAAGTGCCCGAGGCCGCGGCCAACCGCCTGCGCCAGCTCGGCCTGTTGTCCAGGGTCGCGGTGGCGGTGGAGGTGCCGGTGGAGTCGGCCGGCCTGGTGTTCATCGACGGCAAGCTGGCGCGCACGCTGGCGCCGGGCGCCTACGCCTTCTGGAACTTCCGGAAGAACGTGGCCGCCGAGGTGATCGAGCTGCGCGTGCAGTCGGTCGAGGTGTCGGGCCAGGAGCTGTTGACCCGCGACAAGGTCAGCCTGCGCGTCAACCTGGCCGCCAGCATGCGCGTGACCGACCCGGTCGCCGCACGCACCAGGGTGGCCAAGTTCGGCGACCACCTCTACCGCGAACTGCAGTACGGCTTGCGCAAGGCGGTTTCCGCCAAGACGCTGGACGAGCTGCTCGGCGACAAGGCTTCGCTCGACGCCGACATCTTCGGCTACGTGCGCGGCAAGGTCGGCGGGTTCGGCGTCGAGGTCCTCGGCGTCGGTGTCAAGGACGTGATCCTGCCGGGCGAGATGAAGGAGATCCTCAACAGCGTCGTGCAGGCGGAGAAGGCGGCCCAGGCCAACGTCATCCGTCGTCGCGAGGAGGCGAACGCCACGCGTTCGCTGCTCAACACCGCGAAGCTGGTCGAGGAGAGCCCGACGCTCATGCGCCTGAAGGAGCTGGAGGCGCTGGAGAAGGTCACCGAGAAGATCGACAAGCTCACCGTGTTCGGCGGCCTGGATGGCGTGCTGAAGCAGCTGGTGACGATCAAGTAGCACCCCGCGCCGCGGACGGAACCGCGGCACGGGCCTTTCGATGGAATGAAGAGATGAACATGCAAACCATGCAATATGAATTTCTGCACGCCGAAGACGGCACCACGCCGATCAAGGGCTGGGTGCGCGGCGTGCCGCTGGAGGAACAGGCCCACGCGCAGCTGCGCAACATCGCCGCGATCCCGTTCGTCGGGCCATGGGTGGCTGTGATGCCGGACGTGCACCTGGGCAAGGGCGCGACCGTGGGCTCGGTGATCCCGACCCGTGGCGCGATCATTCCGGCCGCGGTCGGCGTCGACATCGGCTGCGGCATGGCCGCGGTGCGGACCACGCTGCGCGCCAATGACCTGCCGGACAACCTGGCGCAGCTGCGTGCGTCGATCGAACGCGGCGTGCCGGTCGGCAATGGCCGTGGCGGCGAACACCACAGGCTGCCGGACAGCATCGAGACGCGCATCGCGCAATCGGGGCTGGTCGCGCGGCTTGAGGCGATCAAGGCCAGGCATCGCCGGATCCGCACCGACAAGCTCGACCGCCAGGTCGGGACGCTCGGCGGTGGCAACCACTTCATCGAGGTCTGCCTCGACGAGGCCGATGCGGTGTGGGTGATGCTGCACAGCGGATCGCGCGGCACCGGCAACCTGATCGGCACCTACTTCATCGAGCGGGCGCGCGAGGAGCTGGCCCATCGCGTACTGGGCTTCCACCTGCCCGACAAGGACCTCGCGTTCTTCATGGAAGGCGAGCCGCTGTTCGATGACTACGTGGAAGCGGTGTCCTGGGCGCAGGACTATGCCCGCGAGAACCGCGAGGCGATGATGGCGCGGGTGCTGGCGGAGATGCGCCACCGGTTGCCGAAGTTCCAGCTCGAGAAGATGGCGGTCAACTGCCACCACAACTACGTGCAGCGCGAGACGCATGGCGGCGAATCGCTGCTGGTCACCCGCAAGGGCGCGGTCAGCGCCCGCGCGGGCGAGCTTGGCATCATCCCGGGCAGCATGGGCACGCGCAGCTACATCGTGCGTGGCAAGGGCAACACGGACAGTTTCCACAGCTGCAGCCACGGCGCCGGCCGGGTCATGAGCCGCAGTGCGGCGCGCCAGCAGATCACGCTGGCGCAGCACCGGGAAGCGACCGCGCACGTCGAATGCCGCAGGGACGCGGCGGTGATCGACGAGTCCCCGGCCGCCTACAAGTCGATCGACGCGGTGATGGCGGCGCAGGCGGACCTGGTGGAGATCGTCCACACGCTGCGCCAGGTGGTGTGTATCAAGGGTTGATGCACTTCCACGATCGGCCGCCCCTCCGGGGGCGGCCATTTTGTTGCCGCAAGGTTTATCCTCCCGGCTTTGCGGCGCGGCCGCCGCACGGAGAATCCGACATGAGCGACACCCCTCCAGACCGCCTGTCCACCGACCTGCGCAGCCCGTTCCACGATGCCGCCGCGCTCGAACGCGGCATCGGCGTGCGCTTCAATGGCGAAGAGAAGACCAACGTCGAGGAATACTGCGTGAGCGAAGGCTGGGTGCGATTGCCGTTCGGCAAGGCCCTGGACCGCCGCGGCAACCCGATGACGGTCAAGGTCAAGGGCACGGTGGAGCCCTGGTTCAAGGACACCGCGCCGCCTACGACTTGAGCTTCCAGCCGGTGCGGAAGATCCACCACACCGCGAGCAGGCACAGCGCGAGGAAGCCGAGGATCGCCACCACGCTGATCGCCACGTTGACGTCGGACACGCCGTAGAAACTCCAGCGGAAGCCGCTGATCAGGTACACGACCGGGTTGAACAGGGTGATCTTCTGCCACACCGGCGGCAGCATGCTGATCGAATAGAACGCGCCGCCGAGGAACGTCAGCGGCGTGACCACCATCAGCGGGATCACCTGCAGTTTCTGGAAGTCGTCGGCCCACAGTCCGATGATGAAACCGAACAGGCTGAAGCTCACCGCGGTGAGTACCAGGAAGGCGACCATCCACAGCGGATGCGCGATCTCGTACGGCACGAACACGCGCGCGGTGACCAGGATCAGCAGGCCCAGGATCACGGACTTCGTGGTCGCCGCGCCGACGTAGCCGATGATCACCTCGATGAACGACACCGGCGCCGACAGCAGTTCGTAGATCGTGCCCGACCACTTGGGCATGTAGATGCCGAACGAGGCGTTGGAAATGCTCTCGTTGAGCAGCGACAGCATGATCAGGCCGGGGATGATGAAGGCGCCGTAGCCCACGCCGTCGATGTCGCCCATGCGCGAGCCGATCGCGGCACCGAACACCACGAAATACAGCGACGTCGACAGCACCGGCGACGCGATCGACTGGGTGATGGTGCGGAAGGTGCGCGCCATCTCGAAGCGGTAGATGGCGCGGATGGCGGGCCAGTTCATGCTCATTGCTGGCTCCCCTGCTTGTCTCCTTCCCCTTCAAGGGAAAGGCGGGGATGGGGATGGGTTTCGATGGGGCTCGGGGGAAACCCATCCCCACCCAACCCTCCCCTTGAAGGGGAGGGCTTCAGTGCCGAGGCGTCGGCGCGGTTGCCGTGCACCAGGCTGACGAAGATCTCCTCCAGCGAACTCTCGCTCGAATGCAGGTCCTTGAAGTCGATGCCATGTGCGGCCAGCTTGCGCAGCAAGTCGGCGATGCCGGTTTCCTCGGTCTGGGTATCGAAGGTGTAGACCAGCGACTGGCGGTCCTCGGACAGCTCGAGCGGCAGCCCCGACAGTTCGGCGGGAATGCCTTCCAGCGGCGCCTGCAGATTGAGCGTCAGCTGCTTCTTGCCGAGCTTGCGCATCAGCACGTCCTTGTCCTCGACCACCACCAGCTCGCCCTTGTTGATCACGCCGATGCGGTCGGCCATGTCTTCGGCCTCCTCGATGTAGTGCGTGGTCAGTATCACGGTGACGCCGCGCTCGCGCAGGCCGCGCACCATCTGCCACATGTCGTGGCGCAGCTCGACGTCGACGCCGGCGGTGGGTTCGTCGAGGAACAGGATCGAAGGCTCGTGCGACAGCGCCTTGGCGATCAGCACGCGCCGCTTCATGCCGCCGGACAGCGCGAGGATCTTGCTGTCGCGCTTGTCCCATAGCGACAGGTCGCGCAGGAGCTTCTCCAGGTAGGCGTCGTCGCGCGGCTTGCCGAACAGGCCGCGCGAAAAGCGCACCGTCGCCCAGACGCTCTCGAACGCGTCGGTCGACAGCTCCTGCGGCACCAGTCCGATCTTCGCCCGCGCGGCGCGATAGTCGCGGACGATGTCGTGGCCGTCCGCCAGCACCCGCCCGCTGCTCGGGTTGACGATCCCGCAGACGATGCTGATCAGCGTGGTCTTGCCGGCGCCGTTGGGCCCGAGCAGGGCGAAGATCTCGCCGCGGCGGATCTCGAGGTCGATCGACTTGAGCGCCTGGAAACCCGAGGCGTAGGTCTTGCCGAGGCGCTCGATCGAGATGATGGGCTGCATGCGGGAACCGGCAGGCGGGAGGAGACGAATCGTACCGGAGTGCACGCGTAGCCACTGTCCCGCATGCGGGAAGATCCGGTCCATCCCGCGCGGCCGGCGCCGGGCCGCCATAATGCGTCCTCCCTACCCCCGGAGCACGGCATGCAGTTCCTGGCCCTGGTCTATATCGACAACGAACTCGTCGAAGCCCTGCCCGAAGGCGAGCCTGACGCGATGATGCGCACCTGCCTCGGCCATGCCGACGAGTTGAAAGCCGACGGCAAGCTGCTCGGTTTCCAGCAACTTGAAGACGCATCCACGGCGAAGTCGGTGCGCATCCGCAACGGCCGCACCAGCGTCGTCGATGGCCCCTTCGCCGAGACCAAGGAAATCCTCGGCGGCTTCAACCTGATCGAGGCCGAGAGCATGGACGAAGCCGTGCGCATCGCCTCGCAGTTCCCGTGGGCACGCGTGGGCTGCCTGGAAGTGCGCGCCGTGCGCGACGTGGATGCAGTGCGGCGCCGCGTCGGCGCCTGAAGGCCGGCGCAAACCCGGCGGCGCGAACGCGCCGAGCCATCCACGAACCGCTGGGCCGCGGAGACCGTGGATCGGGGCTACACCCCCGACAGCTCTCCATCCCCGGCGCATCGTATGAACCCTGCCTGGGTCACGCATGCCTCGGCACGCCGTGATGACGCACGCCGCGTCCGGCGCCGCGCCTGGTTCCAGCATGTGCGGCAGCGCGCCAGCCTCAGCGTCGACGTCGTCCGCCGCCCTCGACACCTTCCCGAACAGCCGCACGTCGATCGCCGCGTCGTAGCGCGTCGAGTCCGGGAATGGCGGCCGTGCCGATTTCAATCCTGAACGCGAGATACGCAGCCTGACCGCTGCCCGGCGCCGGCTCGCCCGCATCACGTGCCCTTTCCACGCCGGCCCCTAGTCTCGTCGCAGCCGCTTTCGTCATGCCTCTCCCACCAGCCAAGGCCAGGAGGAATCCATGAAGACACGACACGTTTTCGTGACCGGTTCAGTCGCGCAGGCCACCGCCGCGATCGCCGCCGCCCGGCGCGCCGGCATCGGCGAGCACGACATCTCGCTGATCGCCGACTCGGCGATCGAGATGGAGGAAGTGCCCGCCGACCTGCGCAACGCCGAGAACGACTTCATGCCGGCCGCGGCGCGCGGGGCAATGGCGGGCGGTTCGCTCGGCCTGATCGGTGGCCTGGTGGGCGTGGTGGTGCCGCCGATCGGCCTGACCATCGCCGGTGTCGCCATCACCACGCTGATCGGCGCGGCGGTCGGCAGCTGGGTCACGGCGCTGATCGGTTCGATGGTCCCCGACGAGGTGCACCGGCGCTTCGAATCGGAGATCCGCGCCGGGCGCATCCTGCTTGTCGTCGACGAAACGCCCGAGGCGATGGCCGCGGCCGAAGCTGCGCTGCGCGAGGCCGGCGCCGAACAGTTGCCCTACGAGGCGACCAGCGCGCTGCATCGCTGACGCAAGCGTGCGTTTCCGCGAACGGCGCGATGCGCCGCGAGGCGCTTTCCGCCCGCCGTCCAAAAGACCGCGCGGCAGGCACATGACCTGCCGCGCGTCGAATCGCGAAGGCGCGCGCCCCGCGATGCGTCCGTCCTTGCCTCAGTCCTTTTCCTTGCCCATCACCGCACCGGTGGCGGGATCGATCTTCAGTTCCACGTCCTTGCCGGCCGGATCGTCGGCCTCGGCATTCCAGATGCCATCCTCGTAATCGACGTCGTGGACGTTGGTATAGCCGGCGGTCGCGAGCTTGGCGCGCACATCGGCCTCGGTCAGGTTGGCGACCAGTTCGTCGGGGCGGATCGTCCCGGTCTTGGCGTCGATGCGCACGTCGACCCGGTTGCCATCGGCGCTGCGGGCGTCGGCCTTCCACACGCCGTCTTCGAACTTGACGTCATTGACTTTGGTATAGCCCTGCGTTTCGAGCTTCGCGCGGACCTGGGCTTCGGTCATGCCGTCCTGCGCCAGCGCAAAACCGGTGGCGCACACCAGCGCGATGCCAAGTAGGGATGCATGCTTCATGTCGTTGGCTCCTGTGGGGGATTGCAGTCTTGGCGGTGCCACAGAAACCGCAGGTGAAGCGACGCGGCCCCGGTCAGGTGGCGTTTCGTGTCGTGGACGCGGCATGAACGCGAATGCGAGCCGTGGGAGTTTCCCGACCCGCGATTGGCGCTGATCCCGACCCCGCGCCGCGCCGCGGACCGACTGCGCGCGGGCCATCCCTTGCCTAGTCTTGTGTCCGCGCCATCGACAGCGCGCCCCATGCCCCGCATCTCCAAGGACGGACACCATGCGCCTGACCTGCCTCCTGCTGTTCGTGCTGCCGTGGCTGGCACCATCGCCGGTGCCGGCGGCGCAGCTCACGCCTCCCGCACTGATGCTGGCGACCCGTTACGAAGCGGGAATCGAGGTCGGCGACTACTTCGTCAGCGAGAAGCTCGACGGCGTACGAGGGCGCTGGGATGGCCATGCGCTGTGGACCCGCGGCGGCCAGCGGGTGCACGCCCCGGCGTGGTTCACGAAAGACTGGCCGGCGGAAGCCATGGACGGCGAGCTGTGGATCGGCCGCGGGCGCTTCGAGGAAACCAGCGGCATCGTGCGCGCCGCGCGCGCGGATGACCGTGACTGGCGGCGGATGCACTTCATGGTCTTCGACCTGCCGAATGATCCGGGCCGGTTCGAATCCCGCGTCGCGCACATGCGCCGCCTGCTCGATGCGACGAACATCGCCTGGCTGCGGCCGGTGCGGCAATCGCGCGGCCACGACGTCGCCATGCTCGACGCGCGCCTGGCGGCGGTGGTCGCCAACGGCGGCGAAGGCCTGATGCTGCACCATCGCAACGCGCTCTATCGCGCCGGCCGCAGCGACGACCTGCTCAAGTACAAGCCCTACGACGATGCCGAGGCGCGCGTGGTCGCGCACACGCCCGGCAAGGGCAAGTACCGCGGCATGCTCGGTGCGCTCGTGGTCGAGCGCCCGGATGGCCTGCGTTTCCGCATCGGCTCAGGGTTCAGCGACGCCCAGCGCGCCGCGCCGCCGCCGGTCGGCAGCTTCGTCACCTACCGCTACAACGGCGTATCGGCCCGCGGCGTGCCGCGCTTCGCGCGTTTCCTGCACGTGCGCCACGAGATGCCGCCGCCGGATCCGCGGTGAGGCGCGCGTCAATCCTGATGCTTCGTCTGGTGCCTAGTCCTGCGTGATCGGATAGACGGCACGGATCGGGCATCCGGTGCGTCCCATCACCTGCCTGCCCCGGATCCCGGCCATGAAGCCGGCTGCCGCGCCTGGCGCGCCGTCGGGCGCCAGCTCGATCCGATCCCCGGGATTGCCGCAGATCGCGCCGATCCCGAAACCCGAACGCAGCACGATGCCGGGCGACGAGGTCAATGCCGGGCATGAATGCACCAGCTCGACCCGGTAATAGCGGTTGCCGCCGGAATGGCGCGGCGATACCTCGACGATCAGGCCGTCGCCATCCTCCGCCCAGCCGCGCAGGTGGCGGGCGCTGAAACAGGCGTTCGGCGAACCGACGAAGCCATGGCGCCGCTCGCCGCGGACGGTCACGGTGTCCAGCGTGCGCACGCCCTCGGGGTCGTATCGGCTTTGCCGCACCAGCGCGGCGTAGCGCCTGGCGTCGATGGACTCGACCGTGGCAACCGGGCATGCCTGCGTACCGCGACGGATGTGCGCGCTGCCGTCGCTGCAGACCCAGCCGGCCGGAGCCAGCACCTGCGCGCCGCCGTCGTGGCCGGGCGCCTGCGGGCAGTCCGCGGCAAGAGCGAGTTCGAAGCGCCCTCCATCGTCGAGGGCAATGGCGAGCGTGCGCAGCCCTGCCTGGAACGCCTCCTGCACGCGGCGCGCATCCATGCAGTGCGGATGCGGCGCCCCCCGCGCGCCCACCGCGCCTGCCAGCAGCAGCAATGCCGGCACCCACATCAGCGACATCCTGCGCATGCTTGTCCCCCGTTGCGGGTCCATGGCGGGCCCTGCGGATGGCCATTGTCGCAGCCCGCTCGAGATTGGGATGCACGAGGCTGGAAACTCGACGCCGCCGCCTGCGGCGACAGCGCATTCATGCGGCGTTGCAGCGCGCTGCCGGGAATTCCACGAAGGTACGCTGGCGTACTTCGCGCCTGCGCGCCGGATACGCGATCATGGCGCCATCCCCCGCTTTCGATGTCCATGACGATCGCACGCTATCGCTTCGGACACCACGTCCTCGACCTGCCCAAGCACGAGCTGCTGCGCGACGGTGTTGCCGTTGCCCTGCCCGCACGCGTGTTCGAATGCCTGTGTTGCCTGATCGAGCACCGCGACCGCGCGGTCAGCCGCGACGAACTGGTGCAGGCGGTGTTCGGCCGACTCAACGTGTCCGATGCGCAACTGGCGCAGGTGGTGCTGCGCAGCCGGCGCGCGATCGGCGACGACGGCCAGGAACAGCATTCGATCCGGACGGTGCCGCGCTTCGGCTTCCGCTGGCTGCCGCCGGTCACGATCGAAACCGATGGGGCGCAGACCGACGAACCCGAAAGCGAAACTGAAACCGACGGACATCCGGCGTCCTTGTCGCCCGCCACGCACGCCGAGGCCGCCACGCAACCGCCGGCGCAAGCGTTGCCGGCGGCGATCGACCGACACACCGCATCCGCAGCGCCAACCGTCTTGCCGGCGGCATCGGCCGTCGCCATCGCGCCGCGCCGCCTCTCTCGCCGGACGTGGTGGATCGCCGCGGCCTGCGCCTGCCTGGCACTCGTGGCGGCCTGGTGGCTGCCGCGAGAGGCCGGCGATGCGCACGCGCCCGTCGCAGCGGCCGGCGACGCGACCGCGCCGCGGGCGATCATGGTGCTGCCCACCGAACTGCGCGAACCCGGCGACGCCAGCTGGGCGCGCCTGGGCCTGATGGATTTCATCGGCGACCGCCTGCTGCGCAGCGGCCTGCCGGTGCTGCCCAGCGAAACCACGCTCGGCCTGCTGCACCAGCAGTCCGACGACGATCCGCGGCAGCTTCTCCGCGCAACGCGCGCGCGGTGGATCGTCGACAGCCGCGCTTCCCGCGCCGGCGACGGCTGGGACGTGCGGCTGCAGGCCAGCGACGAAGCCGGGGTCCACCACAACGCCGAGGCGCACGATGCCGACCTGCTGCAGGCTGCGCGCCAGGCCGCCGGGCGGCTCGCCGCGACACTGGGCGGCCACGCGATTGCCGGCGAAAGCGAGGATCCCCCGGCGCTGGCCGAGCGCCTGCAACGCGCGCGCGCAGCGATGCTGGCCAACCAGATCGAGACCGCGCGCGAGATCCTGCTCGCCGCGCCGGAGCTGCAGCGCGCGCAGCCGCGCCTGCGCTACCAGCTGGCGCGCGTGGATTTCCGCGCCGGACAGTACGAACGCGGGCTGGCCACGCTCGACGCGCTGCTGGCGGGCGACGACGCGCGCGACGACCCACGCTTCCGCGTGCAGCTGCTCAACGCGCGCGGCGCGATGCTGATCCGGCTCGACCGCCCGGACGAGGCCCGGCGCAGCTACGACGAGGCCATCGCGGCGGTCGGCGACCGCGCGCAGCCGACCGAACTGGGCGTGGCCCTGAGCGGGCGCGCGGTGGCGCACGCGCTGCGGCAGCGATTCGACCGCGCGCTGGCCGACTTCGGCCAGGCGCGCATGCAACTGGCCAGCGCCGGCGACACCCTGGCCGTGGCGCGGGTGGACGCCAACCTCGGCGTGCTCGAAGTCGAGCGCGGACACCCGGCGCAGGCGCTGCCGTACCTCGACCGCGCCGCGCGCGATTTCGAGGCGATGGGTGCAATCAATGAACTCTCCACCTTCCGCAACATGCGCGTGATCGCGCTGTTGCAGCTGCTGCGGCGCGACGAGGCGATGGCCGAAAGCGAGCGGGCCTGGGCCCTGCTGCCGAAGCTGCGCGCCCCCTCCCAGCGCGCGGACCTGGTCCTCACCCGCGTGCGCGCGCTGATCGAGGTCGGGCGCCTGCGCGAGGCCGATCGGCTGCTGGCGATGCCCGAGGCCGGGCAGTCGCAGCCCGGCGAGCAGGGCCGCCGTGAACTGCTCCAGGTCGAACTGGCCCTGGGCAGCAATACCCCGGCGCGGGCGGCGGCGCTGGCCGACGTGGCCTTGCGCACCTGGCCGGTGCAGGGCGATCCCCGTCGCCGCGCCTGGCTGCGGCTGCGCCGCGAGCAGGCCGCGCTGGCCGCGGACCTGCCGGTGTCGGCGGCCGCCGACGTCGCGCTCGGCGACACCCTGCCCGACCTGCTGGTCCGCGCCGTCGCCCGCCGGGCCCGCGGCGACGTGGCCGCGGCCGACGCCGGCTACCGCGCGGCGCTGGCGCTGGCCGAACAGCGCGGGATCCCGGCCGAGATCGCCACGGTGGTGGTCGCCCACGCCGGCTGGCTGCTCGAACGCGGCCGCAGCGACGAGGCCAGCGCGCTGGTCGGTCGCGCGGCGCCCTGGGCCGGGCAGGACTTCGACCTCGCCGCGCTGCAGGCGCGGCTGCTGCACAGCCTCGGCCAGGGCCCGCAGGCACAGGCTGCGCAGGCGCGTGCAACAGAGCTGGCCGGCGAGCGCGAACCGCCCGCCGAGCCCGAAACCGCGACCCAGTTCGCACCCGCATCGTAGCCACCGCGCCGATCCTTGCCGTGCGGACCGGAGCACGATGCCGGCGGATGCGACCGCGGTCATGCGTTCGTCAAGCGATCGTCACTGCATTGGAATGACCGCAGGCACGCCCCCGCCCAAGTTCCGGAAGCTGCGTGACCGCCTTCGCTGCGGCCGCGCCGCCGGGAGCCCGCTCCCGAACCCGCGCCGCCCTGCCCCCGCAGGGAGGCGCGTCGTCCCTTCCGACCCCGCGACGCCCGTCGTCCCGGCATGACCCCTGCTTCCAAGGAGCACGCACCATGGCTATCAAGCTGCTCGCCAGCGCCCTCGCCGCCGCCCTCGTCCTGACCGCCACCCCACAGGCGCAGGCCGCCGACACGCCGCTGTCGCTGTCGCTGCTGCGCGGCGGCGCCGTGGCCGCCGACCCGGTCGTCGCCGGCGACCGCGTCTACATCCCCACCGGGCGCGTGATCGCGACCTGGGACTACAGCGACCCCGCTGCGCCGCTGCGCGTGGCCACCAGCGGGCCCGCCGATGCCGCGATCAACGGCCTGGCCCTTCATGGCAACCAGCTCTACGCCAGCTGGCGCGGCTACGACGGCAGCAGCGGCGTGGCCGTCTATTCGCTGGCCGACCCCGCCCAGCCGGAGCTGGTGGGGCAGACCGAGGACTACGTCGCCGCCGACAACAAGTTCCTGCTCGGCCTGGCCATCGCCAACGACCACCTGTACCTGTTCGACAACAACCACGGCGTGTTCGTGTCCGACCTGGCCGACCCGGCCGCGCCGCAGTTCGCCGCCACCGGCATCACCGGCGTGCCGACGCAGTACTCCCGCATCATCGCCAGCGGCAGCACAATCTACGGCACCGGCCGCAACTGGCTCGGCGGCACGGTGCTCGACATCTACGACGCCAGCAATCCGGAGCTGCCCACCCAGGTCGCCGGCAACGGCGTCGACGGCCTCGACAACTTCAGCCTCGCGCCGGAACCCGGCTTCGTGCTGGGCACCGGCAACCAGCTCACCCTGTATGACCTCAATGCCAGCGGCCAGTTGAGCAAGCGGGGCTGGCTCGACATCCCGCCGGCGATCACCGGCGTGCGCGTGGGCGACTACGCCTACAGCTTCGGCTGGGGCCAGGGCCTGGACGCGTGGAACATCGCCGACATCGACGCGCCTGTCGAAGCCGGGCACTTCGACATCGACGCCTTCGCCGGGCGCCGCGTGGTGCGCAGCGGCAACCTGCTGCTGATCCCGACCGATACCGACCTGCTGCAGGCGGTCGACGTGTCGACGCCGCAGACGCCGACACGCGTGTCCACCTCGTGGCTGCCGGTCGGCATCGCCGCACGCGACATCGCCATGCACGGCGGCAGCGCGGTGCTGGTGCAGCCCAACTACGGGCTGACCGTCAACGATCCACAGACGCTGGCGCCGACGGCGCGCTTCGAAGTCGACCTGCCGAAGAAGCTCGAGAGCCGCAGCTTCGAGGCGATCGCGATGTCCGGCGACATCGCCTGGCTGGCGTCGTGGGGCTACGGCCTGGTCGGCGTGGACCTGTCGGATCCGGCCGCGCCGGTGGAAGCCGGGCGCATGGCATTCCCGTTCGCCGCCGTGCTCGACGTCGCCGGCCAGTACGCCTACGTCGCCAAGTGGACCAACGGCGGTCTGTTCGGCGTCGCCGACATCTCCAACCCGGCCGCGCCGACGCTGGTCTGGCAGGGCGGGCTGTCGAACCAGCCCTACGCCCTCAAGGTCGACGGCAGCCACGCGTACATGGCCGAGAGCAACGAGTCCAACACCACCGCCGACGGCGGCCTGCGGGTGTTCGACCTCGCCGATCCCGCAGCCCCGGTGGAGGTCTCGCACCTCAACGCCGATTGCGGCAACGGCTACGACCTGGCGATCGACAGCGCCGTCTCGCTGCTCTACCTGGCCTGCGGCACCGGCGTGCAGGTGATCGACATCGCCGATCCCGCCGCGCCCGCGGTGGTCGGCCGCTTCAATGCCGAAGACAACGGCCAGTACACCCGCGTGGCCCTGCATGGCGACCGCGCCTGGTTCGCCGACAACGCAGGCGTGCACGAGCTCGACATCACCGACCCCACTCAACCCACGCAGGTGAAGCTGACGCCACTCGGGCACCAGGGCGCGCAGCGCCTGTACGCGACCGATGACGACCGCCTGTTCGCGCTCGGCGGCAACACCGGCGTGCACGTGTTCACCGCCGGCGAAGCGCCCGAGGCCACGCCGCTGGAAAACAAGGTCCCGGTGACCGCGCTGTCCGGCGCTGCGGGCGAGGAACTGCTGTTCGCGATCGAAGTGCCGGCAGGCGCGAGGATGCTCAACATCCTGTCCTACGGCGGCAGCGGCGACATCACCCTGCTGGCCAAGCGCAACGGCGTGCCGACCGAAGGCGACGCCGACGGCCGCTCCAGCCGTCCCGGCAACAGCGAGACCATCCGCATCACCAACCCGGCCCCGGGCACGTACTACATCAAGGTGGTCGGGGTGAAGGCGTTCAGCAGGTTGACGCTGCAGGCGCGGTACTGAGTTGGCGATGTCCTCCCCCGCGCCACGGGGGAGGACGCACCACCGGCGCATCCGGCACAACCGTCGCTGCTACCATCGGCCGCAGCCGAACGGGCTGTCTCCACGGGTACGCCATGACACGCTTTGCCGCCTCGCTGCTGTCCCTCTCGATCACGCTGGCGCTGTCGCCGGCCCTCGCCGCGCCTCCGGCGGACGCACCGACGTTCGATCCGCAGCGCATGTCGGACATGGTCAAGACGCTGTCCTCCGACGCGTTCGAGGGCCGCGGCCCGGCCACCGCCGGCGAGAAGAAGACCATCGACTATGTGACTGCGCAGATGCAGGCCGCCGGGCTGCAGCCGGGTGGCGACCTGGTGGACGGCAACCGCGGCTGGACCCAGGCCGTGCCGCTGCTGCGCGCGCAGATCAGCGGCGAGCCGGAACTCTCCGTCGACATCGACGGCAAGCCGCAGGCGCTGTCGCAGGGCGAGCAGGTCGCGATCCGCGCGGCGATGGACGGCTCGACGTCGGTGGAGATCAAGGACGCGCCGATCGTCTTCGTCGGCTACGGCGTCACCGCGCCGGAACGCGACTGGGACGACTTCAAGGGCGTCGACCTGAAGGGCAAGATCGCGCTGGTACTGGTCAACGACCCGGACTTTGAAACCGGCGACGGCGATTTCGGCGGCAAGGCGATGACCTACTACGGCCGCTGGACCTACAAGTACGAGGAAGCCGCGCGCCAGGGCGCGACCGGCATGCTGGTGATCCACGAAACCGAGCCGGCGTCCTACGGCTGGGCGACGGTGAAGAACTCCAACACCAACACCATGTTCGACGTCGTGCGCGAAAAGCCGTCGGACACGCACCCGCAGATGGAAGGCTGGATCCAGCGCGACTTCGCGGTCCAGCTGTTCAAGGACGCCGGCCTCGACTTCGAGGCGCTGAAGAAGCAGGCGCAGTCGCGCGACTTCAAGCCGGTGGAACTCAAGGGCGAGACGTTCTCGGCGAAGTACGCGGTGGATTCGCAGGTCATCACTTCGTACAACATCGTCGGCCGCATCGAGGGCAGCGAACGCCCCGACGAGACCGTGGTCTACAGCGCGCACTGGGACCACCTGGGCATGGGCGAGCCCGACGCGAAGGGCGACCGCATCTACAACGGCGCGGTCGACAACGCCACCGGTACCGTGGCGCTGATCGAGATGGGCCGCGCGTTCGCGAATGCCGCGGAGAAGCCGAAGCGCTCGCTGGTGTTCCTCAACGTCACCGCGGAGGAAAAGGGCCTGCTCGGCTCCGAGTACTACGCATCGAAGCCGCTGTACCCGCTCGGCAAGACGGTCGCGGTGCTCAACATGGACGCGCTCGATCCGCACGGCCCGGCGCGCGACTTCTCCACCTCCGGCAGCGCGAAGCAGGACCTGCTCGACCAGCTGGTCGAGACCGCGAAGCAGTGGGACCTGCGCTACGCCACCGACTCCAAGCCCGAGGCCGGCTACTTCTTCCGCTCCGACCACTTCCCGTTCGCCAAGCGCGGCGTGCCGGCGGTGTCGTTCGGTTCCGGCGAGGATATGGTCGATGGGGGCGTCGCCGCGGGCCGCGCCATCTCCGCGGAATACACCGCCAACCGCTACCACCAGCCCGCGGACGAGTGGGAAGCGAGCTGGGCGTTCACCGGCATGGCCCGCGACCTGCAGCTGCTCCATGCCGTGGGCAGCGACCTGGCCAACTCCGACCGCTGGCCGAACTGGAGCCAGGACTCCGAGTTCCGTGCCGCCCGCGACGCCACCGCGGCCGAGCGCAAGTAACACGGCCGTCGCGCGACACCGGCTTCAGTCCGCGGGTGGGGTTCGTGGGTAGGCTGCTCCGCATGTGGAAGCGAATTTTGTGGGAGCGGCTTCAACCGCGAGCTCTTTGCTTCGGCCCCTCCCCCTGCGAAGGCAGGGGGAGGTTGGGAGGGGGTGTCCACGGTTTGTGGTGCTGCTGAAGGCACCCCTCCCCAACCCTCCCCTGCCTTCGCAGGGGAGGGAGCCGAAGCTCGCGCCTGAAGCCGCGCCTGCAGTGCATATGGCGCTCGAAAAGCCCGCGACTGAAGCCGCTCCCACAGGAGGCCGGTGTGGCGACTGGTTTACGGCACCCCATCGCGGCCGCCATGCTATGCAGCTCCGGCGCGCGCGCCGCCCGCCAGTGATTCGATGACCGAAGCCCCCAAGCTGCGCACGCAACGCGACGACGACCGCCAGGGACTGGCCTTCCACCACCCGCTCGCGTTCTGGGCCGGTTGCGCGCTGATCATCGCCGGTGTCGCGTCGCACATGCCCATGTTCATGATGGGCCAGCACACGCACTGGCAGATGGTGGGCATGCCGATGGATGCGTGGATGCTGTGGGGCATGGCGATGGTCCCGGCCGGCGTCCTGCTGGCCGGCTTCGGCCTGATGCCGCGGCTGGACCACCTGCGCGAATCGCTGCACGGCAGCGGCCACCTGCCCGGCCGCCACCTGTATTTCCACGTCGCCGACGGCGTGGCGCTCAACCGCGAGCACTGGAAGCTGGTGGTCGTGCTGGTGGTTGCGCTGGCGGTCGACGTGATGAAGCCGGCCACGCTCGGCTTCGTCATGCCCGGGATGAGCGCGGAGTATTCGATCACCAAGCCCACTGCCAGCGTGCTGGCGCTGGTGGCGCTGATCGGCACCACGGTCGGTTCGATCGTCTGGGGGCGGCTGGCGGACGTGTTCGGGCGTCGCGCCGGGATCCTGCTGTCGGCGCTGATGTTCATCGGCACCGCGATCTGCGGCGCGATGCCGACGTTCGAATGGAACCTGGTGATGTGCTTCCTGATGGGCGCGTCGGCCGGCGGCATGCTGCCGATCGCATTCACGCTGATGGCCGAAACCGTGCCCGCCGCGCATCGCGGCTGGCTGCTGGTGGCGCTGGGCGGCGTCGGCACCTCGGCCGGCTACCTGCTCGCGGCGGGCGCGGCAGCAACGCTGGAACCCTTGTTCAGCTGGCGCGTGTTGTGGCTGCTCAACCTGCCCACCGGGCTGCTGATCCTGATCCTCAACCGCTACATCCCCGAGTCGCCGCGCTTCCTGTCCAACGCCGGGCTCGAACGCCAAGCGCGCGCGGTGCTGCGCAAGTTCTCCGGAACCGCCGCGGCCGTCGAGGCCGACGACAGCCGCCACCCCGGTGCACCGGCGCTCGACGATCCGCACGTGGTCAAGGGCATGCGCGCGCTGCTGCGCGGCCGCCACGCCAGCATCACCTGGGGGCTGGTGGTCTGCGGCGTGGCCTGGGGGCTGGTGAACTTCGGCTTCGTGCTGTGGCTGCCGGTGAACCTGGTGCAATTCGGCGTCGACCCGGCCGGCGTCAACGCGGTGCTGGCCGAATCGGCATTGCTGGCACTGCCGGGCATCGCGCTGGTGGTGTGGCTGTATCACCGCTGGAGCAGCGTGCGCACGCTGGTGCTGTTCATCACCCTGACCACGCTTGCCCTGCTCGCGTTCTTCGCGATCGCGCTGACCGGCCTGCAATCGGCGCGGGCGACCACGCTGGCGACGGTCGCGCTGCTGGTCAGCGTCAGCGGCGTGATCGCCACGCTGATCCCGTACGCGGCCGAAATCTACCCGGTGCAGCTGCGCGGTACCGGCTCGGGCGTGATCGCGGCCAGCTCCAAGTTCGGCGGCATCCTCGGCGCGGCGTTCGGCGTGATGGGCCTGCTCGAACACTTCATGCTCTCGGCGCTGCTGATCGCATTGCCGATGGCGGTCTCGGCGGTGATGCTGCTGCGCAGCGGCATCGAGACCCGCGGCCACGGGCTGGAAGACATCCAGGACGCGCTGGCCGCGCGCGAGGACGCGTAGGAATCCATAAGCGGTTTCTGCAGAAACTGCTGATGGCCCGTTGCGGGCGCGCAGGCCGTTCGTCCTCACTGCCGGCGCCCCGCGACGCCGCAATACATCGCCACCATGAACCTCCCTCCACCCGGACCGATCCCGGGATCGCAACGACTGCACCTGCTCGACGCGCTGCGCGGCTTCGCCCTGGCCGGCGTGCTGCTGGCCAACCTCGAGGCGTTCAGCCTTTACTTCTTCCTGCCGCCGGAAGCGGCCGTCGCGCTGCCGACATTCGCCATCGACCGCTGGCTCGACCCGGCCAGCGCGCTGCTGTCCAGCGGCAAGTTCATCAGCCTGTTTTCGATCATGTTCGGGATCGGCTTCGCGCTGCAGATGCAGCGCATCGGCGAACGCGGCGGCCGGGGCTGGTACCTGCGCCGGCTGGCGATCCTGTTCCTGATCGGGCTGCTGCATTCGGTGCTGTGGTGGGGCGACATCCTGCGCTGGTATGCGGTGGCCGGTTTGCTGTTGCTGCCGCTGGCGCGGATGCGGCCGCGCAACCTGGCGATCCTTGGCGTGGCGCTGGTGAGCGTGCCCAACCTGCCGCTGGCGCAGTGGTGGCCCGGCGGCTGGCCGCTGGCACCGCACGACCAGGCCTTCGCCGGCGCGCTGGCGGCATTCTCCAGCAGTCATCCCGGCACGATGCTGCACGGCAATGCCGCGTTCGAGCACTGGTGGCGGCAATCGCAGTGGGGACTGATGCTGTCGATCCCAGGCCGCATGCTGATCGGCGTGGCGCTTGGTAACAGCGGCGCGTTGCGCGACCCGCACGCCCATTCACGGCTCTGGAAGTGTCTGCTGTGGTGCCTGCCGGCCGGACTGGCGCTGGCGCTGCTGGTGATGCTGTCCGACTACCATCGCCTGCCCTGGCCGACGAGCGATACCGGCGCGTTGCTGCTGCGCACGTTCGGCCACGACATCGTGCTGATGGTCGCGCTCGGTTACGCCGCGCTGTTCGTGCACCTGTTCTTCCGTCCTGCCTGGCATCGGTGGCTGGTGCATCTCGCACCGGTCGGGCGCATGGCGCTGAGCAACTACCTCGCCCACAGCATCATCGGCGTCGCCGTGTTCTACGGGATCGGGATCGGGCTTGGCCCGCGCTACGGAATGGTCGCCGTGATGGGTGCCTGGCTGGCGCTGTTCGGCGTGCAGGTCGCCTTCAGCCGCTGGTGGCTGGACAGGTTCCGCTTCGGTCCCGCCGAATGGGCCTGGCGCAGCCTGACCTATGGCCGGCGGCAGCCGATGCGTCGCCAGCCCGACGACGGTGCGGCGCCGACGCTGGCCGCAGGATCCTAGTCCGGCACTCGCGACTGGGCTGCGCTTGCCTTGCCGCTTGCGCCCGTCAACGGCAGGCGCGGAGCGCAATCGACGGCGACCTCACGCACGCGCGCGCAGCATCGCATCGATGCGCGTTTCGAACCCGACACTCGACTGGCCACTCATCTTTGCCATCGCCTGGCCGCTGCTCGTGGCGCTGCTGCTCGGCTGGATGCTCCGGCGAGGACTGCTCGCAGCCGCCCGGCGTGCGCGGCTGCGCGAGCAGGAATCGCTGCGCGCGCGCATCGTGCAGGTGATCTCGATCCCCGCATCGATCGCGTTGCCGTTGCTGTTCCTGGACGCGGCGGTGGCCACCATGCCGCTGCCGCGGCGCTGGATCGACGGTTTCCAGCACGGCATCGTCGTCGCCTTGCTGCTGTGCCTGGCGTGGCTGGGGGTGCGCGCGGTGCGCGCGATCGAGCGGCGCATGATCCGCAACCATCCGGTGGACGTGGCCGACAACCTGGCAGCACGGCGCATCCAGACCCAGACCCGCGTGATCGGCGGCGTCGTGCAGGGCGCGATCGTGCTGGTCGGGGTGGCGCTGGCACTGATGACCTTTCCGTCGATCCGCCAGTTGGGCGCAACCCTGCTCGCTTCGGCCGGCGTGCTCGGGCTGATCGCCGGCATCGCCGCCAGGCCGGTGTTAGGCAACCTCATCGCCGGCCTGCAGATCGCGCTGGCGCAGCCGATCCGGCTCGACGACGTCGTGATCGTGCAAGGCGAGTGGGGCCGCATCGAAGAAATCACCGCGACCTATGTCGTGGTGCGTATCTGGGACGAGCGGCGCATGGTGGTGCCACTGCAGTGGTTCATCGAGAACCCGTTCGAGAACTGGACCCGCACCAGTGCGCAGCTGCTCGGCACCGCCTTCCTGTGGCTGGACTACCGCACGCCGATGGCGCAGGTGCGCGAAGCGTTGCAGGGCATCTGCAGCACCGATGAGCGCTGGGACGGCCGCGTCTGCGTGGCGCAGGTCACCGAAACCAGCGAATCGACCGTGCAGGTGCGCCTGCTGGTGAGCGCGCGCAACTCCGGCGACCTGTTCGACCTGCGCTGCGCGGTGCGCGAACGGATGATCGATTACCTCAACCAGGCGCATCCCGAGGCACTGCCGCGTATGCGCATGAGCCTGGATCGCACGGCGACGCACGACGGCGAAGCGCTCTCGCAGGGAAATGCGCTGGACGCCCTGCACGCCGCTTCGGCCGAGGTCACCGAGCAGACCGTGTCGCCGGGCGCGGAGGACGTGAACGACGCCGATGCGGCCGCCGGGCAGGCACCACCTTCCACGCCGCCGCCGACACGCTAGCCAGCGCGATGCCCCCACCCGCACGCGCAGACGCTCCCTTTCCTGTCACGCCCGATGGGCGCTACTTCGTGGTGCGCGGGCGCCTGTGGCGCTGCAGCGATCCCACCCTGCCCGAAGCCGAGCGCACGCGGCTCGTGGCCGAACTGATGCGGGCGCGATCGGCGATCCGGCGCGCGCGAGACCGCGCAGACCGCGACGAAGAACGCGCCGCCCGAAGCCGGGTGCACGCGGCCAAGCTCGCGCTCGGCGAGCGTGGGCCGCCGTGGTGGGACGACGGCGCGCCCGACTACAACCGCCGCCTGGCACGCAATACCCCGTACCGCGACTGGCATGCCGCACTGCCGCCCTGAGCGGCGGTCGCACTTTCCCCTCAGCCTGCCGCCACGCAGGCCTCGGCACGGCGCGCATCGCGACGCGCACACGCGTACACCAGCAGGCCGGCGACCGCGGTGGCCGCGCCGACGTAGCCGGTCGAGGTCCAGCCCAGGCCCGCGCTGATCGCCATGCCGCCCAGCCACGGGCCCAGCGCGTTGGCGGCGTTGAATGCCGAATGGTTGGACGCCGCCGCCAGCGTCTGGGCGCCGGCCGCGACCGCCATCAGGTGCGCCTGCAGGATCGTCGCCAGCGCGCCCATCGTGCCGATCGCCACCACCACCAGCAGCAGCGACCACGCCGCATGCGCCGCCAGCGGGAACACCAGCAGCACCACCGCCGACCACGCCAGCAGCAGCGCCACCGCGCGGAACTGCAGGCGGTCGTACAGCCAGCCGCCGCCGAGGGTGCCGATGATGCTACCCACGCCGAAGGCGACCAGGCCCAACGGGATCCACGATTCCGGCAGGCCGGTCACCTGGGTCATGGTCGGGGCGAGATAGCTGAAGACGCAGAACATGCCGGAGAAGCCGATCGCGCCGATGGCCAGCGCCAGCCACACCGGCTTGCGGTTGAAGTCGCGCAGCTCGCGGATGGGATCCTGGTGCGGTTCGTCGGGATCGGGCGGCAGCGACCGCGCCACCATCGCCACCGTCAGCAACGCGATCAGCGCGACCAGGCCGAATGCGTGGCGCCATTCGAGCACCTGTCCCAGCCACGTCGCCAGCGGGTTGCCGACCAGCAGCGCGATCGACAGGCCGAGCATCACCCGGCCGACCGCCTGGCCGCGCTGCTCCGGTCGGCTGATCGACGCCGCCACCAGCGCCGCCACGCCGAAGTACGCACCGTGCGGCAGCCCGGCGATGAAACGGAACAGCAGCATCGAGTGATAGCCCGGCGACAGCGCGCTGGCGATGTTGCCCAGCGCATAGAACGCCATCAGCGCCAGCAGCAGCGTGCGTCGCGACAGGCGCGCGCCGAGGATCGCCAGCAACGGCGCGCCCACCACCACGCCCAGCGCGTAGGCGCTGATCACGTGGCCGACCTGCGGTTCGTTGATGCCCAGCCCGCGCGCGATCTCGGGCATCAGGCCCATCACCGCGAATTCGCTGGTGCCGATCGCAAACCCGCCCATGCCCAGCGCGAACAGGATCAGCTTGACCGCGCGCGGCGACAACGGCCGCGCGGCGGACGAAGCAGGTGCGACCGCGCCAGGGGATTCGAAGGGACCCATAGGCGTATTGTGCATTGCAACATGCGTCGTGACCATGAAGCCCCGCCAACCAGGGGTGGAACGCTGTGGCCTGCGATGCGCGGGTATCCGTTGGCGGTCCGTGCGCCTCGCGTGTCGTCGGACATGGAAGCCATGCTCGAGGCGCAGGCCGATATTCCCTTGTGGCCGCAGCCTCGGCGCAGGCCCGGTGAACAAGCCGGCAAGACCCGGACGGCATAGCGTCGCGCGGGCACGGCGGCACCCGGCCGCCTGCCCTTTCAGCGAGTGGCGTCGTCCTCGGCCGCGACCGCGCGTGGTCGCACGTCCTCGAGAAGGCTCACCAGCAACTTGCCCGGCTCCTCCCACGGGATCATGTGCGCCGAGCGCTCGAACCAGACGCCGCGCTTGTATGGCGCCTTCACCCGTTCCAGCCACTGCGCGGTCGGCGCCGACGGCGTGGTGTAGTCGTGGCGGCCCATGAACATCACCACCGGGATCGGGAACTCTCGCACGCCCTTGTAATCGACCTCGAGGAACTGGGGCAGGACCCTGCCGAGCGTGAACACGTTGCCGGCATCGATCGCCTTCGCGTCATCGGCGTCGTACTCGGGCGACAGCAGCGCCGCGCCGAAGAAGTACTTCGCCGACCCATCGCGGTACGCGCTCATGCCGCCGTAGAACTGCGGCCACTTCCTGGCGATGATGATCCGCTCGCGGGTGATCGGTTGGTTGCCGGGATACGGCGCGATCGACTCGAGTTCGGCGATCGCCTCGGCGTTGCCGTACTGCCTCGCCTGCGCCAGCCCGTAGTCGAAACTGATGCGCTCGTTGTCGCGCACGTTGATCACCTGGCCGATGCCGACGTAGGCGTGGAACAGGTCAGGGCGCCTGAGCGCCGCGCCCATGCCCACCACCGTGCCCCAGCTGTGCGCCATCAGGATCACCTTGTCCTTGTGGTAGCGCTTGCGGACGTACTCGGCGATCTCGATCGCATCGTCGACATAGCGTTCGATGTGCAGCGTATCGGCGACCGCGTCCGGATCGTTGGCGAGGAACGTCTTGCCGGCGCCACGCTGGTCGTAGTTGACGACGGTGAAGTATTCCTCGATCGGGCGCTGGAACTCCCAGATCGTCGGCATCAGCGGCGATGCGGGGCCGCCGTGGATGAAGAGGATGACGGGATTTTCCCGATCCTGGCCACGGACGTTGATCCACTGGTCGATGCCGCCGATCCGCGCCTTGTAGGTCTCCTGGATCCCGGTCGGGGCGACGATGCGCTCGAGGTCGCGGACGACATCCCGGGCCTTGGCATACGACGCATCTTCGCGCGGCGTCTCCTGCGCATGGACGGCCGGGCACAGCGCGGCGAGGAACAGCAGGAGGATGGTGGTCTTCTTCACGCGAATGGCTCCGTCGATGGCATGCAGGCTGCGCGCGGGCAATGCGCGCCGGTCTCTCGCCAACAACCTAGCAGCCAACGCCAAAGCAGCGAGTGCCATTCGTCCCGGCCGTCGCGATACGCCGCGGCGCGGCGCGGGTGATGGCTACGGATCGCGCTCCTGGCGCAACAAACGCTCGATGACGCCATGCAGCTGGGGATGGTGCGGCACGCGGATGCCGAATTCCGAACCGAGCGCGGCGACCACGGCGTCGGCATCGGCAAGCCGCTGGCGCTGCGTGTCGACGCCGGTTCGATGCACGGCGAAGTCCCCGTTGCGCAGGGTCTTGCGCCAGCCTTCCCCGGTGCGCGCGACAACCAGCTGCCCGAGGAACACCGAATCCGGATGCGTCGACACGTACCAGTTGCCCACTTCGTAATCGACCTGCGCCTGCGGCTGCAGGTCGAACACGTACAGCGCGCGCCACTCGCCCGCCACCAGCGCACGCAGCAGGTAGCTGCCGTCGCCGCGCCGCTCGAGCCGGTACGGCTCGTGCGGCGTCGGCTGCACGTCCGGCGAATCGAGCAGCAGCGGCGCGGTCGGCACCATGCCGCCGAAGCCCACGTCGGCCGTGTAGCGCATCCCGTCCAGCGTCACCAGCACCAGCATGTGCGTGCGCGCGGTGATCGCGTCTTCCGGCCCGCCCATCACCACCCGCCCGGTCAGGCCGCGGGCCTCGAAACCCAGTTCCCGCAGCAGCGCCAGGAACAGCAGGTTGAGCTCGTAGCAGTAGCCGCCGCGGCCCTCGTGCAGCACCTTGCGCTGCAGCGAGGCCAGGTCGATCGGCACCGGCGCATGCAGCATCGGCGACAGCGTCTCGAAGGCGATCGCACTGGTGTGCCGCAGCTGCAGGTCGCGCAGCGCCGCCAGCGTGGGTGCCGGCCGCTGCGCGATGCCGAGCCGGTGCAGGTAGGTGGACGTGTCGAGGCTGTCGTCGGACATCGAAGCGCTCCATGGTCCTTGCGGAGGACACAAGCATGCGCCCGCACACAGCCACGGCAACCCGGCGCGCCGCAACGGAGCGTTTCCCCGAGCCGCCCGTGGGATTGGCTCAAGCCACTTCCACAAGGTCGGGAATCAACGAACGACGCATGGCGGGATCGAAATCCATGGTGTCCATGCGGTGTACCGGCATGTCAGATGGCGGCGCTCGCGCCGCGCCTGCCCCGCATTCCCACCGCCACCAGCGCCACGCCGATCAGCGCGATGCCCGACGCCTCGGCCAGCGACGGCACCTCGCCAAGCAGTGCCCATGCGAACAGCACCCCGAGCAGCGGCACCACCAGGCTGGACAGCCCGGCGAGCGACGTCGGCAGGCGCTCGACGATGTACGACCACAGCAACCAGGCCAGCCCGGACGCCAGCACCGCGTTGTAGGCCAGCGCGGCGACGAACGCGCCGTTCCACTCGATCGGGCGCTCGTCCACGCAGGCGGCGATGACCATCAGCCCGATCGTGCCGGCGAGCATCTGCCACGCGGTCAGCGACAACAGGCCGACATCGCCCCGCGCGAACAGCCGCTTGCTCAACACCATGCCCAGCGCCCAGCACGCGCCGCCGCCGATCGCGAGCATGGCGCTGCCCGGCGCACCGACGCCGCGCCACGGTTCCAGCACCAGGCACAGGCCCGCCAGCGCGACGGCGATGCTCGCCAGCTGGCGACGCGATGGTTTCTCACGCAGCAGCCACCACGCCGCCGGCACCGCCCAGAACGGCATCGTGTAAGCCAGCAGCGCGGTCTTGCCCGCGCCACCCTCGACCAGCGCCAGCTGCACCAGCGCCTGGAACGCCATCGTCTGCGCCAACCCCACCAGCACCACCGGCAGCAACGGTGGCGGCCGCAGCGACACGCCGCGCAGCCGCAGCGCCACGAACAGCACCACGGTACCCAGCGCATAGCGCCACGCCGCGAAATCGAACGGCCCCGACCAGCGCAGCACCTGTTTCATCACGATCCAGTTGTAGCTCCAGATCAGGCTGAGCAGGACCAGGGCGAGCAGGGCATTGCGCCGGGCAGCGTTTCGCATCGGGATTCCGTTGGGAGCAAGCGCCGCCGCGAGGCCGGCAGCGCACGCGCACCCTACAGGAACTGCGCGCGCCCGCCGTGGCGCGCCTCGACCCGCAGCAGGAAAGCTGTCTGCGACGCAGCGCCACTTAACCGTTCAGCCGGACGATCCACGCCCGCGGATTCCTTCGCAAGGAAAAAACAGGCACTGCGGCACACTTCGCGTGGACGGCCACCCCACCGCCGTAGAGATCCGGAGCCCCCATGGCGTCTTCACCCCCATCGTTCGACCACCTGCCCTTTGCCACCACCGCCGAACGCGAGCGCTACGCCGCCCACCCGATCCAGGCGCAGATCTACCGCAACGGCCAGATGAAGTACGCGCGTACACGCTCGGGCGCGGTGAACGCAGAGATCGTCATGCCCGATGGCGAGATCATTGCGCGCGAAGCCGGTGACGATTGGGGTCCGGATGCCCCGCTGGAATCGCGCCAGACAAGGCCTGAGCAACTGTAGATTCCGGCGTAGCGACAAGCGCCCCGCAGCGGCAAGGATGGTGGTCGATGCTGCCATTGCAGCGACAGAATTCCTGATTGCATCCGGAGTGACGCACCGAGCTGTTCAAGGCGTCCCTGGCTTGCCGCCTGCCGTGGCCGCGGCCACTGTCCCGCACGAAAGTCTAGAATGCGCGACCGCTTCCGTTCCGGTGTGCAATGTCGCGTCGCCTGCTCAAGCTGTTCCTCGGATTGATCGCCTACGGCGTTTCGATGGTGATGATGCTGCAGTCCGACCTCGGGCTGATGCCGTGGGACGTGCTGCACCAGGGGCTGTCGTTGCAAGGCGGCTGGCCGATGGGCCGCGTCACCATCGCGGTCAGCTTCGTGGTGCTGCTGATGTGGATCCCGATCCGGCAGAAGCCCGGTTTCGGCACCTTGTGCAACGCAGTGGTGATCGGGCTGGTGTTCGACCTCGTCAACGGCTGGCTCGGCGACCGCCTGCTCGATGCATCGCTCGCATCGCGCGCGGCGCTGCTGATCGGCGGGATCGTGCTCAACGGCGCCGCCACCGCCGCCTATCTCGGCGCGCATTTCGGCCCCGGCCCGCGCGACGGGTTGATGACCGGTCTGGTGCGGCGCACCGGCCGCTCCGTGCGCCTGGTGCGCACGCTCATCGAAGGCAGCGTGCTGGTGTCGGGCTTCCTGCTCGGCGGCACGCTGGGCCTGGGCACCGTGGCCTACATGCTGCTGATCGGGCCGCTGATCCAGGCCATGTTGCCGTGGTTCGACCCACGCGCCCGCTTGGCCGCGACGGATGCCCCCGCCTGCGTGGATCAATCCTCATAACGGGACGCGTACGACGGCATTCCATCTGCTTGCATCGCACCGACGACCGGACTGCAACGCGAACACTCACCCGCACCCCACCGATCCCGCATGCCGCGCACGACACGTGGAGGCGCCATCGCTGGCGGGACGCAACGTTGCGGCTGGGCCGGCGTCCGCGTTCGCTACACTCGTCGCCATGCACACAAACCACGTCGCCATCCTGACTCCCGACCCCGCCGACGGCACCTATACGGACGCCTGGCCATGCGTGCTCGAGCGCATCGTCGCTGCGCTCGCCGTCGTCGGCGTGACCACAACGCCCACGCCGTGGACCGCGCATGTCGACGACTGCGCACAGTTGATGGACTTCCCGCTGGTGCTGCCGCTGCTCGTGTGGGGCTACCACCTCGACCACGCGCGCTGGCTGCGCGCCTGCCAGGCGTGGCAGGACGCCGGCGTGCCGATGGCGAACCCGGCCGCGGTGCTGGCCTCGAACTCCGACAAGCACTACCTGCGCGCGCTGCACGAACGCGGCATCGCGATCCCGCCCACCACGTGGACCGGTCGCGTCACCGCACAGCAACTGGAAGCGGCGTTCGACGCCACCGGCGCGGAGCAGCTGATCGTCAAACCCACCGTGTCCGGTGGCGCATGGAAGACGCAGCGCGTGCGGCGCGGCGAGGTGCCCGACAGCGCGCCCGACGGCGACGCGATGATCCAGCCCTACCTGCCCACGATCGAAACCGAAGGCGAAACCTCGCTGCTGTTCTTCGGCGGGCGCCTGAGCCACGTGGTCAACAAGCGCCCCGCCGCCGGCGACTTCCGCATCCAGGTGCAGCACGGTGGTCTCTACACCCTCTTGCCCACACCGCCCGCCGGCGCGCTCGCCCTGGCCGAACAAACTCTGGCCGCGATCGACGCGTCGCTGCTGTACGCACGCATTGACGTGGTGCCAGACGCCGACGGCCGCTGGTTGTTGATGGAAGCCGAACTGATCGAGCCGGACTTCTACCTCGACCACGACCCCAACGCCGGTACCGGGTTCGCACAGGCGGTGCGGGAGACGCTTGCCGCGCGGGATTGAAAGCGCATTCCACCGGGCGAAAGGCCGTCCTCGGCGCCGCGTGGCGCAGCGAGGCTTCTGCTATCTTCGCCGGGCCCACGGGGGAACGATCGCACGCATGACCGAATTGCAGGATCTCGCCGCGCTGATCCGCGCCGGCACGCCGCTGATCGTGATCGAAACCCCGGACGAACTGCGCGTGGTCGACCTATTCCGCCGCTCGCTGCTGCAGGTCTGGCGCGCCCTGTATCGCTGGTCGATCACCGAAGGCCTGCGCCGCATCGACCTCGACAGCGAGAGTCCGTCTGAAGTGGCGCCCGACGCCAGCACCACGCTGGCCGCGATCCGCGGCGCCAGCCAGCGCGGCGTGTACGTGCTGCTCGATTTCCATCCCTACCTGGGCTATGCCAGCACCCAGCGGCAGCTGCGCGACATCATGCTGCGCCGGGGCTGCCAGCCGCACACGCTGGTGCTGGTCGGCAACAAGGTCGAGCTTCCGGGCGAACTCGAACCGCTGGCGGTGCGCTTCACGCTGTGCCTGCCCGACACCAATGCACTGCTGAAGCTGGTCAAGACCGAGGCCAGTGCCTATGCCACCGAACATGGCGGCAAGCGCGTCGAGGTGGATGCCGACGCCACCCGGCAGATCGTGCGCAACCTGCGCGGCCTGAGCATGACCGACGCCCGCCGCATCGTCCGGCACCTGATCTTCCGCGACGGCCTGCTCGACGCCGACGACCTGCCGGAACTGGCGAAGCTCAAGTTCGAACTGCTCAACCGCAGCGGCCACCTGCACTACGAATACGACACCGCGCGCTTCAGCGACGTCGCCGGCGCGGCGCGTCTGAAGCGCTGGATCGAACAGCGCCGCGGCGTGTTCACCGGCGGCGAAGCACCGCCCGGGCTGGACCCGCCCAAGGGGGTGCTGCTGCTGGGCGTCCAGGGTTGCGGAAAATCGATGCTGGCCAAATCCATTGCCGGCGGCTTCGGCGTGCCGCTGGTGCGGCTGGACTTCGGCACGCTGTACGACAAGTACCACGGCGAAACCGAACGCAACCTGCGCCAGGCGCTGGCCTCCAGCGAGCAGCTAGCGCCTTGCGTGCTGTGGATCGACGAGATCGAGAAGGGACTGGCCGGCAACGGCGGCGATGGCGACGGCGGCGTTTCGCGGCGCGTGCTGGGCTACCTGCTGACGTGGATGGCCGAGCGCACCTCGCGCGTGTTCCTGGTCGCCACCGCCAACCAGGTGAACGAATTGCCGGCCGAACTGCTGCGTAAGGGCCGCTTCGACGAGATCTTCTTCGTCGACCTGCCCGACACCGCGACGCGCGCGGAGATCTTCGCCCTGCACCTGCGCAGCCGCGCACTGGACCCGGCGGCGTTCGACCTCGACGCGCTGGCCGTGGCCGCGGACGGTTTTTCCGGCGCCGAGATCGAACAGGCCATCGTCTCGGCGCTGTACGCCGCCCATGCCGACAAGCGCCCGCTCGACGATGCGCTGCTGGGGACCGAACTGCGCAACACGCGCCCGCTGTCGGTGCTGATGGCCGAGAAGGTGGACGCACTGCGTGCGTGGGCGCGCGAGCGCACGGTCCCGGCAGGCTGACCCGCCCCGCCTTTCGCGCCACCCGGTCTACCGGTCCCGCAGTCCGAGGAAGACCCGCAACCTGTCCAACTCCGCGTCGAGGGCATCGCGGAACGCGGCGTCGCGTGGTGCGCGTCCGGCAACGTATCCCGGCTTGCACGCCAGCACGCCGTCGACGACGGCGACATTTGCCCAGCCGATCACGCGCTCGTGCCACAGCAGCGGCAGTGCGTAGTAGCCGAGGGTGCGCTTGTGCGCCGGCGTGTAAGCCTCGAAGCGGTAGGCCCAGCCCCCGAACAGTTCGAAGCGGCGGCGATCCCAGACCACCGGATCGAACGGCGTCAGCAGGCGTACCGCGGCGTCGGGCCGCCAGCGGCGGCTGGCCGGGTTCTCCTCGGCAGGCCAGATCCAGTCGACGCCGTCCACGCGCGCACGGCCGCTGCGCGCACGCACGCGGGCGAGGGTTTCGGCACGCGCGTGCCGCCACTGCGGGACACCGCGGCCGAGATACGAAAGCAACTGGCCGAGGCTGGCTTCGGGCAGCGGCGCGTACTTGCGCAGCAGGATGTCGACCAGGGCGTCGAGGCGCGCGCGGATGTCGTCCTCGCCTGCGGGCGGCGTGCCGGGTTCGCGCACCGCATACACGCGGGTGCCACCCTCGCGGTGCGCGACCCGCAGCAAGCCGCGGTAATGCATGCCGTCGAGCAAGTGCGTGCTGGCGCTGGACGTGCCGCCGAACCAGTTGGTCACCCGGCCGTGCGCGAAGTGCGCCTCGACCTCGCGCGGGTGCGCCACGCCACGCCCGGCGATGAATTCGCGCACCGCCTGCGCCTGCTTCCAGCGCGCCGGCGTCCACGCCTCGCGCGCGGTGCGCGGGTGCATCAGCGCGTGGTGCGCACGCGGCAGGAAACCGTAGTTGACGAAGAAATCTTCCTCGAGCGCCAGCCGCGGATAGCGGCGTTCAAGATCGCCGGCCCGGTAACCGGCCACGCGATGCCGCAAGGTCAGGTCCTGCGCCCGCGCCGGCGCGCGGATCGGGTCGGCCTGCACGAAGCCGAGCCTGCCGATCGCCCGCATCAGCGTCGTCGGCTTGAACAGCGAGCGCGCCACCGCATGGCGGCGCAGGTGGTCGAGGGTCAGCGGCACGACGCGATGATGCCAGAGGCCGCCGCGTGCCGGCCTCCCACGTTCGAAAGCCGCGCCCGCGAGGGCGCGCGTCAGTCGGCTACCCGGTTGCGGCCGCCGGACTTGGCCGCGTACAGCGCGCGATCAGCCGCTTGCACAAGCTGTTCGACCGAAGCCGCGTCACCCGGCACAAGGCTGGCAACGCCGACACTGATCGTCACCACGCCTTCGGGGCTTGCGGGATGGGCGATCGCCAGCGCTTCGACCACCGCGCGCATGCGTTCGGCGATCACGCGCGCCTTGCGCAGCGGCGTGTCGGGCAGCAGGCACGCGAACTCCTCGCCGCCGTAGCGTGCCAGCACGTCGCTCGACAGGCTGGCGGACGATTGCAGCGCCTCGCCCACCGCACGGATCACCTTGTCGCCGGCGATGTGCCCGAGGGTGTCGTTGATGGTCTTGAAGCGATCGATGTCGATCATCAGCAATCCGAGGCTGTGTTCGGTCAACCGCGCCCGACCCCACTCCAGGTGCAGTGCGGCGTCGAACGCCCGGCGGTTGCCGATCCCGGTCAGCGGATCGCGCCAGGCAAGGTCCGCCATCGCATCCCGGTCGCGCTCGGCCAGGCGCGCGGCGCCGATGTGGTGCACCTGCTGCAGCGTGCTGCGGATTCCGTAACCCAGGATGGCCAATATCGTGCAGGCGATGCCGAACTGGAATGTGTTCCGCGCCGCCAGCGCGGCCACCACGACGACCGTGATGGTCAGGAAGAACGGCGGCACGGCCGCGGCGAAGCGCAGCAGGCGCGGCGTTGCCCGTCGCGGTGCGGGCGCATCCGGGTCGAACAGGAACGCCGCCAGCGCGAATGCCACGAACGGCAGTATCACCAGCACGTCGTATCGGCTACCGGCCTGGAGCCCCAACGTCGCAACGACGTGGTGGTTGTAGTACAGCGCGATCCAGAAGTAGATGCCGGTGTACACCGTCAACGTCGCATACAACACCCGGCTGCGGCTGTCGGCGGCAGCCAGCAGCCGGATCCCGGCGAACAGGAACAGCAACAGGTTCTCGACGTCGAACATGGTGATGTAGCCGGACAGCAGCTCGTCGTCGGCCAGATCCGCGAGATGAAGCGTGTTGACCAGGATCAGCAGGGTCAGCAGAACGACCATTGCCGCGTCGATCACCCTGATCAGCGGCGACGCCCATTCGGAAGGCGACGTGGCCAGCACCAGCAGCATCGGCACCCCGTAGAGCACGTAGGCGGCGATGTCGACACCCGACTCCGGGCTGCAGGCCCACAGGTCGATGCACAGGCTGGTGCCCATGCCCACGGCCCAGAACACGAATGCCAGCGACACCAGGCGCCAACGCGTGTGGGTTTCCATGGCCCGGTCGCGTCCCTGCCACCACGCGATCGATGCAGCCACCAGCGGTGCGAGCACCTGCATGCCATAGGACAGGGCCATGGGATCCAACTGCCGCTGCGAGACCGCGAGCAGATGCAGCACGACGAATCCCGCAGCCAGGCCACAGGCGATCCAGGCTCGTGGCCGGGTGATTCTCATCGCCGCCCCCTTCGTACTGCCTCCATGCGCCGGAATATAACCGACCGCTTGTCATGGCCTGCCGTCACGTAGCCCGCGCGTCACACAAGAACGCGTGCGCCGCGGCCCCGACAGCGGACCAAGCGCCTCAGCCCGCGTTGGCGCGGCGCGGCAGCTTCCAGTCCGGGCGCACGAAGTGACAGGTGTAGCCGGTGGGGTAATGCTGCAGGTAGTCCTGGTGCTCGGGTTCGGCTTCCCAGAAATCGCCGGCGGGTTCGACCTCGGTGACCACCTTGCCCGGCCACAGGCCGGAGGCGTCGACGTCGGCGATGGTGTCGCGCGCGATGCGCTCCTGCTCCGGCGTGGTGAAGAAGATCGCCGAGCGATACGACGCGCCGCGGTCGTTGCCCTGCCGATCCACCGTCGACGGATCGTGGATCTGGAAGAAGAACTCCAGCAGCACGCGATAACTGATCTTCGCCGGATCGAACACGATCTCCACCGCCTCCGCATGCGTGCCGTGGTTGCGGTAGGTCGCGTTGGGCACGTCGCCGCCGCTATAGCCCACGCGCGTGGAGACCACCCCATCCATCTTGCGCAGCAACTCCTGCACGCCCCAGAAGCACCCACCCGCAAGAAGCGCCCGCTCAGTCGCCATCACGCACCCCCGGATTTTGTAGGAGCGGCTTCAGCCGCGAGCTTCCCCGGATCCTCGACCTGATCAATGTATTCCCCATACCCGGCCGCCTCCATCTCGCCGCGCGGGACGAACCGCAGCGCCGCCGAGTTGATGCAGTACCGCAATCCACCCTGGTCCCGTGGCCCATCCTCGAACACGTGCCCGAGATGGCTGTCGCCGTGCACCGAACGCACCTCGGTGCGGATCATGCCGTGCGAACTGTCGCGCAACTCGTTGACGTTGGCCGGCTCGATCGGCCGCGTGAAACTCGGCCAGCCGCAGCCTGACTCGAACTTGGCCGAAGACGCGAACAGCGGCTCACCCGACACGATGTCGACATAGATGCCCGGTTCGGTCGTGTGCAGATGGGCGCCGGTGCCGGGACGCTCGGTGGCGCTCTCCTGGGTAACGCGATACTGCTCGGGCGTGAGCCTGGCGATGGCTTCGGGGCTCTTGCGATAGGTCGTCATGGCGGGTCTCCGGACGGGATGTCTTGCATATGGGGATGCCGTGGCCGCTTCGAAAGCATGGGCGCAGCGCAGCTTCCGGCATCGCCAACGGCGGGAGGGTCACCTGCCCGCTCCTTCCGGACACCCGGCCCACCTGGGGAACACGGCGTGGCGACTTCACTGGCCCTTCATTGCCGGCCGCCATGTGGCCTGCCCGAAAGTGAACGGGGATCGAGTCATTTTCCCGCACTTTTCCCGTGCTAGTCTGCGCGCAGAAGGGGAGTAGCTCCCAATTGCCGTCACCGTCATGACGAGCCTCGGCTCCGGTGCGGCAGCAGGTCAATCCGGCCTGTGAGCGAGACCTTCGCCGTCCACGGCGAAGGTGCATCAACCCGATGCAATCCGGCCGTGGCGCCGAGTCTCCGCATCCCCTGAACCAACCGTCGAGCACTTCAAGCGCGTCATCACGCGCCTGGCGATGGCACGGGGATGCAGCGGCTCTCCCACCATCGACGGAGATTCCCATGCTGTGCCCCACCTGCAACAACGTGAACCTGGCCATGACCGACCGCCAGGGCATCGAGATCGACTACTGCCCGCAGTGCCGCGGCATCTGGCTCGACCGCGGCGAGCTCGACCGCCTCATCGAACGCGCCGAACAGGCCGCCGCGCCCGCGATGCCAAGCGCGCCGCCGCCCTATCGCGATCCCTATCCGCGCGACGACCACGCGCGCCACCACGGCGATCGCCACTACGACAGCAAGCACGGCCACTACAAGAAGCGGCCGAAGTCCCTGCTTGGGGAACTGTTCGACTTCTGACCGGCCCCGTCGCGCCCGAACGCGCGCGCAACGCCACCCCACTCCGCCGATCAACCCCTCGGAACAACCTCCAATGGATCAACTCGCGAACCCGGAAATCTGGATCGCCCTCGCCACCCTCACCGCGCTCGAACTGGTGCTGGGCATCGACAACATCATCTTCATCTCGATCCTGGCCGCGAAGCTGCCGGCGGCGCAGCGCAACAAGGCCCGCAAGGTCGGCATCCTGCTCGCCGCGATCACCCGGCTCGGCCTGCTGATGGCCATTGCCTGGATCGTCGGCCTGACCGCGCCGCTGTTCTCGCTGTTCGGCCAGGCGTTCTCCTGGCGCGACCTGATCCTGATCGGCGGCGGCCTGTTCCTGATCGGCAAGGCCACCCACGAGATCCACCAGAAGCTCGAGGGCGCCACCGAAACGGTCACCACCCCCATCGGTGCGGCCACGGCCACGTTCGGCGCAGTGATCGCGCAGATCATGCTGCTCGACATCGTGTTCTCGCTCGACTCGATCATCACCGCGGTCGGCATGGTCGAGCAGCGCTGGGTGATGGTCACCGCGATCCTCGCCTCGATCGTCTTCATGCTCGCGTTCGCCCGGCCCATCGGCGACTTCGTCGAGCGCCACCCCACGGTGAAGGTGCTCGCGCTGAGCTTCCTGATCATGATCGGCCTGGTGCTGGTCGCCGACGGCTTCGGGCAGCACATCCCGAAGGGCTACATCTACGCGGCGATGGCGTTCTCGGTGTTCGTCGAAATGATCAACCTGTGGATCCGCCGCCGTGCCGAACGCGCGGTGGCGCCGGTGAAGCTGCACGAGAAGTACGCCGGCGACGGGCAGGCGACGGGATAGCAACCCCACGGCGCGCGCCCGGCCACCCGGGCGCGCCAACCGTCACCAATTCCACCTGTAGGAGCGGCGGAAGCCGCGCGCTTCCAGCCTCGGTTTTTCTCAATGTCAGCGACCGACTGATCGGCCACGCAGGCCACGGAAAAACATTTCACCAAACGGTTGACAATCTCATTGACCGGCGTATATTCAACTCCATGGTTGACTATAAGCCCGATGCCCCGCACAGCCCGCACCTGGACAGCATGTTCCAGGCCCTCTCCGACCCGACGCGGCGCGCCATGCTGCAGGCACTCGCCGGGCAGCCCCGCACGGTCGGCGAGCTTGCCGCGCCGTTCGAAATCTCGCTCGCCGGCGCCTCCAAGCACATCCAGGTGCTCGAACGCGCCGGCCTGATCCACCGCGAAGTGCAGGGCCGCGTGCACACCTGCCACCTCGACGCACGCCCCCTGCACGCCGGCGCGGAATGGATCCGCCACTACGAACGCTTCTGGAACCGGAAGCTCGACGCCCTCGAAACCCTGCTTCGCACCGCCGACGACAAGACCGGCAAACGCGCCGCTCCCCCCGCGCAGAACAAGAGGAAGAAGAAATGAACGCGACCATCTCCCACGCCGAAGCCGACTACGCCGTCGTCAGCGACACCGACACCGTGCGCCTGCAGCGCGTGCTGCCGGGCCCGATCGAGCGCGTCTGGCAGCACCTCACCGACGCCGGGCTGCGCCGCCAGTGGCTGGCCGGTGGCGACGACGTGCAGCCCCAGGCCGGCACGTCGTTCGAACTGGTGTGGCGCAACGACGAGCTCACCGATCCACCCGGCCAGCGCCCGGACGGCTTCGGCGGCGAGCACCGCATGCAAAGTCGCGTCACCGAATGCGATCCGCCGCACCGCCTCGCCTTCACCTGGGACGGCGACAGCGACGTGACCATCGACCTCGAACCGCGCGACAACGATGTGCTACTCACCCTCGTCCATCGCCACCTCGGCAACCGCAACCGCGTGCTGATGCACAGCGCCGGCTGGCACGCGCATCTCGACCTGCTCGTCAACCGCACGAGCGGGCAGCGGCCCGAACCGTTCTGGGACAGCTGGATCGCCCTCAAGGCCGATTACGACGCGCGGTTCCCCGCCTGAAGGAGATCCCCATGGACACCCGCGACTTCACCACCCGTTTCACCGTCGGCCAAGCGCCCGACGCCGTCTTCGCCGCCATCTGCAACGTACGCGGCTGGTGGTCGGCCGACATCACCGGCAGCGCAGACCGCGTCGGCGACCGGTTCGTCCACCGCGTGCGCGACCTGCACCGCTGCGAGATTGCGATCAAGCAGATGGTTCCCGGCAGCAAGATCGTGTGGACCGTGCTCGACAACCATTTCAGCTTCACCCATGACGCGACCGAATGGACCGGCACGGACATCGTGTTCGAGATCACGAAGGCGGGCGGCCAAACCGAACTGCGCTTCACCCACCTCGGCCTGGTGCCCGCGTACGAGTGCTACGACGTCTGCAGCGACGGCTGGAGCACCTACATCGCCAGCCTGCGCGACCTGGTCGCGACCGGAAACGGGCGGCCCTATGCCGGTGAAGCGAGGACGGCCAGCGAGCAGGCGCTGATGGGCCAGACGCCGACGGATCCGGCGCAGGCCTGATCGGGCGCAAGCCTGATCGGGCCCGACCGCCGGGCGCAGATGCGGCCCTTGCAGACCGCACGCTGCGGCCGGCTTCGTCGCAGCGCGCGGATGCGCCTCAGCCCGCCGGCGCCTTCGGCACCATCACCATCCAGTCCACGCCGAATCGGTCGGTGAGCATGCCGAACGACGTGGCAAAGAAGCTCTCGCCCAGCGGCACGTTCACCTGCCCGCCATCGGCCAGCGCATCGAAGCGGCGCTTCGCCTCGGCGTCGTCCGCGCACACCAGCGTCAGCGAGAAACCCTTGAACTCGGGCTTGCCGCTGCACATGCCGTCCGACAGCCCCACCTCGGTGCCGCCGATGTGCAGGCTGGCGTGCATCACCTTGTCGGCCGGTGGCGTCGAGCCGTCCGGGCATTGGCCACCGGGGCCATCGCCGTAGGTCATGCGCATGAGCACTTCGGCATCGAGCGCCTTGCCGTAGAACGCGATCGCCTCATCGGCGCGACCTTCGAAGAACAAGTAGGACTGGACGGACATGGGAACCTCGCTTCAGGGTGGACAGGCGGCGCCGGAATGGCGCGCTCGTCTGGACGACGAACCGGCACGGCCGGAATCGACATCGGATCCACGCATCTCACGGAGCCCTGCGCACCGCCGTTCCGGCACGCGCACCCAGCCGCAAGCTCTTCGGCTGGACGGAAACGCCTGACAGGCCCCCCCCAAGCCCGCCTTGAAGCCGCTCCCGCGCGATTCAATCGCACCACCTCGCCACGACCGCCGGGCAGATCCAACCGCTCGGCACCGGAATCCAGTCGTTCGAAAAACTTCATTGAACAATCTGGGTGCAATGCTCGGAAAGGATGCGCCAGCTTCCACCCTCCCGCACGATGGCCATGCTGCAGCGCTGGTCATCGCGGAACGGCCGTCCCTCGAAGCTGCCGTTGCCGATCCAGCGAGTGCTCGCGATGGCAACGTCGCCCGTCGAATGGACAACGATCTCGGTTCGCCTGGCTGCATCCAGCCTGTAGGCAGGAGAAAGCATGAAGGCTAACCACCGGGCGCGCGACCACTCACCCCCTTTCGATGTGAAGTACACGAAGTCGGGGGCTATCAGCTCCTCGAGTGTCGCCTTGTCCCGCGCGGCCCAAGCGGCGTCGTAGCGCTCGATCGCCTGCCGGGGGTCGCCAGTCTCCGATGCACCGGCCCATCCCGCCACCAAGGTGGCCAGCATGAAGCCCAGAACATACCGAGGTATCCGGGTGCTACCCATGAAGCTTCTCCATCAGCACGAACTGTCAGGTCGTACTACGTGAAATCCGGAGCATCCCTTCATCCTCTCGCTCCGCCAACTCGTCCAAGCTCCCAGCTGGAGAGTGAAGCCGAGCCCGGCTTCATCGTGATGCATGAAAACCTCCGTGCCGCCCGCGGTACGACGGCCGTCAACTCGCTTGTGTGGAAACCACGTCGGCAGGCAGGTTACGCCTGCATCCCGGCGGGTGCCGCTTCCATGTCCACCCACAACGCTTCGAACACATGGCCGTCGAGATCCTCGAAGGCGCGGTTGTATAGCCAGCCCATGTCCACGCGCTCGCGCGTGTCGGCCTTGCCACCGGCAGCAGCAGCCGCCTCGGCGATGGCATCGACCTCCTCCCGGCTGTCGCGGGACAAGGCAAGCAGCACCTCGCTCGTCGCGTGGGCGTCGGCGATCTTCTTCGGCGTGAAGGTCGAGAAATAGTCGTTGACCAGCAGGTGGAACGTGATGGTGTCGGACCAGACCATGCTCGAGGCCTGGTGGTCGCTGAACTGCTCATTCCTCTCGCATCCGATCGCCTCGTAGAAGCGGGTTGCGGCCGCCAGGTCGGCGACGGGCAGGTTCACGAAGATCATCTTTGGCATTGCGATTCTCCTGTGCGTGCGTGTATTCCCAGGGTTGCCGCCAGCAGCGTGGCGGCAATCAGCGACAGCCAGCCGAAGGCATCGCCCCAGCGCGAGTAGGGCGTTCGCGTACTGCGCAGCGGCAGTTCGTCGATCAGCGAGGCCGTGCCTGTGTTGCCCACGCTCGAGGTTTCCGCGATCACGCGCCCGCGATCGTCGCTGAGCGTGAGGTGGCCATCGCGGGCCGTGCGCGCGATCGCGAAGCCGCCTTCCACGCCGCGCATCACCGCCATGCGCCCGTGCAGCCACGCGTCTTCGTTGAAATCCCACGCAGGCACCAGCAGCAGCTGCGTACCGAGCGCGGCATGTGCGCGCGAGGTGGCGGTGAAGTCGAGGTCCTTGCAAATTGCCACGCCGGTGCGCGGCACGCCGGGCAACATGACTCGTGCCTCGCCCGGCGTGTAGCGATCCTCGAAGCCGGGAATCAGGTGCCGCTTGTAGTAGGCGACGGTTTCGGCGGCGCCCGGCTCGAACACCAGCGCCGCGTTGTGCTTGCGCTGCGGATCGCTATGGTCTTCCGCTCCGATCAGGATGCGGATGCCGCGTCGCGTGGCCAGTTCCTGCAGCGCCCCGACGCCATGCGAACGCAGAAGCAAGGCGGATTCCGGCGCAACCACGATTTCGGCACCATCCTTGGCGAGGCGGTCGATCTCGTTTGCATAGCGCGAGAGCATGCGGTCGCCGTCCGCAGTGGCCAGGTCCGCCTCGGCATCGCCGGATCCGCCGATCGTCACAAGGCCCACGCGCAGCCTTGTCGTCGCTTCGTCGTCGTGCAGTCGCCATGCGCCATAGCCCAGCGAAAACGAGAGCACAAGCGCGCCGGACACCGTAGCCAGCATGCGGCCGCGCCGGCCCACACCGGGCGCGGTGACGGCTGCGAGCAGCGAAGCCGGCAGCCAGACCAAAAAGCCCACGCCCCACAGGCCGGCGACCGCTGCGACCTGGAGGACCGGCAGCGCTTCCATCTGCGAGTAGGCGAGGTGCCCGTAGGTGCCGTGTGGCGACAGCGATGCGCCGACCCAGGACAAGCCGGTGGCCGCCAACGGTACCGAGAACGTCGCCGCCAGCAGGCGGCCGCGCAGCGTCAATGCGCGGAACAGCAGCGTCACCGGCATCATCAGCAGGGCGGGTGCGAGGATCGCCGCCACGGTCGCCGCCAGCGGCAACCGGACCACGTCATGCATGTAGTGCCACATGCTGGCGCCACCGATGGCGAACGCCGCGAAAGTCGCAAGCGCGGCCGGGCCCGCGCGCGTTCGCGCCACATAGACCAGCAGCGGCAGCGGCGCCAGCCAGGCCACCCACCACAGCGGCTGGAGGCTGGTGCCGAACCACCAGCCCAGCGCGGTGAGCGCGACCGCCAGCGGCGCCGCGAAACGCGGCAGGCGATCAGGTCTTGAGCCCATCGAGCAGTCTCTCCTGCGAGGCGTCGTAGAAAGCGCGGAACCGGCGTTCGTCGTAGCTGAAGCGTCCGGCGCGGTACAGCGCGACCAGGCCGTGCGAATGCCCCCACAGCGTCATTGCGATGTCCCAGGGATCGCCGGCACGCAGCAAGCCGGCCCGCTGCCCTTCCACCAATGCGTCGTGGACCACGTTGAGGGTGGGCGAGCGACGCGCATGGAAGTCCTCGGGAAAGCGGCGCGCGTCCTCGCGCCGCACCGAGAAGGCATGGTCGAACAGATAGGGATGTGCCAGCGCGTAATCGAGGTAAATGCGCTGGATCGCCAGCAGGCGCGAGATCGGGTCGCCGTCCTCGCGCAGTGCGTCCCAGCGATGCGCGATCTCGTTGAAGCTGTCGTCGCTGATACGCCTGAGCAGTGCCTCGCGACTCGGGAAATGGCGGTAGATCGCCATCGGGGTGATCCCCACCTCGCCAGCGACACGGCGCATGCTGACCGCGTCCGCACCTTCACGTTCGAACAGTGCGCGGGCGACGCTGAGGATGCGTTCGGCGGTCGGGATCGGCGACATGTATACACTGTATACTTCCCGCAATTCGATGTGCAAGCCCCCGCGCCCACAGCAACCCAGCGCTGCGATGACCGGTCGGGCCACAGAATGCTCGTCACCCTGAGGTGCGAAGCATTCGGAAGACCGCCCTCGTACACACCGCAACTCTTGCGTCAGACCTCGTCGAGCGCCGCGAAGCGCCTGGTGAGGTCGTCTATCAAGGCCCGCACCGCAGGCAACATGCCGCGGCGCGAGGCATAGAGCGCGTGGACGATCTCCGGTCGTGGCGACCAGCCAGGCAGCACTTGCACCAGGTCGCCACGCTGCAGGTCATCGCCGGTCACCAGCCTGGGCAATTGCACGATGCCTACGCCGTTGAGTGCTGCGTCGCGCAGGGCCGACATGCCGCGCGTGACCAGGCGCGGCTGGTGATGGATGGCGACATGCGCACCGTCTGGGCCGTACAGGTCCCAGACGTGCTGGTTCTGCGGCACGCCCAGTTCCATGCTCGGTAGCCGCATCAGTTCGGCCGGTGTCGCGGGCGTGCCCATCGCGGCCAGCAGCGTCGGGCTGGCCACCAGGCATTGCCGGCTCTCGCCCAATATCCGCAGCACCAGGTCCGAATCCTCCAGCGGCGGCGGCCGCACGCGGATCGCCAGATCCAGGCCCTCACCGATCACGTCCACCCGGCGGTTGGTCGCGTCCAGGTGCAGTTCGATCTGCGGGCAAGCCTGCAGGAAGGCGGCAAGCATCGGTCCGACGCGGGCCTCGAGCAGGGTCGTCGGGCAGGACATGCGCACCACGCCGCGCGGCTCGGTCTGGGCGCGACGGATCGCGTCCTCGGCGGCCTCGGCCTCCACCAGCATCGCGCGGGCGTGGGTGTAGTAGGTCTGGCCGAGTTCGGTGACCACGAACCGGCGGGTGGAGCGCTGGATCAGGCGGACGCCCAGGCGCTCCTCCAACAAGGCGATGCGGCGGCTGAGCTTGGACTTTGGCACGCCCAACGCCCGCCCGGCCGGGGCGAAGCCGCCGTGGTCGACCACCTGGACGAAGTAGTAGAGGTCGTTGAGATCCTGCATTGTTCATCAGATAGGACGGTCTTGGCGAATTATGCCGCCTACCGGACTTGTTGTCCTGAAACTAGAGTCTCCTCCAACAGCGCCGGATCCACCCGGCCAGAACTGGAGGAAGAGATGAAGAAGGTCATTGCGACCCACAGCGCGCCCAACCGGCACTGGGTGGGCGACGGCTTCCCGGTGCACGGGATGTTCGGTTACAGCGGTGCGGACGTGCTGCAGCGCAGCCCGTTCCTGCTGCTCGACTACGCGGCCCCCACCCATTTCGATCCGACCGATCATCGCCGCGGCGTCGGCCAGCATCCGCATCGCGGCTTCGAGACCGTCACCATCGTCTACGACGGCGAGGTCGAGCATCGCGATTCGACCGGCAACGGCGGCGTGATCGGCAAGGGCGACGTGCAGTGGATGACCGCGGGCAGCGGCATCCTGCACGAAGAGTTCCATTCGACCGGCTACGCCAGGACCGGCGGCCCGTTCGAAATGGTGCAGCTGTGGGTGAATCTGCCGGCCAGGGACAAGATGGCCAAGCCCGGCTACCAGGCCATCACCGACGCGCAGATCCCGGTCGTACCGCTGGCCGGCGATGCCGGGCGCATGCGCGTGATCGCGGGCATGTTCGAAGGGTTCGAAGGCCCCGCCAACACGTTCTCGCCGATGAACGTCTGGGATCTGCGCCTCAATGCCGGCAAGGCCGTGCAGTTGCCGCAGGAAGAAGGCTGGACCGTACAGGTGGTGGTGCTGGCCGGCACCGTGCAAGTCAACGACGAAGTACTGCGCGAGAAGCAGATGGTGACGCTGTCCACCGAAGGCACCGCCGTGAACATCGAAACCAATACCGACGCCAAGCTGCTGTTGCTCGCCGGCGAACCGATCGACGAGCCGGTCGTGGGCTACGGCCCGTTCGTGATGAACAGCCAGCAGGAGATCGCGCAGGCCATCGCCGATTTCAACGGCGGCAAGTTCGGCCAGATGTCGAGTTGATGGTCCTGCTCTGCGGGGCAGGGCCTTCTCCGCCAGTCCCTGTCCCGCAGCGTCTTCGCAGCAAGCCCGTTCCACAACCGCAACCACACCCCAGGAGCAAGCGCATGACCAGCGAAATGATCCGCGACCCCGCCAGCGACCACCTGCTCACGCCCGAGAACGCGGCGTTCATCATCATCGATTACCAACCGATCCAGGTCAGTTCGATCCGCTCGATGGACCGCGACGAGCTGGTGTTCAACATCGTCAGCACGGCCAAGGCCGCGGTGAACTACAAGCTGCCGATCGTCCATTCGACCGTGAACATCGCCACCGGCAAGAACAAGCCCCCGATCCCGCAGCTGGCGGCGGTGCTCGGCGACTACCCCACCTACGATCGAACCTCGATCAACAGCTGGGAGGACACGGAGTTCAAGCAGGCGGTCGTGGCGACCGGACGCAAGAAGCTGATCATGACGGCGCTCTGGACCGAGGCATGCCTGACGTTTCCCGCCCTGGACGCGATGCGGGAGGGTTACGAGGTTTACGTCCCCGTCGATGCCGTCGGCGGCACGTCACTGGCTGCCCACGAGGCGGCACTTCGCCGCATCGAACAGGCTGGCGCCAGGCTGATCAGCCGCGTGCAGCTCTACTGCGAGCTCCAGCGCGACTGGTCGCGTGAGGCGACCGTCCCCGGCTTCATGGGCGTCTTCGAAAACGCCGACGGCTTCAACGTCGAGAAGGCTGCCGCTGAAGCGGCCAGGAAAGACGCGTAGGCACTCCCTGCTGGCGACGGCCGCCGGCTGTCCACCCTGCCCGGTCCGGCGCCTGCGCCGTGATCGGGCAGGCAATTGTCTCTGGCACCTTGGTCCCACTCAACGCCGGACAAATTGTCCCTGACGCCTTTTTCGCGACACAGATTCTGAGCAGCCCCCGCAGAGAGAGAAAGTCGGCTTGGTGCATCGCACCGCTCAGACAGGGGCAGTTTCCGGCACCAGCGACGCCTGATCAAAGCACTCGATGAGCAATTCGGTCAGGGCCCTTACTTTTCGTGCTGGATGCTTACCTGGCGGGCGGACAACAAAAATGCCTGCCGGCGGCAGCGGATAGCGCGTCATGATCCGGACAAGCCTGCCGGACGCCACATACTCACTGATGATCGTATCGGGTAGCCACGCGATACCGAGTCCTGCTACGGCGGCGGTTACGAGCGCAGTCGCGTTGTCGGCCTTGAAACGCCCCCTTGGGTGCACCGTGACGAGCTCGTCGCCATGCATGAACTTCCAGGCTTCGGTTCCCTGCATGAGGGCCTCGTGGGCCACGATCTCGTCGGGCGCCTCAGGGGAACCGTGAGCCTTGACGTATTCAGGGCTCGCCACAAGGCTTCCATAAACCGGCCCGACGCGTCTTGCGATCAGGTTGGAGTCCGGGAGATAGCCAACCCGAATAGCACAATCGAAACCCTCGGCGACAAGATCAGTGATCAGATCGGTGTAGCTGGTATGGATGTGGAGCTGCGGGTGCTGTTGCGCCATCTGCGCGAGCACGGGCGCGAAGTGCGTCGGGCCAAAAGAAAGCGGCGCGGCGACGCGCAAACGCCCGAACAGATCCCCGTCGGGCAGGATGGTTTCCCTGGCCAGGTCGATCTCGCTGCAGGCTTTGGCCGCAGCATCCCGAAACGTACTCCCGGCTTCGGTTAGCGCCGCGCCACGCGTGGTGCGTGCTAGCAGCTGGATACCAAGTTCCGCCTCAAGCCGGACCAATCGCCGGCTGACGATGGACTTCGAAACGCCAAGCCGGCGCGCTGCCGGGGAAACCCCTCCCGCATCGGCGACTTCCACGAATGTCCTGAGATCTTCAATGTCCACCTCGGCTCTCTCGATCTCGCGACTCGGGCGGACATGGATAGTACCAGCCAGCGTTCCGGCTTACGCGACACAGCATGACGAGAGAACGGACTACCGCTCCACGGAGGCGAGTGACAACGTATCTCCCCTGAGGCAGCCCACCAGTCCACGCACGCCTCGGGGAAAAATCATTCTCCCCTCACTCTACCTGCAGAGGATGTAACCATGCCCTTCCGCAACGGTCTTGACTCCCTACTTCGTCCCGAAGACTCGGTGCTCGTCCTGATCGATCATCAGCCCTTCCAACTGGCGAATCTCAACAGTCACGACCCGCACATGGTGGTCAACAACTCCGCGGCGCTCGCCAAGTCCGCCAGGGCATTCGGCGTGCCGACCATCCTGACCAGCGTGGTCGAGGGCCGTGGTGGCTACATCTTTCCGCAGATCACCGATGTGTTCCCCGGCCAGGAAGTGATCGATCGCACCACCCTCAACACCTGGGAAGACAAGAAGGTCGTCGATGCCGTGAAGGCGACCGGCCGCAAGCAGCTGATCATCGCAGGCCTCTACACCGAGATCTGCGTCGCGATGCCGGCGATCCACGCGCTCGGCGAAGGTTGGGACGTGACGGTGGTCACCGATGCATGCGGTGGGGTTTCCGTCGAGTCCCATGAGGTGGCCATCCAGCGCATGATCGCCGCCGGCGCCAATGTGATGACCTGGTTGGCGGTTGCGTCCGAATGGTATCGCGACCACGCACGAACCGAGCACGCCGCCGAGTTCGTGGAGGTGCTCAAGCATCACGCCGCGGGTAGCGGCATTGCGTTCCTGTGGGAACAGCAGCTGCTCGATACGCCCGTCGCTGGCAGCGCGGGATGACCCGGGCCGGTACGTAGCCGGCGACGTGCGAGCGGAGACACGACATGGTTGAATTGATCATCGAACAACGGCGCCGGCAGCTTGGTGGCGGCATGGAGGTCGGCCGCGTGCTGCCCTTCGCCAAACGCCGCATGGTCGGCCCGTACATCTTCTTCGACCATATCGGTCCCATGGACATCCCGGCCGGTGTGGACCGCAGCGCCGACGTGCGGCCGCATCCGCATATTGGCCTGTCCACCGTCACCTACCTGTTTTCCGGGGAGATGATGCATCGCGACAGCCTGGGGTACGCACAGGCGATCCGCCCGCGGGAAGTCAACTGGATGACCGCCGGCCGCGGCATCACGCACAGCGAACGGTTCGAGCGCGCGCGGGCGCAGGGCGACCACCTGCACGGCATCCAGGCCTGGGTCGCGCTGCCGGCCGAGTACGAAGAGATGGATCCCGGCTTTTCGCACCACGCCGGCGACGACCTGCCGCAGTGGAGCGACGGTGGTGTGCACGGGCAGCTCATCGCAGGCACCGCCTACGGCCTCACCGCGGCCGCAGCGACGCATTCGCCGCAGTTCTACGCGCACCTCGACATGGACGCAGGCGCGACGGCGGAAATACCCGCCGATTATTCCGAGCGCGCCGTGTACGTCGCCACCGGTGCGGTGGAACTCGACGGCGTCACCCATACCGCCGGCAGGATGCTGGTCCTGGGCAAGGACGCATCACGACTGCGGGCCGTTGAGCATTCGACGGTGATGGCGCTCGGCGGGGAGCCCGTCGGCGAGCGTTTCCTCTACTGGAACTTCGTGTCGTCATCGAAGGAGCGGCTGGCACAGGCTGCAGCGGACTGGAAGGCCGGCCGCATGAAGTTGCCCGATGCCGACGATGCCGAGTTCATCCCCCTGCCCGACGATCCCATGCGTCCGGCGCCAGACAAGCCGTGAGGCCAGCGATGACGGACGACACGAAACGACATGCCAGCCTCATTCTCGGCCGGGCACAGGCCCGTATCGGCGATGTGCCCTATGCGGTGACGATGCGTATCGATGGGCACGCGATCGTCGCCGACGAACCCGAGGCTCTAGGCGGGCAGAACGCTGGCCCTCGACCGTTCGGCCTGCTGCTCGGCGCGCTTGGTGCGTGCACGTTGATGACGCTGCGGATGTATGCCGAGCGCAAACAGTGGCCGCTGGTCGCGCTGGACGTGCAACTGCGCTACCTGCGGCCGCGCGAAGGTGGTGCGGATCGCATCGAGCGCGTGCTGGAGATCGTCGGACTGGACGACCAACAACGGGCGAAGCTCGCCGATATCGCCGAACGCACACCGGTGACGCTGGCGATCAAGAGCGGTGTCTCGATCGACACGCGTCTTGCTGCAGAGGCGGCATGACACGCACCTCCGGTGGTTGTTGCCGATCGGCAGCTTCGGGGTTGCAGCCACACGGTCACAACCACCTGACATCCGCTCTCCGACGGGCTCGCCGCCAAGAACCATCACTCACTGCAGAGTGTTCCGAGGCGCGCACGCGCGAGGAACAGCATCGCGATCGAAAGAGCGTCACCCGCCTCAATGCTGAATGACATCGGCCCACTCCGGATGCTTCAGCGACTGCGCTCGCACGTAGGGGCAAAGGGGCATGACGCGATAAGCCTTGGCGCGGGCGTCCGCGATCAGGGCCTCGACCAGCGCTAAGGCGGCGCCCGTGCCGCGGAGCGTATCGGGCGCGAAGGTGTGGTCTGCAATGACCAACACATCCGAAACTTTCGAGATGGTCAGTTCGCCCTCTCCGTCGACACCAGTGATACGGGCGACAAAGCGACCCTTGTGGCCTTTATCCTCGTATGAAATCCGAACTGCAGGTTTCTCGGTCATTTCAGCCTCTGTGAACATGATGGATAAAATGGCTACACACCCGATCGGCACGCGCCGCGGGACCGGTTCAGACTGCAGTCTCAGCGCGCCGGACCTGTCGAGTGTCCAGCCAGACCAGGCTTCAACGCGATGTGCTTGTACTCGATGAAGTCATCAAGCGCAGCATGCCCGTTGAGCCTGCCCAGACCCGATTGCTTGAACCCACCCTCTTCCGTGCCGTCATACACCTTCGCCCAATCATTCACAAAGACGCTGCCCGCCTCCAGCGCCCCGGCGACGCGCAGGGCGCGGTCGATATCGCGAGTCCAGACGCTGGCTGACAACCCGTAATCGCTGTCATTGGCAAGCGCGATGGCTTCAGCCTCGTCGCCGAAACGCTGGATGGTGAGAACCGGACCGAACGTTTCTTCCCGCACGATCGCCAGGCTGTTGTCGGTGACCTCGAGCATGGCGGGGCGGAAGAACGCTCCCTTCGCCAGCGGACCACTGGTTACCGCTCCGCCTCTGACGACCGCTGCCGCACCAGACGCAAGGGCTTGCCTGACGACTTCGTCGACGCGTGCGACATTCGCCTTGTCGATCAGCGGCCCCATATCGCTCGCCGGCTCGGAGGCAGGTCCGACCCGCACGTTGCGCAGCCGTTCCGCAAGTCCATCGCGGACGGCGTCGTAGACAGCGTCCTGAACGAGAAGCCGGGAACCGGTCATGCAGAACTGCCCGGCGAAAACCGTCAGCGCCTTCTCGAGCACAGGCAGCATGGGCTGAACCTCAGCGTCATCGAACACGATCATGGGCGCCTTGCCGCCCAGTTCGAGTCCAAAACGCTTCATCCGGCGCGCGCCGGCCGCCCCGATAAGCGCCCCAGTCTTCGTGCTTCCTGTAAAGCTGATCGTTGGCACATCCGCACTTTCCACCAACAGCGCGCCGCCCTCTGATCCGCTCTCCGCGAAGATGTTCATGACGCCGGCCGGAAGATCTTTCACCTCGGCCAAAATCTCTGCCAGCACGGCCGCAGTCTGCGCGACCTGGCCGGACATCTTCACCACCACCGTGCACCCTGCCGCCAGGGCCGGCGCGAACGATCTGGTCCCCAGGATGACCGGCGAGTTCCAAGGCACGATCACGCCTGCCACACCCATGGGCTGGCGCAGGATGATGGAAAGGCTGCCCGGTCGCGGCTGCGTGGCGCGTCCCGCTTCCGTGCGCGCCATCGCGGCCCAGTAGCGCAACTTGCTGGGGCTCCCATCGACTTCAAGTGCAGCTTCGCCACGAACCTTGCCGTTCTCGAGCGAAAGGATGTCAATCAGCCGATCCCGGTTCCTTTCGATCGCCGCCGCCATCTGGTCGAGAACCCTGGCGCGAAGTTCGGTGTCGTGCGCCCAGCCCGTGCCGCGAAAAGCGCGGGAGGCAGCAGTGATAGCAGCAGCGGCAGCAGCACCGCCTTCATCCGGGTAGTCTCCGATGGATTCGTAGGTTGCTGGATTGATGGAGTTGCTGCGCTTCGACGAAGAGGCGAAGTGGCCGTCGATCCAGTTATTGGCAGAGTACGTGGTCATCAATGATTGATCCGGATCCTGTCAGGTCAGGCGAGGAACGGCGGTGGGTTCTCGCCGCGCAGCCGGTAGTTGGGACGCGGCCGCTCGAGGCGGATCGACTCCATGACGGTATAGGCGTGATACTTGGTCTGCGTGGTCACGCCGGCCAGACGCTCGGACCAGAGCATGCCATTGCTGGTCTTCTTCTCGAGCACGTGTTTGGTCGCGTAGTTGGTCATCGAGTTGATCCAGTTCTCGGACCCAACCCAGAAGCGGTCCAGCCCCGGCTTTAGAATGATGTCCATAAGCCGGTCGGATCGCGAGTAAATATCGATGGCCGCCTGTGCGCCTTCAAGAATGTCAGCGAAGTACTCGATCGACTCCTTGACCAGCTCCGGCGTGCCGTACTTCATGTGATGACCGGCGACGAGGAAGTCGAAGTCGTACTCCATGATCTGGTGCTGGGCCTCATACCAGGCGGTGATGTTCTGGGAGGCGTCGCAGTGCATGAAGGTGGCACTGCCAGGGCTGATGATGTCGATGCAGGTCAGCACCTTCTGGGCTGGCGCGTAGATGAAGATGTTGCCGGGGCAGTGGTTCTCGCCCTTGTAAGACAGCTCCAGGGTGACGCCGCCGACTGTCAGCGTATGTTCCTTGTCGAATGTCAGGGTCGGAAGCGGCCGGCCCGGATCCGGGAACCGCTCCAGCAGCTCTTTGGTGATTTTGTGCGCGACAATCTCGACGTCCGGTCCGTAGACCGAGGCGGCGCCGATATGGTCGGTGTGCCAATGGCTGTAGATCACATGCGTCACCGGCTTGTCGGTGACCTCCTCGATCGCGGCCAGCATGTTCTCGCCGAGCGTCGGCGGAGCGTCAATCGCGATCACGCCTTCGTCCGTTACGACGAATGCCGCATCATAGCCACCGCTGGTGACCCAGTAGAAGCCGTCGCGCAGCTCCTCGCAGTGATAGCCGAGCTTCTTGAAGCGCTCGCTCCAGAAGTACGGGGGGTAATATTCGGGCGGGTCGAGGGGATGCTCACCCGCTTCCGGAAAGCCGTAACGGTCGATGCCGAAAAACGCGGGGGTATCGGATGCCGTGATCGGCTTCTGGTGGTTGTCACACATGGTTGGCTTCCTACTCTTTGTTGAACGTGGGGGCAGACCAATCAGTCAGCCGGAATCTAGAAGCGCAGCACGGCCTTGATGACGCGGCCTGCGGCAACGTCGTCGAACGCCTGGTTGATTTCAGAGAAGTCGTAGAAGGTGATGAGCCGGTCAAACGGGAAACGACCGCTGCGATACAGCCCGATCAGTTCGGGAATCATCAGCGCCGACACGGCGTCGCCCTGAATAATTCCCTGCAGCGTCTGCCCGACTGACAGGCGCGACGCGTCGACGGTCGCCCCCGAGTGGGCGTTGAACGCAACGAAGCCGAAATGACCCAGCGGCGCGAGGGCGCCAACGCCCGCATCAAGATTCGACCCACGCCCGCTGGTGTCCAGGACGAACTCGACGCCCCGCTGTTCGATCTGTCGAATCGCTGCGGACACGTCCACTCCACCCGCTGCGTTGACGACATGTGTCGCACCAAGCTCCTTCGCAAGCTTCAGCCTTGGCTCATTCACGTCGACGGCGATGATGGTGGCGGCATCAGCCACCTTGGCGGCCATGATCGCGGCAAGACCGACCGCGCCGACGCCGAAGATAGCGACAGTGGCGCCGACCGGAACCTTCATCGCTGTCAATATCGCACCCGCCCCGGTCTGCAAGCCGCAGCCGAGCGGCCCGAGGATTTCCAGTGGAATGTCGCTTGGCACCTTGATGGTGTTGCGCTGGTGGGCAAGCGCATAGGTGGCGAACGAGGATTGGCCGAAGAAATGAGCATGGAGATCGCTCGCGTCTTGCGCACTGACGCCGATGGATCCGTCCAGTCTGGCACCTGCGAAGTTGGCCTCCCAGACTTTGTCGCAATAGGCAGGGTGAGCGGACAGACAGGGCTTACACTGCCCGCATGAATGGTAGGAAAGCAGGACGTGGTCGCCGGGCTTCAGGTGACTCACCGTTGATCCGACGCGCTCAACGATGCCCGCGCCCTCGTGACCCAGAATTGCCGGCAATGGCGCTGCCAACAACTGCTGGCGGACGTGCGCGTCTGTCGCGCAGATTCCTGTCGCAACCATCCGGACCAGCACCTCGTCCGGCCGGGGATCATCAATGGTGACATCGCGCATGACGAAGGGGTTGTCCTTTTGTTCGATCACGGCTGCGCGTGCTTGAGTGGTCATGCGTGCACGCGCTTGGCAGACAGGTGAATGTTCAATTTTCTCGAGCGGGCCATCGGCGGTCTCCATCGGGAAGTTGCCTGGGTCTGTAGGCTGTGCTTGCGCAACCTTTCGCTCAGGTTAGCGATTCTGTAGCGTTGCACTAGCCACGCAATATGGAAGATGGAGTTGCTGATGTCGGAACGCGCACCCGTTGACTTGCTGGATGTCATTGCGTTCGTCGAGGTGGTCGAGACAGGAGGCATTGCAAATGCTGCCGCACGCCTTGGCATCGCCAAGTCCATCGTCAGCCGCCGCGTCAGTCGCCTGGAGGCCGTCCTCGGCGCTCAATTGCTGACCCGAACGCCGAGAGGTACGACGCCGACCGATATCGGCCGCGAGTACCACGCACGCGCTGGCGCCGGCTTGGCGGAACTGGAGTCGGCGCACGAAGTCGTCAACAAGCTGACGACTGAGGTTTCCGGCCAGCTCCGCATCCAGGTCCAGACTGCGTTCGGCGAGTTTGTGCTTGCGCCGCTGCTCGCCGAGTTTGCGCTGCTCCATCCGCGCGTCCAGTTCGACATTCGCTTCGAGGATCGTCTGGCGGACATGACCGCCGAAGCCTATGACCTCTCGATCTGGGTGGGTGCTGTCTCGGACCAGACACTCATCACGCGCAAACTCGCCAGGGTCGATTGGGTAGTCGTCGCTAGCCCGGGCTATCTAGATGCACGAGGACGACCGAACAGCCCCTCTGAAATGACCTCGCACGATGCCCTGCTCCATGCTGTCGATACTGGTCATTGGCGCTTCCGAGGGGCGGGGGGCTGGGAGCATGTGCGCATGAACTCCGGCTTCCGCACCAGTAACGGGCAAATGCTCCTGGCCGCCGCACGTGCAGATCTAGGCATGACCGTCGTTCCGAAGTTCATGGTTGAGGATTTGCTGGCGCGAGGCGAGCTGGAAGCGGTGCTGCCTGCCTATCCACACGAAGGCGCCGATCTGCATATTTTCATGCCGGCCGCACGATCCCGTATCGCGAGGGTGCGAGCGCTGGTGAACTTCCTGTACGACAGGATCACCCCGGAGGTCTGAGCAGATCGACTGCGCTTGAGACCGGCAGGTACCAAGCGGCCACAATCAGCGCAACACCAAGCAATGCAAGGGCGGTAAACGCAGCAGCCAAAGCGTTACCGGGTCGAGGTGGTCGCCAGCGGCTGTCGATCGACTGTGCAATGGGCGTGCCTGCCGGCGCCGGTTGAGAAGTCTGCTCCGCGGCGCATTGGCCCCACAGTTCTGCCAACCTCCGCCGTATCCTCAGGGCGAGCAGGATCGCCAGGTAGATCGTCGTGAACCCGGCGATCACGGCTACCAGGCGCGACGTGCCCAACATCGCGTCCAGTGTGGTTCCGCCGACCGCCCGGCTCCAGTCATTGTGGGTTCCCAGCAGCGCTGGACCCGCGAGCGCGCCAAGCGCGTTGACGATTCCGAACAGGACGATGAAGCTGATCAGCTCCCTGCTGCCGTGTTGCAGTGCGTTGGTGATGCCCAGTAGTAGTGCGGGGCCCAGAAAGAACGTCCCCGCAAAAGCGATAGCGGCCTGAGTCATGTAGAAGCGCTGCAGATGATGCGGGCCATCCGACACGCTGTCGACAAAAGCGGCAAGGGCGATGATTCCTACCGACAGCATCATTGGCCTGGCAAGCTTCTCGGCATTCACTGTGAGGGCGCTGATGAGAACCCCAGCGACGGCTCCGCCCAACATAGCTATCGATAGCATGGCAAGTTGCTGCGCCGTACCACCCAGTTCCCTCACCACGCCGATCGCGAATGCCTGCTCTGCCAATACAATCCGCGCCATGAATATTGCTACAGCGAAGCGCGCAACGTCTCCACGCCCGAGCCAACGAAGGTTCAACAGGGGCGTCTGGCGAGACGTCTCAATCGCACCTGCTAACACCAACGCCGGTATGGCGATGAAAAGCGACGCGACTATCCACCTAACCTGAAACCACCCCTCCCATCGGCCCAAGCCCAGCATAGCAGCGATCAGTGCCAGGCCGCTGCCCATCAGAACGAAAGTCAATAAGTCGAGCGGCTGGAAAACGCGAACTCGCTCTGCCGGCGGCAGGCGCAGCATCCCCAGTGCCGCAAGTGAAAGCAGAGCGAGTCCCGCCTCGAGTAGAAACAATGAGCGCCATCCCTGGCTGGCAAGTAATGATGGCGAAAGGACGTGCGCCAAAGGTATGGCGCATTGCGTCACTCCGATGCCCAGAACCAGACCCCGCAAACGCCATCTTGCAGGAAAAGCCTGCATCATGTTGAAGAGACAAAGCGGTATCAGTGCTACCGCGACGAACCCGCTGATCGCGCGTACCAACAACGTTGCCTCAAAGCCCGGCACGAACACCAGTATCAGCGCCAGGACGGCATGCAGGCTCAGGAATGCCAAGGCGAAGCGACGCAGGCCGTATTGCTGTCGAACCTTGATCAACAGCAAGTTGGCAGAGACAGCGCTCATCACATAACAGGTCGATAGCCACGCCACCTGATGTGCGCTCAGATCCAGTATTTGTTGCAGTTGGAGCGTGTTGACACTCACCAGCGCGCTGCTTAAACCCGCAGTTATCCCAACCAGCACTGCGACAAACGCGTAGGCCAGCCGAGTTGTTGGCCCATGCGTCGGCGTTGCGGGCGATCCGGGTACGGGAGAGCGTTCATGCACGGGGAATTCCACAACTTCCTCCTCCAGAAAGTCGCGGAATCTTCTCGTCGGGCGACGCTCACGCTGGCTGTCGAGGTGATCTGGCATCGCGCAACGATAGACGGCCAGGTGCCAATATTCGGGTTGCGCATTGAGCAATGCTGGGTTCTCGAACGGGTATCTAGATCAACGTCAGGTAGGTCCGGATAATGGGCAGCAATACCGAGGCGGCGTCAATTCATGACGAGAACCGCCCTACACCACGAGAAGGACTTGGCCAATGTTTGAGAGATCGATTGATCGTGTCAGCACGATACCTGCACTGGGTCCGGGCTTCGGCGGCGACAGGCACAAGGCCGCGCTGGTGATAGCGCCGGGCGATCTGCCCGCGACCGATCCTTTCTTCCTCATGGCCGATGACAACATCACCGACGGAGGAAGCTTCGGGGAGTCGCACCCCCATGCCGGGCTCGAGACCGTCACCTTCATGCTCAACGGCACGATGGCGGACACCGGCGGGCGGCTGGAGGAAGGCGATGTCGAATGGATGACGGCCGGCAGCGGCATCGTCCATTCCGAGAACGCGATGGTCTCCACCGGTATGCGTCTGTTCCAGCTTTGGCTGATCCTGCCTGAGGCGCAGCGCAACATGCCGCCGCGGGTGCAGATCCTGCGCCGCGACGAGATGCCTGTGCACGCTGAGCCAGGCGTGCTGGCAACGGTCTACAGCGGCAAGTCAGGGGACGCGGCGGCACGTGCGTTGAACGCTGTTCCGGTGACATTGATCAATATCCGGTTGGAGCCAGGCGCCACCTTCGCATCGCATCTCCCTGCCTCCTACAACGCGTTTGTGGTGGTGATCGACGGCGAGGTGGAGGCCGGCACCAGAGCCGAAACACTTGCCAAAGGTACGGTGGGCTGGACGCGACCCATGGGCGACGGCGACAGCGCGCTTGCGTTGCGGGCGGGTGAAGGTGGCGCTCGAGTATTGCTCTACGCCGGACAGCCACAGAATATTTCGGTGGTTGCAAAGGGACCGTTCATCGCCGGGTCCCAGGAGGAACTGGCCGGCTACTACTCCGCCTATCGCCAAGGGAAGTTCCCCCACGCCGGCACGATGCGCCCTGTCACCTACTCCAAGGACGGTAGTAGTTCGACTATTTGAGCAAACGCGCGTCGCCCGCTCCAGCGTTCCCATGTGCGGGACACAGCCTGCCGGGAAACAGGGCTACCGCGCACCGCAGCTGGATGAGAAGGTTCATGCCTCAATCTCTCCACACAACACGTGGCCATTGAATCACCACGTAGAAGAGGACACAGCCATGATCGATCTGAAAGGCAAGCGTGCGTTGGTAACCGGTGGGTCGCGGGGCATCGGGGCTGCTATCGCACTGGCGCTGGCAGAGAACGGCGCCGACGTTGCATTCACCTACCAGCATTCGGCCGGGAAGGCCGATGCGGTGGCCGGATCAATCACGAAAACGGGGCGTCGCGCAGTCGCCATCCAGGCCGATAGCACCGACCCGGACGCCATCACGCGTTCGGTGGGCGAAGCCGTATCGAAACTCGGCGGACTCGATATTCTCGTCAATAGCGCGGCCATCGGCCACAACGGAATGATCGCCGACCTTGATGTGAACGAATATCAGGCCGTGATGGATGTCAACGTACGAGCGCCGGTGCTGTTTGCGAAGGCAGTAATCCCGCACCTCTCCGAAGGAGGACGCATCGTCACCATCGGTTCGGCCCTGGGAGAGCGGGTCCCCTTCCCGGGCATCACTGTTTATGCGATGTCCAAGGCGGCACTTACCTCCTTCACTCGTGGCCTTTCGCGCGAGCTCGGTCCCAGCGGCATCACAGTGAATCTCGTGCAGCCCGGGGCGACCAATACGGAATCAAATCCGGCGGACGGCGCGGCTGCCGATCTCCAGCGAAGCCTGACGTCCTTGGGGCGCTACGGCGAGCCGCGTGAAATCGCGAACGCAGTAGTCTTTCTTGCAAGTCCCGCGGCGAGCGTAATTACGGGCGCCATCCTGACCGCCGACGGTGGCGCAATCGCCTGATCGATCCTGTCCTTTCCCGGGCGCCTTACGATCGGCGAATCACCAGGTTGCGGATTTCGGTCATGTCTTCCATCGCGAAACGCACGCCTTCGCGGCCCAGGCCCGAATCTTTGACCCCGCCATAGGGCATGTTGTCGACGCGGTAGCTGGGCACGTCGTTGATCACCACGCCGCCGACATCGAGACGATCCCAGGCGTCGAACATCTTGAACAGGTCGCGGGTGAAGACGCCCGCCTGCAATCCGAATTTCGAGTCGTTGGCTTCGGCGAGTGCGGCATTGAAATCGGTGAAGCTTGACAGCACCGCGACAGGTCCGAACGCCTCTTCGGTGACGATCTTGGTGTGGGCAGGCACGGCTTCGAGCAGGGTAGCGTCGAGCATCGCGCCGTCGCGGCTGCCGCCGCAGAGCAGGGTGCCGCCGGCGGCGACCGCCTCGTTGATCCAGGTCTCGAGCCGTGTCGCTTCCTTGACATCGATCATCGGGCCGATGAACGTGTCGCGCTGCTTGGGGTCGCCCGCCACCAGCGTCTTCGTCCTGGCGACCAGCATGTCGCGGAAGCGGTCGTAGACATCGGCGTGGATGATGATGCGCTGCACCCCGATACAGCTTTGCCCCGATTGGTAGAAAGCGCCGAAGATGACGCGTTCGAGCGCATCGTCGAGATCGGCATCGGCATCGACGATCACTGCGGCATTTCCGCCGAGTTCGAGCACCACCTTTTTCTTGCCGCTGCGCGTCTTGAGATCCCAGCCGACATCGGGCGATCCGGTGAACGAGAGCAGCTTGAGCCGGTCGTCGGTGGTGAACAGGTCGGCACCGTCGCGGCTGGTGGGCAGGATCGAGAATGCGCCCTTGGGCAGGTCGGTCTCGGCAAGCACTTCGCCGATGATGATCGCGCCCAAGGGGGTCCGGCTCGCCGGCTTCATCACGAACGGACAGCCCACCGCGAGCGCCGGCGCGATCTTGTGCGCGGCCAGGTTGAGCGGGAAGTTGAACGGCGAGATGAAGGAACACGGTCCGATGGGCACGCGCTTCCACATGCCCTGATAGCCCTTGGCGCGCGCCGAGATGTCGAGCGCCTGGACCTCGCCGTTCATCCGCACCGACTCCTCGGCGGCGATGCGGAAGGTGTCGATCAGTCGGCTGACCTCGCCCTCGCTGTCCTTGATCGGCTTGCCCGCCTCGACGCACAGCGCGTAGGCAAGCTCGTCGAACCGCTCGGTGAAGCGGGCGACGCAATGGGTGAGCACCGCCTGGCGCTCGTAGCTCGCCATCCGCGCCATCGGTCCTGCCGCCTCGACCGCGCCCGCGATCGCCGTATCGATCGTCGCGACATCGGCCCGCGCGACGCGGAACGCGACCTCGCCGGTGAACTTGTCGGTCACTGCGAGATCGGTGTTCGGCTGCTGCGCCACATTGTTGAGATAGAGCGGATAGACGGACTTGAGCTTGGTCATTCGAAACTCCCGGGGGCGCATCCCGCTTTCCGGCGAAAGCCGAAGAACGGGACAGCGATTACAGTTCTTTCGACAGCTTCTTGATGTCGATGTTGAGGATCTGGTCGTTCTCCGAATAGTCGACCGGGCACTCGATCAGATGGACGCCAGGCGTGTCGCAGGTATGCGCGAGCAACTGCTTGAGATGCTCGGCGCTTTCAGCACGATGGCCGGACGCGCCATAGCTTTCCGCGTACTTGACGAAATCGGGGTTGCCATAGGTCAACCCCCAGTCCTTGAAGCCCATGTCCGCCTGCTTCCAGCGGATCATGCCGTAGCCGTTGTCGTTGACGATCAGCACGGTGAGGTTGAGCTTCAAGCGAACGGCGGTTTCCATCTCCTGGCTGTTCATCATGAAACCGCCATCGCCGCAGATCGCCATCACCTTGCGATCGGGATAGACCATCGCCGAGGCCATGGCCGAGGGCAGGCCCGCGCCCATCGAGGCGAGCGCATTGTCGAGCAGCACGGTATTGGGGCGGTAAGCCGGATAGTCGCGCGCGAACCAGATCTTGTACACCCCGTTGTCGAGGCAGATGATGCCGTCTTCGGGCATCGCCGCGCGGACCTGTTCGACCAGGAATGACGGGAAGATGGGGAAACGTGCATCGCTAGAGATCGACGCGGTGTGCGCGACCTGGCCCTTGCGCGCCGCCAGCATCGCGTCGAACGTCCAGCCCCCATTGGGAACGATGTCCTGCTTGATCTGCCAGATCGCGTTGGCGATGTCGCCGATCACCTCGATCTGCGGGAAATAGACCGGATCGACCTCGGCGGTCCTGGACGAGACATGGATCACCTGCGCGCCGCCCGCATGCATGAAGAACGGCGGCTTCTCGATCACGTCATGACCAATATTGACGATCAGGTCGGCGGCCTCGACCGCACGGTGGACAAAATCGCCTGCCGACAGGGCCGCGCAGCCGACGAATTTGGGGTGGCGCTCGTCAATCACGCCCTTGCCGAGCTGAGTGGTCAGGAACGGGATGCCGGTCTTCTCGATGAACTGGAGCAGCATCCGGCTGGTCATGGTGCGGTTGGCGCCTGCGCCGATCACCAGGATCGGCGACCTGGCGTTTTCAAGCGCATGCACCGCAGCGCGGATCGACTTCACATCAGCACTGGGGCGCCGCGTGTGGCTGCGCTTGAACGGCACCGATTCGGTCTTCTCGGCGGCGACATCCTCGGGAAACTCGATATGCGTCGCGCCGGGCTTCTCCTCTTCGGCGAGCCGGAAAGCCTCGCGCACCCGACTGGGGATGTTGTCGGCGCTGGCGAGCTGATGAGTGAACTTGGTCAGCGGCTTCATCATGCCGACCACATCGAGGATCTGGAAGCGACCTTGTTTCGACTTCTTGATCGGCTTTTGCCCGGTGACCATCAGGATCGGCATGCCGCCAAGCTGCGCATAGGCGGCGGCGGTGACCAGATTGGTCGCGCCCGGTCCCAGCGTCGCCATGCACACTCCGGTCTTGCCGGTATGCCGGCCATAGGTCGCGGCCATGAAGCCGGCGGCCTGTTCGTGCCGGGTCAGGATCAGCTGGATGCTGGTGGAGCGGCTGAGGCTGTCGAGCATGTCGAGATTCTCCTCGCCGGGAACCCCGAAAATATATTCCACCTCCTCTTCCTCCAGGCACTGGATGAACAGATCGGACGCTTTGGTCATGATGAAATTCTTCCGGAGCGGGCTGCTTGTGTTGCGGGTGATGGTAGACGCTAACGCAGATCGCCCGCGGGAAGGATGTCTTCACAGGCCTGGTCGATCGCGGCGCAAGCGCGGGCGGCATGTTCGCGAAAGGTGGCACCCGCCCCGGTCAGCACGAAGTCGCGAGTGGCGCGCACCAACAGCTGCACGCCCAACTCCGCCTCAAGCCGTTTCAGCCGTCGGATGACGATGGACCTGGAGATTCCCAGTCGTCGCGCGGCTGGTGATACGCCACCCGAATCGGCAACCTCGACGAATGTGCGCAGCTCTTCGATATCCAACATGGCAATCCCGGTCACGGGACAAATTCTTGCACACCGTTATCCGTTCCAGCGTTGCCGTGTGCGCGACACAGCTTGGCGCGAAACGGTACTACCGCGCACCGCCACCGGATGGAAAGCTTCACGTTCCGGTTCGACCGCGGGGGCGCTGGCTTCCCATTCGCAGCAAGTCCGCTCCACAACCGCAACGACACCGACAGGAGCAAGCACCATGACCAGCGAAATGATCCGCGACCCCGCCAGCGACCACCTGCTCACGCCCGAGAACGCGGCTTTCATCATCATCGATTACCAACCGATCCAGGTCAGTTCGATCCGCTCGATGGACCGCGACGAGCTGGTGTTCAACATCGTCAGCACGGCCAAGGCCGCGGTGAACTACAAGCTGCCGATCGTCCACTCGACCGTGAACATCGCCACCGGCAAGAACAAGCCCCCGATCCCGCAGCTGGCGGCGGTGCTCGGCGATTACCCCACCTACGATCGAACCTCGATCAACAGCTGGGAGGACACCGAGTTCAAGCAGGCAGTCGTGGCGACCGGGCGCAAGAAGCTGATCATGACGGCGCTCTGGACCGAGGCGTGCCTGACGTTTCCTGCCCTGGACGCGACGCGGGAGGGTTACGAGGTTTACGTCCCCGTCGATGCCGTCGGCGGCACGTCGCTGGCTGCCCACGAGGCGGCACTTCGTCGGATCGAACAGGCTGGCGCCAAGCTGATCAGCCGCGTCCAGCTCTACTGCGAGCTCCAGCGCGACTGGTCGCGAGAGGCGACCGTCCCCGGCTTCATGGGCGTCTTCGACAACGCCGACGGCTTCAACGTCGAGAAGGCTGCCGCCGAAGCGGCCAGGAAGAACGCGTAGCAATTCCGGCAACGCTGGCTGTCCGCCCCTGCCCGGTCCCGGTGCTGCGCCGTGATCGGGCAGGCCGTTGTCCCTGACACCCTGGTTTCCGGAATCGGCGCCGGCAAGCAGACGCAACGTTGGCACGCTGCACGACAGCGGACTTGCACAACACGCCTCATGAGTTCCAGCACGAAATTTGCTCGCAATTATTCAATAACAATTGCGTCCGCACTGACTGGTTTGTAACATCGCGTCCAAAGCGGCCGCCTTCGCAAACATGGAGTTTTGCGATGAGTGCGATCCAATCGAAAAGTGCTTTCCTGTACCGCGAGATCAGGCGTGCGCTGCGATCTGGGCGCTACGTTCCCGGGCAACGGATCGATCCGGCCACCATCGCCGAGGAATTCCACACAAGCGCCACGCCGGTCCGGTTCGCCTTGTATCGCCTGGTCGGAGAAGGCCTGATCGCCGACCACGCCCGCAGCGGTCTCTATGTTCCCCTGCTCACCGAAGTTGCACTCCGCGACCTGTACGACTGGATGCGGCGTCTGCTGCTGATGGCGTGCGAAATCGGTATCGAAGTCACGCCCCTCGCGGCCACGGATTCAAGAGTTGTCTCGACCGAGGACGATATCCCCAATCTGACCTGGCATCTTTTCGACTCGATCGCCAGGGCGACGGATCACCGGTCCCTGCATCAAGCCGTGAAGCAGGCAAACGACAGGCTGGCACCGATACGTCGGGCCGGACGTGTCGACGACGCCTGCGAAGAACTTTCAGCGCTGATCCGGCATTGGCAAGAATGCGACATCGGATCGCTCAGCGCCGGATTGAGCGCCTATCACGAGCGCCGCAAGCAACTGGTACCGCACATCGTGGCTTCGCTGGGCGACAACAGCGACCTTTTCAACTGATTCTGGCAGCGCTCTTTCGTGCGCATCGTGCGATTGCGCACCAGCCATTTCAGCGTCTACTGCACTGCCTTCACACGCGGCAGAACCAGCATCCGTGAGTCCGCCGCGTCCGTCTGCAGCAACGAAGAACTCCGGGCAGAAGCCGGAATTCCAGGACAGGCATCACGGGGCAGAGAGAATTAGCGAAGCACCACGCAAGAATTACTTGAAAATCAAAATTCCACTCTCCTAGCCTGAACTCGTCATGGGACAGCCATGACGCAATCGAAGGAGATGGAGATGAACACCCTCGAAAACACCTGCACCAAGTCGCCCGAAGACAACATCGTGCTCGGCGTCGCCAGCACCGAAACCCAGGGCACCCCGATCAGCTCGGGTGAGCCGCTCGGTCACGACAAAGTGCTCGGCATCGCCAGCGTCGAGACGCAGGGCTTCGCCGTGGGAATGGATGAGCCGCTCGGCAGGGATTGGCCCGGCATGTCGGACCGCTGACCGGCAAGGGGCGCATCAACAGATGCGCCCCCTTTCGGGGACAAGACATGCCATACAGGATGCGGGACAACCTTTCATGCTGCGTGATCGACGGCCACGCGGTATTCCTCGACATCGAGACCGACCTGTACTTCTGTCTTCCGGGTGATCTGGAACGGGCATTCATTGCGTACGCGGCGGGAGCCAAAGGCGCAGGAGCCGCCATACCCATGCTTGTCAAGCGCAAAATACTGACACCCGGCAAACCCCTCGATCACGACATGCCGCCAGGGCAGGCCCGCGCCCCTTTGCGCAGCGCACTGGAGATTCCCGTCCTCCATGCAGGCTCTGGAATGACTGCGGTTCCGGAGCTGATGACCACCATATGGACATGCCGACGGCAGATCAGGGCAAAGCCCTTCAAGGAAGTCCTCGACAGAGCCGCCAGGTACAGGAGACAGCGGTGCCCGCCGCGGACCGATGCATCCGGGCCAGCACACGAGCAACAACTTCTGCAGGCCGCATGCATCTTCAACCGGGCCCGCCCGTACATCCCGATCGCAACCAATTGCCTGCTGGATTCCATTGCGCTCTCAAGGTTCCTTGCGAGACGCCATTTCCGTTCCGACATCGTGCTCGGGGTCACTCACGAACCATTCTCCGCGCACTGCTGGGTCCAGGCGGGAGACATCGCGCTCAATGAAGCGGTTGGCAATGCCATGGCGTACACGGTCATCAAGGTTGTGTGATGGGCTGTCGCTACATCCTGCTGCTGGAGGGACGCACCGCCGGATCCCGCGATGATTTCACCGAAGCGCCAGAACGGCTCCGTGGCATCGGGTTGAAGAAGCGCCATGCCTGCACAGGCGCAACACTGTTTGCATCGCAGGACACGCCGACACTTCGGATCCCGGGCGGCGGCATCATCATCGGGCACGTCTTCCTCCGCGACGGCACGCCACTTCGCGAAGAGTCGGACTTCATCACCTCGCTCGTTCCCGGAAGTGCAGGCTCATCGCTAATCGGGCAATGCTGGGGAGAGTATCTGCTCGTACAGCCTGCCGTGGACGAAGCGTCGCCACTCTGCATGACGCGCGATCCTTCCGGAGGCGTCCCATGCATCCATTCGTTCTCCGACGGTTGCGGTTTCGCCACTTCTGACATTTCGATCGCAACACGACTGAACCTCTACGAGAGGCGGATCGACTGGAACTTCATCGCCCATTTCCTTGCCTACACATACGTGAAATCTGAGCGTACGGGGCTGTCGCGCATCCGGGAACTGCTGCCGGGATGCACTCTCCGGCTGCATGGCACCGAGCCTGCCGTCGAACAGGCATGGTCCCCGTGGGACTTTGTTGCGCCTGCCCGCCGCCAGACCAGCATCGACAGCGCAGCTGCGGAGCTCCGAACCGTAGTGAGAAGGACAGTCGGCAGCTGGGCCTCCGTGGACGGGACCGCCCTGGTGGAACTATCCGGCGGGCTCGACTCGTCCATCGTGGCCACATGCCTGCAAGGGACATCTGCCAGGGTCCACTGCGCAACACTCGTCCCCACCCTGCCCGGTGCCGACGAGCGCCTCTATGCAGAAGCAGTGGCGCACGGGCTTGGCACCGACTTGCATGTCGAGGTGCTGGACGTCGACAGCGCGCGCTTCGATGATCCCGTTCCACCGTGGAGTGTCATTCCGGGCATCGGCCCGCTTCAGCACGCGGTGGACCGAATCATGGACGCCGTCGCAGCGCGCGAAGGTCTGCACTGCTTCTACTCCGGTGGTGGCGGCGACACGGTCTTCAGCTTCCTGGGCGGCGCTGCACCGGCAGCAGATGCATTCCGGGAGCGCGGCTTCGGTGCCGCCGTCCGTACCATCCGGCAACTCTCCGATCTGCATCAATGCACCTTCTGGCTGGCTTCGCGGTTGACGTTGCTGCAGCTGATGAAACCCCATCAGCCGGATCGCGCCAACGGAGAACTCCTGAACGCCTCCACGGTGCCGGATTCTCCCGATTCCCACCCATGGTCCAGGGGACCAGACAACGCCCTTCCCGGCGACCGGGAACGCATCAGTGGCCTCGCCGGCACCCAGCTGTTCAGGGATGCGGTACCCCGTGGAATGAAGCGGTGGTTCCGTCTGCCGTTGCTGTCGCAGCCAGTGATGGAAACCTGCCTCTCCATACCAAGCTGGATGTGGGTCGCGGAGGGAAAGAACCGGTCCGTTGCCAGGCTGGCGTTCTCCGATGCATTGCCCCCGCACGTACTTCACCGAAGGAGCAAGGGAAGTTTTTCCCAGTACAACGCCGCTTTCTACCGGCGGAACAAGGCTGCCATGCGCAGGTTCCTGCTGGGAGGCCAACTCCAGGCCCACGACCTCCTGGATACGGAAGCGCTGTCCGACTTCTTCGATCGCCCGCTTTCACCGCGCGACCGATCGTTCATGCGCGTCGTCGACCTGTGCAGGGTGGAGAACTGGGTTCGCCATCAATCATGACGCGCCACCGCCTGTTGCGATTCCGGCGCACCGACGGCGCTTCGCATTTCGCGCCAGCGGGCGTACTGAACGACCTTCTCCGGATCATCGTCTTCGACGCCCTGCAGCCAGAAACGGAACCAGTCGAAGTTGCGCCCGTAGGCGGCGACCATGTGGCGTGGCTGGAACTTGCGGTGCGGCTCGTTCGGGAAAACGTACAGGTCGGCCCGCTGCCCGCGCATCAGCGGCATGATGTAGTCCAGCGCGTACATGTACTCCTCCTCGGGCATCTGGAAGAGCACCGGCGCCCGGATCGTGTCCACGTTGTACGTGGGGGACAGCCGCTTCCACTGCGCGGGAGTTTCTTCGGGAGTCCCCAGCCCCCAGATCGCACGCAGCCCCGAGGTGAACATGTCGCCTTTCGCGCTGTTCATCAGGTAGTAGAGCGGTGTCACGGACGGGGATGTCACCGAAACGGCAGAGAGCAGATCCGACCGCATTGCCGTCCAGAGTGCCACCTCGCTGCCGAAGCTGAGCCCGCCCATCCCGACGCGCTTCGGGTCGACAGCGTCCTCGGCGGCAAGAAGTTCGATTGCAGCCTCGACCGCGTCGAGCGCTCCGTCGAACCGGACAACGGGATCGGCGACGAGCGGCGGTGCGTTGATGCACAGCGTCGAGATCCCGGCTTCGGCCAGCGAGGCAAGCGGCCATTCGTCGCCCACCCCGCCGCGCAGGAAACCCGTGCAGTGGTAGTAGTTGATGAACAGCGGACGCTTCCCTTCATGCCCTGCCCGCCCCGTGAACAGCTGCCCGGTGAACTCCTTCCCGTCCTTGTCCTTCCACTTCAACAGCCGGGACGAGATGGCCGCTTCCAGATCCCGAGCCAATGCAGCATTCGGTTCGAACAGGACACGACGCTGCCCGGTCGCAATGTCGACCCTTTCCAGTCTGGGCGGCGAGTCGGCTTCGGCAGCGACGCACGCCAGCGCCGACACGGAGATCCCGCATACGCTGGAACGCTCACGGCCGCCGTTGATGAATCCACGCGCCGCCACTACCGGCCGCACCTCGCCGGTTGCGATGTTCCACCGAAATATCGCCTGCGACTCTCCCGCCGCCCGGTCGGTGACGGTGAACAGCACTTCCTGCCCTCCGGGCCGCCACTGCACGCTGGTGACCGCCTTGCCCGTGCACGGCTCCGCCCCGCACTTGACCGGATCCTGTCCATCTTCCCCAGGCAGGATTGCCAGTTCGGAAAGGTTCGACCGCTTCGTCCGGTCACCCCCGTCGGTACGCGTGATAACCGCGGTCCGGCCGCTTTCCGGGTCACGCGCCTCGAACATGATCACGGGCAGCGCCGCAGAGTCCACGCTGCCGGGCTTCCGCTCCTGCGCCGGATCATCCTGCGGAAGCTCGCGCCGCGCGCCGGTTTCCAGATCGATCTCCCGCCAGCGCTCGGGCACGCTCCCCAGGAGCGGGCCGCGAGCGAACCAGATGCCGATATACCGTTGCGTGGCAGGCCTGCCACCGACGAAGCTCGAGCGGAACAGTCCCGCCCCCACCGGCACGGTTTCGTCGATGTGGATGCCGCGGTCGTATTCGCTCCGCTCCGCACGCATCACCTCGTCGCGCGTCGCGCCCGTGCTGTACTTCAGCGTCCTTCCGTCATCGGCGAGCGAGAACTCGCGTACGTCCGCAGGATCGAACGTGACCGCTTCGCTACCCGAGCCATCCACCGCAGCCCGCCAGACGTCGACCCGGCCGTCCAGCAGTGCCCGGTAGTAGATGAACCTGCCATCCGGTGACCACACGGCGGTTGCCGGGAAGGATCCGCCGGCGGAATCGCGGATCGGAACACCGCCGTCTCCCACCCGCCGGGGCGGCGCGCTTCCATCCATTTCCTGCACGTACCAGACCGAACCGTAGGTATTGCGTTCAACCGACGCCCGCTCGGCCCGGTATGCCACAAGCCGACCGTCGGGAGAAATGTCAGGCGTGGAGAGATCAACCACTTCCACCAGCCGCCGGGGAGGGATCTTCCCGGCATGGGACACCCCGACGACAGCGGCAAGAACCACGCCCGCCATCGCCATTGCAAAGGCCCTGCCCTTCTTCACTGCGTTCATCGTCAAGGCCCCCGTCAGAAGCGCTTCGAGACCGACAGGCTGACGAACCGCCCGATGGCCGAATAGTTGGTGGAGTCATAGGGCGGGAAGTCGGCCTGGGCAGGCACGTAAAGGGGTGGAGCGCGGTTGAACAGGTTCCTTACCGACAGCGCGAATTCCAGCCCCGACCACACGCCGTGCCCCGGGCCGGATCCGTAGCGGACGGTCGTGTCGAAGGTCGTGAACGAGGCGGATTTCTCCCTTCTGCCGTCCGCCGACGGCCCGGTGACGCCGCCGGTGTAGTTGGCGAATCCAGAGACGCTCAGTCCCCCGTCGGTCCACACTGCACCGACGCGGCTCCTGACCCTGGCCGGACCGAACAGGATGCCTGCAAGGTCGTAGCTCTCCGCATCCGGCGTGGACTGCTGCGAACTGTCCAGCCAGCTTGCAGATCCACGCATCGCCAGCCGGCCGGTGCCAAGGTCCAGCCGGTACGATGCGGAAACATCAAAGCCCCTGATGCGCTGACGGGCCACGTTGGCGTAGTTGGCGTACATCACCGCAACCACATTGCCCGGGTCGTACGGCGCGTCCACGAGGTTGTAGAAGATGTCGGCGCCATCGATGACCCCGGCCTGCTCCTCCAGGGTGGGCTCGTGGCTGATGAGCTGCGCATAGTCGGGATTCTCCAGGGCGCCGTTCGGATCGGTGATCGGCTGCACGACGCGGTCGGTGTAGTCGATGTCGAACCAGGTCAGTTCCGCAGTCAGTGCAGGCAACGCTTCGGGATGGATCGCCAGCGAGGCACTGCGGGTGACCGCGCGCTCCGGCTCGAGGTCCGGGTTGCCGCCGCCGAGCATCAGCACCGTTGCATCGGCGGGATGGCCCGGCCCGAAGTCCGCCGCGGACCTCAGCAGCGCCTGCCGCGCCCAGTAGCGCTGGAACAGCGTGGGCGCCTTGAAGGACCTGCCCCACGACGCCTTGAACGTCACGTCCGGCCCCGGGCCGTAGACCAGCCCGAGCTTCGGCGTGGTCACGGCGCCGAAGCTGTCGTAGTCCTCGCCGCGCGCCGCAAAGCTCAGCTCCAGCCGTCGCGCCCACGCAACGTCCATGTCCGGCCCGACCAGCAGCAGGTTGAACTCGGCGTAGGCAAAGCGGCTGCTTTCGCTGCCCTGGATCGCGACGGTATCGGTCAATCGCTGCCTTTGTGCGAACTCCGTTTTCCGGTAACCCGTACCGACGGCAAGCCGGGCCTCGCCCGCGGGCAGCGTGAACACGGGGCCTTCCGCGCCCGCCTCCCACGAAGACACCTCGTTGCAGTAGCAATCGTTGCTGCGTGGGTCCAGCGCCCCGTCGGCCAGGCTCACCCGCGTCTGGCGGCTGACCAGCTTGTCCTTGCCCCACCCCGCGCCCAAGCGCAGGGTCCAGTCGCCGGGCAGGAAGATGTCGACGCCGGGGTCGACCAGCGTGGCTTCCGATTCCTGGGCCAGCACGTTGTACCAGGGCAACAGGCTGGTGTTGTAGGGATACTGGGTCTGGTCCCGCTCGGTCCGCAGCGCATCCAGATGCAGCTCGGCGGCACTTCCGAGCGACTGGTGCACGCTCAGCAGCCCGCTGCGCAGGTGGCTGGCCGGATAGAGCGTGGTGGGCTCGGACATGTGGCGCGTGTAACCGCGCTGGCGTGCGAAGACCGGATCCGTCGACGCCTTCTTCCAGGTGGCGATCAGGCCGCCGCCCGACCACACGGTGCCGGCGGTGGCCGTGTACTCCCGCGTCGCAAGGCCGCCTTCGGTCGCCCCGCCGTACCGCACGCCCGCCGTCACGCCGTCGTAGTCGCGCTGCAGGATGACGTTGCCGACACCGCCCACCGCATCGGACCCGTAGACCGCCGAGGCACCATCGGGAAGGATCTCGATGCGCTCCACGGCCTCGACCGGGATGGCGCTGATGTCCACCGCCTGCACGAATCCGCCGTAGGACATGCGCCGGCCGTTGAGCAACGTCAGCGTCGCATCCGGCCCGAGCCCGCGCAGGTTCAGCGACGAACCACCCGTGAGGTTCTGATTGGCAAGACCGCCCGCGCCAGTGGTGGCGCCACCTGCCACGCCCGGATTCTGTCCGCCGGAGAAGTTCTGCGGCACGCTGCGGATCACCTCGCCGAGATCGGTGAAGCCTTCCTCGCGGATGTTCTCCGCGCCGATCGTGATCACCGGGGACGGGCTTGTCCCGCCGCGGATGCGGGTGCCGGTGACCGTGACGGTGGCCATGTCAGTTGTTTCTGACGGATCCGCATCTGTCGGATTGCTCGGGTCTGAGCGTGCCTGTCGTTCTTCAACCGACTCGTCGCCGGTCGCACGATCCAGGTCACGGGTCTCGATTGATGACGGAGGTTCCTGCGCCGTCACCTCGCACAACGGCAGCAGCGACGCGAGCAAGATTGCCGATCCGGAATATGGCTGCCGCATGTAAGCACTCAGGCGGCAAATCCGGAACTTTGTTGCACGACGGAGCCAAGGCTCTCCTCGTCCCCCAATCAGCGTTTCCAACATCAAAACAGCAGCGGCAACACACGCTGCCGGATAAGCCAACCAACTCCTCGTCATGCAATCTCTCCAGCTTATGGAATGCCCGCAATGCAGGGATTTCCAAGCGTGAAGAGATGGACACAAAAGTTCTACAGACTATATATCTACCGCTTTAAACTCTACATCTGATCCGCCCAAACACGCCGGCATCAAGCAGCTCAAGATCACCGAGTCGGGGCCAGCAGCTCCGACACCTCGACCTCAAGAACACGAGCCAATCGTTCAAGCCGATTGATGGAAATATTGGTGACACACCTCTCCAGTTGCGACACGTAGGTTCGATGCAACTGCGCCATTTCGGCAAGCTGCTCCTGACTCAAATCCCTCGTCTTGCGGAGACGACGGATATTCGCCGCGATCAGCTCCCGGGCGGTCGGTAAGGGCGGCGGCGATGACGTCAGTGCCATTCGCCCAGTGTCTCCGCCCCGTACAGTTCGTTCTACAGATTATTGTTCTACTGCATATTGCTCTACTGATTCCATGCTGCAATTTGCGCACGATCGTCCGGCCTCATCCAACAAGCCAAGGCATCTGTGATCAGCGGCCGCATTGCTACGTAATTCGTAGCAGACAGCAGGATCGAACACGCCTAGATTTCTCACTGAGAGCGATATCTGTTTTTCGGATAGTTCACGCTCGGGATTAGCTTGAGCCGCAACTTTCATCATGGATACCAACGTGCTTGCCCTATCCAGCCTTCCAGCCGCTTACCCGTCAGCGATCCAACGGCATCGCCGACGAACTTTGCATGTCCTAGAGCCCCTCGCTCCATACACGCCTCCCCAAAACGCTTCATGCGCTCGCAGACGCATCTCGGAGAACCTACGCCGCCTGAGAAAGGCAAAAGGGTTGAGTCAGGAGCAGCTAGCCGAATCCGCAGGATTTCACCGTACGTACGAATCGCAAATCGAGCGCTGCGTTACCAACGTATCCATCGACGGACTTGAGCGCCTAGCTCAGGCGTTGGGGGTTGATATCGTTGAGCTACTTCGGCCTCCCGCTTAAGGTCTTCAGCAAGCCAAGCTGAAGTCGTGCCGGCCACAAATTCAGATTATCCCTACCTGAATTTCAGGGTTTCCTGATAGCTCCGCACGTCTAGAAGAAGCAAAGTAGACATGCCCCGGAAGCACGGCCTTTGCACCGGAAACGGATGCCGCTCAGTAACAAAAAAAGGCCGCCGCCTTGAGCAAGCGGTAAAGCTGGGCCGGAGCACCTCTTTCTGCTAGCGCGCTCCAGCTTCCATCGTAGCTCTGGGGAACCGCCCGAAGCGTAGCGCCCGAGATCCGGCGCTTCTCGAAGCACCACCGAATCACAGATCATCTGATCTGAGATGCAGAAGTGAGCTTCGGTTGCGCCCGATGTCGGCTTTCGGCCAATTGCAGACGTGTAGGTCAGGATTGGGACCTTGGTTCTTCGGTCTCAGCCTTCGTGATCATTGGTTGCCGCGATGCCCGAACTCCCTCGGGAGACTAGGGCTGTGGCCAATGCCAAGCGCCTGAATCGCGCATGTTGCGTCCGCGGACAGGTGCTTGCCGACACACGTTCGTCGCCCTGTTTCAATTCTGTACGGGCGTCCCCAGTACAGGAACCTGACATCTTTTGAATCCACACATGCAGACTTACGACGACGCACGCCGGGAGGCCGAAAGCTCTCTCATGAATGCCCGAAACGTCTTCCACGTCGCCGGAGCGGCCTACGCCTTGCTTACCGATAGCGAGCACGGGGGATTGATCGCCGACCACCAGTTTTGGGTTAGTGAGAAGGGCTTCCGGGCGACTCGCCGGGATGCCGCTCCGCCCAACGGCGAAGGGATTTACAAGCGCATTACCTACAATCGGCAGGTTGCCCAAGCATCGGCGGACGCATTGATTGCCCTGATCACCGGGAAGATGATCTGCGACAGCTATGAAGCCACGAAGCGCTATGCGATCGCCATCAGCGAATGGGATGCCCTGAAGGTTCAACCATGGTTCAACTTCGCCATGCACATCAGGCACGCCCATAGCCACAACGGCTGCTGGGATTTCCGGAGTAGCGGCCGACGCCTCCCAGTGACCTGGAAGAACTTGACGATCAGCAATGACATGGAGGGCAAGGAGGTCGCAGGCTTCTTGTCCGTACTGGACGCTTTGGACCTCTGCGCGCAGATGATCCTCTATGTGCTAGGTCGCGTCGATGTGGCGCAGCAGAGGATCCACAGTAGCGCCACGTCTTCGAACGTCCACCCGTTGTCATAGTAGTCGCCACTAAGAAGTGGACCGACCAGCCGTCCGTGGACACGAAACGCCCACCATGGGTCGGATGGCGCTCACCGGCCGAGAGCGACCGTCAGCTGAAGCTAGCTGTTATCCCTGTTTGTCTCGCGGTAGAAATCGATCCCATGGATCAAGCAAAGAGTAGGGTGCTAACCCTGCTCCTCGTCCTCGGAGCGAGATTCTTTGTCTTGAAACAGACGAAGCTCATCTGGTGCAATACCCAATCGCTCGTGAAACAAGCGCGCGAAATCGATGCGATCTAAGTCGCGTTCCGCCTCACCCCCTCTAGTGGCAAGCCTTTCCGCGAGTATTCGAGCGGCGCCACCTGGCGCGCCCAACCCAAGTACCTTGACGCCCTCTCCATGCAGGCGTTGAAACATGTCGTGCTCCTCGAGGACGCCTTCCATGCCGCCAACAAAAACCGCGGCCTCAAGCGAGGGACGCGATAGCATGGCATTCCGCAGCGCGCCCAAGCTGTCTTCGAGATTCTCATTGACCTTCTCAACGAAGACCGTCTCGAAATGCTGATTGTCCTCTGGGTACTGGCCTTCGAAGTACGTCGACTGATACAGTACGACAGGGGCGTTGAACTCTTGGCCGAAATCGCGGCAAACCGCGAGCACCATTGGTGTGATCGATGGATGTCCGCCCCAGACGATGCGCCGTCGCCCCAGGCAAACCGTGACCAGTTCGCGCACCGCGAACTGGATGAGGAAAGGGTCGGACGCCTCGTCGAACCCGCCGCGCCCGCGCACTGGAACACTGGCACTCAGGAAGATCTCTTTCATGGCGCCACCCATCCGGCGAGATCTTGTGCAGCTTGACTGGACCGAATCCAATACGTGCGGGGAATGTTCTGTCCCAACCACTGTAGATGCTCGTTCCAGCTCGGCATCACCCCAACATGGTCGTAGAGGACTGCGGAGGGTTGCCCTTCGGCACGCAGCATGGCTTCGTGCAACGAACCCGAGTTGGGCACTCCAATGACGGGGCTGACGCTCAGGCTTCCACCATTTTCCAACTGCACGCGCATGGTGAAATGCGGCCCTACACCAAGCACGCGACCCCGGAGGCTCTCTACGGCCGCGATCAACTGGGTCATAACGCTAATGCGTCGCACGGCATAGCAAAGGCTTCGAAAGCGCTCGAGCTGATCGGCGATGCGTTCAAGCGCCACTAGTGCGAGGCCGCCGGCTGCATCGAGCTCCTCCGCGACGATCTCGACGCGACTACAGGTCTGGGTATCGATGGACGGCGTAGCGTCTGGCCACTGCACGCGCAGCACTCCGATATTCTTGGACAGGGCGCGCCCAAACTCCTCGGTTGTCCAAGTGCTCTCGAAGTACGTGGCCGTTTCCAACATCACCATAACATCGACGTCGCACAGCTTGTGCCATAGCGTCTCTTGGAAGTCGACCGCGCGGGCCACGCTATGGGTGTCTAGGAACACCTCATAGCCACGAGCGCTTAGCAGGTCGAAGAGCTGCAACGCCGCGGCGCTTCCCTCTTTGCGCCGGTAACTGAGGAAGACGCGTCGCTGTCGGCGCAGCAATCCGAGGCACTCAAGCACTGTGGACACTAGGCGATCAATGCCATCGCGATCCATGAGGACGCAGTTGAGGAACCTCAGTTCGGCAGGGATCTCGTTCGGCACCTGTCCTTCGGTGCTCGCTACTGGAATGACAGTGACGTTCGCTGGATCCAGGACATCCCTCAGCGATTCCGCATCGCCTTCGGCTCCACCAAAATAGACCGCGACTGCGGTCGTGCGTTGCGCCGGTGCGAAATGGGGCGGATTGTCGTGCACGACCAAGTCATTTCCCCAGCTCAGCTGGAACGCCTGCGTAGCCCCCATGAGGCCCTGCTTTAGCCCGGTGTCCTGGCCGAGCGATGGTTCTCCGAATATCGCTACTTCGTACAGTGCCATCCTGCCTCCGATCAGGCCATAGTCTGGGAGCGTGAGTCCAGCATGGCCATCATCATAGCGGCCGGATCACGGTCAACCGCTTTACGATGACACGGCGAGATCACCCGTCTGAGCGCGCGCCCGCTGCGTGCGGACTTCATCGCTCGGCTGCGGGCGGAGCCAACACACCTTATCAGGAGGCCGTGCTTGCGGCGCCCACTCTTTCATCGGCCAGTGCGTCATGCGCAGTCGAGAGCGCTGTGCTCAGACTGAGCTGTCGTTGCGGAAAGCGCGAGCGAACCCGTTCGGCTACGCAATTGGTACAGATCACCCACTTGCTTTTCAAACTGCCTTTGGCCGCCGTAGCTCGGATGGCGAACTAAGGTTACGGGGTACTGACCCGCAACACGCGAGGCGGCACTGAAGGCGTCTTTGCCGACCGCCACAACCCGACGCGGCTTCAAGAGCTCGAGTAACAGGCCGAGCATCTCTTCTCCTGCTCGCCGCTCCCGCGCGTTGTGCTGACGATTAGTAAACGGGGAACCTGCATCATGCGGATGTAACGGAAAAACATTCCACAAGAACACGGCCGCATCTATCTGATCGAGCATGCCCCAGATGACAGCCGCTGTTCGCTCTGCAACCACCTCGCCCTTTGTTTGTCTCTCAGCACGCACGTTCCAACGCTGCGCATGACGCTCAACGTGAACGTCATCGGTAAGCGCCAAGCCGGTGCGTCGACCGCCACGATACCCCAGGTCGCGGCCGATCCAGACTGCATCTACACACGTCTGCATAGCCTGCTCGACCACTGCCGACAATGCCCGCGCCCGACGTTGAGGCGCATCGTATCGGTCGTACACGTCACACCGATCCGCGTAGGGATTGAACGCATTCTCGAATTGCAGCGACGCGACTGCTTTGACGAATGGATGAAGGTTCACGATGCGTCCTCCAATGGTTCATACCGCAGCGTCCGGGTGGTCCGATCGCCGATAACCCACCCGCCCTTGGTATCACGGACCTGCCGAAACACGGCATAGCCCTGAAGGATGGAGCGCTCCCACAGTTTGAGCGGGCACTGCTCCACTTCGTACCCGGCGACGAATTCTTGTGCTGTCTTCAGAGTACCCAGAGACACGCGCTTGCTGTCTTCATAGTAGTTGAGACTCTTGGCGCGGGCGAACAGCCAAGCCGTCAGACCTTCCTCCACGACGATGGCCCGGCCCCCGTCCTGCTCTTCGTCGTACTTCGGCCGGCTCTTGCGCTTGTGCTTGATCAATGCGCGCACGACAGGGGACCAGTGGAGAATGGCGGCGTTCGCCAAGTGGAAAACATCGTGGAAGCGATAGCCGTCGGGGTCGGCAATGTTATCCGTCAGCGGGTCGCCAATGAAGACGCCGTTCCACTGCAGGTAACTCTTGCCACTGGCGCGCTGGTCAATACGGATCCGGAACTCGTCTGGCAGCCGCTCTTCCTTGTCGAAGTCGGCATCGAAATCGACCAAGTCCTTTGGATTCGGTTCCAAGAAGGCCCCTCGCGCCTTACGCAGGTTGGCCTGCACGACAGGTGCAAACGCCAAGCCCGTAGCATGGAGCGCATCCAAGTACTTGCCGGCGAAGGCGACCACGTCATCCATGGACGGTTCTCCGTGGAGCATGTCGGCCGCCCCCTGACCTAATGCGACGAGAGCGGTATCCAGTTCGGGAGACGTCTTTGGCACGGCAACGGACGCGACCGGGCCGGTCGGCAGGTCACTTGCCGCGAGCGCAAGCCCGTATCGACTGTCATTGATTGCGCGCTCAAAGATGGCTTCAAGGTCAAAGCCGCGCCGGCGGCAGAGCGCCGCCAAGTACCACAAGGTATCGCCGAACTCGTCTTCCGCAGCTCGGTGATACTCTGGGAACAGCTTGCCATCGCGTACGTTCTTCTTGGCTGCGGACATGATTCCGCCCACCTCGCCGAACAGGCCGTGCTGCACCGAGCGCAGATCCGCCTGGTCCAAGACATCAGTAGGAGTGATCTGCTCGGCGTACTGCGCCAGCAAGATGGAGCCTTGGGCGATGGGCGACTTAGCCACGGAGGGAGATCCATTCGAAGGGTGGGCCTTGGTAGCCCGGGTCACCGAGCGACTGCACCCAAGCTTGCACCTTGGCGATGAAGGCTGAGTCATTGAAGACGTAATAGCCGATGCTTGCCTTGCTCAGCGGGCGACCATCGTCCGCCTTCAGTCGAGCCGGGATACGAGGCCCTTCGCCACCGAAGTAGACGAACTGATCGCTAACCAGGATACGGTCCACGCCCGTGTCTCGCGTAACATGGTCCGCCTTGAGGCTGCCGTCCGGCGCTGTGTGGAAGGAGTCTCGCTGGAGCCAACACCTGTCCGCAACATCCCGGTAATAGATGTTGTCTCCACAGCTTTGTTTGCGGCTGCCGCGGCGAAACGGCTTCTTGGCCTGAAATCGCGGATCGGCGTCGTACTGCCGGAACGTCATGACTTCAGTGACGCACATTGCATAGACCAGATAGCCGCCGCGCTGAACCCGCCGCTCACCGCTTCCGGTACCGACGATCCAGTCGCCCACTTGCGCTGTGCGCCGGATGATTGGTTTGCATGTCGCGAGAGTGCACCACCCGTAAAACGGGTTCGGCGCAAAACCGCTGTCATAGCGAACGACGTACGAGTACAGCCTCATGCGCCGCATGGGTGGCGCTTGAGGGGGACGACGGCGCAAGCGCTGCCATCGGGCATCTCGCAGGTATCCTTGCCGTTGATCGCATCGATGATGGAATCGCCATTCCAGCCGACGAGTGCGTCTGCGTACTCCTTCAGCGCGGCCGGCAACTCGCAACCTTGATCACCGTGCTGCCAAACACCCACGATGCGCATGCCCTGCTTCGCAGCGTATTCGATCTCCCAATTGACCCACTCGCTGTCTTTTGTTTGCGGTGAGACGTAGCAGATGAACGTCCCTGCCCACTTGATCAGCGGAGCTAGGATTCCGGTTTTGATGTAGTCCTCGTCCTTGGCATTGTTGAACTTGCCCTTGTGGACCGAGGAGTCCCGAACCTGCATGCCCTTCGAAGCGAGCAGATCCTTGAGCTTCTGAAGGCCGGCGTCGTCCTCGTGAACGTGACTAATGAAGACGTTCTTCAAGTCGGCCATATCCCCTTCCCCCCATGCCGGGGCAACGCCCCGCTCTTGGCTATCGTACGACAGGACTGGCTTATCTCAAGCCTTCGAACCCTTCGAATAGCCGATCCGTACGCATAGGCGTATGTCCGCTTCGGGTCGATAGCAGCCCAAACTCTCCGTCAAAGCCCCGTCCTATTCGGCTTTGGATTCAATACCCCCGCTTTTCGATTCGCATCGGCCCGATCAACGAATCGTATTGAACGCCTCCTTCCCGACCTTATGCCCGAGAATTTTTCCTAGACAGAATGTGTCAGTAGGCGGCGGCACGGGCGCCGAATCAGTTGCGCATGGCGAACGGCCGTCGCACCATGGGCCGTCGCATCGCCTGGGGAGGACGCATGCGCTCTGTCGAAGTCCGCCTGCATTCCGCTGCCTACTCGCAGGCGGCAGTTGTTGCTGCCGCGCACCGGTATTCGGGCAGGTTCGCAGTTGCCATCCGCATGGACGGCGATGATTGGCTCGTCCATCTCGAAGCGCCGCTTGGTACGGAACCGGACGCCCTTCAGAGCGAGTTCCTGCGGGCTGCGCTGGATGAGCAACTCCGGGAGCTGGTCCGTGGCCGCACGGCGGCGCTGCACGACACATTGATCTCGGCTGCGCTGGCCAACATGCACCCCCAAGGCAGAGGCCGCTGAGGTGCGCTTTGAGCCCGCCCAGGCGTTTGCACCGGAGCCGGCGTACATCTTGCTTCCGTTCCGGTTCCGCCGACTTCCCTGGGACAGCGAACGCGTCCTGCTGTCCTCGCTGTCCGGCGACTGGATGGTGATACCGGCAGACCGCCTGCCACCCCTGGTCGCCGGCGAGATCGACCCGGGCGATCCGCTCCGGCTGGATCTGGAAGCGCGGCACTTCATCGCGGCGTCCGCCGACCGGGCAACGCTCGCACCGCTGCTGTCGCAGATACGCACGCGCAAGGCCTACCTGCAGGAGGGTCCGGCGCTGCACATCTTCGTCGTCTCGCTGCGCTGCCATCATTCCTGCGCTTACTGCCAGGTCTCGCGGCGCCCCACTGGGCAAAGCCGGTTCGACATGGCACAGGACGCATCAATCCACGCGGTCGAGCGCCTCTTCGAATGGCCATCGCCAACGCTCACGATCGAGTTCCAGGGCGGCGAGCCCTTGCTGCACTTCGACCGGGTCCGCTCCCTCACCGAGCGGATCGTCGAGCGCAACCGCTCGGAGGGCAGGGCGTTGCGGTTCGTCATCGCCTCCACGCTGCACGACCTCACGGACGAACAGCTCGCCTTCTTTGCCGAGCACGGCTTTGCTCTGTCGACTTCGCTCGATGGCCCGGAGTGGCTGCACAACGCCAACCGGCCCCGCCCTGAACGCGACAGCTACCGGCGCACCGTGGAGGGCATCGAGCGGGCCAGGCGGGCATTGGGTGAGGATGCGGTCTCTGCGCTGACGACGCTGACCCGGCGCAGCCTGGAGGCGCCGGAAGCCATCATCGACGAGTACCGCAAGCTGGGGTTCCCTTCGATCTTCCTGCGTCCGTTGAGCCCCTACGGTTTTGCGCTGAAGACCAAGACGCGAACCGGCTACACGATCGAGGATTTCCTGACGTTCTATCGTCGCGCACTGGATCACCTGCTGGCGGTGAACCGGGCCGGCTATCGCATGGACGAGGTGTATGCGAGCCTGCTGCTCTCGCAGCTGATGACGCCGTTCTCCCACGGCTACGTCGACCTGCGCTCGCCCACGGGTGCCGGCCTGGGTGCCGTGGTCTACGACTACGACGGCTGGGCCTATCCGTCGGACGAGGCGCGGATGCTGGCGGCGATGGGAGATTTTACGTTCCGGCTTGGGCGCGTCGAGGAAACGGTGGACACCTGGTTGCGGTCGGAAGCGATGCAGCGGGTGCTCGAAGCCGGCGTGGCGGAAGCCCTGCCCACCTGTGCCGACTGCGTGTTCGTCCCGTGGTGCGGTGCCGACCCCATCGACCACTACGCGCGGCAAGGCGACACGATCGGCCATCGGCCGACCAGCGATTTCTGCCGCAAGCAGATGGGCATGTTCGATCTGCTGCTTGAAAAGTGGGAGGTCAGCGAGCCGCAGGATCGGGGGATTCTGGAAAGCTGGGCGTTCCGCAAGGAACCATCCTCCGCGCTGCAGGCCGCCGCCTGATGCTCGCGCTGGAAGCCAGGGCGATCCTGTCGGGGACCATGGATGGCTTCCGGCTCGCCAAGGTGGCCTCGCTACGTGAGTTCGCGTGCGGGGATTTCCCGGTCGAACGCATGCTGCTGGACCTGCGGGACCCGTTGGCTGCCGCACACCGCGCCACGCTGGAGCTGCTGCCGTGGGCAGGATTCATCGTGGCTCCCGGCGACGAAATGCCCGCCGATCGCTTTGCCTTGTCGATCCTGGGCGAAGCGGCGGTGGCACAGCCGGGCGACGTCGTGGAGATCCAGCCCGAGCGCGGAAAGATCGCCACGCGCTACCGCCGGGGCTCCAACGGCAACGTGCTGTTTGCCACCGAACGGTGCAACAGCTTCTGCCTGATGTGTTCCCAGCCGCCGCGTCCGATCCAGGATGACTGGCGCGTGGCCCAGCTGTGCGAGCTGGTCGATCTGATCGACGGCGACGAGCCGAGCCTGGCGATCAGCGGTGGCGAACCTACCCTGCTCGGCGGCGGGCTGGAGCAGGTGATCCGCCACTGCGCCGCGCGCCTGCCGCGGACCCACGTGCATGTCCTGTCCAATGGCCGCCGGTTCGGCGACGACTTCCCCGCGGCACCGTTCCGGGATTGCCATCCTTCTCTCTCGTGGGGCATCCCGCTGTATGGGGACGTGGCCTCGCTTCACGACTACGTGGTGCAAAGCCGCGGCGCGTTCGCGCAGACCTTGCGTGGACTGTATGCCCTGCAAGCGGCGGGGCAGAGGGTCGAGTTGCGAATCGTGCTGGTCAAGCCGGTGGTGGAGCGCCTGCCGCAGATCGCGCGCTTCATCTACCGGAACCTGCCCTTCGTCGAGCATGTCGCCCTGATGGGCACCGAACCTGTCGGACTCGCCCTGGCCAACCACGACGCCTTGTGGATCGACCCGGTGGATGCGGCGCCGCAGCTGGAGTCCGCGGTCGGGATGCTCGCCACCCGCGGACTGAATGTCTCCCTCTACAACCTGCCCCTGTGCCTGCTGCCGCGCCCGCTCTGGCCCTTTGCCCGGCGCAGCATCTCGGACTGGAAGCAGGATTACCTGGACGCGTGCCGGGATTGCGCGGTGCGCGCCGATTGCAGCGGCGTTTTTGGCTGGAACGCGAAGGGCTGGCGCAGCCGCGCCATCTCTCCCATCGATGCGGAGCTTTCCCATGCATAAGGCAATCACGCTTGCCGGCGGCGCGCTCTCCGCCCTGCAGGGCACGGTTCACGAGTCCGATAACCAGGCAGCCATCCAGCGCTGGGCCAGCCTTGCCCAGCAGGACACCGGATATGCCGTCACCCTGACAGCCCCGCTCAATCTGGACATCGACAATCTCTATGCCGGGCACCGGTCCCACAGCAGCCACCGCAGCCATAGCAGTCACAGAAGTCACAGCTCGCACTATTCCGGCAGCGGAGGCGGCTATCGTTACACCGCGCCTGCGCCGTACGTGGCACCTCGACCCGCTTCTCCTCCTTCCACCACGCCAAACTCATTGCGACCCAGCTCCTCGGCGCCGACGGATCCGAACTACTACTCGAGTCCTACTCGACCCACGACACCTGTGCGGCCCAGTGCGGATCAGCTGACCTTGATGATCATGCGCGTGCAGGCGGCCCTGTTCTCGCATGGCTACGATCCCGGTGCCATCGATGGTGTGATGGGCGCCAAGACACGCTCCGCGCTGACGTCCTTCCAGTCCGCACAGGGGCTGACAGCGACGGGCACCATGACCACGGAAACTCTTAACGCCCTCGGCGTACGGGTGTCTCCGTGACATCGCAGCAGGAACCGATTGCTTCATCAACAAGCGGCTTGGAACTCGAAGTCTCGGTACACCCGCGGCATGCCATGAGCCGGACTGACACCACTTTGCAGCCGTCGCTGAAACCAAACTGGTCCACTTTGACGAAGATCGGCGCGATCTCTGCAGCCATAGGTGGTGTCTCCCTGCATCTCATGGGCCAGGTCGCCCATCGGATCTACCTGCAACAGATGGGCGTTAGCGCCGGTCACTTCCCCAAGACCAGCGACTGGCTGGTAATCAATGGCTACTACACCCTGGGCACGCGATTCCTGGCATTGATGAAAGCCTTCTTCGCGCACACGTTGCTGATTGCGCTAGCGATCCTCGTACTTGGCGTTTACATGTACGGCATGGAGGTACTGGGCAAGTGGCTGAAGTCAAAGGCCCCGGCTTTGAAGCTCGCCGGGCTTCCGGCTTGGGCTTCCGACGTGATCCGCAACCTCCTCGCCAGCGCCTTTGTAGTGATTGGAATCCCTGTCGCGGTCATGTTCATGATGCTTGTCCTCTTGCTGCCTGCTGTCGTGGGTGAGACGGCAGGCAAGGATGTGGCGGCGAAGGAAATGAAACGGTTCATGGCTGGCTGCGACCCTGGGGAATCGAGTACGTCCGCGAACTGCAGCCAGATCGTCATGGATGGCAAGGTGCTCGCCACCGGTTACGTTATCGATGCCTCTCAATCGCACGTTGCGATTTTCGACCCCGAGACCCAGCGCACGACGGTCATGGAAACGGCCGGCAAAACGGTCGTCGGCAAGAGAGCAACCCTTCCTGACGATTAGGCAAACCCCGGCCTTCGTGCGCCTCTTGAGAAATGACGTCAGTGAGAAATGGTGTCAGGGTGAAGCGACCCGGATTCCTCAGACAGGGAACCTCTCGCTAAAGGCCGCAATTGGGCGAAGGCGTCGCGTCCCACCGGCCCGCTGCGGACTGCATCCGTGCGACGAGCGCTTCGACAGAACCCCATGTCGGCACTGCCTCATCTTCGGGGCACGCCTCACGAAGGCAGATGAACTCGTGGAAGGCGTGGTCCAGATCCGAGGGACCGTCACTCGATGCTTCCCAATGCTCGCGGCAGAGTGAGGGGATTCCCACCTGTTCCGCCACGAACTGCTTGCCCCACTCCAGACAGCGGAGAACCTTCCCTTCCGCTTCGGCATCCCGCCCAGTCAAGAGCAACCAACCACAGGTTCTGAAATTGCCACCGTCGCGATACATTTATTCAAAAGCGCTTGTCCGAGTATCCATTCCCGTTTCCTTCCCAGCCGTGGTCCGAACAGTAGGAATGGCGTGTCTCACGAGCCGCGATTCCCGGGAAGTTCAAGGCGCGCTACCCTGGACACGTCACGGGGAGAGTTCGAAATCATGGCGGAACGAATCGATTGGAGCCGAGAGGAGGTCGAGGCCTGCGTGGCGGACTACCTCCGGATGCTGACGCTCGAATTGAATGGCCAGCGCTATAACAAGACCGTGCACGCCAACGCGCTGATGAAGTTCCTCAACGGCCGGAATCGCGCGTCAGTAGAGTTCAAGCATGCAAACGTCAGCGCCGTCATGATTGCGCTCGGCTACCCCTACATCGACGGCTACAAGCCGCGCGGCAACTACCAGGCGATGCTGGTCGATGCCGTCGAGGCGCAACTCCTGGCCAACGACGAGCTACAGGCTTCCGTGCAGGCGGCCGTCCTGCGCCCCGCCACCGCCGCCGCCGTGGCTGACTTGGCGAACGTATGGGTGCCCACGCCCAAGCCGGCCCGCGTCAAAGAAGCGCCGGCCGGCTATGCGCCAAACTTCTCTCCTGCCAAGCGTGACTATCTCGCCCAGGAAGCACGCAACCGATCCCTCGGGCGCGCCGGGGAACTGTTCATCGCCGAACTCGAATCACGTCGCCTGCATGCTGCCGGAAAGAAGGTGCTCGCCAACCGGGTGGAGCACGTGGCGGCAACCCAAGGTGACGGCTTGGGCTTCGACGTGCTCTCTTTCGAGAACAGTGGTCGTGAACGCTTGATCGAAGTGAAGACCACAACCTTCGGCCAGCTCACGCCGTTTTATGTCAGCCGGAACGAGTTGGCGCGATCCAAGGCTGATGCTGAGATCTATCGCCTGTATCGAGTGTTTGATTTCCGTGATCGGCCGAGGCTGTTCGACCTGCCAGGTGCGATCAGTGCGTCTTGTAATCTTGAAGCTGCGTCCTATCTTGCGCGGGTGGCTGGCTAAGCCGGCTGGAGCGCGAATAACTCCCTCCGTCCCCTTTAGTTGGCGGACGGCTGTCGCAGGGTTTTGGCGGTGACAGGGAGGTGGACATCGACGGGTTCATGAGCTTCTCGCTGTCGGTCCAGAACCGGGGCAAGAGCCGGGTGGGGCTGGCGTTCGAAAACCACCTCTCGCACCTGTTCAACTCCCTCGGCATACATCACAGCCGTGCCACGATCACCGAACGCCGCTCGAAGCCGGACTTCCTGTTCCCCGGCGTCACGGAATACCACGACCCTGCATTCGATCCGCTCCGGCTGACGATGCTGGGCGTCAAAAGCACATGCAAGGACCGCTGGCGGCAGATCCTGCCGGAAGCCGACCGGATCAGTCCCAAGCACCTGCTGACGCTGGAAGCGGGCATCAGCGGCAACCAGACCGACGAGATGCAGAGCCAGGGCGTGCACTTGGTACTGCCCCGGGCGCTGCACGAGACCTACAGCGCTTCCCAGCGCGGCTGGCTGCAGGATGTGCGTGGCTTTACGGATCTGGTAGTCGTGCGGCAGCAGGCTGACAGGAAGTAAACCCGGCCCCGTTATTCAAACAACGAACAAGACCCGCAGCGACGCGGGCCTGTGCTTCATGGACGAGGAGCAATTTCCTCCATCCTCTCTAGATCCCCTAATCAAGGCTTCGTTTCAGCCACCTACCACGGTGGCAGAACACTTCGTAAGCAAGGCCATCTCTTTCGGACTGAACAACCGGACCGAAGGCCGTATTTTTCCCAACGCTTCGATTCTGGAAGTCTGCGAACAAACCCAAATCAACTTTTCGCCTTGTGATGCTCACGCCCCCAGGATAATCAAACCCTCGAACCGGGAACTTGCACCCTCCGGGCCATGTCACCCCATTTAATTTGCCGACAAGAACGTAAGGCCTCTCGACATTCTTATCAATCGATTTGCACCATGCAATAAACGAGTAATCATTCTCGATCTTCGTGCCTGTAGCTATTGATACAACGCCGTACAAGTAAGGCTTCTCAATAACATTGGAGTCCGAGTAATAATCAAGCACCTCTGCACAGCTGCTTTCTTTGAAGTCACGCCTAATGTCGAGCGGAACGGTGTGAACGTCCGAAGCAACAACAGAGCACGCTGTCAAAGTCAATATTAATCCCAACAACATCTTCATAGCAGCGCCCTTATGGCTCGATGCAAGTGCCGGGAGAACAAGAGAACTCGGACCGATTTGGCAAGCCCAAATGCTCATGCCTGTCCCTGTAATCATTTGTGTTGTTTGTAAATTCAGTATACGCGCGGACGATACTCATGAATTCCTTATGAGATATAGTAATTGCTCGAAGATCAATTGCGCGAGATCCATTTTCAACGTTGTGTGCCGAGTTGGATTTTCGGTTCGATATAACGCTTCCATCGGTGACTGATCTAACTCGCCCGTCGTTAGCAACGTGACTCTCGCCACCAGTAACTATCAAAGGAGCGGCCTTGTGTCCATTCAGGTCCATCGCTGATCGAAGAGTCTCGATTTGTGACTTCACATTTTCATTCCTTTGCACCATGCCGTTCTGATTAACCTCCCCCCGTGTTTTGCTCGGCTCAAATGGACCGGATGGACGTTCTCCGTTTGGAAGGTCCCGATATTGTGGGTCTGGACCGCAGTAAATGGTATCGCCACAAGACGAAGACTTGGCCTGTCGTCCATCAGGATCTGAGAACTTATACGGATTGTTATTCGCATACCAATAGGCATTGAAGTTGGCACCCGTGTTCGGATTGGCCGTTACTGGATCGCGCGACAAGAACCTCCCGATCTGCGGATCGTAATAGCGCTGCTGCATATACGATAGCCCCGTCGTTACATCGGCGACGTGGCCGGTATAGCCAGGCTTGTTGTCGTTAGGACGGTTGAGCTGTTCCCCGTAGGGGGCGTACTCGGTTCGCTCGATTACTTGCCCTGCGCTGTTGGTCACGGCCACAGGCGATCCCAATGCATCCGTGTGGATGTATTCCACGGTCTGCGCCTGAGCCACGCTAGCGCAACCAAGTATTAGCCCGAGCAGAAATACTCGCGGAACTAGCTGGCCGAGCGCTTGGATTTCGATCATCTTCATGGTCGGCACCTAGAGGTCCAACGCAGGGGTGTGCCACGCGGAGCACCCGGCGGCATTGCAGGCACGCACTGTGTATGAACGACTGCCGCGCCCATAGATCTCGGTATTCGTGCCGGACGCGCTGTAAACAATTGTGGTGTTCGTTAGCCAGGTTTCCTGAACCTCATATCGAGTCGCGCCTGAAACAGCGCTCCAGCTGATGTAGTAGGTGATCAGCGGCGGACGCTCGCTGCTGTCAACTTCGATATGACCATTGAGCGTCGCAGGCACGGCCGGAATCAATTGCACTGTGGTGGTCTTGATGGCTGAGTACGGACCGCACCCGCTGCCGTTGCATCCCCGGGCCCGGTAGCCGTAGCTGGCGCTGCCGTTGCCACTAATCGCCTTGCTCAGACCCGTACCGTTCTGGATCTCCGTCCAGACACCCGAGCCGATCCGTTCCTCCAGTCGATAACTGGTCGCGGTGGCCACCGCCGTCCAGCTCGCCGTGTAGCTGCCGGTCGTACTCGACGCTGGAACCGTCAGCGCTGGTGCAGCCGCGGGCGGCAACGTGACCACGGTCGTCTTGATGGCCGAGTACGGACCGCACCCGGCGGTGTTGCAGCCGCGGGCCCGGTAGCCATAACTGCCGTTGCCCTTGCCACTGATCGCCCTGGCCCGGGTGGCGCCGTTCTGGATCTCCGCCCAGGCCCCCGAACCGATCCGCTCCTCCAGTCGGTAACTGGTCGCCGTGGCCACCGCTGTCCAGCTCACCGTATAACTGCCGGTCGCACTTGTCGGCGGCGCGGTCAGCGTCGGTCCGCCCGTAGGGAGCAACGTGACTGCTGTCGTCTTGATGGCCGAGTACGGACCGCACCCGGCGATATTGCAGCCGCGTGCCCGGTAGCCATAGCTGCCGCCGCCCTTGCCACTGATCGCCCTGGTCCGGCTGGCGCCATTCTGGATCTCCGCCCAGACTCCCGAACCGACCCGCTCCTCCAGTCGGTAACTGGTCGCCGCGGCCACCGCCGTCCAGCTCGCCGTGTAGCTGCCGGTCGTGTTGGTCGCCGGTACGGTCACTGTCGGGGCGCCCGTCGGCGGCAATGTCACTACCACGGTCTTTTCCAACGAGGTTGCCGTGCAACCGGCGTCGTTGCAGGCGCTGACCCGGTAGCTATAGCTGCCTGCGGCCTTGCCGCTGAGCGTCTTGCTCATGGCCGCGGTGTCCTGCACTGGCGTCCACGTACTGCCGATGCCCTCCTCCAGCTTGTAGTGCGTCGCCGTGGCCACCGTGGTCCAACTCGCCGTGTAGCTGCCTGTCGTATTGGTCGCCGGCACCGTCAGCGTCGGCGGAGTCGTGGGCAGCAACGTCACCACCACCGTCTTGGCGACCGCGACCGGACCACACCCGGCGGTGTTGCAGGCGCTGACCCGATAGCTGTAGCTGCCCGCGGCCTTGCCACTGAATGCTTTGCTCGTGGCCGCAGTGTCCTGCACCGGCGTCCACGTGCTGCCGATGCCTTCCTCCAGCTTGTAGTGGGTCGCTGTGGCCACCGTGGTCCAGCTCACTGTGTAGCCGCCGGTTGTGTTGGTTGCCGGCACGGTCAATGTCGGGGTGCCTGTTGGTGGCAACGTCACCGACACCGTCTTCACCGCGGACGCTGGACCACAGGCACCATTGCAGGCACTGACCCGGTAGCTGTAGCTGCCTGCCGCCTTGCCGCTGAGCGCCTTGCTGGTGGCCGACGTGTTCTGCACCTGCGTCCACGTGCTGCCGATGCGCTCCTCCAGCTTGTACGTGGTGGCCGTGGCTACCGCAGTCCAACTCGCTGTGTAGCTGCCGGTCGTGTTGGTCTCCGGCACCGTCAGCGTCGGCACGGCCGCCACGGTCGTCTTCCCCTCGTTGCTCCAGCCGCCGCATGCGCCTTCGTTGCACGCCTGCACCCGATAGGTGTAGATGCCTGCCGTCTTGCCCGTTACCGCCCGGCTCGTGGCGCTGCTGGTCTGCACCGTGCCCCAACTTCCGCTGCCCGTCTTCTCCTGCAGCACATAGCTGGTGGCCAGCGGCACAGTCGTCCAGCTCACGGTGTAGCTGCCGGTGATCGTGCTGGCCGGTACGCTCAACGCCGGGGCGCCTGGTGCTATCGCGGCATTGACGCGGGCGACCAGGCTGCCGTTGAGCGTGATGTAGTCCGTCATCTTGCCAACACGCTCGTTGCGCTGGTATCGCAGCACACCGTCCTGACCGTACTGCGACCAGATCGTGCCCTGCGTGTCGTGAGAGGCCATGACGCGGCGACCGTGGCCGTCGTAGGCGTACGTCTCGAGCGGGGTGGAGCCGCTGGTCAGTTGCATGGCTCGCAGCCGGTTGCCCTTGTCGAAGACATAGAGCTGGTTGTTCTTGTTGGCCAGATTGCCCTGCCCGTCGTAACTCAGCGCGATCACCGCATCTCCGCTGGTGCAGTTCGCAGCAGTGCGTACGAAGGTCAGCTGGAAGTGCGCGTCATAGCAGTACAAGTGGTTGCGCGCCAGCGTCTGAGGGGTGGCTGGCATGCTGACAGTCCGCAGGTTGTCGAGCACGTCGTAGGTATAGCTGGCGGTTTCCAAGGCACCGGTCGTGCCGAACATCTTCGACTGGGCCGTCGTCAGCCGGTCGAGATCGTCATAGGTCATGTCCCGATTGCCACGTTGCCCCGAAAGGCCGTCGCTGATCGCCGCCACATTGCCGTTGCCGTCGTAGTCGTAGCTGTCGTTGAGCACGCCGCCACTGTCGATACTCTGCTCGGGCAATTGGCGCGTGTTCTGCGTCATCGTGTGCACGATGCCGTTGCCATAGGTGAACCCGGCCATTGCGCCGTTGGGGTGGTAACTCACCCCCCCGACATAACTGCCAGCCTTTCGCGGCTGGCCCAGCGCGTTGGGCGCATAGTCCACCACCAGGCCATCGGGATACGTGTTGGAAGCCAGATAGCCATCGACGTGGTAGACAGACCGGAACGTCCAGTCGAACCCACCTGTCTGGAGCCGTTCACTGGTCAGCAAGCGCCGCTTGTTGTACTGGTAACTGGTGAGCGCGTTGTTGGCAGCCGCGTCGCTGGTCTCAACCGTGGCCAGCCTGCCATCGGGTGCATAGGCATAGGTCGTGTCGCCGCGATGATCCGGAAACACCAGTGCCTTGATCCGGTTGCGGGCATCGTAGCTGCGTGTGGTGCGGCTGCCGACGGGCACCGCGTCGCAAGCGATCGATGATGCCAGGCCGCTTGCGCTCCACACCACGTTGCCGGCGCCATCGTAGCCCTGCACCGTGGCTCCGGTCTCCGGCTCGACGGTCTTGCACAGCTGCTGGGCGGCATCATAGGTATAGCTGCGCGTGATAGTCGCTCCAACACTGCTGGCGGCATCGCGGCGCTTCAGTGCAGTCGGCTTGCCGAACGCATCGCGGCTGATGTCGGTGAAGGCGCCCGCAGGATGCACCAATGCCACGGGATAGTCCGTGGTCGGTTGGTCCCAGGCCATGTACGACGCCGTGGTCGCGATGCCGGTGCCCTGATGGCGCGGGCTTGTCGTTTTCGTCTTGAAACCGGTGAGGTATTCGGTGGTCGCCCCCAGTACGCCGAGCTCGCTGTCCTGCTTGACCGCCGTGATGCGGCCAAGCGCGTCATACTCGGTCCGCACGCCCTTGAGGGACGTGTCCGTATACAACCCCAGCGATCGCACGGGATAGGACTGGAAGGCCAGCCGGCCGGCCGCATCGTAGCGCTTGACCACGATGCTGCGCGTCCCCGCCGCGTTGCCGTTGTCGTAGCTTTCTTCCACCACCGGCCGCCACAGCGCGTCGAATGACACGACCTTGTGGCCGTTCCCTGTCTTGACCACCTGCCACCAGTGTCCGACCTGCAAACCGTATCGGGGATCCGTGGTCGGTGCGAACGTCTGCGTGGTCGCCGTCCAGGCTGGACTGTCGTTCGGCCAGGTAATGCTGGCCAGCCGACCCATCGTGTCGTAGCCATAACTGGTCTTGTAGCCGTTCTCGTCGGTCACCGAGGCGATCGTGCCGTCGTCATTGATCGCCGCGATCTGGCTGACCGCAGTCGGCTGATCGGGGGTCGACGGGAACAGCACCTTGCCCGGAATGTCGCGCTTCCAGTTGGACAACGTAGTGGTGTTACCGTTGCCATCGACCACAGTACGAACGGTGCCTCGCTGCCCGGTTAGCACCGCAGAAGTCGTATCGTAGGTCAAGGTCTGCTGCAGCTTTCCGAAGGCGTAGGTCTTCAGCGGCAGCGCATAGTTCGTATCGTAGGTCGTCTGCGAGGTTGTATCTCCGTCGCAGGCTGTGCTGGCCGGCGTCGATACCGTGCACTTGACGCTGGCGATCTGGCCCAGGACCCATCTAGCGGTGTTGTCCGAGTACTCCGTAACTTCCCTGCGCGACATACCCGACGTGCCCAATGAGCTAGAGCGACTCACGTCGCGCGTACGCCCATACACGTCGAAGTTGTTTGCCTGCCACTTGAAGGTAACGCCTTGCTGCGTGATCGTCCTGGTCTTTTGTGGTGTCAGCCTGTTGTCCGAGGGAGGGAACGCCCCACTCCCGGACATGTTGTCGCCAAGCAGAGACGGATATGGCCCTTCGGAGCTGGAAGCGTAACCATAATCCGTTGTGCGAAGAGGGCTGGATGAACCTTGATAGCGCGTCTCCTTTACTAACCTTCCCTCGAAGCCATATCTCGTGTTGAGCACGTAGCGCGTGAGGTCACCAGCGGGGTTTGTGACATCGACCGTCTTGGTTTCCGGACATGTTCCGGTACTGGCACATGCATCTTCCGTGGTGCTTCCCTGCGCGTCAGGATACTTGTAGGTCCATACAAGTGACGTAATGCCTGCCCCGTAGATTTCCTTGCGCACGACCCCGTCGTTCTTGAAGAGAACCGGGACGTCCTCGTAAGGATTCGGCAATGGGTGGCCGTCCTGTTCCGTGACACAAGCACTGGGTACGTAATTGCGAGCGTGCACGATTGCCCGCCGACCAAACTTGCCCACCAATCCGCTCGGCGTGGTGATCGTGATCGTCGCGTAGGTGGTGCCGGCATTGCTGTAGGTTCTAAGGTTGCAGGCGCTGAACTGATAGCTTGGAGGTACGGTTTCCACGGGACCGATTCCCTGGAAGGTCCACATGGATCCGTCCTGCAGGAGTACCGTGCTGAGTTCCGGCGCCGTCGTCGGGTTAATGTAGTCGTATGCCCACGAGCGTTGCTGCGCGCTCCCTGGCATCGAGGTGATCGAGGCAACGAGCGGGACATCGATCCTCCAGGAAAGCACCACTTTCCTGCCATCGCTTGCGGTAATCGATTGAAGCTTGTCACCGCTGTACGTGTACGTCAGATAGTTTCCGAAGCGATCCTCGATTCTGGAAACGGACATCGTCGCGAACATCCGGCGCTGTCGCAGCATCACTCCATCTTCAAGGGACTTGACTGTGAGCGCATCTGTCGCGGTCAGATGATCGAACCAATACTTCGTTCCATTCGGTGCAACCGCGAGAAATCCCTCGCCTGCCTCTCCGTTTGAGGTGTTGGGCAGGCAGCCGATTTGCCAATGTGCGTGCGTGACGGCCGGAAACACCATCGGCTGTCCCTGCGCGTCCAGCATCGTCGGCTTCAAGGTGTTCTGCGGAACCCGCTTCATGATTGTCTGTCGTCCGCCATCTTCCGTGAACAGATCCATTCCGTTCCACACGTCGGGAATTGGACCGTAGTACGACGGGCGATCGAACTTGGTGCACCTTGCGTAGCTTCGCCCGCCTTCATAGACAGTCCACTGTTCTCCGGGACTTCCTGAATTCGGGATCGTCAGGTCCTTGTCAATCAAAGTCTCGATCCTCGGAATCGAGAGCATCCAGTTCCCTAGCGTGTTGGGCGCGATGCGATACTCGCTGTTGTTCACCGCTGCCGTCGTGCGTACGAGGGAGATCGTCGGGCCTGTACCTTCGAGCACAATGTCGGCCTGGTTGAAAGTCAGACGACCTGTATAGAGATCAATATCCTCGCCGAACGGGTTGTCTCCCAGTGCCGAGACGGTCTGCAGCCCTCGCAAGGCTCTGTCGTACTCATCGCGCGGCCCAATTTCTTGAGCATGAATAATGGAGAGCGCACCAATCAGGTAAAGCACTGCAGTTCCGGCGATTCGTCCGAGCATCGGGAATCGGAACGGCGTTGCCGCATCTGCTGCCACGGCGCTCTGTTTGACTTGCGGCTGCGATGTGGAGAAGTTTCGCAGTTGGCGAGACGGAGGGCAGCCGTCGCCCTTCCCATTCGCGATCGAGGAGGCGGAACAAGGCTCATGACCACTTTCCACGAGAAGCACGTCCGCAAGGGCTTTTACTTCTCGACCCTGCCCTCGTGACCGATATGAAGAAGGACTAGTAGCGTCGCTTAGAGCGCAGGCTTCATCACTTGATTCGTTCGCTGCATCATTCCCCAACTGCATTGCTTGCTCCCCTTGCAGCGTTCGCAGCCGACTCGATGCCGGCGGCTTGTTGTTCAGAGGCTCGCCGACGCAGACTGCAACTACGTGATGCGCTGGCTAGCCCGCAGTTCACGCATTTATCGCCCGTCGCTTGAATTGCTCCAGGTTTCAGAGTTTCGGCCGCGCAGTGAAATGGACAGCCAGTGCGCGTGCGCTGGAGTGACGTCTTGGGCTCGAGCTGAAGACATCCGTGAGCACGAGACCGAGAAGACGAAGAGCACAGCGCTCCGCGACGTTTCCATTCGATTCCCCTGATTGTCGGTGCCATTGCAGCACCGCTCCCAAGCAATAGGCCACACTCTGACGCTGTTTCGCGGCCCGTCAAGCGTAACAGCGCACATTTTTTCGGATAGGGTGCTAGGAATTATTCTTGATCTATCCGTGACCGGGGCGATTCGATCACTGTGCCACGTGGAAGCGATCGACCTCGAAATGCCGGCGCAGGTTGGCGCGGCGCGCTGCGACAGAAGCCGTCGGTGCCGAGCACGGCCTAGTGCATCGGCACGCAGGCGCGGACCTGTTCGGGGTAGGCGCGGATGTAGTCGGTGGCGACGATGGCCAGGCCCTGGCGGCCTTCGAGTTATTGGGTGATGTAGGCCTTGCGCGGCACCTTGGCTTCGGGATGGAAGCGGTTGTGGCGTTCGGCGTCTTGGCCGTCGCGGGCCAGCTCGTTGAAGCTGGGGCAGGCCCAGATGTCCGCCGTTACTCCAAAATCCTTGTCGAGCAGTTCGGCCGCGGCGATCACTTCGCGGAAGATGGTGCCGGAGCCCATCAGCTGCACGCGGTGCTCGCCCTTCTTCGGCTTGCCGGCGTCCTTGAACAGGTTCATGCCTTTGGGTCGACAGTCCCACATAGATGAAAAAGAGCCCCGACCAACGCCGGGGCAAGGGAGGCGAGAGAGACAACTCTCATGACGGGATCATGTGAGGCGCGTCAGTAGCCCGACGTCGCACGCCGGGATCAACCGGGCGCGTGAGCCAACACGCTACTGGACAGGCTTGCCATCCGCGTCGATGACGATCACTTCGCCAAGCTCGAGTGAGCGGATGCCGCTTTCGATCTTCGAACGGTCACCCACGACGATCCACGTCAGCGGGCGCTTCGCGAGCAGCGAGACGGCTTCCCGGTGGACGGCATCGAGCGTGACGCCGGCGACGTTGTCCGCATAGGTGGCGTAGTAGTCTTCCGGCAGCCCGAAGACCTGCTGGTCCATCAGGTAGCTGGCGATGCCCGCGCTGGTCGCCCATGCCCCGGTCAGCCCGAGGCTCATGTCATCGCGGGCGACCGCCAGTTCCTCGGCATCGGCCTGGCGGGCACCGGTGATCTCCGACACCAGCCCTGCAATCTCCGCCATCGATTCGGTGGTTTTGTCGGCCTGCACCGAAGCGCCCGCGGAGAACACCTGCGCCCCCCTGCCGCCGCCAATGCTGCTCCTTGCACCGTAAGCCCAGCCCTTCTCCTCGCGGAGTTTCATGTTGAGGCGCGAGGTGAATGAGCCGCCGAACACGGTGTTGAGTGCCTCGCGGGCAATGGCGTCGCCTTCCTTGCGCGGTGGCGCGACCAGCGCGGCGCGAATGACCGTCTGCGGCGTGCCCGGCTTGTCGATCAGATAAACGACCGGCGCGCCCGGCCCCGCCGCCACGGGGATCAATGTCTCGGGAACAGCACCCGGCTTCCAGTCTGCGAAGGCGGCTTCGACCAGGGGACGGATTTCCGCCAGGCTGGTGTCGCCCGTGATGACCAGGGTGGCGTTGTTCGGGCGGAACCAGCGCGCGTGGAAGGCCGTCACGTCCTCGCGGGTGAGGGCATCCGCATCCGTTTCGCTCATCAGGCGACCGTACGGATGATCCGCGCCGAACAGCAGCGTGGAGGACACCCTGCCCGCCATGCTGGCAGGATCCTGCTTGCTGGACGCGATGCCGGCGCGGGCTTGGCTCTTGAGGCGATCGATGTCCGCCTGTGCGAACGCCGGATTGAGGACGACATCGGCATAGATGTCCAGAGCCTCCCGCAGCGTCGGCTTGAGTGCCGACAGCGAGACGCTGCTGGTCTCGCCGCCGCCGCCCGTCTTCAAGGTTGCGCCCAGGTTGGCCAGGGAATCGACCAGTTGCTCGCTGGTCCGCGTCCGGGTGCCTTCGTCCAGCAGCCCCATGGCAAGCGAACCGGAGCCCGGCCTGATCGACGCAAAGTCCGTCGGCACGCCGGTCTCCAGCACCATGGTCATGTTGACCACGGGCACGCCCTCGCGGCGGGCCACAACCAGCTTCATGCCGTTGTCGAGCGTGGCCCGCTCCGCGGCGGGGAACGTCGCCGGCACCACTGACTCGGGCAGCGGCATGGACGCGCGGTCCGCCCCTTCACCGCTGGCCTTGAGGTCGCCGAACGGCAGCACGTGCAGCACGTAGTCGCCGTCCGCCAGCCAGGCGCGGCCGGCATCGCGCACCTGCGCCGGCGTGGCCGAGCGGTAGCGCGCGAAGCCTGCCTGCCAGGCATTGGCGCCGCCCATGAAGGTCTGGCTTTCGGCCAGCAGGCCGGCCTTGGACGAGATGCTCTCCATCGAACGAATGAAGGACGCAACGGTGGCCGTGCGCACGCGCGCCAGTTCGGCCTGCGTGGGGCCGTCGGCCAGCAGGCGCGACAGCTCCTCGCCGATGACCGCCTCGACGCGGGCAATGTCGGTGCCGGGCCTCGCATCGGCCACCACCATGAACTGCCCGCCGAGAACCCGGTCCCAGAGGCTGGCACTGACGCTGGTTGCCAGCTGCTCGTCGAGCACCAGCCGCTTGTACAGCCGGGAATTCCTGTCGCCGGCCAGCACCTGTGCCAGCAGCCGCAGGTGATCGATATCGGGGGACGCCTGGTCGGCCACGTTCCAGACCCGATAGATCCGCGGCTGCGCGACGCGGTCGTGCGCCACCTCGCGCAAGGTGCCGGGCTTCCTGACCACCCAGCTGGTGGGCTGCGACACCGGCGTGCCCGGCGCGATGTCGCCGAAGTACTTCTCCACCTTCCCGCGCGCCTCGGCCGGCGTGATGTCGCCCGACAGCACCAGCACCGCGTTCGACGGCCCGTAGTACGTGCGGAACCAGTCGTGCACGTCCTCCAGGCTGGCCGCATCCAGATCCTCCATCGAGCCGATGGTGCTGTGCGCATAGGGATGCCCCACCGGCATCATCGCCCGCATGATCAGGTCGGAGGCCATCGCGTACGGCGCGTTGTCACCCTGCCGCTTCTCGTTCTTGACCACCGACCGCTGCTCATCGAGTTTGGCCTGGTCGATGGCGCCGAGCAGGTGCCCCATGCGGTCGCTTTCCAGCCACAGGATCGAATCCAGTGCCGCGGTGGGCACCGTCTGGAAGTAGTTGGTGCGGTCGACATTGGTCGTGCCGTTCTGGCTGGTGGCGCCGATCCGCTGCGTGGCCTTGAAGAAGTCGTCGTTGAAGTTCTCCGAGCCGTTGAACATCAGGTGTTCGAACAGGTGCGCGAACCCGGACTTGCCCGCCGGCTCGTTCTTCGAGCCGACGTGGTACCAGATGTTCACGTGCACCAGTGGCGCGGAATGGTCTTCGTGGACGACGACGGTGAGGCCGTTGGGAAGCACGAATGTCTCGGCCGGAACCTGTATATCGAACGCCGCCCCATGTTCATTGCCAGTCGCTGGCGGTCCTGCAATGGCACGCACGGGCGCCACGGCCAGCACCAGCGGCAGCAGCGATGCCGCCAGCAGGCGGCAGGGATTGTTGTTCAGCATGATTTTCTCCAAGCCGCAGGGCACGGCTCCATGGCATTGATGCGCGGGAGGGGAGGCACCCTACCTGGAACGGTTGGCTGGGCGGCGCCGACGCAAGCGCACGCATGCGCATCTGTCGGGTCTCTTCGCCGCCACCCAAGCACCGGATGCGCTGTTACCGCTCGGCCGGAGGCACCACGCAGGAACTCAGCGCCCGCACGAAATCGAGAATGCCGAAGGCACCTTGGCCAGAAGCCTGGGCCTCGACCAGTCGCTGCAGACGTATCGGATACAACAGCGGATCGCCAAGCATCCGGCTTCGCACGCCATGCAGCCGCTCCTCGGCTTGCGCCCGCGTGATGTTCGCGTTTCGCTGCAAGAGACCATCCACGAGAAATTCGGGAGGTGCCGGGAACACGTTGGTGCACAGGTATTCCATGGCCTGACGTTGCATCTGCGCATCCACAGGCATCACTTGCGACATGTCCAGATCCTCGCGCCACATGTCCGCGTTGATGCCGGGCCGCGGCCGATAGCCGCCAATCAACGACGTGATCGGCTTGACCATGAACATCCATTGATCAATCGCCGTGTCATGCAGCTGCTCGGGTGTCAGCAGTGCGGCCACCTCGTCGTCCTCGGCGAACGGCCGGCGTTCGCCGATCGCCGCCAGCGAGCGCTCGAGATTCTTGACACCCAACCGTGCGGCCTCGACCAGATCATCGACATCGACCGCCTCGTATACATCACTCGGCGTCAGGTACGGGATGTACGAAGCCCCGTAGCGATACGCCGGATCGACTGCCTGCTGCCTGAGCCACTCCGCACGCATGTCGGACTCGCTTTTCGACGACGTGCCAGCGAACTCATACCCCCGCCGGATCGCATGGACATCGCCCGGCCCCACGCTCCCCACGGTCATCGTGGGACTGAAGCCATCCTCCGGCTGGATCAGATAGTTGAAGCGCGTGTAGTTCATCACGCTTGGCGTGAAACCGTGGGTCGCCACCCATGCCGACGAACGCGCCTGCTCGACGGTATAGGCCCCAGGTCCGAATCGCCCATCGCGCAACCCCAGTGCATGGCCCATTTCATGCGTGGTGGTGCGCCTGATGAGACTGCCCGCCACCTGATCCGAACGCGCATCGGCAAGAACACGCGGATCCACCGCCGCCATGGTCACGACATAGCGGGCGAGGAGAGTTTTCAAGGCACTCTCCGCCCCCCACATCTGAAACTGCAATATCTCGCCGGAACGAGGATCGAAGATTTTCCAGCCGCAGCTCCCCCCTCCCCAGCACATGGCCGAGTTGTTCACATCGTCGAAACTCCAGCCGTCGATGCCGGCCGCATCGACGGCCTCGATCGCATTGTCGAATCCGGCTGCGGCCAATGCCGGGCGCCACGACTCGATGCCTTCCATCATCCACGGCACCCAGCGCTTCGGTGCGCGAGGGTCCACATACATGGTTATTTTCGACGGACCCGTGGCTTGCAGGCGCCAGCGCAACAGCGGCTGCGCTTGCAGCAGCGGCTGCACGGAAGCGGCCCGCTCATCCGCGTACATTTCAAACGCAAGGAAACCCGGATAGAAGTACCCCATGCGAGAGTCGTAGGCCCGCTTCGGCATGGGGATTTCCGGCAAAGGCACGAAGCTCCACTTCGTCCAGCCTCCACGCTTCGAGGTGTCCCGTCTGGCCACTCCGATCACGACATTGCGCGGATACGTGGTCGCGCTTTCCACCGCCACGTGCGGACCCTGCCCGGCAAGCCGCCACCCGCCCTTCAGCTTGTCCGTGAACAGGCCAGTCGCATCGATGCATGCGGCCATCTTCTCCTGACGGCATGCAACGGTCGGGAACCTCGCCACGACGATGGAAGCGTCCAGCCAGTTCGGGCGCGACTCGTGTTCACGTCCCTCGGGCGTCGAACGCAGCACGATCGCCCCCGATTCGCGCTGCCAGCGGATCAACTGATAGTTCGGACTTGCTGACGCGCCGCTGCTATGGGTTGCAACGACCATGTCGCGGCCGAAGGCTGCCTCGGCGAAGGCCAGCTGCACCTTGCCCCTGTGCAGGTGCACGCGCAGCAAGGGCGCACTTTCTCCAGCCGTGCCGGCGGCACGGGCGCTGCTGCTGTCGGATGCCACCATGCCGAGCGCGATGCTGACGCACGCGATGATCCGCATTGCTTTTGTCATCTCAGTTCCTGCCGATGTTGGTACGGTGCTTTCCAATCGGCCGCGCGACGCCGCATCGCCCGCTCCGGCTGATCACCGTCTTCATGGATGGCACGCCGCCCTGCCGGAGCGGCGGCGCGTGGTTTGTGCGACGGCGGCTCAGAAGCCGAAGCGCAGCTCGACGTAGGCGGTGCGTCCGACGATGTCGTACTGGCTCGCGTCATAGCCCAGCGAGCAGTCGTTGCAAAAGTCCGGCAGCCGGTTGAACAGGTTGCGGGCGCCGAGCCCCAGGCGCGCTCCAGCGAGGAAGTCGCCCTTGCTGCCCCAGCCAAGGTAGCGACCGATCGGCAGCTCGATATTGGTGTCGAACATCCAGAAGTCGCCCAGCTGTTGCTTTTGCCCGGCCCTCGGACCCGAGAGCAATGGCCTCGGATCTTCGTATGTACTCACGTAACGCCCCAGCAAGCTGATGCTGGCATCGCGGTGGAACCATTCCAGGCGCGGCACGATTTTCCAGCGGGGTGCCCATCCCGCCTGATGGATGACGCCAAGATGGTTCTCTTCCTTCGAAACCGCCGTGAGTTTCTGCCGGTAATCGTGGGTGTAAGTGGCGGAGAGGCCCACATTGAACTCGCCATAACCTGTCTGCCAACGGCCATTGGCGGCCACGTCCGCGCCAGAGAGTCTGACGGCGTTGACGTTGAAGGGGCGCATATCGATGCTTACCGGCACACCGGACGCCGGATCGCGGATCACGCGCCCGGCAAGCTCGTCTTCATGATCCATGAAAAACTGGAATGGCAGGAAGAGCGAAGACATGTACAACAAATCATCCAGCTCGGTGTTCCACGCCGACAACGAGAACCGCCAGTCGGCCGAGGGCGAAAGCACCACGCCCAGGCTCCTGGTTTTGCTGGTTTCCGGCTGCAAGTTGGGCGGCAAGCCACCTCCGCTAATGGGTTTGACCATGAACGTGGCGCCACCCATCTTCGGATCCTGCACAGAATACTGATACTCGCTGGCGAGAGTTTCTTGGGCGACGGAATAGATGGGCAGCGGCTTGAACGCCGTGCTGTACATGCCACGCACCAGCAGCGATGGAATCGGGCGGTATTCCAGGCCCAGCGTTTCGGTACGGGCCTTTTCGGCAATCCGTCCGGTGGATTCAAGCCTGAAGGCCCCCGTAGCCACCAGCTTGCCCGGGCCTTCCGCCTTTCCCGCAAGAATCGGTACGCGCACCTCGGCGAACAACGCATGGCTGTAGTTGGGTCCGCTGACGTTTTCTACCGGTGAGTAATCAAGCGCCGACTCGTCATAGATACCCATCTTCGAGATCAGCTGCTGCTTTTGGTATTCAACACCCAGCAACGCCTCGACCTGGCCCGCGGGGAGCTTGAACAGTGGCCCTTGCGCATAGGCATTCACCCCGGTCACGGCGGCACCAAACTGCGTCTTCGTCCTGCTGACCAGCGACATCAGCAAGTCCCTGGAACCGGGCGCTGTGCCATCACCGGAAAATGGATTCAGGGCCCGGGCCGGATCGGACGCGTTGAGCACCGACGCGAACCTGTTGGAAACAAACGCGTACACGTTTCCGGTGTCGGACGTATCGCGCGAGCGCCATGAGGTGGCCTCCCACTCCCACCGCTTCAGCTTGCCTCGCGCGCCCACCATGGCACGCCAGAAAGTTTGCGAGTAATCGCGATAGACCCCCGTATCGCGATACCAGTAATCCACGGCAACCGGCACGCCGAACGGATTGAATGGGTTGTCCGCACCGACGACACCACTATCAAATCCATAGCTACCGTCGGCTGTCTGGAACGGCAGTTGGCTGGCAGGAACCGAACGCCGGTTGTACATCAGCTCGCCGATCAGCTGCGTATCGGACGTGAGATCAAAATGTCCGTTGAAAGTAAGTCCCTTGCTGGTCTCCGGAGAAATCAACTGCACGTTCTGCGACGACCTGTTCAATGTGCCGGCAGTGTTGAGAAAGTCCTGCGGCGATAGCGAATTCCCGTCCTGTCCAAGGGGAATGCCGGCAAACGGCGAGTCCAACCCCGGCAGGTTGCCGCGCTGTTCCACCGGCAAGAAGCACAAAGCCGGCGATGGTGGGCATCCGTCCAGCGAATAGACGTTGCCCGGATAGACCGTGGTCGAGGACCTCAAATCGCGCCCACCGAAACGAGTGAAATCGGTATTGGCCAGCAGGCGGCGCTGCGCACCTTCAAGCCCTTCTCCTTTCTTTCCTGTCACTGACAAGGTCACTGAGCCACGCGACCAGCTTTTGCCGAGCAGGACGCTGGCCTGCTTCTCCGAATGGCCGTCCGCATGCGCGTAGCGCAGGCGCGCACCGATCCCGTTGGCATCGCGCCGCAGGACGATGTTGACCACGCCGGCCAGGCCGTCGCCGCCATACACGGCCGATGCACCGGCCGGAAGCACCTCGATGCGCTCGACCATGGCGAGCGGGATTGTGCTCAGGTCGAACTGGCCACTCTGCATCAACGACGAGGACTCGCCCGAACGGCGTCCGTTGATCAGGATCAGCGTGGTGCCCAGCGGTAATCCGCGCAGTTGCACCGACGTGGCATTGGTGTCCCGACCACTCAAACCCAGGTTGCCGCCCACGCTGCCGATGGAGCCATTGCTGCTGCCGTTGACAGACACCTCTGACATGTAGCTGAGCATCTGCGCGATGCTGCTGGCGCCGGAGCGCTCGATCTCATCGCGGGTGATTACCGTGATCGGCAACGCGGACTCCGATGGCGTCGAACCCAGCCGCGAACCGACGACGACCACCTTGTCGAGCTCTGCCACTTCCGCCCGTGCACCAGCTCGGGACCGTGTGCGCGGCACGGCGGTAGGCTTGCCATCCGAGACAGGCGCTTTGGTTTCAGAGCCGGCCTCTTGGATCGTGATAGTGGTCGGGGTAACGCGAGTCCAGCTCAATTCGCTTCCGGCCAGCGCCCTGTCCAGCGCCTGCGCCACGGTCATAGCACCCGATACCGCAGCGCCACGCCTCCCTCGCAGCAACTCGATGTCATAGACGATCTGAACACCGCTGCTGCGGCTGATCTGGTTGATCACCTGGACAAGATCGCCGGCAGGCACCGCGTACTGGATGCTGGCATCAGGCGTCTGCGCGACGGCATGAGTGCCATTCAGCGCAAACGCGATCAGCACGGACAGGCAACTTTGTTTCAGGAACGATGGTGTGCGGCGGTGGCTGGATCGGTTCACGGCGTGCTCTCCCCAAGCGGCTGTGGATGACTGATGCACTGCATCAGTGGTTCATTCACCTGAGACGCCCGGCACGCACGCTCCCCTACCGCCGCGAGATCACGATCTTTCCGTCGCGCGCTTCCGTCTTCACGGGAAGCGCATAGGGAAGCGCTTCGGCAACGGCCTTGCCATCACCCAGCTTGAAGCTGCCGCTGACCGGCAGGCTTTCCATGTCCGGGCCAGCCAGCACCAGCGTGACATCCGAGTAGCGGTTGATGTCCGCGATGGCCTGGCCGAGCGGCGTGGCGCCGAATACGTGGAAGCCTTCGCTCCAACTGGTCAGCGCCGGGGCGTCGGCTGCTTCCACGCTCCAGCTGGCCGTCTCCGGCGCGTAGCGCGCAGTCTGTCCGGGGACCAGTCGCAACATGCGCCCGCCCACCGTGCTGCGTGCGGCCGTCGAGATGCCCACCGCACCTTCGAGCAGCGTGACCGAGACATGTTCGCCGCTGCGCTGCACCTGGAACCGAGTGCCCAGCGCGGTGACCGTGCCCACCCCGGCGTCCACGACGAAGGGCCGTGACGCATCGCGGGCGACATCGAACACCGCCCGGCCGCGCTGCAGTTCCAGGCTGCGACGCTCGCTGTCGATCCGTGCGGCTACCGCGGTGTCGAGATCCAGCGCGATGACGGAGCCGTCGGCCAGGCGAACAGATTCGATACTGTCTGTCGCCGCGTACGGCACCGGCGGGGCTTGCACCCGGGCCGAGGGCCACAGCACCACCGCCAGTATCGCGGTCGTCGCCACGCTCGCCGCCATCGCCAGCCAGCGGCGCCGGCGTGGCGCCGGCCTGGCCCGTGCCACGCCCTCGGTGGCGCGCGTCCACTGCGCCATGAACGGGTCGGCCTCCGGCTCCAGGGCGGCCACGACGTGCGGCGCGAGCACTTCGTCGTCCTCCAGCCCGTCCAGCCCGACCCAGAGTGCCTTGGCTTCTTCGAAAGCCAGCAGATTCTCCGGCGACTGCCCCAGCCAAGCCTCGAACTTCTCGCGCTCGCGCAGCGTGCAGTCCGGTGCGATCAGCCGCGCATGCCAGCGCGCCGCGACATCGGCCGGTGCGATTCCATCCATACCTTCAAGGACGCCGCTCATGGCCGACCCCCTAATTCCCGGCGCAGCGCGGCCAGTGCCTGCGAGACGTACTTTTCCACCATCTTCACCGAGATGCCGCACAGATCCGCGATCTCGGGGTATGTCTTGTGATGCGTGCGGCTGAGCAGGAACACCTTGCGGCACTTCGGGCTGAGCCCGAGGATGGCCTGGCGGACCAGGCGCAGCTCCTGCTGGGCCGACACCATGCGCTCCTGGCACGGCGCTTCGCACGCCAGATCCACATCGTCCAGCGGCACGTGGCCGGCCTGATTCCGCGCCCGGTCCATGCGGCCACGCGAGAAGGCCAGGTTGGTGGCAATGCGATAGAGCAGCGCCTTCCAGACCACGGGCGGGCGCGAACAGCCATAGCCGTAGCTCAGGATGCGGGCGTAGCTTTCCTGCACCACCTCCTGCACGTCGGCCTCGCTGGCCATCCGGCGCCGGAGATACGACGACAGCGCCCGGCGGTGTTCGGTGAAGAACACCTCGAACGTTTGCGGTTCGACCCCGGCTTCGCCGGGATCCCCGGCGCTGTTTGCGAGATGGACGACATTGCCCATGAATGAATCGGATGCGGATGGCGACGGTTGGAATCTCGCATCACCGCGTCGACAAGGCAACCGGAAAAGGCCTGTTTTCACCGCTCGGCGGAATCACGTCCGAATGCGGTAGGGGGCCCTTACTGCCGCGCGTCTTGACGCTTTCCCTGATGCCAGCCTCGTCAGATTCTGCTGACAACTGTATCGACGTATGCCGGAAGGCATCCCTTCCTTTCGACAATATCCATGAAGCGGCAACCGGCCCAGCATCACGCGCTGGTCAACCGAAAGACCATCGAGATCAGTGCATGGCCCCTGGACTGCTCCCGCCTGGCTGACCGTCGTCACTCTTCATGCGCCACTCCGGTAAGGGAACTCGATGCGGCCAGATCTCATCGAGCGTGTACGCATTGCGGAGCACACCATCCTTCATCACCTGCTCGACCGACCAGGTATTCCGGATGTCCCGTAACGGATCCTTGCCGAGGATCAGGATATCGGCAATTTTTCCTGGCTCGATGGAGCCAAGGTCTGCCTGCATTCCTAATGCATACGCGCCGTGCAAGGTAGCTGCGCGCAGAACCTCGTGATTCCCCATCCCACCACGCGCGTACGCCCACATTTCCAGCTGGTACTGGACGCCCTCGATATCGCCATGCGAGCCGACGCTGACCATTCCCCCCATATCGGCGATCGTTCTGAGCAGGCGCACATTGTGCTCCGCACCACGGGCGAGCGCAGGAAGCTTCTGACTGTCGAGATCCGCAGGTGGAAGATCACGCTTGCCCGGGGGCTCGTTCTTGTAGAAGCGCTGGACACGGGGATCTTTGCTCAAGCTGTTCCAAAAGCGGAATGGATAGTATCCAAGGGCCGCCATCGAGGCGAAGTTGATGATCGTTCCGGATCCGGCCATGAACCTGGCAACATCCCCAAAGGTTTCCCGGTAGTCTGAGAACGCATGTTCGGAAGTAGTTGCACCATCGGTCACCGTCGACAGATTCAGCCTGCCTGGTGAGTAGTTCGAAATTGCGTAGTGGGCCGCAACGTTCAGCCCGGACTCTCTCGCCGCATCGATGATCCAGCGCCGCTGCTTGCGATTCCACCCGGTGTGATACTTGAGGAATGTTGCACCAAGCCGTTTTTCGCGACGCGCCCAGTCCACAGCGTCCTGGAATGAATCCAACTTGTGCGGACCGCGAACGAGGGCATCTGCCGAGTAGATTCTCGGACCGACCATCATGCCCGCATCGATGAGCTCTGAATACGCATGATCATCTTCGCTTGTGGCAGAGGGATCCTTCGCAGTGGTGATGCCTAATGCGAGAAAAATCATGGATTTGCTGTAGTTCGAGTAGATCAGATCGCGCGGAAGAAACATGTGCGCGTGTGTATCAATGAATCCCGGCACAATGGATTGCCCATGAAGCTCCATGACGTCCGCACCAACCGGAATCTCGACATCCTCCGAACGGCCGACGGCACGGATTCTGCCATTCTCGACAACGACCGTGCCATCCTCGATCACTTCATCGCCTCGCATGGTGATGATGCGCGCACCCTTGAGGGCAATCAGACCCTCGCCAACACGGCGAGGCACCGCGAAGGGCATCCTCGTGACCTCGACCAGCGGAGTCACTTGATCATGCACGCCCGAAGTGCCCAGAGCGGCCAATAGCTCACGCGCATCCGCCCGGTAATGAAGGTCGGCAAACGACCATTCAAGCTGCCCGCCGTCCGCACTCCAGCGCGGGTCCAGCGCGCCTTCACGCGTGACCTTCGCCTCGATACATGCCGCTGCCCGGAATTCCGGCGTTCCGATAGCTCGAGGACACTTCGCAAGATAGAGATTCCCATGCTTGACCATCGCCACGAATCTCCCATCCGGAGATGGAACTGCCTCCACATTGGCGCGACTCGGCAACCAGCCATCGATTCCGTCGTTGCGAATGTCTGTGCCGTCAATGCCAACAGAACTCAGACTGTGATTGATATGGCCGTCATGGAACGCCGCAAAATGCAGTCTTTCCCCCTGCTCCGTGAAGCCAAGCGGATGCCCGAGCCACGCGTTCACGCTCAGCTTCTTGAGGCTGCGTTCCTCATTCGCGAATACATAAATCTGCCCGCCCGCCACTTGATACGAATAGCCTGCTGCTTCTCCGGCATCAATGCTTTCATTTCCGACGAAGGCAAGATATCTCCCGTCGGGAGACCAGGTTGGCGACTGGTAGTAGCCCGGCCCTCCTGTCAGCCGCTCCGGCACTCCCCCATTCGAGCGCACGCGCCAAACATGCCCACCGTGCACTTCACTCCACGAAACGAACGCCAGCCACTCACCATCGGGAGAATAGCTTGGCTGGAACTCCCCCGGCATGTCCTTTACCAGCTCGCGGGGAGCCCCACCGGGCAGGTCCATCACGTAAAGTCGTCGCAAGGCCGAGAACGCGAGCTGCCTGCCGTCGGGCCGCATGGTGGCACCGCGAATGCTCCGGACGTTGATCGGGCCACGTTCCACCCGTATCTCGCTGCTCGCCTTGTTTGACAGACATTGCGACACGTCAATGGAGACCGGTATCGCCGTGATCTGCCCCGTTCCCAGATTGATCCTGTGAAATGCTCCGCCATACGCAGCGACAAGGTGCATCGAATCCGGCAGGATGGCGTATCGCTCGGTATTCGCGAACGGCTTGCCCAGCCCGTTGCTTAGCCAACCCGGGGATAGACCCGGCGCCACCAGAACGCGATCCTCGCCTGACCGCAGATCGCGGACGCGAATGATATCGACGTGGCTCTCGTCCGTCGCCGGTTGATGGCCGGGGATGGTCAGGTCGGTACGGGGCACGCGAGCACGATAAACCAGCCAGCGACCATCGCGTGATACCTGCGGAGCTTCACGAATGGAAGCCGCTATCGGTGGAGTTTGCCCCAGCTTTTCCCAGCTGCCGCCCCTGCGCCGCAATCTCCACATTTCATACTTCGTACCTTGTTCCCGGCTCGACACTGAAACCGGCTCAAAATGATAGAGAGATTCGCCATTCCAATGATAAGTGCCACCGCGAAACTCGCCGACAGGGGAGGCTTCAGAGGATGCTGTTCCCTTCGGTCCGAGCCGATGACCGTCAACCACCACTGCACTGCCATCCGGCATCCACTCGGCAGCTGGGACCACAAACTCCGACGAGCCGCCGTTATCAGGACTGTCGGCGAACCTGCTGATGCTTCGCGGGCCATCCACGTTGATGACATGAACCTGGTCGCCACCACTCCGGTCACTGATGAAGGCGATCTCCCTGCCATCAGGTGACCAGACTGGGCGAACATCCCAGTCCGGCCCACTGGTCACCGCGGTTGCCTTGCCTCCATGCACAGAAGCCATGTAGATGTCCCCAAGCACCTCGAATGCAAGGCGCTGTCCGTCGGGAGAGATATCCACATTGGCGGCGGTGATTTCCGTGGCAGTGAACTCCAGCAACCGATCTGCGGCGCCACAGAACGGTACTCGGTCACCGGCTTCACCAGCGAACGTAGCCAGGCAAGCCAGCGCGGCAAGCCCCCACCTCTGCAGATGAATCAGCATGGCGTCTCCATATCTTCATGGTGCCGAATCGGGAATCAAAAACTCATTTTGATCTCGGCATAGAGCTTTCGCCCCAGGATGTCGTACTGGCTGGCGTCGTATCCCGAGACACCACAACCCGCACAGAAGTCCGGCAACCGGTTCAGTATGTTGTTCGCACCAATCGTCAGGCTGGAACCGGAAAGGGAGCTGCGCTGCGGAAAGATGCGGCCAAGATTCAGGTTGATGTTCAAATCGAAGATCCAGAACTCCCCCAGATCCTGGTATTTGCCTGCATCAGGCCCCGTTCTCAGTGGGCTGGCATCTCTGTAGCGGTTGACGTAGCGCCCTACCAGCATTGCGCTGGCCGTGTCTCGATACTCCCATCCCAGGCGCGGCACGATCTTCCAGCGCGGCGCCCATCCGGCGGGGTCGTACAACGCCAGGTTCGAGACCACCGGCGCCTGACTCGTGAGCTGTTGCTCGTAGCTGTAGGTAAAGGTGGCGGCCAACGCGGGGTAGAAATCGCCGAGTTCCGTGCTCCAGAAGCCGTCAATGCCGACGTCTATTCCAGCCGTGTCCCGAAGCGCGATGTTGATCGGGCGCGAATCAATGAACTCGACTCGGCCTGTCTCCGGATTGCGCCGCACCCTGTGCGGATAGAGGTGCTCGTTCTCGATGAGTGCCTGCGGGCTGAGAGAGGAGATCTGGTCAACGAACTTGATGCTCCAATGCGTCATGGAAATGCTCCAGTCCTCCGATGGCCGGAAAGTGGCGCCCATGGTGATCGTTCTGCTGGTTTCGGGAACAAGATCGGGAGCCACCCCACCGCTGACAAGCATCTCGAATCTGGCGACCTCATTCGGAAATTTCGGATCTACAGCCGCGTTCTGAAATGTCCGGGGGTCCTGTGAGACCGAATAGACTGTGATCGGCCTGAAGCCCGTACTGTAAGTCGAACGAAGCAGCAGCGATTCCCAAGGCCGCACTTCCAGGCCGATGGTCTTTGTCAACGCATTTCCGGAGTACCGGTCACTGGTCTCCCGACGCAACGCGCCGGTCATGGCGACACGCTCGAACGCCTGCCCCTTGCGCGGCGAAAGTACAGGGACCCGCACTTCGGCAAAAGCGGCTCGATTGGTGGAGCTTCCCTGCAGATGCGGGGAAATCTGTGCCTGGTCGTTGGTATCGAGTTCAAGACGGTTTGTCTGGATTTCTCCGCCCAGCAACGCGGTTACCTGGCCAGCGGGAAGGTTGAACACGGGACCGCGCACGTAGCCATTGAGTCCACTCGTACGCGATCCCATGTCATTGGACAGTCCCGTGGCAAGCAGGGACCTCAGGACTTCCGGGGACGCGGGTGCGCTGCCGTCGCTTACGAACGGATTGATGGTTGTTGCGGGGTCTTTGGAAGCCAGCGCCGCGGCGATCTTGTTAGCGTCAAAAGCCCGCCCTCCCGCGCTCCTTGCTTCGTCGCGCGCACGAAATCCGGATACTTCCCAGTAGAAGCGCCCGAGTGTGCCGCGTAAGCCGAGCAATGCACGCTGGTGCTGCTGCTCGAACGATGTGAAGATTCCTGTCTCCTTATAGAAGAAGTTCACACCGACTGGAACACCGAACGGGTTGAAGGGATGGTCCGCGGGAACGAGGGATTGTGCTGGGCCTCTCTCGCCCCCGAAGAGAACGAACTGAGCCTGGTAGGCAGGAACCTTGCGTCTGGTATGGGTCCACTCTGCGAATGCCTCAACACTCGAAGACAGTTCCAGGTGGCCATTCACATGAAGTCCGTAGTTCTCCTCGGGCGAGCGGAGATGACGGCGATTCGTCTGCTTGCTCGTCATGCCTTGGGTCGCCAGGAAATCTTCCGGCTTCAGACCAATGCCGTTGCTACCCTCGGGCACGACCGCCACCGGAGACTCCAGCCCCGGCAGTGGATTGCGCTGATCCAATGGCACTACGCAGGACAATTGCGAGGCGGGACAGCCGTCCAGTGAGTACACGGTGGCCGGGAATCCCGACAGGTTCCGGAGGTCCGCCCCGCCAAACCTGCGGAAGTCGCTATCGGCCGTGAGGGCGCGCTCGTGGTTGTACAGTGCTCCCTTGTCGCTCCACGTTGCAGTGGCGGTCATGGCGCCTTTGGCCCAGGACTTGCCCCACATGGCGCTTGCCTGGCTGGTTCCGTAGCCTTCGGCCACGTCTCTCCGAACACGTAGCTCAAGCCCGCTCGCATCCTTTCGAAGAACGATGTTGATGACGCCCGCCAGCGCATCACCGCCGTAAACAGCCGATGCACCTGCCGGCAAAACTTCGATACGCTCGACCAGTGAAAGTGGGATCGTGCTTAGATCGAAAAGTCCACTGGAGCTGAACGCAGGAGATTCGCCTGTGCGCCGCCCGTTGATCAGAACGAGCGTCGTGCCCCGCGGCATGCCACGCATCTGCACGGTTGTCGAGTTGGTGTTGCCGCCTGTCGTAATGCCGCCCATGCCGATCATCTGTTGATCTTCGTCATTGTTGATCGGCACCTCCGGAAGGTAGCTGAGTACCTGCATGATGTTCCCGGCGCCGGTGCGATCGATCTCGTCCCGTGTAATGACCTTGATGGGCATCGCCGACTCCACGGGCGATGAGCCGAGCCGGGAACCGACCACCACGACGTCGGCCAGGTCATGAACCTCATTCCGCTCCGTATCCTCTCTCGCGGGACTGTTGGATTTCGGTTGCTGCGCAGGCTTCTCGCTGGCCGGCTTCGCCTTTGCCGCCGCCTTGAGCACATAGGTCCTGGCATTGACCCGCTCTGAAGCCAGGCCTGCGCCGGCCAGCAGCTTCGCCAGGGCGGCCGCGGGCGCAAGCGCGCCCTTCACCGCGGGCGCGCGCTTGCCGGCCACCAGTTCCTGCCGATACATCGCCTGGATGCCGCTCTGGGTGCTGAAGCGCTCCAGCGCCAGCGACAGGTCGCCTGCGGGAATGTCGAAATCGACCACGGCGTCCGGCGCGGTGTCGGGCTCTGCGGCTGCCACGTGGACGGGCAGGCAGGCGACAATGGCGACGGCCAGCGCCAGCGCCTTGCACGAGAGGTGGCCGGCGGCCGTGATTCGGGTCTTGCGGTGATGCATGCAACCTTCTCCCCAGTCGGTGGTGGGCGCGATGCCCGGTGTATCCCCTTGGGAAGATTGATGACGCGCGCGTGCGTTCCCCTACCTCGGCAATGGCCGGTTCATTGCGGAACCAGCACGAGGTCGCCGCCGTGCCGCTCCACGCGGACCGGCAGGATCAGGCTGGCGGCGTCGGCGATGGAGGCATTGTCGCCGGCATGGAAGTTGCCGCTGAGCTGCACGTCGGCCAGGCGGGGATCGCCAAGCCGGAGTTTCTGCCCGGAATAGCGGTTGGCTTCGGCGATGACTTCGGCCAGCGGCGCGCCGCGGAAGCGCAGCCAGCCATCGAGCCAGCCGGTCGCGAACCCGGGATCGACCGGGGCGATGGAAACACCCGTGCGCGCGGACAGGATGGCGCGCTCGTTGGGGCGCAGCACATACCGCTCGTCGCCATGAGTCACTGCCACTCTGCCTTCCAGAAGGGTGACGCGGGTGCTGCCTGGTTCGCGCCGTACCTGGAAGCGCGTGCCCAGCGCAGTGATGGTGTCCGTCCCGACCTGCACGACGAACGGACGCGCGGCGTCGCGCGCGACATCGAACTGCGCTTCGCCCTGCCGCAACTCCACGATGCGATGCCGTCGCGAGTAGCGCACGGCCATCGCCGAATCGGTGTTGAGCACCACGCTGCTGCCGTCCGGCATCGCCTGCGTGCGGCGTTCGCCGAGCGCGGTGGCGTATTCGACCGCGGCCGGCGGCTGTGCGAACCGGTCGGCCACGAGATAGCCGCCCCCGAGCAGGGCGACCAGCATCGCTGCGACGGCCATCAAGCGCCGCGGGCGAAACCGGCGCCAGCGCCGCAGGGCGGCCAGATCCGCGGATTTCAACGCCTGCAGCTCGGCATCTCCGGCCAGTTCGCCGGTGCGGTCCCACAGCCGCCGCAGATCGTCGTAGGCCGCGGCGTGCCGGTCGTCCTGCTGCAGCCAGGCATCGCGCGCCCTGCGCTGCGACGACGCGGCGCCGCGCCAGCGGGCGAAGTGCTCGGCGGCTTCTCGGGCGATTGCGTCGGGGTGCTTGTCCATGTCCATAGCGATGCCTAGTAGTCCCGGTCCCCTACTGCCGCGCGGCAGGCCAGCAGCGCTTTCGTGATGTGCTTCTCCACCATCTTCACGGAGATGCCCATGCGCTCGGCGATCTGCGGATAGCTCAGGCCATCGAAGCGGCTGAGCATGAAGGCGAGCCGGCATTTCGGCGGCAGGGCCGTGATGGTGCGCTTGAGCAGCGTGTCCAGCGCAATGCGCGCGTCGACGATCGCCTCGACCGGCGGCGCGCTTTCGCGCAGCGGCCCGGTCTCGTCCAGGGAAAAGTGACTGCCTGCGTGGTGGCGCTGGCGCGTCCTGTGGTATTCGGTGACCAGGTTGTTGGCGATGCGGAACAGCATCAGCCTGCGATCCGCGATGTCCGGCGAGTCCCGGTACTTCATCATCCGGGAGAGCGTTTCCTGGGCGAGGTCGGCAGCCGTCTCCGGATCGCGCAGCCGCCTTCCCAGGTACTCGAGCAGTTCGTCGCGGTGTTCCGCCAGCGCCGCGTCGAACGCCGCGCGCGGGCACGCTGCATCCGGGGGCGCCCGGGGAACCGCGGGTTCGGAGCGGGTACTGGTCATTCGCAACTCGGAGCTTCCACCGGGCAACGAATCGCCACGATCGCTGGCGAATCCTTCCAAAGGACGAAGTGCTGCAACCGCCTCAGCATTCACCAGCGCGCCCTCTCGTGCAAGCCGGCAAGGCGCGGATGCGGCATCTGGGCTGGCGCTCGAGTCTGGCCACGCGGTCTCCAGGACGATGGAACTCGGGAGGACGCGACGGGGCGTCCCGATGATGCTGATGGCAGCCGGGGCAATCCCCCTACCTGCCGTCCCGGGCGAACCGCGCAAAGCGGTGCGCCATTCCATGTTGAAGGCGACCTTTCCGCCGCCCGCCGAGGCAACTTTCCTGGCCCGGAAACGGGAAGGGCGGCCCATTCGGGCCGCCCTTCCCGTTCGCAAAGCGTCTCAGGCATGCAGCGGATTCGGCCTCTCCGCATCGATCTTGTAAAGCTTGATCGCCCGCGCCACGTCCTTCGCCGTCATCTTCCCTTCCGCCGCCAGCGCCGCGATCGCGGCCTGTGCCACGTGGAAACGATCCACCTCGAAATGCCTGCGCAGGTTCGCGCGAGTGTCGCTGCGGCCGTAGCCGTCGGTGCCGAGCACGGTGTAGTGCATCGGGACGAAGGCGCGGACCTGTTCGGGATAGGCACGGATGTAGTCGGTGGCGACGACGGCCGGGCCCTGGCGGCCTTCCAGTTGTTGCGTGATGTAGGCCTTGCGCGGCGCCTTGGCTTCGGGGTGGAAGCGGTTGTGGCGTTCGGCGTCCTGGCCGTCGCGGGCCAGTTCGTTGAAGCTCGGGCAGGCCCAGATGTCCGCCGTTACTCCAAAATCCTTGTCGAGCAGTTCGGCCGCGGCGATCACTTCGCGGAAGATAGTGCCGGAGCCCATCAGCTGCACGCGGTGCTCGCCCTTCTTCGGCTTGCCGGCGTCCTTGAACAGGTACATGCCCTTGAGGATGCCCTCGGCGCTGCCTTCGGGCATGTCCGGGTGGGCGTAGTTCTCGTTCATCAGCGTGAGGTACCAGTACTCGTCCTGCTGCTCGGCGAGCATGCGCTGCATGCCGTGCTGGACGATGGTCACCACTTCATAGGCGAACGTGGGGTCGTAGCTGCGCACGTTGGGGATCAGCCCGGCCTGCACCATGCTCTGGCCGTCCTCGTGCTGCAGGCCTTCACCGTTGAGCGTGGTGCGGCCGGCGGTGGCGCCGAGCAGGAAGCCGCGCGCGCGCATGTCGCCGGCCTGCCACGCGGCGTCACCGATGCGCTGGAAGCCGAACATCGAGTAGTAGATGTAGAACGGCAGCAGCTGCAGGTCGTTGGTGCTGTAGCTGGTGGCGCAGGCGAGCCAGGACGCGAACGCGCCGGCTTCGGTGATGCCTTCCTGCAGCACCTGGCCCGCCGCGTCCTCGCGGTAGTACATCAGCTGGTCGGCGTCGACCGGCTTGTACTTCTGCCCGTGCGGGGCGTAGATGCCGATCTGGCGGAACAGGCCTTCCATGCCGAAGGTGCGCGCCTCGTCGGCGACGATCGGCACCAGGCGCGGGCCGACCTGCTTGTCGCGCAGTGCAATGTTGAGCATCTGCACGAACGCCATGGTGGTGCTGATCTCGCGCTCGCCGGTGGACTTGAGCAGGCGGTCGAAGGTTTCGAGCTTCGGCACTTCCAGCGAGGTGCTGGCCTTGCGGCGGCGCTGCGGCAGGTAGCCGCCGAGCGCGCGGCGACGCTCCTGCATGTATTCGACTTCCGGCGACTTCTCGCCGGGGTGGAAGAACGGGATCTGGTGGTCTTCGAGCTGCTTGTCGGTGATCGGGATCTGGAAGCGGTCGCGGAACGCGCGCACGTCCTCGTCGTCCATCTTCTTGGTGTTGTGGGTGGGGTTGAGCGACTCGCCGGCCGCGCCCATGCCGTAACCCTTGACCGTCTTGGCCAGCACCACCGTGGGCATGCCCTGGGTGTTCACGGCCTCGTGGTAGGCGGCGTAGACCTTGTGCGGGTCGTGGCCACCGCGGTTGAGGCGCCAGATGTCGTCGTCGGACAGGTTGGCGACTAGCGCGGCGGTCTCGGGATACTTGCCGAAGAAATGCTCGCGCGTGTAGGCGCCGCCGAAGGCCTTGCAGTTCTGGTATTCGCCGTCGACGGTTTCCATCATCAGTTGGCGCAGCTTGCCGCTGGTGTCGCGGGCCAGGAGCGGATCCCAGTAGCTGCCCCAGATGTTCTTGATGACATTCCAGCCGGCGCCGCGGAAGTTGCCTTCGAGCTCCTGGATGATCTTGCCGTTGCCGCGCACCGGGCCGTCGAGGCGCTGCAGGTTGCAGTTGATGACGAACACCAGGTTGTCGAGGCCTTCCCTGCCCGCAACCGAAATCGCGCCCAGGCTCTCGGGCTCGTCGGTCTCGCCGTCGCCGAGGAAGCACCAGACCTTGCGGTCGGTCTTGGGCATCAGGCCGCGGCCTTCGAGGTACTTGAAGTTGCGCGCCTGGTAGATCGCGGCGATCGGGCCCAGGCCCATGCTGACGGTGGCGGTCTGCCAGTAGTCTGGCATCAGCCACGGATGCGGGTAGGAGCTGACGCCGCGGCCGTCGACTTCCATGCGGAAGTTGTCGATCTGCGATTCGCTGATGCGGCCTTCGAGGAACGAACGCGCGTACACGCCGGGCGAGCCGTGGCCCTGGATGTAGAGCAGGTCGCCGGGGTGGTCTTCGCTGGGGGCCCGCCAGAAATGATTGAAGCCCACGTCGTAGAGCGTGGCCGAGGAGCCGAACGTGGCGATGTGGCCGCCGAGGTCGCCGGGCTTGCGGTTGGCGCGGGCGACCATCGCCATCGCGTTCCAGCGGATGAACGAGCGGATCCGCCATTCCATCTGCGCGTCGCCGGGCGATTTGGCTTCCTGGCCGGGCGGGATGGTGTTGATGTATTCGGTGGTCGGCGCGAACGGCAAATGGGCGCCGGCGCGGCGGGTGAGCTCGACCATGCCGTTGAGCAGCTGGTGCGCGCGCGCGGGGCCCTCGCGGTCGATGACGGCCTTGAGTGATTCGAACCACTCCTGGGATTCGGCCGGATCGGGATCGTTGACGAGGACTTCGTTAAGCCAGTTCATGGTGCGCGCTCCGCCGCGGCCTGCTGGCCGCGCAGTGGTCGTGGATTAGAGCTTCCATTCTATCAGGGGGCCGCTGCGCCCGGCCGGTACGCAGCGTTCCCGCGGCGGTGGCCTGGCCGCTGGTGCGGGCCGCCTTGCCACGCCTGCATTCCCGGGGTTGGCCCTCGGTTGCGGTCGGCCGACGCGACGGCGATGATCGCTGCGGGGGGAGCCGTGGACGCATGGGGCGTTCGCCTCTTTCCGTGCCCCCGGCGAGCCTGATGTCCGTATCCCGAACACCCGATCCGATCCAGACGTGGCGCCTGTGGCTGCTGCTGCTCGCGGTCGCGCTGATCGTGGTGGTGCCGTCGGTGCTGCTGCGCACGGCCTCGGTCGACAGCATCGCGGCGGTGGAGCAGGTCAATCATTCGCAGCAGGTGGAGGCGCAGACGTACGCGCTGACCTACGACCTGCGCAACGTGGAGGCCGCGGCGCTGGCGATCGCCGCCGGCGTCGACGCCGCCGAGCTGCCGCGCCGCATCGCCGACAGCCGCGCGCGCATCGAACCGGCGCTGGACACGTTGCAGGCGCTGACCCGCGACAATCCTTCGCAGCAGGTGCGGATCGGCCAGCTGCGCACCAACGTCGCGCTGCGGATGGAGGAAGTGGACCGCATCCTGGCGGGCACCGCCGACGCCACCGGCATCGAAGCGCTGGTGACGCGCTATCCGATCCGCGGCATCGCCGCCGAGATCGTGGGCGAGGAGCGCGGGTTGCTGGCCGAGCGCACGGCAGCGGCCGATGCGACGCGCCGGCATACCGAACTGCTGCGCTGGGGCGGGATGCTGGCCCAGCTGGCCATGCTGGCCGCGGTGATGTTCTTCGCCACGCGGCAGCTGGCCGGACGCTTGTCCGCCGAACGCTCCACCCGCCGCGCCAGCGCGCGCGCCGCGGTGATGCTCGAAACCGTGCGCGAACCGATCGTGCTGGCCGACGCCGACCTGCGGGTGGTGATGCACAACGCCGCCTTCGCCGAGCTGTTCGGCGTCGATGGAGATGCGGTGGGCAAGCCGCTGGCAGAGGTCGGCAACGGCGCGTGGGACGACGAGGAGACCCTGCGCCGGCTGGGCGACGTGATCGCCCGCGACCGCGAGCTGTGGGACTTCCAGCGCACTCAGGAAACCGCCGACGGCGTGGAGCGGGTCATGCTGGTCAATGCGCGGCGCATGTCACTGCCCGACAGCGAGGACGACGCGGTGCTGGTCACCGCCAGCGACATCACCGCGCAGAAGGCCAGCGAACACCAGATCCGCGAGCTCAACCGCCAGCTCGAGGGCAAGGTGGAACTGGTGTCCGACGTGAACCGCGAGCTGGAGGCGTTCAGCTACTCGGTCTCACACGACCTGCGCGCGCCGCTGCGCCACATCGCCGGCTTCTCCGACAAGCTCGCGCGGCAGCTGGGCGATGGCGTCGACGACAAGAGCCGCCATTACCTCGACGTGATCTCCGGTTCGGCCAAGCGCATGTCGGCGCTGATCGACGACCTGCTGGTTTATTCGCGCCTGGGCCGCAGCGCGCTGCGCCCGCAAGTGGTGGACCTGCAATCGATGATCCACGACACCCGCTCGATGCTCGACGCCAACGCCCACGCCGACAATCCCGGCCATGTGATCCATTGGGAGATCGGCCCGATGCCGGTGCTGGTGGCCGACGACAACATGCTGCGGCAGGTGTGGCTGAACCTGCTGGGCAACGCGGTCAAGTACAGCGCGCACAGCGAGCCGGCAGTGATCGAGATCAGCCACGACCGCGAGGCCGACGGCAGCCACCGGTTCAGCATCCGCGACAACGGCGCCGGCTTCGACATGGCGTATGCGGGCAAGCTGTTCGGCGTGTTCCAGCGCCTCCACGCGGCATCCGAGTTCACCGGCACCGGCATTGGCCTTGCCAGCGTCAAGCGCGTCATCACGCGTCATGACGGGCGCATCTGGGCAGAATCCGAGCCGGGCCAGGGCGCCACCTTCCACTTCACGCTTCCATCAAACCTCGAACCCACCAGCAAGAGCACGTCGACCGCATGAGCACCATCCGCACCATCCTGCTTGCCGAAGACAGCCCGCACGACGCCGAGATGGCCATCGACGCGCTGCGCGATGCCCACCTCGTCAACCCGATCGTGCACGTGGAGGACGGCGTCGAGGCGCTGGATTACCTGCTGCGCCGGGGCAAGTTCGCCGACCGCCCCGAGGGCGACCCGTCGGTGCTGCTGCTGGACATCAAGATGCCGCGCATGGACGGGCTGGAAGTGCTCACGCAGCTGCGCCAGCACGAGCACCTCAAGCGCCTGCCGGTGGTGATCCTGTCGTCCTCGCGCGAAGAGAGCGACCTGGCCCGCAGCTGGGACCTGGGCGTAAACGCGTATGTCGTCAAGCCGGTGGACGTGGACCAGTTCTTCGAGGCGGTGAGGACGCTCGGCCGGTTCTGGGCGGTGTTCAACGAGGCGCCGCAGGACCTCTGAGGCGTCATGGCGACGCCGGGAGCAGATGCCCCTCGCCCGCGTTCTTCCAAACAGGGAGGAAGCGCGGAAGCCGATACACCGCGAGCCCCGACGCCGGCATCGATGCGCTGGCGCGTGCTGCTGGTCGATGACAGCACCGACGATGCCGAACTGGCGCGGATCGAACTGCACGGCGCCGGCATTGCCACCGATTGCCGGCACGTGGACAGCGAAGCCTCGCTGATCGCCGCGCTCGCGGATTTTTCGCCGCACCTGGTGCTGTCGGACCTCAACATGCCCGGGTTCAGCGGCGAACACGCCTTCGCCATCGTGCGCGAACGCGCGCCGGCGGCGCGCTTCGTGTTCCTCACCGGCGCGCTCGAGGACGACACCCCGCTGCCGCCTGCCGATGCGGTGCTGTTGAAGCATGAACTGCACGCGCTGCCGGGGCTGGTGCGAGAGCTGCTCGGCGCGTAGCGCGCCTTGGCTCTTGTCGCGGCGCTAGGCGTTCTCGCGCTGCAGCTTCCGGATCTGCGCTTCCACCGCCACGATCGCGGTCATGTTGACCACGCGGCGCGGGGTGCTGGCGGGGGTGAGCACGTGCGCGGGCTGGTCGATGCCCATCAGGATCGGGCCGATGGCCACGCCGTCGGTCATCACCCGGATCATGTTGTAGGTGATGTTGGCCGCGTCCAGGTTGGGCATCACGAACAGGTTGGCGCGGCCCTTGAGCGTGGTGTTGGGGAACATGCGCTCGCGCATGTCCTCGTGCCACGCGGTATCGCCCTGCATTTCGCCGTCCATGTCCAGGCGCGGCGCGCGGCGGGCGAGGATCTCGCGCACCTTGCGCATCTTCGCCGCCGAGGCGTTGTCGTGGCTGCCGAAGTTGGAGTGCGACAGCAGCGCCACCCGCGGCTCGACGCCGAACAGCTTCAGCCGGTACGTCGCCTGCAGCGTGCTCTCGGCGATCTGTTCGGCGGTAGGGTCGAGCTGGACGTGGGTATCGAGGAAGAACCACAGGCCGCGGTCGTTGATCACGCCGGTCATCGCCGAGGTGCTGGTGACGCCCGGGTCGAGGTCGAACACGCTGCGCAGGTAGCCCAGCTTCTTGTGGTAGCGGCCGACCAGGCCGCAGATCAGGCCATCGGCCTCGCCTCGCTCGACCATCAGCGCGGCGATCAGCGACGGGCGCGAGCGCAGCAGGTTCTTGGCCGCGTCCGGGGTGACGCCGCGACGCTCGGTCAGCGCGTGGTACTGGGTCCAGTACTCGTGGAAGCGCGGGTCGTCGTTGATGTTGGTGAGTTCGAAATCCTCGCCCGCGCGCAGGCGCAGGCCCAAGCGCTGGATTCGGGTTTCGATGACGTCCGGGCGGCCGATCAGGATCGGCCGCGCCAGCTGCTCGTCGACCACCGTCTGCACCGCGCGCAGCACCGATTCTTCCTCGCCTTCGGCATAGACCACGCGCTGTGGATCAGCGCGCGCGCGGTCGTAGACCGGCTTCATCATCAGGCCGGTGCGGTGGATGAACTGGCCGAGCTTTTCGCGGTAGGCGCCGATGTCGGCGATCGGGCGCAGTGCGACGCCCGATTCCATCGCCGCTTCGGCCACGCACGGCGCCAGGATCGTCAGCAGGCGCGGGTCGAACGGGCGCGGGATGATGTAGTCGGCGCCGAACGAGGTGACTTCGCCGCCATAAGCGCTGCCCAGGTCGGACGATTCCATCTGCGCCAGCCGCGCGATCGCGCGCACGCAGGCCAGCTTCATCGCCTCGTTGATCTCGGTGGCGCCCACGTCCAGCGCGCCGCGGAAGATGTAGGGGAAGCACAGCGCGTTGTTGACCTGGTTCGGGTAGTCCGAGCGGCCGGTGGCGATGATGCAGTCCGGGCGCACCTTCTTCGCGTCTTCGGGCAGGATCTCCGGGTACGGATTGGCCAGCGCGAGGATGATCGGCCTGTCGGCCATCGTCGCGACCATGTCCGGCTTGAGGATGCCGCCGGCCGACAGGCCGAGGAACACGTCCGCGCCGGCGACCACTTCGGCCAGCGTGCGCTTGCCGGTCTCGCGGGCGTAGCGGGCCTTGTCGGGATCCAGGCCGGGGCGGCCGGCGTAAATCACGCCGTCGCGGTCGAACGCCAGGATGTTCTCCTTGCGCACGCCCAGCGCCACCAGCATGTCCAGGCAGGCGATGCCCGCCGCGCCGGCGCCGGTGGTGGCGACCTTGACCGTGGTGATGTCCTTGCCGGCGACCTGCAGCGCGTTGAGCATCGCCGCGCCGACGATGATCGCGGTGCCGTGCTGGTCGTCGTGGAACACCGGGATCTTCATCCGCTCGCGCAGCTTGCGCTCGACGATGAAGCATTCCGGCGCCTTGATGTCCTCGAGGTTGATGCCGCCGAAGGTGGGTTCGAGGCTGGCGATGATCTCGACCAGCTTGTCGGGGTCGCGCTCGTCGACCTCGATGTCGAACACGTCGATGCCGGCGAACTTCTGGAACAGCACGCCCTTGCCTTCCATGACCGGCTTGCCCGCGAGCGGGCCGATGTCGCCCAGGCCCAGCACCGCGGTGCCGTTGGAAATCACCGCCACCAGGTTGCCGCGCGCGGTGTAGTCGTAGGCGGCGGCGGGGTTGGCAGCGATCTCCTCGCAGGCGTAGGCCACGCCGGGCGAATAGGCCAGCGCCAGCTCGCGCTGGGTGACCATCGGCTTGGTCGCGGTGACCTTGATCTTCCCGGCCGGCGCGAGGCTGTGATAGTCCAGCGCCGCCTGCCTGAAGTCGTCGGACTGCTTGCCCGGCTGGTCGGGATCGGGCTTCTCGGGAGATTGTTCGGGCATTGTCTGGCGATTCGGCGATGACTGCTTCGATTCTACCTTGCCGCATCGGCCGGGGGCTTTTCGTCCGGGGCGTCAGCGTCCTGCCCGCCGCGCTTCGATCGCAACGACACGGGCGGCACGGCGGGTCCGGAAACAGACGTTGACGCGGGCAACACGCATAACCCGGGGTTATGCACGGCCTGCGTCTTTTCAATGGTGGGCCGACAGGCCAATGGCTAAGGTTGTGGCATCCCGTGCGGAACGCCGCCAACACCCGTCGCCCGCGCCGGGACCTGCTCCGATCAACGCCCGTGTCGTTGCACGACTGCCGCGACTCCCTCCGCCCGCGCCATTCCAGGACTGCCCAGACCCCATGCCTTCGATCGCCTCGCCTGCCCAGGCCACGCCCGCGTCCCGCTGGGCGCCTCCGTACCTGCTGTACCTGGGCAATGCGCCGGACCACCTGGCGGCCAAGACCGCGCGCGGCCTGGCCCATTGGCGGCCGCAGTGGTGCGTCGGCCAGTTCCGGGGCAGCGACTGCAGGACCACGCTCGACCTGCCGGACCTGGACTTCGGCCAGGCCGTGGAGGCCGGCGCGAACACCATGATCGTCGGCGTGGCCAACGCCGGCGGGGTGATGGATGCCGAAGCGGTGAAGCACGTCGTCGCCGCGCTGGATGCGGGCATGAACATCGCCTCGGGCCTGCACGAGCGGCTGGCCTCGCATCCGCAGATCGTGGCCGCGGCCGAGCGCAACGGGCGCTTCCTGTTCGATGCGCGGCAGCCGCCGCCGCTGGCCGTGGGCAATGGCCGCCGTCGTGCCGGCCGGCGCCTGCTGGCGGTGGGTACCGACTGCTCGGTGGGCAAGATGTACACCACGCTGGCGATCGAACGCGAACTGCGCGCGCGCGGCGTGCGCGCCGATTTCCGCGCCACCGGCCAGACCGGCATCTTCATCGCCGGCGCCGGCGTGCCGATCGATGCGGTGGTGGCGGATTTCATCTCCGGCGCCGCCGAATGGATCTCGCCCGCGCGGGAGGATGACGGCTGGGACCTGGTCGAAGGCCAGGGCTCGTTGTTCCATCCGTCCTATGCCGGCGTCTCGCTGGGCCTGCTGCACGGCGCCCAGGCCGATGCGCTGGTGCTGTGCCATGAACCCGGCCGCGCGCACATGCGCGGGCTGCCGCATTACCCGGTGCCGGACCTGGCGACCTGCCTGGAAGCCAACCTGCAGGCCGCGCGCCTGACCAACCCGGACGTCATCGCCGTGGGCGTGGCCGTGAACACCTCGCGCGCGGAAAGCGCCGACGCCGCGGCTCGGATCTGCGCCGAGATCGAGGACGCGCTGGGATTGCCCTGCCAGGACCCGGTGAGCATGGGCGTGGCACGCATCGCGGACCGGCTGCAGTCATGCTTCGCGAACTGAGCGCCCGGCATCGGAGCTGGCCGCTGGCCGCGCCGTTCCGCATTTCGCGCGGGGTCAAGCATTCGGCCGAAGTGGTGGCCGTCGAGATCCGCGAGGGCGAGCACTGCGGGCGCGGCGAATCCGTGCCCTACGCGCGCTACGGCGAAACGATCGAATCGGTGTTGCACCAGATCCAATCCGTCCGGCAGGCCATCGACGATGGCCTGTCCCGAGAGCAGCTGGCCGAACTGCTGCCGGCAGGCGCGGCGCGCAACGCCCTGGATTGCGCGCTGTGGGACCTCGAAGCGCAGCTCGCCGGTTCGTCGGTCTGGTCGGTGTTGCGCCTGGCGCCGCCGCAGGTCCTGACGACCGCGCTGACCGTGAGCCTGGACACGCCCGAACGCATGGGCGAGGCGGCCGCGCGGATCGCCTCGGCGCGGCTGGTCAAGGTCAAGGTCGATGCCAGCGCGCCGGCCGCGCAGATCGAGGCGGTGCGCCGCGCGGCGCCCGCAGCGCGGCTGATCGTCGACCCCAACGAGAGCTGGAACATCGACCTGCTGCGAGACATGCAGCCCGCGCTGGCAGCGCTCGACGTGGCGCTGGTGGAACAGCCGCTGCCGGCGGCGGACGACGACGCGCTGGCGGGTTTCGAATCGGCGGTGCCGATCTGCGCCGACGAGTCCTGCCATGTCGCCGCCGACCTCCCGCGCCTGCAGGGCCGCTACCAGGCCGTCAACATCAAGCTCGACAAGACCGGCGGCCTGACCGAGGCATTGGCATTGCGGGCCGCGGCGCGCGCCGGCGGATTCCGGATCATGGTCGGCTGCATGATTTGCTCGTCGATGGGAATCGCCCCGGCGTTCCTGGTGGCGCGCGGCGCCGAGTTCGTCGACCTCGACGGCCCGCTGTGGCTCGAGGCGGACCACGATGGCGGCGTGCAGTCACGGCATGGCGCCCTGCAGCCGGTGGCCGCCGGATTCTGGGGCCAGGCTGATGGCGCCATCGGCGACGGCGCGGCGGCCAGCGCGCGGTGACGGCCGCGGGCGGCATGCACGCCACGCCTGCCCACGCCCGTGCAACGCGGCGCGGGTGCCATGTGGCGGCGGCGCTCGCCGCGCTGCTGCTGGCAAGTTGCACCCAAGCCCCACCGCCCGCGCTGCCGGCGGCCGACGTCCTGCTGCTGGGCGGCCTGGTCTACGACGGCAGCAGCGACGCACCGCGCCAGGCCGACGTGGCCGTCGCCGGCGACCGCATCGTCTACGTCGGGCCCGATGCCGCCTCCCGCTTCCGCGCCCGGAACAGCCTCGACGTCCGCGGCAAGGTCGTGGCGCCCGGCTTCATCGATCCGCACACCCATCCGGACCGCTACATCCGTTCCGACGATCCCATCGAGCGCCTCAATGCGCCGTGGCTGTTCCAGGGTGTGACCACGATCTTCGCCGGCTCGGACGGCTCGGGTTCGCCCGACATCGCCGCGCAGCGCGACTGGTTCGACACGCATGCCATCGGCACCAACCTGGCGCTGTACGTCGGATTCGGCGCGGTGCGCTCGCGGGTGCTCGGGCAGGACGCGGCCGTGCCCACCGCGCAACAGCTGCAGCAGATGCGCGGGCTGGTCGCCCGCGCGATGTGCGAGGGCGCGTTCGGCCTCTCGGCCGGGCTGTTCTATGCGCCGCAGAGTTTCGCGAGCACCGACGAAGTGGTGGCGGTCGCGCGCGAGGCGGGGCTGCGCGGCGGGCTTTACGACACCCACCAGCGCGACGAGTCGTCGTATGGCATCGGCCTGCTCGGTTCGATCCGCGAAGTGCTGGAGATCGGGCGTCGCGCGGAGATCCCGGTCCACATTTCCCACATCAAGGCGCTGGGCGTCGATGTCCAGGGCCAGGCCGCGGCGGTCATCGAGCTGATCGAACAGGCGCGCGCCTCCGGGCAGCGGGTGACGGCAGACCAGTATCCGTGGCTGGCGTCCGGCACCCACATGGGCGCCGCACTGCTGCCGCGCTGGGCGGTCGACGGCGGCCGCAAGGCGCTGTTGCAGCGGCTGCAGCAGGCGGATGCGCGGGCGCGCATCCGCGCGGAGATGGTCGACAACCTGCGCCGGCGCGGTGGCGCGACGGCGCTGCTGCTGACCGGCAGCGGCTGGCCATGGACCGGCAGGACGCTGGACGAGATGGCGCGGGAATGGGGGGTCGATCCCGTCGAAGCCGCGCTGCGCATCATTTCCGAAGGCGGCGAGCGCACCGGCAGCCAGCGCGCGGCGGCGTCCGCCGACAGCATCGCGTCGTTCAACATGCGCAAGGACGACGTCGACCTGTTCATGCAGCAGCCCTGGGTGATCACCGGCTCGGACGGCAGCAACGGCCACCCGCGCCAGTACGCCACCTTCCCGGAAAAGTACGCGCGTTACGCCAAGCGGGACCACGTCATCAGCGTCGGCGACTTCATCCACCGCTCCACCGGCCAGAGCGCCGACATCCTCGGCCTCGAGGACACCGGCTACCTGCGCAAGGGCTATCTGGCCGACATCGTGGTGTTCGACCCGGAACATTTCGCGCCGATGGCCGACTATGTCCATCCGCGCGTGCTGTCCCGCGGCGTTGAATACCTGCTGGTCAATGGCAGGATGGCCATCGCCGATGGCGAGCTGACCGGCATCGCGGCCGGTCGCGTCCGCCTCCACCCACCCACGCCTGGGACCTGCCCGTGACGTTTCGACGCCGGCAGGCACAGACCGGATCCGTTTCGGGGAACCCACATGATTGAATTGAACGCGGTGCAGACCGTGGCGTTTGGCGGCATGGCACTGTTCCTGGGCTACGCGCTGTGCCGCGTGATCCCGGTGCTGGGTCGCTACAACCTGCCCGCGCCGGTCATCGGCGGACTGGTGATTGCATTGCTCGTGTTGTGGGCACACGGCCGCGACACCGTGCTGTTCCAGTTCGACACCGCGCTGCAGGGCCCGCTGATGGTGGCGTTCTTCACCTCCATGGGCGTCAACGCCAGCGTCGCGTTGCTGAAGGTCAGCGGCCGCCAGGTGATGGTGTTCCTGGCGCTGGCGTCGGGCTTCGCCGTGGTCCAGAACCTGGTGGGCATCGGCGTCGCCACGTCGTTCGGGCTGGATCCGATGTTCGGCGTGCTCGCCGGATCGGCCACGCTCACCGGCGGGCCGGCCACTGGCCTTGCCTTCGCGCCGCTGTTCGAACAGGCCGGGCTGGCCGGCGCGGAATCGATCGCGATCACCTCGGCGATGGCGGGCATCGTCTGCGGCGGCATCGTCGGCGGCCCCGCGATCACGGTGCTGATCCGGCGGCTGCGCCTGCGGCCTGCGGCTGGCCAGTCAGCGGAAATCCCCGCAGAGGCCGCGGCGGAGATCGATCTCGCCGTCGGCGACGGCGTCGTCGTGGACACCGAGGCCGCGCGCGAATACAACGCGCTCAAGAGCATCGTGGTGATCCTGCTGGCGATGTGGGTCGGCGCCTGGGTGGGCAAGGGCTTCGACGCGATCGGCCTCACCCTGCCGGTCTACATCGGCGCGATGCTGGTGGGCGCGGTGATCCGCAACTTCGACGACCGCACCGGCTGGGTCGGGCTCTCCGTGCAGACCACCGACCTGATCGGCAACGTGTGCCTCGCGCTGTTCCTGGCGGTGGCGCTGATGAACCTGAAGCTGTGGGAGCTGTCGGGGCTGGCGCTGCCGCTGGTGGTCAACCTGGTGCTGCAGGTCGTGCTGGTGGTGGCGTTCTGCGTCCCGGTGTTCCGCATCATGGGCCGCGACTACGACGCCGCGGTGATGGGTGGCGGGTTCATCGGTTTCATGCTCGGCACCACCGCCAATGCGATGGCGGTGATGCGCACGCTGGTGCTGCGCTACGGCCTGGCGCCGCGCGCGTTCCTGGTCGCGCCGCTGGTGGGGGCGTTCTTCATCGACTTCACCAACGCGCTGATCATCACCGGCTTCCTCAACTTCTGGCCGTAGGAAGGCGCTTGGCCGTGCGCGGGGCGACAACGGATGTGCGCCCCGTGCCTGTCCTCGATCGCGTGGGCCAGCGATGCCGTCATCCGCACGAAGGCGCGGATCCATGAACGTCAAGCCGCCAGTCGCAGCTTCCATGCATCCCCGCTAACGCGGGAATGCAATGGCCAGCCGATGCCCGGGATGCCTACTCCGCCGCCGGCGCGTCCGCGGCCTTCGCGATGAAGTGCTCGTGCAGGGCCCTGTTGACCTCGGTCCGCACTTCCATATCCCGGGTCCCGTTGGTGATCACGACGAAGCCGTACTTCTTCTCCGGGTCGAAGAACATGGAGCTGTACAGCCCGTACGCAGATCCCGTGTGCCCGGTCAGCACGACGCCAGGCACCAGCGCGCTGTCGGTGCGGATGGCCAGGCCGTAGCCGGCACCCTCGTCCGCATCGACGGTGGGCGTCTGCATCTTCTTCGCGTGTTCGGCCGTGATGATCCGCACGCCGTTCCACTCGCCCAGGTTCATGTGCATCAGCATGTACTTCGCAAGGTCAGGCGCGGAGATCTTGACCCCGCCGGTCGGGGAGAACACCGGTGTGTCGTAGCCCATCGTGTAGCCGTCCAGTCGCTTGCCCAGCGGCGCGTACGCCTGGTCCGAGCGCACGAAGCCCTCGCCCTCGCGCCAGCGGTAGATCTGCGCGAAGCGGTCCGCATCCAGCGCTTCTGGCACGTAACCGCCGTACAGGCCGAGCGGATCGAGTACGTGCGCCTTGACGTAGGCGTCGAACCGCTCGCCGGACGCCCGCTCCACGATCGTCCCAACCATGTTGTAGCCGAGGTTGGAGTACTCGTAGCCCTCGCCGGGTGCGCGGTCGGCGTAGCTGTCGCGCCAGGCCTCGCCGGCGCCGGGATTGATGAAGTCGAGGCTGCCGTACGTCTCCCCGTCGGTGATGGACGAAGTGTGATTCAGCAGCATCGCGAGCGTGATCGTCCGGTCAGGGAACGCAGGGTTGCGCACGGGAAAGCCGATCAGGTCGCCGACGTCGTCGTCCAGCGATAGCCGGCCCTGCTCCACCAGCTGCAGGATGCTGGTCGCTGCGAACGACTTGGAGATGGAGGCGATCCGGAAGACGTCGTCCTCGTCGAGGGGAATCTTCCTCTCCTGGTCCTTCCAGCCCAGGGCTTTCCGGTACACGACGGCATTGTCCCTGACCACCACAACCGCCAGGCCCACGGTTTCGTGCTCGGCCATCAGTTGGCCCAGGCGGTCTTCGATGCCTTGCGCGAGTGCCGGCGCCACGCAGGCCCACGACAACACGAACGCCGCACACAGCGCGAACGCGCGGCCCACCTTGCTGTCTTGCTTCATGATCCCTCCAACAGGAGCCGTCATCGTGCGGTTCCGCACGCCGGCTGCGTCCCGGGCGCGTCGTGCAGCTATGGATGGAAGCCCGGACACCGCTCGCCTACTGCGCGACGGCCGCGGCGCCGGGGCGGCGCGGGTCGGCGGCGCCTTCGACGCCGTCTCCTGTTTTCAGCAGGGTCTGGGTGCTGCCGATCGTTTCGTCTTGCACCACCTCGTGCCCGCGTGCCTGCAGTAGCCGCAGCGTGTCCGGGCTGAGGCCGCGTTCGATCCGCAGTTCGCCGCTGCGCATGTCCTGGTGGATGCGTGGCGCGCTGGTAGCCTCGGCGATGTTCATGTCGAAATCGACCACGTCGACGATGGTCTGCATGACCGTGCCGGGGATCGTGTTGCCGCCCGGGCTCCCGGTCACCATCCACAGTTCGCCATCGCGGAACAGCATCGTCGGCGACATGCTCGAGACCGGGCGTCGCCCGGGGCCAAGCAGGTTGGCCATGGTCTTCTTCGCGTCCTTGCCTGCCTTCGCCTGCGCGGTGATCGGGAAGTTGCCGATCAGGTTGCCGAGCAGGAAGCCGGTACCTTCGATCATCACGCCGGCGCCGAAATCCGAACCCAGCGTGTAGGTGTTGCTGACCGCGTTGCCGTCGGCGTCGATCACCGAGATGTGCGTGGTTTCCGTGCTTTCGTACTGCCATGGGTCGCCGGCGGCGAGGCTCGGTGCCGGCAGCGTTGTCGTCGGCGAGACCAGCTCCGCGCGCGCGGCGGCGTACGCCTTGGACGTCAGGCCGCTTGCCGGTATGTCCGAAAACCCCGGATCCCCGGCGAACCGGCTGCGGTCGCTCCAGGCCAGCTTGATCGCCTCGGCCATGTAATGCAGGGCGTCGGCGGAGCCCGCGCCCAACGCGGCCAGGTCGACCGATTCCAGGATGTTGAGCATCTCGATGATGCTGGCGCCGCCGCCGCTGACCGGAGGCATGGTGGCGATGCCGTGGCCACGATAGCTGCCGAGCAGCGCATCGCGCTCGATGGCGCGATACGCGGCAAGGTCGGCGCGCTTGATCAGGCCGCCGTGTTTTTCCATTCCTGCGGCCAGGCGCTCGGCGATCGCGCCGCGGTAGAACGCATCCGCGCCGTGGTCTGCGATCTGCTGCAGCGACCACGCCAGGTCCGGTTGCAACAGGCGTTCGCCGGCGCGCAATGCACTGCCGTCCGCATGCAGGAACACATTGGCGCCGGCTGCGCTGCGTGCCAGGCGCTCCCTGCCCCAGTCCAGCGCGAAGGCTTCATCGCGCGTCAGTACAAGGCCGTCGGCGGCCAGGCGGATGGCCGGCTGCAACAGCTTCGACCACGGCAGCCGACCGTATTTCTTGTGGGCGAGTTCCAGCCCGGCCACGGTGCCGGGCACGCCCGCGGCCCGATAACCGGCACTGTCGCCGACCACCTTTCCGTCATCATCGAGATAACGCTCCAGCGTCGCCGCGGCCGGCGCCACCGAGCGGTAGTCGATCGCGATCGTGCGCTTCTCGTCGGCCAGGTACACCAGCATGAATCCGTCGCCGCCGATATTGCCGGCGCGCGGCAGCACCACGGCCATCGCGAACGCGGTGGCCACCGCGGCATCCACCGCATTGCCGCCATCGCGCAGCACCTGGGCGCCGATGGCGCTGGCGACTTCGTTCTGGCTGGCCACCATGCCGCGATCGGCATGCACCGGCTTGTGGATCGCTTCGTAATTGAGCAGTTGCCGCGTCTGTGCCGATGCCGACGGCAGCCCGCCGGCCACGGCCAGCAATGCCAACAGCGCGCCTGCGATTCGCAGCCGATGCATCATCGCACTGGCGATCATTCTCATCCCTCCCGGAAATTGGTCGAACACCACGCCGCGACGGGACGCCAGCGGCATCGTCATCGCGGCCATGGCCGCTCCCACATGGCGACCGCGCCCGCATGCCGCGCTGGACGCCTCCGGCAAGCCGATGCTTCGGCCGCCGGAGCAATCCGCCCGGCTGCCCTTATTCGAATTCCTTGGTCAGGGTCAGGTAGTAGCCGCGGCCGCGGGCGCTGTGCACCTTGGTATAGAAGCCCGAAGTCGTGGGCCCCAACGGCGGCTCGTTGTCGGCGACGTCGCGCACGGTGAGGCGGATCGCGGAGTTCTCGAGGAAGTTGCCGGTCTCCCGGAACCGACGCTCCACATAGACGTTGGTCGTGCTCCAGCTGGGTATCTGGAACAGGTTGCCCTCGTCGTCTTCCGCGCTGGTCGATTCGAACTTGTCCGTGTACCGGGTGAAGGTGCCGATCTTCCAGTCGTTGATCTGCCAGGACGCGCTCAGCGAGGCGCGCCATTCCGGCGTGCCGTCGAAGCCCACCTGGCTGCCGGCCTGGCTGATGTTGAAGCCGTCATCGATGAGGCCCTGTTGCTGCGCCTCCAGGATCATCCGCTCGTCCGCTGTCGGCTGTTGGGTCATCTCGATCAGGCGGGACGCATTGAGCTGGATGTTGAAGGTGCCCGCGCTGTCGGTCTTCAGGCGCCAGTTGACCGAGAAGTCGAGGCCGCGCGTGGTGCGCGGCAGACGGTTGATGTAGATGTCGTTGATCTGCGCTACCGTGCCCACCGGCGCAAGGCCGGTACCCTCGAACTGCGCGATGCGGCTGTCGTCCGGGTCGTTGCGGATCACCGCCGGGTTGAAGGAACCCTGCATGCGCAGCAGGTAGTCCAGCGCCATCTGGGTGCTGCCGCCGAGGATGCCGATCACGTCTTCCTGCTCGATCGACCAGTAGTCCGCGGTCAGCGTCAGCTTGCCGAAGCCTTCCGGCAGGAAGGTCGGCTGGAACACGATCCCGGCCGACCAGGTATCGGCGGTTTCCGGCTCCAGGTTCTTGTTGCCGCTGCGCTGCTCGACGGTGCTGTAGCTTTCGCTGCACTGGCTGATGCTGTCGATGTCGCCGTTGCGGATGTCGGCCTCGCAGACGTAGTAATCCGTGCGCGTGTTGCTGACGGTCATGTCGTTCGCGTTGGTGAGCATGATGTTCGGCGCGAGGAAGCTCTGCGACCAGCTGGCGCGCATCATCAGGCCGTCCGTCAGGCCCCAGGCGAGCGCGACCTTCGGCTTGGCGACACTGCCGAAATCCGAGTAGTGCTCGTAGCGGCCGGCCAGCTGCAGATCCAGGTAGCGTACCAGCGGCACGTTCATCGCCGGCGAGACCAGCGGCACCGCCAGCTCTGCGTACACCGAACTGACCGAACGCTCGCCCGCGTTGTCCGGCGAAGGACTGGCGCCCAGGATGTCGCTGGTGATTTCGCCGGTCACCGGGTCGGTGTAGGTGATCGTGCCGTCGTGGTGGATGTCGCGATCGTCATCGAGCGTTTCTCGGCGCCACTCGACGCCCGCCGCCATGCCGACGTCGCCGGCCGGCAGGCTGAACATGTCCTCGCGCAGGAAGCGCGAATCGACCTGGAACAGCGTGCTGCGGCTCTTGCGGATGACCGGGATGGTGAACGAGGCGATCGTGTCCGGGTCGTTCGGCGTGCCGTCGGGGCCGTTCCAGTCCAGCGGGTCGCCGCCGTTGAACGGGTTGTAGGCGCCGGGATCGCTGCGCCCCAGCGCCTGCGTGAACAGCGTGTTGCTGATCGAGCCGTACTGCGCATCGCGGGTCTTGGCGGCCGAGTACAGCACCGCGCTTTCCCAGTCGAACGATCCCAGCATGCCGCGCACGCCGGCCACGATCCGGTAGGCGTCGTCGTCCACCGTGTACGGGCGGGACGTATCGGTCGGGCGGTAGCTGACCATCCGCACGTCCAGCCCCTCTTCCGGCGCGTCGATGCCCGGCAGGCGGTTCGGGTTGAGGGAGCCGTCGGGCAGGTACATCGCGCCGAACGGGTTGTAGTAGTTGGTCTTCGGCACGACGATCGGACCGGAGCCCACCGGGGCGGCCTGTTCGCGCATGCCCTCGTAGCGGGAGCGGTAGTAGCTCACCTCGCCGAACGCAACGAAGTTGTCGTTGATGTCCTGCTCGACGGTACCGAACAGGTTCTTGCGCCCGACGGCCCCCAGCAGGTTGCGCTGCGAGGCGGCGTTGAAACGCAGGTCGCGCGGGACCGTCGAGCCGGTTTCGATGCACGCGTTCTGGTCGATGGATGCGACGCAATCGCCCGATACCGGCTCGATGTGGAAGTAACCCGAGGCGCTGGTGACCAGCTTCCCGTCCTGCCTGACGCCGACCTTGTCGAAGGTCTGGAACGCGCCCCATGAGGTGGCTGAAAGGCGATCGTCGAACGCGGTATAGCCTTCGAACGGCGTGCCCTCCAGCCGCCAGCGCTTGTCCATGTCGGCGCTGTACCAGCGCTCGGACGCGGCCAGTTCGGTGCGGTCGGTGTAGCCGCCCAGCAGGGTCACCCGGGTGCGGCCGTCATTGAACCAGCGGCCGGCCTTGAAGTTGATGTTGCCCTCGCGGAAATCGGTGCCCTCGGACCCGCCGTACTGGGTCTGCACCTTGAATCCCTGGTACTGCGTATCCATCACCACGTTCATCACGCCGGCCACGGCGTCCGAACCGTACAGGGCCGAGGCGCCGCCGAGCAGGGTTTCCATCCGTTTGACGCCATACAGCGGAATGGCATTCATGTTGCCGGTCTGGCGCGGGACGAGGTTTTCCGTCTGCGTTCCCGGATGCGGCACCACGCGGCGCCCGTTGACCAGCAACAGCGTGTTGCCGGTGCCGATGTTGCGCAGGTTGATCGAGCCGACGTCGCCTCGCGCGGCATTGATGTTGGCCGCGGTGTCGGTGTTGTCGAACAGGAGATCCCCAACCTGCGGCAGGGTCTGCAGGAGTTCTTCGCCGGACACCGCGCCGGTGTCGGCGATGTCTTCCTCGCCCAGGACGATCACCGGGGCCATGCCGGTCTCGCTGTTGCCGGCCAGGCGGCTGCCCACCACCACGACCTTGTCGAGATCCGTGGCCCTGGACGTTGCGGGCGCCTGCTCGGCACCGGATACGGACGGCTGCGCCGGCTCGGACTGCTCCACCGCGGATTGCGCCGCCACCGGCTGCTCCGAAACTGGCGCCGCGGCATTTTCCTGCGCGAATGCAGTGGCATGGATGCCACCGAGAATGGCGCAGAAGAGTACTGTTCTCTTGAAATTGCGGGCCATGCAAGCCTTCCCCTCGAAATGAATGCCGGTGACCGGAACGGCATGCACGATCTGCTGGAGCCGTAGCGCTTGCCGATGACCGCAGGGTGGCAGTGGCATTGCACTTTGTCGTGCAGCTTTGCTGACCCGCGGTATAACCCGCGGCTATGGAAGCAATCACAATGCAGATCGTTTTTCGATTGACGGATGCATTACGGCATCCATCGTTGTCGCAGCAACCGGCAAGCGCAGGCATCGGCATAACCGAAGGCTATTCAACCGCCACGGAAAGTGAGGGCACGGCCGCGAACGGGGTTGCTAGGCTCGGGGCATGGCTATCGTTTCCGCTGCTTTGATCCGCTTCCTCCCGACCCCCGGCATCGTGTGCCGCGCGCGCGTCTGCGCATTCGCCGGCCTGCTGGCCGCGCTGTCGGCCTGCGCGACCGGCGAACTTGCCTCCGCACCCGCACCCGACCATTCCGTTGGCCCGGCCACGACCGAAGCGGTCGTTGTCGCCGCGCATCCGCTGGCCGTCGATGCGGGTACCGCAGTGCTGCGGCGCGGCGGCAGCGCGATCGATGCCGCGGTCGCGGTGCAGGCGATGCTGGGCCTGGTCGAACCGCAAAGCTCCGGACTCGGCGGCGGCGCGATGATCATGGTGTACGACGCGGCCAGCGGCGAGGTGAGCAGTTATGTCGGGCGCGAAACCGCGCCCGCGCTGGCCACGCCGGCCTTGCTCAACGATGCCGATGGCCACGCGATCCCGCATCGCGAAGCCATGCTGACCGGGCGCGCCACCGGCGTTCCGGGCGCGGTTGCGGTGTTCGCGGCGGCGCAGCACGACCACGGCAAGCTGCGCTGGGACCAGCTGTTCGACGAGAGCATCGAACAGGCCGAGGCAGGCTTCCGCGTCACCCCGCGGCTGGCGCAGCACATCCACGGCAAGTTCCCGCAGGCATCCGCGCCTGACGTGACCGCCTATTTTTCCGATGCCGGGGGCAACCCACTGCAGGTCGGCGACCTGCTGCGCAACCCGGCGTACGCCACCACGCTGCGCACGCTGGCCAGGGGCGGCGCGGCGGCCTTCTACGGAGGCGACATCGCGCGCGCGATCGTCGCGCGCACGCACCAGCCACCGATGGGCGGCGCGATGAGCGAACGCGACCTGGCCGGGTACAAGCCCGACCGGAGCGACCCGATCTGCAGGCCGCTGCGGCAATACGTGCTGTGCGTGCCACCGCCGCCCACCAGCGGCGTCGGCCTGCTGCAGCTGATGGCGCTGCTCGACGGCACCGACATCGACCAGCGCGGCCCGGACGATCCGCAGTCGTGGTTCCTGTTCGCCGAGGCCAGCCGCGTCATGTACGCCGACCGCGACCAGTACGTGGGCGATCCGCGCTTCGTGCCGGTGCCGGTCGAAGGCCTGCTCGACCCGGCCTATGTCGCAGCGCGCCGGCAACTGATCGGCACCGCCGCCGCGCCCGTGCCACCGGCGGCAGGCACGCCCGCAGGCGCTCCCGCCACGGCGGACGACCGTACCGACGAACCGGGCGGCACCAGCCATTTCGTCGTCGTCGACGCACAGGGCAACGCGGTGTCGATCACCACCACGATCGAGTCGTACTTCGGTTCCGGGCGGATGGTGGACGGCTTCTTCCTCAACAACCAGTTGACCGATTTTTCCTGGAACCCCGCGGCCGGCCCGGTGCCCGCCGCCAACGCCATCGCCGGGGGCAAGCGTCCGCGTTCGTCGATGACGCCGGCGATCCTGCTCGACCGGCAGGGAAAGTTCGTCGGCGCGATCGGTTCGCCCGGCGGCTCGGCGATCCCGGCCTATATCGGCAAGACCCTGGTCGGCCTCGTCTACTGGCACCTGCCGCTGCAGCAGGCGGTGGAACTGCCCAACCTGGTGGCGCGCGGCGCGCGCTTCGACGGCGAGGCCGCGCGCTTTTCGCCACGCATCCGCGCCGAGCTCGCCCGTCGCGGCATCGAAGTCCGCGCGGGTTCAGGCGAGGACTCGGGCCTGCATGGCGTGTTCCTGCATGACGGCACGCTCGAGTGGGCGGCCGATCCGCGGCGCGAAGGCACCGGGCGCAAGCCGGAATAGGGCGGCACGCGCAATCCCCTGCACGACGCCGCAACGACGCGGCCATGCGCCGTCGCTTTGCGCGCCCAACCGGCGCTTCATCGCCGCGGAACGCCGCGCAGCGCCTTCGCAATGACAGCTGCCCGCGCCTCGCCTAAGATCGATGCCATGCGATTTCGCCAGATAGAAGTCTTCCACGCGGTCTACACGACGGGTTCGATCAGCGCAGCCGCGCGTGCCCTGCATGTGTCGCAGCCGTCGGTCAGCAAGGTCCTGCACCACACCCAGTACCAGCTCGGTCTCTCGCTGTTCACCCTGGTGCGCGGGCGACTGGTCGCCACCGACGAGGCCCATGCGCTGTTCGTGGAAGTCAGCGAGATCTTCGAACGCCTGACTTCGCTGCAGAAGACCGTCGGCAACATCCGCAACGTCGGTGGCGGCCACATCCGCCTGGGCGTGGTGCCGTCGCTGGGCCTGCACGTCGCGCCGCTGGCGATCGCGCGCTTCCGCAAGCTGCACCCCGAAGTCACCTTCGACGTGCAGACGCTGCACCACGACGCGCTGTTCCAGGCGCTCTACGAGCGCACCTGCGACGTCGCCATCGCCTACGACCCGCCGCTGCACCCGCGCATGAAGCGGCGGGTGCTGGACATGGGCCAGTTGATGCTGCTGTTCCGCGAAGACGAACTGGCCGATGTCGGCGACGCCGTGCCGATCTCGCTGCTCGACGGCCGCGACATGGTCGGATTGACCGCCAGCGGCCCGGTCGGCGATGCGTTCACGGCCGAACTCAAGCGCCACGGCGTTGTGATCCATGAAGTGGTGTCGAACCAGACGTTCTACATCGCCGCGGCGCTGACCCGCTGCGGGGCCGGCATGACGGTGGTGGACGAGTTCACCGCGCGCGCCGGCTCCGAACCGTCGGTGCGCTTCCGCCCGCTCGACCCGCCGATCCGGTTCCAGATCGAATGCGTGTTCCTGGAGGATCGCCCGCCCTCGAAGGCGGCCGAGGAATTCATCGCCCTGCTCGCCTCGATCATCCAGGAGATCCGCACGCCCGCGGCCTAGGCACGCCGCCTTGCAATGCCGCAGCGGCCGGCACTGCGTTTGCGGTCAGATGTCGAACTCCGGCGCATCGGACACGCTGTCCAGCCGGATGCGGTTGGCGAACAGCGAGAACGCCAGCATCCCGGCCAGTCCGTTGGCGCGCGAGACCCAGTGCGGCAGCCAGCGCGGCGGCTGCAGCACACCGGCATCGAACAGCGGCGCGAAGCGTTGCACGTCGCCCAGCGTCATCTTGCCGGCGAACAGCTGCCGGCACAGGCGCAGCTGGCCCTGACGCAGTGCCCAGCGGAAGAAGGTATGCACGCCGATCAGGCCGCGCAGGTACACCGCATCCTTGGTGAAGGCGTGGCCGCCGGTCAGCGGCACGCCGCGGAACACGCGCTGCGCCGAAGCGAAGCTTTCCTCGGCCGATTGCCCGGCGCCGAGGAAGTAGCGGAACACCTCGACGAAGCCGGCGCCGTCGAGCGCCATCGCGATCGCCTCGATCCGCAGGCTCACCCGCTTCATGCGCTCGATGTCGATGTTGCCGGTGATCTGCTCGGCGAACACCGCCAGCCCTTCCTGGGTGGCGGTGGTGCGCGGCGACGACAGCGACAGGCTGCCGAGCACGGCCTGCTCGCGGCCGTTGAGCGCGGTGAGCGAATGCACGAAGGCTTCGTGCTGGAGCAGCTGGTGGTGGTCGTAGTCGGTGTACTCGGCGCCGCTGCGCAGGCGGATGCGGCGCGCACCGGCGGCGGCCTTGGCGATCATGTCCGGATCGAGCTCGACCGCGATCACGCGGCTGCCGAAGTAGCGGTCGAGATCAGCCTGCAGCTGCAGCTGCAGCGCGGTGGCGGAGATGGTGACCTGCTCGGCCGGCGAGAGCAGTTCGCGGTCGAGCTCGTTGGCGATGTCGATGAAGTGACGTGCCGCCTCGCGCGCCGTGGGCCCGTCGCCGGGCAATGGTTCGTCCGGACGGCCGAACAGCGCGATCGAGTGCATGCCGACCGCAGGCGTGCCGAGCGATTCGAGCAGCTGCGCGGCGACCGACCAGCTGCGGGTGGATTCGACCAGGTACGCGCCCAGCGGGTGCGCTGGATCGGCGGCCGCGGCGATGGCATCGAGTTCGCGCCGCGCTTCGCTGAAGTCGTGCTTCGGATAGACCACCTCCGGCAGCACGTCGCGTCCGCGCACATGGCCGTCGAGGAAACGTCGCTGCACCTCCAGCGGCCAGCTCACCAGGGTCAGCAGCCGGATCCCGCGCACCGCCTCGACCATGCGCGCATCGAGCGCGGCGTGGTGGGCGATGTCTGGGGCGTGCAACGCCATGTCAGCCGGCTGCCTCGCAAATCGTGCCCCCGGCCATAGCGGCGGAAGCCGCGACTCGTGTGCCGGTCGCGGCTTCCGCCGCTCCTACGGGAGCATTCGAAGCGACGCGGCGGCGGTCAGTGACGCCCATACTTGTCGTCCAGCCGCTTGTGCAGCGCCTTGCCCTGCACCTTCGCTTCAGCCTTCTGCGCCAGCCGCGTGGCCAGCCGGTCGGCGGCGCCGGCGACCTCGTCGCGCAGCTTCAGGTAGTTGGCGAAGCGCTGCGGGTCGAGCGTGCCGGCCTCGATCGCGGCGCGCACCGCGCAGCCGGGTTCGCGTTCGTGCCTGCAGTCGCGGAACTTGCACTGTTCGGCCAGCGCCTCGATGTCGGCGAAGCCGCCCTCGGCCAGGTCTTCCTCGCCGGTGGGCTTGAGTTCGCGCATGCCGGGGGTGTCGATCAGGCACGCGCCCGACGGCAGCGGGATCAGCGCGCGATGGGTGGTGGTGTGGCGGCCGCGCGCGTCGCTTTCGCGTACGTCGGCGGTCTTCATCTTCTCGGCGCCGAGCAGGGTGTTGGTCAATGTCGACTTGCCGGCACCGGAGCTGCCGACCAGCACCGCGGTCATGCCGGCCTGCAGCCACGGGTCGAGCACGGCGACGCTGTCGCGGTCCTTGGCGTTGACCGCGAACACCGGCACGTCCTGGCCGGCCACGCCCACCAGCGCGTCGACGGCCGCCTGCACGTCGCTGTCGTCCTTGTCGGCCTTGGTCAGCACGACCACCGGCTGCGCGCCGCCGCCAAGCACCAGCAACAGGTAGCGCTCGATCCGGCGCGGATTGAAGTCGCCGTCCAGGCCGCAGACCACCAGCACGGTGTCGATGTTCGCGGCGATGACCTGCTGCTTGTAGTGCTCGCCGGCCGCGCCGCGCTTGATCGCGCTGCGCCGCGGCAGCAGGGCCACGATGCGTTCGCCTTCGAGCAGCACCCAGTCGCCGACCGCGGCGCGCTGTTCGGCCGAGGTGGTGCCCTTGCGATAGCCGGCCGGCCGCTGCCATTCGGGCAGCGATTCGACCGTGAAGCCTTCGCCTGGCCCCTCGGCGACGATGTAGCCGGAACGATGCTGTTCGACCACCCGTGCCGGCCGCGCCTGCGGATGCGCAGCCATCGCGTCGCGCCATGCCGGGTCGTCGGGTTCGCCGGCCCAGGGCCAGCCGATGACGCGCAGGGCGGCGAAGGCGGGATTCAAACGCGGCGGCGGGTGACAGGCATGGCGGGGATTCTAAGCGCAAGTCGTGGGGCGCAAGCCGGATGCCGGGTTTTCCGATAGGCTTTGCGGCCACTTTCCGCCTTCCGCCGCCCGATGTCGCCGCCCAGCCTGAAGACCCGCGAACGCCTGTCCGAAGTCCGTTACGAGATCCGCGGCGAACTGGCCCGCCGGGCGCGCGAGCTGGAGCTCCAGGGCCGGACCCTGATCAAGCTCAACATCGGCAACCCCGGCGCCTTCGGCTTCCGCGCCCCCGAACACCTGCAGCACGCGATCGCCGACCGCATCGCCGACACCGATCCCTACACCCACCAGCAGGGCCTGCCGGCCGCGCGCGAGGCGATCGCCGCGTTCCACAAGGCACGCGGCACGCCGAACGCGACGCCGGAGCGCGTGTTCATCGGCAACGGCGTCAGCGAGCTGATCGACCTGTCGCTGCGCGCGCTGCTCAATCCCGGCGACGAAGTGCTGCTGCCCTCGCCCGACTACCCGCTGTGGTCGGCGGCCACCATCCTCAACGACGGCCGCCCGGTCTACTACCGCTGCAAGGTCGCCAACGATTTCCTGCCCGACCCGGACGAGATCGAGGCGCTGGTGTCATCGCGCACCCGCGCCATCGTGCTGATCAACCCGAATAACCCGACCGGCGCGAGCTACCCGCGCGAACTGCTCGAACGCATCGTCGCCATCGCCGCGAAGCACGACCTGCTGCTGATGTGCGACGAGATCTACGACGGCATCCTCTACGACGATGCCCGGTTCGTACCCGTCGCGCCGATCGCCGGGGACGTGCCCTGCCTGTCGTTCGGCGGGCTGAGCAAGGTGCACCGCGCCTGCGGCTGGCGCGTGGGCTGGGCGGTGCTGTCGGGCGATCCGCTGCGCAGCGGCGAGTTCCACCACGCCATGGACCTGCTCGGCGCGCTGCGCCTGTGCGCCAACGTGCCGGGGCAGTTCGCGATCGACGCGGCGCTGCACGGCGTCGACACCATCACCGCGCTGTGCGCGCCGGGCGGGCGGCTGCATGAGGCGCGGCGCGCGGTGGTCGAAAGCTGCGCGGCCAGCGAACACCTGAAGCTGGTGGTACCCGATGCGGCGCTGTACGCGTTCCCGGGTGTCACCGGCGCCGCGGCCGAAGGCTTCGACGACCACGCCTTCGCACTGGAACTGCTCGAGACCGAGGACGTGCTGATCGTGCCCGGGTCGAGCTTCAACGTGCCATACCGCAACCATTTCCGCGTCACCCTGCTGCCGCAGCCCGATGCGCTGCGCGAGGTGTTCCGCCGCATCGACCGCGTGCTGTCGCGCCGCGTCGAGTCCGGGCGCCGCGACGGCGCACCGCAAGCGGCGGTGGCATGACGGCGACCCGCACCACGGGTGGCCCGTTGCCGCCGCTGCGTGCGCTGCGCTACCTGGCGCTGGGCGACAGCTACACCATCGGCGAGGGCGTGGCGCCCGCCGGCCGCTGGCCGATGCAGCTGGCGCAGGCGCTGCGCGCCGAAGGCGTGATGCTGGGCGACCCGAAGATCGTCGCCGCCACCGGCTGGACGACGGACGAGTTGTCGGCCGCTCTCGACGCCTTCGATGCATCCCAAGTCTTTGTAGGAGCGGCTTCAGCCGCGAGCTCCTCCCCTGCGGAAGGAGAAGAGCTCGCGGCTGAAGCCGCTCCTACAAAGGCAAAAGATGGCTGGGACTTCGTCAGCCTGCTGATCGGCGTCAACAACCAGTATCGCGGCCGCGGCGTCGACGACTACCGCGGCGAATTCGCGGGCCTGCTCGCACGCGCCATCGGCTATGCCGGGGGCCGTCCCGATCGCGTGCTGGTGCTGTCGATCCCCGACTGGGGCGTGACCCCGTTTGCCGTGCGCGAGGGCCGCGACGGCGCGCAGATCGCACGTGAACTCGACGCCTGCAACACGGCCGCGCGCGAAACCTGCAACCAGCACGGCGTCGCCTTCGTCGACATCACCCCGGCCAGCCGCGAACGCGGCGGCGAGGCGGGGATGCTCGCCGATGACGGCCTGCATCCTTCCGCCGCGATGTATGCGACATGGACGCGCCTGGCCCTGCCGGTGGCGCGCAGGCTGCTGGAACCGTGAGCGGCGAACCGTTGCCGCGCGAGCAGGCGACCGCGATCGCCCGAGCCTTCCTGCCGCCGTACCGGGTGCTCAACCGCTGGGATTATCACTACATCCGCAGCAAGCTCTCCACCGACCCGCTCTACCCGGGTGTGCTGCGCGCGCTACGCGGCAGCAGCGCGCCACTGCTGGACCTGGGCTGCGGCCTGGGCCTGCTCGCGCATGCACTCCGGCACGACGGGCAACCGCTGCCGTACCACGGCGTCGACAACGATGCGGACAAGATCGCGCGCGCCACCGCCGCCGCCGATCGCACCGACATGCAGGCGGCGCGCTTCGCGTTCGTCGACCTTGCCCATCACCTGCCCCCGCATTCCGGCAGCGTGGCCATCCTCGACGTGCTGCAGTACCTGCCCGCGCCCGCGCAGCGGCAGTTGCTGGCGAACGTGATCGCCATGCTGACGCCGGGCGCGCGGCTGGTGATCCGCACCGGGCTGGTCGACGGCAGCCGCCGCGGCCTGGTGTCGCGGATCGGCGATCGCGCCGCGAACCTCATCGGCTGGATGCAGTCGACGCCGCGCTTCTATCCGAGCGCCGACGACCTGCGCACCCCCCTCGAAGACGCCGGGCTGCAGGTCACGATCGAGCCGCTGTGGGGACGCACGCCGTTCAACAACTGGCTGGTGGTCGCGCAGCAGGTGTAGTCCCGACCTACGGCCGCCGGGCACGATGATTGCCCGGTGCAGAAAGCGACGCACGACGATCAGCTGCTTCCTTCTCCCGCGTGCGGGAGAAGGTGCCGAAGGCGGATGAGGGCGCGAGCGCAGCGAGCTGCTCTCGCTTTGGCCTTCTTCTTTCTGCGCCGAAGCCCGGATCAAAAGCACGCTCCGCTACGCGCGCGCCTTCATCACGGCGCTTCGCGCCACTGTCTCCCGCAAGCGAAAGAAGGGCCGGGTTCGCGGCGCAGGCGGGTGCGCGACGCCACCCAGCCTACGCCCTGCGCTCCAGATCCTCGGGCAGCACCGTCGCGTAATCCAGTGCCCGCATCCGCTGCAACAGCAGCGCGATCATCTCGACGTTGCGGCCATGCCGCGCCCCTTCGTGCAGCAGCACGATCGCGCCGGGCGACAGCTCGCGTTCGAGCCGCGCCACCACCGCGGCCGGATCCGACCGCACCGCGTCGAAGGCGCGCGCATCCCAGGCCACGCGCGCCAGCCCGCAGTCGCGCAACGGTGCCGACACGAACGGATTGGCGTGGCCGACCACCGCGCGGAACCAGCGTGGCGCGACGCCGGTGATCGCGTGCAGCGTCTCCTGGCACTGCACGATCTCGCGCCGCATCCGCGCCGGGCCCAGCGACCAGAAACGTGCCTGCGGATGGCCCTGGCTGTGGTTGCCGATGCCGTGGCCGCGCGCGACGATCTCGCGCACCAGCTCCGGCCGCGCCGCGGCGCGTTCGCCGACCAGGAAGAATGTCGCCCTCGCGCCGTGCGCGTCGAGCAGGTCGAGCAGCGCCGGGGTGTCGTCGGACGGGCCATCGTCGATGGTCAGCCACACGCGCCGGTCGTCGATCGGCAGGTGCGACAGCACCGGCCCGTACATCGCCGAACGCGGCCGCAACGCGCCCCAGAGGAACGCCAGGTGCGTGGCCACCAGCAATGGCAGCCCGATCCGCCAGCCCAGTTGCCACCAGGCCAGCGCCACCACGACGTGCGCGGCCAGCAGCGCCCAGAGCCACGCCGGCGACGCGCGCGGGACACGGTGCAGGGACGGCAGCGGCTCGCGGATCGCGCTCATGCCGGCATGATGCCATGGGGCGTTAGACTCCCCCGCATGAACACCGAAGTCCACGACCTGTCCCCCGCCGAAGCCGCCGCCCGCGTCCGCGACGGCAGCCTCACCATCGTCGACGTGCGTCCGCTGCAGGAGCGCGAACTGGCTGCGATCGCCCTGCCCTACGCGGTGCTCGAAGCCGGCGGCCTCGAGGAACTGCTGGCGCAACCGCATGACCTGGCGCTGGGTTTCCTCTGCCACCACGGCGGACGCAGCGCGCAGGCCGCCGAACACTTCCGCGCCCGCGGCTTCACGACGGTGTTCAACATCGTCGGCGGCATCGACGCCTGGTCACAGGACGTGGATCCGTCGGTACCTCGCTACTGATCCCGCCCGCGCGCGAGCTGCTGTTGTGTCCGCCGATATCGCCCTGACACAACCGCTCCCCTGCGCGCCCCTGCGCTAGAAGCCGCCGCCTGCATCCAGCCAGGCCTGCTCGTCTGGCGTGTTCTCGCGGCCGAGCTCGCGATTGCGGTGCGGGAAGCGGCCGAAGCGCTCGATCACGTCGCGGTGGGCCACCGCGTACTGCATGTAGTCCGGCGCCACCGCGTGCATCAGTTCGATCGCGCGCACCTGGTCGGCCATGGCTTCGGAATGCTCGAACGGCAGGTACATGAACACGCGCAGCGCCGGATCGACCTGCGCGTCGAAACCGGCATCGATCGCGCGCGTCGCGTAGTGCAGTGCCAGCGGGTCGGTGGCGTAGGCGTGGCCGGTGCGGCGGAAGCAGTTGCGCGGGAACTGGTCGAGCAGCAGCACCAGCGCCAGCGCGCCGTCGGCATCGTCCATCCAGTGCTCCAGATCGCGCCGCGCGGCGGCCCAGTGGGCGTCGAGGAAACCGTCGCGGAAGCGTGAGTCGAAGGCGTCGTCGCGCGCGAACCACTTGCCGGGTCCGGCCTCGCGCCAGAAGTCGATCACGTGGGTGGGTTCGATCATGGCGCTGGCTCCGTCATTCGTTTTCATTAGCGGTCGCGACGATGGTGTCCATGGCCTTGTCGGGAAAAGCTCGCGGCTGAAGCCGCTCCTGCAAAGGCCGGGGCGCGCCGGCGCCGTAGGTCGAGGCTACGCCCCCGACGCCGTGCGAGGTCAGCGTACGCGGGGGAATGCGTGGGTCGAAGTCAGAAGTGCCCCCCACCCGGCGCTGCGCGCCTCCCCGCTCCGCGCCCCGGCCCTCGCGCCAACGCGAGGGCGTTCATCGGGACGCGAGCCTGTGGCTCGCAAGCGTCCCTCTTCACCCCGCGGGCGGGAGAGGGACTTGATGCATGGCGTGCGCGCGGGTGGCGCTGCAGTTACTTGGCCAGCTCGTTCCACAGGAACGTGTAGTTCAGCGCCCATACGTGCGCCGACTGCTTGTTGGTGGCACCGGCGCCATGGCCGCCTTCGGTGTTCTCGTAGTAGCGCACGTCCTTGTCGGCCGCGAGCATCTTCGCCGCCATCTTGCGGGCGTGGCCGGGATGCACGCGGTCGTCGCGGGTCGTGGTCCAGATGAAGGTCGCCGGGTAGTCCTTCGCCGGATCGAACAGCTGGTATGGCGAGAAGGTCTTGATGTACTCCCAGTCGGCGGTGTCCGGATCGCCGTACTCGGCCATCCACGAGGCGCCGGCGAGCAGGTGGCTGTAGCGCTTCATGTCCAGCAGCGGCACCTGGATCACGATCGCGCCGAACAGCTCCGGGTACTGGGTGAGCATGTTGCCGGCGAGCAGGCCGCCGTTGCTGCCGCCCTGCGCGGCCAGGTGCCGTGCCGAGGTGACCTTGCGCGCGGCGAGGTCCTGCGCGACTGCGGCGAAGTCCTCGTACGCCTTGTGGCGGTTGGCCTTCAGCGCGGCCTGGTGCCAGCGCGGGCCGTACTCGCCGCCACCGCGGATGTTGGCGACGACATACACGCCACCGCGCTCCAGCCAGCCCTTGCCGACCGTGCCCGAGTACGACGGGGTCAGCGAAATTTCGAAGCCGCCATAGCCGTACAGCAACGTCGGCGCACTACCGTCGAAGGCCAAGTCCTTCGGCCGCACCATGAAGTACGGCACGCGGGTGCCGTCCTTGCTGGTGGCGAAGTGCTGCTCGACCACTTCGTTCGAACCGTCGAAGAACACCGGCATGGTCTTGAGCGTTTCCGGCGCGGCCTGGCCCGGATGCTCGGCCAGCATCAGCGTGGTCGGGGTCAGGTAGTTGGTGGTGGTGATCCAGACCGCGTCGCTCTCGTCGGCATCGACCGCGCCGACGCTGGTGGTACCCAGCTCGGTCGCGCCGATGTCCAGCGGCGACGAGGTCCAGCCCTTGTCGCCATGCCTGAACAGGAACAGCTTGTTCTTGACGTCGTCCAGCACGTTGAGCACGAGCTGCGTCTTCGTCAGCGTCGCGCCGGCCAGCGAGGTGGTGTCGGTGGGCTCGAACAGCACTTCGAAGTCGCGCTTGCCGGCCATGAAATCGTCGAACCGGGTAACGAGGTAGGAGCCGGCCTTGTAGGTCTTGCCGCCGACTTCCCACGGCTCGCGCAGCTCAAGCCCGAGCCATTCGCGCTGCACCGACTTGTTGGCCGAGTTCGGCGCGTCGACCTTGGTCAGCGTGCCGTCCTTGCCGCGCAGGTACAGCTCGTCGTTGTAGAACGCGATCGAGCGCTGCACGAAGTCGCGTTCAAAGCCGGGCGTGTCGTCGTGGCCGGCACCGACCGCCATGTCCTTGGCCGTGCCTTCGTAAACCATCGTCGCCGACTCGATCGGCGTGCCGCGCTTCCACTGCTTGACCACGCGCGGGTAGCCCGAGTCGGTCATGGAGCCGGGGCCGAAGTCGGTGGACACGTACACGTTGTCGCGATCGATCCAGCCGAGGCTGCCCTTGGCCTCCTTGCGGTAGAAGCCATCCTCCACCCACTGCTTCGTCGACAGGTCGAATTCGCGGGTGACATCGGCGTCGGCGCCGCCGCGCGACAGCGCGACCAGGCATCGGGTGTAGTCCGGGCGCAGGCAGTCGGCGCCGTGCCACACCCAGTTCTCGTTCTCGGCCTTGTTCAGCGCATCGAGGTCGAGCAGGGTTTCCCACTTCGGCTCGTCCTTGCGGTATTCCTCGAGCGTGGTGCGGCGCCAGAGGCCGCGCTCGTGCTGCGCGTCCTGCCAGAAGTTGTAGTAGTACTCGCCGCGCTTGCCGACGTAGGGGATCTTGGCGTCGGAATCGAGGACCGCGAGGATGTCGGATTCGAGCTTGTCGAAGCCCGGCGCGCCGGCCAGTTCGGCCTCGGTCTTCGCGTTGTGCTCGCGCACCCAGGCCAGCTGCTTGTCGCCGGTGACGTCTTCGAGCCACTGGTTCGGGTCGGCGGCAGCGGCCGGCATGGCGTCCTCCTTGGGGGCATTTTCGTCGGCCTGCGCGGCCAGGGCGGGCGTGCCGGCCAAGCCGGCGGCGGCCGCGAGTCCCGCGGCAAGGCAAACGTGCGACAGCTTCGGCATTCGGAATCCCTGCAGGTTCGGATGTTGGTGGAAGCCGGCAACGCTAGCACAGGACCCCGCCGCGGCTGGCGTGCCGAAAGTCCGGGAACGTCAGGCAACGACGGGGAAAACGAGGCAGGCACGCAAAGACCCCCGCCCGGCAGTCATCCCGGCCGCAACGCGGGTTCCCTGCCCGGAGATCTCATGCTCCTGCGATCACGCAGGCCGGATCGATCGCGGCGCCCGGGATGCCTGGGCAGGGACCGACCACAAGCCCGCGCAATCCACCGCGCGCATACGACATGCGTGCCTCGAAACACGGGGCCTCGCTCAGGCAGCGCGCGGCAGCCGCGTCCGCGCAGGCGCCGCGCGCCGCCGCGCCTGCGTGGTGCCCGGCCGGCGCCGCCGCATGGCCGGTGACGAGTCCGGCATGCGGCGACGCGGCAGGCGCAGGGAAAGGCGGGACACAGCCAGCGCCGCAAGGCTGGCCAGCGGCATGCCCAACAACCACAGCGGCATCGAGCCGAAGGCAGCGCTGTCGGCACGTGCGGCCGGCAGCGAAAGCACGGCGATGGCGCCGAGGAACAGCGCGCCCAGCAGCCAGGCGGCGAGCGGGGGCGCGCCGGCGGCGGTATCGCGGGAGAACGTCAGGCTGGCATGCGTCATGGCGGCGCTCCTCGAATCGGGAGCGCAGCGTCGCGCGCGGGCATCTCAAAGGCTGCGACCTGACCAAATCGGGAGAACGGAATCTTGTAGGAGCGGCTTCAGCCGCGAGCTCTTGCCGTCCTTTGTGGAGCGGGTTTTCTGGTTCCTGACTTTTTGCCGCTGCTCGAAAGCTCGCGGCTGAAGCCGCTCCTACAAGAGCAATTGGTCGGCGGTCAGTACCCGGCCGCGTCCAGCGCCTTCTCCGCGGCTTCGCGGCCGATGCCGACCAGTTCCTTCGCACGCCAGAATTCGTAGAACTGGCACACGTCGCGCGGGATCTCGATGACCAGCTCCGGCGGGTCTAGCGCCAGCTGCACTCGCGCGATCTGCGCCTGCATGGTGTCCAGCGCGCGCGACATGGTGTCGACCAGGCCGACCTCGGAAGGCGGGTTGCCCAGGCGGCGGTCAAGCCAGCGCCCCAGCCGCGAGCCGTGCGCAGGTCGCGCGCGGCGGCCGTCGGCCGGGTCGCCGGGCGGCTGGCGCGGGCGGCTGTGCATGTCGACCGCCACCAGCCGGTGCGCGTCCGACAGCCGGGTGGCGGTGATCGGCAGCGGTGCGAGCAGGCCGCCGTCGACCAGTTCGCGCCCGTGCACCACCTGCGGCGTGAACAGGCCCGGGATCGCGAACGACGCCCGCAGCGCGTCCCACAGCGGGCCGCTGCGCAGCCACACCACGCGCTGGCGTTCCATGTCGACCGCGGCCGCGGTGAAGGGGGTCGGCAGCTCCTCGATGCGCGGGTCGCCGACCACCTCGCGCATCGCGTCCACCAGGCGCTGCCCGGCAATCAGGCCGGGGCGCCCCATCACCGGGTCGAGCAGGCGCAGGAATTCGCCGCGCGACAAACGCTCGAAGCCGTCGCGGAACTCGCGCAGCTTGCCTGCCGCGTAGACGCCGCCGACCAGCGCGCCGCTGGACGAACCGGCCACCGAGACGATCTGCAGCCCGCGTGCTTCCAGCGCCTCGATCACGCCGATCTGCGCCAGCCCGCGTGCGCCACCGGCGCCGAGCGCGAGCGCAATCGGTTCGCCGCCCGCGGAGTCAGACATGGCCGTGGCCATCGGCTCAGCGCTCGTAGTTGCCCAGCGCCAGCGTGAGCAGCGTGCGCGCCTGCGCGCGCAGCGACTCGGGTTCGACGATCTCGGCATCGCTGCCGTAGTGCAGCACGTCCATCAGCAGCTCGCGCGGCGCGCTGTACGGCACCTTCAGTTCGTAGCGGCCGTCGGCGAGATACCGCCCCTGCTGCTGCGAATGCCAGTGCTCGTCGGCCACCCAGCGCGCGGCCTTGGCGCTGAACACGATCGTCGCCACGCCCTTGGGCGGGCCGGAGAAGATGCCGTAGCTGCCGGCCAGGTGTTCGTCGAGCCGGGCTTCGTCGATGTCGCGCGCGGTGGCGTCGAGCTGGCGCGCGGCGCCGACGCGATCGACCGAAAAACTGCGCAGCGCCTCCTTCTCCTCGTCCCACGCGTCGAGGTACCAGTTGTCGCGGTAGTGGGTGATGCGCTGCGGCGACACCGTGCGCCGGGTCTTCTCGTCGGTGGAGCGGGCGCGGTACTCGAACGACAGCTGCCTGCGCGACAGCACCGCGGAGCACACGGTGCGAAATGCGTGTTCGTCCATGCGCCGGGTGCGGTGCGGAATCACTCGCACGCGCTCCATCGGCCAGGGATTGCCCGTGCTGTGTTCGGACAGCAGCTTCTCGATCCTGCCCTGCAGCGGCGCCAGCGCCGACGACAGCACCCCGCCGCCGCTGCGCGCGAGCAATTGCTGCGCGGCCAGCAGTGCGTAGAGCTCGTCGGAGTTGAGCCACAGGCCGGGCAGCTCGAAACGGTCGCCCTCGTCGGCGTCGTAGCGGAAACCCGCCTCGCCGTCGCCGACCACCGGCGCCATCAGGCCGTCGCGCAGGAACGCCAGGTCGCGGTAGACCGTGGCGCGCGAGCATTCCAGCTCTTCGCGCAGCCGGGCCACCGTTACCGGGTAGCGCGCGGTCCTGAGGATGCGGTGCAGCGAGAGGATGCGTTCGTATCGGTCCATGGGCCGATTATGGCGCGGGCTGGCATGTTTCGCTGGCCGGTCGCGTTTAGTCATGTGGACGACCCGACGACGACAGGAGCCAGGAATGCCCCGCCACGACGCCAGACCCCGATCCACCGCCTCCACCCTGCTTGCGGGCCTGCTCCTGGCCGCCCTCGGGGCCTGCACACCGGAGGCGCCGACGGCTGCCGACGCCGGGGCCGGCCCGGAGTCCGCGACAGGGCCGATCGCCGCGATCACGAATCCGCTGGCCAACCCCAGGGCCGAACTCGACGCCGCGATGCGAAAGTTCATGGCGGCCAGCAGCTACCACGCCAGCATGCACATCGACAGCGGCGCCAATGGCAGCATCGCCAACGAGCTCGACTTCGTCGCCCCGGACCGCTACCGCATGACCATGCCGGGGCTGGGCACCCAGGTCATCGTCGGCGACACCATGTACATGGACGTCAACGGCCGGTCGATGAAGATGCCGCTGCCCGCGGACATGCTGGGCAAGTGGCGCGACCCGGCCAGGCTCGGCGACGACCCCGCCGCCACGACCGTGCGCGCACTGGGCCGCGACCCGGTCGACGGCACGCCGGCGCGCAAGTACCTGGTGCAGCAAACCGGCGCGGAACCGGTCGACGTGGCGATGTGGATCGGCGAGGACGACCTGCCGCTGCAGGTGCGGGTAGCCGGCACTTCGCAGGGCCGCAGCGTCACTACCACCATCCGCTACTCGCGCTTCAACGACGCGTCGATCGAGATCACGCCGCCACAATGAATCGATAACCGCGGTTTAACCGCCGCGTCGACAGACTGCGCGCCTTTCGACATCGGAACGCGGCATGGGGCGGACAGGGGAAGTCGATGGTGGTCGTGTGTTCGCGTGGCTGTTCGTGCTCGGCGCGCACCTCGTGTTCTGGTGGGTACTGACGCGGAAGGCCGTCCTGCCGGAGCCGGCCGGCGATGCGGATGACGCGCTGCAGGTGACGTGGATCGAACCTTCGGAACCATCGATGGCGCCCGCCCCCACGACCGCGCCGGATGCGCCGCGCCGGACACCGGCACCGGTGCGCAGTCCGCCGGCACGCGCGACGACACGCCCGACGACACCCGAAGCGGCGCCGGCCGCCGCACCGGTTCCGAACAGGTCGATGAGCGCGGTCTTCATCGAACAGGCCCGGCAACCCTCCGGCGCCCGCGACGGCGGCGACACACCGTTCGCACCTGACCCGCTCGCCCACCGACGCGCGAAGCTGCCCGGCGCCGGAAGCGACAGGTTCCGCATGCGCGCGCCGCCAAGCATCCGCGGCGCATTGCTGAAGATTGGAGCGATGGCCGGCGGCCCCGGCTACACCACCGATCCCTGCCAACGCGTGGCCAGCAACATCGGCGAACTGTCGCAGTTGGGCGACAGCGAGCTGCTGCAGGAAGAATTGCGCCGCAAGCGCGACCTTTGTGACTGACGCGCGCCGTGCGTGCACAATGCGGCCATGCGCCCGCCGAACGAGCCAGCACTGGACCTGTCGCCTTCGCCGGGCGACGAGGTCAAGACCACCACCTGCTACATGTGCGCCTGCCGCTGCGGCATCAAGGTGTGGCTGGCGGACGGTGGCGATCGGGGAAAGGTGATCCGCTACATCCAGGGCAATCCCGCGCACCCGGTCAACCAGGGCGTGCTGTGCGCGAAAGGCGCCTCCGGGATCATGCAGCACTACGCGCCGGCACGGCTGGAGAAACCGCTGCTGCGCGTGGGCGAGCGCGGCAAGGGCGAATTCAGGGAAATCGAGTGGGAAGAAGCGCTGCAGCTGGCGACTTCGTGGCTGGCGCCGATCCGCGAACGCAATCCCGATGAGCTCGCGTTCTTCACCGGCCGCGACCAGTCGCAGGCGCTGACCGGCTGGTGGGCGCAGCAGTTCGGCACCATCAACTACGCCGCGCACGGCGGTTTCTGCTCGGTCAACATGGCCGCCGGCGGCCTGTACACCTTCGGCGGCAGCTTCTGGGAGTTCGGCGAGCCCGACTGGGACCACACGCAGTACCTGATGCTGTGGGGCGTGGCCGAAGACCACGATTCGAACCCGATCAAGCTCGGCCTCGGCAAGCTGAAGGCGCGCGGCGCCAAGGTCGTCGCGGTCAATCCGGTGCGCAGTGGATACGGCGCGATCGCCGACGAATGGATCGGCATCCGGCCCGGCACCGACGGCCTGTTCGCGTTCGCGCTGATCCATGAACTGCTGCGGATGGACCGCATCGACCTGGACTACCTGGTGCGCTATGCGAATGCGCACTGGCTGGTGGTGCGCAATCCCGGCGGCGCGGACGACGGGCTGTTCGCGCGCGATGCCGAGGGCAACGTGCTGTGCTGGGCCGTTGCTCCTCCACCTGCGGAGGCAGGGGAGGGAGCGCAGGCACGTGCCGACGCGATCGACATTGCGCCCGCGGTGGTCGGCGAGTACACGCTTGCCGACGGCCGCAGGGCCACGCCGGTGTTCCAGCTGATCGCCGAGCGCTACCTCGATCCGCAGTACGCACCCGACGCGGTCAGCGAACACTGCGGCATCCCCGCCGATACCATCCGCCGCATCGCGCGCGAACTCGCGCAGGCCGCGTTCGACAGCAACCTCAAGCTGCCCATTGCCTGGACCGATGCCTGGGGCCGCGAGCACAAGGAGATGGTCGGCCGCCCGGTGTCGATGCACGCGATGCGCGGCATCAGCGCGCACAGCAACGGCTTCCACACCTGCCGCGCGCTGCATCTGCTGCAGCTGCTGCTCGGCGCGATCGACGCGCCGGGCTCGTTCCGCTACCAGCCGCCGTACCCCAAACCCATTCCGCTGCCGAACCGCCCGGGCAAGGCGCGCAAGCCCGACGGGACCCTCGATGCCGGACCGCTCGGCTACGTGCACGGTCCCGAAGACCTGCTGGTCGACGGGAACGGGCAGCCGCGACGCATCGACCATGCATTCTCGTGGGCCTATCCACTGTCCGCGCACGGAATGATGCACACCGTGATCCGCAACGCGCACGCCGGCGATCCGTACCCGATCGACACGCTGCTGATGTTCATGGCCAACATGAGCTGGAACTCGGCCATGAACACCGGGCAGACCATGCAGTGGCTGACCGACAAGGACGAAAGCGGCGATTACCGCATTCCGCACATCATCTATTCCGACGCTTTCGCCTCGGAGATGGTCGCCTACGCCGACCTGGTGCTGCCGGACACCACCTACCTGGAGCGCTTCGACGCGATCAGCCTGCTCGACCGGCCGATCTCCGACGCCGACGGCGCCGCCGATGCGATCCGGCATCCCGTGTTCGATCCGGCAACGCAGGCAGGCAGCGATGGTCGGCAACGCGACGTGCGCGGCTTCCAGTCGGTGCTGCTCGACCTCGGCGCGCGCCTCGGCCTGCCCGGCATGGTGCATGCCGACGGTTCGCCGCTGTACCGCGACTACGCCGACTACATCGTCCGCCACGAACGTGCGCCCGGCGTCGGCCTGCTTGCCGGCTGGCGCGGCGAAGACGGCACGCAGCACGGCAAGGGCGCGCCGAATCCGGACCAGCTGCAGCGCTACATCGAGAACAACGGGTTCTGGCGCGAGGAGATCCCGGAGCATGCCCGCTACTTCAAGATGGCTAACCGCGGCTATCTCGAGTGGGCGCAGAAGCTCGGCTTCGTCGGCTCGACCGCGCCGATCGTGCTGCAGCTGTATTCGGAGCCGCTGCAGAAGTTCCGTCTTGCCGCGCAGGGCCACGGCGAGCACCAGCCGCCGCCGGAGCATCGCGAGCGTGTTGCCACGTATTTCGATCCGTTGCCGATCTGGTATGAGCCGTTTGAATCCGCGCAGGCCGGAGCCTCGCATCAGTACGATTCGACGCAACCCCATCCCCTCCCCAGCCCTCCCCTTGAAGGGGAGGGGGGCAACGCATCCCGTGGCGGACAGGGAAACAATCCATTCCCATTGCATGCGGTCACCCAGCGCCCGATGTTCATGTACCACTCGTGGGGTTCGCAGAACGCATGGCTGCGGCAGATCACCGCGCGCAACTACCTGTACCTGCACCCCGACACCGGCGCGAAGCATGGCATTGTCGACGAGGACTGGATCAGCGTCACCTCGCATCACGGCAGCATCACCGTGCAGGCGAAGTTCGCCGGCAACGTGCAGCCCGATACGGTGTGGACGTGGAACGCCATCGGCAAGCGCCGCGGTGCGTGGCGGCTGGCGAAGAATGCGCCGGAAGGCGGGAAGGGCTTCCTGATGAACCACCTGATCTCCGACATCACCCCGCGCGGCGACTACGCCAACGCCGATCCCGTCACCGGGCAGGCGGCGTGGTTCGACCTGCGCGTGCGCATCGGCAAGGTCGCCGTGGATGCCGCTGGGCAGGCACGGCCGCAGTTCGCGCCGCTCGGTTTCGCCGAGGCCGACGAAGCGCCACTGCGCTACGGCGCCGCGCTGCGAGCCAGGGCATACAAGCGATGAGACGCCTCTCCATCTTCGTGCGCTGGGCGTGCCTGCTCGCGGGCATCTGCGGCCTGGTCATCAGCACCTGGGCATTCATCGATCCGTCCGCATTCCCGCAGATGCGCATGGACACCATGGTGCCGCCGCCCTCGCCGCGCTGGCGGGCGGCATTCGGCTTCGTGTTCTCGCTGCTGCTGGTCGGCTACGGCTCGGGCAAACTGCGCCACCGGGAGTTGCCATGACCGCGCTGCCGCCGCCGTCGAAGGTCAAGCTGGGACTGGTGATCGATCTCGACACCTGCGTCGGCTGCCACGCCTGCGCGACGAGCTGCAAGGAATGGAACGCCGGCGGCATCGCCGGACCGCTGACCGACGAGAACCCCTACGGCAAGGATCCGTCCGGGGTCTGGTTCAACCGCGTGCACAGCTACGAGATCGCGCCGACGTCCGCGTGCGCGTCGCAGGGCAGCATCGCCGCCGAGGCCGCACAGCCAGCGATGACGCTGCACTTTCCGCGTTCCTGCCTGCACTGCGAGACACCGGCCTGCGTGACCGTGTGCCCTACCGGCGCCAGCTACAAGCGCGCCGAGGACGGCATCGTGCTGGTCGACGAGGACAAGTGCATCGGCTGCAAGCTGTGCAGCTGGGCCTGCCCGTACGGCGCGCGCGAGTATTCGCCGGTCGAAGGCGTGATGAAGAAATGCACGCTGTGCGTGGACCGCATCTACAACGAGAACCTCGACGAAAGCGAACGCCAGCCGGCCTGCGTGCAGGCCTGCCCGACCAAGGCGCGCCACTTCGGCGACCTCGGCGACCCGGAATCGAAGGTCTCGAAACTGGTCGCCGAACGCGGTGGCGTGGCGCTGATGCCGGAGCTGGGCTACAACCCGGTCAACCGCTACCTGCCGCCGCGCCCGCGGCGCGATGGTGCTGGCGGCGGCGAAGACATTGCGCAGGACAACGCGACCGAGGCGACATCACCGCTGCATTGGCTGGGGCGCCTGTTGAAGCGGTAGGTTTTGCCGGGTGTCCGTCCGGAATTACCGTGGTGGTGGTGGTGGTGGTGGTGGTGGTGGTGGTGGCGGTGATGGGTGATGGGTGATGGCAGTAGTAGGCGCATGGGTGGGTGTGATGCAGGTCGGGATTACTGACGCCCCATCAGGTCGTCATTCCCGCGCAGGCGGGAATCCAGGGACCTTCGCTTTGGCTCCGTGATCCGACAACGCCCTGAAAGCAACGTCCCTGGATTCCCGCCTGCGCGGGAATGACGATCAAGAACAACAGCAAGAGCAGGAGCAGGAGCAGGAGCAGCGATAGCGACAGCCGCATCGGGAGCAACAGCGACAGCGGAACGACAGAGTCAACAGCAATCTGGAAACACCACGAACACCCGTAAACGAACACCAACTTCACTCCATCCAAAAGCCTGGAACCCCAACCCACCACCATGCACCCCGCGCTGTCCGTTATTTTCTTCACCACTTTCTCCGGCGCAGGCTACGGGCTGCTCGCCTGGCTCGGCGCCTGGATCGCACTGTCCGTCCTGCGCGGCCAGGCATTGCCAGCGCACACCGGCGTGCAGCTGGCGGCGCTGCTGCTGGGGCTGCTGCTGTCGACGGCCGGGCTGCTGGCCTCGCTCGGCCATCTCGGCAAGCCGCTGCGTTCTTGGCGCGCGTTCTCGCAGTGGCGCACGTCGTGGCTGTCGCGCGAAGGCGTGATGGCGATCGCGACGCTGCTGCCGGCTCTAGCGGTGGGCGCGTTGCTGTGGCGGGGCATGTCCGGCCCGGTCACTGCGCCTTTGCTGGCGGTGTCCGGCATCGTGCTGGCGCTGTGCGCGCTGGCGACGGTGGCCTGCACGGCGATGATCTACGCCTCGCTCAAGCCGATCCCGGCCTGGCGTCATCCGCTGGTGTTGCCGGTGTACCTGCTGTTCGCGCTGCTGACCGGGCTGGCGCTGCTGTTCGCACTGATGCTGGCGATGCCCGGCCACCGGGGGCCGAGCGCAATGCTGCTGGCGCTGGCGATCGTCGCCGCGATGCTGGTGGCGCTGAAATGGCGGTACTGGCGCGACATCGATCGCGATGGCCTGCCGGGCAGCCGCGGCGCGGCGATCGGCCTGCCGGGGCGCGAGGCCACGGTGTTCGAACGCCCGCATACGGAAGCCAACTACATCACTCGCGAGATGGCGTTCCAGGTCGCACGCCAACACGCGCGCCGGCTGCGTGTCGGCGCCTGCGCGCTGGTGGTCGGCGGGCCGCTGCTGGGCTACCTGCTGCTGGCGGCCTGCGGCCCGGCGTTCGCACTGGGCGCGGCGGCGACGCTGCTGCTGGCTGGCGCTTTCGTCGAGCGCTGGCTGTTCTTCGCCCAGGCCCGCCATGTGGTCACGCTGTATTACTAAACCGTTGTCGAATCACCCATCCCGGCGAGCCCGCGCCATGCCCGTTTCCATCGAAGCCGCAAGACAGGTCCTGCACGCCCAATCGTTCAGCAGGCTTCTCGACGCCGAACTCACCCGGTTCTCCGCGGAAGGTGTCGAACTGCGCGTGCCCGTCACAGCGCAGGTCACGCAGCAGAACGGGTTCGTCCATGGCGGCGTCGTCTCCTATGCTGCCGACAACGCCCTGACCTTTGCCGGAGGCGCCGCGCTGGGGCCGGCCGTCGTCACGTCGGAGTTCAAGATCAACTACGTGCGGCCGGCCATGGGCGATGCACTCGTGGCCCGGGCAAGCGTCGTCCATGCAGGCAGGACGCAGGCCGTCTGCCGCTGCGAGGTCTTTTCCCTCTCCGGTGGCGACGAGACCCTGTGCGCCATCGCACAAGGCACGATCACCACCGTGGGCAGCCGCCGCGACGATGCCTGACGAGCCAGCCAGGCCTGGTGCGCCTCGGGACGCCGGCTAACCATCCGCTTCCTGAATGCGTGACCCGGATCACCCCCGGATCTTTGGATTGTCATCGCCGGGCCGGCATAATCCCGCTGTAATCGTTTCCACCGAGTCTTGCCATGCCCGCGGTCTGGTGGCTGGCGCTTGCCGGCCTGCCCGTTTTCCAGCAGCCCTTGCCCGAATCGCCGGGCGAACCGGCCGTGCTCGCCATCGCGGCCGGGCACGTCTCGCTGCGCGCGCCGTGCTATCGGCTGGTCTGCCCGGACGCGGAATGGCTGGCGTCCACGCCCTACACCACGCTGTGGAAGCCCAAGGTTCCCGGCACCGTGCCGCGCCTGCGTCCGGTGCGGGCGTCGCCGCTGGCCACCCGCAGCTACGCCGCGCTGCACGCCCCGGCCACGCGCCGCGAATGGGTCGACGCCGAGGCCAGCTACGCCAAGGTCGACACCACGTTCGGCATGGAGGCGATCCGCCGTCCCGGCACCCAGGTGCAACTGGAACTGGGCACCGGCTACCGCCTGCAGCCCTACGCCGACTACGGCACCGCCTCGATCGGCGTGATCGCAAGCGGCGGGCTGCGCGTGTCGCAGCGCTTCGGCGACTGGGCCGAGCTCAACCAGCAGATCCGGGTGGAAACCGGCCGCCACAACACCTTCGTGCGCCAGACGCTAGGCGTGGACATCCTGCTGCAGCCGCGCTGGACGCTGCAGTCACGGCTGGAGGTCAACCACGACAGCGCCGGCGACGGCGGCCGCGGCAGCACCGACGCCCACGGATCACTGAACCTGCACTACGCGTTCTGAGCACGACGGTCGCGCGCAAGGCGCGACGGTCGCGATGCCTTTGGTGCAGCGGCGCCGCCGCTCCGGTGGATCACTCCCGGGGCGGCAGGAATGCCCCCGCGCCCGCATCCAGCAGCCGGCGTGCGACGGCAATGCCGATCGCCTCGGCCTGCGTTGCATCACCGGTGTCTTCCGCGCGCACGGCGCGGCCATCCTCCGCCGAACCGACCAACCCCTGCAGCAGCAGCTGCGCGCCGTCGAGCCGCGCCAGCGCCGCCACCGGCACGTGGCAGCTGCCGTGGAGCGCGCGGTTCATAGCGCGCTCGGCCTCCACGCAGGTGCGCGTGGGCGCGTCGTCGAGCGCCGCGCACAGCGCGCGGGTCGGCGCGTCGGCTTCGCGGCATTCGATCGCGATCGCGCCCTGCGCCGGCGCCGGCAGCCAGTCGGGCGCATCGAGCCGTGCGCGGATGCGCGCGCCAAAGCCGAGCCGCAGCAGGCCAGCGCAGGCGAGCACGATCGCGTCATAGTCGCCGCTGTCGAGTTTCGCCAGGCGACTGTTGACGTTGCCGCGCAGGTCGATCAGCTGCAGGTCGGGGCGCCGCGCCCGCAGCTGCGCCTGGCGGCGCAGCGACGAGGTGCCGACGCGCGCGCCTTCGGGCAAGGCGTCGAGGTTGTCGTGATGGTTGCTGACGAAGGCGTCGGCGTGGTCGGCGCGCGCGAGGATCGCGGGCAGCGCGAACGGGCCCTCGAGTTCCATCGGCACGTCCTTGAGCGAATGCACCGCGCAGTCGGCGTCGCCGCGCAGCATCGCCAGTTCCAGTTCCTTGAGGAACAGGCCCTTGCCGCCGATCGCCGCCAGCGAGCGGTCCAGCACCTCGTCGCCGCGGGTGGTCATCGGCACCAGCACCACGTCCAGCCCCGGATGCGCCGCGCGCAGCAGGTCGGCGGCATGTTCGCTTTGCCAGAGGGCGAGCGGGCTTTTGCGGGTGGCGATGCGGATCGTGGCCATGCGCCATTATCGCCGCTGGGCCGCGGCCCGTGGGACGACCTGTGGAAGCGGCTTCAGCCGCGAGCTCTTGATCCTTGATGCCGGAGGCTCGACAGCTCGCGGCTGAAGCCGCTCCCGCAAGGACATCTACAGCTGCTTGACCACTTCCTTCAACCCGGCCACGCAGCGGCGGCTGACTTCCAGCGGCTGGCTGCCGTGGCGCAGGATCGCGTGCACGCGGCCATCGGCCTCGCGCCGCAGTTCGACCAGCTCGTGGCGCGCGATCAGGCAGTTGCGGTGGATGCGCAGGAAGCGCTCGCCGAACTCCTCCTCCAGCGATTTCAGCGACTCCTCGATCAGGTCCTCGCCGCGGGCGTGGTGCACTACCACGTATTTCTCCTCGGCCTGCAGGTAGTGGATGTCCTCGATCGGGATCAGGCGCAGGCTGCCGCGCAGACGCGCGCACAGGTGGGTGCGCTGGCGGCCCTTGCCGTCGCGGCCGGCGGCGGCGTTGTGGTCGCGCCCGGCGACGAAGGTGCGTGCGCGCTCGAGCGCCGCGTGCAGGCGCTCGGGGCGCACGGGCTTGACCAGGTAGTCGACCGCGGCGGCCTCGAACGCCGACAGCGCGTGCGCGTCGTACGCGGTGCAGAACACCACCGCCGGCCGCGGCTCGAACGCGGCTAGGTGCCGCGCGGCCTCGAGCCCGTCGATGCCGGGCATGGCGATGTCCAGCAGCACCACGTCGGCATCATGCTCGGCGCAGGCATGCAGCGCCTCGCGACCGTCGCCGGCCTCGGCCACCAGCACCAGGTCCGGGTGCTCGGCCAGCAGCGCGCGCAGGCGCTCGCGGGCCAGCGGTTCGTCGTCGGCGATGACCACCTTCATGGTCTTGACGTCCTCGGGGCAGCTAAGGGGCGGGTTCGCGCCGATAGTAACGGTCGCGCCGCGGCGGGGCCATGCGGGGATACTCCCCGTCCCGGACCACTGTAGGAGCGGCTTCAGCCGCGAGCTTTTGGGTCGGGGTGCATCAAAAGCTCGCGGCTGAAGCCGCTCCTACAAAATCATGCACTCGTCAGCCGGCGCGACAGCCAGTCGCCGAGGTCGCGGATCTCCTCCAGGCAGACCGAATGCGGCATCGGGTACGCATGCCAGTCCACCGCGAAGCCCAATTCGCGCAGCAGCGCCGCGCCGTGCTCGCCGGCGCGCAGCGGCACCACCGGGTCCTGGGTGCCGTGGCCCATGAACACCGGCTGCGCGTTGGCGCCATCGACCAGCACCGTCGCGGCCTTGTGCGCGGCGGGAATGTAGGTCGACAGCGCGATCAGGCCGGCCAGCGGCTCGCTGCGACGCAGGCCGGCGGCGAGCGTGATCGCGCCGCCCTGCGAGAAGCCGGCGAGGAAGATCCGCGACGCCGGCACGCCGCGCTCGACCTCGCGCGCGATCAGCGCCTCGACCTGTTGCTCCGACGCCGCCACGCCGGCTTCGTCGGCGCGGTTGGCCAGGTCGGCCTCGCGGATGTCGTACCAGGCGCGCATCGGCACGCCGTTGTTGATCGTCACCGGGCGCACCGGCGCGTGCGGGAACACGAAGCGGATCGGCGGCCACGCCGGCCGCACCAGTTCCGGCAGGATCGGCACGAAGTCGCCGCCATCGGCGCCGAGGCCGTGCAGCCAGATCACGCTGTGTTGCGGCGCCGGGCCGGTCTCGCGTTCGATGGTCTCGAGCAGCATGTGATTTCCGTCGTGGACGTCGACGGCCATTATGCCCATGCGGCACTGCCTGAGCCCTCCCCTTCAAGGGGAGGGTTGGGTGGGGATGGTGTTACGGGCGGCGATGTCTTGCTGCATACGAACGAACACCATCCCCATCCCGGCCTTCTCCTTGAAGGGGAAGGAGAAAACATGGCGTCGGGGACGCAGCCCCTACGCGCCTCGCTGCGCGCGCAATTCGCTGGCACGCACCAGCACCGCGGGCGGCGAAAGCTCCTCGGGCGTGCAGAAGATCCGCCGCCGACGCAGCCACTGCCCCGGCGCGCGCGCCGAGGTCAGCATCACGATCGGGATCGACAGCACCAGGCCGAGGATCACCGGCGACATCCACGCCGCCAGCGCCGGCGAGATGCTCCACGCCATCACCGCGGCCAGCACGCCCAGCAGGCTCAGCCCGCCATAGCTGCGTAGCAGGCTGGAGAACGGCAGGCTGCCATCATCGCGGCGCTGCGATTCCCAGCCCGAATCCTTGCCCGCGAGCACTTCTGCCACGCCGCGCGACTGCACGTACATCGTCACCGGCGCCATCAGCGCAGCCAGCACTGTTTCCAGCCCCATGCCGACGAAGGCGCGCCACGCGCCGCCGCAGCCACGGCGCATGTCGCGGTCGCTGATGGTGGCGATGAAGCCCATCAGCTTCGGCGCCAGCAGCATGCCCATGGTGAACACGAACACCCACACGAAGCGGTCCGGGTCCTGTTCGCGCCAGTAGGTGGTCGGCGAGAACCCCGACAGTTCGATGTTGCCCCACGACAACCCGGCGTGATGCAGCGGGATCGCCAGCCCGACCAGCATCAGCATCGCCCACATCGGTGCGGTGAAGTAATGGCCGATGCCGATCAACAGGTGCCAGCGGCTGACCCAGTGCAGCCCCTTCGACGGCAGCACCGCGCCGTGCTGCAGGTTGCCCTGGCACCAGCGGCGGTCGCGCACCAGCATGTCGGTCAGCGACGGCGGGCCTTCCTCGTAGCTGCCCGCCAGCGACGGCACCATGTGCAATGCCCAGCCGCCGCGGCGCAGCAGCGCCGCCTCGACGAAATCGTGGCTGAGCACGGTGCCCGCGAACGGCTTCACCCCGCGCAGTTCCGGCAATCCGGCGCACTGCGCGAACGCATGCGTGCGGATCATCGCGTTGTGGCCCCAGTAGTTGCTCTCGGCGCCGTGCCACCACGCCACGCCGTAGGCGATCACCGGCCCGTACACGCGTCCGGCGAACTGCTGCATGCGCGCGAACAGCGTGTTGCCGTTGACGATCACCGGCAGGGTCTGGATCAGCGCGACATCGTCGTGGCCTTCCATCGCGCCGGCGAGACGCACGATGGTGTCGCCGGTCATCAGGCTGTCGGCGTCGAGGATCAGGAATTGCGGATACGCGCCGCCCCAGCGCCGCACCCAGTCGGAGATGTTGCCGGCCTTGCGCTCGTGGTTGTCGTCGCGCAGGCGGTAGAACACGCGCGCATCGGTGCCGAGCCGTTCGCGCAGCGCATCGAACGCGAGCCGCTCGGCACGCTGGATGTCGGCGTTGCGGGTGTCGCTGAGCACGAAGAAATCGAAGCGGTCCTGCTGCCCGGTCGCGGCCAGCGATTCGTGGATCGCCTGCAGCCCCGCCATCAGCCGCTCGGGATCCTCGTTGTAGGTCGGCATCAGCAGCGCGGTGCGCGAGGAAACCACCGGCAGCGGGATCTTCGCCGACAGCCCGAGCCGCGCGCGCCGCTTCGACACGATCAGCACGAAGCCGGCCAGCGCGCCGACGAAGGCCTGCACGATCCACGCGAACAGGAACACGAACAGCACCAGCAGCACCGTCTCCAGCACGTCGGTGCCGTCGCCGCGCAGCAGCCACCAGATCTGGTAGGTGGCGACCAGGGTGAGCAGCATCGCGGCACCGATCACCGCCGTACGGCGCCAGAACATGCCGCCCGGCGTGGTCGGGAACCGGCGCCCCTGCATCCGGCCCTCGCGCAGCGACTGCACCGGCATGTCCAGCGGCGCCTCGGGTGGCAGCGCCGTCGCGGCGTCCATCGTCGCTTCGATGGCGCTCACGCCATCCACCGGTACAACCAGGTTTCCGACAGCGGGCCCTGCGCGTCGACCAGCCGCGCGCGCAGCTCGCTCACGCGCGCACCGCCCGGGTGCAGCTCGAAACTCATGCGCCAGGTGCCGGTGTCGGCATTGCGGTACGCCACCGGATTGCGCAACGCGCCCTGCGAGGCGGCGGCATCGACGCTCGGCTTTGCGTCGTCGGCCAGCTGCGGCAGGCGCCCGCCGGCGAGGTCTACCACCACCAGCCGCGCGCCGTCGTGCGAGGCGCCGATGCGGGTCGCGGCCACGGTGGCCAGTTCCGGCTTCCACGCATGCTCGCGGCACCAGTGCAGGCGGTAGCGCCAGCGCTGCTCCTTGCCTGCGGCGATGGGCTGCGACGGCCGCCAGAACGCGACGATGTTGTCGTGGTATTCGTCAGCGGTCGGGATCTCGACCAGGTGCACCTCGCCCTCGCCCCAGTCGCCGACCGGCTCGACCCACAGGCTCGGGCGCTTCTGGTACGCAGCCTCGGCGTCCTGGAAGTCTTCGTAACGGCGCTTGCGTTGCATCAATCCGAAGCCGCGCGGATCGACGTCCTGGAAGCCGCTGTGCTGCAGCGACGCCGGATTCTGCAGCTGTCGCCAGGTCTGTTCGCCCTGCCCGTTGAGCATCGCCAGGCCATCGGAGTCGTGCACCGCCGGGCGGTAGTCGTCGACGCCGATGCGATCGCTGGGATCGAACTCGAACATGCTGGTCAGCGGCGCGATGCCGGCGTGGGTGAGTTCAACCCGCGGATACAGCCGCATGTCGACGTCGAAGACGGTTTCGTCGCCGGGATCGATCGCGAAGCGGAACGCCCCGGCCACGCTCGGGCTGTCGAGCAACGCATGCACCACGAGCGCCTGCGCGCTGCGCGCCGGACGTTCCAGCCAGAACGTGGTGAAGCGCGGGAATTCCTCCGCCGCCGGCTCGCCGGTGCCCAGTGCCAGCCCGCGCGCCGACAGCCCGTAGTTCAGCCCCTTCGCCACTGCACGGAAGTAGCTCGCACCGAGGAACGAACAGACCTCGTCGAAATGATCGGCGCGGTTGATCGGCGCATGCAGGCGGAAGCCGGCGAAGCCGACGTCGCCGACCTTCGGTACCGGTTGCGGCGTGTAGTCGAACAGGTCGGTGGAAAACGCGAACGGCGTCGCCCGGCCGTCGCGCACGGTGTAGACGTCGACCCGGTCCTTGAACAGGAAACCGCGATGGAAGAACTGCGCCTGGAACGGCAACCCGTCATCGCGCCACAGCGCGCGCGCGGCGCGATAGCGGTAGTCGCGGTACTGGTCGTAGCCGATCTTCGCCAGCGGCGGTGGCAACGTGTTGTCGGGTTGCCGCCAGGGCCGCGCGGCGAGCGCCCGTGCGAGCCCGGCGACGGTGTCGTCGTCGAACCGGCCGGTGAACGCGGCGCCGGTCCCCGGCTCGGCTGCAAACGTTTCCAGCAGACCGCCCAGCGACAGCAAAGGCAGCGACAATCCCGACAGGACCACTTCACGACGATGCACCGTCACCTCGCGCGCGGAAGGCAGCCGCGCACTATACGGCGGCAAGGATCAGCAGAACGTAAATGCCGGCTGCGTCCCGACGCCCGGCGCACCGGATGTGCCCTGCCCCGTGCAGTCGGTCATGCCACCAGCGGCAGCTCCATCCGGACCGTCGTGCCTGCCCCACGGACGCTGTCGATCACGATGCGGCCGCCGGCATCGGCGATCAGGTCGTGGACGACGGCCAGCCCCAACCCGGTGCCCTGTCCCGGCGGCCTGGTGGTGAAGAACGCCTCGAACACGCGCGCCCGGGTCGCCTCGTCCATGCCGTGCCCGCTGTCGCGCAGGTCGAGCGCAAGCCTGCCCTCGGCCGGCGGATGCAGCTCGACTTCGAAAACGCCTCCGTCGGGCATTGCCTGGTTCGCATTGGCGGCGATGTTGAGGATCATCAGGTCGAACTGCGCGCGGTCGAAACGGACCGGTTGCGGCTGGTCGGGCACGGCGATCCTGATCGCCACCGTCGGATCGAACAGTTGCCGCAGCATCGGCTGCATGTCGCGCAGTGCCTGGCCGGTGTCGAAGATTTCGGGTGATGCGACGTCGAGCCTGCTGAAGTTCAGCAGCTTCTGGCTGATCGCACCCGCCCGCCGCGCGGCCGCCTCCACCCCGGACAGTGCCTTGTCCATCGATGCCGGATCGGCATCATTACGCCTGCCGCGCGACGCGTGGCCGACGATCAGGCCGAGCAAATGGTTGAAGTCGTGCGCGACGCCCGCGGCCAGCCGACCGACGGCCTCCACCTTCTGCGCATGGATCAGTTGTTCCTGCACGCGCTCGCGCTCGATGATCTCGGCCTGCAGGCGTTCATTGCTGCGATCGAGTTCGTCTCCGCGCAACGTGGCCGCCTGCAGGCTTTCGCGCAGCGCGGTCACCGTGCGATCGACCACGATCGCGATGAACAGGAAGATCAGCGCGGCGATGATGCAGTCCACGGCCATCACCATCGCCGGGTCGACGTTGTCCGCTGCGCGTAAATCCACGACACCGCCCGCGGCGAACGCCAGCACCATCCAGCCATACATCAGCCACAGTGCGCGCCGGCCGATCACGAGGCCGGCGATGATCAGCCACGCGGCCTGGATCGGCTGCTCGTAACGGCTGGCGCCGAATCCGCTGCCGAGATAACCCAGCAGTGTCGCAACTGCGAGCACCACCATCAGCAATCGCACCGCGCCCTGGAAGCGGCCGCGCCGCACCAGCCACAGGTCGAACAGCGCGAACGCGCTGATGGCGATGCTGATGACCAGGCTGGCGGTTTCGCCTGGCCGCCATGGGACATCGGCGCCGAAGATGCGATACAGCCACATCAGCGGCGGCGTGAACGCCAGCAACAGCAACAGGACCTGCAGCATCGGCGCATTGCGCCGGTCGACCGGATCGTCGATCGGCGCGCGCGCAAACCAGGCCGTCAGCGCACGCCACGGCGTGCTGATGTGGTGAAACGATGCGGGCAAGACAATACTCATAAACGTCCCCTTCGTCATGCGCGGATGCAAGCAAACGAGGGGACTTTACAGCAGCACGACGACCATCCCGAGCCTTTGGCATCCGCTCCCGGATTCACGATAGAGACCCAACGACATGATGCCGGATGGGGATTGCATCCTTTGCGTCTGCCGCATCATGCCGGACCAAAGGCCGCCGACTTTCGCGCGATCATCGAGTTCCGTCGGTGTCGCAGCGCGGATCCGCACGGGCTGCAACAGCCCTCCCACCGACGCGTAGTTCACCGACTTGCAAGTCATCAGGTCGATGTCGTTGTCGATGATGGTCCGGACAGGTTTTGCGGTCGCGCGCATGCGCGTGTGCGCTGCGACGTATTGCCGATCATGGTTCAGCGGTTCCTGGGGCAATGGACAACGTGACAGCCTCGTTGCCTTTGCTGATGGCAGGCCCTCGCATGGCGACATGCATCACAAAGGCGGCGGGGAGACCCGGACGCAGGTGAAATCCAGAGATACAATGCGTGAACTGAGCTTTGGCTGCAGCTACGAGACGCCCGCGGGGCGTGGTCCGATGGCGAGTTGTTCCAGTGGCGACTGGGCGATCGCAGTGGGCACAGTCTCACCTTCACGGGAAGGCGCATTGCGCGCGGGGGAGATCGCGCAGTGCCGGAAGCAAGGGGGCAACAAAGTGGCTGACGGAGACAGACAGTGGATCCTCGTGGTCGAGGATGATCCTGAGTTGCGCGATGAGATCCTGCGCCCGGGCCTGCATGATGCCGGGTTCGATACGGTCGGGGTAGGCAGCGCCATCGAGGCATACCGCAGCATGCTGTCCCGCGACTTTTCGATGTTCATCCTCGACATCGGCTTGCCGGACGAAGATGGCTTCACCCTGGCGAGAAACCTGCGCGCACTGACCAGTGCCGGTATCGTCATGCTCACCGGCCGCCGCCGCTCCAGCGCGGACACCGCGCGCGGGCTGGACGAGGGCGCGGACGCCTACATCACCAAGCCAGTCGATATCGATGTGTTGTCGGCCAACGTGCGCAGCATCCTGCGGCGCCGAAACGGGCAGGTTGCGCCATCTATCCGGTATGCCGATTCACGCTGGCGCCTGGACATGGAAGGGTGGAGCCTGGTCGCGCCGGGCGGGCGCAGTATCCGCTTGAACCACGCCGAACGCATGCTCGTCGAACTGCTCTTCGCCTCCCGGAGCGAGGCCGTTCCCCGCAAGACGATCATTGCCCACCTGACCCGCGACATCCACGATTTCGATCCACATCGCCTGGAGATGCTGGTCCACCGCCTACGCCGAAAGGCGTTCGCAGGGACGGGCGAGTCGTTGCCCCTGAACGCCGTCCGCGGCATCGGCTATGTCCTGACACCTTCCCGGGATTCCGCCGGTGCCGTGGGTACGCCGGCACCGCGCGGACGCAGATTCGCCGACTGACTGACTGCCATTGCCAGCGCAGCGGGAGACCCTCCTGTCCCCACAATGAAGTGAAGACAGGAGACCCGGCTTCCTGAAGTTGCCGGTACGGACAATGCCGTCGTAGAAGAGTGCCCGGCCGCCATCATCCAGCGTCGGCAGGACGCACGGCGCCGTACCGGCTCTTCTTTCAGGCTTCGTGGTCTTGCGCGGGAACCGATGGTGACGAACGCGCCGCCGATGGGCGAGTCAGGCGCCTGGCTTGGGAATCTGTCCGCCTTGTGCACCCCGACGGACCTGCCGTTCCATGAGCGCCGCCAGTCGTCCAAGGGAAGCCAGGTGCAGGTTGACCAGCGAAAGCCAGCCCTTGCGATGCCAGTCCACGACCGTCGCCTGGTCCAGATCCCTGAAACGATCCGGATCGACCACCTGGAAGCCGTCCAGTGCGTAGCGCCTGCCGTCGGCGAGCGTGGCGTCGGCCCGTTTGTCGATCAGGAGATCGTGTTCCCGAAGCGCGGCAACGAATGACTTCGTGCCCACGAATTCCGCCTGATAGGCCTCGCAGAACTGCAAGGCCTGGCGGGTGAGCTGGCTGGGCCCGCCCTCCTCGAACAGCGGCATGCCCTCTGCGCCCTTGCGGACGACGCGCTCGGACGCCGTATCCACGGCGAGCGCAAAGCGGTCCGAGTCCGGGATCGAGACGAAGCCGAACGGGTAGCGCCTCACATAGGCCGGAACATAGTGTTCACTGGCCCATGCGCGCTCCTCGACGAAAAGATTCTCTCCCTCGGAAAGCCCCAGGATCACGACGGGAAGGAGCTTGTCTCCCGCGAAGACCACCGGGTAGCTGCGACTGGCCTCGCCGATCTCGCCCAGCACGATCGGCACATAGGGCGTGCGGGCGGCAAAAGCCGTATCGCCGTCCTTCAGCCGCCAGTTTGCATGCGCTTCGGAGTGAAGGACCACGGGCTTGCGGTAGAAGAGCGGCAGCGCCGATGCCGCGGGAGCATCCGTGTTGTTGGCCAAACCTGTCGTCATGATGTCTCCTGGGTATTGGGTTCCGGTGCTCGGTCAGAAGTTGATCCTGAAACCGATCGTTCCCTTGAAGCCGTACGCGTCACCGAAGTCGGCCATGGGCGTGTCGGCAGACACTTCAGTGTAGAGCGTGTACGTGCCATTGCCCCACTGATAGCTGCCGCCAAGGCCCAGCTCACCCCACATCCTGCGATCGCGGCTGCCGATCGGCGTGCCGGAAACATCGACGCGGGTTCCGTCGAGCCATTCGTAGGTCAGGTTGGCCACGCCATACAGATGCATGCGGCGGACATCGCCCGACGCGCTGCTCCAGCTCGTCTGGTGGTCGAGCGAGAGGCCCCCGCGGGTCGTCAGGCTGCTGCCCTTGTCCGCCGAAACAACCGCACCCGCCGGATCGGCAAAGCTATCGAAGTCGACCTGGGCATAGACCGCCTGGAACTGCGGCGTCAGCGCAAGCGAGTCGCTCACCGGGAACCGCTTGCCAACCTCGACACTGATCGCCTCGCCCTTGCCGTTGTTGCCCTGTACCAGGGACCCGAGCACCGCGGACTTGAGGTCACTGTCGAACCAGCTGAGCTTGGCCTGCGCATCCAGGTAGAAGCCCTGCGGGCCATACCACGTGAGCGTTGCGCCAACCCCGTAGCCGCTGGTATCGATCGAACCGTTGCCGAAGATCGAAGTGACGCTGGCATCGGCCTTGCCATGGTGCGCGCTGAACCCGCCGATCAGTACCGAGCCGTCCTCGCGCTCGGACACGATCGCATCGATGCCCATCTGCATCTGCCAGCTGTCGATGTTCCGGTCGGCGGCGCTGGTCGAAGCAATCGGCTCCGGGCGCTGGTACCTGGACTCCACCCGGCCCCAGATGCCCGCTCCGGATCCGATCAGCTCGTTCCCCCAGAAGCGGTTTCCGATCCGCTGTTGCAACGTCGGCAGACCATTGAGTGCAAGCAGGGTCTGCGAATAGCTTTCGTACAGCGGGACGCCAGGCTGGTAGAGCGTATCGGTCCCCGGATCGTCGATCGATGGGGGGTTGAGCAGCGACGAACGCAGGTACCAGTCGCCGTCCCCGGGATCGGCGACCCCATTCTTGTACAGGCGATAGCCGAAGGCACCGGCGATCACCGCCTGCTCGCCGCGGAACACGTAGTCGCCATCCAGCGTGAACGTACCGTTCGAAGCACCGGCGACATCGACGATCTTGATGCCTTCGACGGTCTGCGCGCCGAGCCCGTCGCGATTGATCACGGTGACCAACGTGTCACCAGAGGTGGCGCCATTCACCACCAACCGGTCCGCGGCCGAACTGTCGTCGCCGAGCACGGCCTCGATTTCCAGCGTGCCGCCGCTGCCCACGTAGTCGCCCGCGACGGTCAGCGTGCCGATGCTGCTGCCAGGCGCTACGACACCTGCGTTGGTGATGCTGCCGACCCGACCGATTCCCTGGAGGCGTCCACTCGCACCCACGTCCACCTCGCCGCCCAGGCTTCCCTGGACATCGAGCGTGCCGGCGGTAACCGCTGCCATGCCGGCAAAGCTGTCGTTGTCACCGGTGACGAGCAGCGTGCCCGTCCCGGCCTTGGACAACGTCCCCGAACCGGAGAACAAGCCTTCGAAGGTGAAGGTGGTGCCGGTCGCGGTCGCGATCGTGCCGTCGCCGGCAAGTTCGATCCCGCGTGCACTGGTGAGGTCGGCGCTCGTCGCCAGCGTGCCGCCGCCGAGCGTGACGTTGCCCGCTTCCGCGCCGAGGTTGGCGTCGCTCGCGATCTGGAGCGTGCCGCCGCTGACCAGCGTGCCGCCCGCGTAGCCGTTGTCCGCCGTCAGCACGAGCGTGCCCGCATCGGTCTTCACGAGCCGGGCATCGCCATCGAGCACCGAATCGATGGTGGCGGTGTAGCCGGCCCCGGCCGTGGTGCCGTCGCCGACCCGGATCGTCGCTTCCAGCCCGGCAAGCACGATGGCGCCGCCCTCGATCAGGTAGCCGTCTGCCGCGAACTGCATGCCGCTCGCCGTCACGGCGCCCAAGCCGTTGTCGACTTCGACGGTGCCGCCCGCACCACCGAAGACCGCGAAAGCATCGTCGGTGTACGGTGCGTTCACCGTTCCGGTCGCATTGGTCCAGTTGTCGTTGCCGGCGCTGTTCTGCCATACGCCGTCGCCGCCATTGATGACGCCGTCGTTCTTCGGGCCGGCCGCGCCGTCCCAGAAGTTGAGCGTGAGGCCCGCGCTGTTGACCAGGTTCACCTGCCCCGTGATCGAGGTCTGCACCGCCGCGTTGCTGCCATCGGGCAGCGTGCCGAGCTCGAGGCCGTTGTTGGTCAGCGCTCCACCGTAATTGAACACCCGGTAGACGCCCGCACCGAAGTCGCCGCCGGCCGGGACAGACACGTTGATCGTGCCGTCGAGCACGAGGTCGCCGCCCACGTTGACCAGATCGTTGAGCGCGCCGCCTGCCACGTTGGCTTCGCCGAATTCAAAGGCGAGCAAGCTGCCCGAAGCGAGCGAGAGATTGCCGTCGATGGTGAGCGTGCCCGGTCCGCCTGCACCCGGAGCGAGGACCGCGCCGTCGGCAAGCGTGACATCGCCGCCGATCGTTCCGGTGCCACCCAGCGTCGCTCCCAGCGAGACGCCGGTCGGACCGGTTGCGGTCGAGTAGTCGCCGTTGAGAAGCAACGTGCCTGCATCGACGCTCATTCCGCCGCTGTTGCTGCCCATTCCCGACAGCACCAGCGTGCCGTCGCCGAGCTTGGTGAAGCCGCCCGCGCCCGACAGCGCACCGGAGAGCACGAGCGTGGTGCCTGCATCGACGTCGGTTGCGCCGGCCCCGGTGAGCACGACATCTCGGCCCGATGCCATATCGGCCGTCGTGTGGAGCGTGCCACCATCGAAGTCGAGCCCGCCCGCCGCCGCGCCGAGATTGGCGTTGCTCGAGATCTGGAGCGTGCCGCCGTCGATCAGCGTGCCGCCCGTGTAGCTGTTGGCGCCCGACAGGACCAGCGTGCCGGCGTCGCTCTTCACCAACTGTGCCGAGCCCGCGAGTTCCGCCGAGATGGTGGTGACGTAGTCGCCGCCCTGCACGGTGCCGTCGCCGACGCGGATGATCGCCTGCGGCCCGACCAGGTCGATGCGGTCGCCTTCGATCGCGTAACCGTCGGCCGCGAACTGCATTCCGGCGACGTTGATGACCCCCAGGCTGTCGTCCACGGTGACGGTACCGCCCGTCCCCTGGAAGATCGCGAACGCGCTGTCGAGGAACGGCGCGTTGACCGAGCCGTCGGCGAGCGTCCAGTTGTCGTTGCCCGCGGTGTTCTGCCAGATGCCATCGCCGCCTGTGATCGCCCCGTCGTTGCGCCCACCCGTGGCGCCGTCCCAGAAGCGCAACGCCAGGCCGCTGGTGTTGATGAGGTTGACCTCGTGGGCAACCGAGGTCTGCACGTAGAAATCGGTGCCCGAGGGCATGGTGCCCAGGGTAAGGCCCGGGCCGCTGAGCGTGCCGCCGTAGTTGAGCACCCGGTAGATGCCGGGTCCGAAGCTGCCTCCGGCACTCGTGGCGACATCGAGGGTGCCACCGAGCACCAAGTCGCCACCGACGTCGATCAGATCGTTGAACGCGCCGCCAACGACATCGGACTCGCCGAAGTCGTAGTTGAGCGTGGCGCCGTCGGCGAGCGACAGGTTGCCATCGATCGTGAGCACGCCGGGCATTGCGCTGGCAGAACCGGGGGCGATGTTCGCCCCGTCTGCGATGGCGACGTCGCCGCCGATGATGCCCGCGCCGCCCAGCGTCGTGCCGCCGTTGGCCGTGGTGGCGCCGGTCGCCGCCGACTGGTCGCCGTTGACCAGCAGCGTACCGGCGTTCAGCACGGTCGCGCCGCCATAGCGGTTGTCGGCCGTCAGCGTGACGATGCCCGAACCGTTCTGGAGCAGTCCGCCGCTGCCGGAAACGAGGCCGGCGAAGGTCGCGTCGTCTGAACGGTCGAACGCCAGCGTGCCGTCGTTGACGACATCGCCCAGGATCCAGCCGCTGGTGCCGCCGTCGCCGAGCTGCAACGTGCCGCCCGCGATCGTCGTGCCGCCGCCATAGGTGTTGTCGGCGGTCAGGGTGAGGATGTTGCCGCCCTGCTTCACCACGGCGCCGGTGCCGGATACAAGGCCGGCGAAAGTCGCGTCGTCGGCGCGGTCGAACACCAGCGAACCGTCGTTGACGACATCGCCCAGGATCCAGCCGCTGGTGCCGCCCGCGCCCAGCTGCAGCGTGCCGCCCGCGATCGTCGTGGCCCCGGTGTAGTCATTGTCCGCCGTCAGCACCAGCGTGCCCGCACCCGACTTGGTGAAGGCGCCTGCGCCCGAGACCGTGCCGCCAAGCGTGAAGGTCGTGCCCGCATCGGTCAGCACCGTGCCCGCGCCCGCCAGCGTCGCGTCGCGATCGCTGGCGAGATCCGCGGTGGTGTGCAGCGTGCCGCCGCCGAATGTCACCCCGCCCGCGGCGTCGCCCAGGTTGGCGTCGCTGGAAACCTGCAGCGTGCCGGCGTTGATCGTCGTCCCGCCGATGTAGGTGTTGGTACCCGTCAGGACCAGCGTGCCCGCCCCCACCTTGGTGAGATCGCCCGCGCCCGAGATCGTGCCGCCGAGTTCGAAGCTCGTGTCGGTGTCGGTCAGGATCGTGCCCGCGCCTGCGAGCACCGCATCGCGACCACTGGCGATGTCGGCGGTCGTGTTCAACGTGCCGCCGTCGAAGGTCAGTCCGCCGGCGGCGTCACCGAGATTGGCATCGCTCGAGATCCGGAGCGTGCCGTCCTCGATCGTCGTCCCGCCGAGGTAGCCGTTGATGGCGGTGAGGGTGAGCACGCCGCCGCCCTGCTTCACCACCATGCCGTCGCCGGAGATGGTGCCGTCGAAGCCCACGTCGTCCGAGCGGTTGAACGCCAACGTGCCGTCGTTCGCGACATCGCCCGCGATTGAGCCGGTGCTGCCGCCATTGCCGAGTTGCAGAATGCCACCCGCGGCGATCGCCGTTCCACCCGCATAGGTGTTGGTGCCGGTCAGGAGCAGCGTCCCGAGGCCCGTCTTGGACAGACCGCCCGCGCCCGAGATCGTGCCGCCGAGCTCGAAGGTCGTGCCGGCATCGGTCAACATCGTGCCCGTGCCCGCCAGCGTCACGTCGCGGCCGCTGGTGATGTCGGCGGTCGTGTTCAACGTGCCGCCGTCGAAGGCCAGTCCGCCGCTGGCATCGCCGAGATTGGCATCGCTCGAAATCCGGAGCGTGCCGCCCTCGATCGTCGTCCCGCCCAGGTAGCCGTTGGCGCCGGTGAGCGTGAGGACGCCGCCGCCCTGCTTCACCACCGCACCCGTGCCGGAGATGATGCCGTCGAAGGCGACGTCGTCGGAACGGTTGAATGCCAGCGTGCCATCGTTGGCGATGTCGCCCAGGATCGAACCGCCCGTGCCGCCGTCGCCCAGCTGCAGCGTGCCGCTGCTGATCCTGGTGCCGCCCGAATAGGTGTTCGCACCCGTCAGCACCAGCGTGCCGAAGTCGGTCTTCACGAGCCCCGCGTTGCCGGCGAGTTCGGCCGCGATTGTCGCGGTGAAGTCCGCGCCGGTCGCGGTGCCGTCGCCCACGCGGATCACCGACTCCACTTCGGTGAGCGTCAGCGCATCACCGGTGATGACATAGCCATCGCTCGCGAACTGCAGGCCCGAGGCCGTGACCGCGCCGCCACCGTTGTCCACCGTGACCGTGTCACCGGCGCCGGCGAACACCGCGAAGCTTCCGTCCGCGTAGCCGGCGTTGACGGCGCCGTCCGGATCCGTCCAGTTGTTGTCGGTGCCGCCGAGGTGCCAGGTGCCCGCACCGCCGTCGACCGTGTCGTTGAACTTGGGACCGGCGTCGCCATCCCAGAAGCTCAGCTCCAGTCCCGCGGAGTTGACCAGGTTGACCTGGCCGGTCACGGAGGTCTGGACCGTGACTTCGGCACCAGCGGGCAGCGTGCCGAGGTTGAGGCCGTTGTCGGTCAGCGTGCCGCCATAGTTGAAGACGCGGTAGATGCCGCCGCCGAAGTCGCCACCGGTGGGCACGCTGACATTGATCGTGCCGTCGAGCACGAGGTTGCCGCCGACATCGACGAGGTCGTTGAGCAGACCGCCAACGGCATTCGCTTCGCCGAATTCGAAATCCAGCACCGAACCGCCGGACAGCGACAGGTTCCCGCCGATCGTCAACGTGCCGGGGCTGTCGCCTGGCGACAGGGTGCCGCCATTGTTCACGACGACGTCGCCGCCGATGACGCCGAAGCCACCCAGCGTCGCGCCTGAATTGACCGTCGTCAGCCCGGTCGCCGCCGACTGGTCGCCGTTGACCAGCAGCGTGCCGGTGTTCAACACGGTCGCGCCGCCATAACTGTTGTCGGCCGTCAGCGTGACGATGCCGGAACCGTTCTGGATCATCCCGCCGCTGCCGGAAACCAGACCGGCGAAGGCCACGTCGTCGGCGCGCTCGAAGACCAGCGTGCCGTTGTTCGCGACGTCGCCCAGGATCCAGCCGCTGGTGCCACCATCACCCAGCTGCAGCGTGCCGCCGGCGATCGTGGTGCCACCGGCATAGTCGTTGTCCGCCGTCAGCACCAGCGTGCCCGTACCCGACTTGGTGAAGGCGCCCGCGCCCGAGACCGTGCCGCCGAGCGTGAAGACCGTGCCCGCATCGGTCAGCAGAGTGCCGTCGCCAAGCAGGGTCGCGTCGCGGCCGCTGGCAATGTCGGCGGTGGTGCGCAACGTGCCGCCGTCGAACGTCAACTCGCCCGCGGCGTCGCCGAGGTTGGCGTCATTCGAGACCTGCAGCGTGCCGGCGTTGATCGTCGTCCCGCCCGCATAGCTGTTCGTGCCGGTCAGGATCGTCGTGCCGGCGCCGTCCTGGGTGACCGTCCCGCCGCCGGAGATGACGCCGCCGAAGGTGTAGCTGTTATTGCGGTTGAAGACGAGCGCCCCGTCGTTCGTGACGTTGCCGACGATGCTGCCGGTCGTTCCGCCATTGCCGAGCTGGAGCGTTCCCGCGTCGATCGTGGTGCCGCCCGAATAGCTGTTCGTGCCGGTGAGGATGGTCGTGCCGGTCCCCGCCTGGAGCAGGGAGCCGGTGCCGACGATCGAACCACCATAGGTAATGGTATCGCTGCGGTTGAAGCCCAGCGTGCCGAAATTGTTGACCGTGGCGCTGGCGATCGAGCCCGTCGTGCCGCCATCGCCGATGAACAGGATGCCGCCGTTGACGTTGGTCGAACCCGTATAGCTGTGGTTTCCCGTCAGCACCCAGGTGCCGCTGTCGTTTTTCGCCAGCGTAGTGACGCCGGTGCCCGCATTGCCGATCGAGCCGGCAAGCGTGTTGAGGCCGGTGTTGGTGCCGCCCAGCGCGATCGTGCGTGCCTGGTTGTTGCCTTGCAGCGTCACCGGACCGGTGTCGGTGAAGACGATCGCGCCGGTACCGGAGGATTCGATGAAGGTCACGCCCGACGAGAGGGTGAACAGCCGGTTCGTGCTGTCGCCGGAGCCCGTGTAGCGCAGGGTCGAGCCGTTGCCGATGACCAGGTTCGCAGCGTCCGCGGAAGATGCGCCGATGCTGCTGGCAACGCCGCCGTCGGAAAGCTTGTCCACGCCAAGGACGCCGCCGCTGATCGTGGTGATGCCGGTGTAGTCGCTGGCGGAATTGGTCAGGATCCAGGTGCCGGCACCAGTCTTGGTCAGGCGGGTGACGCCGGTCCCGTTGTCGGTGATCCGGGCGGCGAGCATGTTGTCGCCGGTGCTGGTGCCGCCGAGCGTCAGCGTCTGCGCGGTGTTCGGGGTCGAGAACGAGATCGCCGATGTATCGGTGAAGGCGATCGCGCCGGTTCCGGATGCCTCTAGCCTGCTCGTGGCCGATGGCCCAAGGGTGAACTGCCGGTTGGTGCTCCCACCCGCGCCGATGTACTGCAGCGTGCCGCCATTGAGGACGAGGTTGCTCGCGGCAGCCGAGGACGACCCGATCGAACTGTTGGCCCCACCATCCTCCAGGCATGCCACAGCGAGCGTGCCGCCATTGATGGTGGTGACGCCGTCGTAGCTGCTGGCGCAACCCGACAGCTGCTGGATGCTTCCGCCATTCTTGACGAGGTCGCCGCTGCCCGTGATCGCGCCCGCGTAGTTGGCGTTGGCGAGGCTGTTGCCGGCATTGATGGTGAGCGTCGCGCCGCCAAGCTCGATGCCGCCGCCGGTTGCGCCGCCGCCGGCGAGAAAGCCGACGCTGTTGTCGAAACCGTCGAGGTCGAGCAGGACGCCCGCGGTATTGTCGAGGGTGAGCGCGCCGCTTCCCAGCGCGGTGGTCGACCCCGCACGCAGGATTCCGCCGGTGACCCGGGCATTGCCCGTCGAACTGTTCACGCCCGACAGGACGAGCGTACCGGGACCGTCCTTGCGCAGACCGCCCGTACCCACGATGTTGCCGGTGAAATCGAGCGTCGTCGCGGCGGCATCCACACGGACGGCGCCGGTGCCGGCCACGGTGAAGCCGCGATCCGTGGTCACCGTGCCGCCGGTGTAGTTCAGGACTCCATTGCTGAGCACCAGGCTGGACGGTGCGCTGCTGGACGCGCCGATTCCGCTCGCCGCGCCGCCATCGGCAAGGCAGTCGGTGGCGAGCGTGGTGTTGTTGGTGATCGTGGTGGTGCCGGTGTAGGTGTTGTTGCAGCCGTTCAGGCTCAGCGTGAACTGGTTGGTTCCCGCGCGCGTGAGTCCGCCGCTACCGCTGATCGCGCCGGTGAACGTGCCGCCACTGTTGACGGTCAGGGTGGCCGAGCCGAGATCGATGTCTCCGGCTCCGTTCAACGTGGTGACCGCGTTGTTGAAGTTGTCGAGGTCGAGCAATGCACCCGTGGCAACATTCATGCCGCCGCTGCCGAAGACGTTGACGGCCCCGGCGCGCAGGGTACCTTCGTTGACCGAGGTTCCGTTTGTGTAGGTATTGGCTCCGCGGAGCACGAGCGTGCCCGCACCCGTCTTGCGCAGGCTGGTTCCAGCAAGAACGCCGGAGAGCGTCAGCGTGGTGGCGGCATCCGTCACGCCGATCCCGCCGCCACCGGCTCCGAACGTCATCCCCCGGTTGCTGCCGGTCGTGGTACCGGTGTAGGCGAGCGTTCCGCCTGCCAGTACGATGTTGGCCGGATCGGCCGACGCCGCGCCGATGCTGCTGGCGACTCCACCGTCGGTGAGCGTGGTCGCGGCCAGCGTGCCGCCGATGACCGTGGTCACGCCGACGTAATCGTTGGCGGCGTTGGCGAGCGTCAGCGTCCCCGCGCCGGCCTTGGTGAGGCCGGCGTCGTCCGGGCTGGTCACCTGCCCCGTGAACGTCAGGTCCGTCGCGCCATTGGAGACTTCGATCGTCCTGGAAGGGCTGCCGTTGACGAGCGTGAATCCGCGATCGGTGGTGGTGCTTGCTCCGGTGTACTGCAGGGTCCCTCCCTCCAGCACGAGGTTGGACGACGCCGCCGTCGAGGCGCCGAGATTGCTCGCGACGCCACCGTTGCCGATGTTGTTCACCCGCAGGGTACCGGCCGACAGCGTCGTCGCGCCGGTGTAGGTGTTGGCGCCGCTCAGCACCGCCAATCCGGCGCCGCCCTTGGCGAAGGACGTGACACCCGTGTTGTCGACGATCGTCGAGCCGATCGTGAAGGTGCCCTGGCCGTTCTGCTGGAGCCCGAGCGTGCCCCCGCCCATGCCGCTGGTCAGGAAACCCCCGGTGATGGTCTGGTCGTTGTCGGCCACGCTGGGCGCGACGATGATCGTGCCGTCGACGCCGAGCGTGTTCCCGGCCCCGATCGTGACGGTGGAGTCCGCGGCGGCGGTATAGCGCAGGCCGCCCAGGGCGACATCGCCGCCGACGACACCGAAGAAAGGCGTATCGGCAAGGCCTTCCGTGTCGCTGATGATCTCGCCCGCCAGCCAGGTGCCGGCATCGTCCTTGTTGGTGTAGTCGGTCTCTTCGAACGCGACGATATTGCCGCCCACGACCTTGGCATAGTCCGTGCCGGCAATGGTCGCCCAGCCGCCAAGCACGCCGTCGGCATTGGTCGTCGAGATGGCGCCCGCGGTCGGCAATACGAAGTTGACGAGTCCGCCGGCGCGGGTGATCGCGCCTAGGCTGAGGTCCACCGACCCGCCCGTGCCCGCGATCGCGCGCACGGTGTTGCTGCCCGCGTTCACCGTCAGCCCGTTGAAGGCCTGGCTGTTGTTTTCCCCCGCCGCGCCCAGGACGTCGAGCGCGCCGCCGGACAGGACCAGGGGCGACGATGCCGAGAGGATGTCGTTGGCGGGGCCGCCGGCGCCGGTGAAGTCGAGCGCGAGCCTGCCGCCGTTGATCGTCGTGGCGCCACTGTAGGTGCTGGCGCCGGTCAGGGTCAGCGTGCCCGCACCGCTCTTGGTGAGGCCGCCGCTGCCGACGATGCTGCCCGCATAGTTCTGCGCCGTGGTCGCATTGACCGTCAGCGTGGCGCTGCCCAGGGCGATCGATCCACCGGTTCCGGCGATCGAAGGGGCGATGAGATCGAAGCTGTTGAGATCCAGCGTGCCGCCATTGACGGTGAATCCCGTCGACGCGCCGAATGCGGAGGCGTTTCCGGCACGCAGGACGCCGTCGTTGACGGTCACCGACCCGGTGAACGTATTCGCGCCGTCCAGGCTCCAGGTGCCTGCGCCATCGCTGATCAGGTGGCCGTTGCCCGAAATGATCCCGGAGAAGCTGTTGATGCCGGCAAAGCTGCCGCCGAAGGTCAGAATGTCGGTGACCGGGCTGGCGGGGTTGAAGGAAAGGTCACCGCTCAGTGCCAGCGCGCCGCTGCCATCGTTGCGGATGCTGCTCTGGTTGTTCGCAAGCCATGTCCGGTTACTGCTTCCTCCGGTTCCCGTATAGCGGAGGATGCCGTTGTTCAAGGAGATATTGGTCCCGACACCCAGCGAACTGACGCTGCCGATGTCTGCCAGCACCGATGCCTGTGTCAAGCCGGTGATACTTGCCAAACCGGAGAATGTATTCGAGCCGGCCAGCGAGATGGTGCGGCCCGGATTCGCGGTGAAGCTGTAGCTGTTCCCGCTCAGGACGCCGAGCAGCTCGATATCGGCGCTTTCCGCAATAAAAGCGCTTCCACCCGAGGCATAGACATCGCCGGTGATCGAGAGGGCTCCCGTGCCCCGATTGCGGATGATCGCGGAAGCTCCGTAGAGTTCCCAGTTGCGGTTGGAACTGTCGCCGTCACCAAGATAGATGACATTGTCGGAATACTGGCTCGACTGGGCGAATATGATCGTGCCGTCGCTGACCGTCGTGGGAGCGCCGAGTGAGCTGGCTTCGCCGAGATTGCCGATCGAGGTGAAGTAGCTATAGCCGACGCCGTTGACGCCGTTGAACGTCGTGCTACCGCTATAGGTGTTGGCATCGTTGCTCATCGTGACGCCAACGCCCACCGAGACCTGGCCATTGCCCGTGACGAGTGCGGAGCCCGCTCCGCTCCCCGACAGGTTCAGCCTGCCGCCGTCTCCGATCGTGACGGACCTCGCGGTTCCTGCGCCGTCGATCCTGAGGCCGACAACGGCGCCTGCCGCGGTCGTGATGTCGTTGCCCGCCGCACCGAGCGCACCGTCGGTGACGCCATACAGGGTGCCGCCGAGAATGGAGATGCCGCCGCTGTATGTATTTGCGCCCGACAGTTGCAGCGTCCCGGCACCGGCCTTGGTGAGACCCGATGTGCCGGCGATGATCGAATTGATCGTGGTGGCGCCGACTGTGGAGATGGTGGGTGATGCGCCGCCGAGCGTCAGCGTACCGCCGTTGAGGACGTAACCTGCCGTATTGAAGGTGAGGTTGTGAACCGCGATCGGATCACCCAGGTTCACGGTTCCGGTGACGCCGCCGAAGATCGCGTTGTCGAGCAGCGAATTGTTCCAGGGAAATTCGAATGGACCACTGACGCCGTCGTTGGTCGGACTCCAGTTGAGGTTGCTCAGGTTCCAGGTTCCGGAACCACCGGAGCCGACGGCCGTGCCGTTCGCATCCCAGTAACGGTCTTCTGCATGGGTGACCGATGGAGCACCGGCCGCCAGGACCGTCGCGAGCGCACTGCATAGCAGGCTCCTCGAAAGAGTTCTCGAGCCACGGTTGCGTTGAGTCAGCTTCGTCTTGTCGGTCATGGCTATCCCCTTGAGCGCAGTAGGCCTTCATTCCGCATGAGCGGGCATGGAGACCTGTGGTGGGCTCACTTCGCTGGTGAGATGAATTGAATCAGTGCGATTGTCGAAAGAAATGACATCGACCTTCATGAAACAAAACGCACGGTGACGATTTCCAACATTCCCCATTTCTCTGCATTGCCGTCTTCGCCGATCTCCCCGAAGGAATTCCAAGGCTTGGCCTTCCATCGTCGGCGTTCTCTATTTCAACGGATCGCCTGCGTCAGGAGTTTGCGAAGCGTCACACTCCGCAGATCCGCAAGATTTCGAGCAGCGACAGTACGACAAACGCACCGAGATGTGGCACGTTGCCGAGACAATGCCGAATGCATGGTGATGTTTTCAAAGCAAAGATGAGTCTTTGTGATTTATGGTGAGTTTTCTCCCTTGATAGGAGTCACCAAGAGTTCGGATGCACTTTTGAAGTCCCACTTCAGATCATTCGCTCGTCATCGGCACTGATGCCCTGCGCACCATCGCGATCCGTTCCAGCGCAATCACCTCAGGAGCGCCGGAACGCATATCGCTTCAAGGCCGGGAGACGGCACACTCGCGACAGCGAGCACGTGGAATCCCCAAACGCGACCACTATCGTGACGAACATCGATCCAGGCCACGCATGACCACCACACGAACGCGCCTGACCGCTGCGGTACACGCCCTGCACTCCAATGAACTGGCAAAAGCCGAGGCGCTTGTCCGTTCGCGCTTGGCCGAGGCACCCGACGACACCGAAGCCTTGCGGCTGCTCGCCATGATCGCCACCCGGACCGGACATGCCGCGGATGCCGAACGACTGCTGCGAAGCGCCATCGCCCATCGACCGGGATTCGTCCTCGGCCATGCGGACCTGTCGTCGCTGCTTTGCCGCATGGGGCGGGCCGATGAAGCACTCGTGCTGCTCGACCACGCAATCGCCAGCCATCCGACCAGCCTCTGGCCGCTGTCGCTCAAGTCCGGCGTGCTGTCGGCCGAGCGCCGGATCGAGGAATCCCTCCACGTTCATGCGGAACTGGTGGCACGGGCACCGGATTCGTCCGTGTTGTGGATGAACCATGCACATGCCCTGAAAACCATGGGCCGGACCGAACAGGCCGTGGTGGCCTATCGCAGGTCGCTGGCGCTGGATCCCGCAAACGGCGCGGCGTGGTGGGGCCTTGCCAACCTGCGCACGGTCCCGCTTGACGCGAATGACATCCGGACGATGGAACAGGCATTGCCGGCGGCCGGTGATCCGTTCCAAGAGGTCCAGATCCGGTTCACACTCGGAAGGGCGTTCGCCGACCTCGGACAGTTCCAGCAGTCCTTCGGCCACTACGAAAAAGCCAATGCCATGCGTGGAACGCTTGTGCCTTACGACCCACGGACAACACGGGAGTTGGTCGTGTCGCATGAAGAAGCGCTTGCCGCATCGTTCTTCGCCGCCCGCCACGGTAGCGGACACCCCGCCGATGACCCGATCTTCATCGTCGGCATGCCCCGCTCCGGCTCAACGCTCGTCGAACAGATTCTCGCCAGCCATCCGCTGGTGGAAGGCACTGGCGAGTTGTTCGAGCTTCAGGACACTGCGGCTGCGATATCCGGCAACCGAACGGGAATATCCCTTCCCGACGCCATGGCAGGGCTCGCTCCGAGTGAACTGGAAGCGTTGGGGCAGCGCTATCTGGACGCGACGCGCCGGCACAGAAGGAACGGCCGGCGCCATTTCACCGACAAGATGCCGGCCAACTGGCGGTTCATCGCGCTTATCCGGTTGATCCTGCCGAACGCCAGGATCGTGGACGTCAGGCGAGATCCGCTGTCGTGCTGCCTTTCCGCTTTTTCAACCTGCTTCAATCGCGAAAGCAGCTTCCCTGCCAATCTGCACGACCTGGCCCGGTACCACCGTGACTACATCCGGATGATGGATTACGGCGACGCAGTTCTTCCGGGGCACGTCCTTCGATTGCATTACGAGCGGCTGGTGGAAAATCCGGAAGCGGAGATCCGCCGCCTTCTCGACTACCTTGGGCTGGACTTCGACCCATCCTGTCTCCGTTTCCACGAAAATCCCCGGCCTGTCCACACGCCGAGCGCCCAGCAGGTCCGGCTTCCGATCAACCGGTCCGGGCTGGATCGCTGGCGCCATTACGAACCGTGGCTCTCGCCGTTGATCGAGGGCCTCGCGTCAGGTTCGCAAGGCAGGCTCCAACGCCCGCCCCTGGACTCGATCGCAGACCCCTGACGGCTCCACAGCTTGAGGGGTTCGCCGCCCGGGGCCTGCCTGAGGTCCCGCGCTCGAAGGCCTATCGGGGTGCCCATTCCCAGATTCGCAGGGATCAGTTCCCGTGATGCGCAAACGGCTCGGTAGTGCCGTCCTCGCGGACCAGTTCCACGACGTAGGGCTGTACGCGGCCATCTGGCATCTCCATGCCCGGCGATCCGGCCGGCATGCCCGGCACCACCAGGCCCTTGGCGGCGGGCTTCCCGGCGAGCAGGCGCTTGACGTCCTCCGCCGGCACATGTCCCTCGACGAAGTAACCGCCGACCTCGGCCGTATGGCACGAGCCTTTTCCGAACGGCACGCCCACCCGTTCCTTGACCGGGCTGACGTTGTCGAGATTGCGCACCTGCACCGGAAAGCCGGCCTGCTGCATGTGCTCGACCCACAGGCCGCAGCAACCGCAGCTCTCGCTTTTGTGGACGACCACCAGGGGTAGTGATGTGGCGGCAGTGGCGATCGCCGTCGCGGCAGCCGCGGATGCGGTATCGGCAGCCGCGTGGACCGGACTTTCGGAAATGCCCGGAACAGCCTCGGGTGAGCGCGCACAGGCGGTGATGCTGCTGGCGGCCAGGGTGATGGCAAGCAGTGCAATGGAACGTTGACTCATGTGGAAACTCCTCATGCCGTCGCCGGTTGCGACGGCCAATGGATGGACGCGCGGGATGACGACCCTTGATCGACATCCCGCCGCGCTGTCAGAACCAGATCCGCACGCCGGCCACGACGCGCGTGTCATCGACGCCCTCACCCGCGTCGCGGCGGAAATCCGCGGTGCGGCCGAAGGCCCGTTCATGGACGATGCCGATGTACGGCGCGAACCGACGGGTGAACTCGTAGCGCAGGCGCATGCCGGCCTCCACGGTGCCAAGCCCCGACCCGATGCCGCGACGCGCATCCTGCTTGCCATGCAGGTTCGCCTCGAGCATCGATTGCAGGATCAGGCGGTTGGTCAGCAAGGTCTCGTACTCCACCTCGACTGTGGCCGCCGTCTGTCCGGACTGGCCGATGTAGGCGGTCGCCGCGACCTCGAACTTGTACGGCGCCAGTCCGATCAGGCCGATCGCGGCGAAATCCTGCGAAGCGCCTGGCTGGAAATCATGGCGGATGCCGGCAACCACGTCCCACCAGCGGGCGATGCTGCGGCCATACAGGACTTCCAGGCTGGCAGCCTCGGTGTGCCCATCGACACGCTCGCCTTCGCTGCGCAGCCAGACGCGATCGAGGTCGGTGCCGATCCACGCCTGGCCCGCCCAGCCCAGGCCGCTGCCCTGGTCGGCATCCCAGGCTTCCAGCTGATCGAGCAACACGTAGCTGTGGATGCCGTTGTCGTGCACCAGGTGCCCCTGCACCGGCGGGAACGCCGCCGCGCGATCCGCATCCGTCGGCAGCGGGATCGGTTCGATGGGATCCGTAGGCGCCACCGCAGGCGCACCGTGATCCATGCCCGAGTGGTCCATGCCGGAATGATCCATCGGTTGCGCCGGCGTGGTCGGCGGCGTGGGCATGTCGTGGCCCATTGCGGCGTGATCGACCGGTGGTGTCGCTTCGGCCTCCGCGGGTGCGTGGGCTGCGTGATCCATGCTGGCATGATCAACTGGCGTGGCCGGCACGTCGTGGCCCATCGCCGCATGGTCGTGCTGCGACACGGTTTCGGCTTCGGGCTCTTGCGCGGTTGCGTGCTTCGCAGGCGCCCGATCGTGGACGTGCCCATCCGTCGCGGCCTGTTTCGCCGGCTCGGGCGCCTGCATGCCGGCATGGTCGTGCTGCTGCGCGAGACCTGCGCCCGGCAGCACGGCCAGTGCAATCGCGGTGGCCAGCATGCTGCTGCGAATGCGCATCGCGGGCGAAATTTTCGTGGTTGCGTGCATGCTCATTCCTCCACCCGCACTTCGCGCATCATTCCCGCTTCCATGTGGTAGAGCAGGTGGCAGTGGTAGGCCCAGCGACCCAATGCATCGGCGCGGACGCGGTAGCTGCGCCTGCTGCCCGGTGGCATGTCGATGGTGTGCTTGCGGACGTGGAAATTCCCGTGTTCGTCCTCGAGGTCACTCCACATGCCGTGCAGGTGGATCGGGTGCGTCATCATCGTGTCGTTGACCAGCACGATGCGCATCCGCTCGCCGTAAGTCAGGCGAAGGGGCTCGGCATCCGAGAACTTCTGGCCGTTGAACGACCAGGCGAACTTCTCCATGTGCCCGGTCAGGTGCAGTTCGACCTCGCGGCCGGGATCGCGGCCGTCGGGATCGGCGAACGTGCTTTTCAGGTCGGCATAGGTCAGCACCCGGCGCCCGTTGTCGCGCAGGCCGATACCCGGATCGTCCAGTTTCGGCACCGGCGCCATGGTCTGCATGTCGATCAGCGGATTGCCGGCCTCGCTGGCCGGATGGGCCTGCATCGCCTGCCCACCGTGATCCATGCCGGCCATGTCGTGCCCGCTGTGATCCATGCCCGACATCGCGCCTTGCGTGGTCGTCTCCGCCGCGTGTCCACCCGAGTGGTCCATGCCGTCGTGACCCATGCCGTCGTGACCCATGCCGCCGTGGCCCATGTCGTCCATGGTCAGCAGCGGCCGCGGGCCGAGTTCCGGCACCGGGCCGCGCAGGCCTTCGCGCACCGCCAGGCTGCCGCTGACGTAGCCGGTGCGGCCCATGTCCTGGGCGAAGATGGTGAACACATCCTGGCCGCTGGGCTCGACGATCACGTCGAAGGTTTCCGCGGTCGCGATCCGGAATTCGTCGACGCTGACCGGATGCACGTACTGGCCGTCGGCCGCCACCACCGTCATCTTCAGGCCGGGGATGCGCACGTCGAAGTGGGTCATCGACGAACCGTTGATGAAACGCAGCCGCACCTTTTCGCCGGAACGGAACAGGCCGGTCCAGTTGCCCAGCGCGGTGGTGCCGTTCATCAGGTAGGTGTAGGTGTTGGCGTTGACGTCGGACAGGTCGGTCGGCGTCATCCGCATCTCGCCCCACAGCTTGCGGTCGTCGACCGTCGCGGCCAGCCCCTTCGCCTTTGCATCGCGCAGGAAGTCGCCGACGGTGCGCTTGTAGGTGTTGTCGTAGTCCGACATCTTCTTCAGCCGCGCGAACAGTGCGGCCGGATCGAGGTCGGTCCAGTCCGACAGCAGCACGACGTAATCGCGGTCGTAGGAAAACGGTTCGGGTTCGAGCGGGTCGATGATGATCGCCCCGTACAGCCCCGCCTGTTCCTGGAAGCCGGAATGGCTGTGGTACCAGTAGGTGCCGCCCTGGCCGACGTGGAAGCGGTACTGGTAGACATCGCCGCGCGGAATGCCGCCAAAGCTCAGCCCCGGCACGCCATCCATGTTGGCCGGCAGCAGGATGCCGTGCCAATGGATGGAGGTGTCATGGCCGTGGATCGAACCATGCGGCAAGTGGTTGGCCACGCGCAGGGTGACCGTGTCGCCCTCGCGCCAGCGCAGGATCGGTGCCGGCAACGAACCATTGACGGTGACCGCCGGGCGCATGCGGCCGGTGAAGTTCATCGGCGTCTCGCCGATGGCGAGGTCGAACTGGGTTCCGGAAAGCACGACAGGCCGGCCGGACGGCGTCGCCGACCAGGAAGCCTTCGGCCACAGGCCCAGACCCGCCACGGCCCCGCCCGTGGCCAGTCCCAGCACGAAACGACGACGCGAAGGCTTGGGCAAGGCGCCGGATCCGGCGCCAAAGAAATCGGATGACATGGAAAACTCCGTAAGAACGTCAGGGTCGGTCCCGGCCAATGGGCCGGACCGCGAGCCGTGCGCATGTTGCCTCGCAGGTGCGGGCAAACGGCGGACAGGCGAGCAGGGCGCGCTGCGCGCCCGGACCGTCAACCGATGGGGGGCCGGATCACGCCCTGCAAGACCGGCGGGGGCCGGCCCAGGTCCATGGCCTGCGACATGTCGGCGCGCCCGGGCATGGCAGCCACGAAGGCAACGGCGGGTACAGCCAGGCAGACCGGGTTGGCGCAGGCGCAACCACAGGTGGTCGCCTGGCAACAGTCGGAAGGTGCGTGCGCGGAAGCTGCCGGCATCGCGTCGTGGCATGCGACCTGTGCACCATCGGCCCCGAAGGCTGGCGCCTTGTCGTGGTGATGTTCTCCGCAGGCCGGGGTTGCTGCATCCGGGCCGGCCGCAGGATGCTGCATCGCACCGGCCATGCCCATCTGGTGCATGGACACGGTCGCCGCTGCCACGCCCGACCCATTGAGGATCAAGCCCGCAGCCAGCAGCAACCGCAATACGATCGACCAGACAGCCATGTCGGAATCTTACCCGCCCTGCAGCCGGAATTCGCGTTCAAACCTGCCCGCATGTGAACCGGGGCGGCCTGCATCCGCTGCCACCCCGGAGGCCACCTGAGATCGACGGCTAGATCTTGAAATCATCGAAAGCGACCTGTGCCTGCCCGACCCCGAGCCGGTCCAGCAGGCTCCGTGTCGCCGACAGCATCGCCGGTGGCCCGCAAAGATAGAACTCGCACGCCTGCAGATCGGGATGGCCCTGCAGCAGGCCTTCGTGGGTGGCCTCGTGCACCAGCCCCTGGATCAGCCCCGCGCCATGCTCGGCGGCATCCGACAGCACCAGGTGCCAGCTGAAGTTGGGATGGTTGTTCGCCAGTTCGGCCATCTCCCCGGCATAGGGCACTTCGCGCAGGTTCCGGGCGCCATACCAGAAATGGATGCGCTCGCTTGCATTCCGGTCGAGCAGCGAATGGATCATCGCCCGCAGCGGGGCCATGCCGGCGCCGCCACCGATGAACACCTTCTCCTTCGCCCCCGGCTTGAGCGCGAAGTCGCCGAACGGCCCGCTGAAATGCACGCGATCCCCGGGCTTGAGCGAATACAGGTACGTCGAACCCTTGCCCGCGGGTTGCCGCTTCTTTCCCCGGCCGCCGGGGCTGAAACGCGCAAGCAAGGTGACTTTCCCACCGGCTTTCTCCACCGGCAGCGAGAGCGAGTACGACCTGCGCACCGGCTCCCTGCAGGTCAACGTGGGCGGCAAGTCGAGCGCGGCCCAGTCCGGGCGGTGGTCGTCGGGATGGTCGATCTCGTGTCGCTGCAGCGAGTAACCGGGCACGTGCACCTGCAGATAGGCGCCGGGCTGGAACTCCGACGGCGCCAATGCGGCGTCCGGTTCAAGGACGATCTCGCGCAGGAACGGCGTCACCGCCACCACGTTGGCCACGGTGGCCGTGCGTTCGGTCCACAGCGCAGCGCCACCCGCGACTTCCACCTGGAGATCGGCCCTCACCGGCACGTTGCATGCGAGGCGATAACCCAACCCCAGCCGGCTCTTGTCGAGGTGCTCGCGGTCCGCACTGGTCGGCGTGGGCGCATCGCCGCGCACGCGTACTTCGCACAGGCCGCAGCTCTGTCCCCCGCCGCAGTTGGACGGCAGCTGCAGGCCATTCCTGCCCAGCGCCAGGTAGACCGTGTCGCCCGAATGCGATTCCACCGAACGCAGCCTGGCGCCACCGGCCGCAAACACGGTCAGCTCATGGCGCGGCCGCCAGCGCGACGGAATGAACTCGCCCAGGCGGAAACTGGTCACCAGCAACCAGATGCCCGACAGCGCGATCCACAGCCCGCCCGCGCCCGCCATCACGATCAGCGGATTGTTGAAGTCCTGCTGCCGGGTGTAGTCCATGAAGTGCAGCATCATGGCGAAGTCGAAGATCCGCCACATGCTGCTGCGCCGTTCGAGGATGCTGCCATCCTGCCCGGACAGGTACAGCGTCGTGCCGTCGCCGTCGGAGAACGCCACGCGCCACAGCGGGCCGGCATGGCCGCGCGCCTCCCAGATCGCCTCGTCCATGAACTCCGGCGGCAACGCCCGTGCCTCGCCCACGTAATCCGCCGCCGCGATCGCCGCGACCACGTCCGCGGTTACCGGCACGGGCTGTCCGTCGTCGACGCTTGCCAGCCAGCTGCCGTCCTTGTCGCTGAGCCGGTACACCGGCCGGTCGCCCAGCCAGTGGGTTTCGATCACCTGCACCGGGCGCGTGGCGGCGGCAAGGACAACCGCGGGGGACACGGCACTGCCGGGCCAGTCGCGCTTGTCGCCGGCCGGCGCGCGGTGATGCACGTTCTCGACGGCGTCCTTGTCGAGCAGGCTCATGGTCAACCCGCTGCCCAGCCAGACCGTGAATTGCAGGGCAACCGCCAGGCCGATCCACTTGTGCAGCTTCCGGATCCAGGGCGTCATGCGTCCGCCCTCTTGCTGAAGCTGTAGAACAGCAGCCACACGCCGCTGAGCGCGAACAGGAAACCCACCGATGCTGCAACCCGGAACAAGGTGTTGTGGACGTTCGTCCTGTCCTCGTAATCCATGATGTGGAGCATCCACAGGAAGTCGAACAACCGCCAGAAATCATGCCGCGTGGCCAGCAGCTCGCCGGTCTGCGGGGAGAAATACAGCGCGGTATTGATGCGGTCGCCGAACGTGGCCTGCCACATCGGAACCGCGCGGCTCGCAACCTCCCGTGGCGCCTTGTGGATCAGCTGCAGCGACTGCAACGACGCTTCGCCCTGGTACGTGGACAGGGCTAGCTGCCGCGCCGCGGACTCGTCGACCGGCCCGATACGCGCACCAGTGCGCGCATCGATCAGTTCGATGCCGGCGCCATGGTGCACCTCGTAGATTTCACGTCCCAGCAACTGCCTGAGGCGAAAGCCGTCCATGTCTGGATAGCGCTTGCCGAGCACGTCCGGATCGATCAACGCGGTGTCCCGTGCGAGCGCGGGTGCCTTCGAATGCGCCAGGTGATCGCCATGGATGTAGTCGATCGACATGGTGGTCATGTAGAGCCCACTCACGGTCCAGACCAAGGCCTGTGCGCCGATGAACAAGGCAATCCATTTGTGGGCACGACGTGCCCAGAATGCGGGTTTCATAAGGAATTCCTGCCGGTACAGGCAATAGGGGAAACCTGCTTCTCCCCGGCGCGAACGCCGGGGAGAAACAAGCCGGTTACCAGCGGTAGGTCAGCTTCGCGTTCCAGCGGCGGCCGAGCAGGTCGTAGGTCATGGTGTCGGTGTTGGCATCGGTGTAGCTCTGGATGAATGGCGCCTGCTTGTCCCAGAGGTTGTCGATCCCGAACGTCACGTCCATTGCCTGGCTGACGGCGTATTTCGCCTGCACATTGTGGTAGGTCAGGCTCGACACGTGGTCGCCGATGTCGCCCTTGGCGGCGTTGATGTCATCCGCGGACCCGATGTACTGGATGCTGTACGACCCGGACCACGGGCCTTGCACCAGGGTCAGTGCACCGAACGAACGCCAGTGCGTGAAGCTGCCGCGGCCGCCGGTGATGTTGCCGGCATAGTGGATTTCCTCGGCCTGCGGGAACGGCCGCACGTCGTAGTTCTTGAGGTAGGACACATCCCAGTTGAGCGTGGCGTCGATCCCGCCGATGTTGAACTGGTACAGCGCGCCCAGGTCAATGCCGGAAACCCGCTCGCTGGCCGCGTTGACCGGTTGTGCGGACAGGTAGTTGATCTCCCCGGTCAGCGGGTTGCGGGTGAAACTCGACGGCGAACAGAACTGGTGTGCCAGCCCCGGCGTGTTGTAGCAGACCGCCAGCTTGGTCGATCCATCGATGCGCTGGATGGCGTTGTCGATCTTGATGTTGAAGTAGTCGAAGGTCAGCGTGAGGCCCTCGGCGAACATCGGCGTCCACACCGCGCCCACCGTCAATGTCTCGGCGTCTTCCGGTTCGAGGTCGCGGTTTCCGCCCACCGTCGTCTGGATGGCCTTCCCAAGCTGGGTATAGCCGGCGGGCACGCCGGACGCCTGGCAGTTCTGATAGACGACGGAAGAGCTCGGCAGGCTGGCCCAGCCGCTGCACGGATCCGTCGTGGTCAGGCCGCCCTCGGAAACGCCACCGAACAGTTCCGGCACGTTCGGGATACGGAACGCGGTGGAGTAGTTTGCGCGCAGCTTCAGCGATGGCACGACTTGCCAGTCCAGGCCCACCTTGTAGTTCGTGTCGCCGCCGAACAGATCGTAGCTGGAGTAGCGCACTGCCGCGTTCAGCGCCAGCGACTCGGCGAGGAACGTGTCCTGCAGCAACGGGATGGCGACCTCGGCGAAGACTTCCTTCGCCGTGTATTCGCCCGCGATCGAGTCCTGCTGGTTGGTGTTGGCAAAACCCAGCACCGTGAGCGGATCCGGATTGCGCCAGCCTCGCTCCTTGCGCACCTCGACACCGGTCGCCACGCCCACCCAGCCTGCCGGCAGTTCGAACAGCTGCCCGCTCAGGTTGGCGGTGAAGCTCCGCTGCTCGTTCCCGCCGACGTCCCGGCTCGTATAGAGGATGTAGTCGAGAACCTCCTGGGTCACGTCGCCGTAACCGAGGTAGTCGCCGCAGGGGATGGCGGCGCCCACCGCATTGCTGCAGATCGCGGTGTTGAGGGTGTTGTCGACGCGGTCGAGGTTGGCGACCTTGGTCGAGCCATCCTGCCCGGTGTTGCGGCCCCAGTTGAGCGCGGCCGACCAGTTCCAGTAATCGCCGAACATGCCTTCGACGCCGACCACCGTGCGGAAGGTATTGACGTCCTGGTAGAACTCGCGCGGGCCAGCTTCCTTCAGGCTCCTGCGCTGGAGCAGCAGGTCCTGTCCGGTCGGGTTGGTCGGGTGATCAGCCGCAATGTTGATCGGACGATAGATGCCCAGCGTGCCAGGCGTCGCCAGCTGATCCGACTGGCGGTTGGTGTACATCAACTCGGTGAACGCGGTGACGTTCTCGGTCAGGGAGAAGTTGCCGAACGCACTGAAGCTCAGGCGCTTGATCGGATTGACCGCGTTGAGCATCGCGTACGAGTTCTGGTTGTGCTTGTCCGGCGAATAGGGCTCGTAGAAGTCGCCATCGCCGCCGAGTTCCTGGTTGAAGTTGATGCGGCTTCCATCGGGCAGCAGGGCGCGGCCGCCGATCGTGCTTGAACTGCCAACGCACTGGAGCTTGCCGTCAACCTCTGCCAGGCCACACGCCGCACGGTCGGCCATGTTCACGGTACCGCCCTGCGAGTAGTTGATGGCGGTCATCAATGATCCGCGATCGTTGGACACGCCCCACGCAAGGTCGACGGCGCCATCTTCCCCGTCCTGCTGGAATGTCTGGCCATACCGCACCGAGGCTTCGGCGCCGTCGAACTTCTTCTTGGTGATGATGTTGACCACGCCCGCCACTGCATCCGCACCGTAGATGGCGGAGGCACCGTCCTTGAGCACTTCGATGCGCGAGATCAATGCGACCGGAATGATGTTGAGATCGACCGAACTGTTCGCGCCGGTACCGCCATTGACGATGCGACGACCGTTGAGCAGGACCAGCGTGCGGCTGATGCCAAGGCCACGCAGGTTGACCTGGGTCGTGCCATAGCCGTTGTCGGCCCAGTAGGCATTGGTCTGGTTGCCTGCAAACCCGGCCGAGGCCGGCAGCCGCTGCAGCAACGTGTCGACGGAAGTCGCGCCCGATCGCTCGATCATCTCTTCATCGATGACGGACACGGGGCCGACGCCTGAAATGGCCGCGCCCTTGATGTGGCTGCCCGTGACGGTAACGGCGTCGAGGGTGGTTGCCTGGGCCGTTGCCGCTTCGTCCGGAGACTGGGCAAAAGCGTTGGTCACGATGCCGGCAGACAGCAGCGTGCCGATCGCCAACGCGAGTTGGCTGCGATTACAGAACATGGAGAGCTCCTCAAACGGTTGTCATTCGAACTTGTCGAAGAATGCCCAAGCAGCGCGGTACGCATGCGTACGACGAGCGCTCACGGCAATGGAGGCCGCCTTTCCGGCAGCCGGACAAGTCAACCGATGGGAGGTCGAAAGAGGGAGGAAAGGGAGCTTTTCCCGACCGTTGTTGAGTCGGGCAGCACGGGGACGTAGGCAAGCCAGCCCGAGCCGGCCGGCGGGACCTTGTGGGCAACCGCTACCTTGAGGAAATCGCAGGCGCAGCCACACGCGGCGTCCGCGCAATCGCAGCCTCCATGCTCGTCGCCATCCTGCCCGGGGATCCCGGCATCCGGGCAATCGATGGTTGCCGATGCCGTCGTCGTCGTGGAGGCGCCATGGTGCAGGTCGCCCGCATCGCGATCACTGGTTTGCCCATGCTGTACAGCGCTCGTGGCCATCGCGCTGGCCTTCCACAGCGTCACGCTGCCGTCGAGGCAGAACGCCAGGACCAGCAGGTAGCGAAGCATGGACGGAAAACTGAACATGGGGCGCAGCGGCACTTCCAGGTTGTCTATACCACCAGATAGCACGGCCCAAAACGCAATGTCAACAGCGAGCGTCGCTGCCCGACCCTGAATTTCGAAACCGGGCAGCCGTTGTCTTTCGCGACTTGTATAGACATGTCATGCTGTGACGATGGAGAAGCCAAAGCCGCAGTACGCCAAGCTCAAGCACTACATCCTTCGCCAGATCACCAGCGGGAAATGGCCGCCCCACAGCCAGATTCCCAGCGAGAACGACCTGGTGGCGCAGTTCGACGTTTCACGGATGACCGTGAACCGCGCGCTGCGCGAGTTGAGCGATTCCGGCGCGGTGACCCGCGTGCAAGGCGTCGGCTCGTTCGTCGCGGTACCGAAAGTCGACTCGCCGATGTTCGAGGTGCGCAGCATCCGCGACGAGATCCACGCGCGCGGCCAGGTCCACGTGGTGGACGTTCTCACCTGTGAGCGGGTCGCGGCGCGCGCGCTCGTTACGCGCAGATTCGATCTGCCCGCCGGCAGCGCCCTATTCCATTCGCGCCTCCTGCACCTGGCCGACGGCATGCCCCTGCAGTTGGAGGAGCGCTTCGTCAATCCCGCGTCCGCGCCCGACTATCTCGATGTCGACTTCACCGTCGAAACGCCCCACGAGTACCTGACCCGGATCGCACCGCTCGAACGCACCGAACACGAGATCGAGGCCGACGTGGCCAACACGAAAGTCGCGAGGACGCTGCGCATCGAGGTGGGTGATCCGCTGCTCATCCTGAGCCGGCGCACATGGTCGCGCAACCGTGTCGCCAGCCTTGTCCGCCTGACCCATCCTGCCGCCATCTACCGCTTCGTTGGCGCGTTCCAGGTCGGCAACGGCCCATCCCCCTGACGGAGTTCCCATGGATACCGGAATCAATCCCGCGTCCTTCGGCCCACGCGTCGTCCGCGCTCCCCGCGGCACCACGCTTTCGTGCAAGTCGTGGCTGGTGGAAGCGGCCTATCGCATGCTCCAGAACAACCTCGACCCCGAGGTGGCGGAGCGCCCCGACGACCTGGTGGTCTACGGCGGCATCGGCAAGGCGGCCCGCGACTGGGCGAGCTTCGAGCGCATCCTGTCGTCGCTGCGCTCGCTGGAAGCCGACGAGACCTTGCTGATCCAGTCGGGCAAGCCGGTCGGCGTCTTCCGCACGCACGCCGATGCGCCTCGCGTGCTGTTGGCCAACTCCAACCTCGTGCCGCACTGGGCCACCTGGGACCACTTCAACGAGCTCGATCGCAAGGGCCTGATGATGTACGGCCAGATGACCGCGGGGTCCTGGATCTACATCGGCTCGCAGGGCATCGTGCAGGGCACCTACGAAACCTTCGTCGAGCTTGGCCGCCAGCACCACGAAAGCGACTGGTCGGGCAAATGGATCCTCACCGCGGGCTTGGGCGGCATGGGCGGCGCACAACCCCTCGCGGCCACGCTTGCCGGCGCCAGCTGCATCGTCATCGAATGCCAGGAGTCGCGGATCGATTTCCGGTTGCGCACGCGCTACCTCGACCAGAAGGCGCATTCGATCGAAGAAGCGCTGGCGATGGTGGAGAACGCGAAATCCCCCGTGTCGGTCGGCCTGCTTGGCAATGCGGCGGAGCTGATGCCCCGCTTCGTCGAACTGGCACGGCAAGGCCGCGCCAGGCCGGCGGCAGTGACCGACCAGACCTCCGCGCACGACCTCGTCAACGGCTACCTGCCGGCCGGGTGGAGCATCGAACGCTGGGAGGCCGCACGCACCGATGCCTCGCAGCACGCCATACTGCAATCCGCGGCCGCCGCTTCATGCGCCGACCATGTGCGCGCCATGCTCGATTTCCACGGCATGGGCGTGCCCACCATCGATTACGGCAACAACATCCGCCAGGTGGCGCTCGACCAGGGCGTCGCCAATGCCTTCGCTTTCCCCGGTTTCGTGCCGGCATGCATCCGCCCGCTGTTCTGCCAGGGCAAGGGGCCGTTTCGCTGGGTTGCGCTGTCCGGCGACCCCGAAGACATCTACCGCACCGACGCCAGGATCAAGCAACTGTTTCCCGATGACGCGCCGCTCCACCACTGGCTCGACCAGGCGCGCGAGCACATCGCGTTCCAGGGCCTGCCTGCGCGCATCTGCTGGCTGGGCCTGGGCGAGCGCCATCGTGCCGCGATGGCGTTCAACGAGATGGTGCGCTCGGGCGAGCTGAAGGCGCCGGTGGTCGTCGGTCGCGACCACCTCGACTGCGGTTCCGTGGCCAGCCCGAACCGGGAAACCGAAGCGATGCAGGACGGCTCCGATGCCGTTTCGGACTGGCCCCTGCTCAACGCGATGCTCGCGGTCTCCGGCGGCGCCACCTGGGTCAGCCTGCATCACGGCGGCGGCGTGGGGATGGGGTTCTCCCAGCATTCGGGGGTGGTGATCGTGTGCGATGGCACGGACGAGGCCGCCAGGCGGATCGAGCGCGTGTTGTGGAACGACCCCGCGACAGGCGTCATGCGCCACGCCGATGCCGGCTACGACCTGGCACTGCGATGTGCCAGGGACCATGGCCTCAACCTGCCTTCAATCACCGGATGACACCTTGATGCTGACACTGACGCCCGGTCAGCTCTCGCTGTCCCAATTGCGGTCGATCGCAACCCGGTTCACCCCAATCGGGTTGCCTCCCGCCAGCAAGCTTGCAGTGGATGCGGCGGCGCGCACGGTCGCATCGATCGTCGCCGCGGGAAAGCCGGCCTACGGGATCAATACCGGCTTCGGGCTGCTTGCCAGGATCCATATCCCGGAAGAACAGCTCGAGCAGCTCCAGACCAACCTCGTGCGGTCGCACGCCGCGGGCACGGGTCCCTTGCTGGACGATGCCACGGTTCGCCTGATCCTCGCGCTGAAGATCGCATCCCTCGCGCGCGGCCATTCCGGCGTGCGCTGGGAACTGCTGGAAAGCCTGGTCGCTCTCTACAACGCGCAGGTATGGCCGTGCATTCCTTCGCAAGGCTCGGTGGGCGCCTCTGGCGACCTCGCCCCCCTGGCCCATCTAGCCCTGGCCGCGATGGGCGAGGGATCGGTCCGGGTCGGAGGCGAGGTGATGCCGGCAAGCGAAGGCTTGCGGCGTTCGGGGCTGCGCCCAATACAACTTGGCGCGAAGGAGGGTCTGGCACTCCTCAATGGCACCCAGGTCTCGGCCGGCATTGCGCTGATGTCGCTGTTCGCCGCCGAGCAGGCGTTCGCTGCCGCCGTGCTCGCCGGCGCCCTCACCGTCGATGCAGCCTGCGGCTCCGACACGCCCTTCGACGAGCGCATCCACACGCTGCGCGGCCAGCCCGGCCAGATCTACGTCGCGAAGCTGTATCGCGACCTGCTCGCTGGCAGCGCCATCCGCGAGTCGCACCGCTTCGACGATGCCCGCGTCCAGGACCCCTACAGCCTGCGTTGCCAGCCACAGGTCATGGGCGCGTGCTGGGACGTGCTGGGCCAGTCGGCCCGGACGCTGCTGATCGAGGCCAATGCGGTTTCCGATAATCCGCTGCTGTTCCCGGATACCGGCGAGGTGTTGTCCGGTGGCAACTTCCATGCCGAACCGGTTGCGTTTGCCGCCGACCAGATCGCCATTGCGGTCTCGGAGATCGGCGCACTGTCCGAGCGGCGCATTGCCTTGCTTGTGGACGCCCACCTCTCCGGCCTGCCTGCATTCCTGGTCAGCAACCCCGGCATCAACTCGGGCTTCATGATCGCGCACGTGACCGCGGCGGCGCTGGCCAGCGAGAACAAGACGCTCGCCCATCCGGCCAGCGTCGACTCGATGCCGACGTCGGCCAACCAGGAAGACCACGTCAGCATGGCCACATTCGCAGCCCGCAAGGCGGGCGATATCGTGACCAACGTGCGCCGGATCGTCGCCATCGAGCTGCTGGCCGCGTGCCAGGGCATCGACTTCCGTCGTCCCCTGCGCTCGTCAAGGCAACTTGAACAGGCATTCGAGCAGGTCCGCATGCGGGTCCCACGCTATGACGTGGACCGCTACTTCGCGCCGGAAATCGCCGCCGCGGACGCCTGGATCGCGGGCGGTGGCGTCGCCGCCCTGGTCCGCACGGAGTTTGTGGACTGACGAAAGGAAATGGGCCCACCAGGACTCGAACCTGGAACCGAGGGATTATGAGTCCCGCGCTCTAACCATTGAGCTATAGGCCCGTACAGCGCGCAGTCTAGAGGAGCGCCGGGTTCGCAGCCATGCTGCCGGATTGGTGCCCGCTCAACGCGCCGACATCGAATACGGCTGTCGCCCCGGATGCGTGGCCCATTCCCGGTTGGGCTCGGCCTGCATGGTGAAGCGCAGTTCGCCGCCGGCCAGGATCTCCTCGTGGCGCAGGAAGGCGCGATCGAGCGGCTGGCCGTTCAATGTCGCCGCGCCGATGTAGGGATGCGCGTCGTCCAGGCCGTCGGCGACGATGGTGAAGCGCTTGCCGTTGGGCAGGTTGAGCGTGGCGCGCGGCAGGAACGGGCGGCCGATGATGTATTCGTTGCTGCCCGGCGCGACCGGATAGAAGCCCAGCGCGGTGAACACGTACCACGCCGACATCTGGCCGAGGTCATCGTTGCCGGCCAGGCCGTCGGGCGTTGGTTTGTACTGCGTGTCCATGATCTGCTTCAGCCGTGCCTGCGTGCGCCACGGTTGTCCGGCGTAGGCATAGAGGTAGGCGACGTGGTGGCTGGGTTCGTTGCCGTGCGCGTACCAGCCGATCAGGCCGGTGATGTCTTCCATGTGCTCGAACACCGACGGGTCGACCTTGGCATCGAACACGGCGTCGAGGCGGGCCAGCAGCTTATCCCCGCCGCCGTGCGCCTTGGCAAGGCCGGCGACATCCTGTGGCACGTACCACGAGTACTGCCAGGCATTGCCTTCGGTGTAGTCGGTGCCATAGCCGCTGGCATCCGGATCGAACGGCTCGCGGAAGCTGCCATCGCGTTTCCGTGCACGCATGAAGCCGGTCTTCGGGTCGAAGGCATGCTTCCAGTTGGTGGCGCGTTTCTCGAACGTTGCCGCGATGTCCTTGCGGCCCATGGCGTCGGCCATGCGGTAAATGGTCCAGTCGTCGAACGCGTATTCCAGCGTCTTCGACGCGGCTTCGCCCTCCTCGTCGATCGGCACGTAGCCGAGCTCCATGTACTGGCGGATGCCGTCGTAGGGACCGTAGCTCGCGCTCGCCACCATCGCATCGAGCGCGGCATCGGTGTCGTAGCCGCGGATGCCCTTCATGTAGGCGTCGGCGATCACCGGCACGGCGTGGTAGCCGATCATGCACCACGTCTCCAGGCCGTGGAACGCCCATACCGGCAGGATGCCGTAGGGACTTTCGCGGCGCGAGGCGAGCAACGAGTTGACGATGTCGTTGGTGCGTTCTTCGGGCTGCACGAGGGTCAGCAGCGGATGCAGTGCGCGATACGTGTCCCACAGCGAGAACGTCGAGTAGTTCGTGAAGTTTTCGGCCTGATGCACCGCGTTGTCGGGTCCGCGGTAGCGGCCATCGCTGTCCATGAACAGGCTCGGCCCCATGAACGCGTGATACAGCGCGGTGTAGAAACTCTTGCGCATCGGTTCCGGTGCGTCGATGTCGACCGCAGCCAGCGCCTTCGCCCATTGCGCCTTCGCATCGGCATGCACGCCGTCGAAATCCCAGCCGGGCACTTCGGCATCGAGGTTGGCGATCGCCCCGGCCTCGCTGACCGGCGAGATCGACACCTTGACCAGCAGCGGTTCGCCCGATGCATCACCGAAATCGAACGTGCCGACCAGCTGGCGGCCCTCGATCTGCGCGCGTTCGGCGGGCGTGTTCTCTCCCGGCGGCGGGAAGCCCTTGTACGGAATGTCCTGCTCGGTGTTGTGGAACGCATGGCCCCTGGGCGGGCGCGAGAAGCGCATCGCGAAGTACAGTTGGCGGCCCGGCGCCCAGCCGCGGGTCTCGCGGAAGCCGGTCACGGTGCCGTCGGGTTGCAGCCGCAGTCGCGACCAGGAAATCTTGCCCGGGTAGTCGTACATGCTGGTGCGCAGGTCGACCAGCACGTGTGCCGGCTTGCCTTTCGGGAACGTGTAGCGGTGCATGCCGACGCGCGCGCTGGCGGTGAGCTCGGCGCGCACATGGTAGTCGTCGAGGGTGACCGCGTAGTACCCCGGCTCGGCGCGTTCGTCGTCGTGGCTGAAACGCGAGGTGTAGCCGCTGCCGGGTTTGCCGACATCACCGCGCTCGAGGCGCACGTCGCCTGCGATCGGCATCACCAGCACGTCGCCGAGATCGGAATGGCCGGTGCCGGAGAAATGCGTGTGCGAGAAGCCGACGATGGTGTGGTCGTCATGACGGTAGCCGGCGGCCCAGCCGTAGGCATCCTTGCGCGGCTTGATCTGCGTGTCGGGGCTCAGCTGGACCATGCCGAACGGCACCACCGCGCCGGGAAAGGTATGGCCTTCGCCGCCGGTGCCGATGAACGGATCGACCGAGGCGACGGCGCGCGCGCCGGCATCTTCCGAAGATGTTCCGGCGGCGGTCGCGGCGAACGCGCCCGCCATCAGCAACATGCCCATCGTCATCACTGCCCTGCCCCTGGCGCTTCTCATGCCGTTCTTCCGCCGTTTTGGATCGTTCCAAAACGGCACCCTATCATCCGGCCGCATGACCGGCATGCTGCGTCGCAAAATGCCTTGTGGGGCGTTTGCCGGCACGATGCCGGTGATTTAGACCGATCCAAACTCATGCCAAGAAATTCCGCACCGGCCAAGCGCGTCACCGTCTCCGACATCGCTGCCGGCTGCGGCGTGTCGCGTGCCACGGTGTCGCTGGTCCTGCGCGGCAGCCCGCTGGTGCACGTGGACACCCGCGCCCGCGTGCAGGCCGAGATCGTCCGCCAGGGCTACGTCTATCACCGCGGCGCGGCGAGTCTTCGGCGACGCGCTTCCAATGCGGTAGCGCTGGTGCTCAACGACCTGTCGAATCCGTTCTTCGCCGAGTTCGCCGGCGGCGTCGACGCCGCGCTGGCCGAAGCCGGTTACGTGATGCTGGTCGGCAGCACCGGTGAATCGCCGGAACGCCAGCAGGCGGTGCTCGCCTCGCTGATCGAACACGACCCCGCCGCGGTGATCCTGTCGCCGGCCGAGCACAGCGATCCCGCACGCCTGCATCGGGTACTGGGCGCACACATGCCGGTGCTGGTGTTCAACCGCGCACTGGGTGGCAGCGGCGACACGGACGACGCACCGGGCAACGGCTGGGACTTCCTTGCGCTCGACAACCGTCGCGGTGCGCGCATCGCCACCGAGCACCTGCTGGCACAGGGACACCGCGCGATCGCGTTCTTCGGCGGCCATCGCGATTCCAGCTCGTGTGGCGAGCGCCGCGCCGGTTATCGCGACGCACTCGATGCGGCCGGCATCGCGCCGGATCCGCAATGGCTGGTGGAGTGCGCACCGACCCGGCTCGAAGCCGCGCACCAGGCCGGCGCTTTGTTCGTGCGCGATCCCGCGCCGACTGCGGCGGTCTGCTACAACGACGCGGTCGCGCTGGGCCTGATGAGCGGGCTCGCCGCACGCGGCCGCCAGGCCGGACGCGATTTCGCGGTGGTCGGCTTCGACGACATCCCCGAGGCCGCGGTCGCCACCCCGCCGCTGTCGACCATTGCCGTCGCCCCGCGCGAACGCGGCATGCAGGCCGCGCGCCTGGTGCTCGCACGCCTGCGCGGCGACGACGACATTCCCCGTACCACCGTCGCACCCGCGGAACTGCGCGTACGTGCCAGCAGCCTCGTCGCGCCGCCGACCGCCAACGGAGTCCACGCATGACACGTCGCCACCTGTCGAACACCGCGGCGATCGCGGTCGTCAGCCTGATCTTCTTCACCTGGGGCGGCCTGACCAGCCTCAACGACGTGCTGATCCCGCACCTGAAAGCCGTGTTCGCGATGAACTACGCGCAGACGATGCTGATCCAGTCGACGTTCTTCGGCGCCTACTTCCTGATGTCGCTGCCGGCGGGCGCCGTGGTCGCGCGCGTCGGCTACAAGCCCAGCATCATCATCGGCCTGGTAGTGGCGGCGGTCGGCGCGGCGATGTTCTATCCGGCGGCGCTGCTGCCGTCGTATCCGCTGTTCCTGAGCGCACTGTTCGTACTGGCCAGCGGTATCACCCTGCTGCAGGTCGCGGCCAATCCCTACATCAGCCTGCTCGGCGATCCGGCCGGCGCGCCGAGCCGGTTGAACCTGGCGCAGGCGCTGAATTCGCTCGGCACAACGCTGTTTCCCTGGGTCATCGGTCCGCTGATCCTCTCGGCTGCGGTGCTTGGTGCGGATCAACTCGCAGCGATGTCGATCACCGAGCAGGCCGCCTATCGGGCGACGCAGGCGCAGTCGGTGCAGGTGCCCTACCTGCTGCTGGCCGGTGGCCTGCTGGCGCTGGCGGTGTTCGTGCTGGCGATGCGCATCCCCGCGTTGCGCGAGGCCACCGAGCGCGCCGACCACGCGCGCCACACGTTCCGCGAGGTGCTGCAGCATCGCCACCTGCGCTGGGGCGTGGTCGCGATCTTCGTCTATGTCGGCGCCGAGGTCTCGATCGGCAGCTTCCTGATCAACTACATCTCCGGCACCGACACCGGCGGCCTCACCGAGGCCACCGCCAGCCGCTACCTCGCCTTCTACTGGGGCGGCGCGATGGTCGGCCGCTTCATCGGCGCGGCGCTGTTGAAGACGGTCGATGCGCGCAGGCTGCTGACGCTGTTCGCCGGCATCGCTTCGGCATTGCTGCTGACCACGATGCTGACCGGCGGGCACGTCGCGATGTGGAGCGTGATCGCGATCGGGCTGTTCAACTCGATCATGTTCCCGACCATCTTCACCATCGCCATCGAGCGTCTCGGGCCGCTGACCAGCAAGGCGTCGAGCCTGCTGATCATGGCCATCGTCGGCGGCGCGGTGGTGCCGTGGCTGCAAGGCAAGCTCGCCGACCACGTCGGCATCCAGCCCGCGTTCGTGATTCCGCTGGCCTGCTACGCCTTCATTGTCTGGTACGGGCTGCGCGGATCGCGGCTCGGCGGCGACTTGCCGCCGCTCGTTGTCGTCGAACGCGTCGCGGGGCCCGCGCACTGATGGCGACGACGCGCACCGCGATCGCCTGCTTCGGCGAGGCGCTGATCGACTTCCTCGCCAGTCCCTCGACGGTCCCCGGTGCGGCGCGGCAGTTCACCGAACACGCCGGTGGCGCGCCGGCCAACGTCGCCGTGGGCGTGGCACGGCTCGGCGGTGACGCGCGCTTCGTAGGCATGCTCAGCACGGACATGTTCGGCGACTTCCTGCTGGCGCAGTTCCACCGTTACGGCGTCGATGTCGCGCAAGTCCGGCGCACCGACGCGGCGCGCACTGCGCTCGCCTTCGTGTCGTTGGCTGCCGATGGCGAACGCAGTTTCAATTTCTATCGTCCGCCGGCGGCCGACCTGCTGTTCCGCCCGGGCGACTTCGACGGCGCCGCGTTCGACGATCTCGCGATCCTCCACGCCTGTTCCAACAGCCTCACCGCGCCCGACATCGCCGATACCACGCTGCACGGCATGCGGCTCGCCACCACCGCCGGCGCACTGGTCAGTTTCGACCTCAACCTGCGGCCGGCGCTGTGGCCACGCGACGCCAATCCGTTGCCGGCCCTGTGGCGCGCGCTGGAATGTGCGCACCTGGTGAAACTCAGCCGCGAGGAACTGGCTTTCCTGGCGCGCGAAGGCGGCGAAGGCCAGGTCGCCGAGCGCCTGTTCGCGCATGCCGCGCAGGCCGTGGTAATCACCGACGGCGCGGCGCCGGTCCGTTGGTGGACCCGCGATGCCCGCGGCACCGCGGCCACGTTCGGCGTCGATCCGATCGATACCACCGCAGCCGGTGACGCGTTCGTCGCCGGACTGCTGCATCGCATCGCCGGCCATGGCCTGCACGCCGACGCGCTCGCCGGCGCATTCGCGGATGCCGACGTGCGCGACGACCTGCTGCGCCACGCTGCCGCAACCGGCGCGCTGGCCACCACGCGCTTCGGCGCTTTCGCGGCAATGCCCGACCGCGCCGACGTGCAAGCCCTGCTGGAGAACGCCCCTTGAACCTGCCCGCCACGCCGCTGCCCGACTTCACCGCTCCCGCGACGCTGCGCGCGCACATCGCCGACACGATGGCGTTCTACCATCCGCGCGCGATCGATCCGACCGGTGGTTTCTTCCACTATTTCCATGACGACGGCAGCGTCTACGATGCCTCGCATCGCCACCTCGTCAGCAGCACGCGATTCGTCTTCGACTACGCGATGGCAGCGCGCGAGTTCGCCGACGATCCGCTTGCGCGCGAATACCTCGATGCCGCCGCGCACGGCTTGCGCTACCTGCGCGACGCGCACCGCGATGCCGCGGGCGGCGGATACGCATGGACGCTGCGCGACGGCCGGCCCGAGGACCGCACCCACCACGCCTATGGCGTCGCCTTCGTGATGCTGGCGTACGCCAGCGCGCGCAAGGCCGGGCTCGACACCGCGGCGTGGGTGGACGAGACATGGGACTTGCTCGAGGCGCGATTCTGGGATGCCGATGCCGGGCTGTATCGCGACGAGGCCGATGCCAACTGGAATTTCTCCGACTACCGCGGCCAGAACGCCAACATGCACATGTGCGAGGCGCTGATCGCCGCATTCGAGGCCGGCGGTGAAGCACGCTACCTGGATCGCGCGCTGCTGCTGGCAGACCACATGACACGCCGCCAGACCGCACTCGCGGGCGGACTGGTGTGGGAGCACTACGACCGCGACTGGAACGTCGACTGGGATTACCACCGCGACGATCCGAAGCACCTGTTCCGGCCGTGGGGATTCCAGCCGGGCCATCAAGTGGAGTGGGCGAAGCTGCTGGTGCTGCTGCATGGTCATCTCGGCGCACGCAGCGACGCACCGGACTGGCTGCTGCCGACAGCGCGCCACCTGTTCGATATCGCGCTCGCGCACGGTTGGGACCGGGAGTTCGGCGGTGTCGTCTACGGGTTCGCGCCCGAATCGCTTCGCCAGGCATCGCCGGCACGCGGCGCGCCGGTTGCCGATGTCGCCGACGCTGCGACCTGGTTCTGCGACGACGACAAGTATTTCTGGGTGCAGGCCGAGGCAATCGCCGCCGCGGCACGCCTGTTCGCCGCGACCGGCGATACGCGCTACCGCGACTGGTACGAGCGCACGTGGCGCTACGCCTGGCAGCATCTCGTCGACCATCAGCATGGCGCCTGGTACCGCATTCTCGACCGTCGCAATGCGAAGTACGACGACGAGAAGAGTCCCGCCGGCAAGACCGACTACCACACCATGGGCGCCTGCCACGACGTGCTGGCGGTCATGCGTGCCACCACCGATTTCGGAGCACGTGCATGAAAACGATGCTGCGCACCTTCTTCGCCGGACTGGCGTTCTCGTTGCTGGCTGCCTGCGCTTCACGACCGCCGTCGACCGATGAAGCAGCGACCGCCGACGCCGCCGTCGCCGCTGCACTCGCCCGCCAGGGTGCTGACGCGCAGATGGCGGAACGCGTGAAGACGGAATTCCTGCATGCGTGGACCGGCTACAAGCAATATGCGTGGGGCCACGACGCGCTGCTGCCGATCAGCAAGGGTGCGCACGACTGGTACGGCGAATCCCTGCTGATGACACCCGTCGATGCGCTCGACACCCTGCTGGTGATGGGCCTGGACAAGGAGGCCGACGAGGCACGCGAACTGATCGCGACCAGGCTGTCGTTCAACCGCGACCTCGACGTGAAGCATTTCGAGATCGTGATCCGCCTGCTCGGCGGCCTGCTGTCGTCCTACCAGATGACCGGCGACGCGCGCCTGCTCGCACTGGCGGACGACCTCGGTACGCGCCTGTTGCCGGCCTTCGATTCACCGACCGGCCTGCCGTATGTTTACGTCAACCTGCGCACGGGCAAGGCGCACGGCAACGAAAGCAATCCCGCCGAAGCCGGCACCCTGCTGCTCGAGTACGGAACCCTGAGCCGGTTGACCGGCAAGCCGGTCTACTACGAGAAGGCGAAGCGCGCCCTGGTGGAAACGTACAAGCGGCGTTCGCCGATCGGCTTGGTCGGCGAACGCTTCGATGTGGCCAGCGGCAAGTGGACGCGCACCGAAACCCACATCGGCGCGCGCATCGATTCGTATTACGAGTACTTGTGGAAGTGCTGGAAGCTGTTCGGCGACCGCGACTGCCTGGCGATGTGGAACGACAGCATCGCCGCGGCGAACCGCCATCTGCCCGAGGAAGTCGACGGCATGCTCTGGTACGGCCATGTCGACATGGCGACCGGGGCGCGCGTGTCGAGCGAGTACGGCGCGCTCGATGCATTCATGCCGGGACTGCTGGCGTATTCCGGCGACCTGGACCGCGCCAAGCGGCTGCAGGCATCGTCGTTCGCGATGTGGCAGGTGCACGGCATCGAGCCGGAAATCTACGACTACCGCAGGCGCGTGGTGACCGAGCCCGCGTATCCGCTGCGGCCGGAAATCGTGGAATCGACCTGGTACCTGTACCGGACGACTGCCGATCCCGCGTACCGCGACATGGGCCGAACGCTGTTCGACGACTTCGTGAAGTACACCCGCACCGATGCCGGCTTCGCGTCGCTCAAGAGCGTGGTAACCAAGCAGAAGGCCGACGACATGGAGAGCTTCGTGCTGGCCGAGACCTTCAAGTATTTCTACCTGTTGTATGCGGCGCCGGAGACGCTCGATCCGGCACAGGTGGTCTTGAACACGGAAGCGCATCCGCTGCAACCGGTGACGCCATAACGGCGGGCCGAGGCCCCGGCCTTTGCAGGAGCGGCTCCAGCCGCTCCGGTTCCCGGCCGTGACCGGGCCGGGCTGCTGACAACAGGCTGTCAGCAGCGCGGGAGTACGCTGCCCGTTCCCCCGAGAGGAGCCATGCCATGAACACCCAGCAAGTCGCCGACCGCCTCGTCGCGCTGTGCCGCGAAGGCAAGTACGAACAGGCCCAGGACGAGCTCTATGCCGACGACGCGGCCAGTGTCGAGATGGAGGGCTCGCCGGGCGGCACGCTCGGCAACGTCAAGGGACTGGACGCGATCCGCGAGAAAGGCCGCAAGTGGGCCGAGGATCTCGAGACCATCCACGGTGGCACGATGAGCGATCCGGTCATCGCCGGCGACTGGTTCAGCGTCGCATCGAGCCTCGATGCCACCTACAAGTCGATGGGACGCATGCCGATGCAGGAGATCTGCGTCTACAGGGTGCGCGACGGCAAGATCGTGCACGAGCAGTTCTTCTACAACACCTGATCTGGAACCGGAATCCCTGTAGGAGCGGCTTCAGCCGCGAGCTATTTCGTGGGCACGAGGCTGCACGAAATCCGGGAACTCGCGGCTGAAGCCGCTCCTACAGAAAAGGAAGCCCCGCGATGCGGGGCTTCTTTCTTGTTTCGCAATCCCGCCAATGTCACTCGATGTCGAGGAAGCTCCGCAGCTGCTCCGACCGGCTCGGATGACGCAGCTTGCGCAGCGCCTTGGCCTCTATCTGGCGGATCCGCTCGCGGGTGACGTCGAACTGCTTGCCGACTTCCTCGAGGGTGTGGTCGGTGTTCATGTCGATGCCGAAGCGCATGCGCAGCACCTTGGCCTCGCGCGGGGTCAGGCCGGCGAGCACGTCGCGCACGGTTTCCGACAGGTTGATGTTGGTGGTGTTGTCGATCGGGGACTCGACGTTGGTGTCCTCGATGAAATCGCCCAGGTGCGAATCCTCGTCGTCGCCGATCGGCGTCTCCATCGAGATCGGTTCCTTGGCGATCTTCATGACCTTGCGGATCTTGTCCTCGGGCATGTCCATCTCTTTCGCCAGCTCTTCCGGCGTGGCCTCGCGGCCGAACTGCTGGAGCATCTGGCGGGAGATGCGGTTGAGCTTGTTGATCGTCTCGATCATGTGCACCGGGATGCGGATGGTGCGCGCCTGGTCGGCGATCGAGCGGGTGATCGCCTGGCGGATCCACCAGGTCGCGTAGGTCGAGAACTTGAAGCCGCGGCGGTGCTCGAACTTGTCCACGGCCTTCATCAGGCCGATGTTGCCTTCCTGGATCAGGTCGAGGAACTGCAGGCCGCGGTTGGTGTACTTCTTGGCAATCGAGATCACCAGGCGCAGGTTGGCCTCGACCATTTCCTTCTTGGCCTTGCGCGCCTTGGCTTCGCCATAGGCCATCGTGCGGCTGATGTCCTTGATGTCGGCCAGGTCCACGCGCATCACCTTCTCGATGGCGATGGTGGCTTCCTGGTGGGCGATGATCTGATCCTTCACCTCGCGCAGGCCGCTCGACCATTTCTGCTTGCGCTTGAGCACGTCATCGACCCACTCGAGGTTGATCTGGTTGCCTTCCCACGAACGGATGAAGTCCTTGCGCGGCATCTTGGCCACGCGCGTGGCGAGCTCGAGGATGCGGCGCTCGTGGTCCTTGATCTCGCCCAGCACCTCGCGCAGCTTGCGCACCAGCACGTCGACCAGCGGCAGCGGCAGCTTGAAGGTGACGAACAGGTTCGCCATCTCCTCGCGCAGCTTGGCGGCCTGCTTGCTGCCGGCGCCGCTCTTGGCATAGACCTTCTGGAACTTGGCGTACAGCGCGGCCAGTTCGTCCATGCGGCGCGCGACTTCGACCGGATCGGGACCGGTCGGGCCGGCTTCCTCGGCCTCTTCTTCCTCGGTGTCGTCCTCGCTCTCGCTGTCGTCGTCCTTGTCCTTGTCCTTGCCATTGGCGGCCGGAGGGGGCGTCGGTGCCGGCGGCTCGGGCTCTTCGTCGAGCTGGTCGTTGAAGCCGACCACGATCTCGGCCAGGCGCTTCTTGCCCGCCTTGTGCAGCTCCCAGTCCTCCAGCAGCAACTGCACCGACCACGGGAAGCTGGCCAGCGACAGCAGCATCTGGTTGAGGCCTTCCTCGATGCGCTTGGCGATCGCGATCTCGCCCTCGCGGGTGAGCAGTTCGACCGTGCCCATCTCGCGCATGTACATGCGCACCGGGTCGGTGGTGCGGCCGCCCTCGGCGTCGAGCGCGGTCAGCGTGGCAGCCGCTTCCTCGGCCGCGGTGTCGTCGACCTCGCGGTTGCCGGTGTTGCTGTCGCCGAGCAGCAGCGTGTCGGCATCGGGCGCAACTTCGTGCACCTCGATACCCATGCCGTTGATCATGCCGATGATGTCTTCGATCTGCTCCGGATCGACCATGTCGTCGGGGAGGTGATCGTTGACTTCGGCGTAGGTCAGGTAGCCCTGTTCCAGGCCCTTGCTGATCAGCTGCTTGATGTCGGACTGCGGGGCCTGACGTTCGTTGGCCATGTGGGGAGCCACCGGGGAAATTTAGTGAAGAGAACCCTGCATTATACCGGCTGGCCGGGTTTCCGGCGGTGCGAACGGCCGGGAATCACCTTGCGGCGGGCCGAAGCCCGCTTTACGCCTTGAGCAGGAAGGTTACCGGGCCGTCATTGACCAGGCTGACCACCATATGGGCACCGAAACGCCCGGTTTCCACCCCTGAGGGGTGATTTTCCCGGCAACTTACCAGCAACCGGTCGAAGATCCGTTCAGCCTCGTCCGGCGCGGCGGCGGTGCTGAAGCCCGGCCGCATGCCGGAGCGGGTGTCGGCCGCCAGGGTGAACTGGCTGACCAGCAGCAGGCCGCCGCCGCTGTCGGCGAGCGAGCGGTTCATGCGCCCCTGCTCGTCGCCGAACACCCGGTAGCCGAGCAGGCGCGTCGTCATCCGCGCCACCTGCGCGTCGCCATCGCCAGGCTCGACGCCGACCAGCGCCAGCAGCCCGGGGCCGATGGCGCCGAGGGTGGCGCCGTCGACGACGACGCTGGCGGAGGTGACGCGCTGGATGAGGGCGAGCATTGGGAAGGGCCGGGAATGCGGGATGGGGAATGGGGAGCAGCGTAGCGTTTGCTCGTCATTCCCGCGAAGGCGGGAACCCGGCGTCTTGCTTGCAGCATCGGAACTGGCGGCGGGAAAGTCACTGGATTCCCGCTTTCGCGGGAATGACGGCAAAAGGGACACTGCGCGGTTTCTGCATTCCGCCGTTTGCCATCCCGAACGCAGCGAGGTTCTTGCCGATGTCCCGGAACAGCCAGATCTCTCGCTGCGTCCGGGATCACGAGTGCGGGGCCGGACACGTCGTTGCCGGGCCTTCGCAGACGCTCGCCGGGATCGCGCTTCGTTGTACCGCCCCTCATGGCCTCTGGCATCTGCCCCGCTCGCTACACTCCCCCGCATGACCCGATTCGCCGCCTGGCTGCTGTACGTCCTCGTCGCCGCGCTCGGCCGCCTGCCCTGGCGGTGGCTGCGCGGACTGGGCAACGTGCTGGCCTGGGGCTGGCAACGCTCCGGCGCCCGCGAAAGCGGGGTCGCCGCGCGCAACCTCGAGCTTGCCTATCCGGACCTGCTGCCGCAGCAGCGCGCCGAACTGCATCGCGCAGTGCTGCGCACCACCGCGCGCCAGACCCTGGAGACGCTGCGGTTCTGGACCCGGCCGCATGCGCACAACCTTACCCTGCTGCGCACGCGCGACGGGGTGGAGCTGTTCGACGCGGCGATCGCGTCCGGGCGCGGGGTAATCGTCGCCGCGCCGCACTACGGCAACTGGGAACTGCTCAACCAGTGGCTGGCCGCGCGCACGCCGCTGGCGATCCTGTACCGCGCGCCGGAATCGGCCGTGGGCGAGGCGTTCCTGCGCCGCGTGCGCGCCGACACCGGCGACCGTGTCACCCAGGTGCGCGCCGAGGGCCCGGGCATCCGCCAGCTGTTCAAGCTGCTCAAGGCCGGCGGCATCACCGGGATCCTGCCCGACCAGCAGCCCAAGGCCGGCGACGGCGTGTTCGCTCCGTTCTTCGGCGTGCAAGCGCTGACCATGACCCTGCTCGGCCGCCTTGCCGAGCGCAGCGGCGCCACGGTGCTGTTCGGCTATTGCGAACGCATCGGCGCGGGGCCGGAGTTCGCGCTGCGCTTCGAGCCGGCGCCGGCGGCGATCGCCAGCCAGGATCCGGCCGAGGCCGCGGCCGCGCTCAACGCCGCGGTCGAGCGGATCGCGCGCCGCGACCCGGCCCAGTACCAGTGGACCTACAAGCGCTACAAGCAGCGCCCGCCGGGAAGCGGCGAGGTCAATCCGTACCTCGACATGGAGCGGCGGCGATGAGCGAATCGCAACCTGCCACGAGCAACGCGCAAACAGAGCCACCCGCGCCGGCCGACTGGCAGAAGCTGCCGCCGCGGGCGCGCGCGCTGTTCGTGGGCACCACCGCGCTCGGCTTCGCGCTCTCGGCGACGGTGGCGGGGATCGTGTTCTGCCTGACTGCCCGGCCGTCGTGGTTGTGGTGGCTGCCGCCGGCGTGCGCGCTGGCGGCGGCGGTCCTCGGTGCGTGGCTCGGCTGGCGCCGTTACCGCCATACCCGCTGGCTGCTCGACGCCGACGGCTTCGGCCTGCGTCGCGGGCGCCTGTGGCAGTCGGACACGCGCGTGCCCGGTTCGCGCGTGCAGCACCTGGACATCCGCCGCGGGCCGCTGGAGCGGCATTTCCGGCTGACGACGCTGGTCATCCACACCGCCGGCACGCGCAACAGCGAGGTGTCGGTGTCCGGGCTCGACGCCCTGGATGCCGAACGCCTGCGCGACCATCTCGCGCGCCAGACCGATGACGATGACGACACCAGCGACTGAGCCCGATCCGTCGCAGCCACCGGCGGACGCGCTGGGCGGCGAGGTCCGCCGGCTACATCCGATGTCCTGGCTGTTCGTGCTGTTGCAGCAACTCAAGCAGTTCGTCGTGCCGCTGCTGGTGCTGGTGTTCCTCGGCCGCGGCGACCGCAACCAGCTGTGGTCGCTGATCGCCGTGGGCGGCTTCGTGGTGGTGGCGCTGTGGCGCTACCTGACGTTCCGCTACCGCATCACCGCCGACAGCGTGGTCATCGACAGCGGCCTGCTGCAGCGCAGCCGGCGGCAGGTACCGTTCTCGCGCATCCACAACGTGGCCATCCACCAGTCGCTGTTGCACCGGCTGTTCGGCGTCGCCGAGGTGCGGCTGGAATCGGCCGGCGGCGACAAGCCCGAGGCGCAGATGCGGGTGCTGCAGCTGGGCGATGCGATCGCGCTGGAGGCGCTGGTGCGCCGGCGCGGGGCAGAGGCGCCCGCGCCCGCCGCCGCGGAGGCCACGGCGCCCGCGGACCAGGTCGACGGCCGCGTGCTGCTCGCGCTGCCGCCCGCGGAAGTGCTGCGCCTGGGGCTGATTTCCAATCGCGGCATGATCGTGGTTGGCGGCGCGGCGGTGGCGGTCTCGCAGCTCAACCCGCGGCTGCCCGACGACGTGTCCGACCGCTGGAGCCACGGCCTGGAGGCGTTCATCGGCAGCCACCACTTCAGCTACGGCGAGTACGCGCTGGCGATCCTCGCAGCGTTGCTCGGCTTTGCGGTGCTGCTGCGCGTGTTCTCGGTGGCGCTGGCGCTGCTGCAGTACTGGGGCTTCCGGCTGGAGGAACACGGCCGCCGCCTGACCGTCGAACGCGGATTGCTGACCCGCCTGCGCACCAGCGCGCCGCGGCGGCGGATCCAGTCGTGGACGCTGCGCGAGAGCGTGCTGCATCGCTGGTTCGGCCGCCGCACGCTGGAGATCGATTCGGCCGTGGCCGAAGACAGCAGCCAGCGCCGCGGCCTGCGCGAACTGGCGCCGATCGCCACCGCCGCGGCCTGCGATGCGCTGGTCCGCCACCTGCTCCCCGGCACGACGTGGCCGCCAGATCGCTGGCAGCCGCTGCATCCGCGCGCGTGGTGGCGGCTGTCGCTGCCGGGCGTCGTGCTCGCGCTGCTGCTGGCCGCGGCGCTGTGCTGGCGGGCCGGACCGTGGGGGTTGGCCGCGCTGCTGTGGCTGCCGTGGGTGGTGTTCGTCGCGCGCCAGCACGCGCGCCGCGCGGGCTACGCGATCGATGAGCGGCTGGTTGGCACACGGACAGGCTGGTGGTCGCGGCGCTGGCGCTTCGCCGAACTCGACAAGCTGCAGGCGCTGGAGTTGCGGCAGTCGCCGCTCGACCGGTCGCTGGGCATGGCCACGCTGTGGCTGGATACCGCCGGCGCCGCATCCGGGCCGCTGCGCCTGCGCTACCTGCCGCTGGCGCAGGCCCAGGCGCTGCGCGCGAGGCTGGGTCGGGAGATCGCGCGCCGGCCGTTGCGCTGGTGATGCGGGCGCGCGGTCCGGAGGATCATTCCGCCCGGATCACACTGCCCGGATCACGCCGCGCCATGCAGCACCCGGCGCAGTCGCGCACGGGCATCGCGGGCGCTGCGCTTCCAGAACGGGAGCGGCTGCAGTGCCTGCGCCTGCGCCCGTGGCACCAACTCGTCTTCGATCAGCCGCTGCCAGCGTGACACGGTCGCCGCGGTGCTGAAGGCCTGCCCCCGCGCCAGGCCGTTGTCGACCATGGCCCGATACAGCGCCGGTTGCCCGAGCAGGCGGTCGATGGCGGCCATCGCCTGCTCCGGGGTTTCGATTTCCAGGTAGTCGAGCGGACCCTGGCGCAGCTCGCGATACCCCGACTCCGGCCCCAGCAGCGCCGGCACGCCGGCCAGCCAGGCGTTGAACAGCTTCCATGCCGGCTTGTTGCCCACCGGTGCCGTCGCGGCGGGGCGCACGGCCAGCATCAGGTCGACGTCGCGGAAGTCCTGGTAGGCCGGCGGCGATGCGGCCTGGAAATGGCAGCGGAAGGCCAGGCCGCGGTCCTGCACGAATGCAGCCCAGTCCGCTCCGAGGAAGCCGGGGTGCAGGTTCCGCGGCGTTCCGGGATAGAGCACGGTGCGGAGCGTGGTGCCCCGCGCCAGGTCGCGCGGCACCAGGCCCGGCTGCGGCCAGTGCGGGATGTGCAGCGACCGGCGGCCGTCGGCGGACGCGGCGTTCTGCACGATCTCGACATCGGCCAGGCCGACCGGGCTGCGGTCGCTGCGCACCGCGACCAGCAGGGCGCGGCTGCGGCCTTCGCGCTGCCGGCGCCAGACCGCGCGCTTGTCGCCGGCATAGAACACCACCACGCCGGCATCCGGGAGCCGGTTGTCCAGTTGCACCGCCATGCCCGCCGCGCGCAGCCGCGCGCAGGTCAGCACGATCCAGTAATGCTCGCCGAGCACCAGGCGCTGCGGCTCCTGATCGGGACGCAGCGCGCGCCAGGCCTCCAGCTCCGACGCCGGGGCGTCCAGGAAAAAAGTGACCGGTACAGCGGGTGAGGAAGGATGCATGCAGGCGGCGAAGTCGGAACCATGGATGAAGTTGGAACCACGGATGCCACGCGTCCGAGCGGCAGGAAGGCCCGGATGGCTTCCAGCCGCGCGCGCCCCCCGACGCGACACGCCGGCATACTACTGCCACTCACGGGGAACCCGTTATGCAGCGTCGGCTTCTGTTCATTCCGGTCAGCGGCGGGCGCGGCGGCGGCGAGCTGCAGCGCAGCCTGATCCTGGCGCGCACCCTGCGTGCGCAGGCCGGCGACGCCGTCGACATCCGCTTCGTGGTGCACCGACAGGCGCCGTTCCCGCACGAGGAATTCCAGGCGACGCCGCTGCCAGGTTCGCCCACGCGCAGTGAGGCGGAAGTGGCGGCCGCAATCACTGGCTTCGCTCCCCACCTGTGCCTGTTCGACAGCAGCCTGCGGATGACCGCGCTGCACGCCGCGCGCGACGCCGGCAGCCGCACCGCCTACCTGAGCGCGCGCCCCAACTCCCGGTGGCGCGGGCTGGATCCACGCAAGCGCCATCTGCTCGATGCGCACTGGCTGCTCGCGCCCGACCGCCTTGGCGCGCCGCCGCCCTGGCCCGAACGCCTCGGGCGCCTGCTGCTGCGCGACACCCGGTTCCGCTATTTCGACGCCGTGTTCGAACCGCCCGACGACGCTGAAGCCGGCCGCCTGCTGGCGACGCACGGATTGGCAGCCGGCGGTTACGACCTGGTCTGCCCCGGCGGCCCCGGCTACGTGGTCGACGGCATGGCGCCGATGGCGCTGATGGCCGCGGCCGGCGGCGCGCGCGACCTGCCGGTGCTGGCCGTGGATCCGGGCGAACACGCGCTGCCTCCCGGCTGGACCGCGCTGCCACGCATGCCCAACCGGGTGTTGATGGGGCTGGTGCGCGGCGCGCGCCTGAACGTGATCAACGGCGGCGGCCTGCTGGTGCAGGCGCTGAGCCTGGGCGCGCCCTGCCTCGCAGTGCCGATGCAGGAGGAACAGGCCCAGCGCATCGCCGCCTTCGCCGCGCGCAACGCGGTGCTGACCTGCGCCGCGCAGCGCGACGCGGTCGCTGCCGCCTGGCAGGACGCATCGAACGATCCCGTCGCCCTCGACGCGCTGCGAGAACGCGCCCGGGCACTGGGCCTGCGCAACGACCTGCAGGCCATGATCGACGAACTGCGCACCCTGCTCGACGCCTGAGCGATCGGCCCGCCGCGGGCCCGCGGGCTATGCTTGTCGCCCTGCCCGCCGCCGGACTCCACCCCGCCATGCCGCGTCCTTCCGCATGACCGCCCCCGTCAACATCATCTGCATGAAGTGGGGCGTGATGTACGGCCCCGAGTACGTCAACCGGCTCCACGCCGGCGTGCGCCGGCACCTGCAGCGGCCGCATCGCTTCGTCTGCTTCACCGACACCGGCGAAGGCCTCGATCCCGGCATCGAAGTCATGCCGCTGCCGCCGCTGGGATTGCCCGAAGGCCACAACGACCGCCGCTGGCAGAAACTGGCGGTGTTCGGCCACACCCTCGGCGACCTGCAGGGCAGCACCCTGTTCCTGGACCTGGACCTGGTGGTGGTCGACAGCCTGGAGCCGTTCTTCGACCGCCCCGGCAAGTTCCTGATCATCCGCGACGCCGACCTGTTCAAGCCCAAGTGGCGGCGCAAGCTGGTCAATCCCGAACGCGACCGGTTCCTGCGCGTGATCGGCAACTCCTCGGTGTTCCGCTTCGAGATCGGGCAGCAGGCCTACATCCTCGACAACTTCGTCGCCGACCCGGACGCGGCCACCCGGCAGTACCCGATGTCGCAGCAGTACCAGAGCGCGCAGCTGGCCGCGCATGGCGAACTCGAATACTGGCCGCGCGGCTGGTGCGTGAGTTTCAAGAACGACTGCGTGCCGCGGTTCCCGCGCAACTGGTTCGCCGACCCCACGCTGCCGGACGGGGCGAAGATCGTGGTCTTCGCCGGGCGGCTGAAGATGTCCGAGGTCATCGCCGGCGGCGGCCAGCGCCTGCACCGGCACATCGGCGACGTCGACTGGCTGCGCAAGGCCTGGATGGCACCCTAGGGAAGGGCCGATCGATTCGCTGCGGCTCGTCGTTACCGCGGGCTTTCAAAAGACCGGCGCGAAGCGCCCGCCGGATCACGCGTCAGGATCGGGCTCCACGGCGGCGTCGGCGGCCTCCGGCAGCGCGCGGCAGTCGGCCGGGATGTCCGGCGCTGACACCAGCCGCCAGGTCCGCCGGTTGGCGACGCCCACCGGTTGCGCCCGCGCGCGCTGCAGGCAGTTGGCCAGTGCCGGTACCTCGCGCACGAACAATCGCCGCGCACCCGGCGCCGCCGAGGCCCAGGCCACCGCCGCGTTCCACTGCTGCACCGGCGTGCGCTTGAAGCCGAACTCCACCGTAGGCCCCCGTGCCTGCAGCAGGTTCTGTTCGCGCCACGCCACCAGCCCGACTTCCGCCTGCGGCCCGACAAGTTCGCGCACCTCGCGCATGAGGTCCCTGGCCGAACTCTCTCCGTCGAGCTGCGGCGCGATCGCCAGCCCCCAGCCGCACCACAGCACCGCGCTCATCGTCGCGGTCAGCGTCACCGCGCGCTGCGGCTGCAGCCACAGCGCCGCGGCGGTGATCGCGCTGCCCATCGCCGCCAGCGCCCACCACAGGCCGTCCTGGCCGTCGGCCATGCCGCGCCCGGCCTCCAGCTTCAGCTCGAACCCCGGCTCCGCCACCAGCGCCGCCACGCCGGCGGCCAGCAAGCCCAGCCCGAGCAGCAGCGACAGCGCGAACAGCGCCCGGCGCACGCCGCGGCGTTCAAGCAGGTCCGGCAGGAACGGCGCGGCCGCCAGCGCCAGCATCGGCAGCGCCGGCAGGATGTACATGTCGCGCTTGCCGCTGCTCAGGCTGAAGAACAGCAGCACCAGCACGCAGCTCGCCAGCGGCCACCACACTCGCGCGTCGCGCGCGCGCCACGCCTCGCGCCACGGCTTGAACAGCCACGGCAGCAGCAGCGAGAACGGCAGCCACGACACCGCCACCACCCGGGCGAAGTACCAGAACGGCTGGTTGTGGTGCCACGACTCGGCGTAGCGGGTGGCGGTCTGCCGGACCAACAGGTCGTCGACGTAGGCGCGATGCGCGGGATCACCGTCGGACAGCGCCATCCACAGCATCGGCCCCAGCCACAGCCCGATCGCGACCAGGAACGCCACGCCACCCAGCGCCCAGCGCCCGGCGCCGCGCGGGGCCGGCACGCTCAGGCCCTGCCAGCCGCGCCAGCGCATCCACGCATAAGGCAGCAGGGCGAACAGCGCCAGGAAACCCACGCCCTTGCTGATCACCCCCAGCCCGGCCGCGAAACATCCGGCCCAGAACCAGCGCCAGTGCGGGCCCAGCAGCAGGTGCCGGGCGAGGCCATAGAAGCCCAGGGTGATGAAGAACACCACCGTCGGATCGATCTGCGCGCGCTTGGCCTGGTAGACGAACTGGAACGTGCACAGCACCGCGGCTGCCGCCCACAACCCGGCGCGGTGCCCCCACAGCCGCCGCGCAAGGTCGAAGGTCAGCCATAGCGTCCCCAGCGCGGCCAGCAGCGACGGCAGCAGGAAGGCCACCGTCCAGTCGCGCACCAGCGCGTAGCTCATGCCGAGCAGCCAGAAGTACAGCGGCGGCTTGTCCGAATACAGTTCCTGCCCGCGATGCGGAAACCACCAGTCGCCCGACTCCCACATCTGCTTCGCCACCAGCACGAAACGCGGTTCGTCGGCCGGCCACGGCGCGCGCAGGCCGAGGCCGGTACCGATCACCAGCAGGGCCACGCATGCCAGCAACCAGAATTCACGCGATTGCGGAGTCTTCAGCATGGCGCGAATGATAAGCACGCGCCGCGTCGGATTTCCGTCAGCCGCGGTGGTCGCCCGTCAGTGCTTGCGCAGGCGGGCGTAGAAGAAGCCGTCCATGTCGCGCTCGCCGGGCAGGCGCTGCCGGCCCGCGCCGGACATGCGGCCGAAGCGGTCGTCGAGCGGTTCGACGACGGCATCGGCGGTGCGCGCGAGGAAGGCATCGACCTGGCCGGTGTTCTCGGCGTGCAGGATCGAACAGGTCGCATAGAGCAGCACGCCGCCGGGCGCCAGCACCCGCCACGCGGCGTCGAGCAGGCGCGCCTGCAGCGTGGGCAGCGCGTCGAGGTCGGCGGCGCGGCGATGCAGCAGCACGTCCGGCTGGCGGCGCACGATGCCGGTGGCCGAACACGGGGCGTCGAGCAGCACCGCGTCGAACGGCACGCCGTCCCACCACGCATCGGGATCGGCGGCGTCGGCGGCGCGCAGCACCGCGTCGGCGCCGACGCCCAGGCGGGCGAATGTTTCGCGTACGCGCTCGATGCGCTTCGGGTCGACGTCGAGCGCGGTCAGCCGCAGCGACGGATCGCGTTCGAGCAGGTGCGCGGCCTTGCCGCCGGGCGCGGCGCAGGCGTCGAGGACGCGCCGGCCGGCTGCCGGTGCGCCAGGGGAGTACGCCAGCGCTTCGACCACGGCCTGCGCGGAACCGTCCTGCACCGAGACATCGCCGCTGTCGAAACCGGGGAGCGCGGCGACCGCGACCGGCACGTCGAGCCGCAACGCATCGGGCAGCGCGTCGTCGCCAGCCGCCTCGATCCCGGCTTCGCGCAGCCGCGCCGCATAATCGTCGCGGCTGCCATGCAAACGATTGACCCGCAGCCACATCGGCGCCGGCAACGCGCTAGCCGCCACGATAGCGTCATAGTCGTCCGGCCAGTCCGCGCGCAGGCGTTCGCGCAGCCACACCGGCCAGGCGCCGTCGGCAGACGCGGCAGGCAATCCCTCGCGCTGCGCGCGTCGCAGCAGCGCGTTCACCATCCCCCGCTGATGAGCGCGGCCGAGCACACGCGCGGCCCCGACCGTCGCATCCACCGCCGCGTGCGGCGGCAGCCCGAGCGGATCGAGCTGGGCGAAGCCAACATGCAGCAGCGCCCGCAGCGCGCCATCGCGCTTCCCCAGCGGCCGCGGCACCCACGCCCGCAGCGCCGCGTCGGCCCGCGCCTGCTGGCGCAGCGCCGCGAAGCAGATCGCCTCGACCAGCGCCCGGTCGCGCACGTCGGCCAGCGCCGGCAGCGCCTGCGCCAGTTCCGCCTTCAGCGAACGGCCGCGATGCAGCACCGCATCCAGCACCTGCGCGGCGACCGCGCGCGGCCGGGCACCCTTGTCATCATTCATCCGGACATTCTCCGCCGTTCGGCCAGCCGTGTGGTCCCGTGGCACCTGTTCCTGTGGCACCTGCTTTTGTAGGGGCGGCTTCAGCCGCGAGCTTCTGGGGACCAAGCTGGTGATTGGTGGCTCGCGAAAAGCTCGCGGCTGAAGCCGCTCCTACGAAGAGCCAGGAGCCTTGCAGGTTCTGTTTCAATGGATCCGAAACACCTGTGTCGATGGCAGGCCCGAAGGACGGCGCGCAACTCCGCGTGCCCGCGGGAGATGTGTACGGGAAAAGCGCCGCTGCATATGTCCGAACGTCAAATACCAATGGCAGTGACACCGGCACTACGCTTCAGTGCGACGAAGCCGGAACGACCAAGGCATTTCGAATCGGGGCGTAACCCGGGTCTGCGCTACGTACCCTGAAGGTCGCGCCGCGCATTGAGGAAGTCGGCAGCGGTGATCGCCTTGCCGCCCTCGCGCTGCAGCGTGCGGATCCGCAGCGCGCCCTGGCCGCAGGCGACATCCAGCCCGTCGCGTCCGGCGGCCAGCAGGCTCCCGGGCGCGGCCCCATGCTCGAGCGAAAGCACGGTCGCGGCATGGATGCGCAAGCGTTCGCCGGCCACCATCGCCTCGGCCATCGGCCATGGGTTGAAGGCCCGCACCTTGTTGGCCAGCACCGTCGCCGGTTGCGACCAGTCCAGCTTTGCCTCGGCCTTGTCGAGCTTGTGGGCGTAGGTCACGCCCTCGGCCGGCTGCGGCTGCGGCACCGGGCGCATGCCGGCGCGCAGCAGGCCGAGGCCGTCGGCCAGCACCTGCGCGCCGAGCGCGGCGAGACGGTCGTGCAGCTGGCCACCGGTGTCGTCCGGTGCGATGTCCATCGGCTGCGACAGCAGCACCGGTCCGGTGTCCAGGCCGGCTTCCATCTGCATCAGGCACACGCCGGTTTGGGTGTCGCCGGCTTCGATCGCGCGCTGGATCGGCGCCGCGCCGCGCCAGCGCGGCAGCAGCGAGGCGTGCACGTTCCAGCAGCCGAACTTCGGGATGGCGAGGATCTTCGGGGGCAGGATCAGGCCGTAGGCGACCACGATGAGCAGGTCCGGCTGCAGCGCGGCCAATGCATCGCGCGCGACCTGCGACTTCAGCGTTTCGGGCTGCAGCACCGGGATGCCGCGCTCGAGCGCCGCGCGCTTGACCGGCGATGGCGTCAGCGTGCGCCCGCGTCCGGCGGGGCGGTCGGGCTGGGTGTAGACGGCCACCACTTCCTGGCGGCTGGCGGCGGCGATCAGCGAAGGCACGGCGAAGTCGGGGGTGCCGGCGAAGACGATTCTCATGGGTACGGGCTGGGATCCAGGAACGGGGGGAGGCTAGCGGCCGTGGGCGGCCAACGATACGAAATGCGCGACTGTCATTCCGAGCGTCGCGGGGAATCTGAAATGCGTCTTCCCGAAGCCGCTGCAAGATCCCTCGCTACGCACGGGATGACTGGCTTCGGTGTTGCCAGACGCCTGGAAGGTACGAAACGCGGACCGCCCGCCGCCGTCGCTGCTCCGGTTCCCCGGATGCCAGCCGCGGCCTCAGCCCTGCTTGCGCAGCTTGTCGTACTTCTTCAGCGCCCGCTCGCGCTTGAGCGGCGAGAGGTGATCGATGAACAGCTTGCCGTCGAGGTGGTCGACCTCGTGCTGGATGCAGGTCGCCAGCAAATCGTCGACCTCGAGCACGAACGTCTTGCCGTGGCGGTCCAGCGCCTCGACCTCGATGCCGTCGGCACGGGTGACGTCGGCATAGATGCCGGGGATCGACAGGCAGCCTTCCTGGTGTTCGCGCAGCTGCTCGGTGCGGCGGCGGATCACCGGGTTGATGAACACCAGAGGCTGGTCGCGGCCTTCGGTGACATCGATGACCATGAAGCGCTCGTGCACGTCGACCTGGGTCGCGGCCAGGCCGATGCCGGGCGCGACGTACATGGTCTCGAACATGTCGTCGAGCAGGCGCTGGAACTGGGGGGTGGCGATGCGCACCGCATCCAGCGTGCCGGCGACGTTGCGCAGGCGCGGATGGGGCAGCTCGAGGATCGGAAGCAGGGACATTGGAGGCGATCTGGTGGCTTGTACGGTTGGTTGGGGCCGGCCCGGGACCGACGGGGCGGCTTCGATGCCGACCACCACACCCTAAAGGGTGGCATCGGTCACAACCGCGAGCTAGACCATGGATTGTAGCCCTCGCAGGCTTGCGTTGGGCCGGGTTTTGTAGGCTATAGTGCCCCGGCTGGAATGGGGAAATTCCGGAAAATTCCAAGGGGAGCAAGTAGATGGCCGGCATGCTTCAGCGCCTTTCTCAGGGGCTTCGCACGGGTTTTGCAGTCGCACTTCTGACGGTGGCGGGCTACGCCATGGCGCAGGGCATCCGTGGCGATCATCCCGATACTTATGTGGTCGTGCGCGGCGACACCTTGTGGGACATCGCAGGCAAGTTCCTGCAGCGTCCCTGGCTGTGGCCCGAGATCTGGCAGGCGAATCCGCAGATCCGCAACCCGCACCTGATCTATCCGGGCGACGTGATCAGCCTGGCCTACCTCGACCGCGTCACCCTGCAGCCGGGTCCGCGGACCGAGGCGCAGCCGATCAACGCGATCCCGCTGTCGGAGATCGAGCCGTTCCTCAAGGACCTGCGCGTGGTCGACGACTTCGAGCAGCTGCCCTACGTGGTCGGCCTCGAGGAAGACCGCCTGCGCGGCAGCAAGGACCAGGTGGTGTACGTGCGCGGCCTGTCCGCGGCCACGCCCGGCCAGCGCTACCTGGTGGTGCGCCCGACCGTGCGCTACACCCGCCTGGAGCGCTCGGGCATGTGCTGCGACCTGCTGGAGAAGGACGACCTCGACTACCGCGGCCGCCGCGACGTCGACTTCGGCAAGTACTGGAACCACGTCGTGTTCCCCGACAAAGGCGGCGAGACCCTGGGTTACGAGCTGATGCGCGTGAACATCGGCACCGTCACTCGCGGCGAAGTCGGCGGCATCGAGGCCAGCACCGTGCTGCTCGACGAGGCCGGCCGCGAGGTCCGCATCGGCGACCGCCTGATCGCGGTCGACGCGCAGCCCTACGACCTGCAGTTCTTCCCGCACCCGCCGCAGCAGCAGACGGAATACGGCCGGGCCCGCGTGCTCGCGGTCACCGACAACCTCTCCTACGGCGGCCCGCGCGATGTGGTGGCACTGTCGGTCGGCAGCAGCGACGGCGTCGACAACGGCACCGTGTTCTCGATCTGGCGCGAAGGCAGCAACGTCGTCGACCGCGTCGAGCACAGCGCCGACCACCCGGCCGGTGCGGTCAGCTTCAACGACAAGGTGCGCCTGCCCGACGAGTACGCCGGCCACGTGATCGTGTTCCGCACCTACGACAAGGTGAGCTACGGCCTGATCATGGACGGGGTCAAGCCGACCGCGATCGGCTACCACCTCAAGCACCCGGACGCGACCTACTGAGAATCAGGGTTTCCTGACCCGACAACGCGACGGCGCCCGAGGGCGCCGTCGTCGTTTCCGCATTACGCTGGCGCAATGACCGAAGCCCACCACGACGCGCTGCTGCGCCTGATCGAGGCCGGCGGCAGCACCGCCACGCGCCGCGCCCTGCTCGATACCCACCGCGACCCGGTCGCCGCGCTCGAGGCCGGCGCGCGGGCGTGGCGCGAGGCCGGCTGCGACGAAGCGCAGGTACGCGCGCTCGCCGACACCGCCACGCCCTCCACGCAGCGCGAACAGGCCCATGCATGGCTCGCCGAACCGGGCCACCACCTGCTCGGCTGGCACGACCCCGACTACCCGGCGCTGCTGCGGCGCATCGCCAACCCGCCGCTGGCGCTGTTCGTGGCGGGCGATCCGGGGCTGCTCTGGCACCCGGCCGTCGCCGTCGTCGGCAGCCGCTCGCCCAGCGCCGGCGGGCGCGACAACGCCCGCGACTTCGCCCGCGCCATCGCCGCGACCGGCCTGGGCGTCACCAGCGGCCTGGCCGCCGGCATCGACACCGCCGCGCACGAGGCCGCGCTCGCCGCCGGCGGCATCACCGTGGCGGTGCTCGGCAACGGCATCGACATCGCCTACCCGCGCGCCAACGCCGGCCTGTACGCACGCATCGCCGAGCACGGTGCGGTGGTCAGCGAATACCCGCCGGGGACCCAGTCCCAGCGCGGCTTCTTCCCCGCCCGCAACCGGATCATCGCCGGGCTGGCGCTGGGGGTGCTGGTGGTCGAGGCGGCTGAACGCTCGGGCGCGCTGATCACCGCGCGCCTGGCCAGCGAGGCGGGGCGCGACGTGTTCGCCGTGCCCGGCTCGATCCACAACCCGATGGCGCGCGGCTGCCACCGCCTGATCCGCGACGGCGCCGGGCTGGTGGAGGCCGCCAGCGAGGTGACCGCGGCGGTCGCGCCGCTGGCGGTCGAACTCGGCGATGCCTTGCGGCGGCGCCTGGCCGCCCCCAGTTCAGGGGCCGGGACGCCCGCCGCCGACGCCGCGAATGCCGAGATGGCGGACGATCCCGACTACCACCGCTTGTGGCAAGCCCTCGGGCATGACCCAACCGGTATGGATCGGCTGGTCGAACGCACCGGATTGACGACCGCCGAACTGTCATCCATGCTGCTGGTCATGGAACTGGAAGGACGCGTCGCCGTGGCACACGGCCGCTACACCCGAAGGCGCCATGACACCGCGAACACCGCGCCTTCGGGCGCAGGCCGGGGGAAATGAAAGAGAGCATCCTGGACGTCCTGCTCTACCTGTTCGAACACTACTTCACCGAAGACGCGGACCTCGTCCGCGACCGCGACTCCCTCCAGGCAGGCCTGCTCCAGGCCGGATTCAGCCCCGCCGAAATCAGCAAGGCCTTCGACTGGCTCGACGCCCTGGCCGAGCAGCGCCCCAGCGCGGCGATCCAGCGCACCGACGGCCCGACCCGCGTGTATTTCGGCCCCGAGCTCGACAAGCTCGACGTCGAATGCCGTGGTTTCCTGCTGCTGCTCGAACAGCACGGCGTGCTCGATGCCGACCAGCGCGAACTGGTGCTCGACCGCGCGATGGCGCTGGATCAGGACGAGCTCGACCTCGACGACCTGAAGTGGGTCGTGCTGATGGTGCTGTTCAACCAGCCCGGCTCCGAGGCCGCGTACGCGTGGATGGAAACGCAGATGTTCGTCGACGAGCCGGAGCCGGTGCACTAGCGGGACACCCCTCTGGAAGCAGCATGATTTCAGCGGCCGCGCCGGGGAGGCGCGGACCGCTCCAGGGATTGGCGCCGGACACGTCCGGCGTGACGGGGAAACAGGGGATCACATGACCGATTGGTACTACCACGACCCGGTACAGGGTCGCGTCGGCCCGCTGTCGGCCGAGCAGCTGCGCGCGCGCTACGTCGACCGCCGCGTGCAGCGCGACAGCCTGGCCTGGCACGCCGGCGCACGTGAGTGGCAGCCGCTGGACCGCTTCTCCGAGGAACTGCAGCTCGACACGGTCACCCCGGACGCATCGCTGCCGCCGCCACTGCCACCCGCGACGACGACGCCCCCGCCGTCAATGGCCGGATCGCGCGCATACGCCACCCGTGCCACCCCGCGCAGTGCAGCGCTGCCGCCGAAACGCGGCCTGTCGGGCTGCGCGATCGTGGCGATCGTGGCCGCGGTGGTGGCGGTCCCGGTGCTGGCGATCCTCGCCGCGATCGCACTGCCCGCCTATCAGGACTACACGATCCGCGCGAAGACCACCGCCGGGCTGGTCGGCGCCGCCTCGGCGATGCAGCGCGCGGTCGACGAGTTCCATGGCGACCATGGCCGCTGCCCGGGCAACGACGACTTCGCGCCGTTGCTGCGCCAGTTCGCCGCGATCGAGACGACCACCACCGTACGCTTCGGTGCGCTGGCCGGCGGCAACTGCGCGTTCGAGTTCACCCTGCACGGCAACAATGCCATCGAGGGTCGGACCTGGGTGTTCGAAGCCCGCGACGACGGCGACCTGGGCGGCTGGGACTGCAGCGGCGGCGACCTGCCTGCCCGCTATCGCCCGCAGCACTGCCGCGGCAACTGACCGGCCCGGCCGCGCCCAACGATCCGCACACGGAAGACCTGCCATGACCCAGTGGTACTACAGCGACTACCAACGCAACCGCCACGGCCCGGTCAGCGGCGCCGACCTGGCCATGCTGCACGCCAACGGCCAGCTGGCCGACGACACCCTGGTCTGGCGCGAGGGCCTGGCGCAGTGGCAGCCATGGCACGCCGTGGCAGGCGAAATGGTCGCCGCCACGCCGCAGCCGGCGCCGGCGCGTGCGAGTTTCGCGACGGCCTCGACCGACGCCCCCGCCGACGCCTTTGCCGGCCCGTACACCGTCGCCGAACCGCGCTCGCCCTACGCTCCGCCGCGGGCCCCGGTGCAGCGCGCGGCAGATGTGTACCTGGACGGCGAGGTGGTCTACGCCGGGTTCTGGAAGCGGGTCGCTGCCAACCTCATCGACAGCGTGATCATCGGCCTGCTCGGCATGGTGATCGGCGCCGCGATCGGCGGGCTGCTGGGCGCCGCTTTCGGCCTCGGCGGCGGCCTCGACACAGGCGGCGCGGTCGCCATCCAGGGCATCGTGCAGCTGCTGTCGCTGGTGCTCACGGCCAGCTATTACGGCTGGTTCTACACCTCGGTGCAGCAGGCCACCCCGGGCAAGATGGCGATCGGCATCAAGGTGGTCCGCAGCGATGGCGAGGGCTGCAGTTTCTGGCGCGGTTTCGGGCGCTATTTCGCCATGTTCCTGAGCGGCGTGATCCTCTGCATCGGCTTCCTGATGGCCGCCTTCACCGCGCGCAAGCAGTGCCTGCACGACATGATCTGCGACACCGTGGTGGTCGACCGGTGGGCGTTCACCGCCTACCCGGACCAGCAGCGCGAGGAACTGGGCACCCTGACGGTGGTGGTGCTGGTGCTTGGCGGGCTGCTGTTCGTGGGGCTGGTCCTGGTGCTCATGGCCGGCCTGGCCGCGATCGCCGGGGCCGGTCGCTGACCCCGTCCGCCAAACCGGAACGCTTGACAGCGCCTGCCATGGCGTGATTCCACTATAAATAGGTGCAAACCTGAACGCCCGTGGCCCAGGCTGCGGGCGTCCTCTTCTGCAAACCCTATATATTGCCGCGGCTCCCACTCCGCCCCCCACGCACTGCAAGGACAGGCCCAGCCGCCCATGGCCAAGAATCTCCTCATCGTCGAATCGCCGGCCAAGGCCAAGACGATCAACAAGTACCTGGGCAAGGACTTCACCGTCCTGGCCTCGTACGGCCACGTCCGAGACCTGGTGCCGAAGGAGGGCGCGGTCGACCCGGCCAACGGCTTTGCGATGCGCTACGACCTGATCGAGAAGAACGAGAAGCACGTCGCCGCGATCGCCAAGGCGGCCAAGTCCGCCGAAGGCATCTTCCTGGCCACCGACCCGGACCGCGAGGGCGAGGCCATCAGCTGGCACATCGCGGAGATCCTGCGCGAGCGCGGCCTGCTCAAGGACAAGACCCTGCAGCGGGTGGTGTTCACCGAGATCACCCCGCGCGCGATCCGCGAGGCCATGGCCAATCCGCGCGACATCGCCTCGGACCTGGTCGACGCCCAGCAGGCGCGGCGCGCGCTCGACTACCTGGTCGGCTTCAACCTCTCGCCGGTGCTGTGGCGCAAGGTGCAACGCGGGCTGTCCGCCGGCCGCGTGCAGTCGCCGGCGCTGCGCATGATCGTCGAGCGCGAGGAAGAGATCGAAGCCTTCGTCGCGCGCGAATACTGGTCGATCGAGGCCGAGTGCGCGCACCCGGCGCAGGCGTTCACCGCCAAGCTCACGCGTCTGGACGGCAAGAAGTTCGAACAGTTCACCGTCACCGACGGCGACACCGCCGAAGAGGCGCGCCGTCGCATCGTGTCGGCCGCCAACGGCGCGCTGCACGTCACCGACGTCGCCAGCAAGGAGCGCAAGCGCCGCCCGGCAGCGCCGTTCACCACCTCGACCCTGCAGCAGGAAGCCTCGCGCAAGCTCGGCTTCACCACCCGCCGCACCATGCAGGTGGCGCAGAAGCTGTACGAAGGCGTGGCGATCGGCGAGGAAGGCACGGTCGGCCTGATCAGCTACATGCGTACCGACTCGGTGAACCTGTCGGCCGAGGCACTGGGCGAGATCCGCGACGTGATCGCGCGCGACTTCGGCACCAAGGCGCTGCCCGACAAGCCCAACGTCTACACCACCAAGAGCAAGAACGCGCAGGAAGCGCACGAAGCGGTGCGCCCGACCTCGGCGCTGCGCACACCGGCGCAGGTGGCGCGGTTCCTGTCCGACGACGAACGCCGCCTCTACGAATTGGTCTGGAAGCGCGCCGTGGCCTCGCAGATGGTGCCGGCGACGCTCAACACCGTGTCGGTGGATCTTGCCGCCGGCAGCGAGCACAGCTTCCGCGCCAGCGGCACCACCGTGGTCGACCCCGGCTTCCTCGCCGTCTACGAGGAAGGCAAGGACACCAAGGGCAAGGACGACGAGGACGAAGGCCGCAAGCTGCCGGCGATGAAGACCGGCGACCGCGTGCCGCTCGACCGCATCCACGCCGACCAGCACTTCACCCAGCCGCCGCCGCGCTTCACCGAAGCCTCGCTGGTCAAGACGCTGGAGGAATACGGCATCGGCCGGCCGTCCACCTACGCGTCGATCATCCAGACGCTGCTGTTCCGCAAGTACGTGGAGATGGAAGGCCGCGCCTTCCGGCCCAGCGACGTCGGTCGCGCGGTGTCCAACTTCCTCAGCGGGCACTTCACCCGCTACGTCGACTACGACTTCACCGCGAAACTCGAGGACGAGCTCGACGCGGTGTCGCGCGGCGAGGAGGAATGGGTGCCGCTGATGGAGAAGTTCTGGGGCCCGTTCAAGGAACTGGTCGACGAGAAAACCGAAAGCGTGGACCGCAGCCAGGCCACCGGCGCGCGCGAACTGGGCACCGACCCGAAATCCGGCAAGCCGGTCAGCGTGCGCCTGGGCCGCTACGGGCCGTACGCCGCGATCGGCAGCACCGCCGAGGACGAAGCCGAGAAGCCGAGGTTCGCCTCGCTGCGTCCCGGCCAGAGCATGCACACGATCTCGCTTGAAGAAGCGATCGACCTGTTCCGGCTGCCGCGCAAGTTGGGCGAGAGCAACGGCGAGGAAGTCAGCGTCGGCGTCGGCCGCTTCGGGCCGTTCGCCAAAAGAGGGAGCGTGTACGCCTCGCTGAAGAAGGAAGACGACCCGTACACCATCGACTTGGCGCGCGCGGTGTTCCTGATCGAGGAAAAGGAAGAGATCGCGCGCAATCGCGTGATCAAGGAATTCGAGGGCAGCGACATCCAGGTCCTCAACGGCCGCTACGGACCGTATATCAGCGACGGCAAGCTCAACGGCCGCATCCCCAAGGATCGCGAGCCCGCATCGCTGACGCTGGCCGAAGTGGTGCAGCTGATGGAAGAGACCGGCAAGCCGATGCGCGGCCGCTTCGGCAAGAAGGCCGCGGCGAAGAAGGCGCCGGCCAAGAAGGCGGTTGCGAAGAAGGCACCGGCAAAGAAAGCTGCGAAGAAGGCAACGAAGAAGACGGCGGCCAAAAAGGCACCGGCCAAGAAGGCCGCGAAGAAGGCAACGAAGAAGACCGTGGCGAAGAAGACTGTCACTGCCACGGACGACGACGCCCCCTTCTGACGCAACTTGTGGGAGCGGCAGCCGCGGACTCCTGCTCCCTCCCCTGCGAAGGCGACGGGCCGGGCTGGTTGGGGAGGGGCGTCTTCCGGCAACCCCGCGATCCGCGAACACCTCCCCCCGCCTCCGCAGGGGGAGGGGCACAATCGAAAACTCGCGACCGAGGCCGCCTGCAAACCAGAGCCATGGGTTGTCAGGCGTCGGGGCGCAGCGCCGACGCCCTACAATCGCGCCATGCGCCAGCTGTCTCCCACCGAAGCCGCCACCGCCCTGCGCACCGGCGGCGTCATCGCCTATCCCACCGAGGCGGTGTGGGGACTGGGCTGCGATCCGTTCGATGAAGCCGCCGTCCTGCGCCTGCTGGCGATCAAGCAGCGTCCGGTCGACAAGGGCTTGATCCTGGTCGCCGCATCGGTGGCGCAGCTCGACGGCCTGGCCGACTGGGATGCCTTGCCGCGCGAACGCCGCGACGACGTCTTCGCCTCGTGGCCCGGGCCGCACACCTGGATCGTGCCGGCTACCGCGCGCGTGCCGCGCTGGATCACCGGCGCCCACGACGGCGTCGCGATGCGGGTCAGCGCGCACCCGGTCGTGGTCGCGCTGTGCGAGGCCTTCGGCGGCGTGCTGGTGTCCACCAGCGCCAATCCCGCCGGCGCACCACCGCCGCAGGCGTTCGCGTCGATCGACGCCGGCCTGCTTGCGGCCATCGACGGCTGCGTGCCCGGCAATACCGGCAACCTGCCACGCCCGACCCCGATCCGCGATGCCCGCAGCGGCGCCGCACTCCGTACCTGATCCGCTGTCGCGGGCTGGCTCGACCGACCAGCGGGCGACGACACCTCCGCAAGGTAGCCGCGCACCATTGCGCGTCGGGCAGGAGGTGCGCGGCTTTCAGATCGACTGTCTGCACGTGAAGTGAGACGTGCTTCACGGCCCCGGGTGCCGCGGACGCGGCGATCGCACGAATCCACGAGAACCACAGGCCGGATCGCCCGGGCCCGCACTTCACTCCGGCGCCCGGGACGCGCAAGATGTCGCCATGGTCACTCGCCTGCCCCGCCTGCTGCTGTTGCCGCTGCTGGCCGCGATCGCCGGCAGCGTCGCCGCACAGGACAACGACATCACCATCTATCGTTGCACCGACGCGGGCGGCCACCTGACCGTGCAGGATTCGCCCTGCGCCGATGACCAGTCGCAGCAAGTCCGGCGCATGATCCAGCCTGCCGATCCGCCGCCTCGCGCAGAACCCGTTGCGCCGGCGGCGCTGCAACCCGCGCCGGAGCCGTCGGCACCGGTGGTGGTCGCGCGGCACGAGCCGCGGCCGATGTACGAATGCGTGCGCGATGACGGCAGCCGCTACACCAGCGACGACGGCGAGGGCAATCCGCGCTGGATTTCCAGCGGCGGCTGGTCGTACTACGACGGCCCGCCCCTGCGCGGGCCCGGCATCGTCTTCACCCGCGGGCAGGCCGCGTCGTCCAGCCCCGTCCTGCTTGCCAGCGCGCGCGCCACCGATGCCGGTGGCAGCAACCAGCCCTGGCCGCGCTTCCGCAGCGCGGATTCCACGCCGCCTCCACCACCTCCTCCACCGCCCGGTCACGGTCACGGTCACGACCACCATCGTGGCCACGGTCTTGGCTACGGCGGCGGCATGTGGGTACGCGACGAGTGCCACGCCCTGCCGCAGGTCGAAGTCTGCGATCGCCTGCGCGACCGCCGCGAGCAGATCCGCAGTCGCAGGTTCAATGCCCAGGCCAACGAGCGTGCGACACTGGGCACCGAAGAGCGCGGCATCAACGCGCGCCTGGCGGAAGACTGCGGAGGAGCGTGATGCGTCATCTGGTGTGTTCGGCCGCATTGATCGCGATTGCGGCGGCGACGATCGCCCATGCCCAGGACACCCGGACCGACACCATCTACCGCTGCACCGATGCGCGCGGTGCGCTGACGATCCAGAACGGCACCCCCTGCCCCAAGGGCAGCAGGCAGGAAATGCAGGTGGTCGAGGCGCCGATGGTGATCCCGCGCTTCGAGGCGCCACCGGCGATCGTCACCACCGCACCCGAACCGACGCCGGAACCGGCGCCACCCGAACCCGAGCGCCCGCAGGCGCCGCCGCCGGCCAAGCTGGCCGATGCGCAGCGACTGCCGCCGCCACCGCTGTACCAGTGCAATACCTGGGACAACGACCATTACCTCAGCGAGGACCCGGAACCCAAACCGCGCTGCGTGGCGCTGCAGACCACTGGCCTGGCCGGCGATCCCGACCGCGCCGGCGGCCAGGCCTGCGAGATGAAGTACGACCTGTGCGCGCGCGTCCCGGACGGCGCGGCCTGCGACGGCTGGAAGCAGCGCCAGCGCGAGATCGAATCCACCTGGCGCTACGCGCCCGGCGCGGACAGGCAGAGGCTGCAGGACGAGTTCGCGCGGGTGACGAAGATCCTCAACGACACCGCCTGCGGCGCGCCGTGATGCGTTACCCGGCGGTTCGACGGAATCGCTGACGGCTCATCTCTTGCGGGGACGGGACGTAGCGCATCTCAACCCGCACGCCGGAACGTCAGGTTGATCCGCCGCGCGCCGAGCAGCGGATGGTCGCCGTCCGCCAGCGGCAGCACGCCGTGGTGGAACAGCCGCGATGCGCCACCCCAGGCCACCACGTCGCCGTGGCGCAGCGGCACCCGCTGCACGCGGTCGCCACGCGCCGCGCCTCCGAACAGGAACGTCGCCGGCAACCCCAGCGACACCGACACGATCGGCGCATCGAAGTCGCGCTCGTCACGATCCTGGTGCAGCGACAGGCGCGTGCCCGGTTCGTAGCGGTTGACCAGGCAGGCATCGGGCACGAAGTGGTCGAATCCCGCGGCCTGTGCCGCCTCCGCCGCCAGCCGTGCGAACACCGGCGGCATCGCCGGCCAGGGCCGGCCGTCGCGCGGATCGCAGGGGGCGTAACGATAGCCGCGGCGGTCGCTGATCCAGCCGAGTTCGCCGCAGTTGCTCATCGCCACCGACATGCGCAGCCCGCGCCGCGTTTCCATGTGGCGGAACGGCGCCCGTGCAGTGATCGCGTCGACGGCAGCCAGCAACGCCGCCGCGCGATCCAGCGCAAACTCGCGCAGCAGCCACGCACCTTCGGCGAACTGCGTCGCGCCGCCCACGTCCGCTCCGGTGGCGTCGAACAGGTCCTGCATGGGCGCGTGCATGTCGGTGCCGGCGGCCTCAGGCCGCGTCGTGGAAGATCACGCCCAGCGTGTGGCGATGCCCGCGCCGCAGCCGGCTGACGCCATGGCGCATGTTCACCCGGTAGACGCCACGCGCGCCCTGCACCGGTCGCCGGTGGACGGCGAACACCACCGCGTCGCCCTGCTGCAGCGGCACCACCTCCGCCCGCGACTGCATCCGCGGGCGCTGCTCGGTGAGCACGAACTCGCCGCCCTCGAAGTCACCATCGCCAACATCGCGCCCCGGCCGCGACAGCAGGATCGCAACCTGCAGCGGAAACACGTGTTCGCCGTACAGGTCCTGGTGCAGGCAGTTGTAGTCGCCCTCGCCATACCTGAGCAGCAACGGCGTCGGCCGCGACTGGCCTGCGGCATGGCAGCGCGCGACGAACTCCGCGTGCGCGCCGGGATACGCCACGTCGACCTTCATCGCGAGGTTCCAGCGGTTGGCCACCGGCACCAGGCGCGGGTACAGCGATTCGCGCAGCGCCTGCACCGCATCGGGCAAGGGATAGCGGAAGTAGCGGTACTCGCCACGACCGAAGCCATGCCGCGCCATCACCACCCGGCTGCGGTGCCGCGCATCGTCGTCGTACAGCGCCGCCAGCGCTTCGCAGTCGCCGCGCGACAGCAGTCCCGGCAAGCGCGCGTTGCCGCGCGCATCGAGTTGCGCCGCGACGTCATTCCAGTCGACCGAATCGACGCGCCCGGTGATGCGGTCGCCGATGTCCGCGGCACTCATTGCGATCACTTCCCCGGCAAGTCGCGCGTTCACTTGCGTGCCTCGCGCTCGAGCAGCGCGCGCTTGCGCTCCACGCCCCAGCGGTAGCCCGACAGGCCGCCGTCGTTGCGCACCACGCGATGGCAGGGAATCGCCACCGCGATCGAGTTCGACGCGCAGGCGCCGGCCACCGCGCGGGTAGCCTTCGGCGCGCCGATCGCACGCGCGATCTCGCTGTAGCTCACCGTCGTGCCGGCCGGGATCGCGCGCAGCGCCTGCCACACGCGTTGCTGGAACGCAGTGCCGCGCACGTCCAGCGGCAGGTCGAGGCCGATCTCCGGCGCCTCGACGAAACCGACCACCCTTGCGACCAGCTGCTCGAACGCGGCATCGCCGCCGATCAGTTCGGCCTTCGGGAACTGGTCCTGCAGCTCGCGTGCCAGCGCGTCGGGATCATCGCCGATCAGGATCGCGCAGATGCCACGGTCGCTGGCCGCGACCAGGATCGCACCCAGCGAGCACTCGCCGACGGCGAAGCGGATCGCGGTATTGGTGCCGCCGGCGCGGTAATCGCGCGGACGCATGCCGAGCACGCCGCCGGCCTCGGCGTAGAAACGTCCGCTGGAGTTGTAGCCGGCGTCGTACACCGCCGTGGTCACCGACTCGCTGCGCGCCAGTTCGCTGCGCACGCGGCGGGCGCGGTGCGCCTTGGCGTAGGCCTTCGGCGTCAGTCCGGTGCCGGCCTTGAAGACGCGATGGAAATGGAACGGGCTCAGTCCGGCGTTCGCCGCCAGCGTGGCCAGGTCGGGCGCCTGCTCGGCGCTTTCGATCAGCCGGCAGGCGTCGGCGACCAGCGCCGCATGCTGCGCCTGCAGGTCGGGCTGGTCCGGGCGGCAGCGTTTGCACGGCCGGAAGCCGGCGCGTTCGGCGTCCTCGCGGCTGGCGTGGAAGCGCACGTTCTCCGGACGCGCGCGGCGCGCGGCGCAGGAGGGCCGGCAGTACACGCCGGTGGTGTTCACCGAGTACCAGAAGCTGCCGTCGGCCTGCGGATCGCGGGCGACGACCCTCGCCCAGCGCGGATCGCGCTCGGTGGCTGCAGCGGCGACGGCGGTCTTGTTCATCATGGCGTTCATGTGTGTTCCGATGCGTTGAGTCCGGAGCACACGTTAGAGATGGGGCCGGCGGGCGGATATCCGAGTCTTGCGATCGAATTCGAAGCGTCACCGGTTTGGCTGCGGCTCATCGGCCGCGGCGCGCACCCGGGGTCTCATTGCCGGCGACAAAGGCGCTGGCACGCTCCGTATCGAGCGGCCGGATTTCGAACTCCAGCCCGCAGGCCAGGGTGGGGTTCTGCGCCATGAGCGCCGCGGCCTCGTCGAGGCTGCCGGCGAGCACGTGCCAGTAACCGCCGATGACCTCCTTGCTCTCGCTGAACGGCCCGTCGATCACCGCATCGCGCGATACCCGCTTGCCCTCCCGCGTCAGCCGCGAACCGGACCGCATCTTCCCCTCGTCCACGAGCTTCCCGTGCCAGGCGTAGAAGTCGTCGATCGCCGACTGGATCTCCTCCGGCGACAGGTGTTCGTCCCACTGTCCGCGGGAGAGGACGAGGTATTCCGAAGAGGCGGGATGGCCTGTCATTGCATGCTCCTGGTCGTGGTTGTTTGACGACGGCCGTGCGCCTAGAACCCGTAGCGCAGGAAGCCGCCGTCCACCGCGATGCATTCGCCGGTGATGTAGGCCGCCGCGGGCAGGCACAGGAAGGCCACCGCGGCGGCGACTTCCTCCGGTTCGCCCACGCGCCCCATCGGCGTGCGCAGCAGCACTTCGTCGAGGTAGTCGGGATCGGAGAGTTTTTCCGAGGTGCGGCGGGTGCGGATGTACCACGGCGCCACCGCGTTGACACGCACGCCGTCCTCGGCCCACTCCACCGCGAGATTGCGGGTCATCTGGTGCATCGCCGCCTTGGTCATGCCGTAGGGCGCGCCGCTGCGCACGTGGGTCTCGCCGGACACGCTGCCGACGTTGACCACGCTGGACACGGCATGTTTCGTCAGCAGCGGATAGGCGTAGCGCGCCAGTTCGAAGGCGCTGAACAGGTTGATCTCGAAGATCTGCCGCCACTCGTCCTCGGTGTAGTCGACGGCGGCCTTGCTGAGGTTGCCGCCGGCGTTGTTGACCAGGATGTTGAGGCCGTCGCCCTGGTCCTCGACCCAGTCGAGCAGCTCGCGGCGCTGCTCGTCGTCGGCGACGTCGGCGATCAGCGCGCGCACGTCGCCGTCGGGGAATTCGTCGGCCAATTCATCGCGCGCTGCTTCCAGCAGGTCGCCGTTGCGCGCGGTGATCAGCACGCTGGCGCCGAAACCCAGCAGCTCGCGCGCGATCGCGCGGCCGATCCCGGCGCTGCCGCCGGTGACCAGCGCCAGTTGCCCGTCGAGTCGCCAGCGGTGCGGGTCCATGTGCGGCTTTCCGGTAGGAGGTGGGGGTAGCATAGCGCCGGGCCCATCGAGGATGCCGCCATGTCGATTCCATTCGCACCAGGCACGACGATCGCATGCGCGCTGCTGCTGGCGCTGTCGTGCGCGGCCTGCACGCGGCCACCCCCGCCGCCCCCTCAACAGCCGCCCGAGCCGCAGGCGCACACCCAGCTGCGCGATGCGATCCAGGCGCCGATCGAGCAGGCCAAAGCAGTCGAAGGCGCGGTGCAGGATGCAGCGGACAAGCAGAAGGCGGCGATCGACGCGGCTGCAGGCGGCTGAGGCCAACCCGGCCACCAGGTCGGAGCTACGCCTCCGACGCTGCGGAATCGGAATCGCCGGCGTCGGTCGCACGCCGGTGCATTCGGACAAAAACCGTCGGGGGCTAGCCCCGACCTACGCGAAACCCGTCGCGTCAGTTTTGTCCGCAGGCCATGGGAAGCGACCCGGGTCCCGTTGCCTGCGGACTCGGATCGTCAAATCCCGAAACGTCAGAACCCGCAGAAGCAGTACGCCAGCGCCTTGACCGGCTGGCCGGGGCGGGCGATCGCGGCGTCGAGGAACTGCAGGTCGCGGCGCGCCTGCGGCACCGCATTGGCGAGCACGGCGACGCTGGCCATCTCGCGCGCGAATTCCGAATGCCGCAGCCATGCGCCGCCGATGCGGCTGCCGGCCAGGCCGCTGAAGAAGCGCTGGAACGGCGTGGCCATCTTCTCGATGTAGCGCACGCGGTATTCGCCTTCCTTGCCGAGCTTGGCGCGCGTGGCGGCATCACCGATGGCGTCCTGCAGGCCGCCGAAAGCATCGACCAATCCGCGCTCCTTCGCCTGCGCACCGCTCCACACGCGGCCGCGCGCGACCTGGTCCACCTGTTCCACCGTGCGCTTGCGCGCCTTGGCCACGCGGCCGGTGAAATCGCGGTAGCCCTTGTCGATCACCGACTGCACCACCTGCCCGACTTCCGGGTCCAGCGGCCGGGTGATGTCGAATGCACCGGCGAACTTCGTGGTGCCGACGCCGTCGGTATGCACGCCGATCTTCTCCAGCGTGCGCGGGATGGTCGGGATCATGCCGAAGATGCCGATCGAGCCGGTGATCGTCGACGGGTCGGCGTAGATCCGGTCGGCGTTCATGCTGATCCAGTAGCCGCCGGACGCGGCCAGGTCGCCCATCGACACGACCACCGGCTTGCCGGCCTTCTGCAGCGCGACCACCTCGCGGCGGATCTGCTCGGAGGCGTAGACCTCGCCGCCAGGCGAATCCACGCGCAGCACCACGGCCTTGATGTCGTCGTCGTCGCGCGCGTCGCGCAGCAGCGCCGCGGTGGATTCACCGCCGATGCTGCCCGCCGGCTGCTCGCCGCCGGCAATCGCGCCCTCGGCGACCACCACCGCCACCTGCGGACGTTCGTCCACCGGCGACAGCGTGCGGTCCAGGTGCTGCAGGTAGCCGCCCAGCGACACCTGGCGGAAACCGCCATCGGCATCGGCGTCGGCGGCGCCGCGCTCGACCAGCAGGTCTTCCACTTCTTCCTGCGTCTTCAGCCCGTCGACCAGCTTCTGCTGCAGCGCATATTTCGCCAGGTCACCGCCGACACCTTCGATCCCGGCCGGCAGGTTGTCGATGCCGGCGGCCAGCTGCGCGGGCGTGAGCTTGCGCGCCTTGGCGATGTCGCCGAGGTAGCGCTGCCAGACATCGTTCATCCAGTACAGGTCGGCTTCCTTGGCTTCGGGCGACGCGGCATCGAGGATGTAGGGCTCGACCGCGGACTTGTACTCGCCGACCTTGAACACGTGCACGTCGACGCCGAGCTTGTCCTGCAGGCCCTCGCGATAGAACTGGTGGTAGCGGCCCAGGCCTTCGAGCAGCAAGCCGCCCATCGGGTCGAGGTAGACCTCGTCGGCCTGCGCGGCCAGCAGGTATTGCATCTGGTCGAGGCTCTCGCCGAACGCGACCACCTGCTTGCCGGCGGCGCGCAGCTTCGCCAGCGCCGCGGCGACCTCGCGGATCGAGGCGTAGCCGGAGAACGCCATGCGGTCCACGCGCAGCAGCACGCGTTCGATGTGCTTGTCGGTGCGCGCCGCGTCGATCGCGCGCAGCAGGTCGCGCAGCTGCACCTCGCGCAGGCCATTGCCGCTGATCGCGTTGAACGCGCGCATGCCCGGGTCGATGCTGTACTGCTCGACCAGCGCGCCTTCGGGCGCGATCACCAGGGTGGTTTGGTCCTGCAGCGGCGTGATCCGCCCGGCCGCCGCCATCGCGATCAGCAGGACCAGCAGCAGGCCGAAGAACAGCAGGTTGAACGTCAGCCGCCGGACGAAGTTCATCGCGTCCCAGACGAAGATGAAGAAGGTGGCGACGGGACCGTAGCGGTTGCCCTGGGGGGGCTGGTTCATTGCGGAGCTCCAAAAGAATTCGCAAGGCCGATACCCCTGCGATACCCCTGCAGGAGCGGGGGGGGGGGGGGGGGGGGGGGGGGGGGGGGGGGGGGGGGGGGGGGGGGGGGGGGGGGGGGGGGAGGAGGGGGGGGGGGGGGGGGGGGGGGGGGGGGGGGGGGGGGGGGGGGGGGGGGGGGGGGGGGGGGGGGGGGGGGGGG
>NZ_JBQEMW010000002.1:0-460791 GCF_052044325.1 Luteimonas sp. 22616
TAGCTGCCCATCGCGGTGGCGCCGGTGCCCGAGGCTTCGCTGCGGAAGCCGTTCGCCGTCGCCTGGGTGTCCGAGGCGACCGATTCGGTACCGGTTGCGGTGCTGTACGCGCCCGAGGCCGATGCATCCGCACCGGTCGCCGTTGCGCCGATTTCAGTGGCCATAGCGCCCGCACCCAGCGCGGTGCTGTCTTCGCCGGAGGCCACGCTCCCCGCACCGAGCGCGGTCGAGCCGTCGGCACTGGCGCTGCTGCCCTGCCCGTAGGCGGAGGAAAGATCGCCGGTGGCGCGCGCCCCGGCGCCGGCCGCGATCGCGTTCGTGCCGTTGGCATACGCGGTGAAACCGATCGCCACCGAATCCTGGCCCTGCGCCTGCGCGCTGTAGCCCAGCGCAGTGCCATGCAGGCCGTAGGCTTGCGCATTCGAACCCACCGCGGTGCTGGCGGCGGTGTTGGCAATGGCGTTGGAACCGAGCGAAGTGGCGTTGGCCTGCAGCGCGCGTGCGTTGTTGCCGATCGCGGTGGTGCTGACGCCGACCGCCTGGGCGGCATGGCCGATCGCGGTCGCTGCCGCGCCGTTGGCCACGGCAGCGTCGCCGCAGGCCAGCGAAGCGGGCCCGGTCGCGGTCCCTGCCGCATTTCCTTGATTGCTCCCCTGGTCGCAAACCTGCTTGGCCATGGCCGGTGCCGAGACCACCGCACCGGCAAGGATCACCGCCTGGAGCAATCGCGCGCCCTTGCCCTTGCCCTTCGCCTTCGCCAATTCGGACGCAACGACAACACCACGCTCGACACTCCAGATCTTGCGGTAAATGCGGTTCATTGATTCTTCCCCTACAGGTTTTTGATGGCGACGCTTGTGGCGACCGCGTGGCTCATCGCCAAGCGGCCTGATTGAAGATGGCTTGCGGCTCCGGTTGTATGTCCCGCGCCGGGAAGCACGCCTGCTTCCCGCGGAACGGCGACCTGCGGTGGTCTGGCTGAACGCTCCCCAACCCCCCGGTACGACCCGATAGTCATTGCTGCATTTCTGTGCGTCAAGTCACGATTGAACGCATGCCGGACCGTGTCACGGTTTAACAATTTTGGGCGTATTTTGAACTAATTTCTTTAAATTCAATTACTTATAAAGTTAAATGAAGCGCCAAAATATGTCATTTTGTGCCGTTTACAGACACTGTTATTGACCTTTCGCGGCACACGAAAAAGCCCGCCATCCTTCGATGGCGGGCTCCAATGGCCTGCTGCGTCGATGTCGTGTGAGGTCAGCCGACGCTCTTGCGCACGTTTCGAAACATGCGCAGCCACGGCGAATCCGCCGGCCAGTCGCGCGGCGCCCAGCTGAGGTTGGCAGCGCGCGGGGTGCGCTCGGGGTGCGGCATCAGGATGGTCGCGCGGCCGTCCTCGCTGGACAGGCCGGCGATGGCGTCAGCCGAGCCGTTCGGGTTCGCGGGATACGCGGTTGCCGGGCTGCCGTCGCCCTGTACGTAACGCAGCGCGGTGCGGGCGGCGGCCTGGTCGGCGGGGTTGGCGAACTCGGCGCGGCCTTCGCCGTGCGCGATGGCGACCGGGATCCGCGAGCCGGCCATGCCGCGGAAGAACAGCGACGGCGATTCGACCACTTCCAGCATCCCGAAGCGGGCCTCGAACTGCTCGCTGCGGTTGCGCAGGAACTGCGGCCAGTGCGCGGCGCCGGGGATGATGGCCTTGAGCTGCGACATCATCTGGCAACCGTTGCACACGCCCAGCGAGAACGTGTCGCCGCGGGCGAAGAAGGCTTCGAACATGTCGCGCAGCGCCGGGCGCTCCAGGATCGAGGTCGCCCAGCCGCGGCCGGCGCCGAGCACGTCGCCGTAGCTGAAGCCGCCGCAGGCCACCAGCCCGGCGAACGTCGCGAGATCCACGCGGCCGGCGATCAGGTCGCTCATGTGCACGTCCACGGCCTCGAAGCCGCTGCGCACGAATGCCGACGCCATCTCGACCTGGCCGTTGACGCCCTGCTCGCGCAGGATCGCCACGCGCGGCGCGGCGCCGGCGTTAATGTACGGGGCGGCGACGTCCTCGGCCGGGTCGAACGTGAGCTTCGGCTGCAGACCCGGCGCGTCGAAGCGGCGCACGGCGGCGCGCTCCTCGTCGGCGCATTCGGGATCGTCGCGCAGCCGCTGCATCGCATGGCTGGTCGACCACCAGGCGTCGAACAACGTCTCCCAATGCCACTCCACCAGGGTCTTGCCGTCGTCGATGACGCGGATCGACGGCGCGGTGCTGGGCCGGGCGATGCGCTGGGCGCATTCGATCAGGCCGTGGCGCGCGACCAGGTCGGCGAACTCGGCGCGGTCGGCGCCGCGGATCTGCACGATCGCGCCCAGTTCTTCGTTGAACAGCGTGCGGCAGACGTCGTCGGCACGGTCGCCGCCCCAGCCTTCCAGCGAGATGTCGAGCCCGAGGTGCGAGCAGAACGCCATCTCGCACAGCGCGGCGAAGGCGCCGCCGTCGGAGCGGTCGTGGTAGGCCAGCAGCAAGCCGGCTTCGCGCGCGTCGCGGACAAGTTCGAACAGGCTGCGCAGGCGCTGCGGATCGTCGAGGTCGGGCGCCGCGCCGCCGAAGGCGTCGAAGCACTGCGACAGGATCGAGCCGCCGAGGCGCTGGCGGCCGGCGCCCAGGCCGATCAGCCAGATCTCGGTCTCGGCTTCGCGCGACAGCAGCGGCGTGAGCTGGCCACGCACGTCGGGCACCGGCGCGAACGCGGTGACCACCAGCGACACCGGCGACACCGACTTGTGCGCGATGCCGTCGGCCTGCCACTGCGCCTGCATCGACAGCGAATCCTTGCCCACCGGGATGCTCAGGTCGATGTCCGGGCATAGCGCCATGCCCACCGCCTCGACCGCATCGAACAGGCGGGCGTCCTCACCCGGATGGCCGGCGGCGGCCATCCAGTTGGCGGACAGCTTGATCCGGTCGAGCGACGCGACCGGCGCGGCGCACAGGTTGGTGATCGCTTCGCCCACGGCCATGCGCGCGGCGGCGGCGGAGTCGATCAGCGCGACCGGCGCGCGCTCGCCGATCGCCATCACTTCGCCAGCGTGGCCTTCGAAATCGGACAGCGTGATCGCGCAGTCGGCGACCGGCAGTTGCCACGGACCGACCATCTGGTCGCGCGCGGTGAGCCCGCCGACGCTGCGGTCGCCGATGGTGACCAGGAAACTCTTCGACGCCACGGTCGGATGCGCGAGCACGCGCAGGCCGGCCTTGTGCAGGTCGAGCGTGTCGGTCGACAGCGAGGTCCAGCGTGAGTGGCGCGGGCGACGGGCGTCGCGGTGCATCTTCGGGGCCTTGCCGAAGAGCACGTCCATGGGGAGATCGATGGGGTGGAGCGCTGTTCCTTCTCCGGGAGGGAGAAGGGAAACGCCATGGCCCACGACCAGGCGCTCTTCCGCCGTCGCCGTGCCGACCACGGCAAACGGGCAGCGCTCGCGTTCGCACAGCGCCGCGAATTCCGCGAGCTGCGACTGCGCCACGCCGAGCACGTAACGCTCCTGCGACTCGTTGCACCACAGCTGCAGCGGCGACAGCGAGGGGTCGTCGCTGGGCACCTTGTCGAGATCGATCACGCCGCCCACGCCGGAGTCGTGCAGCAGCTCCGGGATCGCGTTCGACAGACCACCGGCGCCGACGTCGTGGCACCACAGGATCGGGTTGCCGTCGCCGAGCGCGACGCAGCGGTCGATCACTTCCTGGCAGCGGCGCTCCATTTCCGGGTTATCGCGCTGCACGGAGGCGAAGTCGAGGTCTTCGGCGCTCTCGCCCGACGCCACCGAACTGGCCGCGCCGCCGCCCAGGCCGATCAGCATCGCTGGGCCGCCCAGCACGATCACCGCGTCGCCGGGCGACAGCAATGTCTTCTCGACCATGGTCCGGTCGATCGCGCCCAGCCCGCCGGCGAGCATGATCGGCTTGTCGTAGGCGCGTGTCAGCGCGGCATCGTCGCCGTGGGCGGGTTGTTCCAGCTCGAACGAGCGGAAGTAGCCCAGCAGGTTCGGCCGGCCGAATTCGTTGTTGAACGCGGCCGCGCCGAGCGGGCCGTCGAGCATGATTTCCAGCGCCGGTGCCATCCGCGGATTCAGCGCGCGCGGGTGTTCCCACGGCTGCGGCAGCGTGGGAATGCGCAGGTGCGAGACCGAGAAACCGCACAGCCCGGCCTTGGGCTTGCCGCCGCGGCCGGTGGCGCCTTCGTCGCGGATCTCGCCGCCGGCGCCGGTGGACGCGCCCGGGAACGGTGCGATCGCGGTCGGGTGGTTGTGGGTCTCGACCTTGATGCAGAACGCGCTGTCGCGCAGCGGTTCGGCGCGATACGCGTGGGTCTGCGGGTCGGGCCGGAAGCGCCGCGCCGGATAGCCCTCCACCACCGCGGCGTTGTCGCTGTACGCCGACAGCGTGTACTGCGGCGTGCGCGCGTGGGTGTGCTTGATCATCCGGAACAGCGACGCCGGCGTGCCGGCATCGTGCGGGCCGCCATCGAGCCGCATGTCCTGCCCGTCGATGGTCCACGAGGCGTTGAAGATCTTGTGCCGGCAGTGCTCGGAGTTGGCCTGCGCGAACATCATCAGCTCGACGTCGCTGGGGTCGCGCCCGAGTTCGCCGAAGCGCTGGCGCAGGTAGTCGATCTCGTCGTCGGCCAGCGCCAGGCCGAGGCGCGCGTTGGCCGCTTCGAGGTCGGCGAGCGCGATGCGTTCGAGCTCGCCGCGCGCGGGCACGCGGAACAGCGCGGCAGCGTCGTCGTGCGAGGCGAGCAGCGATTGCGTCATCGGGTCGTGCAGCAGGTTTGCCAGCGCGACGCGGGCTTCCACGTCCTGCGGCCAGCCGGCGATATCGAGGCGCAGGCCGCGTTCGACCCGCTTCACCGGCAGCCCGGCGCCGCGCAGCAGTTCGGTGGCCTTGCTGGCCCAGGGCGAGATCGTGCCCAGGCGCGGGGCCACGTAGCGCGAGACGGCATCGTCCTGGCGCGGCGAGACCGCGTCGCCGGCCTGCAGGATGCGGTGCAGGACGGCGCTGTCGACCACCTGCCCGGCGGCGTCCGGTTCGATCCAGTAGACGTGCCATGCGCCGGCCACGCGGACGCCCGGCGACAGCGCCTGGAGGCGGGTTTCGAGGCGTTCGCGGCGGAACGGCGACAGGGCCGGCTGGCCCTCGAGGACGATCATGTCCGGAGGCGGTCGGGAGCTGCGGGGGGCGTCATTGTAGCGGCTGCCGGGAACCAGGATCTGGGAATTCGGGGAATTCGGGGAATTCGGAGAATGCAGGATCAGGAAATCGGGAAGTGGCCTGCCGGCCACCGGCCGGCGGTTACCGCGCCCGTTACCTGCTGCCCGCAGTGCCCGCGCCGCCCTTCGCTTCCGCCGCCAGCTTGTCGAGCGCGGCGCGCAGCTCCTTGGGCGGCATGTAGCCGGGCATCGCGGTGCCGTCGGCGGCCACGATCAGCGGCGTGCCGGCCAGGCCCACGCGCTGGCCGACGTCGTATTCCATCGTCACCGGGTTCTTGCAGTTGCGCAGCGGCACCGGGCGACCGTTCTTGGCGTCGGTCAGGGCCTGCTTGCGATCCGCCGCACACCAGACGTTGACCATCTTCTGGAAGTCCGGGCTGCCCAGCCCCATCCGCGGGAAGGCGAGGTACTGCACCTCGATGCCTTCGCGGTTGTAGTCGGCGATCTGCGAATGCAGCTTGCGGCAGAACCCGCACTCGACGTCGGTGAACACCGACACCGTGTACTTCGGGTTGGCCGGCGCGAACACGATCCGGTCCTTGACCGGGATCGTCTTGAGCAGCTCGCGGCGCAGCTTGGCCAGGCTGGCCTCGCTCAGGTCGCGGCGGGCGTCGAGGTCGTACAGGCTGCCCTGCAGCATGTAGCGGCCGTCGTCGCTGACGTACAGGGTCTGCCCGCCCACGATCGCCTCGCGGAAACCGGGGATCGGGGACGCGCCGACGCGGTCGACCCGGATCTGCTTGTTGAGCTTGCGGATCGCATCGAGGGCGCGGGCATCGGCCGAGCCGGGCTCGACCTCCGGGGCGCCGGCGACGGCGGCCTGCGCGGTGGCCAAGGCTGGCGCCTTTTCGGCGGCGGCCTGGGGGCTGTCGGTCTGCGCGCACGCGGTCAGGCTGAAGGCGCCGAGCACGGCGAGGAGATACGGTTTCATGGGGGTTCCGGGGGACAGGACGCGAATGCCGGCATTGTCGCATGCGCCCCACCGCGACGGCCCGGTGCCGGGCGCTGCGTTCAGGCATCGGGCATCCGGTTCAGCCGCGTGGATGGTGTTTCGCGTGCAGCTGCTTGAGGTGTTCGCGTGCGACCAGGGTGTAGATCTGGGTGGTCGACAGCGAGCTGTGACCGAGCAGCATCTGCAGCGCGCGCAGGTCGGCGCCGTGGTTGAGCAGATGGGTGGCGAAGCTGTGGCGCAGGCCGTGCGGGCTGACCTTGTCCGGGTCGATGCCGGCGGCGGCGGCGTAGCGCTTGACCAGGGTCCAGAACTGCTGCCGGCTCGGCGCCTGCCCGCGGGCACCGAGGAACAGCGGCAGCAGGCTGCGCTTGCCGGCCAGCTGCGGACGGGATTCGGCCAGATAGCGTTCGAGCCAGTGCTGGGATTCCTCGCCCAGCGGCACCAGCCGCTCCTTGCTGCCCTTGCCGGTGACGCGCAGTACGCCCTGGCGCAGGTTCACCGCGGTGGCCGGCAGCCCGACCAGCTCGCTCACGCGCAGGCCGGCGGCGTACATCAGCTCCAGCATCGCGCGGTCGCGCAGGCCCAGTGGCGTGGCGATGTCCGGCGTGGCGAGCATGGCGTCGATCTGGCTTTCGGCCAGCGCCTTGGGCAGCGAGCGCGGCAGCTTAGGCGGCTCGAGCAGCGCGGTCGGATCGTCCTGGCGCTGGCCCTGCCGCACGCGGTGGCCGAAGAAGGCCCGCAGCGTCGACAGCAGGCGCGCGTTGCTGCGTGGCGACCAGCCATGCCGGGTGCGCCAGGCGAGGTACTCGAACAGTGCCGCGCGGTCCGCGCCGGCCAGCCCGCCTCCCGCGCCGTTGCGCCAGCGGGCGAAGCCTTCGAGATCGCGGCGGTAGCTGTCCAGCGACTGTCGCGCTAGTCCGTTTTCGGCCCAGATCGCGTCGATGAAGGCCTCGATCGCCCGCGCATCGGCCTCCTGCAGCGGCGGCAGGCTTGCGGTGAGTGCGCGGCGGTCGGCGGGCGTGGGCATGGGGACTGGAGGCCGAGACTGGTGTCGAAGCCTAACGCGGACGCCGGCATGCGGGCCTTTGTGCAAGGCGCGGTCTTGCAGGGGCGGCGGAAGCCGCGAGCTTTTCTGTTGCCCCTCCCCCTGCTCAGGCAGGGGGAGGTTGGGAGGGGGGTGCCCACGGTTTACGGTGCGACTGAAGGCACCCCTCCCCAACCCTCCCCTGCCTTCGCAAGGGAGGGAGCAAAATCTCGCGGCTTCCGCCGCACCTGCATTCCCGGGTGCCCGGTATCCTTTCGCGAATGTCCGACACCACGCCCGAAGCCCCCACTCCCGCCCCGCCGCGCCCGCTGGTCGGCTGGCGCCTGCTGGCGCTGTTCTACGACTTCTGGCCGTCGCTGGCGCTGTGGATGCTGGCGTCGCTGTGCTTCACCCTCGGCTACACGATTGCCGGCCACCACGATCCGCACGACAACATTGCGCCGCTCAGCGGACTGCAGTGGCTGCTGTGGCTGGTGTGCTGGCTGCTCAGCGGGCTGTACGCGGTGGTCAGCTGGCGGCGCGGCGGGCAGACGCTGGGAATGCGGCCGTGGCGGCTGTGGGTGATCGGCACCGATGGCGGTGCGCCATCCTGGCGGGCGCTATGCGTGCGCTACTTCGTTGGCACGGTGTCGTTGCTGGCGGCCGGGCTGGGTTTCTGGTGGGCGTGGTTCGATCGCGACCGGCTGGCCTGGCATGACCGCGTCAGCGGGACGCGGGTCGTGCGCAGGCCGAAAGCCGGGCGGTAGGCAACGCGCGCGAATCGGATGGGGGCAAGTAAACGAGCCGCCCTTGCCTCTGGCCTTTCGGCGGCGAGAGCGAGCGCAACAGCAGCTCGCTGCGCTCGCGCCCTCATCCGCCTTGGGCACCTTCTCCCGCAAGCGGGAGAAGGGATCGGATCGCGTGTATCGCGGTCGCCTTGCCTTCATCCGTGGCCGGGCGTTCATCCACTCCGTCGCCGGAACAGCCAGGCCGAGACGCCCAGCATCACCAGCGGCGGCATCAGGTAGGCGATGCGGTAGTCGAAGCGGTACACGCCGGCCAGCTTCACGAACTGCATCTGCAGCAGCCAGAAACCGAGCGCGAACACGATGCCGATGAACAGCCGCTTGCCGGCGCCGCCGCTGCGCAGGGTGCCGAACGCGAACGGGATCGCCGCCAGGCACAGCGCCAGCACGTTGAGCGGATAGAACCAGCGGCCCCAGTAGTACTCCTCGAACTCGCTGGCATCGAGGCTGTTGCGCTTGCGATAGGTGATGCCGCTGCGCAGGTCGTGCGCGGACATGTAGCGCGGGCGCCAGATGTTGCTGGCGCTGGCGGCCAGCGCCGCGGCGTCGAGCTGCGAGGTCCAGCGCTCCTCCATCACCTCGGTCTGGGTGACGGCGTTGCCCTCGAAATAGGTGCGGTTGACGCCGCGCAGCAGCCAGCCGCTCTTGCGGTGCTCGGCGGTGGCCACCCGGGCGATCGATTCCAGCCGCCCGTCCTTGGCGAACTCGAACAGGCGCACGTCGTCGAGCTGCAGCCAGGTGTCCTTGCCGTCGGCGTGTTCCTGCCCGTTCTGGGCGTTGAGGAAGGTGTCGCCCTCGCGCGCCCAGAGCCCGGAGTACTGGGCGATGGTCATGTCCTTCGACTTGGCGGCCGCCTTGAGGCTGTCGGCGCTGCGCTGCGCCCACGGCGCCAGGCTTTCGCCGTTGACCACCATCAATGCAGTCAGCACCAGCAGCGGCGCGGCCACCGACAGGCTGAGCCGGCGCCGCGACAGCCCCACGGCGCGCAGTGCGGTCAGTTCGGAACTCGCGGCCAGCTGCCCCAGCGCCATCAGCGCGCCGATCACCGCGACGGTGGGGAACATCGTGTAGGCGCGGCGCGGCACCGTGTAGGCGATATGGGTCAGCGCCTGGAGGAAGCCGTAGTTGCCCTTCCCGATATCGCCGAACTCGCTGACCATGGCGTTGACCACGTCCAGGCCCACCAGCACCGTCCAGGTCAGCAGGACGGTGGTCACCACCATGCGACTGACGTACAGGTCATGGATCTTCGGGAACGGCGTCATCGCTGTGCCCTCGCCGCCAGCCGCGGCAACCGCGCCTTGCGCATCCGTCCGTCGCGCAGGTAGGCCCAGATGGCGAATGCCAGCAATGGCAGCAGCAGCCACCACAGCCCGACCGCGAGCGGCAGCTTGCCCTTGGCCAGCCAGTCGGTGCCCATGTACATCAGGTTCATGCCGACCATGTAGGCGAGGAAGCCGAGCATCACCCGTCCGTAGCGCGTCTGCCGCGGCGAACTGCGGCCCAACGGAACGGCCAGCAGCGCGAACGCCAGCGCCAGCAGCGGCGGCCCCAGCCGGAAGTGCAGCTGCGCGGCGGCCTCGGGGCGCGGATCGCCGAGCAGCGCGCTGGTGGGCAGGCGCTCGGGGTCGTTTTCGTCGGATTTTTCGCCGGCGTCCGGCAGCCGCAGATCGTTGCTGGCGTAGCGCATCAGGCGATAGTCGCGCCCCGCGCCCAGCGGCCCCTCGACCTCGAAGCCCTGGTCCAGGGTGAGGAAGCGCTCCTCGCCCTCGACGTTGAGCTTGCCGCTGCGCGCGGTCGTGACGTCGAGGCGGTCGCCCTTCTGGCGGTAGACGAACACGCGGGTCAGCGCGGTGCCGTCGTTGGACATCGAGCCGACATAGACCACGCCACCGCCGCCGGGCAGTTCGATGAAGCGCCCCGGCTCCAGTCCGGCGACCAGCAGGCTGCGGTTGCCGGTTTCGATCATCTTCTGCGAGTAGTCCAGCGCCCACGGCCCCAGCCACAGCGAGCACAGCGCGATCAGCCCCACCACCGGCAGCGCCAGCATCAGCACCGGCCGCAGCAGGCGCCGCGGGCCGACGCCGATCGCGGTCAGCACCGGCATTTCCGAGTCGCGGTACAGGCGCCCGACCGCCAGCAGCAGGCCCAGCATCAGCCCCAGCGGCAGGATCAGCGGCAGGTAATTGAGGATCTGCAGGCCCAGCTGGGCCAGCATCATCCCGGCCGGCACCCGGCCGCGTGCGACGTCGCCCAGCACGTCGGCGAACACGCCGCCGAGGCTGACGATCATCAGTACCACCAGGGTGGCGAAGGTGGCCTGCGCGAACTCGCGGAACAGGTAGGAGTCGAGCTTTTTCGGCATCAGGCGGGGTTGCCTTAGAATTGGGGGTCCAACCGCGTCACGTCGGCCGCAGCACCGGCAGCGTCCCGCTGCAGGGTGAACGGTCAATTGTAAGGAACACTTCACGGATTCTGTGAGGAAGCGTTCATGCCGGCCAGGTCCATGCCGGCGATGAGCGCGCCCCGGCGTCCGCCGGAGTCCCGCCGCCCGCGGCCGCCGACGCGGCCATTCGCATTGCAGAGACATAAAAGACCCCATGACCCTCGAATTCGCCCTGAACCAGTCCGCCCCCGCCTCCGCCGCCACCGATTGCGTCATCGTCGGCGTCTTCGCCGACAAGTCGCTGTCCCCGGCCGGGGACGCCCTCGACGCCGCCAGCGGCGGCCGCCTGAAGGCCCTCGTCGAACGCGGTGACGTGTCCGGCAAGACCGGCCGCACCGCGCTGCTGCACGACCTGCCCGGCATCACCGCCGCGCGCGTGCTGGTGATCGGCTTGGGCGAGAAGGCCAAGTTCGCGGTCCCGCAGTACCTCAAGGCCGTGGGCGACGCCGCGCGCGCGCTCAAGGGCGGCGCCGGCGCCGGTGCGCTGTTCACGCTGTCCGAACTCGAGGTCCCCGGCCGCGACACCGCCTGGAACATCCGCCAGGCGGTGATCGCCGCCGCGCATGCCTGCTACCGCTACACCGCCACCCTCGGCGACAAGAACAAGGCCAAGCACGACGACAGCGGGCTGAAGTCGCTGGCCATCGCCGGCGACGACGCCACCGCGCTGGCGCAGGGCGTCGCGATCGCCGAAGGCGTCGAGTTCGCGCGCAACCTGGGCAACCTGCCGCCCAACATCTGCAACCCGGCCTACATCGCCGACCAGGCGCGCACGTTCGCCGCCGCCAACGGCGCCGAATCCGAGATCCTCGACGAAAAGCAGATGGAATCGCTGGGCATGGGCTCGCTGCTCGCCGTCGCGCGCGGCTCGGCCAACCGTCCGCACCTCGTGGTGCTGAAATGGAATGGCGGCGGCGACGCCAAGCCGTTCGCCCTGGTCGGCAAGGGCATCACCTTCGACACCGGCGGCGTCAACCTCAAGACCCAGGGCGGCATCGAGGAGATGAAGTACGACATGTGCGGCGGCGCCACCGTCATCGGCACCTTCGTCGCGGCGGTGAAGATGAAGCTGCCGATCAACCTGGTCGTGGTGGTGCCGGCGGTGGAGAACGCCATCGACGGCAACGCCTATCGCCCGTCCGACGTGATCACCTCGATGTCGGGCAAGACCATCGAGGTCGGCAACACCGACGCCGAAGGCCGCCTGATCCTGTGCGACGCGCTGACCTACGTGCAGAGGTACGAGCCGCAGGCGACCGTCGACGTCGCCACGCTCACCGGCGCCTGCATGGTGGCGCTGGGCCGCTTCGCCTCGGGCCTGATGACCAAGCACGACGACCTCGGCGCCGAGCTGCTCGACGCCGGCGAGAACGTCTTCGACCGCGCCTGGCGCCTGCCGCTGTGGGACGAATACCAGGGCATGCTCGATTCGAGCTTCGCCGACGTCTACAACATCGGCGGCCGCTGGGCCGGCGCGGTCACCGCCGGCTGCTTCCTGTCGCGCTTCACCGAGGGCCAGCGCTGGGCGCACCTGGACGTCGCCGGCACCGCCAGCGGCGAAGGCAAGCGCGGCATGGCGACGGGCCGCCCGGTGGGGCTGCTGAGCCAGTGGCTGCTGGACCGGGTGGCGTGATCCGCGGAGGGGGATCGTGATTGGCACCTGCCGTCCGGTCCCCCATCCTCGAACCACCCACCACGGATTCCTGCCCGCATGCGCGCCGACTTCTACCTGATCTCCAAGCCGCGCTTCCGCGAGGAACCGCTGCGGCTGGTGTGCGAGCTGGCGCGCAAGGCCCACGACGCCAACCTGTGGACGCTGGTGCTGGCGCGCGACGCGGCGCAGGCCGAGGCGCTGGACGACCTGCTGTGGGACATGGGCGACGACGTCTTCATCCCGCACCAGATCGCCGGCGTCGATGTCGACGAGGACGAGGCCGCGGTGCTGATCGCCCCGCCGGAAGTCGACGCACCGTTGCGCCCGCTGGTGATCAACCTGCGCGACGCGGCGGTGGAAGGCGGTTTCGAGCGGGTGCTGGAAGTGGTGCCCGCCGACGATTCCGCGCGTGGCCCGCTGCGCGAGCGCTGGAAGCAGTACAAGGCGCGCGGGATGGACGTGAACAAATACGATATGTAGTGCCGCGCGATTGCATGCGTTGCCGCCGTTTCCGCGCAAGCAGGAACGGGGCACCTGCGCGCAAGGCGGCCCACGGGCACAGACACTGGAGTCCCGCCTGCGCGGGAATGACGACCAAAAGCGGATCCCCATGACTGCACTGACCACCGGCTACGACCCCAAGTCCTTCGAATCGCGCCTCTACGCGCAGTGGGAAGCCAGCGGCGTGTTCGCGCCGCAGGGCGATGGGCCGGCCTACACGATCCTGCTGCCGCCGCCGAACGTCACCGGCACCCTGCACATGGGCCACGCGTTCCAGCACACGCTGATGGACGCGTTGGTGCGCTACCACCGCATGCGCGGGTTCCGCACGCTGTGGCAGATGGGCACCGACCACGCCGGCATCGCCACCGAGATGGTGGTGGGCCGCAACCTCGCGCTCGAAGGCAACGGCGAAACCCGCGATTCGCTCGGTCGCGACAAGTTCATCGAAAAGGTCTGGGAGTGGAAGCAGCACTCCGGCGACACCATCGAACGGCAGATGCGCCGCCTCGGCGCCAGCGGCGACTGGTCGCGCAGCGTGTTCACCATGGATCCGATGGCGTCGAACGCGGTCACCGAAGCCTTCGTGCGCCTGCACGAGCAAGGCCTGGTCTACCGCGGCCAGCGCCTGGTCAACTGGGACCCGGTGCTGAAGACCGCGATCTCCGACCTGGAGGTCGAGAACCGCGAAGTCCCCGGCCACATGTGGCACTTCAGGTATCCACTGGCCGGCGGCGAGACCTACGAGTACATCGAACGCGACGCCGACGGCAACGTCACCCTGCGCGAAACGCGCGACTACATCGCCATCGCCACCACCCGCCCGGAAACCATGCTCGGCGACGGCGCGGTGGCGGTGCATCCGTCGGACGCGCGCTACGCGCCGATCGTCGGCAAGCTGTGCGAGATCCCGGTCGGCCCGAAGGCGCATCGGCGTTTGATCCCGATCATCTCCGACGAGTATCCCGACCCGGACTTCGGCTCCGGCGCGGTCAAGATCACCGGTGCGCACGACTTCAACGATTACCAGGTCGCGCGGCGCCACGGCATCCCGCTGTACGCGTTGATGGACGATCAGGCGCGCATGCGCACCGACGGCCTGTCGTACGAGGACAGCGCGGCCATTGCCGGCCGCGCGGCGCGCGGCGAGGATGTCGGCGACGTGTCCGAGGTGAACCTGGTGCCGCCGGAATTGCGCGGCCTCGACCGCTATGAAGCCCGCGCCCGCGTCGTCGCCGAGATCACCGCCGAAGGCCTGGCCGTCACCGGCGCCGATGGCGAGCCACTGGTCGAATCGAAGCCGATCATGCAGCCGTTCGGCGACCGCAGCGGCCAGGTGATCGAGCCGTTCCTGACCGACCAGTGGTTCGTGAAAATGGACGGGCTGGCGAAGCGCGGACTCGAACTGGTCGAGTCCGGAGAGGTGAAGTTCGTCCCGCCGAACTGGATCAACACCTACCGCCACTGGCTCGAAAACATCCAGGACTGGACCATCAGCCGCCAGCTCTGGTGGGGTCATCGCATCCCGGCGTGGTTCGACGAAGCAGGCAAGGTATACGTCGGTCGCAGCGAGGCCGAGGTGCGCGAGAAGCACGGTCTCGGCGATGCGCCGCTGCACCAGGACCCGGACGTGCTGGAAACCTGGTTCTCATCGGCGATGTTCCCGTTCAGCACCCAGGGCTGGCCGGACGAGGACGCGATGGGCGAGCTGGGCTTCGACATCGCGCTGCCGACCAGCGTGCTGGTGACCGGCTTCGACATCATCTTCTTCTGGGTCGCGCGCATGATCATGATGACCGACCGGCTGGTCGGCCGCGTGCCGTTCCGCGACGTTTACATGACCGGCCTGGTGCGCGATTCGCACGGGCAGAAGATGTCCAAGTCGAAGGGCAACGTGCTCGATCCGCTCGACATCATCGACGGCATCAGCGCCGACGCGCTGGTCGCCAAGCGCACCACGGGGCTGATGAAGCCGCAGGACGCGCCAAGGATCGAGAAGGCCACGCGCAAGGAATTCCCGGACGGCATCAACGCCCACGGTGCTGACGCGCTGCGCTTCACCATGGCCGCGCTGGCCGGCCCGGGCCGCGACATCAAGTTCGACCTGGCGCGCGCCGAGGGCTACAAGAACTTCTGCAACAAGCTGTGGAACGCGACCCGCTTCGCGCTGATGAACATCGGCGACGATGCAGTGTTCGCAGGTGCGCCACAGCCGAAGACCGATGCGGAAAAGTGGATCCTCTCGCAGCTGGCGCGCACGAGTGCCGAAGCCGGCGAGCATTTCGCCAGCTACCGCTTCGACCTGCTGGCGCAATGCCTGTACGAGTTCGCCTGGAACCAGTTCTGCGACTGGTTCGTGGAACTCGCCAAGCCGGCGCTCAACGGCGGCGACGCCGAGGCGGCGAACAGCACGCGCCACACGCTGGTCTACGTGCTCGACGCGCTGCTGCGCATGCTCCACCCGCTGGCCCCGTTCGTGACCGAAGAGTTGTGGCAGGCCGTCGCGCCGAAGCGGGGCAAGTCCGGCAGCATCATGGTCCAGGCCTACCCGACGATGTTCGACGGCAAGGAGTACCTGACCGACGGGCTGGCGGCGGCCGAATCGGATGTCGAATGGTTGAAGGACGTCATTTCCGCCGTGCGCCGGATCCGCAGCGAACTGGGCGTGTCGCCGGCAAAGCAAGTGTCCTTGCTGGTGCGCGGTGGCGACGACACCGGACGCGCGCGGATCGCCCGCTTCGACGCACAGCTGCGCTTCCTGTGCAGGCTCGAGCGCATCGAGATGCTGGCCGGCGAACCGCCGGCGGCCGCACCCGCCGTGGTCGGCGAGATGCAGCTGTTCGTGCCGCTGGAAGGCCTGGTGGACCTGGACGCCGAACGCACGCGCCTGGACAAGGAGATCGCCAAGGTCGCCGCCGAGAAGGACAAGAGCGAGGCCAAGCTGGCGAAGTTCGGTGGCAGCGTGCCGCCCGCCGTGGTCGAGCAGGAGCGCCAGCGCCTGGCCGACTGGGCCGCGAAGCTCGAGGCCCTGTCGGTCCAGCGGGCCCGGCTGGGCTGACGGGCGCGCGCTGACGACGGGCACGGCCCGGCCGGAACGGCCCTGGCCCGCGCGGACTGGCCTGCGCCGGCATCGCATCACGTGGCTTCCGGAAAGCCCACGGGAATCCACGCGATGCGCGCCCTGCTCCTGCCCTGCCTGCTCCTGTGCTGCCTGCTACCGGTCGCCGGCAACGCGGCGGCGGCCGAGACCATCCTCCACAACGGCCGCATCTGGACCGGCGATGCCGCGAATCCGGCGGCGAGCGCCATCGCGATCGACGACGGCCGGATCGTCGCGGTCGGCGACGACGCGACGATCCTCGGGCTCGCCAATGTCAGGACCCGACGCATCGACCTGAAGGGCCACCGCGTGGTGCCCGGCATCAACGATGCGCACGTGCATCTCGGCGCGTGGTGGACGTCGACCCGCCTCGAACTGCCCTTGCCCGATCCGACCCGCGCCCAGCTCGAAGCCGCGCTGGCAGCGCAGCCCACCGCCGGCGACGGCTGGATCAGCGCGACCATCGGCGCCGCGGTCTTCAACGACCCCGGCTTCACCGCCGCGACCCTCGACGCGCTGCAGCCGACACGGCCGGTCATCCTGCAGGCGATGACCGGCCACGGCACGATCGTCAATGGCGCGGCGCAGCGTCTTCTGCGGATCGATCCCGCAATTCCGGTACCTGGAGGCTGGTACGGCAAGGACGCGGACGGCGGGTTCGACGGGCGCCTGTACGAGTACGCGCAGTGGCGCATGCGCCATTCGCAGCCGCCGCTGCCCGACGAGGTGGAGATCGCCGACCTCCAGGGCTACGCCGCGGAAATGGCGAAGTACGGCACCACCTCGCTGCAGGCCATGGCGATGATGCCGCCGGCACGTTTTGTCGCGTTATGGCAACAGTCCGGAGCACCTCAGCGCCTGCGCCTGATCCGCATCCCGGCACCGGCGCGCCTGGGCGACCGCGTCGACGGTGCCGACCTGCCGCGCAACGTGGCCGGTGCCGCGCACATCCGCGTTTTCGGCACCAAGTGGATCCTCGACGGCACCCCGATCGAACACGGCGCCGCCATGCGCCGGCCCTACACGGGGACCGACCTGCGCGGGCGCCTGAACTTCAGCCGCGACGAGATCGAGCAGCTGTTGCGCGAGATCGTCGCCCGCAACGACCAGCCGCTGCTGCACATCGCCGGCGACGCCACCGCCGAGGCGGTGCTGGATGCCATGGCCGCCATCGCCCCGGAAGCGGAATGGAAGCAGCGACGCCTGCGTTTCGAACACGGCGACGGCCTCCGCGCGGACCTGCTGGCCCGCGCTCGCGACTTCGGCGTGGTGGTGGTGCAGAACCCTTCGCACTTCACCTTGCCCAGCCCCGCCATGGCGCAAAGCCCGCTGTCGGGGCTGCTGGACGCTGGCATTCCCCTCGCGCTGGGCAGCGACGGCCCTGCGAATCCGTGGCTCAACATGCTCTGGGCGCAGCAACTCCCCGCGGCGCCCGGACAGGCGCTGAGCCGCGAGCAGGTGCTGCGCGCCTACACGGCCGGCAGCGCGTACGCGGAGTTCGAGGAAGACCGCAAGGGCAAGCTCGCGCCCGGCTACGTCGCCGACCTCGCCGTGCTCTCGCAGGATGTCCTGGACGATGCCGTGCCGATGGAAGCGTTGCCGGCGACGACCAGCCTGATGACCGTCATCGCCGGCGACATCGCCTGGCGTGATCCGGCATTCTGAATCGCGCCACGGCCAGCGCTGCCAGATATTCATCAATCAGCGTGCTTGCCCTGCTTTTGCTGCTGCTTTTGCTGCTGCTTTTGCTGCTGCTTTTGCTGTCGCCTTTCGCCCTTCGGAGCCCCTCCGAAGCGGCGGAGCCGGCGGGCAAAACCCGCAGGGCGCCGCACATGGATGTGCGGCGTTTCCGGCAAGGCCAAGATGGCCCTTCCGGAAATTCCCGCCGGCTCCGCGGACCCGATGCGCAGCATCGGGCGCGCAGGCGGGGTGTGTTTCTTTGCGCCAGGTTTCTTTGCACAAGCAAAGAAAGGTGGCTCGCGCCCGCAGGGCGCGAAACGCCTTTGCTTTGCAAGAGCCGGCCCGGCCGAAGTTGCTAGTCCAGCAACTCGATCGCCATCACGATCGCATCCTCGCGCCCGACATGCGTCGGGTAATAGCGCGGCCGGCGGCCAATCTCGTTGAAGCCTTCATCCTCGTACAACGCGATCGCGTGCGGATTCGACGGCCGCACCTCGAGGAACACGCGCTGCGCGCCATGCCCATGCGCGAGCTTGAGCAGCGCACGCAATAGCCGCCGGCCGAGGCCGTGACTCTGCAAGCGCGGTTCGATGCACAGGTTGAGCACGTGCGCCTCGTCGGCGGCGATGCTGAGCACGCCGTAGCCGAGGATGCGTTCGCCTTCGTGCAGGATCCACGCCGGATAGCCGGCGCGCAGGCAGTCGCGGAAGATGCCGTGGGTCCACGGGAACGGATACGCGCGACGCTCGATCTCCATCACCGTGTCGAGGTCGTCCTCGCGCATCGGCCGCAGGCGGCCCTTCGCCGTGTCGGCCCGGTCGGAGGCGATCGCGCTCATGGCCCCGCGTCCCGCTCAGCGCGGGCGCGTCGTCGCCCGCAGTGCGCGCAGCCGCGGCCACAGCGCGCGTTTTGCGGCCGGGTCGCGCAGGCGCGCGGTCGGCATCCACTCGCGGCACAGCGCCGCCGCGTCGGCGGCATCCGCGTCGCGTCCGGCCGCGCGCAGCAGCGCATGCAGCAGGGCGTCATCGGGCAACACCGTCGGCGCCGGCCCGGCAGTGCGGTACACGGTATGGCCGAGGGCCTCGAGGATTTCGTGCTGCAGCGGATCCCAGCTCACGGCAACGACTCCGTTTCGCCCTCGTTCGACAGCCTGCGCCGCTTGAACCACAGCACCGGCCCCGACAGCGCGTACAGCACGCACGCGGCCAGCAGCGTCTTGGCCGGCTCGATCACCAGCGCGATGATCACCGCCACCGCGATCAGCAGAGCGAAGAACGGCACCCGGTCCGACTTCGGCCCGCGCCCGCCCTTGAAGCTGCTGTAGCGCAGCCCGCTGACCATCAGCAGGCCGCTGACGATGGTGACGGCCAGCGCGGCATAGCGCAGTTCGTCGCCGCTCCAGTCCAGGCCGTGGAAGGTCCAGACGAAGCTGGCCATCAGGCCCGCCGCCGCCGGGCTGGCCAGGCCGATGAACCAGCGCTTGTCGACCTTGCCGACCTGGCTGTTGAAGCGCGCCAGCCGCAGCGCCGCGCAGGCCGCGTACAGGAATGCCGCCAGCCAGCCGATCTTGCCGAGGGTGCCGCCATCGAGCTTCAGCGACACCAGCGCCCAGTGGTACATCACCAGCGCCGGCGCCATGCCGAAGCTGATCAGGTCGGCCAGCGAGTCGTACTGCACGCCGAACTCGCTCTGGGTGTTGGTCAGCCGGGCGACGCGGCCGTCGAGGCCGTCGAGGATGGCGGCGATGAAGATTGCCACGCAGGCGGCCTCGAAACGGCCCTGGGAGGCCGCGATGATCGCGAAAAAACCGCCGAACAGGCCGCCGGTGGTGAACAGGTTGGGCAGCAGGTAGATGCCGCGGCCGCGCGGGCGTTGCAGGGGCTGGTCGTCCATGGGGGCGAGTGTATCCGCCCCGGCGACGCGGCGGCAGGCCGTGGCGCGGTCACGATTCGGTACGCCATGGCTTGCGCCGGCGCGCCCGCGATGCTGCAATCCCCGCGCGAACCGCTTCCTGCAGGATGTCCCGATGACCCGCCACGCGCTTGTTCCCCTGTTCGGCCTGTCCCTGCTGCTTGCGGCCGCGGCTGTCTCCGCCGGCGAGCTTTACCAGTGGAAGGATGCCAACGGCATCACCCACTATTCGCAGACCCCACCCGCCAAGGGCAACTACACCGAGCGCACCGAAAGCGGCCGCGGCCCCGCCAGGCCGGTCGAGGCAGCGGCTGCCCAGCCCGCCGAATCGCCGCAGTGTGCCCAGTCACGCGCGAACATCCTCCTGCTCGAAAGCAAGAGCCCGGTGCAGCAGGACACCGACGGCGACGGCAAGCCCGACAAGGTCCTCGACGACACCGAGCGCAGCAACCAGCTCGAACTCGCGCGCGCCCTGCTCAAGGCCAACTGCGCCGAAAGCAACGCGACCGCGGCGAAGTAACGCCATCACGATGGCCGCGGGGGACGGCTGATGCGACTGACCTGGGCGCTCGTGCTGGGCGTGGTGGCCGGCGTGGCGGTGGCCTGGTGGCTGTCGCGCGACCCGCCCGAACTGGCACGGGAAAAACAGGCCCGCGCCGAAGCGGCCGCCGCCGCCAACTTCGAGGACTCGCGTCCGGTGCTGTACCGCTGGCGCGACGACGACGGCGCCCTGCACGTCACCGACGCCGCGCCCAAGGGGCGCAAGTACGAACGCATTCCGATCGAGCCGGACCCGGCGATCGAAGTCCACGGCGACCGCTAGGACCTGGACAACTTTGCTTTTGATCGTCATTCCGCGAAGGCGGGGTGGCCCACAGGCGAACACCTGGTCATCCGGTGTTTTCGGATCTCAAGCGTTTGAAGTCACTGGATCCCTGCGTGACCAGGCATGCGTCTGTTGGGAGCCGCGGGGATGACGACAGTTGTTCTGGGCCTCTCCTGAGGTATCGCACATCCGGGCGATGGCTCGCAAACGCACCTCCTCCCCCGCGTTGCAGGAGGGGAAAACCGGAAGGCCGCGGCCTGCATACCCAAGCCTGCTGCACTGCCGCATGGCAGAATGGCCAACCCTTCGCCAACCGCCACGCCCATGCGCCTGTCGCAATTCCATCTGCATACCGTCAAGGAAACCCCGGCCGAAGCCGAGATCGTCAGCCACAAGCTGATGCTCAAGGCCGGGATGCTGCGCAAGCTCGCCGCGGGCCTGTACACCTGGTCGCCACTGGGCCTGCGCGTGCTGCGCAAGGTCGAGGCGATCGTGCGCGAGGAGATGGACCGCGCAGGGGCGATCGAGCTGCTGATGCCGACCATCCAGCCCAGGGAGCTGTGGGAAGAAACCGGACGCTGGCAGAAGTTCGGCGGCCAGCTGCTGAAGATTCGCGACCGCAAGGAGGCCGAGTACTGCTACGCGCCGACCGCCGAGGAAGTGATCACGGACTTCGCCCGCAACGAGCTGGCGAGCTACAAGCAGCTGCCGTTGAACTTCTACCAGGTGCAGACCAAGTTCCGCGACGAGATCCGCCCGCGCTTCGGGGTGATGCGCTCGCGCGAGTTCCTGATGAAGGACGCCTATTCGTTCGACCTCGACGACGACGGCATGAGGCGCTCGTACGAGGCCATGCACGCGGCCTACGTGCGTATCTTCACCCGCCTGGGGCTGCGCTTCCGCGCGGTGCAGGCCGACACCGGCGCGATCGGCGGTGACGCCTCGCAGGAATTCCACGTGCTTGCCGATTCGGGCGAGGACGCGATCGCCTTCTCCACCGCATCCGACTACGCCGCCAACATCGAGGCCGCGCAGGCCGCCCCACCCGGCCCGCGCACGGCCGCTGGCGAGGCGATGCGCAAGGTCGACACGCCCACGCAGAAAACCTGCGAGGACGTCGCCGCGCTGCTGGGCATCGCGCTGCAGCGCACGGCCAAGTCGATCGCGGTCATTGGTACCGACGCCGAAGGCAACGAGCAGTTCGTGCTCGCGCTGGTGCGCGGCGACCACGACGCCAACGAGATCAAGCTGGCCAAGGTCGAAGGCCTGGCCGGTTACCGCATGGCCACCGAGGCCGAAATCCTCGCCCACCTGGGCAGCGAGCCGGGCTTCCTCGGCCCGGTGGCACCGAAGCAGCCGATCCGCATCGTCGCCGACCGCGAGGTCGCGGCGATGGCCGACTTCGTCGTCGGCGCCAACGAGGCAGGCTTCCACCTCACCGGCGTCAACTGGGGCCGCGACCTGCCCGAGCCCGACGCCGTCGCCGACATCCGCAACGTGGTCGAGGGCGACCGCGCGGCCGACGGCGGCGAACTGCGCATCGTGCGCGGCATCGAGGTCGGCCACGTGTTCCAGCTCGGCGACAAATATGCCGAAGCCATGGGCTGCACCGTGCTCGACGAACAGGGCAAGCCGCGGGTGCTGAAGATGGGCTGCTACGGCATCGGCATCTCGCGCATCGTCGCCGCCGCGATCGAACAGAACTTCGATGCCAGCGGCATCCTCTGGCCCGACGCGATGGCGCCGTGGCGGGTAGCGGTGTGCGTGATCAACCCGAAGCGCGACGACACCGTGGCCGCAGCGGCCGAAGCGCTGTATCGCGAACTGTCCGACGCCGGCATCGAAACCGTGCTCGACGACCGCGGCCTGCGCCCCGGCCAGATGTTCGCCGACATCGAGCTGATCGGCATCCCGCATCGCGTGGTGGTCTCCGACCGCGGCCTGTCGGCCGGCACGTTCGAATATCGTGCGCGCAGCGCGGATGCCGCGGAGAATCTCGATCGCGAGGCGCTGTTCGCGCGCCTGCGCTAACCTCGCCCGATATCTCCATGTGTGGGAGCGGCTTCAGCCGCGAGCTTTGTATCCTCGAAAAGCGCCAGGAAAAGCTCGCGGCTGAAGCCGCTCCTACAAAAGCGTCCTTGCTTTCCCGACATCGCCGCCACGACAGCAGTGCCGTTCCCTCCTGATTTCGCGCGTGCGAATGGCGACTTTCCGGTCCATAAATGTCGTGTGATTTCTGCCGGAAACCGCGCTTCGAATCACGCGTTCAGGCTCCGCGCTGCAATCCGCGGCTTTGGATAATCAAGCTTTGCGATTATCATCGCGAAACCGCCATGGATTGGCTTCAATCCCCCAGATAATCCGGAGTATTTGATGTCAATCGACTTGAACGGCCTCTCGCCCAAAGAACTGGACTCGCTGATCAGCAAGGCCAAGGCGCGCAAGACCACGCTCAAGAAGCGCAAGCCCGTCGCCACCGTGCGCAGCAAGCTGCGCCAGCTGGCCGAGGCCGAGGGCTATACCATCGCCGAACTGTTCGGCGGCCGCGCCACCAAGTCGACCGCGACGGCGACCCGCAAGGTCGCGAAGAAGGGCCGCAAGCTCGGCAAGGTGGCACCGAAGTACCGCAACCCGGCCAACCCCAAGGAAACCTGGACCGGCCGCGGCAAGCAGCCGCGCTGGATGGCGGCGCTGACCAAGAAGGGCAAGAAGGTCGAGGATTTCCTGATCAAGAAGTGATCGGATCCGCTTGAATGGAAACGCCGGCTCATGCCGGCGTTTTTCTTTTCCGTAGGAGCGGCTTCAGCCGCGAGCTTTTGATCCTGGATAAATGTCCGGAGAAAGCTCGCGGCTGAAGCCGCTCCTACAAAGGCCCGTCTTTACGAATCACCAATCATAGATTCCGCCGCGTCGGCAGCAGCAGGTTGCCGAACAGCAGGCCGGCGATCAGCGCCAGCAGGATATTGAGCACCGCCATCGCGGCCTGCTGGCCGGCGGCGAAATCCTGCTGCTGGATCAGGGTCAGCAGGCTGCGCACGCTGGTGCTGCCGGGCACCATCAGGATGATGCCCGGCACGCGGACCAGGGCGCCGGGGCGCTTGGCCCAGCGCGCATAGCCGTTGCCGGCCGCGGTGAGCACCAGCGCCGAGAGGAAGATGCCGGCGGTGCTGCCCCACGAATCCCCGACCAGCCGCGGGATGAGATAGCCCGCCACCGCCGCCAGCATCACCAGGGGATAGTCGCGACGTGCGGCGCGGAACAGCACCGCGAACGCCAGCACCCCGGTGAATAGCGCGCCCCACTCCACCCAGTCCGGCTGCGGCCGCAGCGCGCGCACCTGCGGTTCGACGCCGAGGATCTGCGCCGCGGTCAGCGCGATCATGGTGCCGACGGTGAGCTTGAGCATGGTGCTGATCGCCCCGGCGAAGCGCGCCGTGCCCGACATCAGGTGCTGGCTGGTCAGTTCGTTGACCGCGTTGGTCAGGGTCATGCCGGGCACCAGCACGATCAACGCCGCGATCACCACCGTGTTGAGGTTCAACGGCCCGACGAAACTGGCCACGATGATCGCCACGGTCGCCGCCAGCATCGCCGAGATCGCCTCGCCGGCTTCGCGCAGGCGCGGGCGCGGTCCCGAAACCCAGTCGACCAGCCCCACCAGCAGCCCGATCAGGCCGGCGGTGGCGATGTCCAGCCACGGCAGGCGCAGCAGCCCCGCCACGCTGGCCGAGGCCAGCCCGAAAGCCAGCGCCAGCAGCACCTTGTCGCGGCGGCTCGGGGGGCGGTCGAGCGCGCGCAGCGCGGCGTAGCCCTCGGCCAGCCCCACCTGCCCGGCCATGACCTCCTCGGCGATGCGATCGGCCTCGCACAGCTTGGCCAGGTCGTTGTCGCCCGGCGGCACCCGGATCACGCGGGTGGTGTCGCTGTCGCCCGGCGGCCGCGTCGGGTCGCTGAACGACAACACCATCCCGGTCGGGTTCGCCATCGGCTCGCAGTCCAGCCCCAGCTTCTGCGACACCGAGACCAGCGCGCCCTCGAGCCGCTGCGCGGTGGTGCCGTAGGCATGCAGGCGCTCGGCCAGTTCCACCACGAAGGCGATGCGGGCGGCGTAGCCGATGGTCTGCGGGAAGGCCTGTGACATCGGCACAGGATCGCATGCGCACGGGCGTGCTGGCACCTGTCCGGGCGATGCATGCGGGTCGCGCAGTCTTGGTAGCCTGTATGCTCGCCGCATCGCGCTATCGCGGGGCGGATACCCGCTGGACATGAGGACGCAACCGCGCATGAGCGTCACCCGCGGCAACGCACCGGCCATCGACGTCGATCCGCAAGGCAGCGGCCGCCTGCGCCTGCGCGGGCAGTGGACGCTGGAGCACGCGCTCGCGGTCGGCGAGGCGCTGCGCGCCGACCTGGGCGAGGTGAAGTCGGTCGACGTCACCGCCGTGGAGCGGCTGGATTCGGCGGGCGTGCTGCAGCTGCTGCGTTTCGCGCGCCGCCACGGCATCGACTACGACGTGTTCTCGTTCCGCGACGACCACCGCGCGCTGGTCGCGGCGATCGAGGATGTCGCCGACGAGCGCCCGAAGCGCAAGCGCGACTACGGCTTCCAGGCGGCGCTGGCGCGGCTGGGGTTCGCCGTGCAGGACAACTGGAAGGAGGTGATCGCGCTGCTGAGCTTCCTGGGCGAGAACCTGGTCAAGCTGGGCCGCACCATCGTCCAGCCGCGCCGCCTGCGCATCACCGCCACCGTGCACCACATGGAACAGGTCGGCCTCGACGCGGTGCCGCTGGTGGCGCTGCTGTCGTACCTGGTCGGCGCGGTGATCGCGTTCCTGGGCTCCACGATCCTGGCCGACTTCGGCGCCACGATCCTGGTGGTGGAGCTGGTCAACATCGCTTTCCTGCGCGAATTCGGCGTGCTGCTGACCGCGATCCTGCTGGCCGGGCGCACCGCCAGCGCCTTTACCGCGCAGATCGGCGCGATGGTCAGCCGCGAGGAGGTCGACGCGATCCGCACGCTCGGGCTCGACCCGATCGACCTGCTGGTGATCCCGCGCGTGCTGGCGCTGCTGGTGATGCTGCCGCTGTTGACCTTCATCGCCATGGTCGCCGGCCTGCTCGGCGGCATGTCGGTGGGCGCGTTCAGCCTCGACATCCCGCCGCAGGCCTATTACGCGCGCATGCACGACACCATCGAGCTGCGGCATTTCCTGGTCGGCATGTCGAAGGCGCCGATCTTTGCGGTGGTGATCGGCCTGATCGGCTGCCTGGAAGGCCTGCAGGTCCAGGGCACGGCGCAATCGGTGGGCGAACGCACCACCTCAAGCGTGGTGCAGACGATCTCGCTGGTGATCATCATCGACGCGCTGGCGGCGATCTGGTTCATGCACATGGGCTGGTGAGTCGGGGGAATCGGGAATCGCATGATCGGACACGACGGAAATGGCTGATGCAAGCTGACACTGACGCGCAAGCGACGACCGGCGACGCGGACAACGCCGCGCCGATCATCCGCGTGCGCGGCCTGGTCAACCGCTTCGGCGAACAGGTCGTGCACGACGGCCTGGATCTCGACGTGCGCCCCGGCGAGATCCTCGGCGTGGTCGGCGGATCGGGCACCGGAAAGTCGGTGCTGATGCGCTCGATCCTCGGCCTGCGCACGCCCGATGCCGGCCGGATCGAGGTGCTCGGGGTCGACGCCCGCGCCGAGGACCGGCAAAGCCGCCTGCACATCGAGCGCAACACCGGCGTGCTGTTCCAGGACGGCGCCCTGTTCTCTTCGCTCACCGTCGGCGAGAACGTGCAGGTGCCCCTGAAGGAACACAACGCCGACCTGCCGGACAGCTGGCGCTACGAACTGGCGCTGCTCAAGGTCAAGCTCGCCGGCCTGCCCGCCGACGCCATCGACAAGCTGCCCTCGCAGCTGTCGGGCGGCATGCGCAAGCGCGCCGGGCTGGCACGTGCACTGGCACTGGACCCGCCGCTGCTGTTCCTCGACGAACCCACCGCCGGCCTCGACCCGATCGGCGCCAACGCCTTCGACCACCTGATCCGCACGCTGCAGCAGGCGCTGGGGCTGACCGTGTTCCTCATCACCCACGACCTCGACACCCTGTACGCTATCTGCGACCGCGTGGCGGTGCTGGCGGACAGGAAGGTGGTGGCGGTCGGCCCACTGGCGGAAATCGAAAACCTCGACCACCCGTGGGTCCGCGAATATTTCAATGGTCCACGCGGACGGGCCGCCCGTGATGCCAAGGCCGGCGCCGCAGAGGAAACCTGATCGATGGAAACCAAGGCCAACTACGTCCTGATCGGCGCGTTCACCATCCTGGTGACGCTGTTCCTGCTCGGCTTCGGCCTGTGGGCGGCGAAGTATTCATCCGACAAGAGCTGGCGCGAGTTCGACGTGGTCTTCCGCGAGCCGGTGACCGGCCTGACCAATGGCAGCAGCGTGCAGTACAACGGCATCGCGATCGGCACCATCGAGAGCCTGAAGCTGGCGCCCAACGACCCGCGCGCGGTGATCGCGCGGCTCAAGCTGCAGGCCGACGCGCCGATCAAGACCGACACCCGCGCCAAGCTGTCGATGACCAGCCTCACCGGCAGCCCGATCATCCAGCTCACCGGCGGCGACCCGAACAGCCCGCGCCTGACCGAAACCCCCGGCAACGAAGTCCCGATCATCCTCACCGAACCCTCGGCGCTGCAGAACATCGCCGACACCGCCAATCGTCTGGTGGAGCGCCTTGACAAGGTGCTGAGCGAGGAGAATGTCGCGCGCATCTCCGGCACGCTCGAGAACATCGAATCGCTGACCGGCTCGATCGCCGACCAGCGCGAGGACCTGTCGGTGCTGATCGCCAACGCGCGCCAGGCCAGCACGCAGCTCAACACCACGCTCGACAGCACCAACCGCGCAATCAGCGATGTCGACCGCGAGTTCGTGCAGAAGCTGCCGGGCCTGGTCAGCCGCCTCGACAGCACATTGACCAGGCTCGATTCGGCCGCGGGCGGCGCCAACGACATCCTCAACGAGAATCGCAGCGCGATCCACAGTTTCGCCAACGATGGCCTGTCGCAGCTGGGGCCGACGCTGGGCGAGCTGCGGTCGCTGATCCGCGACCTGCGCCGCATCAGCGACCGCCTCGAAGGCAATCCCTCGCGGTTCCTGCTCGGCCGCGATGCGCCCAAGGAGTTCGAACCCAAATGAAGCCGGAAAGCCCCGCCATGCGGCTGTCGAAAGCCGCGAACGCCCATCCTGCAGCCGTTGAAAGCCAGGCACCGCGAGTCCTCGGCCGAGCGCGCCTGGCCGCCATGGCCGTCGCCTGCGCGCTGCTCTGCGGCTGCTCGCTGCTCGGCGGCGGCACGCGCGGACAGACCACGATCTATGCGCCGGATCCGCGCATCAGCGCCGATCCGTCCTGGCCGACCGTGCAATGGCAATTGACGATCAGCCCGGCCACCGCGGCGCGCATGATCGACAGCCTGCGCATCGCGGTCCGCCCGACGCCCGGGGAACTGCAGGTCTACAAGGGTGCCAGCTGGTCGAAGCCGCCGACGCAGATGCTGGAAGACGCGGTGCTGCGCGGGCTGGAGGACTCCGGCAGGATCGGCGCCGTCGCCCGCCAAGGCAGCGGCATCGACGGCGACTACAAGCTGGTCATGGACCTGCGCAGGTTCGAGGCCGACTACGCCGGCGCGGTGATTCCCGCGGCCGTGATCGAGGTCAACGCCAAGCTGCTGCATCGGATCGACCAGCAGGTCGTGGCCGCGCGCACTTTCATCGTCAAGCAGCCGGCCGCCAGCGTCGGGGTTGGCGACGTCTCCGCGTCGTTCGATGCGGCGCTGGGCGACATCGCGCAGCAGATCGACGGATGGGTGCTGGTGACCGGCCAGCAGCACGAGCAACAGCCGCACTGACTGCCCGTTCGGCCGCAAGCCGGGCCCTGATCGGAACGGGCGCAAAGCGCTGCCGGCGACCCGCCGTGACGCCGCAACCACCGCCGATTTGCCGCCCCCGCTGCAAACCCGCGACAATCACGGCACGCAATCCAGGCCGTCGACATGAGCGAACCCAACGAACAGCCGCGCAACGATGCGCCCGAAATCGAACGCGATGTCATGGAGTACGACGTCGTCACCGTGGGCGCCGGTCCCGCTGGGCTCTCGCTGGCGATCCGCCTCAAGCAGCTCAACCCGGCGCTATCGGTCTGCGTGATCGAGAAGTCCAGCACCATCGGTGCGCACATCCTGTCGGGCGCTGTGATCGAGCCCGAACCGCTCGACGCACTGCTGCCGGGCTGGCGCGACAACCCGCCGCCGACCTGTGTGCCGGCGACGGAGGACGAGTTCTGGTTCCTGACCAAGACCGGCGGCTACAAATCCCCGATCGTGCCGCCCGGCATGCACAACAAGGGCAACTTCATCGTCAGCCTCGGCGCGATGTGCGCCTGGCTGGCGCCGCAGGCCGAGGCGCTGGGCGTCGAGATCTACCCCGGCTTCGCCGCTGCCGAAACCCTGCACGACGACAGCGACAAGGTAATCGGCGTGCGCATCGGCGACATGGGCGTGGCAAAGGACGGCTCGCACAAGCCCGGCTACACCGCCGGCATCGACATCCACGCCGAGGTCACGGTGCTGGCCGAGGGCGCGCGCGGCCACCTGACCAAGCGGCTGGTCAAGCGCTTCGACCTCGATCGCGACAGCGACCCGCAGGGTTATTCGATCGGCATCAAGGAGCTGTGGCAGGTCCCGCCCGGTCGCGTCTCGCCCGGCAAGATCGTGCACACGCTCGGCTGGCCGGCGGACACGAAGACCTACGGCGGCAGTTTCCTCTACCACCTCGACGGCGATCGCATCGCGCTGGGTTACGTCAGCGGCCTCGACTACAGCGACCCGGAATACAAGCCGTGGGAGGCCTTCCAGCAATGGAAGAACCATCCGACGGTCGCGCCGCTGCTCGAAGGCGGCAACATCCTCTCGGCTGGCGCGCGCGCCATCGTCACCGGCGGCTGGCAGTCACTGCCGAAGGTGGAGATGCCCGGCGCGCTGCTGATCGGCGACACCGCCGGCTTGCTCAACGTGCCCAAGATCAAGGGCACCCACCAGGCGATCCGCAGCGGCATGCTGGCCGCCGAGCACCTGGCCGCATCGCTGTCGGCGGAAGGCTTCGACGCCAAACTGCGCGCATCCGACGCGATGGTCGAGCTGCGCAAGGTGCGCAACGTCAAACCCGGCTTCAAGAAGGGGTTGTGGCTGGGCCTGCTCAACGCCGGCTGGGAGACCGTCACCGGCGGCTTGTCGCCCTGGACGCTGAAGGTCAAGCCGGACTGGTCCTCGCTGCACAAGCTCGGCGAGCAGGAGGAGCCCAGGCGCGACTACGTCCAGCGCGCCCTTCCCCCGCGCGACCGCCTCGCCAGCGTGTACTTCGCCGCCACCGAGCACGACGAGGACCAGCCGGTGCACTTGAAAGTGGCCGACACTGACATCTGCGTGACCCGCTGCGCCGAGGAATACGGCAACCCCTGCACCCGCTTCTGCCCCGCCGCCGTCTACGAGATCGTCGAGGACGCCGCCGCCGAACACGGCAAGCGCCTGCAGATCAACGCCGCCAACTGCGTCCACTGCAAGACCTGCGACATCAAGGACCCCTACGAGATCATCACCTGGGTGACGCCGGAGGGTGGTGCGGGGCCGAATTACCAAAACTTGTAGCCAATCTGGACCGTTAGGCAGCGTTTAGGAGAGACATTCACATCGGACCATCCAGTCCGCTGACGGCTGCAGCCGTCCGCCATATCTCTGAGCTACAGCCGCTTCCATCAACCGGACCAAACAACGTACAGTCCGGAAGGGATTGACATCAAAAAAATATCTGAAAACGAAATCGGCGCCACCATTATCGGTGACGCCGATTGGCTTAAATGCACCACAGTCAAGCTTAGTTGATCAGTTTCCACCCATCGGGATAGTTTCCGGCAGGCGTGGAGGTAAAGCCGGACCCATTTCCCAGCCACATGTAGATGTCGTTCTTGGCGCTCGTCCAAACCACATCCACCTTGCCATCACCATTGAAGTCACCAGTCGTTGCAACTGTATAGCCAGGGCCGACCGGAGCAATCAATGCGCTACCGACAGTTGCCTTTCCATTCATGATGCGATAGCTGAACTGTCGCGTTGTCGCGTTATGGAACAACAGATCGGCTTTCCCATCACCATTAACATCTGCGTATTGCCCTGACACGAGCTTCCAACCTGCCGGATAGGTACCTACTTGTGAAGAGGTGAACCTGGATCCATTCCCTAGCCACATGTAGATATCCCGCTTGGCGCTTGTCCAGATCACATCGACCTTGCCATCACCATTGAAGTCGCCAATTGTTGCCACCGTATAGCCTGGACCGACAGGACCAATCAGCGCGCTGCCTATTGTCTTGATGCCGTCCATTAGGCGATAGCTGAACTGCCGCGTCGTTGCGTTATGGAAAAGCAGGTCGGACTTACCATCTCCATTAACATCACCGCCCCCTACGATTTTCCAGCCTGCCGGGTACGTACCCACCTTGGTTGATGTGAATCCCGTACCGCTGCCGAGCCACATGTAGATATCGCGTGCCGCGCTGGTCCATATAACATCGACCTTGCTGTCACCATTGAAATCGCCCGTCGCTGCGACACTGTAGCCCGACCCTACACCGCCAATCAGCTTGGACCCCTTCACCGTGACGCCATTCATGAGGCGATAACTGAATTGGCGTGTAGCCGCATTATGAAACAGCAAATCCGAGAAGCCGTCGGCATTAGCATCGTTATGCTGAATGCCAGAAAGCGGAACCACGGTATCCCGGAAGCTCGCAACAATCGGCATTGCTTGATTCAAACTGCGCACGTTGTCTGACTGGTTGGCTACACCAGTTACCCGGCCGCTGTACTTGACGTTTGGATCGGCGAAGTACCGAATCGAGAACTGGCTACCATCCGTCTGCGGATAGGCCATCACGGTGTAGAAGCCAGTCGACGAGGCCTCACGGTAGCCGTACGAATACGCATGGACGCCGGTGCTGTCGCTGTCTTCCTGATTGTGCGCCTGCCCCATATTGTGGCCAAGCTCGTGCGCGAGCGTTTCCTCGCGGCAGAAATAGGTATTGCTGTCGCCTTCGTCGAGATCGGTGCCATCGCTGACCACCGAATAGCCGAAGGGAGCGTCTTCCTTCACGATCCCGGTCTGACCGCCACCGATCAGCCAGGCGATGCCGCACCCGGCGTTCTCTGGCGTACGGAACGCACGGACCAGCGACACCAGGTCGGCACCCGTTTCATCACGCGCGGCGCGCAGCGCGTTGAATGCCGGGTCGGGGGTAATCGGCCCGCCATCGGTGCCGGACTTGTAACCGGTCAGCTTCTCCAGCGCATCGCCGTTATCTGTGTTGTCGGCGTAGGTCACCTGCAGGGTCTTGACCAGGCGCACGCGCATGTTGACGCCGCTGTTGGCGTAGGCCTGGTTGGTGATCGCGACCATGTTGACCAGGCGGGTGTTCGCTTGCGACACGCCGCCAAGCTGCGAGGCAAAACCATTGGTGTAACCGAGCAGGACGTCCACAACCGCGGACGCGGCACTCGCACCGGCCGTCACGGGTTCAGCCTGCATCGAGGCCGTGGTTGCCGATCCGGCACCGGTCAGCTTCGGCGGAATCAACTGGTCGCCGCCTTCGCGACGCGCAGCGCCATCGAGGCCGGCAAGCTTGCTGCGGTCGGTCTGCACCAGCCAGGACTGGCCGGCGCTCATGGTCAGGCGGAGGGTTTCGGTGGCGCCCTGCGGGATGACGCCGAACACGGCCTTCTCGCCGAACGTCAGGATGGCCTCGGCACCGTCGGCGTTGCGGCCGATCCAGGTCCAGTTGCCGTCCTGGTTTTCCTCGTGGCGCTCGTAGGTCAGGCGGATCGGCTCGCCGTTGGGCGCGTTGACCACCATTTCGCCGCTCTGCATCGCGTGCAGCGCATGGGCCTCACTGATCGCCACCGGGTAGGCGGTGTACGCGCCCTTGTGCTTGGTCTGGCGGCCTTTCTCGTATGCGAGCAGCTCGCCGCGGTCGGGGAGCGATGCGAAGCTCAGCGCAGGTGAGCGGAAGGCGAACGCCGGGGCGGATTTCGCGTTGCCGGCGGCGGCCTTTGCGAGGTCGGCCACCGGGGCCTGGTCGGAGGAGCAGCCTGCCAATAAACCGAGCAGAATGCCCGCGGTCAGGTAGATACGCATGTGACGATTCCTCGAGGAGACGGGGTCCAGAACCCCAGTTTGCCTGAAGAATACTTCAATGCCGACAACCAGATCGCAAATCCGGCCGGGCCCGCACCCCGGGCTCGACGTTCGTTCAGCGCTTCACGCCTCCGTGAACGGGACCCCGGTCTTCTGCCGGACCTCGTCCAGCCCGATCCCCGGCGCGAGCTCCTGCAGGACCAGGCCGCTGGCGGTCACGTCGAACACCGCCAGGTCGGTGATGATCCGGCTCACGACCTGCACGCCGGTCAGCGGCAGGGTGCACTCAGGCAGGATCTTGGGCGTGCCCGCCTTGGTGGTGTGCTCCATCAGCACCACCACCCGCTTGACGCCGGCCACCAGGTCCATGGCGCCGCCCATGCCCTTGACCATCTTGCCGGGCACCATCCAGTTGGCCAGGTCGCCCTTGTCTGTGACTTCCATCGCGCCCAGGATCGCCAGGTCGATGTGGCCGCCGCGGATCATCGCGAACGAGTCGTGGCTGCCGAAATAGCTGGCGCCTGCGCGCGCGGTGACGGTCTGCTTGCCGGCGTTGATCAGGTCGGCGTCGAGCTCGTCCTCGGTCGGGAACGGGCCGATCCCGAGCAGGCCGTTCTCCGACTGCAGCCACACGTCCACGCCGTCGGGGATGTAGTTGGCCACCAGCGTCGGCAGACCAATCCCCAGATTGACGTAGGCACCATCGGTGAGTTCGCGGGCGGCGCGCTGCGCCATTTCTTCACGGGTCCAGGCCATTACTGCGCTCCTGCGGCACGCACGGTGCGCTGCTCGATGCGTTTCTCGGGATTCGGGTTGTGCACGATGCGATCGACGTAGATGCCGGGCAGGTGCACGTGGTCGGGATCGATGGCGCCGGTCTCGACGATTTCCTCGACCTCGGCGATGCAGACCTTGCCGGCCATCGCGCAGGCCGGATTGAAGTTGCGCGCGGTCTTGCGGAACAGGAGGTTGCCGGACTTGTCGGCCTTCCACGCCTTGACCAGCGACACGTCGGCGACCAGTGCGGTCTCCAGCACGTAATGCCGGCCGTCGATCTCGCGCGTCTCCTTGCCCTCCGCGACGACGGTGCCGTAGCCGGTGGCGGTGAAGAACGCCGGAATCCCGGCCCCGCCGGCGCGCAGGCGTTCGGCCAATGTGCCCTGTGGATTGAATTCGAGTTCGAGTTCGCCGGCCAGGAACTGGCGTTCGAATTCCTTGTTCTCGCCCACATAGGACGAGATCATCTTGTGGATCTGGCGCGTCCCCAGCAACTGGCCAAGGCCGAAGCCGTCGACACCGGCGTTGTTGGAGATCACCGTCAGGCGCTTGACCCCGGAATCGCGCAACGCTGCGATCAACGCCTCGGGAATGCCGCACAAACCGAAACCACCGACCGCCAGCGTCTGGCTGTCGGCGACGACGCCCCGCAGCGCCTCGTCGGCACTGGCAAACACCTTGCCCTTCCGGGTGCTCTCGACCATGAATCCGCTCCTCGAGGTAATGACCCATTCTAGCTTGGCGCGACAATGCGCCGGCACCGGCCTTTCGGCCAATGACGCATGGCACCCGGGCGCCATGAGGCACCGAAGGCGGCATGGCGCTGCGCGGCTCGCACCGCGGGGCCCCAGCGGCTAAAATTGCCGTCTTGCGCCGGATGTCTCGGCGCACTTCCCCATCGCAAGGATTCCCGCCAGATGAAGATCCTCGTCGCCTACAAGCGCGTGGTGGACTACAACGTCCGCATCCAGGTCAAGCCGGACGGCTCCGGCGTGGTCACCGACGGCGTCAAGCTGTCGGCCAATCCCTTCGACGAGATCGCGCTGGAAGAGGCCCTGCGGCTGCGCGACAAGGGCATCGCCACCGAAGTGGTTGTCGCCACGATCGCCCCGGCCGACGCCCAGGCGCACCTGCGCAACGGCCTGGCGATGGGCGCCAACCGCGCGATCCACGTCGTGGTGGATGGGCCGATCCAGCCGCTGACCGCCGCCCGCACCCTGCTCAAGCTGGTGGAGAAAGAGCAGCCCGACCTGGTGATCCTCGGCAAGCAGGCCATCGACGACGACGCCAGCCAGACCGGGCAGATGCTCGCCACGCTGTGGGGCCGACCGCAGGCCACGTTCGCCAGCAAGCTCGAAATTGCCGATGGCAAGGCCACGGTCACCCGTGAAGTCGATGCCGGCCTGGAGACGCTGGAAGTCGACCTGCCCGCCGTGGTCACCACCGACCTGCGCCTGAACGAACCGCGCTTCATCAAGCTGCCCGACATCATGAAGGCCAAGAGCAAGCCGCTGGAAAGCATTCCGTTCGCCGACCTCGGCGTGGACTCCGGCGACACGCTCAAGACCACCCACTACGCCCCGCCGCCCAAGCGCAGCCGCGGCGTGATGGTGAAGGACGCGGCCGAACTGGTCGCCGCACTCAAGCAGAAGGGGTTGCTGTAATGGTCAAGGTACTGATCGTCGCCGAACACCTGGACGGCAAGCTCAACGCCGCCACCGCCAAGTGCGTGTCCGCCGCGCAGGCGCTGTCGCCCGAAGCCATCGACATCGTGGTGCTGGCCGCCGACCCGGCCGCCGTTGCCGCCGAGGCCGCGCAGATCGCCGGTGTGGCGAAGGTGCTCGCCGTGACCAATGCCGCCAACGCCAACGCCATTGCCCAGGTTCAGGCGCCGCAGATCGCGAAGCTGGCCGCTGGCTACAGCCACGTCTTCGGCCCCAGCACGACGTTCGGCAAGGACCTGATGCCGTGCGTCGCTGCGCTGTTGGGCACCGCCCAGGTTTCGGACGTGATGGCTGTCGAGGGCAGCCACGTGTTCAAGCGTCCGATCTACGCCGGCAACGCGATCATCACTGTGGAAGCGCCGACAGACCACGCCGTCGTTGCCACCGTGCGCACCGCGTCGTGGCCGGAAGCGGCGAACGGCGGCAACGCGCCGGTGGAAACCGCCAGCGTCGAAGCGACCCTGCCCACGCACACCCGCTACGTCGGCCTGGCCGCCGGCAAGTCCGACCGCCCCGACCTGCAGAGCGCCCGGCGCGTGGTGTCCGGCGGCCGCGGCGTCGGCTCCAAGGAAAACTTCGACATCATTTACAAGTTCGCCGACAAGCTCGGCGCCGCCGTCGGCGCCTCGCGCGCCGCGGTCGACGCCGGCTATGTGCCCAACGAACTGCAGGTCGGCCAGACCGGCAAGATCATCGCCCCCGACCTGTACGTCGCCATCGGCATCAGCGGCGCGATCCAGCACCTGACCGGGATCAAGGACGCCGGCACGATCGTGGCCATCAACAAGGATGCCGAGGCAGCGATCTTCGAAGTAGCGGACATCGGACTGGTGGGCGATTTGTTCAAGGTGCTGCCGGAACTGGAAGCGGCAATCGCCTAGGCAATCCACGCCGTGCATTGGCGGTTGAAGCGTGCGGCAACAGCTGTGTTGAATAGCCGAGTCCCTTGGGCAGCCTCAGACATGTTCGATCCAGCCAATCACTGCTTTGTCGTCCCCGCGTACGGCGAGTCGCCCCACTTGGCTGAATGCCTTGATTCATTGGCAGCCCAATCGACGAAATCCCGTGTCCTTGTTACGACTTCGACACCGAATCGCCACATCACGGACCTGGCGCGACGCCATGGAATCCATGTGCACGTCAACTTGCAGCAGGGTGGAGGAATCGGCGCCGACTGGAACTTCGCTCTCGCCCAGGCGCATGGCGAGTGGGTGACGCTGGCGCACCAGGATGACATTTATTACCCGGACTTCGGCAGCGAGGTACGACTGGCCCTGTCGCGCAACCCGGACGCGGTCCTAGCATTCTCCGGCTATGGAGAGATCGAGGGAAGCAGTCCCAGGCCCGCATCCCTGCTGCTCCTCATCAAGAAGTTCCTGCTGGAGTTGGGCTTTCTCGGGCGCTCACGCACGGCGTCGCGTTTTTCCAAGATCAACGCGCTACGGTTTGGATGTGCGATTCCGTGTCCAGCGGTAACCATGAAATCGGACAGCTTCCGATTTGACACGGAATTGAAGGTCGACCTGGATTGGGCTGCCTGGCTGGAGTTGGCCAGGACCCCTGGTGCATTCGTTTACATACGCCAATCGTTGATGCAGCACCGCGTTCACCCAGAAAGTGAAACTTCGACTGCAATTTCGACAGGCGTTCGGCTTGCCGAGGACGAAGCAATACTCAAGTCGCTGTGGCCTTCGTTCATCGCGCGTGCAATCCTCGCCAGCTACCGAATTGCCTATCGCAGCAACGACGCACCCGGAAAACCATGAACGTCTATCTGCTTGTACTCTTCACGACCTTGTGCACCATCTGCGGCCAACTGGTGCTCAAGCGAGCAGTGGACGGGCTCAAGCCGCTCCTGCAGACCGGAATGGTCGACTTCCTCTTCGGTGCAGCAACATCACCACTCGTGGTGATCGCGCTCAGCCTGCAGGTTCTGGGTTACGTCGCCTGGCTATTCGTGCTGTCTAAGGAAAAACTGTCAGTAGCATTCGCGCTCTCGGGCTCATCGTTCTACCTGCTGATGGCGGCCGCCAGCTGGTACTTCTTCAATGAGCGGCTGTCGAGCGGGCAGTGGCTTGGGCTGCTGATGATATCCGGGGGCGTGATCCTTGTGACCATGGCAAGGCAGTCCCCGGGCATCACCTAGAACCGCCCCCCCGGGCCGGATTCAAGATGCCGTGGTGGCGGCGATCAAAGCCTGATTTCGCAGACCCAGCCGCAACCCAGCAGCGGAAACCGGCGTTCCATGAAGTTCACGAACTTCTCGAACAACACGACCACGAAACGCTTGATGCCGGTGGATTCCTGGATCATCTCCGTGAACCTCGCGCGGTACGGCCGGATGGTCCATTCGCGGAATCCAGCCCTCTCGAAGATGGTGTGCAGCGTCTTGTACGAGTAGATCTGCAAATGATCCTTGTGCATCGACTCGCGACGAAAGACCCCGAGAATGGCGTTGTGCATGCTGCATGCGTTGGGAGTTGTGATGACAACCAGCGGATCGCCCGCCGAACAGTCCCGCTTGAGATTGCGCAGGAATGCAAGCGTATCGGGAAGGTGTTCGATCAACTCCCCTGCAACAATCACGTCCGGGTTGCCGTGCGCCTCCAGCACTGCTCCGAGTTCGTAGATATCGCCGAGGAAGATCCTGCTGTTCTCAGAAAGATTGAGCCCCTCGGCTGGCACCAGGGAAGAATTGTCGATCCCGACCACCTGCGCAGCAACCGCAGCCATTTCCTTGTGCAGCCAGTTGCGGGTATTCGACTTCGCCTTGTATGCGGTTTCATCCAACGCACCAAGGTCCATTACCCGCATCCCCCGAACCTTCCCAACCACATACTCGACCCGATCCACGGGAGGGAGCACGGCCAGTTTCTCTAGGGCTGAATAATCTAAGGTTTGCATATGCCTTGGCGACATGCCTGGAGCCTGCGAAACAACATGCGAGGGGGTGTCATTATGCATCGACGTGGCGACGGAAGTGGTTCGACACGCTAGCGGCCAGCAGGCATCCCCCCGAGAGCCTGATTTGACCGCATACCATCTGGGTTCTTCCTGGGCATCGATCCTGCGCAACGGTGTCCTGAGACTCCCCAGCTTTTTGACCGTTTCTCATGCATTCAAGCGTCTTGGCGATGGGAGGCAATTCGCGTCTTCGCCGCGTCGTTGACCAACCCTGGCGCGGCGCCACGCCTCATCCCGCCGATGTACCGTGGACCGCATTCTTTTACTATGCACATGGCGACCCCGCACTCACCATCGCCCGTTCGAACTTTGTCCACTGCGTGTACCACTTGCCACCGCCAGCGTTCTGAGACCTGCTCTCGCGGACAGAGCAACGCAGATGACGCCGTGGCCGAAAAAGCGAAAAGTACTCTATATGGTTGCGCAATCAATGAGCAAAAATGAAGTTCAAACGATTCACGTTGTGGTGCCCTGCTACCGGGCCCGCAGCCACATACTGGAAGTGCTGTCCGCCATGCCGGACCTGGTATCCATGGTCCATGTCGTGGACGATGCCTGTCCCGAGCAAACCGGTTCCCACGTGCAGGACAACTGCCGAGACCCGCGGGTCCGCGTGCATTTCAATGATCGCAACCTGGGCGTCGGCGGCGCCGTACTACGCGGCTATGAAGAAGCCATGGCGTGTAGTGCCGACCTCATCGTCAAGATCGACGGGGACGGACAGATGGATCCTGCTCTCATCCCGTCATTCATCGCACCGATTCTTCGTGGCACGGCGGATTACACCAAGGGAAATCGCTTCTTCGACCTGTCGAACATCCACCGGATGCCGCCGCTTCGGATCTTTGGCAATGCCGTGCTCTCCTTCATGGCCAAGTTGTCAACGGGGTACTGGGATATCTTTGATCCGACAAACGGATACACCGCCATTCATGCCAGCGTCGCGAAACGCCTGCCCCGGAACAAGATCAGCCAGCGCTATTTTTTCGAATCCGACATCCTGTTCCGGCTCAACACGCTCCGCGCAGTGGTCGTCGATGTCCCAATGGACGCCCGCTATGGAGAAGAGATCAGTAACCTGAAGGTCTCGCGCGTGGTCGGCGACTTCCTGCTCAAGCACGTCCGGAACTTCACGAAGCGCATCTTCTACAACTTCTTCCTGCGCGATCTTTCAATTGCGTCTTTCGAGCTGGTCGTGGGCGTGGTGATGATGTCGGGCGGTGCAACATTCGGAACCCTGAAATGGATCCAGTCCGCCCGGGGCGGATATGAAACGACGGCAGGCAGCGTCATGCTCGCTGCCTTGCCATTGATCATCGGCCTCCAGTTCCTTCTTGCTTTCCTCAGCTACGATATCGCCTCGGTGCCGCGACGCCCCATTCAAATGCCCAGAGAGCCGCATCCCCGAGCGCCCTCTCCGAATAGCTTTGACACCAGGTTGCCGTGACCGCAATGCAAACCAGGCCCAGACTGGCTTCCACCTGCCGAGAAGAAAGATGACCGTTTCCGCCAGTGGCGCGAATGGAGCGCCAGAGAGCCACCGGCAGGCCGACACAGCGAGGCGCAGGGAGGTGTTCTCGCCAACCACTCGGGCGATGCTTGCCGCGCTCCTGGTCCTCGTGGCTGCACTTTTAAGCGGCCTGGACGAAGCAAAGGTTTCCTTGCAGCTGGAAATGCGGTCCACGCCTGTCGGGAAGGGCGAGATTTTCTACGCGGATGCAGGGGAGCGGTATTCGCAGAAGTCCAGCAAGCCGTTCCCCCTCCAGGCCGACGGTCGCTGGCACAACTATGAGATACCGCTGCCATCTGTGCGCATGGAGCGGATCCGGATCGACCCGGGCAGCGGCAATGGCGCCGTGGAGGTCAGGTCGGTCGAAGTACGAAGCGGCAGCAAGGCGCTCCAGTTCAGCGGCCCTCAACTCAGGGACGCAGTTGGGGTGACGCACCATCTCCAACCCCGACCGGAAACCACGGGCGCACTGGGCTTCCAGTCGACCGGCCGGGATCCCTACTTCGAAGTCAGGCTGCCCGAGGCGATCGGCAAGACGTCACTCCTCCACCGGCTTGGGGTGCTTGTGGCGGCCGCAGGCCTGGCATTTCTTGGCTGGCTGGCCCTGGAACGCCTATCCGCCCTGTTCCGCCGTCATGTCCGGGTACCTTGCCCGGCCATTGTCCGCAGGATCTGCGAGGCCTGCAGCGACGATGACATCCTGCGCATCGATGGCGGGATCCTGGCGTCGTTCCTGGCGATCCTGCTGGCCGGATTGTTCTACGTGGCACTCGGCCTGAACCAGTCATCGCTTGGTTGGTGGGAGAACATATATCCGTATCAGCCCGTCCATCAGACAATCGACCTTGGAACGGCCAAGCGGATCAGGTCGGACGAATGGAACGTGCAAGCCCCCTGGGTACTCAACCAGGTACGCAACGGCAGTCCCCTGAACAATCCGAACGTGGGCGCCGAAGGCTCGCCGCTGATTGCGTCCTTGCCCGTGAGCGGTGCGATCGATCTTCCACAAGTGAAGTTCCTTGGCTTCGAGTTCCTCGGCGTCGATAGAGGCGTGTCCTGGTGGTGGGCTTACAAGACATTTGCCCTCCTCTGGTCGTTCCTGTGGCTCTGCCTGCTTCTGACACGCGGAAATCTTGCGGCATCACTGCTGGGTACAGCCTGGATCTACACCTCGTCGTTCACCCAGTGGTGGTTCTCAAGCAACCTGCCGGAGATCATGACGGCGTTCGCGCTCGGCGTGGTGGGCGCCATCTACGCCTTGTTTTCCACCCGACGGCGGATGGTCGCCGTGGGATGCGCGTTGATTGTGTATAGCGCAGCGAATCTCGTGCTCAACCTGTACCCCCCTTTCATCGTTCCCCTTGGCTACCTCGCAGTGGCGATCCTCGCCGGGTACGCGATCCAGCGACGCGGTACCGGAGCAGCTCTCCATGGCCTGCGCTTTCGATCGGCAGCCATCGCGCTGGCAGCGGTCGTCGTTGTAGCGTATGTCTGGATGTTCATGGCGACTGCCGCGGACTCCATCCAGGCGATGCTGCACACGGTGTATCCCGGAAAGCGCGTCGCAGGAAGCGGCGGCATTCCGTTTACCAAGGTCTTTTACGGATTTTTCGAGGGATTTCGCTTCGATGAATTCCATTTCCCGCCGTTTTCTTCGAATGCGTCCGAGACAAGCAGCTTCGTATTGCTCTTGCCCCTGGCTGTCCTGGCGATCCCCTTGGGGAGGTTGTTCCGCCGCGACAACGCGCTTCTGGTCGCCATTGGATGCGCCTGGTTGCTCACCGGGCTGTGGATACTGTTCAAGTTGCCCGGCCCAATCGAACGGATGATGCAGATCGCGGGCTGGTCGCTCGTGACCCCGAAACGTGCCGTGCTTGCATTTGGCGTCGGCTCCATACTCGCCTGCATCGTCCTGTTCGCGAAGATGCTGGAGGGACGTGAGCCGGCCTACCCGCGGGATGTCCGTCGCATGGCGGTGGTGGTGGTCCTGACGGGAGTGTGCGCATTTGGCTGGGGGTTGCACCAGGTTGATGCGGGATTCTTCACATGGCGGCTCCTGCTCGCAGGTGCGGTTGCCAGCACACTGGCCGGCGCCGGCATCCTCATGGGAAGGACATCCCTCCTGGCTGTCGGCCTGGCGCTGTTTGCACTCCCCACCTTGACAGTCAACCCGCTAGTCAGCGGCATTTCGGCCATCTCCGAAAAGCCCATCCTGAAGACCGCAGCCCGGCTTGGGGCCGGCCCCGACGTGAGATGGGCGGTCGTCGGAAACCCGACACTTGCGCAGGGCCTCAAGGCACACGGCCTGAAGGTCCTGGCGGGAACGCAATTCCTGCCGAACCGACAGGACTTCCACATCCTCGACCCCAAAGGCATGCATGAGGCCACGTGGAATCGATACGCCACGATCGGAATCGGATCGGATCCCCACGCGAAAACGCCGCGATTCACCAGGAGGCGTGGCGATCAATACACGATCACCTTGAACGTTTGCGGCGGGATGCTGCAGGCCCTAGGGGTCACCCATGTCGCGTATACGATGGCGGTACCGCCGGCCGACCTCGAATGCCTCACCCCACTTCCGGCTGATCCGGGAAGCGGGGTTGCGCTGTTCGCATTGAAACGCCAAGGAACCTACTGAGCATCTTCACTGCCTCCATGGGGAGAAGGCAGCTGGCATTCGCCTGTCAGTTGCGCGATGGAATGTTCCACATGATGTGGATCGAGCCAGTGGAATCCTTCCCCATCAGCTTGGGACCCATGCCCGCCGGCTGCATGAGCAGGTAATAGGTCGGTTTGCCTTCGGCGGAATAGACACTGTCGATGCGGCCCCCCGTCTCCTTCCCGGAATCCTTCTGGTAGCCGAGCGCTTCCAGGGACTCGCCGAACTGCTCGACCACCTGATCGAACTCGCCGCCCTGGATTTCCACGAGCACACGATGCCGAGGCGTCCCGCTGCCGCTGACGTCGAGGATGTCGTAGAGCACCTGGTGCGGGAAGTCGAACTTGACCCCCGCCGCGGCCAACGCGGCGACGCCGCGTTTGTCCTCAGGCGCTGGAACCGGCGATTGCCGCGATGGCGCCTGCGCCGCCGGCGCCTTGTGGCTGGATTCCGGGCTCGTCGGCGTCTGCGGCGCTTCCTGCTTGCCACAGGCAGCAACGGCAACAGCAATGGCAATGAACAGCGCAATCTTCTTCATCATGGCCTCATCTAGGTAACTGGATACCGCAGCGCCGCCAGCGCGGCAGACGCGTATTTTAGCGGCACGTGATGAACGTGCGGTCAGTGCGGTGCTGGCGCATCCCTGGGCGGGCTCGACAACTCGCAGCACAGGCTCGCCAGCGAGAGGTTGGGGTTGTATGCGGGGTCGGACGAAAGCTCGCTGCCCCACCGCCGCTGCATCAAGTCCACTTCGCGAGCGAAGCGCTGCTTCTTCTCGTCCGTGTCCTCGCTACCGCGCGACGCCGACTCGTGGTGGTAAAGCTCCGCGAATGGAGTCCAGATGTTGCGGTAGCCAGCGGCCTGCAGGCGCAGGCAGAAGTCGATGTCGTTGAAAGCCACCTGGAGCGATTCGTCGAGCCCGCCCACCTGTTCGTAGGAGGCGCGTCGCACGAGCAGGCACGCGCCCGTCACCGCAGAGAGCGACTGCGCCACGCGTGCGCGCCCACCGTGGCCGGGATAGCCCCGCGGCATGCCCGCGTACAGGTGCGCAGCGACGCCATGCACGCCCAGCACCACGCCAGCGTGCTGGATGGTTTCGTTCGGGTAGTACAGCATCGCGCCGACCGCGCCGACTTCGGGCCGCATCGCCTGCGACACCATCTCCTCGAGCCAGCCGGGTGAAATCACTTCGATGTCGTTGTTGACCAGGCCGATCACGGCGCCGTCGCACTGCCTTGCCGCCCAGTTGTTGATCGCCGAATAGTTGAAAGGTGAGTCGTAGCGCAGCACGCGCACGCGCTCGCGATGCTCGAGCTGCGACAGATAGGCCAGCGCCTCCGGCTCTGACGACTGGTTGTCCACCACCACGATCTCGAAGTCGGGATACGTGGTCCGCCCGAGGATGCTTTCGACGCACATCCGCAGCAACCCGACCCTGTCGCGCGTCGGCACCACCAGGCTGACCTTCGGCGCCTGTGCCGGCAGCGACCAATGCACGCGATAGTGGCCATGCGACAGTTCTTCGGCACGGGCGCCCGGATGGCGTCGTTCGAGGTGCTCGCCCACTGCGCGTGCGCCTGCCGATGACGCGTAATCCTTGGCATCGCGCGTGAGTGCCGTCGATCCGGGGATCGCACGCCAGTGGTACAGGACTTTCGGAACGTGCTTCACCTGCCCGGGCGCCAGGCGCTCGGTGCAACGCAGGATCAGGTCGTGGTCCTGGCTGCCTTCGAAACCCTTGCGGAAGCCACCAATGGCGCGCACCAGGTCGGCCTTGATGACCGTGAAATGGCACACGTAATTCTGGCTACGCAGGAGGTCGGGGTCGAAGTCCGGCTTGAAGTAGGGATCGAAGCGACGCCCGTCAGCGTCGATCTTGTCTTCATCGGAATAAAGCAGTTCGATGTCCGGGCCGGCGACGATCGCTTCCGCCATCTCGAGCAGGGCATGCGGCCGCAGTTCGTCGTCGTGGTCCAGCAACGCGACATGGCTGCCACGCGCGATCGCCAGGGCGCTATTGGATGCTTCCGAGATGTGCCCGTTGACCTCGCGCCTCACGACCTCGATGCGGTCATCCTCGTCCGAGTATTCCTCCAGCACCTCCATCACCCGCGCATCCGGCGAGGCATCGTCGACGATGCACAGCTGCCAGCGCGGATAGGCCTGCGCGATGACGCTCTCGATGCACCTGCGCAACCAGCGTTCCGGCGTCTGGTAGACCGGCAGCAGGATCGAGAGCAGCGGCGCCGTCGGTCCCAGCCGCTCGGCGCGCACACGCAACTCCTCCATGCGTTCGGTGGTGAGCGTGTCGTACCGTGCGACCCAGCTGGCGTAGTCGCCGAGGTCTTCGGGCAACAGGCGACGACGGTAATCGCGGTAAAGCATGTCGGTCGCCTGCGAAACGCCGCCGCGCAGCGCACTCATGACGAACCGGACAATCCGCCGCGCCAGGCCGCCTGGCGTGCGTGCGGTCGGGCCGAGCATCCGCCACAACGCCGCCCCGCGCGGCACACGGCGCAGGCTGAAGTCTTCGACCCGGAAGCGCGAAGGTGCCTGCGCCGGGCAGAAGCGGAGCCCGGTCACGTCGTACTTGAACAGCACCAGTGCGCCGATGCGGTTGTCATCATCAGGATCCGGCAGGGGGATCTGGGCGTCGCCGTCCGCGCCTTCTGCGTAGGTCGGGTAAAGGCAGGCAGTCGCGGCCATCTTTTCGGACGGTAACAATCGTCCGTCAAGCCAGTACCAGCCGGCGGGGAGACCGCCTTCCGACCCGGCAAGGGCCAGGGTGAAACACTCGCGCTCGCCGCTCGATTTCCATTCGGCGGATGCGCCATCTCCGATGCGGCTGAGATTGGCATCGGGCACCAGCCCCACCTGACGCGCCGCGGCGCCCGTTACCGGTGCGACTTTCCAACTCGCAACGCCCCCGCCGTGTGCGGCAGACAGGTCTGACATCAAGAATCTCCGGCTCTTCATGGCCGCGCCCGCGCAACCTGCACGAATGCTTGCCAAACAGCCGATAGCTTAGCCGCTGGCCGCTGTCAGTGACCTGTCCGGTTCACGCCGCGGACCGCCGGATCTCGGCCCCTGGCATGGCCCCGGCACCAAGGATCGATGCCAGCGCCTGCGACCACGGTTCCCTGCCCGCGCCTGCCAAGGTCCGGGAAGCGGCCAGTTCATGGGCTTGTTGCCGGATCCGCAGCGCCAGCGCGTCGTCGGACGCCAGCGTCGACATGGCCGCCGTCCAAGCCTCGGGGGTGTTCTCCACCAGCAGGCCGTGCACACCGTTCTCCAGCGTGCGTCCATATGGCCCGGCCGCGCTGTAGATGGCCGGCAGCCGAGCGAGTCCGTAATCGAGGAACTTGACGTCCGACTTGACCGCGTTGAACGGCGTATCCCGCAACGGCGCCAGCGCGAAGGCAGCACTTTCCGCCACCGTCCTGAACCAGGCCACGAACCGCGGATAGGTCGAGTATTCGCGCGGCACCTTGAGCTCGCGCGCACCCGGTAGCAGGCTGCCGCCGCCGACCTGGATCACTTCGAACGCGGGATGCGCGGCCAGGAATGTCTCGATCGCAGGCGCGATCATCGCAAGGTCGGTGGCATGGGAACGACTGCCCATGTACAGGATCCTCGGGACATCGGCCTCGAGCCCGAGGGACGCGAGGATCTGGCGCTTGCGCGCATCTGCGATCGGCGCGAGCCACAGCGCCGGATCCAGCGCGTTCGGCGCAACCTGCACGTTGCGGTTGTAGCGTTCGAGCCTTGCACGCATGCCGGGTGTACTGGTGAGCACGAGGTTGGCCGCGCGGATTGCAGATACGATCGCGCCTTGCTGTGCCATGTCGATGTCATGGTCGCCGTGGTCGTCCGGAAGGTCCCACAGCAGGTCGTCGATCTCGTAGATGAAGGGCATGCGCCGCGCCTCCAACTGGTCGAGCAACGCCCCCATCGACATTGCGGGCACTGCATCGCGCTGGATGACGAGGCCATCGAGCCGGTCGATGCCGCCAGCCAGCAACCAGCCGGCGTCGACCGTGCGCAACTCGTGCCCGGTCCCGGCGGCGGCGGCGGCGAATGGACGCAGCACCCGGATATGTGCCGTCGGCGGATGTTGTGCGCTGCCCTTGACCAGCAAGCCGATCCTCTTGCCGGCCCCTGCCTGCCCGATGTCGAGCAGGCGGGAATAGACCCGGCAATAACCGGCCGCCATCGATGTCGTATCGTTGCTGATCGCTTCGCCGGCCTGCCACGCATGCACGGCGCGCACGCGCTGCTGGAAGCCGGCAGCGTCCTCGACCGCTGCCAGCATGCAATCCAGCGCAGCGCGTGGCGTGGGCTCCTGGCGCAACAGCCAGCCGGCGCCGCTGGCCTTGATCCGTTCGCCCACGGCGCCAACGTCAACGCCTATCACCGGGATGCCGCAGGCCCACATCTCGGTCAGCGTATGGCACCAGGTCTCCGGCCAGATCGACAGCACGACACCGAAATGCGGAGCGATCGCCGCCACCTTCTTCGCGAAATCCTCTCGCTTGTAGTTGCCGTGGCGGATGCCGATCCCGTCCAGCCCGGGCCAGACATTGCCGAGGAAATGGAACTCGAAACGATCGCTGCCTTCGAGTTCGGAAATCTCCTTCAGCAAGGTCGCACCCTTCGCCGGCGAGATGTTGCCCGGAACCAGCACCCGGACCTTCGCGCCCCGTCCCGGACAGCGCGCACCGGCCCCCAATTCCTCGAAATCACGACCATGCGGGATCACCACCAGCTTCCCGGCCTGTTTCGGGAACGCGGCGGCAATCACGTCGGCGGCCGACGTGGCTGTCGTGACCAGCTGGTCACAGTCGTCCATGAAGGCGTCGAACATCTCTCGCCAGCGTCCGACGAAGGCATGCTTCAGCACCGGCAACTGCCCGGGCTTCCACAGGCCAATCTGGCAGGTCCCTGCGCCCTGGCTGCAGGTTCCACCGCAGTAGCGCAGGTTCTCGTCGAGCAGGTTCAGAGACGGGCACAACGAATAGAAGTCGTGCAGCGAGTACACCACCGGCACGCCGATCGACTTCGCCACCGATGCCAGTCCCAGGCCATGCCAGGCCACGTGCCGGACGTGCAGCAACGAGATCGAATGGCGATACAGGATGTCGAGCACGATTGCGTCGTATTCGTCGGATCGGTGCGTGACCGGCTCGATCGGTTGCGACAGCAACCGGTGTTCCAGCTCCACGAGCTGGCCGTCACGCAATGCATGCAGATGGAGGCTGTGCGCATCGCACCTCAGCAGGAAGCACTGGTAGTGCCCTTCCATGGCGCGCATCAGGTCGAGGTTGGTCTGCGGCGTGCCGCCGGTCTGGGTCGAGATGACGTACAGCATCCGCGGCAATGCGGCCCGCACATCCTCGGCGAGCAGCGCACCACGAACGCGGTGGCGCAGGTAGGCGAACTCGGCGTCACGGAACCGCTGCGTCAGCATGCCGTACTCGGGGAAGTCGGCATCGAGTTGTCGCCGGCCCGATGCTATCAGCGCCTGTTTCTCTTCACGGAAACTCTGCGAACGCTTGTGTGCGACGTAGGCCTTGTCGCATACAAGGTTGCGCCAGCCAGCATGGAGAGCACGCATGCAAAAATCGTTCTCCTCGCCATAGCCACGCGGGAACTTGGCTTCGTCGAAAGCGCCGATCGCCTCCAGCGCATCCCTGCGCATGTACATGCAGAAACCATTGCCCGTAGGCACTTCCGGCAAGCGGCCCGGACTCGCATTTCGCGCCGCGCGCGCCCAGCCCTCGACCTCCAGGTGCGGCGGCAGCGGATTGGCCTGCCCGATCTCCGGCACGGAGAATGCGCCTGCATTGTCGGAAAGCGCAGTAACGGTGGCGACGCGGCTGCGCGCATAGGCGGCGTAGCGCAGGCTGTCGAGCCAGCGGTCGGTCACTACGGTGTCGCTGTTCAACAACACGACATCGCGCCCCGGGCATAGCGAGATGCCGAGATTGACCGAGCGCGTATAACCGAGATTGCGCGGGTTGCGGTGCACCCGGAATGCGGTCTTTCCTTCGTACTGTCTCAGCAGCGCATCGATGCGAAGGTCGGTGCTGGCATCGTCGAACAGCAGCACATCGGCATCTCGCGCCAGGTGCCGTTCCAGCGATGCCACGCATTCGGCCACCGCCTCGAAGGCGTCATGGATCGGCACGACGACCGTGACCGGCCGGATGCGGTTTTCGCGATACTGGTCCAGGTAAGTGGACTGCAACGGCGCCGCACGACCGGCAACCGTCGTCCTGATGCCGTTTCCAAGCATCTCGCCGGAGGCCACGCTCCTGATTTCCACCTGCGTGTCGGCGGGCAGCAGGCCGCCCGGCCACGACAGGCTGAAACCCGCGACATCGCCGTCAATGCCCTTGGCCAACAGGTCCTTGCGCAGTTCCGAGGTCCGCATGGAGAGCCAATGACGCCCATCGAGGAGGACATCGAGTTCGACGGGGCGCCCCGGCGCCAGATCGTCGACCGCCCACCCGGACAGCCGGTCGGCCTCGAGCCGATCGAAATGACCACGCATCGGTGGCTTGGTCGCAACAAGCACTTCATGCACGAGCTTGCCCGTTGCGCTTCGCATCGTGAGTCGATGCGGGCGGCCATCCACGAGCCCGTCTGCACCAGACGGCATCGTCTGCAGCAAGGGGCGGATATCGTGCACGAAGCCGCAATCGAGCTGCCCTTCGGCAGCCAGCACGTCAGGTCTCGGATCGGTGGCATCGAGCGTGCCGAGCGACACGCCATCGAGCAGCAACTCGAACCGGTTGTCCTCGACATCCGCTGTTCGCCCTATGTACCAGCCCTTGAGCCGGATGCCATCGAGCCCGTCGATGATTCCGATCGAATGGTCTTCGCGCGCCGCCCGCGGTGCCTGCCCGGGGCGACGCATGCGCCAGAGACGCTGCAGCGGACGCGGCACTGGATTGCTGGAAGGTTGCTTGTCGATGGGAGATGACATCAGTCGCGCACTCGATCCCGGCGCGAAACACGCCGCTCCTGCACGAACATATGTCCCGGCGGTTACCGTTTCGTGACTCAGCCCGCGACACGCATGCCCGATTCGTCGTCCAGGCCGCACAGCCAGGCTTCCAGCAACGCCACGTCGACTTCGATGTCCTGGTCCAGCAGCCGCCCCGTATCGCGCGAGCGCATGCCTTCATGGGCCACGCAACGCAGTTCCTGGTAGGAAAGCCCGCAGCAGCCGGCGATCCGCCAGAAGAAAGTGTCGAACATGCGCGTCGGCGCCAGCGACAGCACCGACGTGCCGGGCCGGCTGAACATCGTCGTAGTCAACGCCGACCCCTGGATGCCGACCACATGGGACGCCTGCCTGAACAGTGCAACCTGTTCAGGCCATGGCAGCTCGTCCGGATAGACGGTTTCGAATCCGTGGCGGTGCAGGCAAGCCGAGACTTCGACCATGTTGCGCACGCAGCGCCCCTGCTGTTCCCGGCGCGGCAGGAACAGCCGTCGCGTCGCAACCAGCTCGCGTACGCCAAGCATTCCGATGATCTCGTCTGCAAACTCGCGTACCCGCGGCGACAGGTAAACATCGGTTTCGGCGAAACCGTCGATGACCAACAGCCGGCGCACCCGCACAGGGCGCGTGCAGTTCACCAACGGCATGTTCTCAGCGCTGATCGCCGCGGCAATCGCCCCATACAGGCCGACCAGGGCTGGAGGTGACCAGATCAACAACGCTGCCTGCCTGCCGGGCAACAGCTTCCGCACCAGCCAGGCGCTGGGCATGATCTCGGCAAGCACATGGCCGTAGCAGGTGCCGCCGGGGCGCATGCAGAGCACGCCTTCCATGTCCAGGAACGGCGCGGCATCGCGATCGCTTGCGTGGCGTTCCGCCGCACCGGCAATCGCCTCGCGCGAGAACTTCTTCGCCGTTGCCTCCACGACCGACCCATCACCGCGGAAAACCAGCCCGTTGTGGGTTACCAACGCATCGTCAATGGCGACGATGCGCAGGTCCCGCTCGGGCCAGGATGCCCGGCCCCATGCTTCCTGCTGGCTGCGGGCGATCACCGGATGCAGCGGCTCGCCGAGCACCATCGGAATGGGAAGCCTCAGCGCCGGCGATTGCCAGCTGGAGAGGACGCGGTCTGTCATGGCTGTATCACGGTTCGGGTCGGCGCGTGCACCGGTGCCCGCAAAGTTATTACCCCGCGATTTCCATTTCATGACCATTTGGCTCGTCGCCTGGGACGAACCGTTGGCAGACCGGTTACTTCCGGGTGTCCGTCGTCATGCAACCGTCATCGTGACGCCACGAAAGAATCATCTTCGAAGTCCAGCATCGGTATCGCGAAATACACCGAGGCAATCATGCTCCAGCACATGCGAAGCCATCCAAGCCAATCCGCCTGTCCGCGCATGCCTGACCTGTACGGCTACAGCGCCCTTATCCATCTGGGGCACGTGGCATCGCCCGAACGATTCGAGCTCGCCATCCGCGCGGTGGACAAGACCCGCCGGTTCTGGCCCGGAGAAATCCAGCTGGTCGTCGCCATCGAGGAAGGAAGGATGCAGCAGTGGCTGGACATGCCGGCCAACTGCATTTTCCACGCACCGGAAATTCTCCAGAATGTCATCGACGACTATCGCAGGTCGGGATCGCTGCTGATTCCCGACCAGAACGAGTCAGCCGGCAATGCAACCCTGCACGCCTTGGCAAGTGGCGTGCCCCTCGACGCATTGAATTTCCGTGCCCGCCACAAGAACGAAGTCCGGCCGCGGCATGGTGACGCCTTCCTCGGCGTCGGCCGGGCGCGCGATCGCTCGAATTGATCCGGGCATATCCGACGATTCTTCAGCGAAATCCTCGGGAAACCGGCCTATCCAGCCGCACCAGCCAGAGCCAGCCTCCTGAACAAGAGCTACGCACCGAGCCGCTGGACGCCGCCCAGCGCGAGCGGCCTTATTGGGCTACGACAGGCGCGCTGGCTTTCGCGCCCTGTGGCGTCCATTCGAAGTAAACCAGACCGATTGCATCGGGATTTGCGGGCTTGGAGCCCACGTCTACACTGGATACCAGCGCGATCGACGGCTGACCTTTGCGGGCAAAGGACTGGGCCTGCTTCTTGTCCGGCGAGCCTTTCAGCTTGCCCTTGGCCTTGTAGCCGGCCGCAACCAATGACTGGCTCGCGCTTTCGAAGGCTTCCTGGGCTGTTCCGTTCAACGTTTCCAGCGTTACACGTCGACGCACGGTGCCTTTCTTGTTCGTGAAGATCCGGTCGCTGCGCAAGTGGAACGGGAATTGCACCTGCAGTTCGCTTGGCAACGGCGAATAGAAGCTGGTTTGCGTGCATGGTTGCTCCGCCTGCACCTGCGGCTGGGCGTCCTGCGAAACAGCTTCTGGTGCAGCGTTCTGGCCGCAGCCGGCTACCAGGCAAACAGCAAGGAGTGCAGTCAATCTGGTCTTCATGAAAAGTCCACGATGGGCGTAGTTGGGGCCAGCCATTCTACAGAAGGGCTGCGCCCGGCATCGCATTGAAGCTGAATGCCATCTCGCCAGTATCAAGCCTTTCGACAGCCAGGTGTCCGGGGTCAGGCGAAAGCCAGCCCCATCCGCTTGCGCTCCCACTGCCAAGCGTGCCGGATGATCCTATCCAGATCCGCAAATTGCGGATTCCAGCCCAGCCGGTCGCGCGCATGCGACGCGTCGGCAACCAAATCCGGCGGATCGCCCGCCCGGCGCTCGGCCACCTGGACAGGGATGGCGTGCCCGGTCACGCGGCGCACAGCTTCGATTACCTCGCTCACCGAAAAGCCATTCCCGTTGCCGAGGTTGTAACGCGCACTTCCGGCGCCGGACAGCAGCTGCCTGAGCGCAAGCAGATGCGCGCTACACAAATCCTCGACATGAATGTAGTCACGGATGCAGGTGCCATCCGGGGTGTCGTAGTCGTTGCCATACACAGTGATGTGGGAGCGACGGCCCGAGGCGACCTGCAGGATCAACGGGATCAGGTGGGTTTCCGGCTCGTGGCATTCACCGAGTAGGCCGTCAGGATCCGCTCCGGCTGCATTGAAGTACCGTAATGCAATCGACTTCAGCCCGTAAGCTGTGTCGAAATCTTCCAGCATCTGCTCGACCATCCACTTGCTGCGTCCATAGGGATTGATCGGCAGCTTCGGATGGGCCTCGTCGATCGGCACATACTCCGGCTCGCCGAAGATGGCCGCCGTGGAAGAGAAGATGAACTTGTCCACGCCATGGCGATGCATGCCATCCAACAGCACCTGCGTTGCGGTGACATTGTTGCGGTAGTACTTGGCTGGATCGGCGACCGATTCGCCCACCTGGATGAAGCTGGCGAAGTGCATGATCGCATCAGGCTTCTCCATGCCGATCGCATGTTCGATGAATGTCGAGTCGCCGATATCTCCGACCAGCAAGCGCGCTCCACCAACGCTTTCGCGGTGCCCACCACTCAGGTCATCCACAACCACGACCTCGTGCCCGTCGCGCGCCAGCATTTTTACCATGTGGGAACCGATGTAACCGGCGCCTCCGACTACCATGATGGCCAATCAGGCATCTCCTTGAATCAGGTCTCACCCCGGAGGAGGACAAGGCCAATGCCCCATCCCAAGTTTGGGACATCATACCTGCGACACTTATGATTCCGCCTGCTACCCAGCACTTCTACGACCCACGTCCTTCCATGACTGAAGGCAGCATCAAGAAGTCGGACGACAGAAAGCTCGTAATGCCAAGACCTCCGTACACGACATTGTTACGGCGGCAGGTTTCTGAATGAGGGTACTGAAACATCAACTCAGAAGAACTCAACATGCCGAGAATATCAAGAAATGCAGTGATCTCTAAGAATGTCGTGATCCGGTACGAAGACCCGGTGGTAGTTACTGATGCCCTGAGGATTCGTTGCGGGTTCTACTTTGGCGCTTATTCCTACTTCAGGACGGGCGTAGTGCGCCGGTTGAAATCCATCGGAAGATATTCGTCCATCGGTCCGAACGTCATCATCGGGGAAACCGACCACCCGACGGACTGGTTGACCACCTCACCGCTTCCCCACAGCGCAACCTGGCGGGAGAAATACTTCCAGCTTCCCGGATCCGCGTACTCCGAACCGCTCTCCGACGCCGCCAAATCCCGCCTGCCCGCCCAGACGCCGGTCGTCATCGGCAACGATGTCTGGATCGGGGCGAATGTCGTCATCCGCTGCGGGGTCACGATCGGGGACGGCGCCATATGCGCCGCCGGCTCCATCGTGACCAAGGATGTGCCGCCCTACGCCATCGTCGGCGGGGTGCCTGCCAAGCTCATCCGCATGCGCTTCGATGAGGAACTGGTGGGCCGCCTGCTGCACGCGCAGTGGTGGAATTACGACGCCGTGGATCTCGACGGCTTGCCCTTCCACGATGTGGAAGCAGCCGTGGACGCGCTTCAGCTCCGAATCGACAATGGCCTGCAGCCACGAGAAAGGAGCTACAAACGATTCGCTCCATGATCCATGGAGCGGTGTTCCTGCAAAGCCCCCGGTTATCCGCCCTGGGGCCTGATGAGGTCGTCCAAGGTGTCGATCCGGCCGACATAGTTGTCGGCACGACCGGGCTGGAGCATTTCGCCCTTGAGGCTTTCGATCTGCGCCGGGCTCGCATACTGCTGCAGGCGTGAATCCAGCTCCAGCCCAAGGAGCATCTGGCGGATGTCGCGCATCAGCGATGCAAGCACCGGATCCTCGTCGTGTTCGTCGAGATACTTCGCAATGATGTTCGGCAAGGTAAAACTGCAGGCTAGTCCGTGCGGCACGCCGAAATGACTGGTCAGCGCATACGAAATCGAGTGCGCGATGGCAGTCCTGGTCTGGCTGATGGCCATGCCGGCAAGGAGGCTTGCCTGCTGCATGCGCGCCCGGGCCTGGAGATCGTGTGGACGTGCCAGGACCGCAGGCAGCGCGACCACTGCCCCGGTCAGGGCGCGCGTCGAAAACGCCTCGGAGAGGGGCGTCCGGTTGCGATTCCACAGGGACTCGAGCGCATGGGAAATTGCATCCAGCGCGGTGTAGAGCGTTTCCTGCGGCGGCAGCGACAGGGTCAGTTCCGGATCGACGACAGCGACCCGCGGATAGACGTCGTTGCCGGCAATGGAGTGTTTGCGGTGCTCACGCCCATCCCAGACCGTTGCGAACGGAGTGACTTCGGAGCCCGTGCCCGACGTGGTGGGAATCGCAACGACGGGTAACGTGGCGCTACGGCTGAACACCTGCCCATGACGCAACAGCGTGTCCAGCGGATCATCCATGCCGCTTGGCAGCGCAACCGCCAGCGCCTTCGCTGCATCGATCGCGCTGCCACCACCCAGGGCGAGAATCGTCACCGGCGTGTGCTGGCGCCACTCGCGAACAGCAGCATCCAGGTCGTCGATTTCCGGATTGGGCGTTACCCCCGCATACACTGCCACCCGGTCTGCACCGAGGACACGGACGATCTCGCTGGCCTGTCCCCGGCGCACGAACCCTTCGGTCGTGACCAGCAGGACCCGGCCGGCAGCCAGCGCATCAAGCTCCGCGAGTCGCTCAAAACTGCCGACCCCGAACTCGATCTGGACCGGATTGAAGTGGTGCCATGACACCTGGGCTACTCCTCGACTCGTGATGCCTTGGCCATGAAGGACTGCTTGTTCTGCTCGGGAGTGCTGGTGGGACGCCCCAAGTCGCTCCGCGAACCGATCGTGATGCGAACCTCCAGCAAGACGGGACCCTGCACATCGGCCATGCCAGCCCACTCGCGGGCAATGTCCTCGGGGCTCGCGGCAAGGTGGTAGGCCTCATAGCCGCAGGCCCTGGCGATGCCGCCAAAATCAATCCGGTCACCGACCGTCGGCTGGCCACCAACCGACTCATGCGCACCGTTGTTGAGCAGGACGTGGATCAGGTTCGCGGGCTTCTCCTGACCGATGATGGCCATCGCTCCCATGTGCATCAACGCCGACCCGTCGCCATCAATGCAGACGACACGACGACCAGTTGCGCCCTTGGCAACGCCAAGTGCAATGGACGCGGTATGGCCCATGCCACCAACGGTCAGGAAGTCCCCTTGCGGCTCCGAACGCGCCGAGCGCAGCTCATAGAGTTCGCGCGAGGTCTTGCCCGTCGTCGACACCACGAGGTCGTCCGCCCGCATCACGTCGAGCAGGTGCCCAAGCGCTTCCTCGCGCTTCATCGATGAAAGCGCATCCAGCTTGCGTCGGGTCTTGTAAGGCGCGAATGCGTCCTTGTGAACCAGGATCGCGGCAGGCGAGCCCTCGCGGGAGATTGCATCGAATGCAGTCTGCAGCACCTGCTCGACGTCCGACGATGCTTCCAGTTCGACATACGGGATCTCGAGGAGATCGAGTTGCCCCTTCGTGATCCTGCCCTGCTTCACATGCTGCGGTTCGTCGTGGACGCCGGGCTCGCCCCGCCAGCCGATCACCAGCAGCATCGGGATGCGATACACCTCGGGGTCGGCCAGCGATGCAAGCGGATTGACCATGTTGCCAAGACCCGAATTCTGCAGGTACACGAGGCTGGTCTGGCCGGTCGCCAGATGATGGCCGCAGGCGATGGCGACCGCATTGCCTTCGTTGGCCGCGATGATGTGCCGGCCTTCTTCCGCGTGGTCATCCACGTAAGCGCAAAAGCTGCTCAGCAGCGAATCCGGGACGCCGGTGTAGAGGCCGATGCCCCGAAGCTGGAGTGCGTCCAGCAATACCTTGGATTCGATCATGTCAGGTGGTTCCGGGAATGAGCTTCAGCACATCCTTGATGGGGAGAAGGTCGGCATCGGCCTCGGCGGAACGCTGGTGCGTCAGGATGGATGTCGCTGTCTTCACCATTGCCGGATAGGCGGCACGCAACAGGTGGTTGGCATAGATGACGATGTTCACGCCCGCCGCGGCCAGTTCGTCCTCGGTGATCGAGTTGTAGCTGGTCGGCACGACCACCAGTGTCTTCCTGTTCTCGAGCGCACGGTAGCGCCTGCAGAACTCGAGGACCTCCTCCGGCGACTTCTCCCGGCTGTGGATCATGATGCCGTCCGCACCGGCAGCCAGATAGGCCTTTGCCCGCTCCACCGCATCGTCGATGCCCTTCCCCAGGATCAGGCTCTCGATCCTGGCAATGATCATGAAGTCGTCGGTCGCCTGTGCGCGCTTGCCCTCCTTGATCTTGAGGCAGAAGTTCTCGATCGAATCCTGGGTCTGCGAAACATCATTGCCGAGCAGCGAATTCTTCTTCAGGCCGGTCTTGTCCTCGATGATGACCGCGGAAACACCCAGCCTTTCAAGCGTGCGCACGGTGAAGGTGAAGTGCTCCACCTTGCCGCCCGTATCGCCGTCATAGACGATTGGCTTGGTCGTGACCTCCAGCACTTCGTTCAGGGTCGTCATGCGCGCCGATACGTCGACCGCCTCGATATCCGGCTTGCCCTTCGCCGTGGAGTCGGTGAGGCTGCTCCCCCACATGCCGTCGAACTCGCGCGCCTTTCCGTCTTCGGTCTGGATGCGGACATTCTCGATGATCAGTCCCGAGAGGCCGTTGTGGATATCCAGCAGCCGCACAAGCGGCTTGGCGTGCAGCATGCGACGAAGCGATTTCAGGCGGATGTCCGGCGTAGTACCTACTTCCCGCAGCGCGGAATTCAACCCGGTGGAAGAAATGCCCTGCGTGTATTCCACTTCCACCAACTTGCCGCCCCACTCGGACAGGGCTTCGATCACTTTCTGGCGCGTCTGACGCTGCACGCCTTCCCGCCAATCGTCGCCATGCACGACGAAATCGGGGCGCAAGCGCTGCAGGTTGGGCACGTAATCGAGCGTGGCCTGGGGGACGACCTCCACTACTCCCTTGATTGCCTCGATTACTTCCCTGCGTTGCTCGAAACTCATGAAAGGCACTCGCTTGTAACTCGCGATCGCCTCATCTGTCAGCAGCCCAATCGTGACTTCTCCCAACTCCGCGCCCCTGCGAATGATATTCAGGTGCCCCGGATGGATGAGATCGGCGCTCATGCCGATATAAACTCGCTTTGACATCTATTTCTCCAAATTGTAGATGTTGTCCGGGAATGACTCTTCGATCTTCCGGATTATTCCCTGATCGTGGAATGATCTGTAAATTCCTATATTCTTTTCCGACTTTCTCGGATCGAACGAGCCACCGTCGATACCGCCAGTCGTGGCGAGATTGAGTCTCTCAACTACCTGCTCGCGAACATTCCGATTCAACACGAAGTCCTCGAAGCGCACATCGATGACCCGATCCGCCAGATCCAACTCGGCAATCGCCGCGGCGTGGTGAGCGTATCGTCTTCGGGTATCCGCGATGAAGGCATCCACAGACGGCAGGTCGGCCCGCGGGCGCTCATAGTACTGCGCAACGTACTGATCGCGCGGATCTCTGCTCACGGTCACCGAAACCGCATCGGAGAACAACGCAAGCTGCCTCACGTGGAACGCGAATATGCTGTTGTTCAGCAGGACTGTTGCATCGGGCGTTGAGGCCAGGCCTGCAATGGCTTCATTGGCAAATTCCCGCAATGCGACCAGGACGCACGTAGTGTGATCGGTTCCGGCGCGCCCGGCCTGCCTGATCCCATCAACCAATGCCGCACCCGCGGCAAGCAAGCCCTCGATGGAGCCCCCTCCATCGACCTGCGCCTTGAACAAGCTCTTGTTTCGATTGACCTGGATCTTTCTCAAGTCGACGAGGAGACCGGAAATAGGAGCCATGAAGAGGTACATCAACTGCGAGCGCCCTATAGTGCCGACTGGCGCATCCAGCAATCCTGTAAGCGTGTTCATATGGTGGAACAAACCGACTTCGCGCCCTCCGACAGCGATTTCGACTCCCGGATAGCCGGCCAGCATCGCCGTCACGGCCCCGGAACCGGACCAGAGAAATCCCGACGTGAATATGATCTTCGGCTTGGCGCCCGTCATGCTGCGCGGCTGGCGCAGCATCCGGTAATTGGCAAAGCGTGGACCTGGAGGTGCGGGCGACACCTCCGGATACGCACAGATGGCATCGTAGGCGCTTGTAAGCAGATCCCGAACGCGACCATCCTTCCGATAAGGGAGGCGGGAGTCCGCCAGGGCCGCCGAGATCGTACTGGCCGCAACGCCAGGATCCGCCTGCAACGTGGCCATCTCGACTACGTCCTTGGCCAGGGAAATCGATCTCCCGATCGATAGTCTTGCATCGATCTGGCCGCGCTTGGTCTCCAGCTCCCTGGTGTTCGGGAAACGATCGGAAATCGCGTTGAAATGCCGTACCGCGTCATCCAGATTCGACATGGCCTGACATGCGGCGCCCAAACCAAAGTTGCTTTCGTCCGAGATATCCGTTGCCATCTCGCGCACGCTGGCCCAGCATTTCATGGCGCCGGCAGAATCACGCTGCCTTTCCGCGAGCCTGGCAAGCATACGCGCCGCCTCCAGAGCGAAAATGCCTTCGCCTTCCATCCCGGACAACTCCCGCTGCACGCTCGCAATTCGGGAACGGTAGGCACCAAGCTCGGCCTCGTCCTCGGGCTCTGGGGTTTCCAGCAACCGGCCGGCTTCCTCAAGCAGCCGAAGCAACCCGTCATGCTGCGATTGAATTTCGATGGAACGAATCGACATTTCCACTCCAGAAGAACGCCAGCCCCGCCGCAGGGCCGGACCCAACTTAGATAATGGTCCGCCGGCCCTGAGGCAGATCAAGACCGTACAATGTCATGTTGATCAACATGACGGTCGAATTGATCGTCGCCGGCCCGACATCGGGATGCTTCTTGATCCGCGGGTTATCCGAATCGAAAAAAGATACTGCCCCGCCAAAGCCCCCGCCGACGATATCGTTTATGTAAGGATACTGGGGCGAGCGGCGCGAGTAGACAACTGCCACCCGCGACGGATCCCGGTCACGGCGCAAAGCCAGCTCATTGAACCTGTCCTGTTTCCTCTGCGGGTGGACCCAACGGGTGAAATGGAGATCATTATACTTCTCGACATAATGATCATCCGAAACAATCGGATCGACGACAACCGCATTATAGCCCCCGAGAATTGCGTGATACAGCGCCCCCGTACCTCCTTTTGAAACACCGTAGAAAGTGGTGCGGACACGGTCCATCCCATGCCGATCCACGATCCGCCTGATCAGTGCTTGAATATTGCGCTCATTATCTGGCAGGTGATTCGTGTCGAGGTAGAAAGCGCCGAGAACGCCGCCGATATCGGCAATACGCAAGACGGCCGTATCTTCTGGCACGTACTTGTTGATGCTTTTGAAATTCTGCTCGAAGTATCTATTGAGACTTGCGTTGTACATGCTCGCCGCGATCGACGAAAAAACAACCAGCAACTTCGGATCACCGCTCTTCAGTGGCGCTGGAGTAAATGTATAAACAATCCCGTTCTCGTCGATCTCGTAAGTCCGGGTGACAACTTTGTTCCACAGCGTCCTGATTCGACCATGACGGACATACGAGGAGACCCCGTCCCTCAACGCATACAGATGAAATCCATGGGTGCCGAGCCTGGCGATGACATGACGGAGTGAGTCGTTCTTCCTCGCAATATGAAGCAGGTTCTCCGATGCGACCGGATGTTCCTTGTGCGATATATGAATGAACTCCAATGCCGGACTGGCGAGGAAATCGTCGCTCAACACTCCCGAGATTTCCGAGAGCTCAAGCCTGGCCACCTTGTCACTCATGCAATCATTCTCCAATTCCCAGGACGACTCCCGAGAACATGCGCCGGGCGCTGGCCTGATATGCCTCGGAATCGAAGGGTTTCGGCGCAATGTGGCCACGGATGAACGCTAGCATCCCGTCGCTCAACCCTTCACTGCTGTTGTCGACAAGGCACCCATGTCCGCCCTTCAGAACCCCACGGTTTCCGTCGATGTCCGTGGCAACGATCGGCTTGCCAAGGACCATCGCTTCCAGCAGCACCATGGGCTGTCCCTCGTGATTGGACGAAAGCACGAAACAATCGCTGCAACGCAGAATCGGAAACGGGTTGCTGTGCTGGCCAGCCAGCAACACAACATCCTGCATCTCCATGGATGAGACCTTGACTTCGAGCTCGTGCCTGAGCGGCCCGTCGCCCACGATCAGAAGTCGCGCATCCCGGAACTCGCGGTGAACCCTTGCGAACGCATCGATCAGCTTCGAATGATCCTTTTCCGGTGACAAGCGGCCCATCGTGACGAATGTCATCCCGGTAAACCACTCCTTCAGCTCCGCAGCGGGTTCGTGAAGTGCGAGAGCCCTGATCGACTCCACATCGATGGAGTTCATGCAAGCAACGAACTTGCTCGCCGGAATCTCGAAGCTTTCGGATAGTGCCGCACAGTTTGTTCGCGACATGTCTTCGGATACCGAAACCAGCGCATCATAGTTCCTGTAAAGCGGAAATATCGATGACAGGTAGGGGAGCCTGACGGCTTGTTCGCTGCGCATGTCGTTATGCAGATAGGTCACGCGCCTGCGGCCCGCGGGAGCGAATGCCAAAGCCTGCATCCAGAACGAACTGTAACCTTCGAAGTTCACCAGCACGTCGAACCTTGCGTCCGAGAACACGCGCTCATATTCTCGTCGATAGGCAGCCGCAAGGATCGCCTTCATCTCCGGCGCTTCGATTTCATGAAGCGCACCAAAGCGACGCAGCAGCCAGCTCTCCTCCGGATCCAGCGACATCCTGCCAACCCGCCCGACGACCTGGACATCGCCGGGCAAACTCGAGAATTTCTCCCTTCGCAATTCATCGGCTGCGATCAATCCGGGGTCCGCAGCGATCGAGACGCGATAGTTCTTCGAAAGCGACAGTTCCTTCATCAGATTGAGGAAGGAGGAGGTGATTCCATTCGGTATGAACTGGCCTTCGTAGAACAATATGGACGGCCGGCCGTCGACGCCTGTCGGGACCGCAGATGACATGTTGTCATGGAAGAAGAACTCAATCGCACGAGAAGTCGCCCTTCCATCCTCGTGAGAACAGAACTGCTGCCGCGCCTTGATATAACGTTCACTCTTTCCGTCGGGAGAAAGCAGTTCGCGAGCGAGCGTCTCGGCGAGATCCTCGGCGGTGCGGCAGATGGTTCCCGGCATTTCCTCGAGCTTGAAGTAGAGGCCGCGCTCTTTCTCGTACTCCTCCGCATCATATGCATAGCAGATAACAGGACGCTCGGCGGGGAGAAAATCAAAGAGAATGCTTGAGTAATCCGTCACCAGGATATCTGTTATCGCAAGGAGTTCACTTGTGTCTACCGCCTGGGAAGCGATGGTCGCGGGAAGATCCATGCATGAAACGGCATTCTCGATCAGTTGATGGCCTCGGAACACCAACTGGCACGGCAACCGAGACATTGCTTCCAGGTCTGCCGCCAAACGATCAGCGTCGAATCCTGCCCCCCCATGCAGTCCGCGCCATGTCGGCGCATAGAGGACGACCGGCGCACTGTCATCCAGACCAAGGCGTCGCTTCAGAGCCTCTTTCGCGGCAACATCCATCCGCAACATTCGATCAATGCGCGGGTAGCCCGTCTCCGCGAGTTTGGCATTGCAGATCCCGGCAATGTCGTATCCCTCAAGGAGGACGTTGCTGGTATGCCTGTTCGGGCTGATCAGGTGTGTCGCGTGCAACAGGTTCCGCGCGATATTCGAGTGTGAAAGGAACTCAGCCGGCATGTGCTTGCCGAGTCCTTTCAGCGGCGTGCCATGCCAGGTATTGAGATACTTCTGCTCGGGCCTCCGTACGAACCAGTAAGGAAACGTTACATCGTTGATCAGATACTCAGCAGTAGCCAGATAGCGCCTGTACAGATCGCTTTGGCGACTGACGAGAACGACATCTTTGCGGCCCCTGATGTGCGCCGGAACCGAGCTCTTGTCCTTGAGCGCCCATACATGCCTCCAGCCGGCGAAATCCGGCCGATCGAGAAGCTCCATGAAGATCGCATATGGATTGCTCCCCATGGACGAACCATTGAAGCTTTCGTAGACGATGGTCCTTCGCTGGACTGGCAGGGTCTGGACATACTCACGATATGCTGCCAGTGCCGTCTGTTCCGCATTCTTCTCAAAAGCCGAGATATCCACACCATAGGGGCGCTTGAGAATCCGCATCTCGCGAAAGGCCGCGCATGCCTCCTCCCCTCTTCCCATCTGGAAGAGGGCGAAGCCGAGCCGGCAGTACCAGGCCGGTCTGTGCTTGTCGCTCCTCGCCGTGGCTTCCGCGTACGACGCGGCTGCCAGTTCCCAGTTCTCTGCGTGTTCGTGCTGTTCACCAAGCGCGTAGTGTGCATCTGCATTGGTCCGGTCCGCGACGAGAACCTCCTCAATCAATCGAGGCCGCGAGAACCGTGCAAGATACTCGACCCCGGGAGATAGCGACCCGGCATCGATTCCGGTGCCGGCCCCCTCCAGCGCAGGCAGCCCAAGGCGCGGCCATCGAGCCTGGGCACTTGCAAGGTATGCCTGACACGCCAGCGCAAACTTTCCTGCCTTGTGGAGAACATAGCCTTGCCGGTAATTCCAGTACGGCATTGGCTTGGGGCTCAATGCGATTGCGGCGCCATACGCGTCAGCCGCCTCCTCCATGTTGCCGATGCGCTCGAGCACGAATCCAAGTCGGTAATGCCAATAGGGCACGCTGTGATCGAGCGCAATTGCTTCCTCGTAGCATCCCACCGCCTTCACCCACTCGTAGCAGCGGTCGTGTGCCATTCCCTCGCGGAACCTCAGGCCCGCCTTCAAGGGCCTTGCTTTCGCTGCCTTCTGGTATGCGCGGGCCGCATCCTTCCAGTAGCCCCGTGCCTGGTGCAGCACACCGATCCCAAAAGTCCCTGCATCACCGCCGATACTCAGGCTGATTGCCCTTTCATAGGCATCGTCGGCAAGTGTCTGCCTTCCCGATTTCTCGTGCGCATGCCCAAGCCGATACCAGGACTCTCTCCTCGTCGGTTCAAGATCAGCAGCCCGCTGATACGCATCTGCTGCCACATCAAACCTGTGCATTTTCTCCTGCGCTTCGCCCAGCCTGTGGAACCAGTCCGCATGCAAAGGGTCCAGCGTCGTCGCGATCAGTAGAGATTCGACTACCTGCCACCACTTTCCCTGCTGTGCCAGCACATGGGCAAGCCGACTGTGGTTGCGCGCGAAATCCCATCGCAGTCCGGCAACCTCGCGAAATGCAGCCTCCGCCGCTGGCCAGCACTTCAACCTGACCAGAACATGCCCTGCGCGTTGATATGTCTCCACATCGAGTCCGCTCGCAGTCACCAGTTGCTGCGCTATCGAACTCATCTCCTGCCTGTCCTGCGCGCTCGACTTGCCCACTGCTCGCCGCTGCGGACCGGAAGCGTGCCCAGCCTCCAGAAAATGGGCGAGCGGATTTCCCCCACTCCCATTTCGCGCCATATGAACGAGCCAGTACCACGCGGTGTCGAACCCAGAACTCGGATTGCGCAACTCTTTCCATCCGAACTCGCAGAAATGCCTGAGCGGGTTCATTGCGGACGCCGCAACGTCCGGATAAGTCTTTCGGTAATAAGCCGTGTCGAACCATTCGGAGGCCCTTCTTCCTTCATTGGCTCCACGCTCGATGTAATCTTCAAGCGGATCCAATGCGGCTCTCGCGACATCGGGGTACTCTCGAAGATAGTACTGGTCGTCGAACAATCCGGACGCCTTCAGTACGTCGTAGTCCCGCCCCCTCTTTTTCCGACCATCGTCATCAATGGGGTTCTGCATGCGATGCAACAGCGGATTTACTGCACCCATCTGATCGGCCATATGCTCCTTCGCATATCGCGCCGTGTCGAACTTCGGCGACGGATTTCGCCATTCCTTCCATCCATACTCATGGAAATGCTGGAGCGGATTCATGCCGGACGATGCGACATCCGGGTATTCCGCGAGATAGAAACTGGTGTCGAACCACACCGAAGGATTACGGCCCTCACGAACGCCGTGCATGATGTAATGCTCGACGGGATCCATGCCGCTTGCTGCGACATCTGGATACATTTGCATGTATGCATGGCGGTCAAACAAACCGGAGTCGCGAATGATTTCGATCTCGCGGCTGAAATCCCCGAGTTCCACCTTCTTCCCGAGCAAACTCCTCGTTCGACGAATCAGCCCACTGAAGGGATCAGGACCTTTCATTAGCTGCATCCTTCACAACAACTGAAAGAGACCGCTTGATCTCCGTGGTCGAAATATCCTCTGTCCGGGGCAGGTAATGGACGCGGCAAAATTCGGAAAGGAAGTCGAACTTGCCCTCCCAGTCGTGCCCCATGACGAAGATGTCGGCACCATACTTCTTGATGTCGCCGATCTTCTGTTCCCAGTTGTGCTCCGGGAACACTTCGTCGACCCACCGGATCGATTCGAGTACGGCCTTCCTGTTCTCGTAATTGAGCAGGGACGACTTGTGCTTTCCCTGATTGAACTCATCCGATGACAAACCCACAACCAGCCGGTCACCCAGTTCGCGCGCGCGGCGCAACAGATTGATGTGGCCGACGTGCAGGATGTCGAAGGTACCGTAGGTGATGACTGTTTTCTTCATGCCTGAAATCCATTGTTGATGAGCGGCTTTCCCATTCCGCTGCAATCCGTAAGTTGCTTGACTCGCGCAGCCACGCGCGCAGAACTTTGGTCATCGACATGGTCGAAGAACAATTGACGCTTCCACTCCAGGCGAGCCAACTCCATTTCGGATGGCGGCTCGAAAAGCCCCCCCAATGCATCCCGGAGCTCCGCGAACGTACGGCACACCGGCCCCGGGAACACGAAATCCAGGTCGTAGAAGGCACCTCGCTCGATACCCAGGTAGCTGTCGTAGTCGTAGGCGAAGCTGATCGCCGGCTTTCCGGTCAGCATGTAATCGATGAAGCTGCTGGAGTAGTCCGTGATCAGCGCCGAGGACATCCGGTACAGGATCTCGACATTCGGGAACGCGTCGTCCGACAGATCCAGGTTGCCCAACCCTGCCAGTTGCTGGCCGTACACGCGCGCGCTGTCCGCCATGTGTTCGCGCATGCCGAGGACGGCGTTATTGCGTCGCAGCCAGTCGCGAAGGAACCCGATCTCTTTTTCCGAGAACCGGTAGTACGCGTCTTCCTGTGCGTTTCGGAACGTCGGCATGAAAAGCACCAGGCGCCTGCCCTCCAGCACGGCCCCGAGACGGGCTGCCTGCTGCCGCATGTCCGCAGGCAGCAGTTCGGCGCTCCGGAGGATGAAATCGTTGCGCGGCAACCCCGTATTCCACACCTGCGCATACGACAATGGATAGAACGCGGCGGACATCGCCAGTGTGTCGACCCTGGATGAGCTGATGACGGCGCGGCACTTGGCATGTTCGGCAGCGATCCCGCCCAGCCGGCTTTGCATGTCTGCGGACACATAGCCGATCCGCTTGAACGGGATGCCATGCCACAGGTTGATGATGTTGTGCAGATCGGAAGCAACCGGATAGACGAGATTCCGGGTCGGGCTGTGCTTGATGAAAATGTTGCCGGCACGCATCAGCCGATGCTGGCCAAGCGGGCTTTCCAGCGGCAGCACTTCCACGTTGGTGCCGTCCACTTCCACGGACTTGTCCCGGGTCAGGACGATCTTGTGGATCAGCGGATCGTCCTTGACCTGCTCGAAGACCGCGCGCTCGTTGCCGGAGAACACGCTGGTGAATGCGCAAACGGGGAATGCCCACCAGTTCCCGTGCTTCGGGCTGGATTGATCGGCGGCAAGGAAGGACTCGTTGTCGAGCAGCTCGGCCGGAGGTGGCGCATCGTCGACCAGCCGTTCGCTGCCGATATGCAGGTTGCGATAAAGCCGTTCGGGATCGACCACGCGATCCAGGTTCTGCTGGATGACCGCGACATCCGCCGCCGGAATCTTCTGCCGGATCCGCTCGGACCAGCTATGCAAGCCCGGGACGGCGTAATGGTTTTCCGAAAGGAAATAACGCTTGAGCAGCGGGAATCCTTCGTCCAGCAGGCGGAAGTACCAATTGCTGAAGATCGGATGGAACGGGTACAGCGAACCGACGAAAGTGTCGAAGGCGTATCCGCGCGCGATCAGGTGGCGGGTGAAGCCCACCTCGTATTTCAGCACCAGGTTCTTCTTCGATGCCTGCCATGCGACCGAGTCGACCAGGCGACGAAACTCGGGATCATCGATCACCGGGCGCCGGTAGGCGACGAAGTAGGAACCCACGTGGAAGTCGTACTGGTAGTCGCGCTCGAAGTTCTGCAGCAGCGAATTGCGCACCGCATCCATCGGAATCGGCTGCCTGAAACGATTTGAGGGGTTGCGGCGGGTCGCCACGATGCCCTTGGTCGCCTGCAATCCCCACCAGTCACACGCCTTGCCGTCCATCCGCGCGAACACGTCGTCCAGGCCTCTGAGCAGGTAGCAACTGTCATTGACAAGCAGGAGTTCGTCGTACTGCGCGATGGCGTCCCAGCCCACCTTGCCGCCCAGCTGCGAATACGAGCCGAAATCGTACTGGCCGTGGCGCTGCGCCCAGGCGCCCCGGGTGTACGGCGCCAGCTTGTCGAGTTCGCCGGGCTGCATGTCGCTGTCGGCCAGGTAGTAGACATCGGCATGCCGGCTCAATTCGCGTACGTAGGCAACGACATAGTCATCGACGATGCCGTCGCGATCGTATCCGGCGAACAGGCAGAGCCGCTTCACCGGCAGGCCAGCCGCATGGCGGTGTCCGCTTCCCGCAAGTTGCGATATGCGTTCGGGCGGACGGGTATCGAGTCCCAGGGAACGCCCGATCGACTGGTAGTGGCCGAGCGGGTTGGGGCCTTCCACCGCCGGGTCCAGGTGCGTGGACCAGTACCACCACACATCGAATCCGCGGCTCGGATTGCGCAGCTCCCTCCAGCCGGTCGTGCAGAAATGCACGAGCGGGTTCATGTCGAGCCGCGCGATGTCCGGATTGTTCTTCAAGTAATAGCGGGTGTCGAACATCGGCGACGGATTGCGACCTTCCCTGGCGCCATCACGGAGGTAGTGCGCAACCGGATCGGTCCCGGTTTCAGCCACGTCCGGGTACTGCTCGAGGTAATAGGCGGAATCAAACACGCCCGACTCGCGGATGAGGTCGGCATCCAGATCCCTGACGGGCTGGATTTCCAGCCCCATCGCACGACCGGCGGTCAGGTAATGCACCAGTGGATTGACCTGGCCATCGGCATGGGCCAGGTGTGTTTCCGCATACCAGTCCACGTCGAAATCGGCACTGGGGTGCCGGGACTCCCGCCAGCCGAATTCGCAGAAATGGACCAGCGGATTGAGTCCCGCTGCGGCCACGTCCGGATTGCTTGCCAAGTAGTAGGCGCTATCGAACAGCTCGCAGGGATTGCGCCCCTCCACCGCTCCGGTCTCGATGTAGTGAACGACGGGATCCAGGCCGGCAGCGGCGATATCCGGGTATCGCCGCAGGTATCCCGCGCGGTCGAAGATGCCCGTCGATTCGATGGCGACGACATCGGGGGCATAGCCACGCGCACCGAGGCGCCGGCCCAGTTTTCCCGCGACCCTCCTGATCAGCAGCTTCGGATCCATGCCGTTTGCCATCGATGGGCCTACCGGTTCGCGTCGCGGAAAATCGAACTGACATCGCCGGCCAGCTGGAACGTGGCGCCGCCGCGCACGAACACCTTGAAGCCGGTGGCGAGGTCCGCGGCCGCGCGCACTTCCGGCGCCGTGAGGATCGCGCGATATCCCACCAGCGCGTGCGGCAAACCCAGGTGTCGTTGCACATCGGGACGCAGCTGGCGGTCCAGTTTTTCGACCTGGATGGTGCGCCGCCCCAGCTTCACGCAGATTTTCCCGGGCAGCGCTCCACTTTCGTCAATCGCCCATCCCCGAATGACCAGCTGGCCGCCGCTATCCATGGCCACGTCATCGACGAAGCCGACCGGATCCCAGCGATTGCGCTGCGTGCCCCCCGCGCGGGCATCCATGGGCGCATCCAGCATCGACAGGTAGAACGCCTCGGCGCGTTCCGCCATGGCTGCCTCGGGCAGTGGTGCCTGACCGACCCGCTCCCAGCGCAGTTGCACCGGGAAATAGCCGCGGTCTTCAAGCAGCCGTTCTATCTCGCCCTGGTGCGCCGATGGGACATAGACATCCAGCGCCACGTCGCCGCCGTTCGCCTGGCCGAGCCACAATGCGAGCAGGTCGCCACCCAGCCCCTGCGCGAAGATGCGCTGGATGGTCTGGTCGAGGTGGAACGGCGAGTAGTCTTCCTTGATCGCGGTGCGCAACGCTTCGGAAGCTTCCATCTTGCCCTTCGCGACCAGCCCGATCTGCTCGTCCCCGGACACGACCGGAATGTCGGCGCGTGGAAATAATCCGGACGCAATGCTGCTCTTGCCGTAGCCGGGAGGCTGCATCAACAGGTACGCCACCGGCCGGCGGCGACTGATGTGCACCACGTGGCGGGCCACCGGATCCCCGTCCTGCTGGATGCTCGGGCCCATCCACTTCCACGCGTAGCCGGAAAGCACCTCGCGCAGCATGGGCATGCTGGGGAACGCGCGCTCGTCGATGCCGCGCTTGACGTCGATCCATTCGGCCTTGCGCGACGACGCGATCCCGAGCTCGAGGACCAGCGTGCCGCTGTCGGAGAGACGCTCGACCAATGCACGGATCAGGGCTGGCTGGTCATCAGCATAGTGCAGCGCGGACGCCAGCAGGATGACGTCGAAAGGACCCTCGGGCAATTGCTCCCAGCCCTGCTGCCGGAATTCGCATCCCGGAAACCGCTGGCGTGCCCGCTCGATGAAGCGCTCCGAGTGGTCGACGCCGACAACCCGGGCCGCCCCCTGGAACTGGGCAAAGCCGCAGAAGAACCCTTCGTTGCAGCCGACATCGAGGAACGAGCGCCCTTCCAAGCAGGGCAGCCGCAGGGCCTTAAGCTTGTCCAGCGTCCGCGAGTCGCCGGCAGCGCCTGGGAAGGATTGATATTGGGCCATGCTCCAAAGGATTCCTCATTTACCCGCTGGAGGCCAGACGGGGGAAAGGGTTTACGAAGCGGCCCGCAGCAACGCCGCGACCGACCCTGCGATCCGGAGCGGCGCACTGGCATGTTCCGGGGATTCGCCACCGAGAACCTGCACGTCCGCGCCCAGTTCCGAGAGCCGGGACATCCCGGGAACCGCGATCGTCGCGCGGAAGCCACAATTGTCACTGCTGAGGCCGAAATGGCGCATGACGTCAGGACGTCGCATGCGCTCGATCGTGTCGGCGCCATAGCGCTGACCATCGACCTGCAGCGCCAGGCCGCCAGGCACCGCGCCTTCGGTATCGATGAACCAGCCCCGGATCACGCAGGTATCGCGCTCCAGGAGGATTTCCTCGACTGCGCCGAAGATCTGCGCGCCGCCCGATGCCGGCTGCGCTTCCGGTTCAATCAGCTCGCCGGTCCGCAACTTGGCCAACAGCTCGTGGTAATACTTGAGCGAAGCGGTGATGTCCCCGGAATATACGAGCCGACCGCGCTCCAGCACGATGCCGCGGTTGCAGATGTCGCGCAGCAAACCGGTGCTGTGGCTCGCCAGCACGACGATCTTGCTGCCGCCGACCCGGCTTTGCATCCTCTCCTTGGCCTTGCGCATGAAGTCTGCATCGCCAGCGCCGACCCATTCGTCCATCAGCATGATGTCGTGCTGGACGCACGTGGAGATCGCGAAGCCCAGGCGCATCTTCTGTCCGGATGAGAGCGTGCGCAAACGATGATTCACCTTTTCCCCGAGACCCGAAAACTCGAGGATCTGCCCGATCTGGTCGCGCAGGAACGACGCCTTCTGCCCCATCGCGATGCCGCGCAGGTAGATGTTCTCCCGCACCGTCGCCTCACCGTTGAAACCCAGCGACATGTTCAGCAGCGCCTGGCAACTCCCTTCGACCGTCAGCTTGCCCTCGCTGGGCTGGTAAACATGATTCAGTACGCGGAGCAGGGTCGATTTCCCGGCACCGTTGCGGCCGAGGATGGCCAGCCGGTCGCCCTCGCGCAGTTCGAAACTGATGTTGTCGAGCAGGCGCAGCAGCTTCCGCTTGGGCGGGTCGAATGCGGCACCGAGAAACAGCCCGCCCCAGCCCGACGACTCCCTGTCGCGCTGCAGGAAGGCAGGGACGTCGAGGCTGAGCCGGTCGGCGCGTATGCGTGCGCCCATGGTCAGATCCATAGCGGCACGAAACGTGCGTAGCGCCGGTAGGCGAACGTCGCCACCAGCAGGCCGACCACGGTGATCACGCCGACGTACCACAGCGATAGCGGCTCGATCTGGTTGCCCATGATCGGCGCGCGGAAGATCTCGACGAAATGGTAGAACGGGTTGAAGCGCATCAACTGCCCGCGCAGGCTTCCGGCCGGCATCATTTCCGAATACCAGATGATCGGTGTGAGCAGGAACATGAAGATCGAGACGTTGGCCAGCAACTGGCCGAAGTCCGAGAATCGCGCGCCAAGCAATGCGAACACGGCCGACATCCACAGCGCGTTGATGTAGATCAGCAGCAGCGTGGGAATGGCGAGCAACAGGCCGATAGGCGAAACATGGCCCCACATCACCATCGTCACGATGACGGCGGGCAGGTACATGAGCAGGTCGAAGAACGATTTCGCCAGCGACTCGAGCAGGAAATCGGTCAGCCGCATGTGGCCGTCCATGATGAACGAGAAGCTGCCGTGGAAGACGTTCGCGCTGCCGATGATGTTCGACATCAAGGTCCGGAATACCATCGCGCCGAGCGCCACATGGACGTAGAAATCCTCGTTTACACCACCGCGCATGCTGGCGAAGAACGTGCCGAGGCCGAAGACGTAGACGATCGACGGCATGAGCAGCCACAGGATGCCGAAACGCGACCGGCGCGCGCGCACCATGATGTCGAGCCAGCTGGTCAGCGCCCAGAATTCGGGGTTGCGGAAGCTTTCGCGGAGCTCGCGCCAGAAGGCGCCCGGCGCTTGTTGCGTTCCATGCGCCTCTGCACGAATGGACACCTCCTGCAACGTGCCGCTCACGACAGCGCGGCATCCAGGTCGGCGCGCAGGTCTTCGATCGACTCCACCCCCACGCTCAACCGCACCAGCTCGTCGCCGATCCCCAGCCGCACCCGGTTCTCCACCGGCACGCTGGCGTGGGTCATCACCGCTGGGTGGTTGACCAGGCTTTCGACGCCGCCCAGCGATTCGGCCAGGGTGAACAGCTCGGTGCGTTCGCAGAAGCGCTTCGAGGCCTCGAAGCCGCCCTTGACGCGGATCGAGAGCATGCCGCCGAAGCCGTCCATCTGCCGTTTCGCCAGCGCGTGGTGCGGGTGCGTCGCGAGGCCGGGGTAGATCACTTCATCGATCGCCGGGTGCGACGCCAGGAATTCCGCCAGCGCCTGCGCGTTCTCGCAGTGCGCCTTCATCCGCAGGTGCAGCGTCTTCAGCCCGCGCAGGGCCAGGAAGCTGTCGAACGGCCCCTGCACGGCGCCGGCCGAGTTCTGCAGGAAGGCGAGCTTCTCGGCCAGCTCGGCGTTGTCGCCGACCACCAGCATGCCGCCGACCATGTCGGAGTGGCCGTTGAGGTATTTGGTCGCCGAATGCATGACGATGTCGGCGCCATGCTCGAGCGGGCGCTGGAGGATCGGCGAGGCGAAGGTGTTGTCGGCCACCATCAGCACACCGTGCTTCTTCGCGATCGCGGAGATGGCCTTGAGGTCGACGATCTTCAGCAGCGGGTTGGTCGGGGTCTCCACCCAGACCAGCTTCGTCTTCGGGCCGATCGCGGCCTCGAAGGCGGTCGGGTCGGTCAGGTCGACGAAGCTGAAGTCCAGCCCTGCGCTGCGCCGGCGCACGCGTTCGAACAACCGGTAGGTGCCGCCGTAGAGATCGTCCATGGCGATCACGTGGTCGCCGCTGTCGAGCAGTTCCAGCGCGGTCGCGGTGGCGGCCATCCCCGAGGCGAAGGCGAAGCCGCGGGTGCCGCCTTCCAGCCCGGCCACGCAGCGCTCGTAGGCGAAACGGGTGGGGTTGTGGGTGCGGGAGTACTCGAAGCCCTGGTGCACGCCCGGGCTGGCCTGGGCATAGGTCGAGGTGGCGTAGATGGGCGGCATCACCGCGCCGGTGCTGGGGTCCGGCGCCTGTCCGGCGTGGATGGCCTTGGTGCCCAGGCCCCAGTCGGGGGAGCCGGCCGGGACCGCGCCGTTGTCGTTGTTCATAAAGCCCGTCGATTCAGCCGATGCAACCGTGAATTCTAGCATCGCGAGGGCGACCGGCCGCCCTCGCCCGCCGCTGCGCCGGCCGCTTACTGAACGCGGCGGCGCAGGTAGTTCAGCAAGTCGATCCGGGTGATCAGGCCGAGGAAACGGTCGCCGTCCATGACGATCGCCACCTGGCCGCGGTCGAACACCGGCAGCAGGGCTTCGATCGGCGACTTCACGTCGATGACCTCCAGCTTGCTGACCATCGCGGTGCCCACCGTGTCGCGGAACCGGGCCTCGTCGCCATAGACGTGCAGCAGCACGTCGGACTCGTCGAGGATGCCGACGATGCGGTCGCCGTCCATCACCGGCAGCTGCGAGATCTCGTACAGCTTCATCCGCTGGTAGGCGGTGACCAGCAGGTCGTTGGGGCCGACCACCACGGTGTCGCGCTGCGAGTACGGGCGCAGGATCAGGTCGCGCAGGTCGCCGTGCTGTTCGCGTTCGAGGAAGCCGTTGTCGAGCATCCAGTAGTCGTTGTAGAGCTTGGACAGGTACTTGTTGCCGGTGTCGCAGACGAACAGCAGCACCTTCTTCGGCGTGGCCTGCTCGCGGCAGTACCTGAGCGCGGCGGCCAGCAGCGTGCCGGTGGACGAGCCGCCGAGGATGCCCTCGGCCTGCAGCAGTTCGCGCGCGGCGAGGAAGCTTTCCTTGTCGCTGATCGCGTAGGCCTTCTTCACCCGGGAAAAGTCCGAGATCGTCGGCAGGAAGTCCTCGCCGATGCCCTCGACCATCCAGCTGGCCGACTTGTCGCTGAGCGTGCCCTCGTTGATGTATTCGGCGAGGATCGAGCCGACGGGATCGGCGAGGATCATCTCGACCTCCGGCGCGCTCTTCGCGAAGCAGCGCGACAGCCCGGTCATGGTGCCGGAGCTGCCGCAGCCGAACACCACCGCGTCCACGCCGCCCACCTCGGCCATCTGCCGCAGGATTTCCGGCCCGGTGCCGTGCTCGTGCGCCGCCGGGTTGTCGGGGTTGCCGAACTGGTTGATGAAGTAGGCGCCGGGCGTCTCGCCGGCGATGCGCTCGGCCAGGTCCTGGTAGTAGTCGGGGTGACCCTTGGCGACGTCCGAGCGGGTCAGCACGACCTCCGCGCCCATCGCCTTGAGGTTGAAAATCTTCTCCCGGCTCATCTTGTCCGGCACCACGAGGATCAGCCGGTAGCCCTTCTGCTGCGCCACCAGCGCCAAGCCGATGCCGGTGTTGCCGGCGGTGCCTTCCACCAGGGTGTCGCCGGGCTTGATGTCGCCACGCTTCTCGGCGGCCTCGATCATGCTCATGCCGATGCGGTCCTTGATTGAGCCGCCCGGGTTCTGGTTCTCCAGCTTCAGGTACAGCTCGCAGACGCCGGCATCCAGGCGCTGGGCCTTGACGATGGGCGTGTCGGCGATGAGTTCGAGGACGGAAGCGTGGATCGGCATGTTGCGCTCGCGGAGAAGGCACGGAGCGCGATTATCGCATCGTCCCGGGCCTGGCCGCGGCCGACGACCGGCAGGCCCGGGGGAGCTCGCGGACGGCGACGACCGACGAGGATGGCCGCCGCCGCCCGCGAATGGGACGGTGTTTGCGTCAGTGCTGCAGTGACTCGAACAGACGCGAGAGGCGATCCTTCGCGGCCAGCTTTTGCCGCTTCATCTGCAGCAAGGTGGTGTCATCCATCGGAAGCACGCCAAGCTCGGCGTCGAGGACTTTCTTGTCCAGTTCCTTGTGGTGGTGATAAAGCTGGCGGAATTCCGGGTTCGCCTTGAACAGAGCGTCGAGTTCGGACTGCGGTTGCCCTTCAAACATGGAAGCCTCCTTCAGCGCAAAAACGAACGCCCCGGGCGTGGGCACGGGGCGTTCCGGGGATCGTCGAGCAGGGCGAATGGCACGGGCACCTTCTTCGGGGCACCGGGCCGGAAACCACTTCCGGCGGCGGGCTCCCTCGGGTTGTGCGGATGGATCATTTCGTCGCGGCTCTGGGTTCTGCCAAACGGCCTTGATCGGGAATGATCGACCGCTTGGATACCCGACCCTACTCCCCCATTCCGGGGGGGGCAAGCGTATGGCGCAAGCGCCTGATTCCCCTGGGGTGAACCCTGGGTCTGGCGCCCGGAATTGCGCCCCGGGCCGCCTTCACCCGCGCCAGAAAAACATGCAAGCGACTGAATTTTAACGAATATTTACCAAGCCCCGCCCAGCCATCGCTCAGGGCTTGTCGCTTCCGGATTTGGCGGGCGCCGGTGGCGCTTCGCCTATGAGCTCGGCCTCCTGCCGGGCCAGTTCGGCGGCACGCTGGCGGGCGGCGCGCAGCTTCGCCGCCTGGCCGCTGGCGACGCTGTCCAGCGCGCCTTCCGCGTCCGCGCGCGCAGCCGCGTCCGCGTCGGCCTGCTCGCGCAGGCGCGCCGCTTCCTCGGCCTGGATCTGGGCCTGGATGCGCAGGCGCTCGGCCTCCTGGCGGGCACGGGCGGCGTCGCGGCGGCTGGCTTCGACCAGCAACTCGCTGCGCTCGCGATCGAGCCGGTCGATCTCGCGCTGGACCACCGCGACCTGCGCGGCGACCTCGGCGGTTTCCACCCGGGCCTGCGCCACCTTCAACGCGGCTGGGCGGCGCGAACTGCGCGCTTCCCCGAGCACCTGCACGGCCTGCCTGGCCTGCAACCGCTCGTAGGCGGCCACGCTGGTCGTGGCCGGGTCGGCATCCAGCGCCTGCAGCCGCTGCGCCAGGCCCAGCATCTCCGGGTTGTCGGCCGCGTGCGTGAGCGGCGCGACGAGCAGCAGCGCGGCAAGCCCGATCGAAAGGAGCCTCATTGTCCGTCCTCCATGCCCAGGCGCTGCCTGAGCTGGCTGATCTCGGCGCGACGCTGCGCCAGTTCGGTGTCGGCGACGGCCTTGCGGCTGCGCGCATGGGCCAGGTCGGCGACCGCGGCGGCCTGCACCGCCAGCGAACGCGCGTCGTCCTCGCGCCCCTGGGCCATGGCCGTCTGCGCCAGCTCCAGCGCGCGGCGCGCCTGGGACAGTTCGTCGGCGGCGTACTGGTCGGCGTCGGCGTCGCCGGCGCGGGTGACGGCCTGCTGGGCGGCCGCCAGTTCGCCAGTCGGCGGCGGCAGGCTCGCGCAGGCCGTGAGCGCCAGCACGATTGCGAACATCGGTACCTGCAGGGCCGATCTGATTTGTGCGAAGCTTGTGGCCATTGGGGGGTCGCGCTCCCGGGGATCCGCGGCCATTGTCATCAGCATCCGGCGGAATCGCAACGATTCCTCGCCTGGCAGTGGGGGTTCGCTCATGGACATCGGCTATTTCCTGAAGCTGATGACGGAAAAGAACGCGTCGGACATGTTCCTGACGACCGGCGCGCCCGTGTACATCAAGGTCGAGGGAAAACTTTACCCGCTCGGCAACACCGGCCTGCCCACCGGCATGGTCAAGAAGATCGCCTACTCGCTGATGGACGAGGGCCAGGTACCGCAGTTCGAGCGCGACCTGGAGCTGAACATGGCGCTGTCGCTGGCGGACTCGGGGCGCTTCCGCGTCAACGTGTTCAAGCAGCGCGGCGAGGTCGGCATGGTGATCCGCGCGATCCGCAGCACCATCCCCAGCATCGAGGAGCTGCAGCTGCCGCAGGTGCTGAAGGAAATCATCATGGCCCCGCGCGGGCTGGTGCTGATCGTCGGTTCCACCGGTTCGGGCAAGTCGACCACGCTGGCGTCGATGATCGACTACCGCAATTCGAGCACCTCGGGCCACATCCTCACCATCGAGGACCCGATCGAGTACCTGCACCGGCACAAGAAATCCATCGTCAACCAGCGCGAGGTCGGCCTCGACACGCACGCCTTCCACAACGCGCTGAAGAACGCGATGCGCGAAGCGCCGGACGTGATCCTGATCGGCGAAATCCTGGACGCGACCACGATGGAGGCGGCGATCGCGTTCGCCGAAACCGGCCACATCTGCCTGGCGACGCTGCACTCCAACAACGCCGACCAGACCATCGAGCGCATCCTCAACTTCTTCCCCGAGGCCGCGCACAAGAACGTGCTGATGAACCTGGCGCTCAACCTGCGTTCGGTGGTGTCGCAGCGGCTGGTGGTCGGCACCGACGGCCGCCGCATGCCGGCGACCGAAGTGCTGATCAACACGCCGGTGATCCGCGACCTGCTGCGCCGCGGCCACGTGCACGAGGTCAAGCAGGCGATGGAGGAATCGCTGGAGGAAGGCATGGAGTCCTTCGACCAGTGCCTGTTCCGGCTTTACAAGGAAGGCAAGATCGAGCGCGAGACCGCGCTGCGCGCCGCCGACTCGCGCGATGGCCTAGCCCTGAAGTTCCGCTTCTCGGAAGGCGGCACCGGCGAACACGACCCGTATGCGGACGTGTTCGAAGGCGGCAATTCGGCGTAGCGGACGACACGAGCCTGGGCAGCGGTTCTAGGGTGCGTCCGGCTGGCGCTCCGGACGCGCGGCGTCGAAGGCAGGCAGTGCAAGGCAGGCCTGTTCGATACGCACGATCGTGGGGTATGGCGTGAGATCGACGCCGAACCGGCGCGCGTTGTAGACCTGCGGGACCAGGCAACAGTCGGCGATGCCCGGGGCGACGCCGTCGCAGAACTCGCCGGTCGAAGGATGGTGCTGCAGCAGGGACTCGAACGCCGCGAACCCTTCCTGCATCCAGTGCCGCGTCCACACGTCGCGCTCCGGCTGGGGTACGCCCCAGTCATGCTCCAGGTACTGCATCACCCGCAGGTTGTTGAGCGGATGGACATCGCAGGCGATCAGCTGCGCCAGCGCGCGCACCCGCGCGCGGTCGCGCGCGGTGGCCGGCAGCAAGGGCGGCGTCGGCCACATCTCGTCGAGGTATTCGAGGATCGCCAGCGACTGGCGCAGCACGCGCTGGCCATGCTGCAGCACCGGCACCAGCTGCTGCGGGTTGACCTGCGCGTATTCCGGCCGGTGCTGCTCGCCGCCGTCGCGCACCAGGTGCACCGGCGCGATGTCGTACGGCAGGCCCTTGAGGTTCAGGCCGATGCGCACGCGATAGGCGGCACTCGACCGCCAGTACGAATGCAGGCACAGCCGGTCTGCCGTCATCGCGTCGCTCCCCCCGGTACGACCGCGCGTCCGCGCGGAAACGAACACCTTAGCGTGCGCGTCTTGCGGCCGGAAGACCGCCCGTCGCAGCAGGCGGCCCATTCGGCCGCCCGATCGTGCTTCAAGCCTCCGGCACCGGCTGGCGTTCGATGCGCTGCTCGATGGCACCGAAGATCGAGCGACCCTCGCCGTCGAGGATCTCGATGCGCACCGTATCGCCGAACGACATGAAGGGCGTTACCGGCTTGCCCTGCTCAAGGGTTTCGACGGTGCGCTTCTCGGCGAAGCACGATGCGCCGAGGCTTGTGTCCTCGTTGGCGATCGTGCCGGAGCCGACGATGGTGCCGGCGACCAGCGGCCGCGTCTTCGCCACGTGCGCAACCAGCTGCGCGAAATCGAACTGCATGTCCACGCCCGCCTCGGGCGCGCCAAACCACTCGCCGTTGACGTGGGTGAGCATCGGCAGGTGCAGCTTGTTGCCGCGCCAGGCATCGCCCAGTTCGTCGGGAGTGACGAACACCGGCGACAGCGTCGAGCGCGGCTTGGACTGCAGGAAGCCGAAGCCCTTGGCCAGCTCGCCCGGGATCAGGTTGCGCAGCGAGACGTCGTTGACCAGCCCGACCAGCTGGATGTGCGCGGCAGCCTGCGCCGGCGTCACCGCCATCGGCACGTCGTCGGTGACCACCACGATCTCGGCTTCCAGATCTATGCCGTAGCCTTCGTCGACCACCTTGACGTTGTCGCGCGGGCCGTTGAAACCGGCGCTGGTGGCCTGGTACATCAGCGGGTCGGTGTAGAAGCTCTCCGGCACCTGCGCGCCGCGCGCGCGGCGCACGCGCTCGACGTGCGGCAGGTAGGCGCTGCCGTCGACGAACTCGTAGGCGCGCGGCAGCGGTGCGGCCAGCGCGGCAATGTCGAGGTCGAAGGCGCCGTCGGCAGTCCCGTCGTTGAGCGCATCGGACAGCGCGACCAGCCGCGGGGCGATGTTCGACCAGTCCTCGAGCGCCTGCTGCAGGGTCGACGCGATGCCGGTGGCGCGCACCGCCTGCGACAGGTCGCGCGAGACGACAACGAGCGTGCCGTCGCGGCCGCCTTCCTTCAGGGAACCAAGTTTCATCGGGACTCCGCGGATCGTGTTCGGGAAATCGTTTCGATTGTAACTTTTGCCGGCAAGGCGTGATGCGATTGCGGGAAGGGCGAGGGAGCGGCCATGGCCGCGATTGAGATTCGGCGCGAGGATCGCGGCCATGGCCGGCTCCCACTGCCGGCGTCCTTTCGTCGTCCAATCCGCGGTGGTTCGATTCCCTGCACAGCAGCAGGCGCGGGCCTGCGGGCTTCGCTCAGTCGTCGCCCTGGAACCCGCCTGCGCGCCAGGTCAGTACCAGCGTGTCACGATGACCACCGCCCTCGCCGTCGGGCTGGATCGGCGTCGACTCGTGGATCACCCGCGCGTCGTCGAGCAGCAGCAGCGACCACGGCTGCTCCAGCGTGAAGCGCTGCCCGTCGGGGCCGTTGGCGTCGAACACGCGCGTCTCGCCGCCATGGATGCCGCTGCGGTCGACGACCAGCACGGCGACGAAATCGACACCGTCGCGGTGCGCGCCTTCCGGCGTCGGGCGGCCGATGCCGTCGCTGGTGTCGATGCGGAACTGGTGCGCCTCGACGTACCAGGGCCGTGCTTCCGCCAGCCGCGAGACCTGCGCCGAAAGCCCGAGCAGCAGCCGCGACCACGCCTCGCTGCCGGCCACCGCGTCCTCGATCGGCTCGAACCAGCGCCGCAAGCCGCCGTGCAGCGCGTTGTAGTCCTTCGACTGCCAGTGCGCGCGGTGCGGTGCGCGCTCGAAGCGGCCGCCGTCCACCACGAAGCACGCATGCCGCCGGCGGCGATAGCTGCCGCCGTCGAGCAGGTATTCGTCGGGCGGCAGGTCGTCCCAGCTGTGTTTCAGCGCGTCGAGTCCGGCCAGCGGCACGCCGCACAGTGCGACCACCGCATCCGGGGCGAACACCGCATAGCCGTGTTCGCGCATCGCCGGCACCAGAGCTTCGGCAGACGTGGATGGAGCGGGAAAGATGGCGACCATGGGCAGCCTCCAACGGCCGGGGTCCGGAAATGCGCAAGCCCGCTCGGGGCGGGCTTGCGGTGTCCTGCTTTGCCGGTGCCGACCGCGCAACCGCGGCAACACCGGTGGATTTGGCAGCCCCGGAAGGATTCGAACCTCCGAATGCCTGAGTCAGAGTCAGGTGCCTTACCGCTTGGCGACGGGGCTATGGGACGGATTGTAACGCCGGAACCAGGCGAGGTCCCGGCATCGCATCGACCTCGAAAACCCGCTGGCGCAGCCTGCGGGCCTTCGCGGCGATTGTCCTTAACGCTTCGAGAACTGGGTGGCGCGGCGTGCCTTGTGCAGGCCGACCTTCTTGCGCTCGACCTCGCGCGCGTCGCGGGTCATGAAGCCCGCCTTGCGCAGCTCGCCCTTGAGCGACTCGTCGTACTCGACCAGCGCGCGGGCGATGCCCAGGCGGATCGCACCGGCCTGGCCGGTGGTGCCGCCGCCGCTGGCGGTGACGAGGATGTCGAAGCTCTCGGTGTTCTTGGTCAGCTCGAGCGGCTGGCGCACGATCATGCGCGCGGTCTCGCGGCCGAAGAACTCGTCGAGCGGACGCTCGTTGACGGTGATCTTGCCGGTGCCGCGGCGCAGGAACACGCGGGCAGTGGAGGACTTGCGACGGCCGGTGCCGTAATTTTGGGAGATGGCCATGAGTTAGATATCCAGGACTTGCGGCTGCTGGGCGGCGTGCGGGTGTTCGGCACCCTTGTAGACCTTGAGCTTCTTGTACATCGCGCGGCCGAGCGGGTTCTTCGGCAACATGCCCTTGACGGCGGTCTCGATGACGCGCTCCGGGTGGCGCTGCAGCGCCTGGCCGAGGGTTTCGCTCTTGAGGTTGCCGATGTAACCGGTGAACCGGTAGTACATCTTGTCGGCCAGCTTGTTGCCGGTGACGTGGATCTTCTCGGCGTTGATCACGACGATGTAATCGCCGGTGTCGACGTGCGGGGTGTAGACCGGCTTGTGCTTGCCGCGCAGGCGGTGCGCGAGTTCGGCACTGAGGCGACCGAGGGTCTTGCCGGTGGCGTCGACGACGTACCAGTCGCGCTGGACGGTCTCGTTCTTGGCGGTGAAGGTTTTCATGGCGAAACTCTGGGTTCTCGGTCGGTGGTCGGGCTGATTCCGGCGCGCGTTGGCGGCGGAATTTTGCCTCGCGATGTCGATTGCGGGACGAAAGAGGCGGAATGATACCGGCCCGGCCCGGCCGCCGCAAGTCGCCACTCCGCCGCCGCCATGCCACCCGGCCACGGCTGGCGCCGCTGGCCCGGCGCGGCGAGAATGGCCCCGTCGGCTGCATCCGCCAGGCCATCCCCGCCGTGCAGCGCCCGGACGCCCCCTTCGCCGACCGAGCCACGCCATGTCCACGACCCGCCTGCAGCACCCCCTCGACCGTTTCCTGGACGAGACCCAGCGCGCGCTGGAAACCGTCTTCGGCAACCCGCCCGCGGCCCGCGACAACCCGGCCGGCGACACCCCGGAAGTCGCCCTGGACGACCACGAGCGCCGCCACGCCGCCGGGCTGATGCGCATCAACCATGTTGGCGAAGTCTGTGCCCAGGCCCTGTACGTGGGCCAGGCCGCCGTCGCCCGCGACCCGGCGACGCGCGCGCATCTCATGGAAGCCGCCCAGGAAGAAACCGACCACCTGGCCTGGTGCGCCGATCGCCTGCGCGAGCTCGACAGCCGCCCCAGCCTGTTCAACCCGCTCTGGTACGCCGGCAGCTACGCCATCGGCACGCTGGCCGGCCTGCGCGGCGACGGCTGGAACCTCGGCTTCGTGGTCGAAACCGAACGCCAGGTCGAGGCCCACCTCGACGAACACCTGCAGACCCTGCCCGAAGCCGATCTGCGCAGCCGCGCGATCCTGACCACGATGAAGGCCGACGAGGCGCGCCACGCCGACAACGCGGAAGCCGCCGGCGCGCGGATCCTGCCGCAGCCGATTCCCACGATCATGGCCGCCGCCTCGAAGCTGATGAAGACGGTGGCCTACCGCCTGTAGGAGCGCTCCAGGAGCTCGCGGCTGAAGCCGCTCCCACCAAAGCAGGTCGGGTCAGCTCGCGGACACCAGCTTGAGCCCCACCACCCCGGCGATGATCAGCGCGATGCACGCCAGCCGCGCCGGCGAGGCGCTTTCGGAAAACAGCACCATGCCCAGCGTCGCCACGCCGACCGCGCCGATCCCGGTCCAGATCGCGTACGCCGTGCCTACCGGGATCGTGCGCAGTGCCTGGGTCAGCAGCCACAGGCTGATCGCCGCGGCGATGCCTGTCCCCAGGCTCGGCCACAAGCGGGTGAAGCCATCGGTGTACTTCAGGCCGATCGCGAATCCGATCTCGAACACGCCGGCCAGCAACAGGTAGATCCAGGCCATGACGGCCTCCTTGGGTTATCGATCCAAAAGAAAAACGGCCCGGGCTTTCGCGCCGGACCGTCGTCGGTCTGTGTTACCACGGCGGAAGGTCCGCCGCGCGCGGGTCGTCCCGCGGGAATCTCGTTGCACGCAGCCTGCCACCGCGCACCCGAACCAGATGTAACCGCCGGCGCTATTCGACCAGGTTGCGGCCGTGGAACAGCTCCTCGATCTCGCGCTTGAGCAGCGCCTCGATCTTCATCCGCTCCTTGAACGACAGGTTGCGCGCCTTTTCCTCGAACAGGTACTGGTCCAGGTCGAAGTCCTTCAGGTGCATCTTGGTGTGGAAGATGTTTTCCTGGTAGACGTTGACGTCGAACATCTCGTAGCGGGCCTTGATGTTCTTGGCCAGGAAGTCCTGGATCGAATTGATCTTGTGGTCGATGTAGTGCTTCTTGCCCTTGATGTCGCGGGTGAAGCCGCGCACGCGGTAATCGGCGATGACGATGTCCGACTCGAAGCTCTCGATCAGGTAGTTCAGCGCCTTCAGCGGCGAGATCACGCCGCAGGTGGCGACGTCGATGTCGGCACGGAAGGTCGCGATGCCCGCCTGCGGGTGCGTTTCCGGGTAGGTGTGGACGGTGATGTGGCTCTTGTCCAGGTGCGCGACCACGGCGTCGGAGATCACGCCCTTCGCGTCCGCCTTGTCGATCACCGGCTGCTCGGAGATCAGGATCGTCACCGAGGCGCCCTGCGGATCGTAGTCCTGGCGCGCGATGTTGAGGATGTTGGCGCCGATGATCTCGGCCACGTCGGTGAGGATCTGCGTCAGCCGGTCGGCGTTGTATTCCTCATCGATGTACTCGATGTAGCGCTGGCGCTCGTCGCCGGACACGGCGTAGCACACGTCGTAGATGTTGAAGCTCAGTGCCTTGGTGAGGTTGTTGAAACCCTGGAGCTTCAGTCGCGGCAGCGGCTTGACCACGGCGGTCATTCCTCTCGGATTCGATGGGCGAAAGGCGAATTATGCGCCCATCCGGCCCATCTCCGTAAAGGCCCGCGTTTGCCGGATGAACAGAGACCGCCTACTCTTGGTCATTCCCCCTTGACGCCGCTCATGAATCCGACATCCGTGGCCCTCATCAATCCCTACTACCGAAGCAGCTCCAATCCCCTGGTGCCCTCGGGCGCCACCATCGAGCGCCTGCTGGCCCACTGCCACCGCCGTCGCTACCCGACGCGGACCGACGTGTTCCGCCCCGGTGATCCGGCCGGCACGCTGTACTACATCATCAGCGGCTCGGTCAGCATCATCACCGAGGAAGACGACGGCCGCGAGCTGGTGCTGGGCTATTTCGGCCCCGGCGAGTTCGTCGGCGAGATGGGCCTGTTCATCCAGTCCGACGTGCGCGAGGTGATCCTGCGCACGCGCGTGCAGTGCGAACTGGCCGAGATCAGCTACGAGCGGCTGTACCAGCTGTTCGAAGGCTCGCTGATCGGCGATGCGACGCAGATCGTCTACGCGATCGGCTCGCAGCTCTCGCGCCGGCTGCTCGACACCAGCCGCAAGGCCGGGCGCCTGGCCTTCCTCGACGTCACCGACCGCATCACCCGCACCCTGCACGACCTGACCCGGGAACCGGAGGCGATGAGCCATCCCGACGGCACCCAGCTGCGGGTCTCGCGGCAGGAGCTGGCGCGACTGGTCGGCTGCTCGCGCGAGATGGCCGGGCGGGTGCTGAAGAAACTACAGGCCGACGGCAAGCTGCACGCGCGCGGCAAGACCGTCGTGCTGTACGGGACGCGCTGACGGGCCACCGCCCGCGCGTTGCACCGCACGATGTCGAGCCACTTCGCACCGCGCGGACCGCTTCCCGACGCCGACCTGCGCAGCGCAACCCTGATCGACGCCGACGATGTCGCCGACCTCCTCGGCGAACTGGGCTATCCCTGCGATATCCGCGAGGCGGCCGAACGCATCGCCACCATCATCGACAACGACCGCCAGGCGCTGGTGGTCGCGCGCTGCGAAGGCCGCGTCTGCGGCCTGGTGGCGCTGGACTTCATGTACTACCTGCCGTTGGGCACCACCACCTGCCGCATCACCGCACTGGTGGTGACGCCCGACGCGCAGGGCCGGGGGCTGGGCCGGCAGCTGCTGCGCGAGGCCGAACGCCGCGCCCGCGCCGGCGGCGCCGCGCGGCTGGAGCTGACCAGCGGTTCGCAGCGCACCGATGCCCACGCCTTCTACCGTGCCTGCGGCTACGGCGACGGCACCGTGCGATTCATCAAGCGCCTCGGCGCCGCGTAGGAAGGATCCAGGCCCGCGACAAACAGGCCTGCCGACAAGCGGGGGCGGATTTCACGGCTTCATGGTGACTGCCGGCTCCGCCTGCGCTGCGGCCAAGGTCGAACCTCGGCGCCGACGCAGCCGGCGGGGGCCCGGGAACGCCGTTTCCTCCCGCCTAACCGCTTCCTAACCCTTCACCGGCCCGTGTGGTCTAAAACGGCCCCACGACACGCCCGTGGAGCACGCGATGGACCTCGGTGGCGACTTCATGCTGTTCATCCTGATCGGCCTGTTCGCGCAGCTGGTCGACGGCGCGCTCGGGATGGCCTACGGGCTGGTGTCCTCATCGATCCTGCTGGCCCTGGGCCTGCCGCCGGCCGCGGTCAGCGCCAGCGTGCATACCGCCGAGGTCTTCACCACCGGCGTGTCCGGTGCGTCGCATGGCCTGCTCGGCAATATCGATCGGCGCCTGATGCTGCGGCTCGCGGTGCCGGGCGTGATCGGCGGCGTGATCGGCGCGTACGTGCTCACGCAGTTGCCGGGCGAGGCGATCCGGCCGTTCGTCTATGCCTACCTGCTGGTGCTGGCGCTGCTGATCCTGCTGCGCGCGGTCGGGCGACGGATCCCGCGCAACGAGGTCAAGCGCGTGGGCGTGCTCGGCTTCTTCGCCGGGTTGCTCGATGCGATCGGCGGCGGCGGCTGGGGGCCGATAGCGACCTCGACGCTGCTGGCGAAGGGCGGCGAAGTGCGCACCAGCATCGGCACGGTCAGCGCCTCGGAATTCGTGGTGACGCTGGCGATCTCGATCACGTTCCTGCTGACCGTGGGCGTGAGCCACTGGCGGATCGTGCTCGCGCTGCTGCTCGGCGGCGTGGTCGCGGCGCCGCTGGCGGCGATGCTGGTCAAGCACCTGCCCGAGCGCGCCGTGCTCGGCGCCGTCGGTGCGCTGGTCCTGGGGATCAGCGTCTTCCAGATCTCGCACGCGCTGGCGGGCTGAGCCCGCTCAATCGCCGTTGCCGGCCACGGGGGCGCCGGCGCGATCCACGCATCCCCAGTTGAGGATCGGCGTGCCGGGCGGCAGTTCGCGACGAAACGCATCCACCGCGCCCGCCTTGGGGTTGACCACCACCGGCGCGTCCGCCGCGCGCAACAGCGGCAGGTCGGCGCGGCTGTCGCTGTAGGCGATCGCGATGCGGTCGTAACCGGCGTCCCAGATCATCCGCATCTTGTTCGCGGCGTGGCAGTGCTGGTCGGTGATGAAGCCGCCGAGGAACGGCTTGCCGAGGCTGCCGATGACCGGCAGTCCCTCGTGGGCGACGAAGTCGAGGATCGCGCGCGCCAGCTCCGGCGGCGCGCCGGTGGCCACCAGCACCCGGTCGCCCTGGCTGCGATGGCGATGCAGCACCTTCAGCGCCTCCGGCAGCAGGCGCGCGCGGATGTCGGCGGTATTGGCTTCCACGTAGCGATCGATCAGCGCGTCCATCGCCGCGCGCCCGTGGGTTCCAAAGGTGGCGATCCACAGGAAGCCGGAGATGCCGCGCCGGCGCGTCGGCAGCCACGCCACCATCGGCAGCAGCACGGGCGCGGCCAGCAGCGCGGCCAGCTTGCGCAGCCAGTGGCGGCGGATCAGCCACAGCACCAGGTGGCTGCCTGAGTCGCCGTCGTAGAGCGTGTGGTCGAAATCGAACACCACCAGTGGCCGGTACGGCACCGCAACTTCCTCAAATGCGCCCATGGACCCCGCTCACTCCGCGAAGAACAGCCGCCGCAAGGCGGTGCCGGGATCGGGTTCGCGCATGAACGCCTCGCCGACCAGGAACGCGTCGACCCCGGCCGCGCGCATGCGGCGCACGTCGGCGGGGACGAGGATGCCGCTCTCGGTGACCAGGCGCCGGTCGCCCGGCACCGCGCCCTTCAGCGCCAGCGTGGTGTCGAGCGAGACGTCGAACGTGCGCAGGTTGCGGTTGTTGATGCCGAGCAGCGGCGCGGGCACCTGCAGCGCGCGCTCCAGTTCGGCCATGTCATGCACCTCGACCAGCACGTCCATGCCCAGGTCCAGCGCCTGCCCGGAGAGCCCTGCCAGGCGATCGTCGTCGAGCGCGGCGGCGATCAGCAGGATGCAGTCGGCGCCCAGTGCGCGCGCCTCGACCACCTGGTAGGGATCGACGATGAAATCCTTGCGCAGCACCGGCAGCGCGCAGGCCGCGCGCGCCTGTTGCAGGTAGGCGTCGGCGCCCTGGAAGAAATCGACGTCGGTGAGCACCGACAGGCAGGCCGCGCCGCCGGCCGCGTAACTGCGGGCGATGGCGGCCGGATCGAAGTCGGCGCGGATCACGCCCTTCGACGGACTGGCCTTCTTCACCTCGGCGATCACCGCGGCGTCGCCGGTGGCAACCTTCGCCTCGATCGCGGCGGCAAAGCCGCGCACCGGTGGCGCATCGGCCGCACGCGCGGACAGTTCGCGCAGCGGCAGCCGCGCGACGCGTTCGGTGATTTCCTCGTGCTTGCGCTGCACGATCGCCTGCAGCACGTCCGGGCGAGCGCCCGCTGACTGTGTCATTACACCTGTTCCTGGTCCTGCGGCAGCGGCATGCCGGGCCGCCAATCGATGGCGCGCAGTGTATCGAGCAACGCCACGACTTTGGCGCGCGCGCCCAGTTCGTGCACCGGCAACACCACCAGGTCGCCGTCGCGCGCCCATTCCAGCGGCCGCCGCGCGGCCTCGACCTCGTCGAGCCGGGTCTCGATCGCGGCATCGGCGACCCCCGCCTCGAGAAGCGCCTCGCGCATGATCCGCGCGATGTCGCCGGACGCGCGGCCGCGCTCGTAGCCACCGATGTCCTTGAGCACCACCAGTTCCGGGCCGAAGCCGGCCGCGGTGGCGGCGACCGCGCGCAGGTCGGCATCCTCGCGGTTGCCAGCATGGCCGAGGATCACCGCCAGCCGGCCGTCGCGCCGGTCGGCGCCGACCGCGTGCAGCAGGCCGAGCAGACCGTCCGGGTTGTGGGCGTAGTCGACGTAGACGTCGAGCGCGCCCAGGCGCCAGTGCTGCAGGCGCCCGGGGTTGTCGTCGTGCCCGCTGCCGAAGCGCGCCAGGGTCTCGGCGATCGCTTCCGGGGAAATGCCGAGCGCACGCGCGGCGAGCGCGGCGCCGGCGGCGTTGGCGACGTTGTAACCGGCGCGGCCGCCGAGCGTGAGCGGCATGGCCTCGATCGCGCCAAGGTCATGTTCGGCAGAACCATCCGACAGCAGCAGGCGACCGTTGCGCACCCCGCACGTGGCGCCGCCGCGCACGCGATGCGCGACCGGCAGCGACGCGTCGAAATCCTGCACGAACCAGCCGACCGGGCATGCCAGCGTTTCCGCCTGCCGGCGCAACACCGTGTCGTCGCCGTTGAGCACCAGCAGCCCGTCGTCGCCGATCGCGCGGGCGATGGTGAGCTTGGCCGCCGCGAGGTCGTCGAGGTCGTGCACGCCGTACTCGCCGAAATGGTCGGCACTGACGTTGGTGACCACCGCGACGTCCGCGTGGCACAGCGCCAGCCCGCGCCGCAGCATGCCGCCGCGCGCGGTTTCCAGCACGGCCGCCTGCGCCTGCGGCTGCCGCAGCGCGGTGCGTGCGCCGGTGGGGCCGGAATAGTCGCCCGACTCCAGCGCCCGGCCGTCGAAGAACACGCCGTCGGTGCAGCTGTGCGCGGTATGCCAGCCGTGCGCGCGCGCCATCGCCGCCAGCAGGCGCACGGTGGTGGTCTTGCCGTTGGAGCCGGTGACCAGCGCGGTGGGGATGGCGTGCAGCGCGGGCCAGTCGATACTGGCCGGATCGGGCAGCGCATCGACCGGCCAGGTGCGGCTGCCGGCGCCGGCGCCGATCGAAACTTCGTCGTCGTCGGGCAGGCATGGCAGGCCATGCGCGGTGGCCGCGGCCTGCAGCGCGACGAGCGCGGGGTTGGCTTCGGCGGCGGCCAGGGCGCGCAGCGTGTGCATCGCCGAATCGATGTCCCAAGCTGCCGCATGGCCGGGCGCGTGGTAGTGCCGCCCCTGTTCTTGATTTTCCCTTCTCCCCCCGGGGGAGAAGGAAACGGCATTCCACCACGCCCACTCGTTGACCTCGGTGGCCGCATAGAGCTGGTCCAGGGGCGCGGCGAAGGCGAGCGAGACGCCGCTGCGGTGGCGGCGCACGACCACTTCGCCGTCCGGCCAGCCGAGCGCGGTACGCGCGGCGGCGATGTTGCCGCGCCAGCGAGCCAGTGTCGCATCGTCGAACGCGAGACCGGGAGCCGCCTCCAGCCCTGCACCGGTTCCCGCGAAATGGAAGTTGCAGCCGGTCAGCCGGCGTGAGTCCTCGAACGGCTCGGCCGCGGGATCGAACGCTGTGGTCATTCCCGCGGCCCCTAGTCGCTTTCCTCGCGCTCGAACACCAGCCCGCGTTCCTCGCGAACCACGCCGCCCATCGCCGCAACCGCGCGCTCGTCGAGCGTCTGCTCCAGCGAGGGTAGCTCCGCCTTCGTCGCCGACCTGGGCATCTCGCCGTCGGGCGTGAACTTGATGATCTGCTTCCACGACCGTGTCAGCGCATCGGCGAACACCAGGATCAGGTCGCCCGGCTGGCCCATGCGCAATGCCGCGTCCACCGCCTGCTGCTCGTCGGGGATGATCGAGATCGCATCTTCCGGCACGCCAAGGCCCTGCAGTGCATCGGAGATGATCCGCGGCACTTCGTCGCCGTCGCGGCCGCGCAGGGCATCGTCGCGGCGAGCGATGTAGTGGTCGAACTTGCCCGCGACCGCCCTGGCGATCGCGTGCAGGTCTTCGTCGCGGCGGTCGCCGGGGCCGGCCAGCACCACGATGCGGCGGCCGGTAGCGTCGAGCCGCTGCGCCAGGTCGGCCATCATCCCGACCGCGTGCGCGTTGTGGCCGTAGTCCATCAGCACCTTGAACGGATGCTCGGAGTACACGTTCATGCGCCCCGGCGCCTGGAAGAACGTGGTGTCGAACGTGCGCAGGCCCTGGCGGATCGCGTCGAGCTTGATTCCCAGCGAATACGCCATCGCCGCGGCGAACATCGCGTTCTGCACGTTGTGCAGCGCGCGCCCTTCCAGCGTTGCCGGAACCAGGTGGGTCCACATCAGCGGGATGTGGCTGCCCTTGTCGTAGAGCGTGATCATGTGGCCGTTGACGCCGGCCTCCAGCGCGCAGGCGCGCCCACCTGCACGGATATGCTCGCGCACCAGCGAGTGCGACGGATTCATCGTCACGTAGCAGATGGTCTTGGCGTCGGTGTAGCCGGACATGCGCAGCACGTTGGCGTCATCGGCGTTGAGCACCGCGCACTCGCGCGCGACCTCGATGACCACGCGCTTGATCTCGGCCAGCTGCTCCAGCGTGTCGATGCCCTTCAGGCCGAGGTGATCGGAGGCGACGTTGAGCACCGCGCCGACGTCGACGTGGCGCACGCCCATGCCGGCGCGCAGCAGGCCGCCGCGCGCGGTTTCCAGCACCGCCATGTCGACCTGCGGGTCGGACAGCACCATCCGCGCCGACACCGGGCCGGTCATGTCGCCCTCCACTGTGCGCTGGCCGTCGATGTAGACGCCGTCGGTGGTGGTCAGACCCGGCGTGTAGCCGGCCATCTTGGTGACGTGCGCGAGCATGCGCGCGGTGGTGGTCTTGCCGTTGGTGCCGGTGATTGCAGCGATCGGCACCCGCGCCGGCGTGCCCGGCGGGAACAGCATGTCGATCACCGGGCCGGCGGCATCGCGCGGCGTGCCTTCGCTGGGTGCGACGTGCATGCGGAAACCCGGTGCGGCGTTGACCTCGCAGATCGCGCCGCCGATCGACTTGTAGCTCTCGGCGATGTTCGGAGTGATGAAGTCCACGCCCCCCACGTCCAGGCCGATCGCGCGCACCGCCCGCACCGCCATGTCGCGGTTGTCGGGATGGATGATGTCGGTGACGTCGGTGGCGGTGCCGCCGGTGGAGAGGTTGGCGGTGGAGCGCAGGTAGACGATTTCGCCGGCGTTGGGCACCGAATCGGCGCCATGGCCGGCGCGCTCCATCATCAGGTTCGCCTGCGCGTCGAGTTCCAGCCGGGTGAGCACCTTCTCGTGGCCGACGCCGCGGCGCGGGTCGTGGTTCACGATCTCGACCAGCTCGGCGATCGTATGCGTGCCATCGCCAACCACGTGGCCGGGCGTGCGCTTCGTCGCCGCGATCAGCTCGCCGTTGATCACGAGCAGGCGGTGGTCGTCGCCGGGCTGGAAAGTCTCGACGATCACCGAGCGCGAATGCTCGCGCGCGGCGTTGAAGGCCTCGCGGATCTCGTCGTCGCCGCTGATGTCGATGGTGATGCCGCGCCCATGGTTGCCGTTGTAGGGCTTGAGCACCACCGAGCCGCCGAGCTTGCGCGCGGCCTTGAGTGCGTCGGTCTGGCTGGACACCAGTTCCTGGCGCGGCACCGGCAGGCCCAGCGAACCGAGGATCTTGTTGGTCTCTTCCTTGTCGCTGGCCAGCTCGACGGCGATGTGCGGCGTCTTGCCGGTGACGGTGGCCTGGATGCGCTGCTGGTACTTGCCGTGGCCGAACTGCACCAGCGACTGCTGGTTCAGGCGCAGCCACGGGATGCCGCGTTCCTCGGCGGCGCGCACCAGCGAGGCGGTGGACGGCCCCAGCGCGCGGCGCTGCGCGTAGCGGATGAAGTCGTCGCGCGCGGTTTCCCAGTCCCATTCCTCGGGCAGGCTGCCCGGCGTGCGCAACGCCTCGGGCAGCAGCGAGTTGAGCAGGCGCAGCGCGAGTTCGCCGGCGCCGACGCCGATGTCCTTCTGCTCGTACTCGTAGATCACCGAGTACACGCCGGGGCGGTCCTCGGAGACGCTGCGGGTCTTGCCGAAGGTGACGTCCTCGCCGGCGGCGTTCTGCAGTTCGATCGCCACGTGCTCGAGCACGTGGCCCAGCCAGGTGCCCTCGCCCTCGCGCATGCGGCGGATGAAACCGCCCGGCTCGCGATACGAGCAACCGTGTTCGGCCAGGCCCGGCAGCGCGGCGACCAGGGCATCGATGAAGGCCGGCCCCAGCTTCGCGGTCGGCCAGGCTTCCAGCGCGCCGAGGTCGAGCTCCAGCCGGATGACCGGGAAGTGCGCATACAGCGACGGGCCGACGTAGACGGAACGGTTCAGGACACGCATCGGCACTCCCTTTTTTTGCTTTCAGTTCTTGTCGTCGACCAATGTACCCGGCGACGCGCAGCGCGTGTGGAGGTCGAACGTCGCGCCCGCGACCAGGATGTGGACCTTCAGGCCCAGCAGGCAGACGGGCTGGTTCTGGCCGGCGTCGGCCATCGATGAGAACTGCAGCTCGCCGGCATCCACCACGGTCAGTGCGCCGCTGCCTTCGACTTCCAGCACGTTGTCCGGGCGGATGAACGCCGCGGTGTCCTCGTCCAGGCCGATGCCGATCGCGAACGGGTTGAAGGCCAGCGCCGCCACCAGGCGCCCGAGGCGGTCGCGCTGGCGGAAGTGCTGGTCGATGATGAAACGGTTGGTGAGCCCCAGCCCCGGCGCGAGGCGCACGCTGCCGGCGCGCGGGGACGAACCTTCCTTGCCGAACGCGATCATGTGCTCGCTGAGGATGCTGGCGCCGGCGCTGGTGCCGCCGACATGCACCCCATGCGCATTGCGCTCGCGGATCAGCTTGGCCGCCGGGGTGCCGCCGATGATGGTGGAGATGCGCAGCTGGTTGCCGCCGGTGAAGAACACGCCGGTGGCGGTCTCCAGCTGGCGCAAGTAGTCGTCACGCTGGCCGTCCTCGCGGCTGGCGAAACCGATCGAGCGCGCGCGGCCGGCCTCGAGCCGGTCGAACAGTTCTTCGTAGCGCTGGCCGGTGTCCGGCAGGCGGCTGGCAGTGGGAATGATGGCGATGTCGGCATCACGCCCGCCGCACAGCTGCACGAAGCGCTTGAGGATGCGGCGTCGCATCTCCTTGTCCTCGGCCCCGCCGATCGGGACGATCCAGCCACGTTCTTCGCCCTCGGCGACCCTGCTTGGACACATTGCGGCGCTGACTCCTTCTGCCGCGTCCCCGCGGCCTGCTGGTTGTGGATGGCCCCTGCCCGGCGTCTTTCCGCGGCGGAGCGGAGGTCAAAATAGCATCATTCGCGACGATGACCGCCGGCCATGTCCCAGCCGTAGGCGCGTTCGACCTTCGCGATCCTGATCTCGAAATGCGCGTACCAGCGCGCCCGGCCCTGCTCGCGCGTGGCGGCGTGCTCGGCATGCAGGCGCCAGGCACGAATGGCCTCCTCGCTCTCCCAGTAGGACACGGTGATGCCGAATCCGTCCGCGCCGCGAGTGGACTCCACGCCGAGGAAGCCGGGTTGTTCGCGCGCCAGCTCCACCATGCGGTCGGCCGCGGCGGCATAGCCGTCGTCGCCGTCGCCGTCGCGGCGGCTGGAACTGAACATCACCGCGTAGTACGGCGGCGCGGGCAGGTCGGCGAAAGGCGTCATGTCGATGGCTCTCCGGAAAGCTGGCGTGGTTGCTGGCGGCGGACGCGCGGGGCTCAGGCGGCCAGGCGCTTCGTGGTTTCGACGAACTCGTGCAGCTTCGCCATCGCCGCGCCCGAGGCGATCGCCTCCCGCGCCCGCGCGATCCCGTCGGCAATCGACTCCGCGACCCCGGCCACGTACAGCGCGGCGCCCGCGTTGAGCGCGACGATCTCGAGCGGCAACCCCGCCTTGTTGCCCAGCGCACCGAGCAGCATCGCCTTCGACTCGGCCGCATCGCTGACGCGCAAGTTGCGGCTGGCGGCCATGGCGATGCCGAAATCCTCGGGGTGCAGCTCGTACTCGCGCACCACGCCGTCGCGCAGCTCGCCCACCAGCGTGGCCGCGCCCAGCGAGAGCTCGTCCATGCCGTCGCGCCCCCACACTACCAGCGCGCGCTGCGCGCCGAGTGCCTGCAGCACGCGCACCTGGATGCCGACCAGGTCGGGGTGGAACACGCCCATCAGGATGTCAGGTGCGCCTGCGGGATTGGTCAGCGGGCCGAGGATGTTGAACAGCGTGCGCACGCCCATTTCCTTGCGCACTGGTGCCACCACCTTCATCGCCGGGTGATGGATCGGCGCGAACATGAAGCCGATCCCGCAGGCGTCGAGGCATTGCGCCACCTGCGCGGGCTGCAGTTCGATGGCCGCGCCCAGCGATTCGAGCACGTCGGCGCTGCCGGACTTCGACGACACGCTGCGGTTGCCGTGCTTGGCCACGCGCGCGCCCGCCGCCGCGACCACGAAGATCGAGGTGGTGGAGATGTTGAAGGTGTGCGCGCCGTCGCCGCCGGTGCCGACGATGTCGACCAGGTGCGTCCGGTCGGCGACCGGCACCGGCAGCGCGAACTCGCGCAGCACCTTCGCCGCGCCGGCGATCTCGTCGATCGTCTCCTTCTTCACCCGCAGGCCGGTGAGGATGGCTGCGGTCATCACCGGCGACACCTCGCCGCGCATGACCTGGCGCATCAGGTCGACCATTTCGTCGTGGAAGATCTCGCGGTGTTCGATGGTGCGCTGCAGGGCTTCTTGTGGGGTGATGGGCATGGCCGTTGATCCTGAGCCCTCCCCTTCAAGGGGAGGTTGGGCGGGGATGGTGTGATCCCCGAAAATTCGCTACGCCGGACGGGAACACCAGCCCCGCCCCGGCCCTCCCCTTGAAGGGGAGGGAGAAGATCGAGTCACCGCACCAGGAAATTCTTCAGCAACGCGTGCCCATGCTCGGTCAGGATCGACTCGGGATGGAACTGCACGCCCTCCACCGGGTGCTCGCGATGGCGCAGCCCCATGACCTCCTCGACCGAACCGTCTTCGTTCTCGGTCCACGCGGTCACTTCCAGGCAGTCCGGCAGCGATGCCTTGTCCACCACCAGCGAGTGGTAGCGCGTCGCTTCATAGCCATCGGGCAAGCCGGCAAACACGCCCCTTCCCTCATGCCGGATCGGCGACGTCTTGCCATGCATGATCCGCCCCGCGCGCACCACGTGGCCGCCGTACACCTGGCCGATCGCCTGGTGGCCCAGGCACACGCCGAGGATCGGGACCTGGGCGCCGAGCGTATCGATCAGCTCCAGCGAGATGCCCGCCTCGTTCGGCGTGCATGGCCCTGGCGAGATCACGATCCGCTCGGGCCGCAACGCGGCAACCTGCGCCACCGTCAGCGCATCGTTGCGCACCACCTGCACCTCCGCTCCCAATGCCTGCAGGTACTGCACGAGGTTGAAGGTGAAGCTGTCGTAGTTGTCGAGCATCAGCAGCATGGCGGCGCCTGCCTCCGGTTTGCGGCCCCGTCGGCCATGACGATGCGGACCGATGGGCGGCGCGGCGATCGCGCGCAGTCCTGACCTGGATCAGGGCGGGCGCGCGGGACGGGGCGCAGGCTGGGCACTCCACCGTCTTCCGGAAAACCACCATGTCCGACCCCGCCACGGCATCCACCGCGCCCGCCTACACCCCGCATGCCTTCGACGCCCGCGGCATCGCGCGTCGCTTCCGCCACTCCGCCATCTTTGGCGCGCTCGGTGCGCTGGAGCCGGGCGAGGCGATGCGCTTCGTCAACGACCACGACCCGCTGCCTCTGCTCGATCAGCTGCGCAACCGCTTCGGCGACCATCTCGACATCGTCTACCGCCGGCGCGAACCGGGTGCGATCGTCATCGACTTCGTGATCAAGGCCTGAGCGAAGGCATCGGCACGCGCGCCGCGCCTGCGCCAGCGACAGCGCGGGGCCGCCTGTGCAGCGTGCGCGGTGCCCGGCGTCTCGCCCGATGATCGGCGGGTGGGCGATTGCATGCAGTGCGCTCACAGCCCACCCGCCGCCTGGGCCACCGCACGAAACAGCGCGCGCCCCTTGTTCATGGTTTCGTCCCATTCCTTCTCCGGGTCGGAGTCGTGGACGATGCCGGCGCCGGCCTGCACGTGCAGGCGTCCGCCCTGGATCACTGCGGTGCGGATGGCGATCGCCATGTCGGCGTCGCCGTGCCAGCCGAGGTAGCCGACCGCACCCGAGTACACGTTGCGTTTCACCGGTTCTAGCTCGCGGATGATCTCCAGCGCGCGGATCTTCGGCGCGCCGCTCACCGTGCCGGCGGGAAACGCCGCGCGCAGCACGTCGACATAACCCAGCCCCTCGCGCAGCGTGCCGGTGACCTCGCTCACGATGTGCATGACGTGGCTGTAGCGCTCGACCACGAACTGTTCGCCGACCTGCACGCTGCCCGGCTCGGCGACGCGGCCGACGTCGTTGCGGCCGAGATCGATCAGCATCAGGTGCTCGGCGCGCTCCTTCGGGTCGGCGAGCAGTTCGGCTTCCAGCGCGGCATCTTCTTCGGGCGTGTGCCCGCGCGGACGGGTGCCGGCGAGCGGGCGCACGGTGACGGTGCCACGCCCTGCCGCGTCGTATTCCAGCCGCGCGAGGATCTCCGGCGACGCGCCCACCACCTGGGTGTCGCCAACGTCGAGGAAGTACATGTACGGCGAGGGATTGAGCGCGCGCAGTGCGCGGTAGACGTCGACCGGGCGCGCATGGAACGGCACGCTCAGCCGCTGCGACGGCACCACCTGGAACACGTCGCCGGCGCGGATGTAGGCCTTGCACTTCTCCACCGCGGCGATGAAACCTTCGCGGGTGAAGCCGGACACGAAATCGGCCTCGTCCAGCGCCGCCGGCTGCAGCATCTCCGGGTATCCGGCACCGCCCTGGCGCAGCCGGTGCACCAGTTCGTCCAGGCGCCGGTTGGCGCGCGCCATCGCCTGCGGTTCGCGCGGATCGGCATGCACGATCAGGTACAGCCGGCCCTTGAGGTTGTCGAATACCGCCACTTCCTCGCTGAGCATCAGCAGGATGTCCGGCGTGCCCAGCTCGTCGCGTGCATGCCCGCCGGCGAAGCGCGGCTCGATGTACTGGATGCTTTCGAAACCGAACCAGCCGACCAGGCCGCCGGTGAAACCGGGCAGGCCCTCGACCCGCGGCACCGAATGCATCGCGCGCAGGCGCTCGACCTCGGCCAGCGGGTCGGCCACCTCGCGGGTTTCGACCACCTCGCCGTACTCGCTGGCCGTGAACGTGTTGCCATGGAAGGCATACACGCGCCGCGCCGGCAGGCCGATGATCGAATGGCGGCCGAAGCGTTCCCCGCCCTCGACCGATTCGAACAGGTAGGTATGCGGCCCGTCGGCGAGCTTGAGGTAGACCGACAGCGGCGTGTCGAGGTCGGACAGCACCTCGCGCACGACGGGCACGCGGGTGTGGTCGCCGGGAATGCGGGCGTCAGTGGCTTCTTGCGGGGATCGTGGCGATGGCGATGCGGGCGTGGTCACGCGGCGTTTCCTCGGCGGACAGGCAGGTGGGGTCGACGGCGGCTGCAAGCCACCATCGCCAACCCAGGTCGGCGGAAACGCGGTTCGGGTGTGCCCGGAAGTCCATGGTCGCCACTGTAGCCGGTCCGGGCGGCCTCACGCCAGCGGCGCCGACGCCAGCAACGGGCTGTCCGCCGGCAGGTGCATGCGCACGCGGCCGGGCGCGCATTCGATGCGGAAATGGGTCGACTCCACCGGCTCGCCGTCGAGGTTGAGCACCAGCGGCGCGTCGGCCTCGACCTCCAGCCACGGCAGGCGCGCGCGGACCGCGACCTGGTCGAGCGCCACGTGCCTGCCGTCCTTGAGCAGGGTCGCCAGGGTGCTGCCGATCTCTCCCGACAGCTCCGGCACGATGGTGACGTCGAGCAGGCCGTCGTCGATCAGCGCCTCCGGGCACAGCGCCTGCCCGCCACCGGCCTGGCGACCGTTGCCGATGCCCAGGGCGATGCAACCGCCCCGCCATTCGAATCCGGGCCCGCGCATCCGCGCGGCGATCGGTTCGATGCGCCCGAGCCTGGCCATGCCGGTGACCAGGTAGGCGAGCCCGCCAAGCAGCTTCTTCAATCCGTCGTGGGTTTCGACGGTGACCTGGGTGCCGAACCCGCCGCTGGCCAGGTTCGCCGCCCAGTGCGTGGTGCCGTTGGCTCCCAGGCGCAGCAGGTCGATCGGGCGCGCGGCCTGTTGCTGGACGATCTCCAACGCGGCAAGCGCCTCCACGGGGATGCCGGCCGCAGTGGCGAAATCATTGGCCGTGCCCAGCGGCAGCAGCCCGAGCGCGGGCAGCGCATCGGCGGCTTCATCGCAATGGGCGAGCGTCGTGGCCACCTCGCTCAGGGTGCCATCGCCGCCACCGGCGATGACGCTGTCGACGCCGCGTTCGATCGCGTCGGCCACGTAGCGATCGGCGTCGCCGGCCTCCCAGGTCACGCGCACGTCGAGCGCGACGCCGCGTTCGCGCATCGCACCGACCGCGTCGCGCACGGCATCGTCGCCGGCGGACTTGCCGTTGAGGATCAGGCACCAGCGTGGCGGGCTCATGTGCATCCGGGTTGCGTGGGGACGCACACGCTAGCAGCGCGGGGTCGGCGGCACGTGAATCGCGGTTGTCACGCCCGTGTCACCAAAACGGCCGAGCATGGAAGGCCATAGCAAGGATGAACGGCGGAGGCGGGATTGCCTCCATTCTCCCAGGGGGCCGGTACGCCAGGTGCGTATCGGTCTTCTTTTTTCCGGCGCCAGCGCATGCCGCCCGGCGGCAGTGGCTTCCGGCGCCGGATGTTCAGCGGACCGAGGACACCGCGGCCCGCATCTGCGCGATCACCTGCGCATAGTCGGCATGGCCGAAGATCGCCGAGCCGGCGACGAACGTGTCGGCGCCGGCCTTCGCGATGGCGGCGATGTTGTCCGGCTTGACCCCGCCATCGACCTCCAGCCGGATCGCCTTGCCGGTCGCGTCGATGCGCCCGCGCACCTGTTCGATCTTGCGCAGCGTCGAATCGATGAAGCTCTGTCCGCCGAAGCCAGGGTTGACCGACATGAGCAGCACCATGTCGAGGTCTTCGAGCACATAGTCGAGCACGTCCAGCGGCGTGGCCGGGTTCAGCACCAGCCCGGCGCGGCAGCCCTGTGCCCTGATTAGCTGGATGGTGCGGTGGACGTGGCGGCTGGCCTCGGGATGGAAGCTGATGTCGGTGGCGCCAGCCTTGGCGAAGTCGGGAATGATCCGGTCGACCGGCTCGACCATCAGGTGCACGTCGATCGGCGCGGTGACCCCGTGCTTGCGCAACGCTTCGCAGACCAGCGGCCCGATGGTGAGGTTGGGCACGTAGTGGTTGTCCATCACGTCGAAATGCACCCAGTCGGCGCCGGCCTTGAGGACGTTGTCGACCTCTTCGCCGAGCCGTGCGAAATCGGCGGACAGGATCGAGGGTGCGATGACGGTGGGTTGCATGCCGGCTCCGGGTCGGGCGCGCGCTCAGCGCTTGCGCAGGGTCTTGATGCGGTCGTAGGCGGCGTTGATCTCGCGTGCCCTGGCTTCGGCCTGGCGGCGCAGTTCGTCGGCAACGCCGTTGAGCTTGTCGGGGTGGTACTGGGTGATCAGGCGGCGATAGGCCAGGTCCACCTCGGCGTCGTTGGCCTCTTCGGTCAGGCCGAGCACGCGCCAGGGATTCTCGCGCGGCCCGCGGAACCAGTCGGCGTCGAAGGCGTGGCCGATCAGCAGCCCGATCAACGCGCCCAGCAGCGGGTTCGGCCGGAACAGCGCGGCACCGGCGAGGAAGCCCAGCAATTTTCCGTACCAGCGTTTCATGGGTGAATTCTAGGGCACCGGCGACCGCAGCGGCGGCGTGGCCGCGGAAACCGGCGGCCCATGCCGGCGCGGCGCCTGCGGGAGCGACCATGCCCGCCGGCCCGCGCATCGCTACAATGCCGGTCCGACGGCTGCCGAACGATCATCGATGGCAACGACCCTGCTCGAAGCGGACCTCCCCGGCCTCCACCTGCGTCATCGCGGCAAGGTCCGCGACGTCTTCGACCTGCCCGGCGACGGCGACGACCCGAAACTGCTGATGGTCGCTACCGACCGCCTCAGCGCCTTCGACGTGGTGCTGCCCGACCCGATCCCCGGCAAGGGCGAGATGTTGTGCCAGATCAGCAATTTCTGGTTCGGCAAGACCGCGCACATCGCGGCCAACCACCTGACCGGCATCGACGTCGCATCCGTATTGCCCGACGGCGTCGACCCGGCGCTGTACGCACATCGCTCCGTGGTCGCCCGCCGGCTCAGGCCGGTGCCGGTGGAAGCGATCGCGCGCGGCTACCTGATCGGCAGCGGCTGGAAGGACTACCAGCGCACCGGCCGCGTCAGCGGCATCACCCTGCCCGACGGCCTGCGCCAGGCACAGCAGCTGCCGCAGCCCGTGTTCACGCCCTCGACCAAGGCCGCGGTCGGCGACCACGACGAGAACATCGACTTCGACACCATGGTCCGCGGGATCGGCGCCGAGCTCGCCGAACAGGTGCGCGACGCCACCCTGCGCCTGTACGCATTCGCCGCCGACTACGCGGCGCAGCGCGGGATCATCCTGGCCGACACCAAGTTCGAGTTCGGCACCGACGCCGACGGCCGCCTGTACGTGATGGACGAGATGCTCACGCCCGACTCCTCGCGCTACTGGCCGGCCGACGAGTACGAAGTCGGCACCAGCCCGCCGAGCTACGACAAGCAGTTCGTGCGCGACTACCTGGAAACGCTGGACTGGAACAAGACCGCACCGGGCCCGCGCCTGCCCGACGAAGTCATCGCACGCACCCGCGCCAAGTACGCCGAGGCGCTGCAGAAGCTGGCCGGCATTTCGGTCGAGTAGCGTAGTGACGGGCTTCTTGTAGGAGCGGCTTCAGCCGCGAGCTCTTCTGGCGGCAATGTCCGCCAGGGCTCGCGGCTGAAGCCGCTTCTGCAGGAGATAAGGAATCCGTCCCGGAAACGGGACCCCGCAGCCGCGCTATGCTTGCCGCAGGTTGAACTGGAACCCCGCCATGAACGCGCAAGCCCAATCGACCCAACGCCCCATCGACCGCTGGTTCGCCAGCTATTCCGGCGACCACCGCAACGACGCCAACCAGTGGATCCACGTGTTCGCGGTCCCGGCGATCCTGTGGAGCGTGATCGCGCTGCTGTGGTGCATCCCGGTGCCGATCACCTGGTTCAAGGCCGGCCTGTGGGCGGCGCTGGCGATGTTCGCGGCGTGGATGTTCTATTGGCGCGCCTCGCGTCCGCTTGGCATCGGCATGCTCGCGATCTTCGTCGCGATGGCGTGGTTCACCCGCTGGCTGCACGACACCTACGGCGTGTGGAACCTGCTGTACGCCGCCATCGCGGTGTTCGTGGTCGCCTGGATCGCGCAGTTCGTCGGCCACAGCAAGCTGTTCGAAGGCCGCAAGCCGAGCTTCTTCACCGACCTGCGCTATCTGCTGATCGGCCCGGCCTGGGTGCTGGCCAAGCTGTATCGCAAGCTCGGCTGGAAGTACTAGGCCGCCAGCGCGGTGGCCCACGCGTCATCGCCGCGCGGACTCGGGCCGCGCGACCTCGCGCTGGCGCTGGTCGTCTGCCTGGCCTGGGCCGGCAGTTTCCTGTTTGCCGCCTTCGCGCTGCGCGAACTGCCGCCGCTGCTGTTCGCCGGGCTGCGCCTGGCGCTGCTCGCGGTGGCGGTGGCGCCGTGGATCCGCTTGCCCGCGCGGCAACAGTGGCGGGCGCTGCTGGCGCTGGGCGTGTTCAACGGCGCGCTCAACTTCGGGCTGAGCATGGCGTCGCTGAAGCTCTCCGCCGGCCTGTCGGCGCCGGTGATCGCGCAGCAGTGCTATGTGCCGATGGCGTCGCTGCTGGCGTGGTGGCTGCTCGGCGAGCGCTTCGGCTGGCGGACCGGCGCCGGGATCGCGCTGAGCTTTGCCGGGGTGCTGGTGCTCGGCTTCGATCCGGCCGTGTTGCAGGCACCGCTGGCATTGCTGTTGATGCTGGCCTCGGCTTGCACCATCGCGCTGGGCACGATCGCGATGCGGCGGCTGCAGGGTGTCGGCGCGCTCAATGCGCAGGGCTGGACGGCAGTGATCGGCGTGGCGCCTTTGCTGCTGGCCAGCGCGATCTTCGAACCCGAAGCGCTGGCCGCGATACGCGAGGCGAGCTGGGTGGCGTGGAGCGGCGTGGCGTATTCGGCGCTGGTGTCGTCGCTGTTCGGCTACGGCCTGTTCTACGTGCTGGTGCAGCGCCATCCGGTGGCGCAGGTCACGCCCTACATGCTGCTGTCGCCGGTGATGGCGGTGCTGCTGGGCATCGTGTTCTGGGGCGACCGCCCGGGTCCGGCGCTATGGATCGGCGGCGCGATGGTGCTCGGCGGCGTGCTGGTGATCGCCCTTCGCGCAGTGACGCGTCAGCGTCCGGTACCGCCGCCGGAACCTGTCTAGCCAGAGCCCGTCCAGCGCGGATTCGTCAGCCGGTGCCGAACATGCCGGCCGCGGGTTCGAAAGCACGCGGCGCGTAGCCGAAGTCGCGGCGCGCGGGTTCGACGTCGAACACCAGGTCCTGGCGCATGCGCCCGAGCGCGGCGTCGCCGAAATCGCGCGCCACGCCGGCGATGTGTGCCAGCGACAGCAGCGTGCGGAACGCGGCCGGTGGCAGCAGGTGCAGTTTCGCCGGCGGCTGCAATGTCGCCAGCACGCGCGCCACCATTTCTCGGTATGCCAGCGTCTCGCCGCCCGGCAGCGCATAGGCCAGGCCATGGGTTGCCGGTGCGTCGATCACCGCGAACGCGGCTTTCGCGAGGTCTTCGACGTGCACCGGCTGGCGCAGCCCGACGGCATCGCGCGGCAGTGCGAAGCGGCGCCAGCGGCCCGCGATCGCGGCGATGCGCGTCAGCGTTCGGTCGCCGCCGGCGCCGTAGACCAGGGTCGGGCGCAGCAAGGTGGCCGCCACGCCGCGCTGCCCGGCGGCCGACAGCACGCCCGCCTCGCCCGCGCGCAGCCGCGCGGCCACGTCGCGTTCTTCGGCGTCGGCGGAATCGTGCTTGACCTCGACGCTGGTCGAACCGAACGCGACCACCCGCGGGCAGGTGATCGTCGACCGCGCATACCAGCGCGCGAAATGGTCCAGCGGCCCGCAGCTGAAGATCGCATCGACGCGCAGCGGCACCCCTTCGCATCCGTCCAGGTCGCCGCGCAGCCACTGCACGCCGGGCATCGCCGGCTGTGCGCGGCGCGACACCCCGAATGCCCGCCAGCCACGCCGGTGCAGGCAGGCCAGCAGCGGGTGGCCGATCTGCCCGCTGCCACCGAAGACCAGCGCGTCGCGCATCTCAGTCGCCCGCAGGGCGCGGCTTGAGCACGACGCGCAACCACGCATAGCCGAGCACCGCCGACACCGTCGACGCCACCAGCACGCCGATCACGCTCTCGGTGTAGCGCAAGCCGTCCTGTGCGAAGGCCAGTGAACCGATGAACAGGCTCATCGTGAACCCGATCCCGCACAGCAGGCCCAGCCCCAGCATCGCCTTGAAATCCATGCCGCGCGGATAACGCGCGAAGCCTGTGGCGCGCATCAGCACCGCTGCCGAAACGATGCCCACCGGCTTGCCGAGCACCAGGCCAAGCGCGATGCCCAGCGGCAACGGCGACAGCAGGTCGTCCATGCCCAGGCCGCCAAGCACCAGGCCGGCGTTGACGAATGCGAACAGCGGCAGGATGCCGTAGGCCACCCACGGATGCAGCGCGTGCTCGAGCGTCTCGAGTGGCGAGTGCTCGGTCGCGTCGTCGAGGTCGTTGCGCCGGTTGACGTGCGGGATCATCAGGCCGGTCACCACGCCAGCCAGGGTCGCATGCACGCCCGACTTCAGCACGCACACCCACAGCACGACGCCGAGCAGGAGGTAGGGCGTCAGCGCAGTGACGCCACGCCGGTTGAGAATCGCCATTGCCGCGATGGCGGCGGCGGCCCACCCCAGCGCGACGAACGACATGCCGTGGGTGTAGAAGACCGCGATGATCACGATCGCGATCAGGTCGTCGACCACCGCGATCGTCGACAGCAGCAGCTTCATTCCCAGCGGCACCCGCGAGCCGAGCAGCGCGAGGATGCCCAGCGCGAAAGCGATGTCGGTGGCGGTCGGGATCGCCCAGCCGCGCAGCGCGGTGGCGTCGCCCCGGTTCGACCACCAGAAGATCAACGCCGGCACGATCACGCCAGCCGCCGCGCAGACCAGCGGCAGGACCAGCTGGTCGCGGCTCGAGAGCTGGCCGCTCAGGGTCTCGCGCTTGATCTCCAGCGCGACCAGCAGGAAAAACAGCGCCATCAGCCCGTCGTTGATCCACAGCAGCAGCGGCTTGTCGATCCCGAACGCACCGATGCGCAGTTGCACCGGCAATTCGCGGAAGGCCTGGTACAGGTCATGCAGCGGGGTGTTGGCGCAGGCCAGCGCCACCAGCGCCGCCACGATCAGCAGGATGCCGCTGGACGCTTCCAGCCGGAAAAAGTCGGTCAGTCGCTGCAGCGCGCCCGCTCGGAATTTGCCAAGACCCATTCGCAGCTCAGCCTGCGTGGACGAGGAACAGCTCGAACGCGACCCACGCCGCGAAGGCCACCAGCAGGATGCCGCCCTCGGACCGGCTCACGCGCAGGTCGCCGCGCAGCATCGGATAGAGCATGACCGCGAACACCAGTGCGGCCGGCAACTCGAAGCGCACGAACGAGGTCGGCACCGGCACGTCGCGCACCACCGCCATGCCGCCCAGGACGACCAGCAGGTTGAACAGGCTCGAGCCGATCACGTGTCCGGCGACCATGTCGCCCTGGCCGCGCCGCGCCGCTGCCACGGCGGCCGCCACCTCGGGCAGCGCCGTGCCGATCGCCACCACCAGCAGGCCGCTCAGCAGCGGCGCCATGCCCAGCGCCAGCCCGATCACCGGCGCCGACTGCACCACCCAGCGCGCGCCGAAGTACAGCAGCACGATTGCGATCGCGACACGCAGCAGGTTCAGCCACAGGTCGTTCCCGGTGCGCGCGAATGCGGCGATGGCGTCCTGCAGTTCCGGCTGTTCCTTGCGGCTGCGGCCGATGCAGGCGGCCAGCACGGCGACGAAGGCGACCAGCAGCAGCACGCCCTCGACGCGCGTCAGCACGCCATCCCAGCCCGCGGCCATCACCGCCACGGTGGCGAGCATCAGGCACAGCAGCAGCGGCGCCAGCGCGCGCCAGCGCACCAGCAACGGCGCCGCAAGCGCGGCCGCGCCCAGGGTCAGGCCGACGTTGACAATGTTGCTGCCCACCGCGTTGCCCAGCGCCAGCGCCTGGCTGCCGGTGAACACCGCGCGCGCATTGACCGCCAACTCGGGCAACGAGGTGCCGAACGCGACCAGCAGCAGCCCGGCGACGAAGGGCGACACCCCGAAGCGCTGCGCCAGGCCGGAAGCTCCCTTGACGATGGAGTCGCCGCCGAGGGCGAGCAGGACCAGACCGAGCACGAACAACCCGATTGCCTCGAACATGGCGCGACCTCCAATCTTGGGCGTGGTGGGATTCTAGCGGGAGGGAGCGCAAGGCGGGGGTCGGGACGGAAAACGAGTGGCCGGAATCGGCGGGAGCAGCAACGATCGGCAGAGCCGGAAGGACCATCGCGCTCTTGATCGTCATCCCCGCGACGGCCGGAACCAGGTGACTTTACGCCTTGCCCGGATGTGCGCAGGAAAGGAGAGAGGCGAGCAAGGTCACTGGATGACGAGACGTTTGCCTGTTGCACGCCTGCCTTCGCGGGAACGGCAATCCTGATCCGCGACCACGCTCGATGCGCGCCTGCCTCGGCCCACGACGACGCTTGATCCGTGACGATCTGCGCCCCCGGGAGACGCCGACTCCTGGCGATCCCGGCCGGCAACACTCCCCTCAACGACGCTGCGGCGACGGCGACCCGCGGACGGGCTGCAATCGCCCGCAGTGCCTCAGCTGCAGCCTTCCACGTAATCCACCTGCGGCGGCACGCCCACGCGCCACGACGTGACCTTGCCATCCTTGCCGGTCGCGAACACCAGCTTGCCCTGCCCGCCGTTGTTGTCGTCGACGCGCAGGTAGTTGCCGCCCTCGACGTACTTGTGCGGCGTCTCCGCCAGGCGACCGGCATACAGGTCGCGGATCTCGTCGGCCGTCATGCCCACCTTGCCGCCGCCCGGCGCGATCTCGCGGCCGGTGCCCACGTCGTAGCGCACGAACTTGCCGTTCTCGAACATGAAGGCGAAGTCGGAAGGAATATCGACCCATTTCGGCGTGAGGTAGTAGCAGCCCGCGCCTTCGTCGCCCACGCCCTTGAACTCGCCGCCCCAGGCTTGCCTGGCTTCGTCGGCGGTCATGCCGAAGCGCATGTCGCCGTAGCCGTCCATGCGCACGAGGCCGAGGTCCGGTGCGCGGTTGATGTCGCCGGAAGCGGGCGCGGTGGCGGGCGGCACGTCGTGCGACGGCTGGTCGAGCGGCGGTGGCGCCGCCGGATCGTTGGCCATGGCGTCGGCGGAACCCTGGGGCTGCGGGGCATCGGCATCGGCGGGCACGCGGTCCGCCTGGCAGGCGGCGAGTGCGAGCGCGAGCAGCGCGATCGCGGGCATCATCGGCTTCATTGCATCGGGCTCCTTGCGAACAAAAACAGCGCACAGCCTTCGCGATGCGGTGTTAACGCATTGCGAACGTCGCCGCTGTCGATGGCACCACATGTCACCTGGGCATGAGATGCTGCCTCGCCCGCCTCAGCCCGGCGGCGTGAAATGCTTCTGCAGTCCCGCCCAGCAGGCCTGGTAATCGCGCTGCCGGTGGCCGGCGTCCATCGCCTGCCGCGTCGGCGCGATCACCGAGCGGGTCTCGAACATGAAGGCCATGGTGTCGGTGATCACGTCCGGCTTCGACAGGTCGGCGTTCGACGCCTTCGCGAACGTCGCCGCGTCCGGACCGTGCCCGGTCATGCAGTTGTGCAGCGAGCAGCCGCCCGGCGCGAAGCCTTCGGCCTTGGCGTCGTAGGCGCCATGCACCAGGCCCATGAACTCGCTGGCCACGTTGCGGTGGAACCATGGCGGCCGGAACGTGTCCTGCGCCACCAGCCAGCGCGGCGGGAAGATCGCGAAGTCCATGTTCGCAGTGCCGGGGGTCTCGCTGGGCGAAGTGAGCACGGTGAAGATCGACGGATCGGGATGGTCGAAACTGATCGAGCCGATGGCGTTGAAACGGCGCAGGTCGTACTTGTACGGCGCGTAGTTGCCGTGCCAGGCAACGACGTCAAGCGGCGAATGGCCGATCGGCGCGCGCCACAGGTGTCCCTGGAACTTGGCGACGAGTTCGAAGTCGCCTTCAATGTCCTCGTATGCCGCATGCGGCGTGAGGAAGTCGCGCGGGTTGGCCAGGCCGTTGGAGCCGATCGGTCCGAGGTCCGGCAGGCGCAGCAGGCCACCGAAGTTCTCGCAGACGTAGCCACGCGACGGGCCGTCCGACAGCTCGACGCTGAAACGCACGCCGCGCGGAATCACCGCGATCTCCTGCGGTTCGATTTCCAGCACGCCCAGCTCGGTGGCGATCACCAGCCGGCCCTGCTGTGGCACCACCAGCAGTTCGCCATCGGCGTCATGGAAATAGCGTCCGTGCATCGACTTGTTCGCGGCGTACAGGTGGATCGCCACGCCGCTGTGCGCAGCCGGATAGCCGTTGCCGGCCATGGTGAACAATCCATCGATGAAGTCGGTCGGCGCAGCATCCCGGTCGGAACCAGGCAGCGGCAGCGGATCCCAGCGCAGCTGGTCCGGCGTGACCGGCTCGTGGCCGAACAGGTTGTTGAAGCGTGGCTGCTCGAACGGCGCGAACGTGCCGTGCATCGCCGCCGGGCGGATGCGGTACAACCAGCTGCGCCGGTTCTGCCCGCGCGGCGCGGTGAACGCGGTGCCGGACAGCTGCTCGGCGTAGAGCCCGTGCGCGACCTTCTGCGGCGAGTTGCGTCCTTCGGGCAGCGCCCCGGGCACAGCCTCGGTCGCGAACTCGTTGCCGAAGCCGGATTGGTAGCCGTTGCTTGCGATCGTCATGGCAGTTGCTCCGTGTTCGAAGCCCCTCTCCCGTCGGGAGAGGGGTTGGGGTGAGGGTTCGGTTTCCCGATGTCGTTCCAGATCGCCTCGATCACCGCTTCGGTTTGCGTGAGCACATCGTTGTCCCAGAAACGCAGAATTCTCCAGCCCTGCGTTTCGAGATAACGAGTTCTCGCCGCATCTGTCTGCTCGCTGTGCTGCGAGCCATCCAACTCCACGATCAGTCTCTGGGCGACACAGCAAAAATCAGCGATATACGGCGGGATTGGGTGCTGGCGGCGGAACTTCAAACCATTCAACTGCGCGGCGCGCAGGCGTTGCCAAAGCTTGAACTCGGCGTCGGTCATGTCGCGACGCAAACGGCGCGAATTCCCGAGTGCTGTAGTTGGCAGCGGTGGTTTGACTGTCGTCACTTCGCCGTACCCTCACCCCAGCCCTCTCCCGGAGGGAGAGGGGGCCAAAAGCAACAGCGGGTCTCGCCTGCCTCCTACAGCACGCCGCGCTTGATCTGGTCGCGCTCGATGCTCTCGAACAGGGCCTGGAAGTTGCCCTCGCCGAAGCCCTCGTTGCCCTTGCGCTGGATGATCTCGAAGAAGATCGGGCCGATCGCGTTGGTGGTGAAGATCTGCAGCAGCTTGCGCTGGTGGGTTTCCGGGTCGGCGTCGATCAGGATCTTGTTCTTCGCCAGCCGCGCGACATCCTCGCCGTGGTTCGGCACGCGCTGGTCGATCACCTCGAAGTAAGTGTCCGGCGTATCGAGGAACCCGATGCCCTCGGCGCGCATCTTTTCCACCGTCGTGTAGATGTCGTCGGTGAAGCAGGCGATGTGCTGGATGCCCTCGCCCTTGTAAGCGTCGAGGTATTCGTTGATCTGGCTCTTCGGGTCGTTGGACTCGTTGAGCGGAATGCGCACGATGCCGTCAGGCGCGGTCATCGCCTTCGAGACGAGGCCGGTCTTGGCGCCCTTGATGTCGAAGTAGCGGATCTCGCGGAAGTTGAACAGGCGCTCGTAGTAGTCCGACCACTTCTGCATGTTGCCGAAGTACAGGTTGTGGGTAAGGTGGTCGATGAAGGTCAGGCCGAATCCCTTCGGGTCCTGGTCGGCACCCTGGATGGGCAGATAGTCCTCGTACACCGAACCCTTGTCGCCATAGCGGTCGACCAGGTACAGCATGCAGTCGCCGATGCCCTTGACCACCGGCGCGTCGACCGCCTTGCTGTCGGCCTTGTGGTCGACCGCCTCGCCGCCGTTGCCGAGCACGGTCTTGAGCACTTCATCGCCGGACTTCTTGAAGCGGATCGCGAAACCGCAGGCGCTGGGGCCGTGCGCCTTGGCAAAATCCGCGGCGAACGAGTCCGGATCCTCGTTGAGCAGGAAGTTGACGCCGCCCTGGCGGTACACCGTGATCGGGCGCGTCCTGTGGCGCAGCACCGCGGTGAAGCCCATCTTGCCGAAGTAGTCGTGGAGCATCTCGCCCTGCCCTTCGGGCGCGGCGAACTCGACGAACTCGAAGCCGTCGATGCCCATCGGGTTCTCGAACGTGGTGACGGTCATGCCAAGGTTCGGGCCCTGGCTGGTGGTCTGCGGCTGCGCGCTCATGGGAGGCTCCTCGTGGACGTGGCCCCATCGCCCGGGTGCGGCGGTGCGGCTTGCTTTGGATGGCCTGTCGTTATAGTTTCATATGAAACCATTTGCAAGGCGCGATGCAGCAATGTCCAGCGATCCCACCGCCGCGGCCGAACCGCCACCGACGCCGGAGCACGCCGTGCCGGAGCACGCCGTACTGGAACTCGAGCGCTTCCTTCCGTATCGCCTGAGCGTGCTGTCCAACCGGGTCAGCCAGACCATCGCCGACACCTACGTCGAGCGCTTCGGGCTGGCGGTGACCGAATGGCGGGTGATCGCCGTGCTCGGGCGCTTCCCCGGCCTGTCGGCCAACGGCGTGGCCGAGCGCACGGCGATGGACAAGGTTGCGGTCAGCCGCGCGGTAGCCCGGCTGCTGGAGCGCGGGCTGCTGGAACGCGAAGTGCACGGCGATGACCGCCGCCGCTCGGTGCTGGCGCTGAGCGAGGCCGGCTACCGCATCTACGACGAGGTCGCGCCCCTGGCGCTGGAGTGCGAGCGCCGCCTGCTCGCGCACCTCGATCCCGGCGAGCGCGTCCTGCTCGACGCCCTGATCGACCGCCTGATGGACGAAGGCCTGCCGCACCTGGAAGCCGGCGCGTAGGCCCGGATCAAGTCGCCCTCCCGGACGCATATGGGAGCGGCCATGGCCGCCCCCACTCCCGCCACTCCAGCTTCCGCCGCATCCCTGAAATGAAGAAAGGCGGCCCGGGGGCCGCCTTCCAGTCGCGCGATGGAGCCGTGCGCTATTTCACCCCGTGCATCAGCTTCTGGATCAGCGGTGCGATCAGGAACAGCACGACCCCGGCGCCGATCAGGATCCAGAACCCCATCGTGTAGCCCGACTGCGCAGACTGCACGGTCATGCCTTCCTCGCCGCTGACCATGCCGGCGAACAGGCCCGACAGGTTGTTGCCGATGCCGGTGGACAGGAACCAGCCGCCCATCGCGAAGCCGACCAGGCGCACCGGCGCCAGCTTGGTCACCATCGACAGGCCGATCGGCGACAGGCACAACTCGCCGACTGACTGGATCACGTAGACCATGAACAGGGTCCAGAACGGGATCTTGTTGGTGTCCGGGTCAACCATGCTGGCCAGCGCAACCATCAGCAGCAGGAACGCCAGGCCATTGAAGATCAGGCCCAGGCCGAACTTGCGCGGGATCGACGGATTGGCGCGGCCCAGCTTCACCCACAGCCAGGCCAGGATCGGCGCCAGCGTGATGATCGCGACCGAGTTGACCGACTGGAACCACGCGGTCGGGAAGATCCAGCCGCCGAAGTCGCGGTTGACGATCTCGTCGGCGAGGAAGGTGAACGAGCTGCCGGCCTGTTCGAAGAAGCACCAGAACAGCACGTTGAAGGCGAAGATGATCAGCATCGCGATGACCTTGTCACGCGCGACCTTGCCTTCGCGGATGCCTTCCACCAGCAGCATCACGCCCAGGCCGACGAACATCAACGTGAGGATCACCTGCAGGGTCTTGGCCCCCATCGCCAGCAGCAGGTACATCACCGGGATGGCCACGGCGCAGGCGACCAGCACCTTGACCACGGCCCCCATGCTTTCATTGCCCGGCAGCGGCTCGCCGATGCCCTTGAGCTTGGCGCGCCCGAACCAGAACCACAGCAGGCTGATCAGCATGCCGACGCCGGCGGCGATGAACACCACCTTGTAGGAAGGCATCGCGTCGGTGCCGAAGACCTTCTGCGCGAGCACCTGGGTGATGATCGGGGAGATCATCGCGCCCATGTTGATGCCCATGTAGAAGATGGTGAAGCCCGAATCCCGGCGCTCGTCCTTCAGCCCGTAGAGCTTGCCCACCATGGTCGAGATGTTCGGCTTGAACAGGCCGTTGCCGACGATGATGGTCGCAAGGCCGAGGTTGAAGATCTGCTGGTTGGGCAGCGCGATCATGAACAGGCCCGCGGCCATGATCACCGCGCCGGTCAGGATCGAGCGCTGGTAGCCGATGATCCGGTCGGCCGCGTAGCCGCCAAAGATCGCGCCGGCATAGACCAGCGCCAGGTAGGCGCCGTAGGTATGGCTGGCGGACGCCTGCCCCGAAGCGTCTCCGCCATGGAACTGGGCCACGATGTACAGCACCAGCGCCCAGCGGATGCCGTAGAACGCGAAGCGTTCCCAGAATTCGGTCATGAACAGCATCCACAGCGGCCGCGGATGCCCCATGAGCTGGCCGAATTCCGGCGGCTCGCCGCCCCGGCCGCCGCCTGTCCCTTCGATCGGTGGACCCATCGGCTCGGCGATGCCGGGATTGTTCGAACTCATGCGGTTTGCCCCTGTGGATGGCGTGGAATCGGAGATGTGTAACCGCCGCGCGGGGGGTGCGTCAAACGGCTGGACGGCAATGCTGCGATGCAGCAACCGTTGTTGCGGCCCAGATCCGGGCCATCCCGGGGGCCGTGGACGAGGTCAGGCGGGTGGCAGCGGGTCCGGCGCGCGCCCGATCTCGGTGCGCACCTCGAACAGCTCCGGGAAGAACGTCAGTTCCAGCGCTTGCTTGAGGAACCCCACGCCGCTGGAGCCCCCGGTGCCGCGCTTGAAACCGATGATCCGCATCACCGTGCGCATGTGGCGGAAGCGCCACAGCTGGAACTGGGTTTCCAGGTCCACCAGGTCCTCGCACAGCGCGTACTCGCGCCAGTGGGTGGCGGTGTCCTCGTAGATGCGCTCGAACACCGGCAGCAGCGCCGGGTCGGACACGTGCGGCTTCGACCAGTCGCGCTCCAGGTGCGCGGCCGGCACTGCGTGGCCCCAGCGCGCCAGGTAGCGCAGGAATTCGTCGTACAGGGTCGGCGCCTCGAGCACCGCGCGCAGCCCGGCGGCCGCCTCGGGCTCGTGTGCGAACACCTTCAGCATCGCCGCGTTCTTGTTGCCCATCAGGAACTCGACCGTGCGGTACTGCAGCGACTGGAAGCCGGACGAGGGGCCGAGGATGTCGCGGAATTCCATGTACTCCGACGGCGTCAGCGTCTCGAGCACCGACCATTGCGCGGTGAGCTGGTCGAGCACCCGCTTGCAGCGTGCGACCACCTTGCCGAACTGCCAGACGCGGTCGCCGCGCAGGTGTTCCACCGCGGCCGAGAGCTCATGGATCAGCAGCTTCAGCCACAGCTCCGAAGTCTGGTGCTGGACGATGAAGAGCATTTCATCGTGGTGCGGCGGGCTGGACAGCGGGTTCTGTGCGGACAGCAGGCGGTCCAGCTGCAGGTAGCCGGCATAGGTCATGCGCCCGGACAGGTCGGTGTGGATGCCTTCCTCGAGCGCGCGTTCGTTGTTGTCGATGCCCATCGGTTCAGTCTAGCGAGAAAGCGTTTGCGCCGCGCTGCGTCATGCGGCTGCCATCGGGCTGCGGCACAATCGGCCAGCGGCGGCCGGGGGGCGCCCGATGGGCAGGATCATTCGCACAAGGGGAGTCTCTCGATGAACAGGTTCACGCGCCGGATGGCGCTGGCTTTGCTGTTGTCCTGCGGCGTGGGCGCCGCGCATGCGCAGGTGGTGATCAGCCAGGTTTACGGCGGCGGGGGCAACTCCGGCGCGACCTGGAAGAGCGACTTCATCGAGCTGCACAACAACGGCGTCGAAGCGATCAGCCTGGACGGCTGGTCGGTGCAGTACGCCTCGTCCACCGGCTCCAGCTGGCAGGTCACGCCGCTGTCGGGGAGCATTGCCCCCGGCGGCTACTACCTGGTCAAGCAGGCCGACGGCAGCGGCGGCACGGCCGACCTGCCCACGCCGGACGCCGCCGGCGGCATCGCCATGAGCGGCAGCAACGGCAAGGTCGCGCTGAGCAACGCCACCGCCGCGCTCGGCGGCACCTGCCCGGTGGGCAACGTCGACTTCGTCGGCTACGGCACGGCCAACTGCGCGGAGGGTTCGACGACCGCCCCGGGGCTGAGCAACACCACCGCCGCGCTGCGCGCCAGCGGCGGCTGCATCGACACCAACAACAACGGCGCCGACTTCGCGACCGGCGCGCCGACGCCGCGCAACAGCGCCGCGGCGCCGAACCTGTGCAGCGGCGGCGGCCAGCCGGTGATGACGATCGCCAACGTCGGCCTGGCGGAAGGCAACAGCGGCACCACCGCGTTCACCTTCACCCTGACCCTGAGCCAGCCGGCCGGCGAAGGCGGCGTGGCATTCGAAGTCTCCACCAGCGACGGCACCGCCACCGCGGGCAGCGACTACATGGCGCTGCCGGCCACCGCCATGTCGATCGCCGAAGGCGAGGACAGCGCCAGCGTCACCGTGCAGGTCATCGGCGACACCGACAACGAGGCCGACGAGACCTTCTTCGTCGACGTCATCAACGTCACCGGCGCGCTGCCGACCTCGCTGCAGGCCACCGGCACCATTCTCAGCGACGACTTCAATGTGGTCCCGGTGCACGCCATCCAGGGCGCGGGCGCGAGCTCGCCGCTGGTGGGCCAGACCGTCATCACCAGCGCCATCGTCACCGCGGTGCGCAACAACGGCTTCTTCCTGCAGATGCCCGACGCCGAGGCCGACGCCAACCCGCTGACGTCCGAGGGCGTGTTCGTGTTCACCAGCGCCGCGCCGTCGGCAGACGTCGTGGTCGGCAACCGCGTGCAGGTCCGCGGCGAGGTGCAAGAATACGTGCCTTCGCAGGATCCGACCCAGCCGCCGCTGACCGAACTGGGCGGTTCCCCGGTCGTCACCCTCGTGTCCACCGGCAATCCGCTGCCGGCGCCGGTCGCGCTGACCACCACGTTCCCCGACCCGGACGGCGCCTACGACCAGCTCGAACGGCTCGAAGGCATGCGCGTCACCGCCGGCAGCCTGACCGTCAACACGCCGACCCTGGGCAACGTCAGCGAGACCAACGCCACCGCCACCAGCAACGGCGTCTTCCACGCCGTGGTCACCGGCGTGCCGCGCGCGTACCGCCAGCCGGGCGTGCAGGAACCCGACCCGCTGCCCGCCGGCAGCCCGGCCAACGTGCCGCGCTGGAACACCAATCCGGAAGTCGTCGCGGTCAGCAGCCGCGCGCTCGGCGGCGACACCGCCGACGTGATGTCCGGCTGCCTGGTCACCGGCGCGACCGGCCCGCTCGACTACAGCTTCCGCCGCTACACGATCTATCCGGAAACCTCGCTGCAGGTCGACTGCAGCAACGTCGACCTGCCCGCGCCTGCGCTGCAGCCGGGCGCGGACGACGCCAGCGTCGCCTCGTTCAACATGGAGCGCTTCTTCGACGACACCAATGACCCGGCGATCGGCGAACCGGTGCTCACCCCGCTCGCCTACCAGACCCGGCTCAACAAGGCCTCGCTGGCGATCCGCGACTACCTGCACGCCCCCGACATCCTCGCCACCGAGGAGATCGAGAACCTCACCGTGCTGCAGGCCATCGCCCAGCGCGTCAACGACGACGCCGTGGCCGCCGGCCAGCCGAACCCGCAGTACGTCGCCTATCTGGAGGAAGGCAACGACGTCGGCGGCATCGACGTGGGCTTCCTGGTCAAGACCGCCGAGGTCGGCGCCGGGATCGCGCGGGTGGAAGTGCTGGCGGTCACCCAGGTCGGCAAGGCCACCACGTGGACCGAGCCGGGCGGCGGCACCAGCCTGCTCAACGACCGCCCGCCGCTGGTGCTGCAGGCCCGGGTGCACTTCGCAGACGGCCGCAGCGTCCCGCTGACCGCGATCGTGGTCCACCAGCGTTCGCTCAACAGCGCCGAGGAAGACAGCGCCAGCGGCGTGCGCGTGCGCGCCAAGCGCCAGAAGCAGGCCGAGTTCCTGGCCGAGGTCATCCAGGCGCGCCAGCTCGCCGACCCCGCCGAGCGCATCGTGGTGCTGGGCGACTTCAACGCCTTCGAGTTCAACGACGGCTACGGCGATTCGATGGGCACGGTCACCGGCCTGCCCAGCGCGGACGACACCACCGTGGTGCCGGGCGACGGCGCCGACCTCGTCAACCCGGACCTGTACGACCTGACGTTCCTCAACACCCCGGACGTGAGCTACTCGTATGCGTTCGACGGCAACGTGCAGTCGCTCGACCACGTCATCGCCAACGCCGCGCTGATGAACGCGGCCGACGTGGACACGCTCTCGGTCAGCCACGCGCGCATCAACGCCGATTTCCCGGCCGTGGCCCGCAATGCCACCGACTCGCCGACGCGGCTGTCCGACCACGACCCGACGCTGCTGCTGCTGCGGCTGAAGGCGGCGCAGTCGGCCGACCTGCACGTCGCTGCCAACGTGTCGCCGGGCAGCGTGATGCCGGGCGAAACCGCGACCTTCAGCGTCGACGTCGGCAACGCCGGCCCCGATGCGGCGGCGTTCGCGGCAGTCGCGTTCGTGTTCGACCAGGCGGTCGATCCCAGCGTCGCCGCGCCGGCTGGCTGGACCTGCAGCCCGCCCGACACGACGACCACGACGGTGGTGACCTGCACGATCGATTCGCTGGCCGCGGGCGCCACCCAGGCGTTCTCGCTCGCGGTGACCGCGAGCACGGCGCAGGTCGGCAGCACGCTGGGGCTGGCAGCCGCACTGCAGTCGCAGACCCCGGACCCGGTCACCGGCAACAACAGCGCCAGCGCGGCGCTGCAGGTCACCGCACCGCCGGCGGCCGACCTGTCGCTGTCGATCGACGGCCCCGCGACGCTGCCGCGCAACGCATTCAACGCGCAGTACGTGTTCACCCTGGCCAACAACGGCAGCATCGCCGCCGCGCAGCCGACCCTGGTGATCGACGGCAATACGCTGACCACGACCTCGTCGGTCAGCGCGCCCTCGGGCTGGCGCTGCAGCAAGGCCAGGAACGGCGGCCCGCGCTCGGTCACGTTCACCTGCACCGCCGCGACGCTCGCGGCGGGCGCGAGCGTGGACTTCGCGCTGAAGGCCAACGCGCGCCCGACGCCGGCCGGCGGCGTGATCACGGTGCAGGGCGCGGCCACCTCGCCGACGCCCGACGCCAACCCGGCCGACAACCAGGCGTCGTTCGGCACCAGCGTGCAGTAGCGTCAACGGCTGCCCTGGCAGCCGGGAAGACGAAAAAGCGCGGCCCCGGCCGCGCTTTTTCTTTTCGTGGGACTTGCCTGCCCGGCTTGATGGTGGTGCAAGCGGCTTCAACCGCGAGCTTCTGGTGGCCGGCGGTCCTGCCCTTGTCATCCCGAGCGCAGCGAGGGATCCGGTTTGGGCGGTGAAATGCCAGCCCCCCGCTGCGCTCAGGGTGACGGGATGGTCGGGGTTGCCCGCGGATCAACGCAGCGCCACAAGCTTGCGGCTGAAGCCGCTCCTGCAACAGCGCGAGATCTCGGCGGCGCCCTTGTCCCGCCGCGCCATACGCCCCCGTCGGCGCCGCCGCCTGCCGCAACGCGCAACGGAGCTTTTCTCCGCACCGGGTATCATCCACGGACTGTCGCGTGGCCACGCGCCCCGCGACGCCGAGCCAGTGCCTGCGACCGCCGGCCCCGGCCCGCCCGTCCGGATTCCCATCGCGCACCTCGCGGGCGCGCGCGATCCGGGCCCGCCCCATACGAACAGGACCCCGATGCGATGACCATCGCCGCAACTTTCGAAATCGAATACCTGCAATACCTCGACGCCGACGGCAAGCTGGCCGGCAAGCTGCCGCCGGCGGTGAAGGACGCCAAGGCGCTGCTGCCGCTGTTCAAGCAGATGCTGTACGTGCGCACCTTCGACACCAAGGCCATCGCGCTGCAGCGCACCGGCAAGCTCGGTACCTACGCCGCCTGCCTCGGCCACGAGGCCACGCACGTCGGCATCGGCGCGTCGATGAAGCCGGAAGACGTGTTCGCGCCCAGCTACCGTGAGTACGGCGCCCAGTTCATGCGCGGCGTGCAACCGCGCGAAGTCTTGATGTACTGGGGCGGCGACGAGCGCGGCAACGATTTCCAGGGACCGAAGCATGACTATCCCTGGTGCGTGCCGATCGCCACCCAATGCCTGATGGCGGCCGGCGCGGCGCTGTCGTTCAAGCTGCGCAAGCAGGACCGGATCGCGGTGTCGTGCTGCGGCGACGGCGGGTCGTCGAAGACGGATTTCTACGCCGCGCTCAATTCCGCCGGCGCCTACACGCTGCCGCTGGTGCTGTGCGTGATCAACAACGGCTGGGCGATTTCCGTTCCTCGCGCAGCGCAGACCGGCGCTGAGACGCTGGCGCAGAAGGGCCTGGCCGGTGGCCTGCACTGCCTGCAGGTCGACGGCAACGATCTGATCGCCGTGCTCGAAGGCATGCGCCGCGCCACCGAGCGCGCGCGCAAGGGCGAAGGCGGCAGCGTGATCGAGTTCATGACCTATCGCCTGCACGACCACACCACCGCCGACGACGCCCGCCGCTATCGCGGCGAGGACGAGGTCAAGGACGCGTGGACGCGCGAACCGATGCTGCGCCTGCGCAAGTACCTGACCGCGCAGAAGCTCTGGGACGAGGCGCAGGAAAAGGCCTGGCTCGAGGAATGCGGCCGCCTGGTCGACATCGAGATCAACGCATACCTCGAGCTGCCGGTGCAGCCGGTCGAGGCGATGTTCGATTACCTGTACGCCGATCCACCGCCGGACCTGCTGGAACAGCGCGCCGCCGCAATCGCTCTGGAGAAGCGCGCATGAGCGCCGCGAAGAAGCAGGCCACCGCGCCCGACACCGCAACCCCGGCCGCGATCACGCTGATCGAGGCGATCACCCAGGCGCTCGCGTACGAGATGCGCAACGACGAGTCGGTCGTGGTGCTCGGCGAGGACGTCGGCGTCAACGGCGGCGTGTTCCGCGCCACCGCCGGCCTGTCGCAGACGTTCGGAACCGAACGCGTGCTCGACACGCCGCTCGACGAGACCACGATCGCCGGTTTGACCGTCGGCATGGCTTCGCAGGGCATGAAGCCGGTCGCCGAGGCCCAGTTCGACGGCTTCATGTACCCGATGGTCGACTTCATCGTCTGCCACGCCGCACGCATGCGCTATCGCACCCGCGGCCGCCTGAGCTGCCCGATGGTGCTGCGCGTGCCGTGGGGCGGCGGCATCCGCGCGCCGGAACACCACTCCGAAGCCAACGAGGCGATCTTCACCAACGTGCCCGGCCTGCGCGTGGTGCTGCCGTCCTCGCCGGCACGCGCCTACGGGCTGCTGCTGGCGGCGATCCGCGACCCGGATCCGGTGATCTTCATGGAACCCAAGCGCATCTACCGCCAGTACAAGGAAGTGGTCGCCGACGACGGCGAGGCGCTGCCGCTGGACGTGTGCTACGTGCTGCGCGACGGCAGCGACGTGACCCTGGTGACCTGGGGTGCGCAGGTCAAGGAATCGCTGGAAGCAGCCGACAAGCTCGCCGGCGAAGGCATCAGCGCCGAGGTCATCGACGTCGCCACGCTGCGCCCGCTGGACTTCGCGACCATCGCCGAATCGGTGTCGAAGACCGGCCGCTGCGTGATCGTGCACGAAGCGCCGAAGACCGCCGGTTTCGGCGCCGAGATCGCCGCGCGCCTGGCCGAGGAATCGATGTACGACCTGGTCGCCCCGGTCGAACGCGTCACCGGCTACGACACCCACATCCCTCTGTTCCGGCTGGAGATGAAGTACCTGCCGAACGTGGACAAGATCGTGGCGGCGGCAAAGCGGGCGGTCGCCGCCAGCTGACCTGATTCGCGCATTGTCATCCCGAGCGCAGCGAGGGATCTTCCCTCGGCATCGGTACAAACCAGATCCCTCACTTCGTTCGGGATGACACAGCCCGAACGATCACAGGAACCACCATGACCACCAAGAAATTCCTGCTCCCCGACCTCGGCGAAGGCCTGCCTGACGCGACCATCGTCGAGTGGTACGTCAAGGAAGGCGACACGATCCGCCTCGACGACAACCTGGTCTCGATGGAAACCGCCAAGGCGGTCGTCGACGTGCCCTCGCCGGTGTCCGGCAAGGTGCTCAAGCTCGCCGGCGGCGCTGGCGACGTGATCGTCACCGGCACGATGCTGGCCGAATTCGAACTCGACCCGAACGCGCCGCAGCGCGCCGAGGGCCAGGACACCGGCCACCATCACGGCGGCGCCGGCACCCACGCCCCGAGCGACGGCGACCAGGTGATCGCCTCCGACGAAGGCGGCGAGATCACCGAGACCGACACCACCCGCACCGAGGAGCTGCGCGAGGACAGCGGCACCGTGGTCGGCGCGATGCAGTCGTCCGATGCGGTGCGCAGCGAGCAGGCGGTCGCGGTCGGCGGCGTCAAGGCGATGCCGGCGGTGCGCGCGATGGCGCGCAAGCTCGGCGTCGATCTGTCGCGCGTAAGCGGCAGCGGCGCCGATGGCGTGGTCACGATGGCCGACGTCAAGCAGGCCGCCGCCGACGGTTCGCGCTTGCTCCCCTCTTCCGCCGGGACAGGGGCTGGGGGTGAGGGTACGGCGCAGGCGCGTCGTCCCCAATCTCGCCCCGAACCTTCGTCCGCCCCGCGGGACGCGCAGCAGCGCACCCAACTCTCGGCTTCGGGCAAGCCCATGCGCACCCAGCCGCCGTCGGTCTCCGCTTCCGGCCAGCCCGAACAGCTCAAGGGCGTGCGCCGCAACATGGCGCGGGTGATGGCCGACGCGCATGCCAAGGTCGTGGCGACCACGCTCAGCGACGACGCCGACATCCACGCATGGGCGCCGGGCAACGACGTCACCGTGCGCCTGGTGCGCGCGATCTGCGCCGCGGCCAAGGCCGTGCCCGCGCTCAACGCCTGGTTCGACGGCGACAAGCTGGTGCGCACCCTGCACCCGCACGTCGACATCGGCATCGCGGTCGACACCGACGACGGCCTGTTCGTGCCCGCGCTGCGCAACGCCGACGTGCTCGACGCGGGCGGCGTGCGCGAAAGCGTCAACCGCCTGCGCGCGCAGGTGGTGGACCGCAGCATCCCGGCCTCGGAGCTGTCTGGCTACACGATCTCGCTGTCGAACTTCGGCATGTTCGCCGGCCGCTACGCGACCCCGATCGTCGTGCCGCCGACCGTGGCGATCGTCGCCGCCGGCCGTGGCCGCCACCAGATCACCCCGGTGATCGGCGGCTTCGAATCGCACAAGGTGATCCCGCTGTCGCTGACCTTCGACCACCGCGCCTGCACCGGCGGCGAGGCCGCGCGGTTCCTGAAGGCGATGCTCGACGACCTGGCCAGCCCTGACTAGAACCGGCGGCCGAGGCGCGGCAACGCGGAACAATTTCGCTTCAGGGGAACATCAGACAACGGTGGGCCCGCCCACCCTGGAGGACCGCCATGCCGCACCACAGCCGCCTGTCCACGTTCGTCCTCGACTGCAAGGTCGACGACCTCGCCCCGCATGCCGAATTCTGGAGCCGGGCGCTCGGCAAGCCGGTTGTCACCGTCGACCAGGACGGCGACGGCAAGTACGCCGAGCTGCGCACCGGCAATGACGAACCGATCCTGCTGTTGCAGAAGGTCGGGCATGAAAGCCGCATCCACCTCGACATCGAGACCGACGACATCGAGGCCGAGGCCGCGCGCCTCGAGAAGCTCGGCGCGAAGAAGATCGAATTCCGCAAGCGCTGGTGGGTGATGGAAGCGCCCAGCGGCCACCGCTTCTGCGTGGTGCGCCAGCAGCGCGACCCGTTCGGGTCGCATCTCAACTCCTGGGACTAGGCGGTCCGTGGAACCCCGGTTCCCCGCCTCGGGAGCGGCCATGGCCGCTCCCGCAAGTCCGGTTCCACTCGCGTCGAACCGGAGCGCGGTCTACGAGGACCGGATTCGCTGCCGATCCAGCCAGACCTCCAGCCCCTGCGCATTGAGCTCGATGTCGATCGCCAGCAGCTGCGGCACGCATGCCTGCGCATCTGCCACGCCGTGCCGGCGCGCGCGCTCGACATAGAGCGCGGCCAGCGCCGCGACCAGCCGTGCATGCCGCGCGGCATCACCGTCGCATTCGCGCGCCAGCGCCACCATCGCGTCCACCTGTTCGAGCAAGTCCGCGCCCAGCCGCTGCACCTCGTCGACGCGGCCGTAGTGGGTCAGGTACACCGCGGCCGGGTCGACCGCCAGCATCCGCCGTATCGAAGCGCGCATTTCGTCCGGATCGAACTGCACCGGCGACGTCGTCGGCACCACGAATGCGCCCTGCGCGGTGTCGAACTCGCGGTACGACAGCCCGAAGATGTCGCCGCTGAACCAGCTGCGGCTGGCCGCATCCCACACCGCGATGTGGTGGCGCGCATGCCCCGGCGTGTCGGCGCACAGCAGCGGCCGGCCGGTGAGGTCGACGACGTGGCCGTCGGCGGCTTCCACCACGCGCTCGCGCGGTACCGGCAGCAGCGTGCCGTAGCTGCGCGCGAACTCGTCCTCGCCGTAGACCGCGGTCGCGCCGGCGACCAGCTTCGACGGATCGACCATGTGCGGCGCGCCGCGCGGATGCACCACCAGCCGCGCATTGGGCAGCTCGCGCATCAGCGCACCGGCGCCGCCGGCGTGGTCCAGGTGGACGTGGGTCAGGATCAGCCAGTCGACCGCGTCGCGCGCCAGGCCCTGCGCTTCGAGCGCGGCCAGCATCCGCGGCACGCTGTCGTTGCTGCCACAGTCGATGAACGCCGCGCGCCCGTCGTGCACGACGAGATAGGCCGCGCAGAACCGCGGCCGGTCGCCGAACCCGGTGTCGATGGTGGTGATGCCGTTGGAACGGGCGTCCATGGGGCGGGCGCGTCGCGCGAGGAGGAAGGAACCCCAGTCTAGGGTGGCGAATGCGCGGCGACCATTCGGCCAAGGGTGTACCCCAGCTACCGCGGGCCGGGATCGCCGGCTAGCGTCGGGCTGCGCACATCGGGGAGTGCGAGACCCGCCGGCGCGTGCGCCGGTCACCGCCCGCGTCGACGACCAGCGCGTGCCAACGATCAGCAAGGGGAACCCACCCGTGAACCGACATCACCGTTTCCTGGCCCGGCTTGCCGCCTGCGCCATCCTCGCCTCGGCCGCCGTGGCCGCACAGGCCGCACCCACGTTCCAGATGCCGTTCCCGTGCGGCCAGGCCTGGATCGGCAGCACGTGGAGCGGTCACAGCCCCGCCTACGCCGTCGACCTCAACCGCGGCCCGAATCCCGACTCCGACCTTGGCGACACCGTAGTCGCTGCCTACGGCGGCACCGTATCCACGTCGGCGTATTCGACCACCACCGGCTACGGCAACTACATCGTCATCAACCACGGGGGCGGCTGGCAGACGCTGTACGCGCACCTGAACTCGCGTTCGGTGTCGAAGGGCGCGACCGTCAAGCGCGGCCAGAAGATCGGCACCGTCGGCCGTTCCAGCGCCAAGTACAACCTCGCGCCGCACCTGCACTTCGAAGAGCGCTACAACGGCTCGGTGCAGAAGATCCGGTGGAACGGCACGCAGATCCCCTACTACGCCAAGAAGACCTACACCAGCAAGAACTGCGGCGGCAGCGGCGGCGCGGCTTCCGGCACGGTCAACACCAGCGGCGCCAACCTCAACGTCCGCGCCGGCGCCAGCACCAGCTACGCCATCGTGGGCAGCCTCGCCGACGGCGCGCGCGTGACCATCTACTGCCAGAAGTACGGCCAGTCGATCACCGGCACCTACGGCACCAGCAAGCTGTGGAACCGGATCGGCACCGGCCGCTACATCCCCGACGCCTACACGTACACGGGCTCGGACGGGCGCGTCGCGCCAGACTGCTGACATGCCCGCTGCGCAGGCCGATGCCGCGCCGGTGCAGCGCCCCGGCGCGCTGCGGCAGCCGGCGGTGCTGGTTGCCCTGCTCGCCGCCGCGCTCGGCGGCGGGCTGGTCGGCAGCCAGTTCGCCGGGCCCCGGGCGTCGGCCGGAGCCGACGTGGCGCCGTCACGGGCGGAGGAAGTCCCGCGCGCCGCGCAGCCATTGCGATCAGCACGCGCCTTCCGTGCGGCCACGGCAGCGCCGGTCGGCGACGACCTCGGCAGCGAAAGCACCCGCGCGCTGCGCGACCCGGCCTACCTGCGCGAACTGATGGCGCGCTATGCGGGCGAAACCGACCCGGACCGCCGCGGCGCACTGCTGGCGGTGCTGCAAAGCGCCGCCAACGACCAGGTCATGGGCTTCGCGTTGCGCCTGGCCGAGGATCCGGACCCGCAGTCGCGCCGCGACGGCCTGCAGCTGCTGCAGGCGTTCTCGCTCGACCGCACGCCGGTCCGCGAGCTGCTGTTGCGCCAGATCGACGACGAACGCGACCCGGACATGCTGCGGCAACTGGTCGACACGCTCACCCCGGCGGTACTGCCGGTGGAAGACACCGCGCCGATCGCCGAGCGCCTCGTGCGCCTGCGCAGCCACCCTGACCCGGGCGTGCGCGCGAGCAGCGTGCTGCAGTCCACCCAGTGGGACCGGCAGGCCGACATGGAGCCGGTGCTGTACGAGGCGATGCTCGATCCGGAACCGCAGGTGCAGCAGGCCGCCATCGCCGGCGTGAATGCCACGCTGGCGCATTCGCCGCGATTGAAGGACGCGCTGCTGGAGATGGCCGGCAACGATGCCATCGACCGCGACCAGCGCGCGGCCGCGGTGTTCGCACTGCAGAACTTCCCGCTCGACCGCGACGAGTACGAACTGTACCGGCGCGTTGCCATCGAGACGGGGCCTGCAGCCAGCGAAGCGGCGCACGAACCGGGGCACGGACCCTAGCGCCACGTCAGCGCATCGTGTCTGTAACCTCAGGCGTTACCGCGCCGGCGCCACAGCCGCCAGCGCAGCAGCACGGCAAGCAGCAGCACGCCGAGGAACACCCCGTAGCCGACCGACGTGGCCAGGATCTGCCGCCACATGTGGCCGTGCTGCGGATTGGCATAGCCGTGCGCCCAGTGCAGCGAGGCCATGAATGCAACCGTCGCCAGCGCCAGGCTGCCGAGGTCGAACAACCGCCGCAGCGCGTGGCGCGGCTGGCGCGGGAACATCCAGAACAACACGCCCAGGATCAGGAACCACGGCAGGAACAGGATCAGGCCGAGGTTGAGGTCGATCTGCGGGCTCACGCCGGGTCTTCCGCAAAGCTGGCCAGTGCGGCGGCGACGTCCTCCAGTGCGACGCCTTCGGCCAGTTCCCCAACGGCCTGGTCGTCCAGCCATACCGCGCCGGACTCCGTGCGCAGGCCCGAGCCGGCGTCCTGCTTGAGCCGCGCGACCAGTTGCCCGGCCCCGCGCGCCGACTCATGACCGCCGCCCTGCAACAGCAGCGCACCGTCGGCATCGACCAGCTTGAAACGGAAGCGACCATCGTCCTCGCGGTACTGCTTGAACTGCGGCATCGCCGCCTTCGTCGCCGCCTTGCGCTTGCCGCCGGCGGCCTGCGACAGGTCGCGCAGGCCGACCGCCGCGCGCAACTCGCGCAGCAGCGGCGTGGCATGGCGTTCGCGCAGGCGTTGCGCACCGTCGCGCAGCAGGCGCTCGATCTTGTGCGGCTCGGCCATCAGCGCCTCGTAACGCTCGCGCAGCGGCGCGACTTCCGAATCGATGCGTTCGAACAGGCGTTGCTTGGCGTCGCCCCAGCCGATGCCCTGCTCGAACTCGCGCCGCATCGCCGCCGTTTCCTCCGCGCTCGCGAACGCCCGGTAGAGCTGGAACACGTTCGACGCATCGGCATCCTTGGGCTCGTCCGGCGCGCGCGAGTCGGTGACGATCGACGCGATCAGCTTGCGCAACGTGGCCTGCGGCGCGAACAGCGGGATGGTGTTGTCGTAGCTCTTCGACATCTTGCGGCCATCGAGCCCGGGCAACGTGGCCACGTTCTCCTCGATCACCACCTCCGGTAGCCGGAAATACTGCGTTCCGGCCGGCCCGCCATACAGGTGGTTGAAGCGCTGGCCGAAGTCGCGCGCCATCTCGATGTGCTGGATCTGGTCGCGGCCCACCGGCACCTTGTCGGCGTTGAACAGCAGGATGTCGGCCGACATCAGCACCGGGTACATGAACAACCCGGCGTTGATCCCGGCATCGTCGTCCTCGCCGTCTGCGCGGTTGCGGTCGACTGCCGCCTTGTAGGCATGCGCGCGGTTGAGGATGCCCTTGCCGGCCACGCAGGTCAGCATCCAGGTCAGCTCGGTGATCTCGGGAATGTCGGACTGGCGGTAGAACCAGACCTCGCCCGGGTCGAGTCCGCAGGCCAGCCACGTCGCCGCGATCTCCAGGGTGGAGCGCTGCACGCGGGCCGGGTCCTGCACCTTCACCAGTGCATGCAGGTCGGCGAGGAAGTAGAAGCTCTCCGCGTCCGGTGCGCGCGAGGCGGCCACCGCCGGGCGGATCGCGCCGACATAGTTGCCCAGATGGGGCGTGCCGGACGTGGTGATGCCGGTGAGGATGCGGGTCTTGCGGAAGGTCATGTCGGGGCCGGGGCTTGCGTTGCGGCCATTTTAGCCCGCCGCCGCAGCCGGGGCCGCGCACGGCCGTCGCCATGGCAACCCCGTCGGCCGCCCCGGTGCGTTTCCATCATCCCCACCCCGGAGACCGGCCATGTCGCGAACCTTCCTGTCCTGCTGCGCGGCGCTGCTCGCCGCCGTGGCCTGCCTGCCCGCATCTGCGCGTCCGCGGGTGGACGTGGCCATCGTCGATCGCGACGACGGCCGCCTGCTGCCGCAGTACCACCACCACGGCGAGCGCTGGCTGGCCGGCGTGCCCGGCCACCGCTACGCGATCCGCCTGACCAACACCAGCAGCGAGCGGGTACTGGTGGTGCTGTCGGTCGACGGTGTCAACGCCGTCACCGGCGAGGACGCCGATCCGTCGCAGGGTGGCTACGTGCTGGCGCCGTGGCAGAGCACCGAGATCGACGGCTGGCGCAAGTCGCTGGACCAGGTCGCGCAGTTCCATTTCACCGACCTGGCCGACAGCTATGCCGCGCGCACCGGGCGGCCCGGCAACGTCGGCGTGATCGGCATTGCCGTGTTCCGCGAGCGCCGGCCGGTCGAGGTGCTGGTGTCGCCCGACTCCCGGTACCCCTATCCGCAGGCCGTATCACCGCGCGCACCGTCGGAAGAGCGCGACAACGCGGGGGCGGCGCGATCGGCGGCCGCGAACGAAGCGATCGCCACATCCGCGCCGCCGACCGCAGGCGCGGCACGCCAGCAGACCGGCACCGGCCACGGCGCGCGCGAATGGGCACCGGCGTCGCGCACCGCGTTCGCCCGTGCCAGCGCACGACCGGCGCAGGTGTTCGAACTGCGCTACGACGCGCCCCGGCGCCTGGTTGCGCTCGGCATCCTGCCGCGCCGCGACTGGCCGCGCTGGCCGGTTGCGCAAACACCGCGGGCGTTCCCGGGCGGATTCGTGCCCGACCCGCGATAACCGGGCCCGCACTGATCTGTAGGAGCGGCTTCAGCCGTGAGCTTTTCGGACCGCGTGGATGATCGGGAAAGGCGCGCGGCTGAAGTCGCCCCTGCAAAAGCGGAAAAACGACGGGCCGGTTTGCACCGGCCCGTCGTTCATTTCTACACGTGGAATGCTCAGTCGAGCGTCTTGCCGAAGTCGTCGACCTCGCGCTCGGCACGATCGCGATCCCAGCCATAGCGTTCCTGCAGCTTGCCGCTCAGGTATTTGCTGTCGCCCGCGGCGACATCGAACACGTCGTCGGTCAGGTCGCCCCATTTGGCCTGGGCCTTGCCCTTCAGCTGCTGCCACTTGCCGGCGATGATGTCGTTGTTCATTGCGTACTCCTTGCTTCGTTGGTGACGCAGCCAGCATCGCAAGCGACACCTTCATGGCGCGTGCGCAAGGCGTTACGCGCGATTTCAATTCCTTGAACGCTTCAGTTTCGCGCACCCCTTTGGCGATGGCAGCAACGTCCCCGGCCCTCGTAGGAGCGGCTTCAGCCGCGAACTCTTCGTTCGATGCGTCGTGTTTCAAAAGCTCGCGGCTGAAGCCGCTCCTGCAAAAGCACGGGGCGGAAAACGGAACGGGCCGGCAATTGCCGGCCCGTTCCTCTCACCTGGTCGACGCAATCAGCGCGGATCGGTCGCACCGGTGTCGTCGGCCGACTGCTGGACCTTCTCGCCGACCTTCTCCACGTCCTTGCCCGCGCCCTTCACGGTGTTGCAGGCAACGAGGAAGTTCATCGAGAACAGTGCGAGCAATGCGAGGGAAATGATGCGCTTCATGGATCTCTCCTGTACGAATGGGGTGGACCGCGGGGCAAGTCTGCGGCCCGCGCCGTGAATGAAACCCCATCCGGGTGTGAATGCCGCGTGCAATCGGACGCCCGGCCGCGCAAACCGGCAATTCCGGTCAGGCGTGCATCATGTTCGGCATCGCGCGTGCCACCCGCTCCCGGCGATTGCGGCGACCATGGCACGAAGACCTGACGCACGCCGCGGCGCGCATGCTTGCCCGACCCGCGTGTTCTTCGAAGGCCGGCCGCGCATGTCTTCGCGCCGGGCCCTGCTTTCCCGGAAAGCGACCCGGCGCGCTAGTCGCGCATCAAGGTCGACTTGCCGAACAGGCTTTCGACCAGGTCCACGGCCAGTTCCGCGGTTGCGTTGCCATCGTCCAGGATCGGATTGACCTCGACGATGTCCAGCGACCCCATGCGCCCGCTGTCGGCGATCATTTCCATGATCAGCTGCGCCTCGCGGTAGTTGACGCCGCCGGGGACCTTGGTGCCGGTGCCCGGCGCGATCGAGGGGTCGAGCATGTCGACATCGAAACTCACGTGCAGGTGGGTGTTGGCGTCGACCCCGGCCAGCGCCTCTTCCATCACCCGCTTCATGCCGACTTCATCGATATAGCGCATGTCGTAGATGTCGAGCGCATGCTGCTTGACCAGGCGCTTCTCTTCCTGGTCGACCGAGCGGATACCGAGCTGGCGGATCTGCGTCGGCTCGATTTCCGGCACGTGCCCGCCCAGCGCGGTCAGCGCCTGCGGGCCGATGCCGCACAGGCAGGCCACCGGCATGCCGTGGACGTTGCCCGAAGGCGTGATGTCATGGGTGTTGAAATCGGTGTGCGCGTCCAGCCACAGGATCCGCAACTGCTTGCCCTGCTTGCGGCAGTGCGCGGCGACCGCGGCGATCGAACCCACCGCCAGGCAGTGGTCGCCACCGAGCAGGATCGGCATGCGGCCGGCGTCGAGTTCGCGCGTCGAAGCCTCCAGCACGGCGCGGTTCCAGGCCACGACTTCGTCGAGGTGGCGATAGCCGTCGACCGGCGGCAGCCATGGGTTGCGCGGCCCCTCGACGTTGCCGCGGTCGACCACGTCGATGCCGCGCGCGGCGAGCGCTTCGATCAGGCCGGCCACGCGCAGCGCCTCCGGTCCCATGCGGGTGCCACGGGTGCCGGCACCGATGTCGGTGGGCGCGCCGATGATCGAAACGGGGGGATAGCTGCGGCTCATGTCGGACTCCGTTCTGGGTGCACCCCCGGTCCCGGCAGGCGTGGATGGCGGATTGGCGGCCGGCACGCCAGTGACGAGCCTGCCGGAAACGGGGCGATGGCTTGCCCTCCGTTCCCGCGGAATGGTGCCGGCACCCGGATTCGAACTGGGGACCTACCGCTTACAAGGCGGTTGCTCTACCAACTGAGCTATGCCGGCATGGTTCCGGAGGCAATCGGCGCGTCGCCGTGATCGCCGCGAGGCGGGCGGCATTCTAGCGCGCGGACGCCGGCGGCGTGGCCGGCAGGGTGTCGCAGTCGATCGGCTGGACCCCCGCGCCGAGTGCCTGGCCGTCCGCCGCGGCCAGCGGCGCGACGCTGGCGACATCGATCCACGTGGTCGTTGGCGTCGCGTCCCCCATCGCCTCGGCGCGCACGTTGGCGAACCCTGCTGCCTGCAGCGCGGCCTCGCGGCGGCGGGCCGACGCTTCGCTGCCGTAGAGACCGAGCGAGATGCTGTTGGCTTCCTCGCCCGCGGCAACGATGTAGTAGTCGGTGAAACCAGCTGCGGTGATCCGTTCAACCAGCGCCTGTGCGGCGGCGCGATCGGCCTGCGCCGGCAGCCACACGCGCCAGTCGCGGCGCTTGCCGGAGGACACCTCGCGCACGTGCAGGCGCGCCACCCGCGGCTGCAGCTGGCGTCGCGCCGCAGCGATCTTGCCCGTATTGGAAAACGGCCCGAGCGCGTAGCAATGTTTGGCGACGTCGACTGCGGCCGTGGCGGCGGGAGCCGTCGCAGCGGGCACGTCGGCAGCGGGAGCCGCCGCGTCGCCCGCTGGCGGCGGCGTTTTGCGCGTCGCGGCGGTCGATGGCCGCGGCGCGGGTGCGACGCGCGCCGCTTCGCGCAGCAGCTGCAGGCGCTCGACGCCCGCAGGCGGTTCGACGGCGGCAGGCGGTTCGACGGCGGCAGCCGCGGGCGCGGCCTCGTCGCGCGCCATCCACCAGGCGGCGACGCCGAGGTTCAACACCACCAGCAGGACGATCAGGGCACGTGCAAGCATGCCGAGATTCTAGTGTGCTGTTCCGCAAATAGCTTGTCGGAACGGGGCCGCAAATCCGGTCCCGGGACAAGCCGTGGGGAGAAGGCACCGCAGCACCATGGCGGCGACGGGCAGTCCGGGATCGAGGCAAAGGCCAGGCGAATTCGGCAAGTGATTCGCGGCACGGCACGGCCGTGCCTGCCGCCGCGATCGCACGCGCGGCGCATTTGCTCAGGCCACGTCGGCCCACTGCGCGAGGCCTTCGAGCACCAGTGCCGGTGCATCGATCGCGTGCGGCAGCTGCGCGCGCAGTGCGTCGCTGCCGCCGCCATGCAGCAGCAGCCGCGGCACCGCACCGGCCTGCGCCTGCACGACGCGCAGGCTGCGCTCGACCAGCGCCAGCGCGGCGCCGGTGCAGCCCGAATCGAGCGCGTCGTCGGTGTCGTCGGCAAACTCGACGTAGCGGCCGCCATGCGCCGGCAGATGCGCGGCGCGCGCATGCAACGCCTCGCGCATCAGCATCGGCGAGGGCGCGATGCGGCCGCCGCGATGGCGGCCATCGGCGTCCAGCCAGTCGATGGTGAGCGCGGTGCCCACGCCGACCACCAGCGCTGCCTCCACGCCGCGCGCACGCGCGCCGAGCAGGGCGAGGAAACGGTCGACGCCCAGCCGCGCCGGCTGCGCGTAGGCGATCGCCACCCCGCCGAAGCGGCGCTGCGTGCATGCCAGCGAAATGCGTCCGCAGCGCTGCGCCAGCGCGTCGAGCAGTTCGACGCGCAGGCCGGTCGCTGCAACGCTTGCCAGGCAGGCGTCGGCGAACTCGGCCGGCAGCACGGCCGCCAGGTCGCCGTTGAACCGCACGCCGTCATGCGCGATCGCGTGCACCGCGCCGATGCGGCCGGCGGCATCCACCGGCGCGCACTTGAGCCGGGTGTTGCCGAGGTCGAACAGCCAGCGGCTCATCGCGGGCGCACGCTGACTTCGCCGGCGTGGAACGCGCGCACCTGGCCGTCGTCGAGGCGCACGCGCAGCGCGCCGTCCGGGGCGAGGCCAAGCGCGGTGCCGGCGCGGTCGCCGTCGCCACCGTGCAGCACGATGCTGCGGCCAGCGAGCGCGTCGAGTTCGCCATGGCGCGGCAGGAAGGCCGGCAGGCCGTCGCGATCGAATTGTTCCAGCGCCGGCAGCAGCGCCGCCAGCAGCGCGGCCGCGACCGTACTGCGCGACGGCAGGCGGCCGGGCGCGAGCGTGGCCAGGTCGATCCAGGGTTGGTCGATGGCGCGCCCGTGCGCGGCCGGCATGCGTACGTTGAGGCCGAGGCCGATCACCGCGCGCACCGGTCCGGCATGCTCGCCGCTGCCTTCCACCAGCAGCCCGCCGAGCTTGCGCAGCGCATGCCCCGGGTTCGGTCGGGAGCGGTCGCCTTCGACCACCACCAGGTCGTTGGGCCACTTGAGCCGGACGTCGCCCAGCCCCAGCGTGCGCAGCGCCTCGGTGGCAGCCACGCCGGCCACCAGGCTCAGCCCGCCCAGCCGTGCCAGGCCGCCATCGAAACCGCGCGCCAGCGACAGGTAGAGGTTGGCCGCCAGCGGCGAGGCCCAGTTGCGTCCGCGGCGGCCGCGGCCGTCGGTCTGGCGTTCGGCCAGCAGTACCGCGACGCCGTCGCGCGGCGCTTCGCGGCGCAGCAGCTCGGAGCTGGTGGAATCGATCGACCAGGCCACTTCCAGCCCGGCCAGCTGCGCACGCGCGGCATCGGGCATCGCCCGCATGATGGCGTCGGCGTCGAGCAGGTCCAGCGGCTGCGCCAGCGCATAGCCGCGACCGGCGCGCGCCTCGATCGCCACGCCGGCCTCGCGCAGGCCCTCGATGCGCTTCCACACCGCAGCGCGGGTCTCGCCGTTCTCGCGCGCCAGCGTGTCGCCGGACACGGGGCCGGCGATCAGGCGCTGCAGCAGCGCGCGCTCACCGCTCATCGGCGCCGCCGCGGCATGTGGTCCGCCATGGTGGATGCGCGCCTGCCGGCGAAGGACGGAACGCAGGCGCTGGAGGGGAGTCCGATATCCGACATCGGGCGATTATCAGCGACCCGATGCGCCACTGCTTGCCGTGCCGGCAGACGAGCGCCGGGCTTGCTGCGACGCAGCATGCAACCGTCTGCATGCCCGCCGCATCCAAGGTATAGTCCCGCACTGATCGCGGCTCCGGCCAAGGATCCCCCCATGTCCATCCGACTCGCACTGTCCCTGCTGTTGCTGTGTGCCAGCTTGCCGCTGGCTGCGCGTGACATGCGCATGATGAGCGCCAACGGCGATGGCGGCAGCACTTGCCAGGACGACGTGGCAGCACAGGGCGACGACACCGTCCGCCCCGCCAGCGCCAAGCCCGTGACCCACGCGGTCAAGCCGGTCAAGGACAAACCCGGCGTGCGCCGTGCGAGCGACACTATCGGCGATATCCGGCCGCCGCGCTGGCACAGCTTCCTGCCGGGCATGTTCCGCTGACCGCGCGCGTGTGCGTGCGCTGATTCGCCGCCTGTTCGCAGGCAACCCGCCCTCCCCGCCCGACCCGACCCTGTGGGCCGGCGTGCGCCGGCGCGTGCGCTGGGTCGCCGCGCTCGACGACGACCGCGACGCACGCCTGCAGGCACTCGCCGCACGCTTCCTGCGCGACAAGACGATCACCCCTGTCGGCGAACTGGAGCTCGACGACGCCGCGCGCATGACGCTGGCCGCGGTGTGCTGCCTGCCGCTGCTGGAATTCGGCGAACAGGGCCTGCGCGGCTGGTCGCAGCTGATCGTCTATCCCGACGCCTTCCGCGTGAACCGCAGCCACGTCGACGCCGCCGGCGTGCTGCACAAGTGGGAAGACGAACTGATCGGTGAAGCCTGGGACAGCGGCCCGCTGATCCTGTCGTGGGCCGACGTGCAGGCCGACCTCGACGAGCCGGACGCGGGTTTCTGCGTGGCGGTGCACGAGATGGCGCACAAGCTCGACGCGCTCGACGGCGTGCTCGACGGCACCCCGCCGCTGCCGCGCCCGTGGCAGCGCGAATGGGCGCGCGATTTCCAGGCCGCGTTCGACGCCTTCGTCGCGCAGGTCGACCGTGGCCGCCACACCAGCATTGATGCGTACGCGGCCGAGGCGCCGGAAGAATTCTTCGCGGTGTGCAGCGAATACCACTTCAGCGACCCGGCCACGCTGCGCCGCGCGATGCCGGTGGTGGCAGCGCACCTGGAGCGGCTGTATGGAAAGGCGCCATCCCTGATCGCTCCCAGCTGAAGAGGAAGCCCGGATTGGTGGGAGCGGCCATGGCCGCGATAGCCCGCCAATCGCGGCCATGGCCGCTCCCACAGGCTTTTGCCGGCGCAATCACCAACGCATGAAAAGCCGTCGGGGCGTCGCCCCGACCTACAGCCCCGGCGGCAGCGTCACCTGGAAGCGGGCTCCACCCAGTTCCTGTGAGGGGCCGACGCTCAGCTCGCCGCGATAGCTGCGCACCAGGTCCTGCACGATCGACAGGCCGATGCCGTGGCCCTGCACGCGCTCGTCGCCGCGCACGCCGCGCTGCAGGACGTAGGCGATGCGATCCTCGGGAATGCCGGGGCCGTCGTCGTCGACGACCAGCACCAGCCCCGGCCGCCGGTTGGGCTGGGTGGCGCCCGGCCCCGCGGTGAGCAGCACCCGCGACTTCGCCCACTTGAAGGCGTTCTCCAGCAGGTTGCCGAGCAGTTCCTGCAGGTCGCCCGGCTCGCCGTAGAACTGCACGCCCTCGTCGATCTCGAATTCGCAGATCACGCCCTTGCCGGCGTAAATCTTCTCCAGCCCGCGCACGATCTGCTCGGCGTGCGGCTCGATCGCCACCGGCGCGGCGAACAGCTTGTGGCCGGCGGAGGCCGCGCGCCCGAGCTGGTAACCGACCAGGTCGTTCATGCGCCGTACCTGGATATCGACCTCTTCGCGCAGTTCGGCCTCGCTGGCATCGTTGTCCAGGCGCGTGCGCAGCACCGCCAGCGGTGTCTTCAGGCTGTGCGCCAGGTCGGACATCGTGTTGCGCTGGTGGTCGAGGTTCTCACGCTCGCTCTCGACCAGCGCATTGATGCTGTCGGTAAGCGGCTCGAGTTCGCGCGGGTGGTGCTCGCTCATGCGGTTGGCCTCGCCGCGCTGCACGCGCTTGAGTTCGCTGACCACGTTGCGCAGCGGCCACAGGCTCCAGCGCAGCACGAACATCTGCAACAGCAGCAGCACCACGCCGGCGATGCCCAGGTAACCCCACAGCGCGGCGCGGTACACACGCACCTGGCGCGCCAGCGTGCCCTCATCCTCCATCACGTAGACGGTGTAGGGGCGTTCGATCTCGACCCCGTTGCCGCTCTCCTGCACCGCGGCGGCGCCGATGCCATAGCGGAACACCTCGCCCCGCTCGCCGCTGGTCTTGACGATCGGCAGCGGGCCGCGGAATTCCTCCTGGTTGGGCGTCAGCATCTCCTCGTCGGGCAGCTGCGGCCCGCGGGTGGACATCGACTGCCACGACTGCTGGCCTTCGGGCAGCACGATCACCGCGTAAAGCCCGCTGCCCGGCTGGTCGAAACGCGGGTCCGGCGGCACTTCGGGAACGAAGATGTCGCCATTGCGGAAGAATTCGACGCCGCCGACGTAGTTGTAGGCGTAGGCCTTCAGGCGATCGCGCTGCACCTGCCCTGCGACGTCGACGAAGGCGCGATCGAGCGCATATCCGGCGAGCGCGAGGAAGGCGACCAGGCCCAGGCTGGCGGCCATGAGCTGCCGCGCCTGCAGCGAACGCGGCCGCCAGGGCAGCAACGGCTTGCGTTGGCCGGTGTCCTGCTTATCGGCTCGTCCAGGCAACGGCGCCTCGCGGTGGTTGCGGATGTCGTTCGCCGCGCCGCCTGCGGTCAACGCGGCGGCGGCGCGGGGCTGGTTGGATTATCGCCGCGATGCGGCGGGGTTTCAGCCTTCGTTGCTGCGCGGGATGGCGAAGCGGTAACCGCGGCCACGCACGGTCTCGATCGGCTTGAGCGCACCCTCGGGGTCGAGCTTCTTGCGCAGCCGGCCGATGAAGACCTCGAGCACGTTGGAGTCGCGGTCGAAGTCCTGCTGGTAGATGTGCTCGGTCAGGTCGGCCTTCGAGACCAGTTCGCCGGCGTGCATCATCAGATACTCGAGCACCTTGTACTCGTAGCTGGTCAGGTCGACGTTGCTGCCGTTGACGGTGACCGTCTGCGCGGCCAGGTCGAGCACCACCGCGCCGCATTCGAGCGTGGGCTTGCTCCAGCCGGCGGCGCGGCGCACCAGCGCGTTGACGCGCGCCAGCAGTTCCTCGACGTGGAAGGGCTTGACCAGGTAATCATCGGCGCCCTGCTTGAGGCCGTCGACCTTGTCCTGCCAGCTCGAACGCGCGGTGAGGATCAGCACCGGGAACTGCTTGCCTTCCTCGCGCAGCTGCTTGACCAACTCCATGCCGGACATCTTCGGCAGGCCGAGGTCGATGATGCCGACGTCGAACGGCACCTCGCGGCCCATGTACAGGCCTTCCTCGCCATCCTGGGCGGCGTCAACGGCAAAACCCTCGCGCTTCAGGCGCGCGGCCAAGGTCTCACGCAACGGGGCTTCGTCTTCGACGAGGAGAATTCGCATCGGCTACTCCAGTGGTAATGGTTCGAGGGCAACCGTGCCCGGTCGATGTGTCGTTGTGGAAGCTTGGAAGCTCAGTTGTCGTCACCGCGTGTAGGGGTGCGGTTGCGCTGCTGCGGATCGTCCATGTAGACGCGGATGCGGCCGCGCTCGTCCATCACCTTGATGCGGTTGATGTCGCGGCCGTCGGACTGTACCCGTTCGGCGTTGATGACCCGGCCGCGGGTGGTGCGCTCGATCCTGCGCACCGAGTCGGCCAGGCCGTCATCGCGGCGTTGCCGGCGCGGCTCGGGCTGCTCCCGCTGCCGGGGTTCGGCGAACATCGATCCCGCCCGGGGCGCCTCGCGCATCTCGTCGCCGCGTCCGCGGTCGCCCTGGCCGGCGTGGCCACGGCCATGGCCGCGGCCTCCGTCCTGCGCCCACGCCCCCGCACTCACCAGCGCCAGCGCAGCGGCGGCGATCCAAGGCAGAAGGGACGGGCGGATGGACATGACCTGCGGAACTCCGGGGCGTGATGCCTGATGGGATGACGGGACGATGATTCTCGAAAGGATGCGGTGAACAGGCCTTAACTTTTCGTTTTTTCAGGCATGGGCATTCAGTCGCGGTCGCGCCTCAATAGATCTCCGCCACGCAGCAGCGCAGCGACCCACCGGCGGCCTCGATGGCATCCAGGGGCACCGGGTGCACCGCGAAACCGGCACTTTCCAGCACGTCGCGGCTTGCCGACGACAGCGCAGCCGCCGCACCTTCGCTCATCCAGACCGTATCGGCCGAGGCGGAAATGGCGTTGCCCGCAAACGCGGCGTGCTCGGCTGGCGTCAGCTGAGCGGCGTGCGGCGCATACAGCGCGGCGATGGCCTCGACCACGGCGGGATCGGCGAACCCGTCCGGGCACACGATCGCCGCCCGCCCGGCAAGCACGGCCAGCACCACGTTGGTGTGGTACTCGCCCGGCGCCAGGTCGAACAGCAGGGTCGCGCGCAGGCCGAAGGCTTCGTGCATCAGCCGTGCGCCGGCCTCGTCGCAGCGCTCGGACAGGCCGCAGAAGCCCAGCCCGCGGGCGCGGTCGATCACCAGCGCACCGGTCAGTTCGCAGGCGTGCGGCTGGGTCGACAGGTCGATTTCCGCATAGCCCAGCACGTCGCGGAAGAAACCGCGGATGTCGGGGCGGGCCGCCTCGCGCTGGCGCACCGGGTGGCGCATGCGCCCCACCACCAGCCGGCCCGGTGCGGTGGCGAAGACGTTGTTAGGGAACAGGCCGTCGGGCGCGGCCGGGTTGCCCGGGAAGCACAGCGTCGGCAGCACCGACGACAGCGCGGCCTGCAGACCGCGATGCTGCGTCCCGGCGCGCTGCGCGTCGAAGCCGCCGGCATCGGCCATGTAACGGTTGTCGCTGGCCGACTCGTCGGCGCGGGTGAAGCCCTCGGGCGAAACGAGGAAGGCCGCCTTCGCCGTCGCCGGCCCGAAATCGGGCGCGCAGCCGCGGGCGGCATCAAGGAATGCGTTCGTGTCGCGGGTGATCATGCCGCTGCCTGCTCCGTGTGCTCGGTCGCGGCCAGCGCCGTCTCGACCAGCGACCAGTCCGCGCCCGGCCGGTGCGCGCCTTCGCTGAGCACCTGGCGGAAAGCGCGCCCGCCGCGCTCGCCGTGGAACAGGCCGAGCAGGTGGCGGGTGATGTGCTTGAGCGGCACGCCTTTGTGGCCCGGGCCGCCCGCCAGCTGCGACTCCACGTAAGGCCGCAGTGCGCGCAGCAGTTCGCCGCGCGTGCGCAGCGGGCCGCCGAACCAGGCGACGTCCAGCCGGTGCAGCAGGTAGGGATCGTGGTACGCCGCGCGACCGAGCATGGCGCCGTCGGCGTGTTCAAGGTGCGCAGTGGCTTCATCCTGCGTGGCGATGCCGCCGTTGACGACCACCGCCAGCTCCGGCCGCTCGCGCTTGAGCGCGTAGGCCCAGTCGTAGCGAAGCGGCGGCACTTCGCGGTTCTCCTTCGGCGACAACCCCTTGAGCCAGGCGTTGCGCGCATGCACGACGAACATCCGGCAGCCGGCATCGGCCACCGCATCGACGAAGTCGCGGAAGGCTTCGTAGCGATGGTCGTCGTCGACGCCGAGCCGGCACTTCACCGTGACCGGCACCGGGGTCTCCAGCGCGGACACGCTTTCGATCATCGCCGCCACCGATTCGGCCACAAGCCGCGGCTCGCGCATCAGGCAGGCACCGAAGCGCCCGGCCTGGACGCGGTCCGACGGGCAGCCGCAGTTGAGGTTGATCTCGTCGAAGCCGCATTCGGCGCCGATCCGCGCCGCCTGCGCCAGCAACGCCGGCTCGCTGCCGCCGAGCTGCAGCGCCACCGGGTGTTCCACCGGATCCATCGCCAGCAGGCGCGAACGATCGCCATGGATCACCGCATTGGCGTGCACCATCTCGGTGTACAGCCGCGCATGCGGCGCCAGCAGGCGGTGGAATACGCGGCAATGGGTGTCCGTCCAATCCATCATCGGGGCGACGGACAGTGAAAGCGGCAGCAGTGGAAGGGAGCTGGACGCGGGCATCCGGTCATTGTAGGCCGGCATGGGAGCCCGCTTGCCCCTGCAGACGGCCGCGAGGCGGTGCTAGCTGCGGGCGCTGACGAAGCGCGCGAACGCGGCCACGGTTTCGGCACTGACGTGGTGCTCGATGCCTTCGGCATCGCGGCGCGCGGTGTCGGGGTCGATGCCCAGCGCAAGCAGGAAGGCTTCCACGACCTGGTGGCGCTCGCGGCTGGCCTGCGCGAGGGCCTCGCCTTCCTCGGTCAGGAACGCACCGCGATACGGCTTCTGCACCACGTAGCCGGCCTTCGCCAGGCGCTTGAGCATCTTGGCCACGGTCGGCTGGGCCACGCCCAGGCGCGCGGCGATGTCGACCTGGCGGGCCTCGCCGCCGTCGCGGATCAGGTCCGAGATCAGTTCGACGTAGTCCTCCACCAGCTCCAGGCGATGGGCTTCGCGCACCTGGCGGAAGCTTTCGGCGTGCAGGTCGGCGTCGATCAGCGGCGGCGGGGATGGCTTGGGGTTGGGCATGCCGGCTCGCGTCCTGTTGCGCGGGCGCCCGCGGGCCGGAATGCGCCGCGGGAAGCCCAAGGGTACCGCAGGTGCCATGGCGCTTGCTTTGGAACATAGCAGTGGCTATAACGAAAACCTCCCCCGCAAGGACGGCGGCCACTGTCGTGGATCGCGAAGTCATCCCACCGCCGCGCGTCGCCGAGCCCGGCTGGCGCTTCACCCGCGACCTGCACCGCGAGCCCAGCCTCGGCGCCATGAACGCCAGCGTGCCGGTGCCGAAGCACGGACAGTGGCTGCGCCGCTTCCTGGCCTTCCTCGGCCCCGGGTACATGGTCTCGGTCGGCTACATGGACCCGGGCAACTGGGCCACCGACCTCGCCGGCGGTTCGCAGTTCGGCTACACGCTGCTGAGCGTGATCCTGCTGTCGAACCTGATGGCGATCGTGCTGCAGGCGCTGGCCGCGCGGCTGGGCATCGCCACCGGGCGCGACCTCGCCCAGGCCTGCCGCGACCACTACCCGCGGCCGGTCAACTTCGCGCTGTGGCTGGTGTGCGAGATCGCGATCATCGCCTGCGACCTGGCCGAGGTGATCGGCACCGCGATCGCGCTCAATCTGCTGTTCGGCATCCCGCTGGTGATGGGCGCGCTCATCACCGCGGTCGACGTGTTCCTGGTGCTGTACCTGATGCGCCACGGATTCCGCGCGCTGGAGGCCTTCATCATCGCGATGCTGCTGGTGATCTTCGCGTGCTTCGGGATCCAGGTCGCGCTGGCCGCGCCGCCGGTGGTCGAGGTACTGGGCGGCTTCATCCCGCGCGCCGAAGTCGTCACCAACCCGGCCGCGCTGTACATCGCGATCGGCATCATCGGCGCCACGGTGATGCCGCACAACCTGTACCTGCATTCGTCGATCGTGCAGACCCGCGACTACCCGCGCGACGACGCCGGCAAGCGCATGGCGATCCGCTGGGCGGTGACCGACAGCACCATCGCGCTGATGCTGGCGCTGTTCATCAACGCCTCGATCCTGATCATGGCGGCCACGGTGTTCCACAAGGCCGGGCACACCGACGTGCAGGAGATCGAACAGGCCTACGCGCTGCTGTCGCCGATGCTCGGGGTGGGCATCGCCTCGACGCTGTTCGCGGTCGCGTTGCTGGCGTCGGGCCTGAACTCCACCGTGACCGCGACGCTGGCCGGGCAGATCGTGATGGAAGGCTTCCTGCGCCTGCGGATGCCGACCTGGGCGCGGCGGCTGGTCACGCGCGGCGTCGCCATCGTGCCGGTGGTGGTGATCACCGCGCTCTATGGCGCCGAGGGCACGGCGAAGCTGCTGGTCTTCAGCCAGGTGCTGCTGTCGATGCAGCTGCCGTTCGCGGTGATCCCGCTGGTGCGCTTCGTCACCGACCGCGAAAAGATGGGGCGTTTCGTCATCCCGCGCTGGCTGGCGATGCTGGCGTGGGTGATTGCGGCGATCATCGTGTCGCTGAACCTGAAGCTGCTGTTCGACACGTTCGTCGGCGGTTGAGCCGGCGCGTCAGCCACCAGACCCGGGCTTGCGCTTCGCCTTCGCCTTGTCGCCCGCGTCCGGCGACTTGTCCTGTGCCGGCTTTGGCACTTCGGCCGCCGGCCGGCCCCAGCGCGCATAGCTTTCGGTGATGTCCTGCTTGAGGCGCTGCATCGCGTCCGGGCGTGCGGCGATGCCCGCCTGCGCCGCGACCGCGGCCCAGCCATCGTCGTGCGATCGCCCCCAGGCCTCGACCAGCGCCCGGCATGGGCGCCCGAGCACCTGCGCCAGCGCGCAGGCGTAATAGACGTCGCCCGGCGCCCAGTTGCGCTGGTCGACCAGTTCGGTCACCAGCGCGCGCGGCGCGGCGTGGTAGCGCACCAGCTCGTCAACGAATGCGCCGCGGTAGCGCGCGCCGTAGATGTTGATGTCGGCCAGCTGGGTGTCGATCCAGGTGTCGCCGCTGCGCGGGTTCCAGTCGAAGGCATGCTCCTGCGCGAGCGCCGCGCCCGCCGACAGCAGGCCCGCCAGCAGCAGGCCCGCCGCCAGCCGCGCAACCGGCCGGCGCACGCTTTGCAGCAGGGAAACCACGGCGCTTGGCATCGTATTGCTCACGGCTTTGCTCACGGGAATCGGGCTCCTCACGGGCATCAGGGAACGATCGGCGACAGCATCGCATCATCTTGCACCGGCAGCCGCCGGCCGTGCGAGTCGCGCGCCTGCAGGCGCCCGTCCGCCGCCAGGGCATAGGTGCGGTGGCTGTCGTCACTGCCATGCAGCTGCAACAGGTCGGCCTGCTGGCGCCACTGGCCGTGTTCGACGAAGCGCGCTCCGCGGCCGTCGGCAAGAAGATAGGTTTCGACCAGCTGGTAGCGGCGCTCGCCACCCTCGCGTTCCAGCACGAGATGCACCGCGATGCCCGCGCAATCGGCGCAGGGCATGATGCCGCGCCATGCCACCTGGCCATCGGCGTGCACGATCACCGGCAGCGGCGCTGGCGCCGGTCGGCATCCGGCGGCGATGCACAGCGGCAGCGCGATCGACGGCAACAGGAGCAGGCGCATGCATCGATTGTGCGCAAGCCGGGCCGTGCTTGCACGCGCCCGTGACGCGCGCCGGCGTAGCTTGGCCGTCATCGATGACACGCTCGATGACGCGCATCGCGCCAACCGCATTCAGGAGGACGCCATGAACAGCACCCGACACGCGCCCACCGCGCGGGCGCCGCGCTCGCATCGCTGGGTGGTCTGGCTGGTGGCCGTGGTGGTGGTGCTCGGCGCCTACGCCGTCGCCTTGCGCTGGGTCACGCTGCGGGTCGAATCCGGCGTCGAGGCCAGCATCCACCCGCTGCCCGCCCAGGGCCAGCCGCAGCGGCCGGACGAGTAGCCTGCCGCACTTCTCCGCGGCGCCAAGGCGGCTGGACTAGGAATCGCCGTCCTGCCCATCTTCCCGGTGCTGGCGATCTTCCTCCCCGCAACGACCGTCACCGCATTGCCTCGCACGATGGCGGTCGAGCGGAACTTCGCGGAAATAGATCGGTCGGCCATGGGCATCACGGCGCACATGGGCCCGTGGACGATCGTTCCGGCGCGCATCCTCCGCCGTGCCCGCGGGCCGCGAGAACGCGATTGTCGGCTGGCTACCCCGCACCTGCGCCGGACCGACCGAGCCGCACGCCGAGACCAACAGCAGCGCCGTAACACCTGCCGCTGCCAACCCGCTTCGCTTCGACGCCATCGGCACACTCCAGCAATTGCCCGCGCGCCCACCATCGACCCGCCGCGGTGAACCCCCGGTCAACACACTGCCCGCCCGGCCGCGGCCACGGCGGCAATTGCGGCCACCGCCGCCGGCAAGCCTTCCGGCGACTGCACGCTGCGCATGCGGTCGCCGCCGGCGTCGATGCTGGCCTCGTTCTCGTGGCTCCAGGTCGTGTGGTACGGCATGTGCACGCCCCAGCCACCGAGCGAGAGCACCGGCGCGATGTCCGAGCGCAGCGAATTGCCGACCATCACGAACTGCCCCGCCCCGATGCCGAACTCCTCCAGCAACCGCGCATAGGTCGCCGGATCCTTCTCGCTGACGATCTCGATGCGCCGGAACAGATCGGCGAGCCCCGAGTCGCGCACCTTCGCCTCCTGGTGGAACAGATCGCCCTTGGTGATCAGCACCACGTCATGGTGCGCGGCGACGGCGGCGACGGCTTCGCGGATGCCCGGCAACAGTTCCACCGGATGCCGCAGCAACTCCTTGGCGAGGCCGACGATGCGCTGCACGTCGGCGGCGCTGACGCGCTGGCCGGTGATCTCCACCGCCGCCTCGATCATCGACAGCGCCATGCCCTTCACGCCGTAACCGAACCACGCCAGGTTGGCCTTTTCGAAGGCGTACAGGCGCTCGGCCACGCGCGCGTCGGCGAGGTCGATGTAGCCACCGACGATCTGCTCGAACTCGAGCTGCGCGGCGTCGAAATAATCCTGGCTGCGCCAGAGCGTGTCGTCGCCGTCGAAGGCGACCATGCGGATGCCGTTATCCATCGGCGCATTATGCCGGCCGACGGGAGTCGCGGAAGAAGGCCCTCGTCACGGCTGGCCATGGAGCCGTAGCGGAACCTGCACGCCAGGTACGCAAATTCGTCCGGACCATCGACCACGGACCACGGACCACAAAAAAAACGGGCGACCCGAAGGCCGCCCGTGCACACAAGCGCGGGAGTGCCGCGCGTCCTGCTTCTTACTGGCCGCCGCCGTCGGTGGCTTCGGCGGCGCCTTCGCCGGCACCTTCCGACGCTGCATGGGCCTTGTACTCGTCCGCGGTGAGCTTGCCGTCCGCATCGGCGTCGGCCGCGTCGAACACCTGCGACAGCGCCGGCACGGTGGCGACTTCGGCCTTGCTCAGGCTGCCGTCCTTGTCCGTGTCCAGGTCGGCCCAGGTGACCTGCTTGGGCTCGGCGGTCGGGGCCGCGGTCGGCGCGGTCGCCCCCGGCGGCGTGGACTGCATGGCACCGTCATCGGTGGTCGGGGTGGTCTGCGCGAATGCCAGTGGCATGGCGGCGGCGGCAACAATCGCGATCAGGCCGGACAGCTTGTTTGCATGCTTCATGTGTGTTCTCCATGGGTTGTTTGTTCGGGGATGCCGCAAATCCGATCGTGCGACACCGCCCTGGCACCGACCTTGCCCCCATGCCGATGAACATTTCCCGCGTCCCGCCGCACGCACTTACGCGCCCTTAACCACGGACCGCGCGAATGCGGCTAGTCCGTGGTGCGATGGTGGTCATGCATTCGCGGCCAGGGCGGGTGCGCGCCCCGATTTCCGGGACGATGACGACAGTGCCGCGCGTCACGCGCGGCTGAACGCAACACAACCTTTACTTGCGCGCCGGCAAGACGGCCGCCGCGCTGGCGCTCAATGCGACGGCAATGCGCGCATGCGCCGCACCAGGCCGATGCTGCTGACCAGGTAATACGCCACCAGCGCGACGATGAGACCGTACGTCAGCGGGCTGGCCTGCAGGCCAACCCGTTGCATGCCCGCATCGAGACCGTCGAAGTAGTACCAGCGCCATGCAAGCCGCACGACCAGCAGCAACGCGATCACCCCGCCGAGCCACGCGTTGGGGGTGTATCCGCGCACGCCATCGACGATGGCCACGTGCATGTGCCGGAGCGCGAGCCATCCGAGCGCGCTGCCGGCGATGCCACCGATCGCCAGCGCGGGCCACAGCCGATGCGCCGGCAGGCCCGCCAGCAGAAGCCCGCAGGCGAGCAGCGACAGCACACCGATTCGCATCAGCGTGCGCTTCGGCCGGTATGGCTGGCGTCCGAACTGGCGCCGGATGCGCCGGTAGTACAGCCAGCCGATGCCGGCGGTGACAAGCAACGGCGTGATCGCGGGTGCAGGCATGGCGGTGACCCTCTGCGGCCGGAAAAGCATAGCGCCGGTTCCGGCCGCCGCAGGTGCCGGAGGTCATCGCGTGGCCGCATCCCGTGCCGTCAGGCGTCGTCCTCCGCGCGCACCGTGACAGTCGGTTCGCCGTCGGCGTCCAGCACAACCGCGACCTGGATCGGCCGGCAGCAGACCTGGCAGTCCTCGATGTACTGCTGGTCGCCCGCGGAGTCGTCGACGAACAGGGCAATGGTTTCGCCGCAATACGGGCAGCTGATGTCGATGGCGGGCAGCATCCTGTTTCTCCGTGCGTGGTGCGCGGTGCTAGTGTGCATTCCCACCCGTGTCGACACGTGAACCGGAGCGCCGCCATGACCCCTCGCCTCATGACTCCCCGCCTGCTCGCCCTCGTCTGTACCGCCAGCCTGTGCCTGGTCGCCTGCAACCAGCCCGGCAATGCCAACGGGCAGTCCGCCGCCGACGCGCCGGTTGCCGGCGCCCCGGCCGCAACCACCGCAACGGCGCCTGCCGCCGAGCCCGCAACCAGCGACGCCCGGCCTTTCAGCGCAATCGAAGTCGCCGCGTTCGACGAACCCTGGGCGATGGCCTTCCTGCCCGATGGCCGCCTGCTGGTGACGGAGAAGAAGGGCGCGCTGAAGCTGGTCGACCTCGCCACCGGCAAGACCGGCGACATCAAGGGCGTGCCCGAGGTCGACTACGGCGGCCAGGGCGGCTTCGGCGACATCGCCCTGCATCCGCAGTTCGCCAGCAACCACGTTGTGTACGTGAGCTACGCCGAGGCCGGCGACGGCGACACCCGCGGCGGCGCGGTCGCGCGCGGCACGCTGGCGCTGGACGACAGCGGCGGCGGCACGCTGCAGGACCTGAAGGTGATCTGGCGCCAGGTGCCGAAGGTCGACGGCCGCGGCCACTACGGCCACCGCCTGCTGTTCGGCAACGACGGCAAGCTGTGGATCACTTCCAGCGAGCGGCAGAAGTTCGATCCCGCGCAGGACATGCAGTCCAACCTCGGCAAGCTGATCCGGCTCAACGACGACGGCAGCGTGCCGGCCGACAATCCCTTCGCCGACAAGGGTGGCGTGACCGCGCAGGTCTGGTCGCTGGGCCACCGCAACCTGCTGGGCATCGACTTCGACGCGCAGGGCCGGCTGTGGGAAGTGGAGATGGGGCCGCAGGGCGGCGACGAGCTCAACCTCATCGAGCGCGGCGGCAACTACGGCTATCCGATCGTCTCCAACGGCGATCACTACGACGGCCGCGTCATCCCCGACCACGACACGCGCCCGGAATTCAACGCACCCAAGACGTGGTGGACCCCGGTGATCTCGCCGTCGAGCCTGCTGATCTACTCGGGCGCGCTGTTCCCGGACTGGCAGGGCGACGCGTTCATCGGCGGGCTGTCGTCGCAGTCGCTGGTGCGGGTCGAGTTCGACGGCGACACGGCACGCGAGGCGCAGCGCTTCGACATGGGCCAGCGCATCCGCGCGGTGGAACAGGGGCCCGACGGCGCGATCTGGCTGCTCGAGGACGGCAAGGGCGGGCGGTTGCTCAAGCTCGCGCCGCGCTGACCGCAGGCCGGCCTGCGTGCCGCGACCGACGACACTTGCGGGAGTTGCGGAAGCGGCCATGGCTGCTCCCGCAGGGACATCCCGAGCTATCGCGCACCGCTATTGCGCCGGCGTCTCGCGCTTGAACCCCATCGCCTCGCGGTAGCGTTCGTACAGGGTGAGCACCTTGTCGATGTAGACGCGCGTTTCGGCGTACGGCGGCACGCCCTTGTAGCGGGTCACGGTGCCGATGCCCGCGTTGTACGCGGCCGCCGCCAGCGTGCGGTCGCCGTGGTAGCGGCGCAGCAGCGACTGCATGTAGCGCGCGCCGGCACTGATCGACTGCGCCGGCACGAACGGGTCGCTGACGCCGTATTCGGTCGCCACCTCCGGCATCAGCTGCATCACCCCCTGCGCGCCCTTGGGCGAAATGGCCCTGGCATCGAAGCCGCTCTCGGCGTGGGCGATCGCGCGCAGCCACGCGTCATCGACCCCGGTCGCCTTCGCCGCGGCCTTGAACAGCTTCGCGTGCCGATCCAGCTGCGGCTTGCCGACCTTGCCCAGGCCGACGTGCGCCGGCTCGCCCGGCGGCGTGCGCACGGTGAACTTCAGGTACACCCGCGAACCGGGCAGGTGACGGGTCGAATAGACCAGCTGGCCGTCCTGCTCGCGCTCATACAAGGTGCCGCTGAACACGCCCATCTCGCCCCACAGGTTGGGCGTCTGCACGGCGTTGTCGTCGATCTGTTTTGCCACGCACTTCGAACCCGGCTCCGGCGCAGTGGCCAGGCTGACGGTGCCATCGCGCACGCAGCGGTAGACGGTGCGGGCCTGCGCTTCGAAGGTCGTCGCCAGCAGCACGAACACAGGCAGGGCAAGCCAAGCTTGCAAAGTCGGACTCCTTCCCGGTACGGGTCGGGCATCATCGCGCATCCCCGCGATCACCACGTCAACGCCGCCGCGGGGCCTCCAGCGGCGCCGGGGCGCCGGCATCCGGCACGGAATCCGGCGGTTCCGTCGCCGGATGCCCGCATTCGTCGCATGCCGCTTCCCCTGCCCGGCCGCATCGCTATCCTCGCTCCATGACCTCCGCACCGGCATCGCCATGACCGCCTTCTCCTTCGTCGCCCGCCACGTTTTCGCCTGGTGCATGTTCTACCTGGTGGTGCTGATCGTCTGGTCGAACTTCGGGCTGCCGGAGTTCCCGATCGTGCTGCTGTGGATGATCACGCTCGCGTTCGTGATTCCCGACGTGATCTCCCACATCCACCGCGTGGGCATGATCGTCGGCCACAAGGCGACGCCCGAGCAGCTGCGCAATCGCCAGCGCCGGCAGATCGAGGTGCCGTTTCCGGCCGACGAGGCCTTCGATCTGCTCGACGCCGCACTGCGCGAGTTGCCGCGCGCGGTCGACATCGAGTCGGCGCCCGGCAGCCTGCGCGTGCGCGCCGGGGTCGAGCGCCCCGACCCGTATGGCACGCACAGCCGCTTCGATCCGATGCACTGGGTCGACCGCAAGCTCGGTGGCCGCTACGACGTGGTGGTCGCCACCGTAGCCCCCGGCGGCGACACGTCCAGCATCACCCTGGCCTGCGAGCCTGAAAGCGCGGCCTGGACCGACTGGCTGCGCGTCGACCACGGCCGCAACCTCGAGACGACCGAGGCGATCACCCGCGCCATCACCCGCCGCATCGCCGAGCACCGACGCGGCGAGAAGGCCGTGGTGCGCGACACCGCCAGCGCCAAGGAACTGAGCGAGGCCAAGCTGAGCCTGCTCAACGCACAGGTCGAGCCGCACTTCCTCTACAACACCCTGGCCAGCGCGCAGGCGCTCACCCGCAGCGACCCACCGCGCGCCGACGCGATGCTCGGGCATCTCATCGCCTACCTGCGTCGCTCGCTGCCGCGCACCCTCGACGGACAGTCGACGCTGGGAGAGGAACTCGAACGCGCCAACGCCTATCTCGAGATCCTCAAGATCCGCATGGGCCCGCGGCTGTCGACCCAGGTCGACGTGCCCGAGGCGCTGCACGCGCTGCCGTTCCCGTCGATGATGCTGCAGACGCTGGTCGAGAACGCGATCAAGCACGGGCTGGAGTCCAAGCCCGGCGGCGGCACCGTCTGGATCCGCGCCACCACCGGCAACCAGGAAGTCTCGGTCACCGTCGCCGACGACGGCCGCGGCTTCAACGCCGAGAGCAGCGGCACCGGCATCGGCCTGAAGAACGTGCGCGAACGCCTGCGCCTGGCCTACGGCAACGCCGCCCGCTTCAGCATCGCCGCCAACTTCCCCAACGGCGTGGCCGCCACCATCACGCTGCCGACCGGCAACCCCCAGGACCACGGCCATGTCGCCTGACACCGCCATGAATTCGCATCCCACCTGCGTCATCGCCGAGGACGAGGAGATCCTGCGCACCGCGCTGGAGTCGCTGCTGCGCGAGGCCTGGCCGGAACTGTCGATCGTCGCGTCCTGCGACGACGGTGGCAGCGCGGTCGAGGCGATTGCCGAACACCAGCCGGACGTCGCCTTCCTCGACATCCGCATGCCGGGCCTGACCGGCCTGGAAGTCGCCTCCGCCGCGGCCGAGGCCAGCCCGCTGACGCAGGTGGTGTTCGTGACCGCCTACGACCAGTATGCGATCGACGCGTTCGACAACGGCGCGGTCGACTACCTGCTCAAGCCGGTGTCGCGCGAACGCCTCGACGCCACGGTGCAGCGGCTGCGCGCACGCGCGGCCGGCGCGCACCCCGATGCCGCCACGCTGGCCGCGCTGATCCGCCAGCTCGACGCGACACGCACGCCGGCCGCGACGCCGCTGTCGTGGATCACCGCCAGCGCCGGCAAGGACACGCGCCTGATCCTGGTCGAGGACGTGGCCTATTTCCGCGCCGACAACAAGTACACCACGGTGATGACCGCCGAGGGCGAGGCGCTGCTGCGCACGCCGATCCGCGAACTGCTGGGCCTGCTCGACCCCGCGATGTTCAAGCAGGTCCACCGCTCGACCATCGTCAACCTCAAGGCGATCGCCTCGATCAGCCGCGACGACAGCGGCCGCGGCGCGATCCGGCTCAAGCAGCGTCCCGAAACGCTGGCGGTCAGCCAGCCGTTCATGACCCTGTTCCGCAACATGTGACAAGTGAACCGCCGGGCCGAATCACTTGGGCAAGCTCCCCACGCTACCGCGACAACCGCAAGGAAACGCCATGCGCACCGCCATCCTGTTCGTCACGATTCTGTTGCTGCTGGCCGGCTGCAAGATCGAAGCCGGCACCACCACGATCACCAACGTGTCGATCGACGGCAAGGCACAGAACGTGATGCGCTCCTACGTCAACGGCGGTGCCGGCGACTTCGAATGCATCAAGAGCATCAGCGGCCGCTGCCACTACCTGCTGTTCGTGCGCGAGTGCGACAGCGACAAGGCCGACGACGACGGCGCGCGCTGCAACGCGCGAACCGTGCAGGCCTTCACCCTCGACGCCGGTACCTCACGGCACCTGGCCAACCTGCCGCCGCAGCTGAAGCAGTGCGTCAGCCACGACCGCGAGCCGTCCGCGCCGGACTGTCTGGCATCGCAGGGCTGATTGCGCAGGCGCAGATGCAGGCGCCACTGCGGGCGCCACGGTAGGAGCGGCTTCAGCCGCGAGCTTTTCCTGGGTTCGCCTCGTGACGAAAAGCTCGCGGCTGAAGCCGCTCCTCCAAGAGCAAAAGAACTACGACACCGGTTGTCACGACGCCATCGCGGCGTCGGGACACGCCGGCACGGCGCCATGCGCCGCGCCGGCGTTCCGCGCAGGCCTAGGGCGTGGTCGGCGCAGCCGCGCCGTCGCTGGTGGCGTCGGTCGGCGTGGTGGTCGGGTCGGTCGGCATCGTGTCGTCCATCGGCGGCGCGGTGTCGTCCATCGGCTCGGCCGGCGCAGGTGCGGGTTCGGGCGCGTCCATCGAATCGTCGGTGGTCTTGCAGGCAGCCAGCGACAGCGCGCCGACGACGGCCATGGCCAGCAGGGAATTGCGGAGTGTGGTGTTCATGGGATTTCCTCGTCTGATGGATGCCGTGCATTGCGTCACGGCGATGATCCCCTGAACCGCGCCGCAAGCTTGCCCCCGCCGCGATGAATGCACGCCACACCGGCGCCGCACGCACAACGGTGTTTTAACCTTTCCTGTTCCGCGGCGTGATGCGCGAGCTGCCTTCCCCGACAGGCTCGCCTCTTGCGGGAGCGGTTTCAGCCGCGTGCCTTTACGCCCGCCCGGAAAGCTCGAGGCCGAAACCGCTCCCACAACAGCGACGGCGAAGAGCCGCAAAAAAAAGCCCCGCGCGGGCGGGGCTTTTCATGCGACGCGCGATCGCCTATTCGCGATAGCCGCTGTCGTCCTTGTTGTGGATGATCCAGATCAGGTTGCCACCGGTGCCCATCGACTGGCCGGCGAACACCAGCCGGCCCTGGCCCTTGTAGGCCATCTCATAGCGATACTTGTCGCCGCCGAAGAAAAACGGGATGAACGCCTTGCCGGTGACGTAAGCACCCTGGTCGGTGGGCTCGCCGATCAGGTCGGTGACCTGCTTCATCGGCATGCCGATCTTGAGCTGGGTGAACTTGCTGCCGGGCGCCGGCTTGCCGGTGATCTCGCCCTCGTAGTCGTTGATGCCGACCACTTCCTCGCCCCAGCCGGCCTCGACCTTGGAGGAATTGACGACTTCACCCGCCTCGTTCATGCCCGGGCCGACGCCGGACTGCTTCTTCTTGGCCAGCGCCGACATCGGTGCGGCGACCACCAGGGCCGACAGCGCGACCGCGAGCATTACGTTCTTCTTCAACATGCCTGAAATCTCCATTCTCAGTTGATCCCCATTCCTGTTCCCCACGCCTCCCCCGAGCCTGGCGGCGGGGACTCCGCCACGGATCGAGACGCGGCGCACAGTGTCAACGGACATGCCGGCTGGCACAAGCGCCAGTCCATTCGGGACGCATGGCACCGGCAGTAGCCCGCTCGCGCGCAGGCGCCACGGCGGCGCCGGCAAGCGGCTCCCAGCGGCACGCGGATCGCGGTGGCCAACTCTGGCACATCGCCGGCACATCGCCGGCGAGGTTGCGTCGCCGACCGCGTCATGGCCGCGGACATGGCGCAGGCACCGGCACGGCATGCTAGGTTGCCGCGATTGCCAGCTTTGGAACATCCGCCCATGCCCAGCCTGCCCGATCCCGGCGCACAGACCGCGCCCGCCTCGTCGCACGATGAACCGGCGATGCGCCGAGCGGTCGGCCGCTGGCAGCTGTACGGGCTGTCGATCAACGACGTCATCGGCAGCGGCATCTATCTGCTGCCGGCCGCCGCAGCGCTGCTGCTGGGGCCGGCGAGCCTGTGGGCGGTGCTGCTGGCGGGGCTGGCCGTGAGCCTGCTGGTGCTGTGCTACGCGCAGGCGGCGAGCTACTTCGACCAGCCCGGCGGCGGCTATCTGTATGCCCGCGAGGCATTCGGTCCGCTGGTGGGTTTCGAGGTCGGCTGGATGCTGCTGATCACGCGCGTCGCGAGCGCTGCGGCACTGGCCAACGGCCTGGCCGAGGCGGTGACGCATTTCTGGCCGCACGCGGCCAGTGGCGGGGTGCGGGTGGCGATCGTGGCCGGCTCGCTGGCGTTCCTGGTCGCGGTCAACGTGATCGGCGTGCGCGCCGCCGCGCGCACCGGCGTGTTCCTGGCGATCGCCAAGGTGCTGCCGCTGCTGATGTTCATCGGCATCGGCGCGATGTACGTCGACCTGTCGATGGCCACGCCGCTGGTCGGGCCGCTGCCGCTGCGCGACCTGGGCGAAGCCGCGCTGCTGCTGCTGTTCGCCTACGCCGGCTTCGAGAACCTGCCGGCGGCGGCCGGCGAGTATCGCAACCCGCGCCGCGACGTGCCGTTCGCGCTGCTGGCGATGATCGTCACCGTCACCGCGCTGTACTTCGCGGTGCAGTGGGTCGCGCTGGGCACCCTGCCGGGGCTGGCGCAGTCGCAGACGCCGCTGGCCGATGCCTCGGCGCGCTTCGGCGGCGCCTGGCTGGCCATGGCGCTGACGGTGGGCGCGGCGGTGTCGATCCTGGGCACCAACAGCAACACCATCATGCTTGGCCCGCGCTACCTGCATGCGCTGGCGATGGACGGCTACGGCCCGCGCGCGCTGGCGCGCATCCATCCGCGCTTCCGTACGCCCGCGATGGCGATCGTCACCGTCGGCGTGCTGTCGCTGCTGCTGGCGCTGTCGGGCTCGTTCGTGCAACTGGCGCTGCTGTCGGTGGTGGCGCGGCTGTGCACCTACATCGGCACTTCGGTATCGGTGCTGGTGCTTCGCCGCCGCCACGGCGACCGCGAAGGCGCATTGCAACTGCCCGGCGGGCCGCTGATCCCGATTGCCGCGACGCTGCTGTCGATCGGCCTGCTGGCCAGCGCCACCGCGTGGAACCTGCTCGCAGGCCTGGTGGCGCTGGTGGTGGGCGCGATCGTGTTCCAGTTCCGGCGCAAGACGTAGGAAGGCCTGAACAGCTCGACTTTGTCCGTCATCCCCGCGCAGGCGGGGATGACGGCAATTTTCCAGGCCATTCCCGGCCACCCGCCACGCGCCGGCAGGCGGATCACTCCGGCGGCGCGTCGCCGGCGCGCTCGGCGATCGGGCGCGCATAACGCACCAGCGACAGCAGGGTCTTGCCCGGCTCTTCGTTCATGACCTCGTGCGCGGAATCCTCGAACCACACCAACTTCTTCGACGGCGCCTGCACGCGTTCGAACCACTCGGCGGCCAGGCTCGACGACACGTTGTAGTCGTGGCGGCCGAGGAACAGCAGCAGCGGGCAATCGAGCTGCTGCACTCGCCCCATGTCCAGGGTCAGCACGCCGGCCAGCAGGTGCCCGACCGAGAAATCGTTGGCGATCCAAATCTTCTCCACGTCCTCGTCGCGATATTCCGGCGACAACCGGATCGCTGCGCCCTCGGCCTCGCCGCCGCGGCGGTTGTGGACCATGCCGCCGTAGTAATTGAGCCATTTGCGCTGCTGCATCAGGTCCACCAGCGATACTGGAGCGTCGCCCTGCGCGTAGGGCGCGAGCGATTCGAGTTCGGCGATCGCTTCGGCGTTCCCATCGCGACGTGCCTGCGCCAGCGTCCATGCCCAGCCGCGGCGCTCGCTTTCCGGTGCGTCGGTCACCTGCCCCATGCCGATGTAGGCGTGCAGCCACTGCGGCTTGCGCTGCGCCAGCTCGAGGCCCAGGTAGCTGCCCCAGGATTGGCCGAGCACGAAGACCTTGTCCTTGCCGAACTCGCGGCGCAGCCACGCCACCATCTCGACCGTATCGTCGACCATGCGCTCGCGGGTCATCGTCGGCGCGATCGCCGCCGGATCGTTGTCCACGTAGGTCTTGCCGGCGCCGCGCTGGTCCCACTGCACGACGGTGAAATACTCCTCCCAGCCGCGCTGGAAGTACCAGCTGGTCGGCATCGACACCCAGCCCGGGCCACCGTGCAGCATCAGCAGCACAGGATTGCGGCGGTCGTTGCCGCGGATCGACACCCACTGGTCGATGCCGCCGATGCGCACCTTCTCGAGCCGCTCGACGCCATCGTCGGCCACGACGCGACGCATGTCGGCGATGATCTTCGTGGCTTCGGCGCGGCTGGCCGGCGCGATGGCCGGCTCGGCCGCTGGTGCGGCGGTGCCGAATGCGCACAGGTACAGCGCGAACAATGCGGCGACGTGTCGCGGGCCGGATGTGATTCCCATGATCGATTCCGTGACGAATGCAGGCGCGCATCCTAGCAAGAGGTTGCGCAGGCGGAACCGCGTACGTCAGCGCCCGGCAGGTGCATCAGGATGTTGACCAGCCGCCCGAACGGATCGCGCACGTAGAAGCGCCGGACGCCCCAGGGCTCATCGGCCGGTCCGTACTCGATTGCGACATCCGCCGCGCGCATGCGCGCCAGCGCTGTGTCGACGTCGTCGACTTCGATCGACAGGTCCGGTACCGGCGTCCCCGAGCCGCCCTCCGACGCGATGCCGACCTGCACGCGCATGGACTCCGCCGAGCCGTAGGTGGCGAGCCAGCCATGGTCCATCAGCAGTTCGAGCCCGAGCAGGTCGCGATAGAACGCGGCCGCGGCCGCGACGTTGTCGGTGGCGATGTTGGCGACGATGCGCTTGACCTTCATGCCGGTTCCGGTGCGATGCGTGGCGGCCCATGTTCGCATCGGCGCCGGCGCGATGCACCGCATTGCGACGGGATCGCGCCCCGCGGCATCCATACCGGATACGACCCGCCAGCGAGCCCGCCATGACATCGTCCCGCCGTCGCACCGCCCTGCTTCCGCTCCTGTTGCTGCTTGCCGCCGCCTGCGCTGCCCCCGCCGCCGTCCAGACGCCGCGCACGCGCGTCGCCGGCGTCGCGCAGGCCATCGAGGACCACTATTTCAACGCCGACCGCGGCCGCGCGATCGCCGACGAACTGCGCGGGGCCATCGACGATGGCGCGTTCGATGCGCTGACCACTCCACAATCGCTCGCCGACGCGCTGACCGCGCGGCTCAAACCGCAGGACCGGCACTTCCGCGTCAACGTCGCGCAACCCGGAGAAACGATGGAGCGACGCGCGCCGCCGCCGGACATGGGCACTGGCATCGAACGCGTGGACATCCTGCCCGGGAACATCGGCGTGCTCGGCCTGCGTGGGTTCGCCGACTTCGAGTTCGGCCGCGACGATCAGCCTCCTCGACGGGCGATCGACGCCGCGCTCCTGCGCCTGGCGCAGACCGATGCGATGGTGGTCGACCTGCGCGGCAACCGCGGGGGCTCGCCGGCGATGGTCGGCTACCTGGCCAGCGCCTTCGTCGCGCCGGGCGCGGACACCTTCAACATCTTCCACAGCCGCGAAGGCACGCAGAGCGAGGCGCCCGCGCAATGGCACGCCGCGCCGCGCACGCAGCTGCCGCTGTACGTGGTGATCGATGCGGGCACCGGCTCGGCCGCCGAATCCTTCGCCTACACGCTGCAGCAGGCCGGACGCGCGACGGTCGTGGGCGAAGCCAGCGGCGGCGCGGCCAACCCGGGCGGCCCGATCGTGACCGGCGAAGGCCTGGTCGTATTCGTGCCCACCGGCTCGCCGGTCAATCCCTTCACCCATGGCAACTGGGAAGGCGTGGGCGTGCAGCCGGATGTGCCGGTCCCGGCCGGCGAAGCGCTCGACGCGGCGCTCGGCCTCGCCCGCGCAGCCGCTGCGCGCCACTGATTGCATGCATTGCGAACACCGGGGATTCACGCGTTCGCATCGCTTCGGATGAGATGCTCGGGTTAAGTCCTTCCGGAGCATGTCCATGAATCCGAAAGACCCGCAGCCGGATCCGGACCACGATCCGGCCACCGATCCCGATGTTCCCGGCCAGGTACCGAACCCGGTCCGCGATCCGATGCCCGGGCGCCCGGTGGACCCGGTGATCCCGCCGATCCACGACCCCGGGACGCCGGGCCGCCCCGAACGTCCGGAACCGCCGCCCGAGCCACGGCCGTAGGGACGCACTGGATCGATTTGCTTTTGATCGTCGCTCCTGCCGGTTCCAACGAACGCATGCGCCCTCAAGCGAGCCTGGTGCCTGTCGATCGCCCGGGAATTTCTCGACCGTCATATCGAGCGCGGCGAGAAATCCGGATGGCGGGTTCGCGGGAATCCACACTGCACTCGCACGCAGCACGGTTCACACCCCGCGTGACGACGAGGGCGCGGCGAAGGAAGCCTGGCGGCGCACGCTCGCGTTGTTCTACTGGCGCCTGCGCGGCACGACGACCGTCGAATGACCCGCGCGAGGGATGCCCGTGTGGCAGCGACTTCAGCCGCTCCCACACCGGATGCACGGCATCCTTCCTATGGCTGCGCCGGACCCTGTTGTGGCTGCGGTTCCGACGTGGCCGGTAGCGGCGGCGGATCGGGTGGCGCGGCCGGTTCCGGCGGCGGTGGCGCCGCGGCCCTGTCCGGTTCGGACGGCAGGTAGTACTTCACGCGCTCGAAGAAGCGGCGGTAGAAATCCTGGTTCTGCACGGTGTTGCTGGCCACCTTCACCAGCGAGTCGTCGCTGCTGCCAACCGGCAGCGACACCGAACCGAGCACGCCGACGCCGAGGCTGGCGGAACTCGATGTCTTCTTCAACGCATAGCGGTCCTGCACCGCGTTGACGAACACCAGCGCGCCGCCGTCCCGGTGCTGCATGCAGGTCACGCGCACCACCAGCTGGGTATGCGTCTCGGTATCGGGCTGGAAGTTCTTCGACGCCTCCACCCCGTCGCCGCAGGCCCGGCTCACCACGTAACCCTGGCCGAGCAGCGCGCGCTGCGCCGCTTCGCAGGCCTGCGCCGGCAGCGACTCGTAGCTGCGCGAATAGGTATCGTCGGCGTCGAAGGTCTCGCCCGACGGCGCCATGTCCTGCTTCGGCTGCGAAGCGCAGCCGGCCAGCAGCACAACGATGGCGAAAGAAAGAAGGGTGGCAAAACGGGGCATGGCAGCAGCGATCGGCGTGGAAGTGGCGAAGTCTAGCCACTCCCGCGTTCAGGCGGCCTGAACACACTCCGCTTGACGCCCTTGCGGGTCTAGACGCGATCCTCCATGCCTTTCACGCCCGCCTGCGTCGCGCAATGCGCGCAGCAGTACATCGTGCCGTCGTGCTCGGCGCCGTGACCGATGATCCGGCACTGGCAGTGCGCGCAGGTCGGCGCCATCGCCTGGATCGCGCATTCGAACGAATCGTAGGTGCCGCGCCGGTCGCCCATGACGACCTGGAAGGCCTTGTCGTAGTCGTTGCCGCAGGTGTCGCAGATGGCCATCGCATGCGCTCCGGTGGAGGGGACCCGCAAGCTAGCCCTCAACGCGGCCAGGCCGGGTGAAATCGCGCGTGGTCGCGGGCCTGCGGCGCAGCGCCAGCCTCGCATGCACCGTGACAGGCGCGTCATGTCGCTGAACCGGTCACGTCGTCGTTGCCTGCGCAGGTACACCTTGTCGATGACCCGCGCCCCCGCCCGTCGTGTCAATGGGAGCCTGGCAATCGCGGGCATCCCCATGCGTTCCCCATCCCCATGAGGAGATCCCCATGTTGCAGACCCATCCGATGTACGCCTACCTGCCGGCCACCGATGTCGCCCGTGCGCGCAGGTTCTACGAAGGCAAACTGGGCTTCTCGCCCGGCGCGGAGCTGTCCGGCGGCGTCACCTACGAATTCGCCAACGGCACCGCGTGCTTCCTGTATCCCACGCCCAACGCCGGCACGTCGAAGGCCAGCCAGGCGTTCTGGGGCGTCGACGACATCGAGCGCGAGGTGGCCGAGCTGAAGGCGCGCGGCGTGCGGTTCGAACGCTACGACATCCCCGATGCGCAGGTCGACGGCGACATCGTCACCGGCGGCGGCGCGCGGGCGGCGTGGTTCAAGGATAGCGAGGGCAACATCCTTGCCGTGATCCAGCAAGTGTGATGCCGGCGAGCGGGGTGCCAGCGGCCCGCAGTTGCACGGCGATCGGCCATCGCGGCGACATTCGTCGCGACGCGCCATCTCCGCTAGCATCGTCGCCACTCCGAAACGGCGAGCGACCCATGCCCGACTGGCGCGCACTGATCCGCGACATCCCCGACTTCCCCAAGCCCGGCGTGGCGTTCAAGGACATCACCCCGCTGCTGGCCGACGCCGATGGCTATGCCGCGGCAATCGATGCGCTTGCCGCGCCATGGCGTGGAGTCGCGCTCGACGCGGTGCTCGGCATCGAGTCGCGCGGCTTCATCCTCGGCGCCGCGCTAGCGCGGGCGCTGGGTACCGGCTTCGTGTCGGTCCGCAAACCGGGCAAGTTGCCGGCGCGCACCCACGCGCAGGACTACGCCCTCGAGTACGGCAACGACCGGCTGGAGATCCACGCCGACGCCGTGCCGCCGGGCGCGCGCGTGCTGCTGGTCGACGACGTGCTTGCCACCGGCGGCACCCTGCGCGCCGCGCTCGCGCTGGCGCGGCAGCAGGGTGCAACCGTCGTCGGCGCCGCGGTGCTGCTGGAGATCGCCGCGCTCGATGGCCGCGCACGCTGGGACGCAGGCGTGCCGCTGGAAGCGACGATTCTCTACTGACCCGCCTGCGCGGCAGCGGCCGATCCATCGACGCCGTCGCGATGCTCGACCGCCGCGACGCCAAGCGTCCTGCGGAAGAACGCCAGCGCATCGGCGTTGACCTGCGCAACCTCGGCGAAGGCGCGACGTAGTCCGGTACAGGCCGCTGCCTGCGCGCGCTGCGCCATGCCCGCCGTGCTGTGGGCGAAGCGGGGAAGCGATTGCGTCGCCGCCTCACCTGCCCGGTGCGCGACACGCATGCGATGGCACCACTAATCCTGCATGCCGCGCCGTGCTGTCCCGCGCGGCGCCGAGCGCATTCCCAGCCACGCTTGCAGCGGTAGCGTGGCCACCACTCCGGCGCTGAACCACCACGGCCAGTCGTCGCCGAGCTGCACCACCGCCAGCACCGCGATCGCCAACAACATCGCGAACAAGGCCAGCACGTGCATGCGCGGTGCACGCGGTGCCAGCGTCGCCACGACCCAGGCGGCCAGCACACCGGCGACCATCACCCAGGCCAGGTCCCACCCCAGCCTGTGCCCGCCGCCGGCGGGAAAGCCCGCCAGTGTCGCCAGCCCGGACCCGGCCAGGTTCGCCAGGCAGAACGCAGCCCACGCCAGCGCCATCGCAAGCAGGTGGCAAGCAGCCGTCACGTTCTGATTATCCCGCGTTGGCGATCCCGCAGCCCGCAGCCCGCAGCCCGCAAGCTTGCCAGGCGCGATCCACGATCATGGCGAGTGCACACGATCCCGGCATGAACTCCCGGGTACTCGAAGGCCTGCCGGCATGGTGTTTGCACCGCACTGTTGCATGGACCACTGATGGGACAATTCATCCCTGTTTCCGCACTTCCGTGTTGCCGCCACGCACCCATCTTCTCTCTGCAGCGATGGCTGCCCAGGCACACCGCCGGGGCCCATCGCACGGACATCGCCTCCCTCCCCCATGCGCGATCTCCGCTGCAGGAGTCCAATGCAATGACCAAGAACAAGATGCTGTCCCGTGCCCTGTTTGCCGTCCTGTTCGGCGCTGCCGCTTTCGGTGCGCAGGCGGCCGAAGACCATGGCTTCTACGCCGGCGTTGGTGCCGGCCAGTCCTTCGTCGACGAAGGCCTCTACGACGACGAGGACACCGCGTTCTCCGCGTTCGGTGGCTACCAGTTCAACCGCTACTTCGGCCTCGAGGCCGGCTACGCCGACCTGGGCAAGCTGGAGCCCAACGTCGCGGGCAACGCACTGGAAGCGAGCTCGGTCTACTTCACTGCCGTCGGCACGCTGCCGTTCACCGAGAAGTTCTCCGGCTACGCCAAGGCGGGCATGCAGCGCTGGGACCTCGACACCGCGATCCCCGGCCTGACCGGCACCCGCGACGACAACGGCACCGACCCGACCTACGGCGTCGGCCTGCAGTACCGGTTCAACGACACCGTCGCGCTGCGCGGCGAGTACAGCCGCTTCGAGATCGAAGACCTCGACGCCGACCTCGCCCAACTGCAGGTGCGCTTCGACTTCTGATCGCATCTAGCGGCCACTACAAAGCCGTCGGCTCGCGCCGGCGGCTTTTCCTCGTCACCTTCACGATGGCATCGCCGGCGTCAGGCCAGGAGCGTGTCGTGCGCGCCGCGACATCGCCGCCCGCGCAATGACGTCATATCGCCTGCTTGCGGATATCAGTTTTCAGCGCCACCGCGCTCGCTTCGCCTTGGTACAGGCCGGTGGGCAGCTTCCGTTCCACGTCCCTGGCTCGCTGATTGCGTTGGCATTGGCTCGCCGTGCCCAGGCAGTAGTCGATCGGGATCCTGACCGACGAGCCGGGCACGACCCTGCCGGCCACGATCTCGGGACGGAATTTCCAATGCTTGGCGGCTTCCGTCGCCGATGCGAAGAATGCGTCGCGGTAGCCCGAGCGCTTATCGTCACTGCTTTCGTACGTCATCTCGCGAATGACCGGTGAACCGTCCGCCTTCACTTCCACGACCAACTTCACGGTCGCGCTGATGCCGCCACGTGCGGCATCCATCGGGTAGGTGGGGGGCATCAAGGTCGATGCCGTCGGCCCCGTCTGCGCATCGGCCAGGCGCAGAGTCACCGATCCGTCGGCGAGTTCGTCGACCAGGACATGTATCACCAGGCCGGTCTGCGTCGGCGCAGGCCGTCCATCGACAGTGGCCGGCTCGAACTCCCAACCCCGCACGACGGGCGCCAGGCGCTCGGCAATCAGCGCGTGCACTTTGGATTGTTCTTCCCACTGCAGGTCCTGCACGTGGCCGCTCGCGTCGATATCCACGCCCGCCCGCAGCCACACATCGATCGTCTCCGGCTGCTTCGACGCAGCCGTCGCGACGCAGCACAGCGCCGCCAGCACAACAATGACCAGACGCATGATTCCCATCCCGTGCTCCCCAGCAATGCGTGGATCGGATCATATCGCAGCCGTCACAGCGAGCCGAGACATGCGGTTAGGCGGATTTCCTCGCGGTGCCGGCGATGCCGGAGCGAGGAGCAACAGCGGCGTGTCCGGTTCCGGAAGGCGTTGCTCAACGAAGGCGCTGCGTCACCACCAGCGCCGCGCGCCAGGCCAGTGGGCGGAACACATAAGCCGCCACGATCGCCGCCGGCAACGCGACCAGCCACGCGTACAGCCAACGCCCCGCGAACGCACCGTCGATGCCGGTGTTGATGGCGGTCACCACCGCGGCGACGAATGCCGACATGCAGGTGGCGAGGAACGCCGGCAGCAGCCGCTGCGCGCGGCGCACTTCTGCTTCGCTTGGCTGCGGTACCTCACGGATGTCCATCTGCCTATCCTGCGACATCGCAGGCAGCGGGCGCCAGCAGTTCCGATTGCGTCCAGGCCAGGCGTTGACACGGATGTCGGTGCGCAACTCCACGTTCGCACTCAATTGCCACCATCCGTATGGTTCCGGTGGCGCCCCCGGCACGCAAACTCGCACCCGGCAACAGGCGTCTACTTTCCGGGCAGGCGGCTGGCGTGGCTTGCGGCCAGTTTCCAGCCGTCTGGCCGCCGGACCCAGGTATCCGTGAACTGGAAGTCACCTTCGAACGTGCTGTCGCCCGAATGGCTCCTGATCGAAGTGATGCCGGTCACGATCGCCGCATCGCTGTACAGCTGGATCTTCTGTCCATGGTTGCGGAACACTTCGTAATCCGGATCGCCGCTGGCAACCTCGGCGAGGTTCTGCTCAAGATCGGTGACGGTGCCGCGCGAATCGGTCAGGACGAACGTCGGGTCCAGGGCCGCGCGCAGGGCATCGGCATCCGCGTTCTCGAAGGCCCTGCAAAGCTCCGCTTCCACCCGCAGGATCTCGCGCTCATCCGATGACGCATCGGCCATGGACTGCACCATGCCGGCGGAGGCCAGCATCGCGACCATCATCGTTTGCAGCATCATTAACGCCTCCAGGCCGTGCGAAGCGCCGAGGCTCGCAGAAGCGTGGAATGCCGGCAAGTGCAGGATCCGGCAAATTTTTGCTACGCGGATCGATGTTACCTGTTTCGCCGGCTCAAAGGGCTGACCAGGCCTCGATCAAACCGGCCAACGTCGCTTCTTCGTGCCCTATTCCGGATTCATGAGATCCGTGGGCATCAGCACCAGAGACTCGCATGCCTGTGCGCTGCAGCCGAAATATCGTGTTTCGTTTTCGTGGGACCAGATCGCCGTTCCACCGCCGTCGATCACGAATTCCCACGCCTTGCCTTCCGCCTCGATTCTGCCGGAGATCGAACACGGCACTTGATAGAACGCGGAATAAGGCGATTCTTCGTATCGCTCACTCAGCTCGAAGAACCTCGCGACATCGCGATCCGACAAGCGCCAGTTGCGACATGCGGTTTCCAGTGCGTCGCCGGAAGGCCCGCTGTATTCGGCTTCAGCGACTGCGACGATCCTCGGCCCTTTGGCTCCGTCCACCGTGCGCGACGCATGACTACAGGCCGTGCCAGCCAACACGAACGCCCCTGCCACCAGGGCCGACCGGTATGCGAAACGGCACCATTCCCGCGAGAGTTCGCTTCGGCGCCCCACGCTGTACCCCGCCCGGTCATTCCTCATCGGAATACAACCCTGCGCCTTCGCCCGCCGTCTTGTAAGAAATGATGTCGTGCTCGTAGATGTCATCGTTGGTCAGGCTGTAGGCCTTCTTCAGAACGCGGATGATCGTGGAAATGGACTCCTTCTGTTCGGCGGTCGGCGCTTCCCACTCTGGCGTGCCCTTGTCCTTGGGTCCGCAATTCTTGACGCAGCGGGACACCGTTTCGATGCCGACGCTATCTTCATTCATCGGGTAGCGGGCCGGGTATTCCTTCGCCTTCTCGTGGTTGTACACCTTGGTCGGATTCCAGCCCCATCCGGAGATCAACTTCGTCTCGTCAGCCGGGCAACTGCCTTCGGCCATGCATCGGGACTTGATCTTGCCCACATGGTAGGTGCGTTTGAGCAGGCTCGCAGTCTGGTAGACCGTGCCATCCTTGTCGACGTAGAAATGGGTTCCGATGCCCGTCCCGGCGGAATCAAGCGCGCTCTGCACGCTGGCACCCTCTGTCCGATGCAACACGATGGCCTTGGGCCCGTTCATCGCTCCCTTCTCGAGGGCGGCAATGGGCTTTTGCGTGAAGCCGGCGTTCTGCACGTAGCCGTTCTCGCCGACGTAGACCTCGACCTCGATTTCCTTTCGTTCCGTGTTCTCGACGGGAGAAGTGGTCGATTGCCCGATCTCCAGGAACTTCTTCATGACGGCGCTCATGGCCCCTCCTCCTCGAGTTCGATGCGCACGGTTTCCGCGGCTTCCGACGTGACCAGGCCGGTCTTGCCCTCGTCATCGGTTGTTCCCTCATCGATCGCGCCATTCGCGCGGGTGATCCGATAGCGGCGGTTACCCAGGGGCTTGCCCGTTTCCGCCGATTTCAGGATGAAGGCTTCATCGAAGGCCGAGCCAGCCACCAGGGCGGATGCGATCGCAGCGACACCCGCCAATGCGCTCCCTGCAGAGCCTCCCGAAGCTGCACCTGCATCAATGAATGCGCGTGCCTGCTTGCCGGCGATCAATGTGGCGCCGCAGGTGGTGGCATCGCCGTGCCGTGCCACGGGCTGACCGTCGATGACGATGGTCGCGTCACCACTGACGATGGTGGTGGGTCCACATTTCGGGCAAGCCACCGAATCGCTGATCCGCGCGACCGGTTTGCCGTCGACCCCTGTGAATGGCGAGCCGCTGACCACGGTCCCCCCATGCGTGGTCGCGTCGCCAACAACAATCCATGTGCGTGCCATTCCTGCCCGGTCCTTTACGGCGTTCCCGGATTGATAACCGATCCGGGCTCTCCATTCAATGCGAAGGGCGCCAAACAGTGGCTACCACCCCACAAACTCGTGCGCAGTGCCTTCAGGCGGGCACCGTCATGGCGCATAGTTGCCCCAAGGCCCGACACATTGCGCCACATTGCGGCCATGTATAAGCGGGCCGGGTGTCCATCTGTCGAAGGAGGGTTCCATGTCCCGCCACAACGCGCTGGCCATGCTGATCGCGCTGGCCGCCCTGCTCGCACCTTCGGCCTCGCAATCCGCGGAGGAACCCACGATGACGGCGTCGGAATCCGATCCAGTCAAGCTCGGGTGGATGCTGGGTTCGCCGCCGCCCGCGGACAAGCTCATCCGTTTCACCGACGGCGACTATTTCAGCTTCCCCAAGTTGCGCTGGACAGCCTGCCACTTCCGCCAGCTCATGCCGACGGTTGGCGTCGCGCGTGGCGCGCAGGCTCCGGTTCCGTTCGCGCGCAAGATCGATGACGCGATCGACGCGCTGACGTTCACCCCGCTCGGCGGCGGCGAGGCGATGACCTGGGCGGAGTCGCTGCAGGCCAACTACACCGACGGCATCGTCGTGTTGCACGACGGCGTCGTGGTCTACGAGCGTTATGCCGGATGCCTGGACGAGAATGGCCAGCATGGCGCGATGTCGGTCACCAAATCGCTGACCGGCCTGCTGGGCGAAGTGCTGGTCGCCGAAGGCGTGATCGACGAGACGCAGCGCGTCGGTGCGATCGTTCCGGAACTGGCCGACAGCGGGTTCGCCGATGCCACCGTGAAGCAGGTCCTCGAGATGACCACGGGCCTGCGCTACAGCGAGGACTATGCCGATCCCGACGCTGAAGTCTGGCAGTACTCGGCGGCAGGCAGCACGTTGCCCAGGCCGGCCTCGTACACCGGGCCGCGCAGCTATTTCGAGTACCTTGAAACGGTGCGCAAGGAAGGCACCCATGGCAAAACGTTCGGCTACCGCACCATCAACACCGACGCGCTCGCATGGATCATCGCGCGCAAGACCGGGAAGTCGGTCGCCCAGCTGCTGGAAGAACGCATCTGGCGCAGGATGGGCGCGGAACAGGACGCCTATTACACCGTCGATTCCAGCGGCTATCCCTATGCGGGCGGAGGCTTCAACGCCGGGCTGCGTGACCTGGCCAGGGTCGGACAGCTGGTGCTCCAGGGAGGCGTGATCAACGGCGAACGCCTGTTGCCCGAGGCGGCCATCCGCCGGATCCGGGCCGGCGGCGACAAGGCCGCGTTCGCGCAAGCGGGATACACCCTGCTCGACGGATGGAGCTATCGCGGCATGTGGTGGGTCAGCCACGACACGCACGGCGCGTTCATGGCTCGTGGCGTGCACGGCCAGGCGCTCTACATCGACCCGGCTGCCCACATGGTCATCGCGCGGTTCGGTTCGCACCCGGTCGCCAGCGGCAGCGCCAACGATCCCGTCACGCTGCCGGCGTTTCGCGCCGTCGCGGCGTACTTGATGCACAGCCCCAAGTGAGAACGCATGTCTCTCGCACCGATCCCGCCAGGCGGATTCCGATGGACACTCGCGTTGACGGGAAGGCGACGCCCCCGGACGCCATCATGCGGACCCGACGAGGCAGGACCACACGAGGAACCTCAGGATGCACCGACCCGCATGCCTGCTTCTTTTCGCCACGCTTCTCGCGCTCAGCCACGACGTCATTGCCGATGACGCCATCGAGTTCGATCGCCCCGGCATCGCGTTCTCCACCTCCACCCTGCCGCGCGGCGGCATCGCGTGGGAACAGGGGCTGCCGGATTTCAGCGACGATCGCAGCCAGGGCATTCGCACGACCGCCTGGGTGGCGGACACGCTGATCCGGGTCGGCGTCACCGACAGCGTCGAGCTGCAGATCGGTGCCGACACCTATGGCGGGATCCGCACGCGTGGCGGCGGGATCCGCCGCAGCGAGCAAGGGGGCGGCGACGGTTGGGCCAGCGTCAAGTGGGCGCCATCCACCGGCAGCGAAATATTCACTTGGGCGCTGCTCACCACGCGATCCTTGCCATTCGGCTCAGCCCCGATTGGAGGCGGTGGCGATGACTACAGCCTCGGCGTCACCGCGAACTGGGCCCTGCCGGCCGACACGGGCATCGCGCTCTATGCCGATCGCAGCTGGGGCGACGATGGCAGCGGCTGGCTGTTGTCGCCAAGCTACAGCTTCCCGCTCGGCAACGACTTCAGCGGCTATGTCGAAGCCGGATACGGCACCGGCGGCGCACGCACCCGCGTCGCCGGCGGCGGGGTGACCTGGATGGCCTCCCCGCGCCTGCAACTCGACGTCTCGTTCCTGCGCGGCCTCGACCGCGAGAGTCCCGACTGGCAGGGCGGCATCGGCCTGGCGCTGTATTTCGACTGAGCGCATGCGGGTCGCGGCGCCCCACCACGAATACTGCAGCCCGAAAAGGTCGTTGCCTGCCACGCTCGCATCGCATTTCACGACGGGCGCTGGTCGACGCCGCCACTGCCATCGAGCATGGCGGCGCTGCCGGCCAGGCCGGCACCCGGGTCTGGGAAGCCATGATCCGCAAGTTTCGCGGGGACGGCGACTGGCTGCCCTCGTGGACATGGCCCGCGACGACGGCCACCTCGACCTGATGCTCGGGATCGGCGAGCTTTCGCCGGGCGAACTTGCCGACCTGCTCAAGATCGCCCCCGATGCCTTCGCACGCGGCGGAACGACCGACCGGGCCCCGGAAGCGAAATCGCACGGTCACGTTCCAAACGATCGGGCACGAAACTTGAGCGTCGCTGTCGCCCCCTCCGTTCGCGTGGCCTACTCCTCGAAGCGACCCGCGGCGTCACGATCGCGGTCGTATCGCCTCGCGAGCGGAAACGGCGGCAACCAGGACTCGCGGCGGATGGTCCACAGTTCGTAGCTGGGCTTCAGCTGGTCCGGGGCGTCCAGGGATCCCAGGTTCACTTCGATCTCGTCCGCGCTGCGCGAGAAGACGGACGAACCGCAGCGGGGACAGAAGAACCGCCCTGCGTAGTCGCGCGTTTCGCCCTCGATCGCCACCGCATCCTCGGGGAAGATCGCGGAAGCGCCGAACAGGGCGCCATGGTGCTTGCGGCAGTCGAGGCAGTGGCAAATGCCGACCCGGTACGGGCGTCCCGATGCCACGATCCGCACGTTGCCGCACAGGCAACTGCCGGTGAACCGGTCCATGCCGGGCCTCCTGTGGAATCCGACGACGGGAGGCAGGGTAGCGTTTCCCGTGCACGGGGACCAAGGCCGACCCTGCCGCCGCCCCTACTTCCGGCCGACCGATGCACCGGCGGTGAAAACCGCCAACTGGGCGGCGAAAGCGCGCTTGTAGGCGGGTCGCGCTTCGCCGCGGGCGACATAGGCGCAGAGGTTCGGATATTCGTCCAGCAGTCCCGATCCCTTCGACCTGAGCAGCACCGACACCATCATGAGGTCGCCCGCGCTGAATGCACCATCGAGCCAGTCGGCGTCGCCAAGACAACTTGAAAGTTCGCCCAGCCGCTTGCGGACGCGCCCCTCGACGGCGGGCAGGCGTTGCCCGTACCAGGCTTCGTCACGTTCCAGAACCCAAGCCATCGAGCGCTCCACGATGGGCGGCTCCACCGTGTTCAGCGCCGCGAACATCCACGAGATCGCGCGTGCCCGGGCGTTCGCCTGCGCTGGCAGCAGCCCTGCATGGCGCTGCGCGATGTGCAACACGATCGCCCCCGACTCGAACAGGACGAGGCCATCCTCTTCATAGGTCGGGATCTGCCCGAACGGATGCAGCGCCAGATGCACGGGTTGTTTCATCTCGCCGAACGAAACAAGGCGAACGTCGTACGGCTGGCCCACCTCTTCGAACGCCCAGCGAACGCGCATGTCGCGCGCCAGTCCCTGGCCGCGATCGGGCGACAGTTCAAAGGCGGTGATGGTGGCGGTCATTGGAAGCCTCCGCGCAATTGCATGCGGCCATCGCGCGTCACGTTGTCGACTGCAAGGGCATTTCCCATGGTGGTATCTCCTTCAGCCCGAGCTTTCGCTTCGGGTGCGTTTTCGGTCCGGCGGGAGCACCAGCTCCAGGCGGTGAATGGTGATCGATACGTCCAGCCTCCTTGGCCCACATGGGAACGACGAACGAGGCGCCCGGGAAACGACACCGCACGGGAATTTCCCAACCCCCAGGCCAGGCAAACCGGGTGCTGGACCCGCTCACCGGCATCGCCAGCGTTACCCTCCTGCGTTGCGGCCCCCGCCTTCACACCGTCCCCGGATTCCTGTGACAGCATCCGTCGGCCGGGCCCGCTTCGCGAACTGCGTCCCCACCGCACGGACGACAGGTCCTGCAACTCGACTCTCATCAACTGGAGATTTGCAGATGCGCAAGTTCGCTTCCTGGGCCAAGCGGGGCCTGTTCGTGCTCTCGCCGCTCTCGTTCGCCGTCGCCATGGCCGCGTCCGCGGCGGGATCTTCCGGCCAGATGCCGGCTTCGGTTCGCGCGGCCATGCAGCATGACCTCGGCCTGACGTCGGCCCAGCTGTCCCAGTACCTCAAGATCGAACGCCTCGCCGCGCTGCAGGAAAAGCAGCTGGCCAAGGCGCAGGGGCGCGCCTTTGCCGGCAGCTGGATCGAGCGCAAGTCCGATGGCAGTTTCCAGTTGGTCGTCGCGAGCACGTCGCTCCGTTCGCAGAAGGCCGCCGCCGGCGTCGAGATCCGCCAGGCGCGGCACAGCTTCAACGAACTCTCCGCCTCCAAGGCCCAGCTCGACACCGTGCTGACGCAGGGCGGCAAGGCGCCCAAGGGCGTGTACGGCTGGTACGTCGACCTGCCCAGCAACAGCGTGGTGGTCAGCGTCGGCAGGGGGCAGCAGCAGGCGGGCATCGACTTCATCGCCGCCAGCGGCGCCGACGTCCAGAGCGTGCGCCTGGAAACCGTGGATGAACAGCCCAGCCTGCGCGTCGAACTCAAGGGTGGGCACGGCTACCTCCGCGACCCCGGCGACGGCTATCTGTACGCCTGCTCGATCGGCTTCCCGGTCAGCCAGGGCAGCACGCCGGGCTACGTCAGCGCCGGCCACTGCGGCAGCGCCGGCGAGATCGTGTACTTCGAACCCTCGCAGTGGACGCTGGGGCCGAAGATCGGCGCGTTCTCCGCTTCCAGTTTCCCCGCGCCCGGCCAGACCGGCAACGACTATGCCTGGGTCAAGGTAGACGCGACCCACACGCTGTCGCCAACGGTTTACGGCTATGGCAACGGGGACGTCACCGTCAACGGCAGCACCGAAGCCGTCGTCGGCGCCGCGATCTGCCGTTCCGGCCGCACCTCGGGCTGGCGCTGCGGCACGATCGAGGCCAAGAACCAGACCGTCAGCTACAGCACCGGCGAAACGATCCTGAATCTCACCCGCACCACCGCCTGCTCCGAAGGCGGCGACTCGGGCGGCTCGTTCATCACCGGCAGCGGCCAGGCCCAGGGCGTGCTGTCGGGCGGCAGCGGCACCTGCAAGGGCAAGCAGCCGAACAGGCGCACGCGGAGCTTCTTCCAGCCGCTGCTGCCGATCCTGCAGGCCTACAACCTGAGCCTGCGCACCGGCGCCTGATTCCGGTCCGGTGTTGAAACACAAACGCCCCGGCTTGCCGGGGCGTTTGCACAATAGGGGCCAGGCGCCTCCGGCAGCCGGCCCGGCACCCGGTGTCGAAACCCGCCGCTCCCGTTCGTCGATGGAACACGGGCGGCACTCGCCGCCTTCCACCAGGCCCCCATTTCCGAACAGGAGACCGCCATGACCACCCCCGCGAAGAACACGATCTGCCTCTGGTACGACGGCACCGCACTGGACGCCGCAACCTTCTACGCGCAGACCTTCCCCGACAGTGCGGTGATCGCGGTCCACCACGCGCCCGGCGACTATCCCGACGGCAAGCAGGGCGACGTGCTCACGGTCGAGTTCACGGTGATGGGCATTCCCTGCCTGGGCCTCAACGGCGGGCCCGCGTTCAAGCACAGCGAGGCGTTTTCGTTCCAGGTCGCGACCGACGACCAGGCCGAGACCGACCGCCTGTGGAACGCGATCGTCGGCAACGGCGGGCAGGAAAGCGAATGCGGCTGGTGCAAGGACAAGTGGGGCCTGTCGTGGCAGATCACGCCGCGCGTCCTGACCGAGGCCTACACCGGCCCGGACCGCGCAGCGGCCAAGCGCGCGTTCGACGCGATGATGACGATGCGCAAGATCGACGTCGCCGCGATCGAGGCGGCGCTCAAGGGCGGCTGAAGTCGCAAGCCGGCGTCGCATCACGCGATCGCCGGACGGACATGCGTCGGAATCCGCTGCGCGGGTTCCGTCCTACGGCCTTGCCGCACGCAGCGGCGAGCGTGCGATGCGTGCCGCGCGCTCCCGATACTCCAGCCGCCCCATGCGTCCCTGGTCGTGCAGGCCGAGTTGGCGCAGCTCGTAGGGCGCGGCGCTACCTGCGATGACGTCGGGCGGGAAGACCAGGGTAAGCGCGCCCGCGCCGCGGCCGAGCCAGTCGGCCGCATGCCCGACGGCCACCGGCGCCAGCCGGCCCGCAGGATCGGTGCCGTACAGCACCGCGCGGACCTCGTAGCGTCCGGGGCTGCCCACTTCGACCGGCAAGTCGAATGCCAGCTGGCCGCCCGCGTCGCTGCGCGCGGCGTAGCGGCCGCGCAGGCGCGCGGTGGGCGCGACGACTTCGAAAGCGACCTTGGCATCACGCAGCACTTCGGTGCCGCCGGCATCGCCTGCGGCGAGGACATGCGCTTCCCACAGGCCGGGCACGGACGAGGCGTCATCCGGAAGCGCGGCGTCCAGATCGATGCCGGTGCGCGTGCGCGAGGCTTTCAACGGAAAGTCGCGGCCATCCGGGGCGACGAGCATGCCGCCGACCTCACGCAGGCGGGCGTGGCCGGTGTCGCTGTCCAGCCTCGCCTGCAGGCGCACACGGTCACCGGTGCGGTAGCCGGAAACGGCGCTGTCCACGCGCAGGGCGACGGGGCTGTCGGGCTCGCGCACGTGGACGACATAGCGGCCCTTTGCGCCCGCGACCTGCAGCTCGAACGCACCCGCGCCGAGCGCGGGGCTCAGCTTGAACCCCAGCGCCCCGGGTGCGAACCGCGCGCCGGTGGCGCCTTCCAGTGCGGCCTGTGGCGCGAGCGCGACGGTGGCGTCCCTCGCCGGGATCGCGCGCCCAGCCTGTCGGACCTGCAGGGCATCGGGCGGCACGGCGCGGCTGTCGCTGCCATTGGGACTGATGAGGACCAGGGCGCCCGGCGCCGTGGTCCGGATGGTCAGGCCGCGTTCGAGCGCGGCGCCGTCGACATCACTCCAGTACTCGCGGCTGATGGCGGTATAGGGCGCCGGCGCGGTGATGGCGCCGGCATCCGTGGGCAGTGCCCAGGCGAAATGCACCGGCGCGCGCTCGACCGACGGCGGGGTGGCCGGCGCGTCGTTGACGAGGGCACGCAGGGCGACATCGCCCTGCGCGGCGGGCAGGAGCGTCGCGCCCTGCGCATGCACGGTGCCGGCCAGCGCAAGGGCGGCGGCGAGGGTCACGCATATGGTCGTCTGGCGGATCATGGGTCGGCTCCTCACAGGTCGTTGCGCAGGATGACGTCCAGCCCGAAACAGGCGCGACGACTCTGGTTGTGGTTGAGCACCCGCTGCTTGTTGGTGCGCTGCGTGTCCTGGAACCAGACCCGGCCGGCCGCGGACTGGCTGCTGCAATTGAGGAAACCGTCGGAACACGACGCCAGCCAGTTCTGGGTGAACTCCAGCCCCACGCTCTGCGTGTAGCCGCCGCAGTTGGCGTTCTCGGTGAAGGGCATCGACCGCACGTCGCTGCCGACCACGCTGTAGAAGCTGCGCGGCAGCGCCGGCCGGCCGCTGGTGCCGTAGAGCCAGTTGGCGTTGTAGCTGGCCATCCAGCTGACCTGCTGCATGCGCACCGCGTCGTTCTGGTAGCCCATCAGCCAGCCCAGCGCGGACTCGAACACGTTGCCGGCCATCACCGCGTCGGCGAGCGGCGTGCCCGCCGAAGACGGCGCCAGCGCATTGACCCAGCGGATGCGCGAAATGATCCCGGGATAGCGGCCGTCCCACGTCGGATTGGACATGATCCAGCGCATCACGTTGCCGCCGTTGCTGTGCGTGATGACCACCAGGTCGGTGATGCCGCGCGCGGCGATGAAGGATTGCAACTGCCCGGCCAGGCAGCCGGCCGCATCGTCGTGCCACATGTACTGCGTGAAATCGCAGTTGATGACGGTGTAGTTGGCCGGGTCCGGCAGGCCCTGGCGGATCGAATCGATGTTGGCGTGGGTCCAGTAATCGGCTGCGGCGTTGGTGTGCTCGCTCGTGCCGTGCACGAACGCGACACCGGTGGCGGCGTGGGCGTTGCCCAGTGTGACCCCGCTGGCCAGCAATGCAGCCAGGACGATCGTGCGGATGCGCATGTTCCCCCTCCCTGTGGTCGGCGCGGACCGTGCCCGGGCCTGTGACCATCGCCCCCGGCGATGGGCCTGTCGGCAGGCTCGAACGTAGCGTCGCGGGTCGCGCCGGGCTGAGGCGTGGCGCACATTACGGGGATGAAGACGCACGAAAGCCGTCGTGGTGCAAGGCAGCAAGACGTTCGGCAACGAACAAGAGCGGGCGAGTGACGTTGCCTGCAAAGCCACGCCATGGAACAGCAGGCCGACGGTTTCGGCACCTGTCCGCGGAGCAGCGCGGTTCGCGCCGGGATTCAAACCCTGCCCGTCATCTTCGCATCCCATGGATGGTCCAGCACACGCGGAAGCCATCCATGAACACGGCACGCAATCTGCGCTCGCCCTGCATCCTCCTGGCCTGCGCGCTGTTCGCATCGGCCGCATCCGCCACGGGCATCGCGAAGCCGGACCCTTACGCAGCGATCCAGCGCGACATCGAAAAAGAGATCGCCGCCGGCAGGCTGACCGGCGTGTCGGTGGCGCTCGTCAAGGACGGCCGGATCGTCAAGGAGCAAGGTTTCGGCTGGGCCAATCGCGAAGCGGGCGTGCCGGCGACGGCGCACACCGCATTCTCGATCGCCTCGACCACCAAGCCGTTCACGACCACCGCGCTGATGCTGCTGGCAGCGGAAGGAGAACTGATCCTGGACCGCCCGGCGAACGACTACCTCGGGGCGGAAAAGATCGTCGACGCGAACGGCCCTTCACGCGAAGCCAGCTTGCGCCGGCTGGCGACGCATTCCTCCGGCCTGCCCACCTTCTTCGCGATGTATCCCGAGGGCGGCGCCGCGAGGCAACCGACCATCCCCGAACTGGTCCGCGACTACGGCCACCTGGTCGCACCGGTCGGCGAACGCTACGAGTACTCCAACCTGGCGATGGGCATCCTGGCCGAAATCGTGGCCCGGCAATCGAAGCGGGAATTCGGCGCATTCCTGCGCGAGCGCGTGCTGCAACCCCTGGACATGCGGGACAGCTTCTTCGACACGGACCTGTCGCGCCGCCCGGAAATGGCCTCGCGTTACGACGACGACGGCCAGCCCCTGCCGTTCTACCTGACGGCGACCCCGGGCTCTGGCGAGCTGTATGCCAGCTCGCACGACCTGGCACGCTTTGCGATGCTGCATCTGGGCGGCAAGGGGTTGCCCGCCTCGGCGATGATCCTGGATCGCAAGCAACTGGACGAATTGCACCGTCCCGCGACCCGGATCGCGCCGGGTTTCCATTACGGGATGGGTTGGGAGATCCATAACGCACCCGGGCGACCCGAAGTGCTGCACCATGGCGGCGGCCAATCGGGTGTCAATGCCGAATTCGTGCTCGTGCCGTCACACGGCGTCGCCGCGATCGTGCTCAGCAATCGACGCGGGCCACCAGGCTTTATCGCAGGCGTGCGCGACCGGCTGCTCAAGACGGTGCTGCCGGACTGGACGACCCTGCCCGCGCCGCCGAACCCGCCCTTGCTGCCGCTGCAATCCGCGCAGGATTACCGCGGGACATGGCGCGGAACATTGCTCGCGCAGGGCAAACGGGTGCCGGTCGAGCTTGCCATCACGGAACACGGCAAGGGCACGCTCTCGGTCGGCAGCGGCCCCGCGCATCCAATCGCCGATTTCGGCACGATCGATGGCGTGCTGTCCGGCGAGGTTCCCGGGGACATCGGCAGCCCCGACACCCGCCGCGAGCATCTGGATCAGCTCTCGCTCGCCCTGAAACTGCGGGACGGCCGGATCGACGGCGAGATCGTCGCATGGCGGAAGACATCCCGGAGCATGGCCATGTTCCCGTACTGGACCGACCTGGAGCGCGTGCCGGACGAATGAGCACGCCCGACTTTTCGCTCACCGCAATGCCAGCGTGAGCACGCGAAGCGCTTCGCGCGATCGGCGGTCATTGAGTGCGGTGTAGAGCATCACGTCCTGCGGGGGGATCGGCGGCAAGGACAGGCGTTCGCCGATGTCGACTGTGCCCGATGGCGCGGCGCGCTGCGCCAGCGCTGCCACGGCCAATCCCCCGGCCGCAGCGGCGCCGAGGATCGCGGCGCCCTTGCCGACGAATACTTCATCCCATTCGATGCCGGACTTGTCGAGCGCACGGGTCGCCACCGCCCTGATGCGGCACGACTCGCCTTGCGTTGCCAGCGGCAGCGGTTGGCCGGCGTGGGGTTCCCAGCCGACGGCCGCGAACCAGGAAAACGTCTCGACGAAAGCGGCCCTGCCCTGCTTGCGGCCCTCCGGACGTAGTGCCAGCACCGCGTCGAGTTCACCCTGCTCGTAGGCCTGCATCAGCTCGCGCGTACCGGCCACGCGCATCTCGACCAGCAAGCCCGGATCGTGGTCGCGCATGCGCCGCAACAACGACGGCAATTCGCCGCCGACCAGCAAATGACTGATGCCGATCGCCAGCCGGCGCCGCTCGACCTCGAACGCGGCGACCGCGCGGTCATGGGCCGCAACCAGTTCGCGTGCCATCCCCACAAATGCCTGCCCTTCGGCGGACAGGCGCACATGCCGGGGCGTGCGCTCCAGCAGGCGCCGGCCCAGTTGGTCTTCCAGCCGGCGCAGCTTGAGGCTGACCGCGGACTGGGTGGTGCCCAGCACGTCGGCGGCGCGGGTGAAGCTTTGCAGGTCGGCGGCCAGCACGAAGGCCTTGACCGCGTCGATGTCCAGCGCCTTCATTTTTGAAGATTCGAATTTGAAATGACAGATATCTCTATAGATATGTTTTCAACATCATGCAAGCGGCCTAGGCTCGGCTCCTGTTTCCCGTTGCAAAGGAGTACTGCCGATGAAACGCCTGAGCGGTGTGATGCTCGCGATGCTGGCCGGCCTGGCCACGCGCGATCTGCCTGGACCGGCCCATGACTTCCCGCTGCACGGCACCTGGACCCTGGTGGCTGCGGACAAGATCCTGCCCGGCGGCACACGGGCGCGAGACTACGGTGCGCAACCCAAGGGCAGGTTGGTCGTAGACACCCGAGGCCGATACTCGTTGCAGATATTCAAATCCGAGCGCCTGCGATTCGTCATCGACAGCAAGGCCGACGGCAGCGTCGATGAATTCAAGTCCGCTGTGATGGGCAGCAGCACCCATTACGGCACGGTCACGATCGATGACAAGGCGGGACAGCTGGTCTTTTCGATCGAGGGCGCATCCTTTCCCAACTGGGAAGGCACCGTGCAACGACGCCAGTACCAGCTGGAAGGCAAGGAGCTGAGTTACCAGGTGCCGCCCCGGGCGGACGGCAGCATCCCGATCTCGGTCTGGCGACGACTCGATTGAGTCGTCGCGCGACAGTGTCCCTGACACCTTTTCGTGCGGCGGAAACCGCTGCGCGGGTTCCGCCCTGCGAAGCCTGTCGACCGGCCCGCGAAGCGGGTCTGGCTTGAATGAGGTGTTGTGCACGCTGCAATGATCATTTGTAGTCATTGACCAGCGCGCCGTCCGACGAACCCGGGTACTGCGGAAGCCCGTCCGTGATTTCATAGAAGTCGCTCTTCTCCCCAACAAAAATATGCCCCATCGTCTTGAGCCCCGTGGGGCCGTCCAGGGAGCCTGCGATGATTCCTGTCGCGTCCAGGTCGAAGGGCTCCCAGAACAGGCTTGATCCGCACGCGCGGCAGAAGCCGCGCCGAGCGACCTCGGAAGTCTTGTACCAGGCCAGGCCGATGTCCCTGGTGATCCTGATGTTGACCTTTCGCGCCTTGGAGTGAGGGCCGAAGTTGCCGTGCACGCGCTGGCACATGCTGCAGTGACAGTTGACGACGTCACGCAAGGGGCCTTTTACCTCGTAGCGCACGGCCCCGCAGAGGCAACCCCCTGTCGTGATCTTCTGGTTTTCCGTCATATCGGATCCTTCAAGCGGCCAACGCCCGAGTTGAGCGGACTTGCGCAGCGGAGCCGACAGCATGGCCAGCATTTCCCGCCGTGTTGTGGGCAGAGCAAGGCGAGTTCGGCTTGAACGAATGGCTAGGCGGCGCCCGGCGGATCTTTCTGCGCAGGCGTCTCGGTATGCGCCGAAGCGACCCACTTGCCGCCCTTCCTGACCCAGGTGGTTGTGTCGTACATCACCATCTCATGGCGTTTGCCATCCATCGTGAAGGACTGCTTCGCCTTGTAGGAAGCGATCGCCACATCCGGGATGGGAAAAATAACGCCCTCGTCAAAGAATTCGAAAGACGTGATTCGAGCATCTCCGGACAGGGCCATCGCTTTGTACTCGGCAGGCCCAAAGTAAAGGATGCCCCGGGCACCCGCAGTGGTGGACTGCTCATCCAGAAGGGACACGGCAGTATCAACGTCCATGTCCTTCATGGACTGCCAGAACTTGCGCTCCAAGGCCATGATCTCGTCTTGCGTCGTCATTCGGCACCTCACGCTTGAGAAGCAAACCGACTGTCGCACGCAGGATGTTTGGCTGGCGTCGTCAGCACGCTGCGCCCTGCCCAGGCGGCCCTGACGCTTGGATCAAGCCGCGTCGCGAAGCGGCGTCTGCAAATGGCGTCAGTGCAAATAGTGCCCGGGAAAGCTTGAATAGCCTGAGATTGCCCGTGAAACCCTTCTCACCCGAACTATTTCTTTTGAAGATCGACCAGACGCCCCATTCTTTCAACCTCAGAAAAATTCGTCCCTGACCCCATTCTTGCTGAAATCGAGCCCCATCGAGGATACGCTCTTGGGTTGTGCATTCGGGGACAGGGGAATGGGCGACTCATTGGTACGAGTGGGCACAGTTCAGCCACGCTATACCGCTACCGGCAGGCTTTCGTCGTATTCACTGGAACTGTGGCACGACGGTCTGGGCGAACACCGCGAGGTGAAAAGTTCGGATCCGGATGTGCTTGGAAACAAGGCGGAAGCAGTCCTCCTTAAGTGGGAAGAGAAGTGGCAGACGAAGCAGCAGAAACTTGCACTCTTGGCCACCGTCGAAAGCGCTATGGAAGAGACTGAGGCTGCACAAGCCGCCTTGGTCGACTGCGAAGCGCTGCTGCATTGGACACTTTCAGTAGATGATCGAGTGGACTGGGAAGCACTGAAGGCACACAAGGATTTCAGCTGGAATGGCCGACACGTTGCCGGCATCGTCTACAAGGGCAAATCGAACGAGCCCTCTGTGATCGAAGCAGTCAAGCCGCCGAGAGAACCCCGGAACGGAGATTTCCAGCCGCCCGTTCGCTGGTTCCATCATTTGATCCCTGGTGCGATCCGCAAGCTAGAGGAAGAAGAGCGGAAGAAGCTCCAGGCAGCGCGACGTGCATTCGATGTTGAAATAACCAAGTGCAAGGCAGAAGAGGAGCGCCGCAAAGAACTTCTCGCGAATCAGAAAGATGAATTCGGAAGAGCCTATGAGGCCTACTTGAGCGCGCGGAAGGCGACTGACGCTCGCGTGGACGCCTTTCGCGAGGGCTGGTCCAGACTTGAACCGGAGTCGGTCATCGAGCACGCCGACCTTGTGCTGGGTACTTCCCGCTATCCCGCATGGATGAAGATGGATTACAACGTCGGCTACGATCCGGATCCCCGGATCTTGGTCGTCGACTATCGGCTGCCCTCCCCTGATGAGATCCCGACATTGGAACGCGTCTCCTTTGTCCGCTCCCGCAATGAACGCGTCGAAAAACACATAACCGATGCCAGAAAGAAGAAGCTATTCGACTCGATCTGCTATCAGATCGCATTGCGAACGGTTCACGAGCTGCTCGAGGCCGACGAGGTCAATGCGCTTTCTGCCATCACCTTCAACGGCTGGGTGGAAGCGGTGAACCCGGCTACCGGCAAGGAAGAGCGCAACTGCATCCTTACCGTACAGGCCGGAAAAGACGAATTCCTTACCTTCGACCTGTCCAGAGTCGACCCGAAGATCTGCTTCAAAGCCCTCAAGGGTGTAGCTGCGAACTCCCTGACTGGGCTTGCCCCGGTCCGCCCGATCCTGCAGTTGAAAACAGACGATGCGCGCTTCGTTTCTTCGCGAGAGATCGCTGACAGCCTCGATGACTCAGTCAATCTAGCCGCCATGTCCTGGGAGGACTTCGAGCATCTAGTCCGCGAACTTTTCAGCAAGGTCTTCTCTACCGAAGGCGCCCAAGTCCATGTCACTCAGGCTTCGCGCGACGGTGGGGTAGATGCCATCGCGTTCGACCCCGATCCCATCAAGGGTGGAAAAATCGTGATCCAAGCCAAGCGATACACGAACGTCGTCGGCGTCGGCGCGGTGCGGGACCTCTATGGCACCGTGCTCAACGAGGGTGCAAACCGCGGCATTCTGGTCACCACCTCTAACTACGGTCCAGACGCCCATACCTTCGCCCAAGGCAAGCCACTGACCCTACTCAACGGGAACAATCTGTTGTCCCTGCTGGCCGAGCACGGCCACCAAGCGAGGATCGATATCAACGAAGCACGACAGTTGCTCAAATCTCGTACGAGCTGAAGTAACCAAGACGAGAAGTTGCAAGGCTGGTCAGGCTCACCAATCTCCGGCAGCTCAGCAGAAACTAAACCTGGCCCCGCTTCTTTTGAGCGGCCCTGCATTTCGTCGTCCAGATCGAGTCGGTTCAGTCGTCCTCATCACGAATGATTTCGCCGGTTCGCGCCTGCTGTCGGTCGCGGGGCTCGACGCCGGATCAAGTTACCCGGACAGGCCGTGACCGCTCTCGCTCCGATACCGGGTGGCATCCTTCCATGTCGATGGTTTGTCGGTTGCATAGCGCTCGCCCCAAGCCGCGACGCTGTCGTCGTCGTTGACGACCACATGGACATCGGGGTGACTCAGCCCCTCATTCGGCTCGTTTGCGGAGCGCCGCTCCTGGCTTTCGAGCGGTGTGAATCGCAACGATTCCCAGCGAAAGACGCTCGAACGCCACCTCTTCGAATCCGTGGGTTGCGATCTCCCCGGCAAACGCATCTGCACGGGGAAAGTCGCGAATGCCGTGCAGGAGGTACTTGTAGGCGGATGCATCGCCGCCGGTGGCGAGCCAACCCAGCAACGGCATGCAGAGCGCCATGTAGGCGAGATAGGCCGCGTGGGCCGGCGCCCAGGGAATGCTGGATGCTTCCAGGACGACCAGCCGGCCGCCCGGCCGGAGGATCCGGAACGCTTCATCCAGCGCGCGTCGCCTGTCGCAGATCTTCATGACCAGTGACATGGAGTAAGCATCAACGCTGCCATCGGCAATGGCGGGCATGGCCTCTGCATCGAGTTGCCGCAATTGCACCCTGTCCGCCCACGGCAGCAACCGACGACTGGCGATGGCCAGCATGCCCGGGCTGACATCGGCCGCGATGATGGTCCGCCCTTCGGTCGCCTGCCGGCCCATCAAGCGCAGGATGATGTCGCCGGTACCCGTGGCGCCATCGAGCAGGACATGCCACGGTTCATCGGCAATGCGCCTGGCCACGCGTCGCTTCCACAACCGGTGGATGCCAAGGCTGAAGATGTCGCACAGCAGGTCGTAGCGCGAAGCGATGCGGCCGAACACATCGTCGCGCCGCCAGGCGAACTCCGCTGCATTCCCCGCGTCAGGTCGATCTGTCAGGTCCATGGAAGCGGGCAACGGAGAGGCATGGGGAGGCTCCAGTCTGCTCCCTTTTGCATGTGGTGCAGACGCCCGCTGGAAGGTTCAATTGTCCCTGACAGCATTTCCGATCCCCGTTTCCTGTTCGATCGTCACCTCATCCTGTAGCGCGATCCTGCCCGGTGTCACGGTCGAGCCGTAGACGCCAAGCCGGCCTCCGCGTTCGCGTGCCACCGTTCGCAGGATGGCGGGGGCGCGCTCGGTGGTCTCCGGGTCGATGGTGATCACGACGCAGCGGCCATCGCGCGCGTCCACGCGCATGCGCGTGGTGCCGATGCGCAGCACGGCACCGACCCAGGTGTCCTCGACGAAAGGTTCAGCGGAATCGGCCTCCACCAGCAGGTTCGGACGGAAGCGCTGTACATCCAGCGCCATGCCGACGCGCTCGCCGAGCGCGGCGATCGTCGCGGTCGTGATCAGCGACAGCGGGAAGCTGTCGAACGCGCCACGGTCCAGCCGGATCACGCGCGCACCCTCCGCGGAGAGTTCCGCGGCCAGCGCCGGATCCACCACATCGAATACCGCGCCCGACGGCGTGCGCACGAGGGTCGCCGACCCATCCGGCCTGGCGGGATCGACGAACGAAGGACGGTAATGACGCATGTCCGCACGCTGGCGCAGCGTGAGCCAGGGAAAACCGCTGCGCTCGACGCCGTCGCGCACGAACGCCCAGCGGCGATCCCCGGCCAGCCCGTGCCACGACACGTCGACCGCGTCCAGCGCCTCGGACCCCATCGACTTGACCGGATAGCGCCAGAGTCCGACGACGCGGCCGACGCGTTTCCCGTTGTGATTGCCAGGCATGGCAGCGCCCTCCCGAAAGAGGCGCCCTTGTGCTGTCGACCGCCTCGAGCGTCACGGCCGACGGCCGCTGCAGCGCCTCTCGAAGCGGTGCGCGCCACCAATGGCGGCGCGGGGTGATCTTAAATGATTCAACACAAAGCAAGAAAGGCGTCAGGGGCCACTGAACTGCCGAGAGTTGTTCCTGACACGTTTTTTCTTCACTCGCCGACGTCGTCGATCACGGTGACCGCCGCCGGGATCACGATCAGGCTCACCAGCGTCGCATGATCAAGCCGCCGATCACCGCGACCGCCATCAAAAAATAGCGGGATCAGATTCACTTCCCGTCTCCGGACAGCTCAGCGAGAAGTGAACCCGACCCCGTTCTTGTTAGTTCTTGCCCCGTTCTTGTTTCTGGCCTATGGCGCGGCTCCCGATCCGAACTCGACGACAGCAGGTACGCTCAGCAGTACCTTCGAACGATACTGCCCGTTGAAGACATCCTCCTCCTTCACCACCAGCCGGCGCGCCTTGTCGATCCAGAAACGCTGGACGTTGCCGCTGTCCGGTTGGCCGCTTCTCTTCTCGACCAGCCAGCAGTCGTAGGCGACGCCGTCACCGCCCTGCAACTGGCGCTCGCCGATCACGGTGTAGTCGCCTTCCACCGGCGCCGACATGCCGACATCGAACAGGCGCACGCGCAACGTACCGCCTTTCTCGTAAGGCAGCAGCGGCAACAAGGTGAGGTCGGAATGCCAATTCATCCACCAGCCGCCCCGCATCGCGGCAAAACCGGCTTCCATTTTCTTTCGCACTTCCGGCGAGAGCTCGCCTTCGATGCTGCCTTGCCCGGTCGCCGGCACCACCGCCGCACTGTAGCGCCTGTCCGGCCGGTTCCACGAAGTGGTTTGCGACAGCGTCATCGCATCCTTCGCGGAATGCACGGTGTGTGCGGTGTGCACCTGCCCCGTCTCGTCTTCCCAACGTTGCTCGATCACCCAGGTGTCGGTGCCGTCCGCGCGTTCGCGCTTGACTTCCGTGGTGGCGAGCATCGCGCGCCGGATACCCGTCCCCGGAGCGCCGTGCACGTAGACCAGATAGGTGAGCGTAGCCGGACGCAGCCGGTCCAGGTGCAGGTCCGATGGCAGGACGCGCACGGGCTCGGCTGCGCCGGCCACGGCGGAAAACAGTACGAGAGCGAACGGCAGGACGGTGCGGACAGTACCCATGTACCAATCTCCAGACGGGGAGACCGTATTCGATAACGCGCGTCCTGCTGCCTGCAGTGCCGAATGTCACGTCGCCGCCCGAACCGCAATCGCGGCACACCCAACCTTTCGCCGCCAGCAGGGAGCGGGAATTCGAACTGTTTCTTCTGGAAGTGAACCTGACCTCGTCGTAGCAGATCGAACTTGCGTTCCGCGGCCTTGAATCGCATCGCTACGGTGATGGCATGGAAGACATGCCTGGCCCCGTTCCCTGCTCCGCTGCTGATCCCCGGCATCCTTCCGGGCGTAGCGCGTCAGAGTTGCGCCAGGCCGCCGTCGACGGCGAGCTCGCTGGCGGTCATGAAGCTGCTGTCCGGCGATGCGAGAAAGGCGGCCGCCGCTGCGATCTCCGCCGGCTCGGCCATGCGCTGCAGCGGATTCATCGCGGCGAAGGCCTTCAAGCCCTCCTCGCCCACCGCGGCCTTCGCCAGTTCGGTCGCCGTCGGCCCGGGCGACAGCACGTTGACCCGGATGCCGGTGCCTTTCAGGTCTTCCGCCCAGGATCGCGCGAGGTTGCGCACGGCCGCCTTGCTCGCGCTGTAGGCGCTGAATGCCGGGGCGCCCGTGGTGCCGGCGCTCGACCCGGTCAGGATGATCGAACCGCCCTGGCCCATCAGCGGCAGCGCCTTCTGCACGGTGAAGATCGTGCCCTTCACGTTGGTGTCGAAGGTTTCGTCGATTTGCCCGGCGGTGATCTCGCCGAGCGCTAGCAGGCTGCCCGTCCCGGCATTGGCGAAAACGATATCGAGGGTTCCGCGCTCTGCCTTCACCGCCGCGTAGAGGCGGTCGAGGTCGGCCGGATCGGAGACCGAGCCCTGCACCGCGCGGGCGTTGGGCCCGAGATCGGCCACGGCGGCGTCAAGCGCTGTTTGCCGACGGCCGAAGACGAAGACGAAGGCGCCCTCCTCGATGAAGCGCTTCGCCGCGGCGCGGCCGATGCCGGTCGCGCCGCCGGTGATCACGGCGGTCTTTCCAGTGAGTCTGTTCATCGCTCACGCCTCCTGCTTGAAGAGGTCCTGGAAGATCAAAGGCCCCCAGCTCTTGTCCGCGCGCGCCTGCACCAGCGCGCCGCCCTCTTCGAACTTGCCGAGATGGACGGGCGCGAACCCGAGTTGTTCGGCGAGCGCCGCCACCGGCGCTGCGGCACCTTCGTCGTCGCTCGACAGGAACACGACCCGCCGGCCACCCTGGACGCGCGGGTCGGTGGCCAGCGTGCGGGCGGCGAGATGATTGAAGCCCTTCACCAACCGGGCGCCCGGGAAGGCCTTGGCGACGACCGCGGAGGAGACGCCAAATCCGTTCATCGCGTCAACGATCGTCTTGCCCTGCCAGTTAGCCAGGCTCCTGGCGACCTCGCGATGCTGCTCGAAGGGAACGGCCAGGAAAATGATGTCCGCCTGGATGGCTTCCTGCAGCGTCGTGGGGACGACCGTGGGGCCGATCGCCTTCGCCTGCGGCGCCAGGGCTTCGGGGGGCCGCCGGCTGGCGACCGCGACTTCGATGTTTTGCCGGGCAAAGGCGCGGGCGAGGGCCTGGCCCACGGTGCCGAAACCGATGATTGCGTAGTTCATGTCGTTCTCCATTTCAGTGTCTGGATTGGGTGTGTCCGGCCCGAGCGGGTCGGCTGCCCAACCGATCTGGCGCCCTTGACACATCAATCCAACTGGCGAAACATCGCTCGATACAATCTAACTTTTAGATGACAATGCTCGACAGCGTCACCATCAACCAGCTGCGTGCCTTCGTTGCGGTCTGCGACCAGGGAAGCTTCTCGGGCGCCGCGCGGACGCTCAGGCGCGCGCAGTCGGCCGTCAGCCATGCGATCAAGGCGCTGGAAAGCGCGTTCGACGTCGAACTGTTCGAGCGCAACACGCGCAAGGCGCAGCTCACCGCGGCGGGCCGCAGCCTCCTGCCGGACGCGCGGGCGGTGATTTCACGCACGGAAGAAATGAAGAACCGCGCCCATGCGATCGCCAGGGCCGGGGTGCCGCAGGTGTCGGTGGCGATCGATGCCTACTTCCCGCGCACCCACCTGATCGACTGCTTGCGGACGCTGCAGGAAGAGTTCCCCACCGCAGCGATCAACCTGCGGATCACGACCATGCAGGGCGGCGAGCACCTGGTGCTCGAACGGGTGTGTGCCCTGGCCGTCACGATCGCGAACGTGCCGGAGGTGAACCCGGACGCCATGGAACGCCGCTGGCTATGCGAGGCGGAGATGGTGACGGCCTGTGCGCCATCGCATCCACTGGCCTCGACACCGAACCCCATCCCCATGGACGAGTTTGGCCGACACATCCAGATCGTCGTGACGGACAACCAGCCCGGAGCGGAAAAGACCCAGCAGGGCGTCGCCGGCAAGCGCCAGTGGCTGGTCAACGATCTCGGCGCCAAGCGTGATCTGCTCAAGGCCGGCCTCGGCTGGGGACACTTGCCACGGCACCTCGTCGGCAAGGATCTGGCGAGCGGACAACTCGTCGAACTCGAGCGCCGCGCCTGGCACCTCGGCCCGCTCACGTTCATGACCTCGCAGCGCCGGGGCCACGACCTGTCTCCATGCGAGTCGCGGCTGGTCGAACTCCTTGGCAAAACCTGACCGGGGCTCCGCCCGGCTGCTTTCGCTACCAAGAATCATCCCTTTCTCCCGCGTGCCTCGTCACTGGCTTCTGGATTCAAGCGGAAATGTTTTCCGACTCCTTTTCCGGACGGATACAGGTGACAACGAGCTGAAGAACGCTTGCATTCACACCGCCTTCTCTCCCGAAGTCTCATCTATGGCGCGAATGTCTTTCAGAAGCCCATAAGCACTGGAGTGCTGCCCATGCCCGACACGATCTATGACGCACTGCGTGAAAGCCACCAGATTCAACGCGGACTGTGCCGCAAATTGCTGCGGTCCAAACCGCACACCGAGAACCGCATCGCGACATTCACAGATCTGCGCATCGAACTGGCGGCCCATGCCGCCGCCGAAGAACGCTACCTGTACGCACCGATCCTGATGGACGACATGGGTCTGTCTTCCTCCCGCCACGCCCTGCATGAACACCATGAGGTGGATGAGCTGGTCGAGGAGATGCAGGAAGGCGATCCGGCGAGCCGGGGCTGGTTGGCCACGGCCAGGAAGCTCTCGAAGAAAGTGCATCACCACCTTCGCGAGGAAGAGAAGAAGTTCTTTCAGGTCTCGGGGAAAATCCTCAGCGAGGCTAAAAAGCTTCAGCTCGCCAAGCAGTACCGCCGGGATTACAAGCGAATGCTGAAGGTGTTGAGAGAGGACTGAAATCAGGAAGCAAACCATTGGGATGAGGGTCAGCGCCTGAGGTCTCCCTGTTTTCGTGGGAGGAGTTCCCGCGTATCGCGGACAGGTGCGTATCGTCGTCTGGGCGCGGTTGTCCCGGTAGGCGAAGTTGCCCTTCTCGGGGCTTCACGAAACCCTCCTCCAGGAAGGGCACCTGGCCAAAAGGCTGGCGAGCGAAATGCCCTGCCCCGGTCATTGAACGGGACGGACCCGACTTCGTAGTCCAGCCCGGCTTCTTCGCACGCCCAGCAACGTAGGGCGGAACCGCCACAGGCGATTCCGCCGGATGTGACCACGGGCATAGGCGCCGCATGCCTTCCGGAAGCACCCCCTGTCCGGCAAGATGCAATCCCTGCACGTCAAAGGATTGATGGCATGCCTGACTATCGACGGGCTCGCGCCCCGGGCGCCACCTGGTTTTTCACCGTCAACCTGCTCGAACGTCACCGCAACACATTGCTGGTGCGCGAGATCGACCGCCTTCGCACCTGCCTGCATGCCGAGCGCCAACGCCGGCCGCTCGCGATCCTGGCGTGGGTGGTCCTGCCGGAGCACATGCACTGGCTATGGCGCCTGCCGCCCGGGGATTCGGACTATTCGACGCGGTGGCGGCGCATCAAGACCGACTTCAGTCGCGGGCTGCCCAACACGGAGCGTCGCTCGACGATCCGGCACGCGCGCGGCGAGCGAGGCATCTGGCAACGCAGATTCTGGGAGCACCAGATCCGCGACGAGATCGACTTGCAGCACCACATCGACTACATCCACTTCAACCCCGTCAAACATGGCCTGGTCACACGGACGGCGGATTGGCCGCACTCCAGCTTCGCCACCTATGTCGAGAGAGGGGTGTACACCCGCGATTGGGGCGCGGCGCCTTCATTCGACATGCCCGATGACTGCTAGAGACACGCGACGTAGGGCGGAACCGCCGCAGGCGATTCCGCCGGATGTGACCATGGGGATACGCGCCGGATAGACATGCGGCGGAATCCGCTTCGCGGGTTCCGCCCTACGAGGTCTGCTGCCGCCGTCAATGCGCTCGCGATCCATTGCCTTGTCGTGGCCATACCATTGCCCCCCTGCCAACGAAGCGAAAGACTCTAGCAAACCGATGGAGGATGGACACTTCGGGGTCCACAGAAATGCCGTCCATGGCTTGGCCACCAAACGCAAATTCTTGTTACAAGCCGGCTTCGTCTCCGACCGCACTGCAGCTTTTCGTCTTCCTCGACCCGCATTATCCTGGTTAGTGACAGCGGCGCAGCCGGCAAAGTTACTTCTAGCAAGAATCGGAGTCAGAGGCATTCTCGTAGCCGGCAGAAAATTTCAGAAAATCGACTCTGACCCTTGTTTTGCCCCCCTCTTGCGCACGATTGGAAGTGAACCTGACCCCGTTCTTCATGCCGCGCGGGCGCGGGATTGTTCAGAGGATCCTAGAGATTAAGTACACCTGACCCCGTTCTTCACCGGCTCAGACGATGCTCGTATGAATTCCCTCGCATATGTTGCGAACAAATGAAAGAGACCGCGTCACGTCGGCGGTTTCGATCGGCCATCGCTCGCCGAATACACCAGGGATAAGATCCGCCTCATGAGCAATCTTATTTCTTCGATCAATCAAGAGCTTCAATTGATCCTTGACGGCTCGGTCAGTTGTTGACATGGCCGAGGCCACAGCTTTCCACAAATCAATCTCAGAGAACAAACGCACTGCATCCGCTACTTTTTCTGGCTGTTGAAACGAAAGAAAGCTGTGTCGCTCGCGAACTTCAGCCTCGAACACGGCTGCTGATCCAGAAGATGCGACGGCCACTGAGACGCGATACTTCAAAAATGCCGTCGTTGGAGGTCTTCTGCTCTCGAATATTTCTTTCATGCCAAGGACTGTGACCTCATGGACGTAATAATCAAGGGCACTTACTGAAAGAACGATCTGTGCGCGCAGCAGGTCTGATCCATCCACGGCAGAAGTGGTAAGCCCTGCGAGCGCCGCATGGAGACCGCCTAAATGCTCGACGTGAAGCAAGCTCTTACGAAAGGAGTCAATGGCTCGCTGCATATTCGGTAAGCGCAATAATCCTGTCCGCAGCCGCGGAAAAAAGCTCATTGAAGCTATTCATGGAGCGTTTCGTTCGCTCAAGAACAATTCCAGTCTGCTCCAGCTGCTCGTCACTCAGTGCAAACACAGGCACCTTGTGTTTTTGGGAGAGCGCGATCAATCCGTTAAAGTCAGACATCTGAAGAAGAGGCTTGCCAACAGCGAGATCTATCCCCGCATAGGCCGCCTCTGGCAGCGTCATATCGCATTCTTTCAGAGATGGAATTAGCTTACTTAGTACCGCTTGCTCGACTTCGTCAATCCACTTCTGAAACGCAGCCGAGGGCGTATCAGTATCCCGAATTCGGTACTTCTGAATCACAGTTCCCAGGAATTTCGGATTTACTTGAGGAAATGGGTACGTAGCCTTCTGGAGAACAGAAAGGCTTTGCGCCTGCTTAGCCCACGCCTTCCACTTCGGCAATACCGATGCAAGCGAATCGGTAGCCATAACTGAGAAGTAGTCCGGCGCCATAGGCACAAGGAAGAAATCACTTGTCATCAGAAGATTCTGATTTATAGGCCCAAGACTAGGGCTCATATCAACTATGACGTAGTCGCTCTCATACTTCTGAGCAGTCAAGTTAAAGAGATGGTGTAATGAACCTGGCAGATTTTGCAGCGTTACAAGAGATCCTGAGAGTTCTTGAGCAATACCTAGTGTTACCTCATACTCCGCAAGGCCAATATGCCCAGGTATCAATTGCATATTCGGCTGACCCGCAATTGGCTCGCAATCAATAGGATCAATCGGGGATGGCCTAGATTCGAAAGCAGGTGCAAGACCATCACGGATGTTCTTGACGCCATCTGACTCATAGATTGCAGCAAACTCTTCGCTGGCTTTGAATCCAAGCACCATTCCAGTGAGATTGCATTGAGGATCACAGTCTGCCAATAGGACTTTTTTCCCTTTGGAGGCGAGCATCCATCCAAGATTGAATGCCGTAGTTGTTTTGCTTACGCCACCCTTGTGATTAAAAAGAGATATCTGCACTGCCATTTTTCAACTTCTCCTAAAAACCACGATCAACAATGGGTGAGTACTTCCGGCAAAGTCGGGGGTCAAGCAAGGTGTCCTGGGCAATTTGAACTGTCGAAAATTGTATCTGCACCTTTTCTTCTACGCGGATTCCGCTCTACAAGGTCTACGCGCTTTCTGTTGCACGCCTTATCGGAGCGAGATTTCGTTCGGAATCGTCTGAGCCACTACTCCCTTTGACTTGAAGTACGAATCCGCTACAGACTCGAGCTCGTCAAAACACTCGCTCGTTGATTCATCGACGGACTCCCGAACTCTAGCCATACCCGCGTAGTCAGCCATTGACTCAATCATTTCCTCCCGGGCTTTCATACTTTCCTCAGTGAATACATAGCGAACTCCTTGCTTCAATCCATCTGCAACGTAGCTTGCGTCAGACATCTCCGCCCGCTTTGTCTCCTTGGCTCGATATGCAGACGCCTCTTTTCCATAGATTTTTCGAAGCGAGGCGAGATCGGGGTTCTCACATTTCACATTACGAGCATTCTTGAGCATATAAACGGCAAGCTCTTCGCCATAGCTTTCCGGGAATAGCTTGCTCTTTGAGTTACGCAAGAGATGTACAACCTCTGCCACCATCTGATCGACTCTCGGCCACGAAGAATCAATTTCTGTCAGGTATTTGCTTAGATTTTGATGCTTATGACCTGACAACGATGAGTTGACATCATTGACTAGCCTGCGCATCGACTGCGACATATAACTAAGCCTCGGCGCAGAAACCAACATTGATCCATGCTGTTGAAATATCGTCATTTGTGCCGCCAACAAACCCTTCTCAGCCACCTGTGCTTTTGCCGTAGCTTGTTGCGCAACATGAAGATACTTTTGCGCGTCGGATCGAGCGCCTTGCACTGAGCGAATTAGCTTCTCGCGTTCTGCAGTAATCAGTCGAATATCTCGTTGCTTCTGCTGTAGAACCAGATGCGCTTCATTCGCGGCCTTCTTGGCCTTCGCAATGTCTACAAAAATTTCTTTGCGCTCAAGCTCAAGTTGCGCAAGCTGCTCCGACATCAATTCCTTCTGACGCGTCGGAATAACGGTGTTCTGGTAAGTGAGCCAAAGCACCCAGACCGTAAACAGCTGTATCGCCACCATCAATCCATTTATGAAGATAGCCGACCAAGCGTTGTCAGAGGCTGCGTTAAACCTCTGAAATATGCTGAAGCGTTTAGCTAAGGTGCCGGCAGGCACATAGAGTCCTTCTTCCGACCTTTCAAACCTCATCCCGGCGCCAGCCACTTGCGAGCCATTCAAGAGTTTCCACTCACCCGCACTTCGAATACCCGCAGTTCAAACAAGTCGCACACCCATCCATGATCACCACGGCCTTGGTGCTGCACTTGTGGCACATGGATGCGGAAGGCGGGAACGAGGTGCCGTCGCCGGTGACGGCGATATCCTCGGCGGGGTCTTCCATGTTGGCGGTGTAGTCGATCGGCTCCTGCGCCTGGGCGGGAGCGGCTACGTCAGATTTTTTTTTTGAGCGCTGCTCGTAGGCGTGGCGCTTCTCGGCGATCAGCGCGCGCCGGGCGGGGCTCATCTCGGGGTCGTGGATCATGCCGATCGACTTGAGGTGGTCCTCGATGATGCTGCCCAGTTCGGCGACCAGCGACGGCATGTACACGCCGCCGGCCTTGAAGTAGCCGCCCTTGGGGTCGAACACGGCCTTCATCTCGTCGACCAGGAAGGTGACGTCGCCGCCCTTGCGGAACACGGCGGACATGATGCGGGTCAGCGCGACGATCCACTGGAAGTGTTCCATCGACTTGGAGTTGACGAAGATCTCGAACGGGCGGCGCTGCTCGTGCTCGGAGCCTGCGTTGAGCACGATGTCGTTGATGGTCACGTACATGGCGTGCTCGACCAGCGGCGACTTGATCTTGTAGGTGCTGCCGATCAGCACTTCGGGGCGCTCGATGCGCTCGTGCATCTGGATCACGTCGGCGACGGGCAGCTCGGCTTCGGCCTTGTCGCGCGCGACGGAGGCGCCGGCGACGGCTTTTTCCTTGTCCTCGGCGCTGACGACGGCGTACCCGGTGATTTTCTTTTCGATCTTGACGGCCATGACGCGGTTCCTGATTGCTGTGCTTGTTATGTGTGGGGCGTGTTGCGGGTGTGGGACAGGGCGAAAGCGGGGCCCTCACCCCAGCCCCTCTCCCGCTTTGCGGGAGAGGGGCTTCGGAGCATCACTTCTTCTTGGCGACCTTGCGGGTGGCCTTCTTGGCGCCGGCCTTCTTTGCCGGTGCCTTTCTGGCGGCCTTCTTCGGTGCTGCCTTCTTCGCGGCCTTCTTCGGGGCGGCCTTGCGGGCGACCTTCTTGGCGGCCTTCTTCACCGCGCCCTTCTTGGCGGCGACCTTGCGCTTGACGGTCGCCTTCTTGGCCGAGGCCTTCTTCGCGACCTTCTTCGCGGCCTTCTTTACCGCCTTCTTGGCGGCGGTCTTCTTGCCGGCACCCTTGTTCTTCAGCGCGGCGACTTCGGCCTTGGCCGAGGCGCTGGCCGAGGCGAGCGTCTTCTTGGCCTTGGTGACGCGCTTGCCGACCGCCTTCTTCGCCTTGCTGGCCGTCTTGCTGACGGCCTTCTCGGCCTGCTTCGCGGTCTTCTTCGCCGACTTCACTGCCTTGCTCGCGCGCTTGGTCACGGCGCTGCCGATTTCCTTCGCCTTGTCGGCGACGGCTTCGGCGGCATTGGTAAGGGTCGCGGTGACCCCGTTGCCGTTGCTCATTGTGTTTCCCTCGTCAGGTCTGTTACGGGCGGGGCGCCCGCCGGCGAAATGTAGCGCGAAGTTCGGGGCGTGTATGCAAGGTGGCGCGCCGGTTGCGGTCGCGGGTTTTGCGGATGGGAAACGCGGGTGCCTGCGGGACCCCTCCCCGGCCCTCCCCTGCCTTCGCGGGGGAGGGAGCAGGGCGGATCAGAACTTGCCGTAGTAACCCTCTTTGAGTGCGTCGAACAGGTTGGCGGCGGTGTGCAGCTCGCCGTCGTATTCGATCTGCTCGTTGCCCGGGACCTCGACCACGCTGCCGTCGTCGAGTTCGAAGCGGTAGGTGGTGTTGGCCAGGTCGGCCTCCTTCACCAGCACGCCCTGGAAGGCGGCGGGGTTGAAGCGGAAGGTGGTGCAACCCTTCAGGCCCTTCTCGTGGGCGTAGCGGTAGATGTCCTTGAAGTCCTCGTACGGGTAATCCGTGGGGACGTTGGCGGTCTTGGAGATCGAGGAGTCCACCCACTTCTGCGCGGCGGCCTGGACGTCGACGTGCTCGGTCGGGCTGATGTCGTCGGCGGAGATGAAGTAGTCGGGCAGCTTCGAGGCCGGTTCATCGCTGAACGGCATCGCCTTGGCGTTGACCAGCTCGCGGTAGGCGAGCAGCTCGAAGGAGAACACGTCGACCTTTTCCTTCGACTTCTTGCCCTCGCGGATCACGTTGCGGCTGTAGTGGTGGGCGAACGACGGCTCGATGCCGTTGGAGGCGTTGTTGGCCAGCGACAGCGAGATGGTGCCGGTGGGGGCGATGGAGCTGTGGTGGGTGAAGCGGGCGCCGGTCTCGGCGAGCTCCTCGACCAGCTCCGGGGCGACGGTGGCGATCTGCTGCATGTAGCGGCTGTAGCGCGCGTGCAGCTGCTTGCCCTCGATCTTCTGGCCGATGCGCCAGCCGTCCTTCGCCATCTCCGGGCGCTTGCGCAGCATCTCGGCGGTGACCTCGAACTGCTCGCCCATGATCGGCGCCGGGCCCTTTTCCTGGGCCAGCGACAGGCCCGTCTCCCAGCCGGCCACGGCCATGTCGCGGGCGATGCGCTCGGTGAACTCGCACGACTCCTTCGAGCCGTACTTCATCTTCAGCATCGTCACCGTGGAGCCCAGGCCGAGGAAGCCCATGCCGTGGCGGCGCTTGCGCATGATCTCGTTGCGCTGCTGCTCCAGCGGCAGGCCGTTGACCTCGACCACGTTGTCGAGCATGCGGGTGAACACGCGCACGACTTCCTTGTATTCCTCCCAGTCGAACTGCGCCTGGTCGGTGAACGGGTCGCGCACGAACTTGGTCAGGTTGACCGAACCCAGCAGGCAGGCGCCGTAGGGCGGCAGCGGCTGCTCGCCGCAGGGGTTGGTGGCGCGGATGTTCTCGCACCACCAGTTGTTGTTCATCTCGTTGACGCGGTCGATCAGGATGAAACCCGGCTCGGCGTAGTCATACGTGGACACCATGATCATGTCCCACAGGTGCCGGGCCTTGATGTGGCCGTAGACCTTGCAGGCCACCAGGCCGTCGTCGCGGACGATGTAGTTTTCGTGCTGCGGCCAGTCGCGCCAGGCCACCTGGTCGGCGTTGGACAGGTCGATGCCGCCCTGTTCCTTTTCGTTGATCGGGAACACCAGCGGCCACTCGGCGTCGGTCTTGACCGCGTCCATGAAGCCGTCGGTGATCAGCAGCGACAGGTTGAACTGGCGCAGGCGGCCGTCCTCGCGCTTGGCGCGGATGAAGTCCTTCACGTCCGGGTGGCTGACGTCGAAGGTGCCCATCTGCGCGCCGCGGCGGCCGCCGGCGGACGAGACGGTGAAACACATCTTGTCGTAGATATCCATGAAGGACATCGGCCCGGAGGTGTAGGCGCCGGCGCCGGCGACGAACGCCCCGCGCGGGCGCAGGGTGCTGAACTCGTAGCCGATACCGCAGCCGGCCTTGAGCGTCAGCCCGGCCTCGTGGACCTTCTCGAGGATGCCGTCCATCGAGTCGACGATGGTGCCGGACACGGTGCAGTTGATGGTGCTGGTGGCGGGCTTGTGCTCCAGCGCGCCGGCGTTGGAGGTGATGCGGCCGGCAGGGATCGCGCCGCGGCGCAGTGCCCAGAGGAAGCGCTCGTTCCAGTACTGGCGCTTGTCGGCGGTGGGCTCGGCCTCGGCCAGGGCCTTGGCCACGCGCTGGTAGGTGCCGTCGATGTCGGCATCCACGGCTTCGCCGGTCTTGGTCTTGAGGCGGTATTTCTTGTCCCAGATGTCCTGCGACGCCGGTTGCATCGGGATGTCCTTGGCGGTTTCGTTCTTCACGGCCTCGAGGCGCACGGTGCTCATGCTGGTTGGATCTCCTTGCTAATCCTGGCCCGGGTCGTCCCGGAACCTGTTGTTCTTGTGGTTTTGCCGCGCACCGGGCTGGCCCGGATGCGGCGACAGCGAAGCCGCGCCGCAGGCATGCGTCGCGCTGGAAATGACGTGGTTTTTGCCGGCGAATCCTGCTCCCATCGCGCACCATCCCCCGTGGCGTCGTGTTCACACGAAAACCCAGACAACCCCCAATGCTTGGGTCCTACCTTCCCGCCCGACCCCAACATGTTGTGGCCGGACGGGTATTCAAGCTACCCGGCACCCTGCCTGAAGTCAACTGTCGCCGACGCCTGTTTCGTGACACAGGTCCGGTGCCCGCGGGGACTGCGCGGGCGGGTGGAAACGGCCCCGGACGGGGCCGGAAACCGCCCTCGGCGCGGCATCTCCGGTCGCGGGTGCGGGGGGCCACCCGGCCTGCCGCCCGCGCCGGCAGATGCCCGTTGCGGCGGCCTGCGACGCATGCGATTGGCGAACTTCACCACCGATTCAACGGTCCATGGAGACACTCAACGCCGCCGGACGGGGGCCCGGACTTGGGCCGGGGCACCGCCGCCCGCATCTGTTGTCCGCACCCGTCGCGGTGCCCGATGACGTGCCCGATCCAAGCTTTCGAAGGAATCCCATGCGCCCGACGTCCAACGCCACCCGGACCCTGTTTGCCCTGACCCTGGCCGCCGCTTTCGGCGGTTTCGCCGCCACCGCGCTGCGCGATGGCCTGGACCGGCCCGCCCACGCCGAGCCGGCCGCGCCGGCGGCACTGCCGGCCGTCACCGCGCTGCCCACCACGGTGGCCGGGCAGCCGCTGCCCTCGCTGGCGCCGATGCTGGAAAAGGTGACGCCGGCGGTGGTCAGCGTGCGCACCCGGCAGGTAGTGCGGGTGAGCCCGTTCGGCAACGACCCGTTCTTCCGCCGCATGTTCCCCGAGCTTTCCCAGCAGCAGCTCAACCAGTCGCTGGGGTCGGGCGTGATCATCGACGCGAAGAACGGCTACGTGCTGACCAACCATCACGTGATCGAGGGCGCCGACGACGTCACGGTCACGCTCTCGGACGGGCGCACGGTCAAGGCCGAGTTCGTCGGCTCCGACCCCGACACCGACGTGGCCGTGATGCGCATCCAGGCCGACAACCTGACCGCGATCCCGCTGGCCGACAGCGACCGCCTGCGGGTGGGCGACTTCGTGGTCGCGGTGGGCAACCCGTTCGCGGTCGGGCAGACGGTGACCTCGGGCATCGTTTCGGCCGTGGGCCGCAGCAACGTGCCGGGAGTGGGATTCCAGAACTTCATCCAGACCGACGCCTCGATCAACCCGGGCAACTCCGGCGGCGCGCTGGTCAACCTCAACGGCGAGCTGGTCGGCATCAACACCGCCAGCTTCAACCCGCGCGGCTCGATGGCCGGCAACATCGGCCTGGGCTTCGCGATCCCGTCGGACCTGGCCGAGAACGTGATGCAGCAGCTGCTGGCCGGCGGCGTCGTGCGCCGCGGCACGCTGGGCATCGAGACCCAGGACGTGGACGAGCGGATCGCCAAGTCGCTGGGGCTGGACGTGGCCCGCGGCGCGGCGGTGACGCGCGTGTATGCGGACTCGGCCGGCGAGAAGGCGGGGCTGGAGCCGGGCGACGTGATCGTGGCGGCCAACGGCCAGCGCATCAACGACAGCGAGACGCTGCGCAACTTCCAGGGCCTGCAGGCGCCGGACGCGAAGGTGACGCTGGACGTGCGCCGCGCCGGCAAGCCATTCACGCTGTCGGCCACGCTGCGCGAACAGCCGCGCGCGCTGGAAGGCAGCACCATCGACCCGCGCCTGTCCGGCGCCCGCTTCGCCGAACTGCCGGAAACCGCGCGCCGTGGCGGCATCAGCGGCGTGCTGGTGGCCGAGGTCGCGCGCGGCAGCCGCGCCGAACGCAACGGCCTGCGCGAGGGCGACGTGGTGCTGGCCGCGAGCAGCGGCGGCTTCGGCGACCTGCCCAGCTTCCGCGCCAGCGTCAGCAAGCAGCCGCAGCAACTGGTGCTGCGCATCCTGCGTGGTGGCGCCCAGGGCACCTTGCCGATGCGGTGAAGCGACGAGGGCAGGCGTAGCAGGCGAGGCGCCATGCTCACGCCTCGCCGACCCGGAATCGGCGATCATCCGAGGAACTATCCGCCCACCCCCGGAGCTCCCACGATGAATCCCACCCACACCGACAACCTCAAGAGCAACCTCGGCGAAGCCAGCGACCACCTCAAGCAGGCCGCCAGCCACGCGAGCGATGCGATCCGCGGCGCCGCCAGCATCGCCGGCGACGAAGTGCGCCTGGGCAAGGCGCAGGTGAAATCGGATCTGGCAGACGGCGCGCTGTCGGGCATCGCTGCGCTGGAGGAAGGCGCCGGTGCGGCGCGCGAGCAGGTCGACCAGCTGATGGACAAGGGCCGCGACCTGGTCGACAGCGCCGCCGACCTGATCCGCGAGCGCCCGCTCGCCTCGTTCGGCGTCGCCTTCGCCGCCGGCTGGATCATCGCCAAGCTCGCCCGCAGCGGCGGCGGAGACAAGTAAGGTTCGGTCACGAGGGGGAACGACGTGGCCGACCGCGACGCGCAAGACCAGCCAGACCCGCACGACGACGACACCGGCAAGCCGCCGCACCTGGACGAGAGCGTGCGGCGCATCGGTGCCGCCGGCCGGGCGACGATCGACTCGGCGCTCGACACCGGCCGCGCGCTGCGCAGGCTGGTCTCGGCCGACCTCGCCCTCGCGCGCAGCGCGATGGGCCGCGCGCTGGCCTGGGTAGCTGTGGCGATCGTGTTCGGCGCCTCGGCCTGGCTGCTGGTGATGGGCGTGCTGACCGCGCTGCTGCATTCGCTGGGGCTGTCGTGGCTGGCGGCGTTCGCGATCTGCGCGGCGCTGAGCCTGGGCGTCACCGGTTTCGCTGCGTGGCGGGTGTCGGTGTTCTTCGAATACGCCGGCATGCACGCCACGCGCCGGCAGCTGGCGCGCTTCGGGATCGGTGACGAGGACGCCGACGACGAAGACGATCCGCCGGCGACCGCGCCGCAGGCGGGCGCGCCGTGAAGTTCGAGGCCATCCGTCGCCGCGTCGAGCGCCACGAGCAACTGGTCGAAGGCCGCGCGCTGCAGACCGGCACGCGGATGTCCGCCCTCAGGACCACCTGGCGCGAGAGCTGGACGCCGACGCGGATCGTCCTGGCCGGCCTCGCGGCCGGCTTCCTGGTGGGCCGTTCGGATCCGTCAGTGGCCCTGAGGCGGCTCGCGGGCGGCGGCCGCTGGCTGCAGCTGGTGGGCGCGCTGTCGGGGCTGTTCGCTTCGCTGCAGTCGACCGTCGCCGCGGCCAGTGCCGACAAGGCGGTGGACCACGCCGACCAGGCAGCGAGCCAGGCCGGCCACGCGGCGGACGAGGCCGGCGACGCAGCGGTCGCGGCGCAGGCCGTTGCCGAAGCGACGCCTGCAGCGGACGTCGACGTTGACGCCGAACCGCGGCCACGCGCCGACCGGCGTCGCCCCGACCCCACCTGGACCACGCCGCCCGCGCCCGCGGAAGCGGCGACCGACGTCTCCGAACGCTGACCACCCCCTGCCCCGCGAGGCCACGCTGTGAACACCCAGGATCCGATGCCCTCCGGCGACAGCAGCGCCGCTGCACCGCCGCGGCCACGCGCCTCGACCGCATTGATGGTGCTCGCCACGCTCGCGGTCGGCTACACCCTGTGGGCGGCGCAGGCGGTGCTGTTGCCGATCCTGCTGGCGATGTTCTTCGCCCTGGTCGGCAACCCGATCCTGCGCGGCCTGCAAAAGATCTGGATCCCGCGCTTCATCGGTGCGCTGCTGGTGCTGCTGGTCGGCCTGGCCGCGACCGTGATGCTGGGGCGGCAACTGGTGGTGCCGGCCGGCGAGTGGATGCAGCAGGCCCCCCGCGAACTGCGCCTGCTCACGCCCAAGCTCAAGCGCATGACCGAACCGATGCAGCAGGCCAACCAGGCCGCGCAGACCTTCGCCCAGGTGACCAAAAGCGACAGCAAGCCGCCGAAGGTGCAGGTGGTCACGATCCAGGACGCCGACCCGTGGAAGTCGCTGACCGCGACCCCGAAGATGATCGCCTCGGTGCTGGCGGTGGTGCTGCTGACGTACTTCTTCATGGTCTTCGGCGAGAACCTGCAGCGCAACGCGATCGCGCTGCTGCCCACGCGCCAGCGCAAGAAGATCACCGTCGACATCCTGCAGGCGATCGAACGCGAGATCTCGCGCTACGTGCTCACCATCACCCTGATCAACATCGCGCTGGGCATGGTCCTGGCCGGCGCGCTGCACTGGCTGGGCGTCGACCTGTCCGAAGCGCTGCTGTGGGGCACGCTGGCGGCGCTGCTGAATTTCGCCCCCTACGTTGGCCCCCTGATCGGCGTGGTGCTGATGCTGCTGATGGGCTTCATCACCTACGACGAGATCGGTCCCTCGCTGCTGCCTGCTGCGATCTACCTCGGCCTGCACACGCTGGAAGGCCAGATTCTCACCCCGGTCGTCCTCGGCCGCCGGATGGCGCTGTCGCCGCTGATCCTGATCCTGGCGCTGATGCTGTTCGGCTGGCTGTGGGGAATCATCGGCCTGCTGCTGGCGGTGCCGCTGCTGGTGTGCATGAAGATGGTGCTGGCGCGGATCGAGGGCATGGAGGGGTGGGCGCGGCTGCTCGAGTAGTCGCGCTCGCGCAGCGGCCCGCTGTTGCTGTTGCTGTTGCTGTTGCTGTTGCTGTTGCCGTTGCCGTTGCCGTTGCCGCCGACTTTGACTTCTCAAGGTCGATCCGCAATATCGATATTTGCAGACCCGGAGGGCGGCGCACATGGATGTGCGCCGTTTTTCTATGAGGCAGGATGCCGATTAGAAAAATCCCTGCGGAACTCCGCGAGCCGGCGGGAGGTGTGTACGGGGAAGCGTTTTTCTTTGCTTCCGTTTCTTTTGACGCTTATCAAAAGAAATGAAGTCGCCTAAGGCGAAAGCTTTTGACCTTGGCTGTTGATCTTCGCCTCGGTTTTTCCGGAAGGATCTGCAAAAAACAAGGGATCAAGGGCGTTTCGCCCGCTGCGCGGCCGAGTTCATTTCTTTGATAAGCGTCAAAGAAACGAACCAAAGAAAAACGCTTTCCCGTACAGAGCTAACCGGGCGATTCGTTGACGCAGGGATTTTTCTAATCGGCATCCTGCCTCGTAGAAAAACGCCGCACATCCATGTGCGGCGCCCTCCGGGTCTGCAAAGACCGATATTGCGGATCGACCTTGAGAAGCCAAAGCCAACGCCGGCGGCAACGACAACGGCAACGGCCAGCAGCAGGCGTCGCAACCCTCCCCTACTTACCTGTCCAGGGCCGCCTCGGCCCCTCGCCAGCCGGCGTCGTAGAATAGCCTTGTGAAATTCGCCATCCGCGCCATCACCCTCGACCTCGACGACACCCTCTGGCCGTTCGCCCCCATCGGTGCGCGGATCGAGCGCGTGCTCGATGCGTGGATGCGCGAGCACAGTCCGGCCACTGCGTTGCGCTTTCCCGCAACCGAGATGCGCGCTCTGCGCGATCGCGTGTTCGACGAGAACCCGCAGTTCGCGCACGACCTGGGCGCGTTGCGCCGGATGACGCTGGAACGCGCGCTGCGCGAGAGTGGTGGAGATCCGGCTCTGGCCGAGGCCGCCTACGAAGCGTTCTACGAGGCCCGCAACCAGGTCGAATGCTATCCCGACGCCATCGATGCGCTGCAGCGCATCGCCGCGCGCGTGCCGGTGGCCGCGGTGACCAACGGCAATGCCGATCTCGACCGCATCGGGCTGGGGCACCACTTCCGCTTCAACCTCGGCCCGCGCGAGCACGGTGCGGCCAAGCCCGATGCCAGCATCTTCCACGCCGCCTGCGAACGCCTGGGCTGCGCACCGAATGACGTGCTGCACGTGGGCGACCACATCGAGATGGACGTGCTCGGCGCCGCGCGCGCCGGGCTGCGCAGCTGCTGGATCGATCGCGAAGCGCGCGACTGGCCGCACGACGACATCCGCCCGGACCTGCATTTCGACACCCTCGCCGCGCTAGCCGACTGGCTCGACGCGGCCTTGCCTCCCCTCACAAAGGCTGCCACCGCATGACCCTGCCCAATGGTTTCGCCGAGCGTGATCCGGCGCTGACGCTGCGTCCGCTGTACTTCGTCAACCGCGATGGCCTGGAGGACTGGCGCAAGCGCCAGCCGCAGGCGCTGGTGCAGTGGATGCTGGCGCACGGCTTCGATGCGGCCTCCGGTTCGGTGCTGTCGCTGCCCGGCGGCGAAGGCGCGCTGGCCGGCGCGGTGCTCGGCACCGGCGATGCACTCGATCCGTTTTCCTATGCGCATGCGCCGCTGTCGCTGCCCGGCGGCCACTGGGAGGTCAGCGGCGAGCTCGACGCCGACGCCAGCCGCGCGCTGCAGCTGGGCTGGGGCCTGGGCGCCTATCGCTTCACCCGCTACCGCGATGCGACGCGCGTGCCGGCGCAGCTGGTGCCCGGCGAAATCGACCCCGAGGTGGCCGACGTGCTCGCCGCCTGCCTGCGCGTGCGCGACCTGGTCAACACGCCGACCCAGGACATGGGTCCGCAGGAGCTGGAGGACATCGCGCGCGAAGTCGCGCAGGTGCACGGCGCGACGTTCGAAAGCATCGTCGGCGATGCCCTGCTGGAGCAGAACTTCCCCTCGATCCACGCCGTCGGCCGCGCCTCGCATCGCGCGCCGCGGCTGATCCGGCTGGACTGGGGAGACGACGCGAACGAACACGTCGTGCTGGTCGGCAAGGGCGTGTGCTTCGACACCGGCGGCCTGGACATCAAGGGCGCCGACGGCATGCGCAACATGAAGAAGGACATGGGCGGCGCGGCGCACGCGCTGGCGCTGGCCGAGCTGGTGATGGCGCGCAAGCTGCCGCTGCGGCTGACGCTGCTGATCCCGGCGGTGGAAAATGCGATCGGCCCGGACGCGTTCCGTCCCGGCGAGGTGGTCGCCACGCGCAAGGGCGTGAGCGTGGAGATCGACAACACCGACGCCGAAGGACGGGTGATCCTGGCCGATGCGCTGGCGCTGGCCGGCGAACTCGAGCCGGCGCTGCTGGTCGACTTCGCCACCCTCACCGGCGCCGCGCGCATCGCGCTGGGCCCGGACCTGCCGGCGCTGTACAGCAACGACGATGCGGTGGCCGATGCCTGGCTCGCCGCCGCGCGGCGCGTGCGCGATCCGATGTGGCGGATGCCGCTGTGGCGCCCGTACCTGCGCTACCTGACCAGCCACGTCGCCGACCTCGCCAACGGCAGCTCCACCCGCATGGCCGGCAGCATCACCGCCGCGCTGTACCTGGAACGGTTCGTGCCCGCCGCGCAGAAGTGGGCGCACGTGGACGTGTATGCGTGGAACGACAACGACCGCCCCGGCCGCCCCGCCGGCGGCGAGGCGCAGGGCCTGCGCGCGGCCTACGAGATGCTCAAGCAGCGCTGCGCGTAGGTCGGGGCGACGCCCCCCTTGGTGGGAGCGGCTTCAAACCGAGCTTTTGCCATTGCCACTCCCCCTGCGACGGCAGGGGGAGGCGGGGAGGGAGTGCACACGGTTCGAGCTGATCCCAAGGCACCCCTCCCCAACCCTCCTCTGCCTTCGCAGGGGAGGGGGCAAAGCTCGCGGCCATGGGCCGCTCCTACAAGGACGCCTGCTCGACTCGGCTGCGGCCGTTGTGCTTGGCCCGGTACAGGGCCTCGTCGGCGACGCGCAACAACACCTCCGGGCTGTCGCCGTCGGCGGGGAAGGCCGCCACGCCGATCGACACCGTCACCTGCGGCAGGTCTCGGCCCATGTGCTGCACGCGCATCGTTTCCACCGCCGCGCGGATCGCCTCGGCGCGCTGCAATGCCGTCTCGGGCGGTGCCTCGGGCAGGATCAGGGTGAACTCCTCGCCGCCGTAGCGGCAGGCGATGTCCTCGCCGCGGCTGTGGTCGGCCAGCAGCTTGCCGAACGCCGCCAGCAACGCGTCGCCGCCGGCGTGGCCGTGCACGTCGTTGAAGGCCTTGAAGTGGTCGATGTCGAGCATCATCAGCGACAGCGGCAGCTCGCGCCGCGCGCAGCGGGCGAGTTCGCGGGTCGCCGATTCCTCGAGGTAGCGGCGGTTGAACAGCCCGGTCAGCGGCTCGCGGATCGACTGCAGGCGCAGGCTCTCGCGCAGCGACAGGTTCGACAGCGCCATCGACAGCTGCTCGGCGACGGCCTCGATGATGTCGATCCGCGACAGGAAACCGTCGTCGTCGTCCGACAGGTACAACAGGCCGATCTGCGTGCCCTGCGCCATCAGCGGGATGCAGGCGGTGGCGACGCCGGCGTGGTCGACCGCCGACACGTGCCGGCATTGCGACGCGGCCGCGTCGGGCGACAGGTGGGGCTGGTTGCGCCGCAGCCCCCAGCACGCTTCTGGCAGCAGCGATTCCGCGCTGGCGGCGCGGTGCCGCCCCCAGTGGATCGCCGCCTCGGCGTGGTCCTGCGAGTTGCGCATCCGGTAGATGGTGCCGGCGGTACCCGGGCGCAGCGTCGACAGCATGCGCGCAGTCAGCTGCAGCGCCTCGTCCGGGTCGACGCAGCCCTGCAGCATGCCGCCGTAGCGGCTGAGCGCGCGCAGGTCGGCGCTCTTGTGTTCGAGTTCGGCGTTGCCCTCGCGCAGCCGTGCATGCACTTCGCGCGCGGCCGCCTCGGCGTCGGCGCGCCGGGCGATCTCGCGCACCAGCAGCAGGTAGACCCCCAGGGTCACCACCAGCCCGAGCGGAATGCCGAGCACGGCGATCGCCCGCAGCGCATTGGCGCTGTAGCGGGTGGACGCAGCGCGCTGTTCGAGCAGCACATGCTCCTCCTCCACCATCTGCGCCTTGATCCGCCGGATCGCGCTGGAGGTCTCGAACACGTCGCTGCCCATCGACGCGCGCGCACCGGCGACGCCGTCGCTGTCGTAGCGCAGCAGGGTGTTGGTCATCTGGTGCAGGCGCAGTTCGGTCTGCGCGCGCAGCGCACGAGCGTGCCCGGTCTGCTCCGGGTTGTCGGCGACCAGGGAATTGATCCGCTCCACCAGCGCGGGCACGCGGTCGCGCGAGCCGTGGTAATCGGCCAGGTAGTCGACCCGCCCGGTGAGGATGTAGCCGCGCTGCGCGGATTCGGCGTCGCGCAGCCGCGCTTCCATCTCGTCGAGGCGGCCGGTGACCTCGTTGCTGTGGGCAACCGAGCGCGAATCGCCGATCAGCCGCTGCGCGCCGTACAGGACGCCCAGGCCGATCCCGACGAAGATCAGGGCGGCGATCAGCAGTCCGAAGCGGGTTCTTTCCTTGACCGTCTGCATGTCCAGCCGGGCGTCCTGTGACAGGTTGCAGACTAGGATGACGATCGCGCCGCGGCAAGCACATGAAATCCGGATGCACGCATTCAGTTCGCAGTCGCGCTACAGCCAGCCCTTCTGCCGCGCCATCCGGTAGGCCTCGATGCGGTTGCCGACGCCGAGCTTGCCGATCGCCTCCGACAGGTAATTGCGCACGGTGCCGTGCGAAAGGTTGAGCTGCGCGGCGATGTCGCTGGCCGAGCGGCCCTCGCCGGCCAGCCGCAGCACCTGGCGTTCGCGATCGTTGAGCGGATCGGCGTCGCTCCAGGCGTCGAGCGCCAGCTGCGGGTCGATCGCGCGACCGCCGCGATGCACCTTGCGCAGCGCTTCGGCCAGGTGCTCTGCCGGCGCGTCCTTGAGCAGGTATCCGACGACGCCGGCATCGAGCGCGCGGCGCAGGAAGCCGCTGCGGGCGAAGGTGGTGACGATGACGACCTTCGTCGCCAGCCCGTGGCGCTGCACGCGCTGCGCGAGCTCCAGACCGCTCAGGCCGGGCATCTCGATATCGGTGACCAGCACGTCCGGCTGCAGGCGCTGCAACTCGCGCCACGCGGCTTCGCCGTCGGCGGCGGCGCCGAGCACTTCGATGTCGGATTCCAGGCCCAGCAATGCCGACAGCGCGCCGCGCACCATCGCCTGGTCCTCGGCCAGCAGGATGCGGATCATGCGGTGCAGCTCCCTTCCGTTGGCATCATCGGGCGCGCGGTCACGATGCGGGCCCGCCCGCGACGGCCGCATCATCCGAGAAACGCGTACCGCAGGTCATGGCGGCAGGATTGGGGGGCGCGGGCGCGGCCGCCGCCGCATCCGCTGCCGCGAACGGCAATCGAAGATGCAGCTGCGTGCCCTGCCCGCGCGGTGATTCGATGGCCAGCGTGCCACCCAGCCGGGCGACGCGTTCGCGCATCCCGCCCAGGCCATTGCCGTCGCTGCCGATGCCGCCCACGCCGTCGTCGGCCACCAGCACCTGCAGGTACTGGCCGTCGCGGGTAAAGCCAATCCGCGCCGCCCCCGCGTGTGCGTGCCGGGCGATATTGGTGGCCGCCTCGCGCAGTACCAGCGCCAGCCCGCGCTCGGTTTCTTCCGCCAGCCCCACCGGCGGCAGGTCGTAGTCCAGGTGCACGCTGGAAGACTCGAGCATCAGTCGCGCCGAGGCGAGCTCCGCGGCCAGGTCGGTGGCGCGGATGCCGGTGACCGCACTGCGCACTTCGGCCAGCGCATGACGGGCGACGGCCTCGGCGTCTTCCAGCTCGCGCTTAGACGCGGCCGGGTCGCGCTCGAACAGCTTGCGCGAGAGCTCCAGCTTCAGGGTGATCAGCGACAGCGTGTGGCCGAGCAGGTCGTGCAGGTCGCGGCCGATGCGTTCGCGCTCGGCGGTGGCGGCCAGTCGGCGGACTTCGTCGTGCGAGAGCCGGATCTCGGCGTCCTTCTCCTTGGTGGCGCGCTCGACGTTGACCACCAGCCCGATCACCAGGGTCATGATCGGCGTCCACGCGACGCTTTGCCACGGATAGCCGATCCACAGCGCAGCGCCGAGGAAGATGGCATTGGCCAGCAGCAGCTGCCCGAGGTAGAAGAACGCCGACTGCGAGAAGTGCATCCGCAGCATCACGCAGCCGAAGATGAAATAGCTGATGCCCGACGGATACCAGGGCAGCAGCACCAGGCACAGCGCGATCAGCCCGTACGCAGGCCGCGACGCGATGCGCCGCGGCAACAGCAGGCACATCGCGTAGAGCAGGACGAACAGCGGGTAGGAACCCAGCGTCAGCAGCGCCCAGCGCAGCGAGTAACCGCCGGGCACGAACGTCGGCGTGATGAACACCCACACCGACCACACCAGGTGCACCGCCTCCACCCACGGCGACTTGCCCACGCGCACGTCGATCGCCACCGCGGAATCTGGTGCCGGCCTCAGCCATTGGGGAAGCGATGGACGCATCATCTCGCACCGTCCAGGGCAAATCCGGCCCCGGCGATCGGCACTGTACCGCCTGCCGCGCGCACGGCAACCACAGCCTCAACCAGTCCGCTGCAGGCGTCGCCGCGCCGCCGCGAAGAAAAGCATGGTGACCACGACCAGTACTGCGACGTGCACGACCACCATGCTGCCATCGTCCATGCCCACCACACGCAGCGCCAGCTGCGACAAGTGGTACGGCGGCCACGCCGGCGCCAGCGTCGCAAACACCGGCGGCAACATCTTCAGCGGCAGCCACAGCCCGGACAGGAAGGCCATCGGCAGGTACAGCAGGTTGAGCACCGCAGGTGCGCCCTGGCCGCCGACGAGCGTCCCGACGAACAGGCCCATCGCACAGAACGGCGCCACGCCGACCACGTTGATCGCCAGCAGCGACAGCCATTGCCACGGCGCCAGCGACACGCCGCCGAGCGTTCCCGCCAGCACCGCCAGCAGCGCACTGATCAGCATCGAGAACAGCATCGCCATCGCCATCTTCGCGAACAGGTAGGCGCCCGGCGGCATCGGCAGCGCGCGCTTGTAGGCGAGGAAACCGCGCTCGCGCTCCATCGCCACCACCACGCCGAAACCGAACAGGCCGGCGCCCATGATCCCGAAAACGCCGTAGGTGGCGAGCAGATAGCGCGCGGCCATGCCGCCGTCGGCGCGGTTCAACACCAGGCCGAACAGGGTGTAGAACAGCGCCGGGAACAGCAGCACCGGCAGCGCGAACGATGGCGTGCGCAGCATGCGCAGAAACTCGTGCCTGGCCTCGAGCAGGTAGATGCGCAGCGCCGATGGCGGGGACAGGCTGGCGCCGGTGGTGATCGCGTTCATCAGGCGGCCTCGCGTTGGGTGGACGACACGGTACCCACCGCGTCGCGGGTGAGTTCGATGAAGGCCTCGGCCAGGCCGGCACGCTGCACTTCGAGTTCGGACAGCGCCGCGTCCTCGGCCAGCAGGCGGCGGACCACGGTTTCGGCAGCGTCGGTGACGATCTCGATGCGCGCATCGACGCGGCGCGCATCGCGCACCTGCGGCCAGGCCGCGATGCGCGCGGTGTCCAGCGCCGACAGGCAGCGGATGCGCCGCTGCGCGACGTGCCGGCGCACCTCGTCCATGCTGCCGGCGGCGACCACGCGGCCGCGCGCCAGCACCACCACGCGGTCGGCCAGCGCTTCGGCTTCTTCCAGGTAGTGCGTGGTCAGCAGCACCGCGCAGCCCTGTGCGGACAACGCGCCGATTGCGCGCCACAACGCCTGCCGCGCCTCGATGTCCAGGCCGGTGGTCGGTTCGTCGAGGAACAGCAGGCGTGGATTTCCGCACAGCGCCAGCGCGAACTGCACCCGCCGCTGCTGACCGCCGGAAAGCTTGCCGTACTGGCGCCCGAGCAGGCCGTCGAGCCCGGCCAGCGAAACGCAGTCCTCCACGCTGCGCGGCCGCGGGTAGTAGCTGCGCGTGAGCTCGAGCAGTTCACGCACCTTGCTGTTGTCGGCAATGCCCGCCGACTGCAGCATCACGCCGATGTTGCGCCTCGCGGCCAGCTGCTGCGGCGATTGCCCGAACAGCAGTGCCTGCCCGGCATCGGGCCGCACCAGTCCGAGCAGCAGCGCGATCGCGGTGGTCTTGCCCGCGCCGTTGGCGCCCAGCAGCGCCAGCACCTGGCCGGGCGCGATGGCGAGATCGACGCCGTCGAGCGCGACCACCTTGCCGTACTGCTTGCGCACACCGCGCAGGCTTGCGAGTTCCATGCCTGCAAGTTCCTGACTCGCAAGTTCCCTGCTTGCACTTTCGTGAGGCCTGCCTTCCATCCGCGTCTCCCGGATTGCGTGATGGTGGTGACAGTAGGCGCGCAGTCCGGCACGCGGCAGTCGCGGCGGTCACGTCGATCGCATGACAGCCGTCAGGTGACAGCGGGCGGCGCGGGGCATAGCCTGCATCCTCACAGTTACGGCGTTGCGGCCCCCGCGTGCGGAACGCCGGTTACGTTTTCGGATTATCCCGCTGCACTTCCATTCGGGCAGCCGAAGCGGCGTGACAAGCGGCGAGCCTGCGCGAATCACGCACGAAGTGACTTCCGGGCATTTGGTGCACGTCCCGGTTGCCGTCACACTCCGGGCTTTCCTCCGTCCCAGTCCACGATGAATACGAACGCAGAACTGCTGAAGGAACTCCGCATCGACCGCAAGGCCGCGCCACCGCCGTCGCGGCGCGGGCTGTGGATCGCTCTGGGCATCGTGGTGGCACTGCTGCTGGTTGCCGGCGCGGCGTGGGCGATCTTCGGCCGCGACCGCGGCATCGACGTGCGCACCGCCACCGTGCAGGCGATCGGCAGCGGCGGCGCATCGGCCTCGGTGCTCGACGCCACCGGCTACGTGGTGGCGCGGCGCATGGCCACCGTGTCGGCCAAGGTCACCGGCAAGGTGCGCGAGGTGCTGATCGAGGAAGGACAGACCGTCGAAGAAGGCGAGGTGATGGCCACGCTCGACCCGGTCGACGCCGACGCCGACCGCGCGCTCGCCGCCTCGCAGCTCGGGGCCGCGCGCAGCCAAATCGGCGGCGTGCAGGCGCAGCTGCACGAGGCCGAACTCGACGCGAAACGCCTGCAGACGCTGGTCGGCCAGCAGCTGGTGTCCAAGTCGCAGTACGACCAGGCGGTCGCCCAGCGCGACGCCCTGCGCGCACAGCTGGCCACCGCGCAGCGCAATGCCAAGGTCGCCGCCGACCGCCTCGCGATCGCCGACAACGGCGTCGACAACACCATCGTGCGCGCGCCGTTCGCCGGCGTGGTCACGGCCAAGGCCGCGCAGCCGGGCGAGATCGTCTCGCCGCTGTCGGCCGGCGGCGGCTTCACCCGCACCGGCATCGGCACCATCGTCGACATGGATTCGCTGGAAGTAGAAGTCGATGTCGGCGAGGCCTTCATCGGCCGGGTCAAGCCGAAGATGCCGGTGGAGGCGACGCTCAATGCCTATCCGGACTGGAAGATCCCGGCCGAGGTGATCGCGATCATCCCCGCCGCCGACCGCGGCAAGGCGACGGTCAAGGTGCGCATCGCGCTCAAGCAGAAGGACCCGCGCATCGTGCCCGACATGGGCGTGCGCGTGAGCTTCCTGGAAGCCGCGAAGCCCGAGTCGGCGAAGCAGCCACAGGGCGTGCGCGTGCCATCGGCGGCCATCGTCGAACGCGGCGGCCAGGACGTGGCGTTCGCGCTCGACGACGAGGGCAGCCACGTCGAGCAACGCACGCTCAAGACGGGCATGGCCATGGGCGACGACCGCCAGGTGCTGTCGGGCCTGGTGGCCGGCGACGCGGTGGTGCTCGATCCATCGGACGAAATGAAGGACGGCGCCAAGGTCCGCATGGCGAAGGAAACCGAATAGGCGCAAGCAACAAAAGAAGCCGTCGGGGACGCAGCCCCGGCCTACGCAACAGTCACCTGCCGGGCGCTGCCCGGCCCACAGCGAGGCACGCACCATGTCGACACTGGTCACCACCCGCGGACTCACCAAGACCTACCAGCGCGGACCCGAGAAGATCGAAGTGCTGCATGGCATCGACCTCGACATTCCCAAGGGCGACTTCGTCGCGCTGATGGGGCCGTCGGGTTCGGGCAAGACGACGCTGCTCAACCTGATCGGCGGGCTGGACACGCCGACCGCGGGCGAGATCGAGATCGAGGGCGAGCGCATCGACCGCATGGGCGCCGGGCAGCTGTCGAACTGGCGCAGCCGCCACGTCGGCTTCGTGTTCCAGTTCTACAACCTGATGCCGATGCTGACCGCGCAGAAGAACGTCGAACTGCCGCTGCTGCTGACCAGCCTCGGCAGCGCGCAGCGCAAGCGCAACGCCGAGATCGCGCTGCAGCTGGTGGGCCTGGCCGACCGCGGCAAGCACAAGCCCAACGAGCTGTCGGGCGGCCAGCAGCAGCGCGTGGCGATCGCGCGCGCGATCGTCTCCGACCCCACCTTCCTGATCTGCGACGAGCCCACCGGCGACCTCGACCGCCACTCGGCCGAGGAGATCCTGCAGCTGCTGCAGGTGCTCAATCGCGAGCACGGCAAGACCATCATCATGGTCACGCACGACCCGAAGGCCGCCGAATACGCCACCCACACCGTGCACCTGGACAAGGGTGAACTGGTCGACGCGCCGGCCATGGCGCACTGACATTCCGCCCCTCCCCCTGCGAAGGCAGCGGGAGGCTGGGAGGGGGTGCCGCAGGCACTGGCGAATCTCTCCGGAGAATTCCGCCGGTGCCCGCGCAAACCCTCCCCAGCCCTCCCCTGCCTCCGCAAGGGAGGGAGCCACTGGAGACCGACATGAAATATCTGTCCCTGATCTGGGCCCAGCTGTTCCGCAGCAAGACCCGCACGTTGCTGACGCTGCTGTCGGTGGTCGCGGCGTTCCTGCTGTTCGGGATGCTCGATTCGGTGCGCGTGGCGTTCAACTCTGGCGGCAGCGTCGAAGGCGCCAACCGCCTGGTGGTCGCTTCGCGGCTGTCGATCACCCAGTCGCTGCCGATCAACCTGCTGCCGCAGATCGAAGCGGTGCCCGGCGTGCGCAAGGTGACCTACGCGATGTGGTTCGGCGGCATCTACCAGGACCCGAAGAACTTCTTCCCCAACTTCTCGGTCGCGCCCAACTTCTTCGACGTGTACAGCGAGTACGAAGTGCCGCCGGACCAGCTCAAGGCATTCCAGGACACCCGCACCGGCGCGATCGTCGGCGAGGCGCTGGCGAAGAAGCACGGTTGGAAGCTCGGTGACACGATCCCGCTGCAGGCCACGATCTTCCCGCGCAACGGCAGCAACGACTGGCCGCTGCAGCTCAAGGCGATCTTCCGCGCCAAGGACCGCAACAACGTCGGCGCCGAGAACCAGCTGATGATGAACTGGAAGTACTTCGACGAGTCCAACGACTACATCAAGAGCCAAGTCAGCTGGTACACGGTGCAGCTGGCCAACGCCAACCAGGCTTCGCGCGTGGCGCGCGCGATCGATGCGCTCTCGGCCAACTCCGACCACGAGACCAAGAGCCAGAGCGAGTCGGCGTTCCAGCAGGCGTTCGCCAAGCAGTTCGCCGACATCGGCCTGATCGTCACCTCGATCATGGGCGCGGTGTTCTTCACCCTGCTGCTGCTCACCGGCAACACCATGGCGCAGGCGGTGCGCGAACGCGTGCCGGAGCTTGCCGTGCTCAAAACCCTGGGCTTCAAGGACGGCACCGTGCTGGTGCTGGTGATGGTGGAATCGGTGCTGCTGGTGGTGCTGGGCGGGCTGATCGGGCTGGGCCTGGCGGCGGTGATCATGCCCGGCGTGGCCGCGGCCAGCGGCGGCATGATCGGGCTGCCGCAGGTGCCGGCGCAGACCTGGGGCCTGGGGCTGGCGCTGATGGTGGCGATCGGCGTGGTGGTGGGCCTGCTGCCCGCGCTGCGCGCCAAGCGGCTGAAGATCGTCGACGCATTGGCGGGGCGCTGACCATGGCCTGCAATCACCCGCGCGGCGCTGTCGCGCAACACGGGACCGTCGCGCAGCGCGCGGCGGCCGGCCAAACGAACCCGAGGTGGCAACCATGAAGAAGCAATGGCTGTGGAACGCGCTCTCGATCCTGCTGCTGCTCGTGGGCCTGGCGGTCTGGATCATGCTGCCGTGGTACGGCGTGCTCGCGGTCGCAGTGCTGCTCGCGCTGTGGCTGCTGCTCACGCGCAGCGGCCGGCTTGCGCTCGCGGCGGCGCGCATCGGCATCGCCAGCCTGCCGCAACGCTGGGGTGCCTCGTCGGTGATCGTGGTCGGGATCGCCGGCGTGGTCGGCGTGCTGGTGGCGATGCTGGCGATGGGCGAAGGTTTCCAGGCCACGCTGGGCAGCACCGGCGACGATGTCTCGTCCATCGTGCTGCGCGGCGGCTCGCAGGCCGAGACCAACTCGGTGATCACCCGCGACCAGGTGCCGCTGGTCAGCAGCCTGGCCGGCATCGCCAGGGACGCCGACGGCCGCCCGCTGGTCTCGCCGGAACTGTCGCAGGTGGTGAACCTGCCCTCGAAGGCCGATGGCACCGACGTCAACGCGCAGTTCCGCGGCGTCGGTGAACTGGCCTGGACGGTGCACGACAAGGTCAGGATCATCGAGGGCCGCAAGTTCAAGCCCGGCCTGCGCGAGATCGTGGCCGGCCAGGGCGCGCGCGGACAGTTCCGCGGCCTGGAGGTGGGCAAGACGCTCGAACTGGGCAACCAGCAGTGGACGGTGGTGGGCGTGTTCGCCTCCGGCGACGCGCACGACTCGGAGCTGTGGACCGACGCCGAGACGCTGGGCTCGACCTACAACCGCAACGCGTTCCAGTCGATCAGCGTGCGCAACGATGGCAAGGCAGGCGTGGCGGCGTTCAAAGCCGCCATGGCCGCCGACCCGCGGCTCAAGCTCGACGTGGAGACCACCCACGATTACTACACCAAGCAGAGCGGCCAGCTGAGCAAGCTGATCAGCATCCTGGGAACGGTGATCGGCGCGATCATGGCGATCGGCGCGGTGTTCGGCGCGCTCAACACGATGTACGCGGCGGTGGCCGGGCGTGCGCGCGAGATCGCGACGATGCGCGCGATCGGCTTCCGCGGCCTGCCGGTGGTGCTGGCGGTGATGCTGGAGACGATGCTGCTGGCGCTGGTCGGCGGCATGCTCGGCGGGCTGGTGGCGTGGGCGATCTTCAACGGCTACAGCGTCAGCACCTTGGGCAACAACTTCAGCCAGGTGGTGTTCCAGTTCAAGGTCTCGCCGGAGCTGCTGTGGACGGGCCTGAAGTGGGCACTGGGCATCGGCCTGGTCGGCGGCCTGTTCCCGGCCCTGCGCGCCGCGCGGCTGCCGGTGACCACGGCCTTGCGCGACGCGTGATGGTTTCGCTGCGCGGCGGCGGCGGCGGAGTCGTTCTGGCATTCGTCGCCTGCCTGGCAGGCGGCTGCACGTCGCTGGGCGAGCGCATCGCGCAGCCGCACAGCGTCGAGTTGTACGATGTCGATACGCTCGGCCAGATGGAATCCACGATCGGAGTCGAACCAGCCCGCTTCCGCACGCCCGACGGAGTCACCCTCGCCTATGGCGTGGTCGCGCCTGCGGCGCGCGATATGACGTACACGATGTCACGTGGCGACGGCAGCATGGAGTTCGCGATCCGTTTCGGCGAGAAGGCCGGAACGGTTCCGACCGCAGGCAGCGTGGTTTTCCTGCACGGCTGGGGATTGGATGCATCCAGCATGCTGCCGTGGGCACTGGCGCTGTCCGAGCTCGGATACCAGGGGATTGCTGTCGACCTGCGCAACCATGGCAACTCATCGCGTGCGCCGGCTGGATTCGGCACCCGCGAAGCACGCGACATCGTCGCCCTCACCGAACACCTGCAGGCCGAGGGCCTGCTGGCATCGCCGGTCTACCTGTTCGGCGTGTCGTACGGCGCAGCCACCGCGCTGTTCGCCGAGCCGATGCTGCGCGAGCGCATCACCGGTATCGTCGCCATGGAAAGCTATGCCAATGCCGGCGACGGCGTGCGCGGCGTCATCGCCGGCGCGCAGGCCGGCCGCGACGACGGCCTGCGCACGTCGCTGATGCGCACCTATGCACGCTGGCGTTACTACGCGCCTGCCATTGAACGTGGTGTGCGCGAAGCGGGCCGGCGACTGGCGCTCGACCTGGATGCGATCGACGTGCGCGCCACGCTTGCCACGACCGCGACCTGCAGCCTGCTGCTGCACGGCGCCGACGACCGCTACGTCCCCGTCGCCGCGGCCCGCTCGCTGGCAGATGCATCGCCGCTCGTGCGCTACCGCGAACTTCCGGACGAAAACCACCTCAGCCTGCCGCTGCGCATCGACTGGCTGGCGCGCCCGATTGCCGGCTGGATGAAGCTGGCCGCGAGCGGCGAATGCGAGCCGCTGCAATTGCCTCCCGATCCGCTTGCCGATGGCGGCCCGTCGCGGTTCGCCGTCAGCGATGCGAACAAGCCGACCGTGGATCCTCACGCCGGACACCCTGTCTCTTCCAGCGGCGCCCCAGCGCCGCCCCGCTCCCCGGATGCCTCCGCACATGAGCACCCAATCCCCCGCTGACATGCGCCCCGCGCAACTCGACACGCTGCTGCACGACCTGCAGAAGCGCGCGTTCGATGTCTACGAGGACGCGGCGCTGCGCGCCGAGGCCAATCCTGCGCAGGCCGACGCGGCGTATGCGCAGGCCGAGGCCGAGGCTGCGCCGTTGATCGCGCAGGCCAAGGCGCTCAACGAGGAGCGCGTACGGCGCATGCGGCGGCGGGCGCGCATGTGGCGCAGAGCGGCGATCGCGGTAGCGATCGCAGGGATTGCAACGCTGGTCTTCTGGTCGCTGACCCGGGGCGCCTCGATACCGTAGGCGCTCGCCGTGAGAGCCTTCAGGCCGGCAGCGGGCGCCGCCGCGCGCGCAGCAGGCCGTCGCCGGCGTAGACCGCCAGCGCGATCCAGATCAGCACGAAGCCGATCGCGCGCTCGGGACCGAAATCCTCGCCCAGCAGCAGCACGCCGCACAATAGCTGCAGGGTCGGCGCGATGTACTGCAGCAGGCCGACCAGCGAAAAGGGAATGCGCCGCACTGCGTCGGCGAAGCCGATCAGCGGCAGCGCGGTCAGTGCGCCGCCGAACACCAGCAGCGCACCGATTTTCCAGCCCCAGCCGGGCGTGTCGCCGATGGGCAGGAATCCACCCTGCCCGTGGCCTTCGCCCCAGAACAGGAGCGCCAGCGCCGGCAGCACCAGGTACAGGCTCTCCACGCCCAGCCCGCGCACCGGCGGCACCGCCACCAGCTTGCGGATCAGTCCGTAGGCGCCGAACGATGCGGCCAGGGTCAGTGCGATCCACGGGAAGCTGCCGTAGTGCAGCGTCAGCCACAGCACGCCGCCGGTCGCGATCGCCACCGACAGCCACTGCGTGCGGTTCAGGCGTTCGTGCAGCACCACCACGCCCAGCACCACGTTGAGCAGCGGATTGATGAAGTAGCCCAGGCTGGTCTCGACCACGTGGCCGGCGTTGACCGCCCAGATGTACAGGCCCCAGTTGAACGCGATCAGGGTTCCGCTCAGCGCCAGCATCCACGCCGCGCGCGGTTGCGCCAGGGTTTCGCGCAGCCAGCCGCGCCCGTACTTGAACAGCAGCCAGCCGGCGACCAGCAGCGCGCTCCAGACGATGCGATGGGCGATGATCTGCAGCGACGGCACCGACTTGAGCAGATGCCAGTACAGCGGCATCACGCCCCACAGCACGAACGAACCGACGGCGACCCAGAGGCCGCGGCGATCGAGCGTCGCCGCCGTCATGCCGACGCCTCGACCGGCTTGGGCGCGCGCGCCTTCGACAGCGTGATCGCGACCACGCCCAGCAGGATCACCACCATCGCGCCGATGTCGTGCGCGTTGAAGCGTTCGGCGGCCAGCCACGCGCCCAGCACCACCGCGATCACCGGGTTGACGTAGGCATAGCTGCCGGCGAGCGTGGCGCGCACGTTGTGCAGCAGCCAGACGTAGGCGGAAAAGGCGACGATCGAGCCGAAGCCGGCCAGGTAGGCGACCGCGAACGAGCCCTTGGCCGAGGGCGCCACGTCGAAACGCTCGCCGAACGCGAAGCCGGCGACCAGCATCATCGCGCCGCCGCACAGCATCTGCGCCGCCGCACCCATGAACGGCGACGGCAGGTCGCGCCCCTTGCTCCAGACCGAACCGAACGCCCAAGCGATCGGCGCGATCAGCAGCGCCACCAGCCCGGTCGGCGAGGCGCCCAGCGAACTGCCGGCGTTGAGCCACAGCACGCCGATGAAGCCGATGCCCAGGCCCAGCCATTCGACGCGATTGGAACGCTGCCCGCGCAGCGTCGCGAACAGGCCGATCCACAGCGGCACCGAGGCCACCGCGACCGCGGCCAGTCCCGACGACACCGACTGCTCGGCGATGCACACCAGGCCATTGCCCAGGCCGAGCAGCAACATGCCCATGAAGGCGCTGTTGCGCCACTGCATCGGCGTCGGCATCGCCACGCCGCGCAGGCGCAGCACCGCGAACAGGATGGCGCCGGCGGCGAGGAAGCGCGTGCCCGCCATCAGCAGCGGCGGCCAGCCGCCCTCGAGCGCGAAGCGGATGCCCAGGTAGGTCGAGCCCCAGATCACGTACACCACCGCCAGCGCGATGGCGACGGCGAGCGCGGAAACGGGCGGCGACACGAGCGGCGGCGAGGCACTCATGGAAAGGATCCGGATCGAGGGGACGTGGGGTGCCGGGACCGCAATCCCGAGCATGGAATTCTACGCCTGCCGCGGCGCCGTGCCGCGCAACGCTGTCTCCCGCATGTGGGCCAATCGTGGCCGCATCCGCGAACACTGACGCCGCAAACCTTGCTCTTGTGGGAGCAGCTTCAGCCGCGAACTTTTTCGTCGCGCCTCTCCCTGCGAAGGCAGGGAGAGGTTGGGAGGGGGTGTCGCAGGCGCTGACGGATTTTCCGGAGAATTTCGCGGGCGCCTACGCAACCCCTCCCCGACCCTCCCCTGCCTTCGCAGGGGAGGGAGAGAAGCTCACGGCTCAAGCCGCTCCCGCAAAGTCGGCGGCGCTTCCAAATACAAACAAAACGGGCGCCGAAGCGCCCGTTCCATGTTCCAGCTGCAATGCAGTTGATCAGTCCGCCCAGTGCCCCTGCACCTTGGCCTCGGGCAGCACCTGTGCCGACAGCACCTCGTCGTTGCCGAGCAGTTGCACGGCGTCGGCGAGGATCGCCGCGGACTCGCGCAGCAGCGGATCGGGCGCATCCTCGGCCGCCTTCTCGCGCGCCGCGTCCTTGGCGACGTTGCGCTCGTTGGCCTGCAGGCCGTCGTCGGCGGCGTCGGCCGCCAGCGGATCCAGCGGCAGGCCCAGCGCCTTGCGCTGTTCCTGGCGCGACTTGCGCTTGGCGTCCTGGCGGTCGCGGTCGGCGCGGCGCTCGGCCTCGTTGAGCGAAACGTACTTCTTCGCCTGCTCGGTGCGGAATTCCTTGACGTCTTCCTCGAACCACTGGAATTCCTTGTCCTGCGCGATGCGCGCGGCGTGGCGCGCCTCGAGCTTGGGCAGCAGCGGCGCGAAGTTGCCGTACTGGGTGTGCGGCACCGCCGCGATCCGCGTCCACGGCAGCGCGTTGTCGTAGGTGCTCTCACCGAACTGCGAAGCGTCGACCATCACCGGGAAGGCGATGTCCGGCACCACGCCCTTGTTCTGCGTGCTGCTGCCGCCGGGCAGGAAGAACTGCGCGATGGTCAGCTTGACCTGGCCATAGCGCTTGCCCTCGTTGCCGGGCCAGCGGTCGAGGTCGACCAGGTTCTGCACCGTGCCCTTGCCGAAGGTGGTCTCGCCGATCACCAGGCCGCGGCCGTAGTCCTGGATCGCACCGGCGAAGATCTCCGACGCCGACGCCGAACCGCGGTTGGTCAGCACCGCCAGCGGGCCGTCCCACGCAACGCCGGCGTCGCGGTCACCCTCGACGCTGACCCGCCCGCCGGACTCGCGCACCTGCACCACCGGGCCCTTGTCGATGAAAAGGCCGGTGAGTTCGATCGCCTCGTTGAGCGAGCCACCGCCGTTGTTGCGCAGGTCCATCACCACGCCGTCGATGCCTTCGACCTTGAACTGCTTGAGCAGGCGCGCCACGTCGCGGGTGGCCGAGGCGTAGTCGTCGCTGTTCTTCCGGCGGCCCTCGAAGTCCTGGTAGAACGCCGGCAGCTTGATCACGCCGATGCGGCGCTCCGGTGCGCCATCGGCCGCCGGCAGCTTGAGGATCTCGGACTTGGCCGCCTGCTCCTCGAGCCGGATCTTGGCGCGGGTGAGCAGGATGCGGTTGGGCTTGCCGTCCATGCCCATCGCCGCCGGGATCACGTCCAGGCGCACCTGCGTGCCCTTCGGGCCCTTGATCTTCTCGACCACGTCGTCGATGCGCCAGCCGATCACGTCTTCCATCTGCCCGTTCGCGCCCTGGCCGACGCCGACGATGCGGTCGCCGGGGGTGAACTTGCCGCTGGTCGCGGCAGGTCCGCCGGCGATGAGCTCGCGGATCACCACCACGTCGTCCTGCTTCTGCAGCTGCGCGCCGATGCCTTCGAGCGACAGCGACATGCTCTGGTTGAAGCGGTCGGCGCTGCGCGGGTCGAAGTAATCGGTGTGCGGGTCGATCGAGGCGGTGTAGGCGTTGAGGAAGCTCTGGAACGCGTCGGTGCCGTCGAGCTGCTGCAGGGTCTTGTCGAGGTTGGCGTAGCGCTTGTCGAGCGTCTTGCGGATGTCGTCGGGCTGCTTGCCGGCCAGCTTCAGGCGCAGCCAGTCGTTGCGCACCGACTGCTTCCACAGCTGCTCGACCTCGGCATCGCTGGCCGCCCACGGCGCGTCCTCGCGATCGTAGTACCAGCGGTCGTTGCCGCTGAAATCGAAGATGTCCTGCTTGAGCAGGCCGCGCGCGTAATCCACGCGCTGGCCCACGCGCTGCTTGAACAGCGAGAAGATCGCGAACGCCGGGTCGAGTTCGCCGGCCTTGACCGCGCGGCCCATGCCGGCCTTGTACGGCGCGAACTTGGCCACGTCCTGCGCGGTGAAGAACATCTTGCCGGCGTCGAGCGACTCGAGATAGCGCTTGAAGATGTCGGCCGACAGGGTGCCGTCCAGCGGCCGCGGCCGGTAGGCGTAGCGGCTGTCGGACAGCAGCCCGTAGACCATCTTCGAAGTGGTGGCCTGGTCGACGCTGGCGGTGGACGGAATCGCGGCGTTGTCGGCGCGCGCCATCAGCACCAGCGGCACCGACAGGGCCAGGGCGATCACGGAGACGGACAGGGTGCGGGACAGATTCATGCGTTCACTCGGGCCGCGCCACGGCCGCTGTTCGGGATGGAGGGAGTCTGGCGTCCTCGATGGACGGCGGGACAGTGCTGAAAGTTGCACCGCCCCGCAAAATCCACTCTAACCGCGGCTGCCGCGCCTTATGTGAACGAAACGTCAGATGCCGCGGAAGCGATCGCCCGCGGCATCGATTCAGGCGGCGACGCCGGCCTCGGCGGCCTGGCGATCGGCGTGGTACGAGGAACGCACCAGCGGCCCGGACGCGACGTGGGTGAAGCCCAGCGACATGCCGTAGACCTCCAGCGCCTTGAATTCCTCCGGCGTCCAGTAGCGCAGCACCGGGTGGTGGTGCGCGCTGGGCTGCAGGTACTGGCCGATGGTGACCATCTCGACGTCGTGCGCGCGCAGGTCGCGCAGCGTCGCCTGCACCTGCTCCATCGTTTCGCCCAGGCCGAGCATGATCCCGGACTTGGTCGGGATGTGCGGATGCTGCTGCTTGAACTTCTGCAGCAGCGTCAGCGACCACTGGTAGTCGGCGCCCGGGCGGACGTTGCGGTACAGGTCCGGCACGGTCTCGATGTTGTGGTTGAACACGTCCGGCGGGTTGGCCGCGAGGATCTCCAGCGCCCGCTCCATGCGGCCCTTGCCGCGGAAGTCCGGGGTGAGGATCTCGATCTTCGTGCCGGGGCTGAACTCGCGGATCGCCGCGATGCAGTCGACGAAGTGCGCCGCGCCGCCGTCGCGCAGGTCATCACGGTCGACGCTGGTGACCACCACGTACTTCAGGCCCATGTCCTTCACCGTCTGCGCCAGGTGCAGCGGCTCGGCCGGGTCCGGCGGCTTCGGCCGGCCATGGGCGACGTCGCAGAAGCTGCAGCGGCGGGTGCAGACCTCGCCGAGGATCATGAAGGTGGCGGTGCCGTGGCCGAAGCACTCGTGGATGTTCGGGCAGCTGGCCTCCTCGCACACCGTGACCAGGCGGTTCTCGCGCAGCTTGGCCTTGAGTTTCTGGACCGCGTTGCCCGACGGGATCCGCACCCGGATCCACGACGGCTTGCGCAGCACCGGCGCATCGGCGAACTGCACCGGCGAGCGCCCGATCTTGTCGCCGGCGACCTGCTTCGCCCCCGCCTCCAGCGCCGGCGCCGGATTGGCCACGACCTGCAGGGGAATCGAACGCGACGGGGAATCGGGCATGGCGGACGCTCAGGCGGCTTGCGTGGAAGGGGAAGGCGCGGCGGCGACGGGTCGCGGGTCTGCGAGGTCGGGCGGCGGGGCCGCCTGCAACGCAAGGCCGAACTGCGCCGCCATGGCGTCGAGCAGCACCGGTTTGACGGCGTCGGGGCTCGACGGGCCGCCCAAGTCTAGCATCGAGGTCACCTGCAGCCCGGCGTAGCCGCAGGGGTTGATGCGGCCGAACGGTTCGAGATCCATCGCCGCGTTGAACGCCAGGCCGTGGAAGGTGCAGCCGCGCCGCACGCGGATGCCGAGCGCGGCGACCTTGGCATCGTTGACGTACACGCCCGGCGCGCCGTCGCGGCGCGCGGCATGGATGTTCCATTCGGCCAGGGTGTCGATCACCGCCTGCTCGATCCGGCACACGTAGTCGCGCACGCCGGTCTTCAGGCGCTTCAGGTCGAGCAGCGGATACACCACGATCTGGCCGGGGCCGTGGTAGGTCACCTGGCCACCGCGGTCGACGTGCAGCACCGGGATGTCGCCGGGCATCAGCACGTGCTCGGGCTTGCCGGCCTGGCCGAGGGTGAACACCGGGTCGTGTTCGACCACCCAGATCTCGTCGATCGAATCGCCATCGCGCAGGTCGGTGAAGCGCTGCATCGCGCGCCAGACCGGTTCGTAGGGCTGGCGACCGAGGTCGCGGACGATGGCCGTGCGCCGGGCTAGAGCGTCCACTTCACTTCCGGGTGCGCGCGCAGGGCTTCGTGCGCGGCCTCGTACTGGGCGCGGTCGTCGGCGCGGAAGCTCAGTTTCACCGAGACGAACTTGCCGCCGCTCGATTCGCGCCACGAGATCGTCTCGTGCAGCACGGCGATGCCGCTGGCGACCAGCAGCTTCGGGATTTCGGTTTCGAGCCCGGCGCTGGCCGGCCCCATCGCGGTGATCTCGAAGGTGCCGGGGAACTGGAAGCCGTGCTCGGGGTTGTCGGACTTGATTTCCATCGCCCGATTATGGGCCCGCCCCTGCCGCAACCCAAGGCAGTTGGCCGGGGTGGCATGCAAACGCTGCTTTCCACGTGTGCCATGGGAACGGCCCACGACGGGCCTTTCCAACACGAGGAACCTCGATCATGGCCCAACACAATCCCTCGCTGGCCGGAGCCATCGCCTGCGCCCTGGCCGTCCTGGCGGCGACCGCCGGCCCCGCGCATGCCGCTACCGCGCAACAGGAGCGCGCGCAGAAGACCGGCGAAATCCCGGTCTGCAGCCGCTCGCTGGGCACCCTTGCCGTGGTCGAACCGCAGGGCACCAACTGGTGGACCGGCCAGCGGCTGGCCTCGCCTGCGGCCCTGATCAAGGTCTTCGTCAGCCGCTCGCGCTGCTTCACCCTGGTCGATCGCGGCATGGGCCTGAAAGCGATGCAGGCCGAACGCGGGCTGGCCGCGGACGGCGAGCTGCGCGGCGGCTCCAACATCGGCAAGGGCCAGATCAAGGCGGCCGACTACGTGATGGTCCCGGACGTGGTGTCGCAGAACAACGACGCCTCGGGCAACAAGATCGGCGGGCTGATCGGCGGCCTGATCGGCGACCGCACCGCGGCAGCCGTGATCGGCGGGATCAACATCAAGCGCAAGAGCGCCGATGTGGTGCTGACGGTGACCGACGCGCGCTCCTCGGAACAGGTGGCGATGTCCGAGGGCCACGCCTCCAAGACCGACCTGGGCTGGAGCGCGGGCGCAGGCGTGTTCCGCGGCGCGGCCCTGGGCGGGGGCGCCACCGGCTACGCCAACACCGAGATCGGCCAGGTGCTGACCCTGGCCTACCTGCAGGCCTACACCGACATGGTCGCGCAACTAGGCGGGTTGCCAGAGAACGCATCGGCCGCCAATGCGCAGCAGGCGGTGACGGTGAGCAAGCCGGCCCGGCTGCTGAAGCAGTCCGACGGCAAGGGCGGCGCGGTGCGCGACCTCGACGTCGGGATGATGCTCTACCCCACCGGCAACAAGGCCGGACTGATGTGGGAAGTCGACGACGAACTGGGCAACCGCGGCTGGGTGAACTCGACGCTGTTCGGGCTGTCGCGCTGACGGGCGCACAAGCGCCCTTGTGAGCGCGGCTTCAGCCGCTCCTGCAACTTGCGCCAACGCAAAGGGCCCGCTCGCGCGGGCCCTTCTTCATTCGCGATGCCGGAACGCGGCGCTCAGGCCGATTCCCACCACATCCAGAAGGCATCCCACAGGCGGCCGAAGAAGCCGGCTTCCTCGACGTCGTCGAGCGCGACCAGCGGCGCGGAGGCGATCGTCTTTCCGCCCAGCGTCACCTTCACCGTGCCGATCTTCTGGCCCTTCTTGATCGGCGCGACCAGGGTCTTGGGCACGTCCATCGTCGGCTTGAGCTGCGCGTACTTGCCGCGCGGGGTGCTGACCAGCAGCGGCCGTGCGACGCCGAGGCGCAGTTCGTCGGCCTTGCCCTTCCAGATCTTCTGCTTGGCCACCGGCTTGCCGGCGTCGTAGAGCTTGTGCGACTCGTAGAAGCGGAAGCCCCAGTTGAGCAGCGCCTGCGCGTCCACCGCGCGCTGGTTTTCGCTGGTGTCGCCCATCACCACCGCAACCAGGCGCTGGTCGCCGCGCTTGGCCGAGGCCATCAGGCAGTAGCCCGCGGCAGAGGTGTGGCCGGTCTTGATGCCGTCGACGGTCGAATCGCGCCACAGCAGCAGGTTGCGGTTGCGCTGGGTGATCGGACCGACAGTGAATTCCTTGATCTTGTTGTAGCCGTAGGCCTCGGGGAAATCGCGGGCCAGCGCGCGGCCGAGCAGGGCCAGGTCGTGCGCGCTCGAGTAGTGGTTCTCGGCGGTCAGGCCGGTGGCGTTGGCGAAGTGGGTGTTCTTCAGGCCGAGCTTGTTCGCATAGGCATTCATCAGCTGCGCGAACGCGGCCTCGCTGCCGGCGGCGTGCTCAGCCAGCGCGATCGCCGCATCGTTGCCCGACTGCACCACCATGCCCTTTTCCATGTCGACCAGCTTGGCGGTCTTGTTGACCTCGAAGCCGCTGTAGCTGCCGTCGGTGCCCGCACCGCCGGTGCGCCACGCGTTCTCGCTCATCAACACCTGGTCGTCGCGTCCGATCTTGCCGGCCTTCATCTCGGCGGCCAGCACGTAGGAGGTCATCACCTTGGTGATGCTGGCCGGCTCCACCCGCAGGTCGACGTTTTCGCCGGCCAGCACCTGGCCGTTGGCGGCATCGAGCAGCACCCACGATTTGGACTGCTTGGGCGCGGGCGCCGGCGGGACCGGCAGGCTGTCGCTGAGCGCCGCGGACGGCGCGGCGGGTTCTGGCGCGGGGGTCTGGGCTGCGGCAAAACCGACGGCGGACGTGAACAGGGCGACGAGCAAGGCGCGACGCGCGGTCTGGGTGACATTCATCGACAACGAAACTCCGGGAAACCGCTTGTGCAAGCGAGGTGGATAGAAAATCGGGTGAAGAGAATCAGGTGAAGAAGAAGCGGATCGCTATTCGCGCACGACCTGGGGCTGGCCGAATCCCAGACCGGCGACGCGCGCCGACAGTTCCGGGATCTTCGCGCTGTCGACCGGGCCCACGCGCAGGCGCCACACCTGCTTGCCGGCCGACAGGCCGTCGAGCAGGCGCGCATCGGGCACGCCGGCGCCACGCAGCATGGCCAGCGCGCGCTCGGCGTTCGAGCGCGCACCGAAGGCGGCCACCTGCAGGGTCACGCCGGTGCCGGCGGCCACGGGCGGCGGCACCGGCCGCGCGACTGCCGCGTCGGCTTCGCGCGCAGCCGCGACCGTTTCCTGCGCGGGTGCCGGCGTGCGTGGCGGCGCCTTGGCCACGGCACGCGCGCCCGGCGCGGCCGCGCCGTAGGGATCGGGCTTGCCGGCCTTGCCGGTGGCCACACGCGCGCGCCGCGCCTTCATCCAGGCATCGAATTCGTCGGCGGTCATCGCCTTGCCGTCCTGGCGCATGTCGAAGCGCCAGTCGAGATCGCCCGCCGGTGCCGGTGCCGACGCGGCCGCGCCCGTCGCGGCTGTCGACGGCGACGCTGCAGCGGTCGCGGGCGCAGGTGCGGTGGTCACGCGTTCGTCGGCCACGCGCTCGCTTGCATTGGCCGCGCCGATCGGCAGCACGCCCTCGATCAGCTTGTCCATCGCACTGGCCGGCTGCGGCTTGCCGGTGGCGATGCGCACGCCCGGCGGCAGCTGCAGCGCGCCGTTGCCGGCGCCACTCGCAACCGGTGCCGTCGTGGACTTGCCGCGTGCGGCGACCGCGTCGTAGTCGTTGCGCGCGTTCTCGCCCGGGCTCAGGCCAACGACCTCAACCCGCCCGGTCCCGGCCGCGCGGATCCCGATCTTGACCGCGGCGGCGTAGCTCAGGTCGATGATGCGGCCGTCGTGGAACGGGCCGCGGTCGTTGACCCGCACCACCACCGACTTGCCGTTGTCGAGGTTGGTCACCCGCGCGAAGCTCGGCAGCGGCAGCGTCTTGTGCGCGGCGGTGAAGGCGTACATGTCGTACACCTCGAGGTTGGAAGTGCGGCGGCCGTGGAACTTGTTGCCGTAATACGAGGCCATGCCTTTCTCGTCGTAGCCCTCGGCGCTGTCGCGCACCTTGTAGCTCTTGCCGAGCACCTTGTAAGGCGAACGGTTGCCGTAGCGCGAACGCGGCTCGGCGACGACGTCGGGCTCGGGGATCGCATCCACGTCGGGCAGGTCGTCGGGCACGCTGTCCTGGATGTGCGGCGCATACAGGCCGCCGGCGGTGTAGTGGCCGCGCTTGGACGTGTCCTCCTGCGCCGGCGCATACGGCGAGCGCTTGCCGGACGGCAATTCGCCGCGGCGCACGGCCTCGCCATCAGGCAAGGCGGACGCCTCGGATGCGGACTTCTTCGGCCCGCTGGCACAGCCGGCCAGCGCCAGCGTTGCGATCACCGCCAGCGCGGGCAGGATTCGCAGCGGGGCATTCGGCCGCAGCATCACGGCGTGCCGTTGCCGCCGATCGCCTGCGCCAGCTGGTGCACGGCAAGCGCGTACATCGGCGAATGGTTGTAGCGGGTGATGACGTAGAAGTTGCGGTAGCCGAGCCAGTATTCCTTGCCCGCCTCGCCGTCGAGCGAAAGCAGCGTCGCGCCGTCGGCAGTCGGCTCGCCGGGCTGCGGGCCGTAGCCACGCGCGGCCAGCATCGGCAGCGGATAGACCGGGTCCAGGCCATCGGGCGTGAAATCGCTTGCCGCGGCGTCGCGCGTCGCGCGCGCCACCACCGGGCCGCCGCGCTGCCAGCCGTGGACGACGAAGTAGTTGGCGATCGAGGCGAACACGTCCGGCTTGTGGTCGAGCAGGTCGCGGCGGCCATCGCCGTCGCCGTCCTTCGCCCAGTTGCGGTAGCTCGACGGCATGAACTGGCCCATGCCCATCGCGCCGGCGTAGCTGCCCTTGAGCGCGAGGATGTCGAGCTGCGGCTCTTCGTTGGTGAGCGCGAACAGCTGGGCCAGCTCGCCGGCAAAGAACGGCGCGCGCTTGGGGTGCCAGAACGCCAGCGTGTACAGCGCGTCGAGCACGCGGTAGTTGCCGGTGATGCGGCCGTAGCTGGTTTCCACGCCGATGATGGCGACGATGTACTGCGCCGGCACTCCGGTCTGGCTGGCGATACGGTCGAGCGCGGCGCGGTTCTCGGCGTAGAACGCGCGACCACCGTCGATCCGCGCGTCGTTCATGAAGATCGGGCGGTAGTCGCGCCAGGGCCGCACCTTCTCGGCCGGGCGCGAGATCGCGTCGATGATGCTCTGCTTGAACTCCGCCTGCGCCAGCGTGTCGCGGATCCGCTGCGGATCCACGTTGTAGGCCTGCGCGGTGTAGTCGACGAAGGCGTCGATGCGCTGGGCCAGCGGGAGCGCCGGATCGGTCACCGAAGGCGGCGCGACCGGGCGTTCGGGCGGCTGCGGGATCTTCGGCAGCAGCGCCTCCGCGGGAGCGGTTGCGGGGGCCGCGGGAGCAGCGGGGACGACGGGCGACGGCTGCGAAGTCGCGGCGGTCGGCGGGGGCGGCGTCGCCCCGGTTGCGCAGGCGGCCAGGGCGAGTGCGAGCGGAACCAGGATGACGTGCAGGCGCATGGGCAAGGAGCGTCGGATCATCGGCGCGAGGGTAGCATGCAGCCACCATCGGGTCGGCGCCACGCTACGACATCGCGCACAAGGCGTTCAGCAACGATGCGATGCGCCGACCAGGACAAGAGCTGCTGACGCCGGGCGATTTCCGGACCCTTGTGGGATCCGCGAGGTGGCTTGGGGATCCGCGAGGCGGCCCGCGGGAGGCGACCCGAGTCGCTCCCCGATACTCGCTTGGTCGGGCCGCCTCCCGCAGGCCGCGCCATACAGTGCGGCGATCGTGGAAAAGGCGCATTTCGCCTTCTGCTGCAAGCCCCGGGATGCTTCCGCGCCAGGGCCCCGCTGCAGGGGCCATCGCCGAGCGCCTACCCGTGGATCGGGCGATGGTTGCGCACCGACATCACCACGCCCAGGCCAGCGAGCAGCGACACCGCCGCGGTGCCGCCGTAGGACAGCAGCGGCATCGGCACGCCGACCACCGGCAGCAGGCCGGAAATCATGCCGCCGTTGACGATCACGTAGACGAAGAACGCCAGCCCCAGGCTGCCGGCCAGCAACCGTGCGTAGCCGTCGCGCGCCTGCGCGGCGATCCACAGGCAGCGTCCGACCACGAACAGGTACAGCGCCAGCACCGTGGCCACGCCGATCCAGCCGAACTCCTCGGAGAGCACCGCGAAGATGAAGTCGGTGGTGTGCTCGGGCAAGTAGTCCAGGTGCGACTGCGAACCCTGCATCCAGCCCTGCCCGGTCATGCCGCCCGAACCGATCGCGATCTTCGACTGGATGATGTTCCAGCCCGCGCCGAGCGGATCGGATTCGGGATCGAGGAAGGTCAGGATGCGATCCTTCTGGTACGGCTTGAGCAGCCAGAACCAGGCCACCGGCGCGGCGCCGGCGACGCCGCCGAAAGCGATCGCGAACCACCACCACGACAAGCCCGCCAGGAACAGCACGAACGCGCCGCTGATCGCGACCAGCATCGCGGTGCCGAAGTCCGGCTGCAGCAGCACCAGCGCGGTCGGCACCGCGATGATCACCGCAGTGGCCAGCACCGCGCCGATGCGCGGCGGCAGCAGCTGGCGGTCGAGGTACCACGCCGCCATCATCGGCAGGCTCAGCTTGAGCAGTTCCGACGGCTGGAAATAGAACAGCTGCAGGTCGATCCAGTGCTTGCCGTGCTTGCCGGTGCCGATCGCCAGCACCAGCACCAGCGGCAGCAGCGTGGCGGCGTAGACCAGCGGCGTGGCGTCGCGTAGCCGCAGCGGGGTCACCCGCGACAGGCCCCACATCGCCGCCAGCCCGACCCCGTAGCGCGCGCCTTGCGCGACCACCAGGTCCATGCCGTTCTGCCCGCCGGCGCTGTACAGCACGGCCAGCGCGATGGCCATCAGCGCGAACAGGGCCGCGCACAGCGACCAGTCCAGGGTGCGCACGAAGCGCTGCACGAGGTCCAGCAGCCAGCGCAGGATGATATTCATCGCCCTGCCCCGGGTCCGCCGCGGATCAGTTCGACCGTGGCCTCGTCGAGGCCCGGGATCGCCGCGCGGGCCGCACGCACCGGGGTCGGCGCGGTATGCGCCGCCACGGCGCGCGCGCCGATCGCGGTCATCGGGATCGCATCCGGATCGGGTTCGGGATACTTGCCCAGCAGCCAGGCGTCGAACAGCTTGCGCGCGATCGGCGCGGCGGTGGAACCGCCGTAACCGCCGTGCTCGACCATCACCGCGACCGCGATCCGCGGATCGGCGGCCGGTGCATAACCGATGAACCACGCCTGGTGGCGCAGGTGCAGCGGCAACGAGTGCGGGTTAGTGCTGACATTGCCCTTGCGGCTGACCCGTTGCGCGGTACCGGTCTTGCCGGCCATGCGGTAGCTCGCACCGATCGCCATGGCCCGCCCGGTGCCGCCCGGTTCGTGGATCGTGCCCTCCATGCCGCCCTGCACCGCGCGGATGTATCCGAGGTTATCGGACAGGCGCCTGGGCGCCGGCTGCGGTACCGCTGCCCACGGGTTGCGGAAGCCGTCGCGGCGGTCGCTGGCCAGGTGCGGGCGGTGCATGGCGCCATCGGCGGCCAGCGCCGCGGTGCCCTGCGCGAGTTGCAGCGTGGTCGCGATCCAGTAGCCCTGGCCGATGCCGGAGATCACCGTTTCCCCCGGATACCAGGGCTCGCGGCTGTTCTTCGCCTTCCATTCCGGCGACGGCACCACGCCGCCGTTCTCGCCGGTCAGGTCGATCCCGGTCGGCTCGCCGAAGCCGTAGCGGTGCATGTAGCTGGCCAGCCGGTCGATGCCCATGTCGTAGGCGAGCTTGTAGTAGTAGTAGTTCACCGACGCGGCGATCGACTTGTGCAGGTCCACCCAGCCACTGCCGCCGTGGGCGTCGCGATAGCCGCGCTTCTGCCCGGGGATGTGGAATTCGCCGGTGCTGAACACCCGGTCCTCGGGCCGCCGCAGGCCGCTTTCCAGCCCGGCCAGCGCCACGAACGGCTTGATCGTCGAACCCGGCGGGCCGCCGCCGAGCACGTTGCGGTTGAACAGCGGCCGCGACGGGTTGTCCATCAGCGCGCGGTAGTCGGCGCTGGAGATGCCGTTGACGAACAGGTTGGGGTCGTAGCTGGGCAGGCTGGCCATGGCCAGGATCTCGCCGGTCTTCGGGTCGATCGCCACCGCGGAGCCGTCGTGGTCGCCGAAGGCCTCGACCATGGTCCGCTGCAGGTCCACGTCCACCGCCAGCCGCAGGTCGGCACCGGCGGTCGCCGGGATCCGGCCGACGCGGCCCAGCGCGCGGCCCTCGACGTTGGTCTTGACCTCCTCGTAGCCCACCTTGCCGCGCAGCGCCTCGTCGTAATAGCGCTCGATGCCGGCGCGGCCGGTGTGGTTGAACAGCGCCTGCCCCGGCCCGTACTGCTCGATGTCCTTCTCGTCGGTGCGGCCGACGTAGCCGACGATGTGCGCCATCAGCGCGCCGTAGGGGTAGCGCCGGGTCAGGTAGGGCTCCACGCTCACCCCGGGGAAGCGCCACTGGTCGACCGCGAAGCGCGCCACCTCGTCTTCGCTCAGGCGCAGCTTCAGGGTCAGCGCGCGGAAGCTGCGGTTGGCCTTGCGCTCGCGTTCGAAGCGCTCGATGTCCTCGGGCGCCAGCGCGATGATCTTCGACAGCTCGGCGACCAGCGCCTTCGGGTCGCCGGCATCCTCCGGCACCACGTCGAGCCGGAACGCCGGCACGTTGTCGGCCAGGATCCGGCCCTTGCGGTCGTAGATGACGCCGCGTGCCGGCACCACCGGCCGCGGCTTGATCCGGTTGGCCTCCGAGCGCTTCGCGTAGTCGGCGTGGTCGAGCACCTGCAGCTTGAAGTACCAGCCGGCCAGCCCGCCCAGCGCCAGCACCACGATCACGAACCCCAGCAGCGCGCGGACGCGGAACTGCGCGGTTTCGCGCACGTGGTTCTTCAGCCGGCGCCGCACCTGGCGCATCAGGACCTGCGCCTGCCGATGCGCAGCGCATCGAGCAGCACGAACAGCGGCGCCCACAGCATCATGCCCAGCAGCGGCGCCCACCAGTACGACCACGGCAGCTGCGGCTCGTCGAGCATCAGGTGTACCGCCGCGCTGACCACGCGGTCATTGAGCAGCAGGCCGCCGATCACCAGCGCCTGCTGCGCCATCGGGAAGAAGCGCACCTGGGCGCGGAAACGCTGCAGGATGAAGGCCATCACCGTCAGCCGCAGCGCCTGCTCGCCGAGGATGCCGCCGAAGGCGAGGTCGCCGATCACGCCCATCGCGAACGCGAAGCCGAGGCCGGCGCGGTCCGGATCCTCGATCACCCAGAACGCCACCACCAGCGCCAGCCAGTAGGGGCGCAGCGGCTGCAGCACCGGCGGCAGCGGCAGCAGGCCCAGCAGCAGCGCCGCGATGATGCTGACCGGCAGCAGCCAGAGGCGGCGCGGACGGCTCATGGCCTGGCCTCCTGCGGAGCGGGTCGGGAATCGGGAGTCGCGGATCGGGGGCCGGCGGAGCCGTTCGCGGAGGCGGCCGCTCCACCGGCGACGCTGGATGCATCCACTTCGGGTTCGTCCACGCCCTGTTGTTGCGGTTGTTGTTCCGATTCACGGCTTTGCTGCAGCAACAGCACGTCGCGGCCACGATCAAGACGGGCGGCGGGCTTCAGCTCCGCGACCAGGAAGGCACGGCTGTCGTCGGGACGCAGCGCGTCAACGGTGCCGACCGGGAACCCCGGCGGAAAGCGGCCGCCCAGGCCCGAAGTGATGATCGCGTCGCCCACCTTCACATCGGCCGACAGCGGGATGTTGGGCAGTTCGAGCTGGTCGCTGCGGCCCTTGCCGTAGGCCACCAGGCGCACGCCGTTGCGGCCGACCAGCACCGGCACCGCGTGGTCCGGGTCGGTGATCAGCAGCACCGTGGCCGTGGCCGGGGTGACTTCGATGATCTGGCCGATCAGCCCGCCGGCATCGATCACGCTCTGCCCCAGACGCACGCCGTCGCGGCGGCCGGCGTCGAGGATCAGGCGCTGGCGAGTGGGATCGAGGTCGATGTCGAGGATCGGTGCCAGCTGCACGTCGAGGCCGCCGCGTTCGGCCGCGCCGAGCAGGCCGCGCAGGCGCGCGTTCTCGGCCGCCGCCACCTGCAATCGCGCCTGCCGCGCACCGCTGACCAGCAGCGCATTGCGCAGCCGGCGGTTGTCCTCGGCCAGCATCGAACGGGTCACCGCGTCATCGCGCACGCTGTCGCCCAGTCGCGCCGGCAGCCCGGCCAGCCACCACAGCGGCTGCACCGCGACGTTGGCCTGGGCGCGGATCCGGGTCAGCCAGCCACCGCGGTGGTCGAACACCAGCAGCGCCACCGCCAGCGCCAGATAGGTCAGCAGGCGCAGCGTGCCCGCGACATCACCGGTGCGTGGAGGCGTGGGGCTGGCGTAGGCAGGCACGTGTCAGAACCGGAATCGAAAATGGGGAGTGGGAAATCGGAAATGCAGCGGCGTCGGCGCGGAAACCACGCGGGCGACGAACGATCTCGAAGCCGCGAACTAAGGATGCCACTCCACGCACGGCGATGAATCCCCGCGCTGTTTTTTTGCGGAACTGGAAACAGTTTCCGCCGCAAGGATTGCCGTGTGGCGCCAAGTCCGGCCCTGGACTACCGGGGAAAAAGCTTCGGGAAAAACGGAATCACGCAGCCCCTGCCGTCTTGCGCGCCCCGCTCCCCGATCCCCAACTCCCCATTCCCGCCTTCGCCTCAATCGTAGGCGAAGAACTCGTTGCCGTGCGTATCCAACAATTCCAGCGCGCGCCCGCCACCGCGCGCCACGCAGGTCAGCGGATCTTCCGCCACCTGCACGTGCAGCCCGGTTTCTTCGGACAGCAGGCGGTCCATGTCGCGCAGCAGCGCGCCACCGCCGGTGAGCACGATGCCCAGCTCGGCGACGTCCGCGCTCAGTTCCGGCGGGGTCTGTTCCAGCGCCTGCTTGACCGCACTGACGATCCCGGCGAGCGGCTCGCGCAGCGCCTCTAGCACTTCGCTGGATGTGATGGTGATCATCTTCGGCACCCCTTCGGCGAGGTGGCGGCCGAAGACCTCCATCTCGATCACCCGGTCCTGCGGCCAGGCATTGCCGATTTCCAGCTTGATCTTCTCGGCGGTGCTGTCGCCGATCAGCATGCCGTGGTTGCGGCGCACGTAGTTGATGATCGACTCGTCGAAGCGGTCGCCGCCGATGCGCGCCGACTGCGAATAGACGATGCCCGACAGCGCGATCACCGCGACCTCGGTGGTGCCGCCGCCGATGTCCACCACCATCGAGCCGCGCGCCTCGGTCACCGGCATGCCGGCGCCGATCGCCGCGGCCATCGGTTCCTCGATCAGCGACACGTCGCGGGCGCCGGCTTCCAGCGCCGATTCCTTGATCGCGCGCTGCTCGACCTGGGTCGAGCCACAGGGCACGCAGATCAGCACCCGCGGGCTGGGCCGCAGGAAGCGCGATTTATGCACCTTGCGGATGAAGTACTTGAGCATTTCCTCGGTGTAGGTGAAGTCGGCGATGACGCCGTCCTTCATCGGCCGGATCGTGGTGATGCCGCCGGGGGTGCGGCCGAGCATCTGCTTGGCCTCGGTGCCGACCGCGGCGACCGTGCGGTTGCCGGAGCCGGACCGGTCCTGGCGCACCGCGACCACGGACGGCTCGTTGAGCACGATGCCCTGCCCGCGGACGAAAATGAGGGTATTGGCCGTGCCGAGGTCGATCGACAGGTCGTTGGAGAACAGGCCGCGGAACTTCTTGAACATCGGGGGCGAATGTCCGTGAGGAATGGGTGAAAAGAGTCGGCTAGCCTAGCAAAAAAGCGGGCCGTGGACGCTTCGCGGGCGCGGTTTCCCTGGTCGCAGGAATTTCCCCGTGGGAGCGGCCATGGCCGCGATGCCATGGCCACACCCCTCGATCGCAGCCATGGCCGCTCCCACACGGGGTCCTTTCGGGTCCTGTCCGGGCGCCCCACGGCTGGCCTCGTCGCATCCGGCCGGCTAACCTAGCCGCCCATTCCGCCCCGAACGAGCGCCTGCCTGATGTCTGCCCTGATCTGTGGCTCCCTGGCCTACGACACCATCATGGTGTTTCCCGACCAGTTCAAGAACCACATCCTCCCGGACAAGGTGCACATCCTCAACGTCTCGTTCCTGGTGCCGCGGATGCGTCGCGAGTTCGGCGGCTGCGCCGGCAACATCGCCTACAACCTCAAGCTGCTGGGCGGCGACCCGGTCCCGATGGCCACGGTGGGCCAGGACTTCGGCCCGTACCGCGAGTACTTCGAGGAGCTCGAGATCCCGCTGGACCAGGTCAAGGAGATCCCGGAGCTGTTCACGCCCCAGGCGTTCATCACCACCGACCTGGACAACAACCAGATCACCGCCTTCCACCCCGGCGCGATGATGCGCAGCTACGAGAACCACGTCCGCGACGTGCCCGGCATCAGCATCGGCATCGTCAGCCCCGACGGCTACGAGGGCATGATCCAGAACGCGAAGGAGTTCGCCGAGGCCGGCATCCCCTTCATCTTCGATCCCGGCCAGGCGATGCCGCTGTTCAACGGCGCCGAGCTGCGCGCCTTCATCGAGCAGGCCGACTACGTCACCGTCAACGACTACGAGTCCAACCTGCTGCAGGAGCGCACCGGCTGGAGCGAGCAGGAGATCGCCGGCAAGGTGAAGGCCTACATCGCCACCCGCGGCCCCAAGGGCGCGATGATCTTCACCGGCGGCAAGACCTACGACGTCCCGCCGGCGCACGAGCGCCGGATCACCGACCCCACCGGCTGCGGCGACGCCTTCCGCGCCGGCCTGATCTTCGGCATCGAGAAGGGCTGCGACTGGCTGACCATCGGCCGCATCGGCAACCTGATGGGCGCGCTGAAGGTCGAGCACCCCGGCACCCAGAACCAGCGCTTCGACTACGACGAGTTCAACGAGCAGTTCAAGCAGCAGTTCGGATACGCGTTGTAGGGCTCACATCACGTGCGCCAGCCACAGCGGCTCGGGTTTCACCAGCTGCTCGAACTGCGCGTACGGCATCCGCACCAGTTCGGTGTGCGAGCCGGCGTTGAAGACGATCTCCGGATGTTCCGAGAGGCGCGCGTCGACGCAGACCGGCATGTCGTAGAGGTTGCCGAACGGCGGCATCGCGCCGAGTTCGCAGTCGGGAAAGGCGTCGCGGAATTCCGATTCCTGTGCGAGCTCGACCTCGCGCCCGCCCAGGGCGCGCGACAGGCGGGTCAGGTCGATGCGATAGGCGGCCGGCATCACCATCATCACCAGTTCGCCGTCGACCTTGAGCATCACGGTCTTGGCGAAGTGGCGGTTGCCGATGTGCGCGCAGTTCGCGGTCTCCTGCGCGGTGATCGTGCGGTCGTGGGTGAGCGTGGTGTACGGCGCGTGGCGTTCGTCGAGGAAGTGGTGCAGGCGGGGAGCGAGCATGGCCGTCTCCTGCTTCGGGGTCCGCTGCCGCTCCGGCGCCGATCCCGGCTGGTGTGCCTGGCGCGCGCGTCCGGGCAGCGCGTCGATGCGGCGCGGCGCTTTCCGTGCGCTGCATGCCGTGGCCCGACTCTACTCCGCCAAGGTTTCAGCAACGTGTAGGAACGCCGCATGGGCGCGATCGCGATGTCGGGACGCGCCGTGGAGCACCTGCGTAGCCCCGACCGGCGGCTCAGTCCCAGCCGGGCAACTTCTTCCGGTCCAGCCCCGCGACCTCGAACACCGCCGTGCGCGTGCCGCCGGCCTTGACCGGGAATTCGACCGACACCTGTTTCGCGTCCTTGAGCATCCGCCACAGCGCCTGCTCGTCGTTGATGAACATGGCCACGGCCTCGTCGGTGTCCGGGCGCAGCGCCGACATCGACTTCGGCGCCGCGTCGTCGACCTTGACCTTGACCCGGCAGCCGCCGTAACAGGCGAAGTCGCCGGCCTGCAGCACCAGGTAGCTGCTCGTGCCCCAGGTCGGGTGGTCGCGGAAGATCAGGCGCACCGGATTGGCGCCGCTGCCGTCGGTGTCGACGGCATCCTTCGAATAGATCGCCGCCGAGAGTTGCTGGCCACCCTTCACGTTTTCGGTCTGGTAGCTCCACAGCGCGGCGGCGCGCCTCGCCTCGCGCTCCGCGTCTGCCTTGGCCTTGGCCTCGTCGTAGTGCGGGCGGATGCGCGCGGCCTGCCTGGTGTCCGGGAACCGCGCGAACAGCACGTCGCCCTGGGCCTTGGCCAGTGCCCAGTTTTCCGCGGCCACCGCCGCGTCGAAGCCGTCTGCGTATTCCTTTGCCGCCTTTTCGTTGGCGGCGGCCTGCGCGGCGGCGCGCGCGGACTCCTCGGCGGCGCGGTCGCCGCAGCCGGAAACGGCGGTGGCGGCCACCGCCAGCAGCGCGGCGCAGAAGATGGTGCGGTGGTTCATGCGTGGGCTCCCTGTTCGACCGGTGCGGCGGCAAGCAGGCGTTCGATCGCGTCGGCGATGTCGTCGGGCTGTTCCATCACCGTCATGTGGCCGCTGCCGTCCAGCAGCACTTTACGCGCCTGCGGCATCTTCGCTGCGTAAAGATCCATCGCGCTGGGATCGATCACCCGGTCGTGCGCGCCCCAGGCCAGCAGCGCCGGCTGGCGGATGCGCGCGGCTTCCTCGCCGGGCAGGAACTGCTCGGGGCCGCGGCCGATGTCGTCGAGCACCGCCTGCTCGAAGGCGCTGTCGCGGCGTCGCCGGGCGATGAGGATGGCGGGCGCCGGCCACGGCATCGCCGGCAGCGCGCCGCGGTCGTGGAACAGGATGTCGAAGTAGGCCGCCAGCGAGGCGCGGTCGTGCACGCCGAACGGATTGCTGCCGGCCAGCACGTCGAGGCCGAACTGGTTGTCGGCGAAACGCACGCCGGCGGCGTCGAACAGGCCGACGCGCGCGACCAGCCCCGGCTCGCGCGCGGCCAGCACCGCGGCGATGCCGCCGCCCATCGAATGGCCGAGCACCACCACCTGCCGGTCGCAGGTCGCACGGATGAACGCCGCCACGCGCGCGGCCTGCGCGGCGAAGCCGTGATCGGTGACGCCCTCGCGCTGGCTCTCGCCCCAGCCCGGCAGGTCCGGGATCAGCAGCCGATAGCGGCCGCGCAGGCGCCTGGCGACCGGATACCAGTTCTCCTTGCTGCCGGTGAAGCCGTGCACCATCACCAGCACCGGCGCATCGGCGTCGCGCGCTTCGCCTTCGGCGTAGGCCCAGCGAATGCCGTCGATGTCGACGACGCGGCGCGCCAGCCCCAGCGCCATCCGCTCGCGCGCGAATTCGGCGCGGATCAGGGCGTAGGGGTCGCGCCAGAGCAGGAAGGCCGCGAGCGCGGCCACGACAACCACGACAGCAACGACGACAAGGATCGCCGTCGTCATGCCAAGCCACCACGCAGGGGCAAGCGCTTGTGGGGGCGGCCATGGCCGCGATTCATCGGACCCGCAATCGCGGCCATGGCCGCTCCCACAAAAAGAAAGATGTCCGGCTCAGCCGGCGTCCGGCGCCTGCTGCGGCGCCGGAGCGGTGGCGTCGCCCGCGGCCGCGGGCTTGCTGTCCTCCGCCGGTGCGTCCTGCACCGGCGCCGCCGCGGGCGCGGCCTTCGGCTTGGCTTCGTCGATCACCTTCTGCACCGAGCCGGTGGTGATCGGGTGGTAGCCGGGCCTGGCCTTGGCGAATACGGCCTTGGCCAGCGCCAGGCCATCGGTGGTCTGCACCAGCGCGCTGTAGGTCGGCATGATCAGCTTGCGACGGCCGATCTTTTCCAGGAACGCGGCGATCGCGTCATTGGCCGCGGTATAGCCGCTGCGCACCGCCAGCGGATACCAGCGCTGCGCGATCTCGCCGTTGGGCGTGCCGGTGAAGTGGTAGGCGCCGTCGAGCTGGGCCAGCTGGTCGACACGCAGCGTCTCCGGCATGCCTTCGATGAAGTGCACCCATTCCTGCGTGCTCCAGTCGCCGGTGATCGCCGGCGGCGGCAATTCGCCGCTGCCCAGCCACGCCAGCCGCGCCGAATCGACCACGCCGAACTTGCGCGCCAGCACCTGCGGCGCGGTCGGCGGGACGCCGGGCTCGTACAGCCATGCATCGAATTCGGCCTGGCTCACCTTGTCCGGGTACTTGTCCAGCAGGTTGGCCTTGGCGTAGTCGGCGAACTGCTGGCTGGAGATGCTCTGGAACGCGAAATGGTCGAAGTAGCCGCGCAGGAAGGCATCGAAGTCCTCGCGCCCGAAGCGCTGCTCGAGGAACTGCAGGAACCACGCGCCCTTGGTGTAGACGGTCGACGAGGAGCTGTTGTCCGGGTCCTTCAACACGCCCGGCTTCTCGGCCAGTACCTGCAGCTTCGGATCGATCTGCTTGAATTCTTCCTTGAGCTCGTTGCGCGCGATGACGCTTTCCATGTCGGCCTGTTCCTTGCCGTACAGGGCCTCGATGATGCGGTTCTCGACGTAGCTGGTGACGCCCTCGTTAAGCCAGGCGTCCTTGGCGCTGGAGAAGGTCACCAGGTTGCCCGACCAGCTGTGCGCCAGCTCGTGCGCAACCAGGGACACCAGCGACTTGTCGCCCACGATCACCGTCGGCGTGGCGAAGGTCAGGCGCGGGTTCTCCATGCCGCCATACGGGAACGACGGCGGCAACACGAGGATGTCGTAGCGGCCCCAGCGGTACGGGCCGTACAGCGACTCGGCCGTCTGGATCATCTTCTCGGTGTCGTCGAACTCGGCCTGCGCCTTGTCGACCATCGCCGGCTCGGCCCACACGCCGGAGCGCTCGGAGATCGGCTTGAACACCAGGTCGCCGGCGGCGATCGCCATCAGGTAGGACGGGATCTTCTGCGGCATTTTGAACGTGTAGTCGCCGTCACGCGCCGCCTTGGGATCGTTGTCGGCGCTCATCAGCGCCATCACGTCCGGGCGCGTGGTCACGTGCGCGCTGTAGGTGTAGCGCACGCTCGGCGTGTCCTGCAGCGGCACCCAGCTGCGCGCGTGGATCTGCTGCGACTGGCTGAACATGAAGGGCAACTGCTTGCCCTCGGTCATCGCCGGCTCCAGCCACTGCAGGCCGGAGGCGTCGGGCGAAGTCGCATACGTCACCCGGATATGCGCGTTCTGCTCGGGCGCCTCGATGGTGAACTTGCTGCCCAGGATGTCGTCGCGCTTGGCCATGCCGTACTGCAGCGGCTGCCACGCGCCGTCCCTGGTCTCGCCCTCGACCTTGTCGATCGACAGGTCGCGGGTGTCGAGCACCAGCTGCTTCGCACCCTTGTCCTTCCAGTCCAGGGTGTAGGTCGCGGTGCCGGAGATGGTCTTCGTATCGAAGTCGACTTTCAGGTCCAGCGCCAGGTCGTCGATGGCGACCTTGCCGGGCTCGGCATAGGAGTGCTCGTCAATGCTGGCCGAAGCGGTCATGGCGGGCTTCGCGGTGGGCGTGGGGGTAGCGGTGTCGGCCGCGTCGCGTTGGCAGCCGGCCAGGACGGCGGCAAAACCAAGGGAAAGGAGCAAGGTGCGCATCGTGATCCGGGGGAAGCGGACAGGATCGCCAAGTCTAGCGCCCTGCCCGCTCGTGCCCAAATGGCGTGCGTAGGTTGGGGTTAGGCCCACGATGCGCCGGCAAGCGGAAGCGACCAGCCGGGGTTGGGTTCACGACGAGATTTTTCCCCTCCCCTTCAAGGAGAGGGCCGGGGTGGGGATGGGGTTCGGCGAGGTGCATCCCTGGGTTCACGGGCGACGGACGGGAAACCCATCCCCACCCAACCCTCCCCTTGAAGGGGAGGGCTTTGAAGGTCTCCGTCGTCCCGACCTACGTCTTGTAGCCGGTGTGGACCGCGACGATCCCGCCCGACAGGTTCTTGTAGTCGCAGCGCGCGAAGCCCACGGCTTCCATCATCGCCTTCAGTTCGTCCTGCGGCGGATGCTTGCGGATCGACTCGGCCAGGTACTGATAGCTGCCGGCGTCGTGCGCGAACAGTTTCCCGAGCCGCGGCAGCACCTGGAACGAGTGGAAGTCGTACAGCGGCTTGAACCAGTCGGCCTTCACTTCCGAGAACTCCAGCACCCGCGCCTGCCCGCCGACCTTGAGCACCCGCAGCATCTCGGCCAGCGCCGCATCCTTGTCGGTGACGTTGCGCAGGCCGAAGGCGATGGTGACCAGGTCGAAGCTGGCATCCGGGAATGGCAGCGCCTGCGCGTTGCATTGCACGTATTCGAACCCGCGCACATTGCCGCGATCGGTCATGCGGTCGCGGCCGACGCGCAGCATTTCGCCATTGATGTCGCCGAGCACCAGTTCGCCGCTCTCGCCGACGCGATCCCTCAGCAGCGCGGCGATGTCGCCGGTGCCGCCGGCAAGATCCAGCACGCGGTCGCCCTTGCCCACCTGCGCGGTGGCGACGAAGTAGCGCTTCCAGACCCGGTGGATGCCCATCGACATCAGGTCGTTCATCAGGTCGTAGTTGCCTGCCACCGACGAGAACACCTCGCCGACCAGCTTCTGCTTCTCGCCCACCGGCACGTCGCGGAAGCCGAAGTGGGTGGTGCCGGACTTGTTCGTGGATTCGCTCATGCGGCCGATTATCGCATCCGCGGGCATGGCGGCCGCCGGCGCACGGCGGTTCAGCGAATCGCCCGCGCTCCATCGGTGCGGCCAGGCCCGGCATCCCATGAACCCCGCGCGGAACGGGCAGGCGCCGTCGGCTGCGGCGCAACCGGCGCGGCCGTCCTGCGCAGCGCCGGCAGCCGGCCGCCGGTGACCCGCGGCATCGGCCCCACCGTGACCAGAAAGCCGGTCGCCGTCATCGCATCGACCCGGACCCAGCGCGAGTGGTCGGGCGAGAGCCAGGTTTCGCCGGGCTTGAACATCGAGCCCTCGTTGTTGGCGATGTCCGCCGGCGGCTCGTCCGCATCGACGCTGTAGGCCGTGCCGTAGTCCTCCACCTTGTGGATGATCACCGCATCGCCCGCCAGGGCGGACTCGTAGGTGCCGGTGCGCCTGCGCGCCTCGAGCGTGTAGAACACGGTCGCGTAGGGATCGGGCCGCGCGGGCATCGCCAGCACGATCATCTGCAGGTTCGTCGCGCCCTTCAGGCTGGCAAAGTCCAGCGCCACCTGCGTCGTGGCGATGTTGCCGGCCGGGATGATGCGCTTGCGCGCCGCATCCACCCAGCCGAGGCGGTCGCGCTGCACCATGTTGATGTGCTTCGGAAGCGCGCCGAAGGTGACGTTGTGCATGGCGTTGCTCCAGGCATCGCTCATCACGTCCCAGGGATTGTCGTAGGTGTCGTCGTCGCCGTCGGAGTTGTCCGAATGCGGCAGGCCGTAGCCGTGCCCCATCTCGTGCGCCAGCGGCGCCAGGTTGCCGAACGACCATGGCGGGTTCCAGGTCGTGCTGAGACAGCGGCGGGCGCCATCGAGCGTGGCACAGGCGCCGCCGCCCCAGGCATAGCCGTCGAGGTCGCCGTTGAACATCATGTTGACGCCCTGCACGCCGGCGAAGTTGACCGTCGGGTCGGCCGCCGCCCCGCAGTCGGCAAACAGCTTGTCCAGGTCGGCTTCTTCCTCGCCGTCGACCATCGTCACGTAGGCGCTGCGCGGCGACGGCAGCGAGAACCAGCCGTACGCCTGGCTGCCGGCGAGGTCGATCCTGCCGTACGACACCTCGATCCAGTAATGCCCGAGCTGGCCGGGCAGGTAGCCATACTGCGAGGTGAAGAAATCCCGGCTCTTCTGCTCGGTGGCGATGTCGCGGAATTTGCAGGCCAGCGTCACCCAGCGCGTGGTGCCCGACACCGGCGCTTCGGCGACCACGCGCCCGGCGGCGTCGAGTGCCGGCGCGCGCTGCCATGGCCGGTCGGCGGGGACGATCACCTCCACCTCGGTTCGCTGCAGCACGCCCCTGCCCTGGGTTGCGAATGCGACCGCAACGCGGCGGTTGGACAGCGCATACAGGTCGCCCGCGGCGCGGCGCGCCTGCGCGGGATCGAGCGCGATGCGCGCGCCATCATCGGTGACCAGGGTCGCCAGCAGCCGGGACTGCAGGCGCTGTTCGGCCGGTGCAGGCGCCGGATCGCCCCACTGCAGTTCCAGCCGCCCCTGCACGACCTGCGCACTCGCCGCGCCACAGCCCAGCAGCAACAGGCCGGCCGCCAGCCATGCGCCTGCACGCATGCGCACCACCCGCGACCGCGAGCCGCCCCCAGTCGATATCGTCATTCGATTGTCCCCCCGTCGCTCTTGGCCCGTTCCCCAACGGCGCCACATGCCCGAGCACTATCCACCTGTGGGGTCTTTTCGCAACCCGCGCCATCCCCTCTCCCGCCTGCTGGCTGAAGAGGAACGCCTGCGCGCCACCGGCGCGCGTCCCGATGAACGCCATCGCGTCAGCACGATGGCCGGGGCGCAGAGTGGGAAGGCGCCCGGCGCCGGGTGAGCGCCGGCTTTTTCGCGGGCACCGTGTCCCATGCAAGCAAGCGCCCTGCAGCCGTGACTCGACGCCCCACCACGATGACGGCAGACTGCCTCGCGAATCCCCGCCGCGAAGCCACCCATGATCGCCACCCCCGATTACCGCGCCCTGCTCGACACCGCCATCGCCGAGGCCCGCACCGGCCTGGCCGAAGGCGGCATCCCGATCGGCGCCGCGCTGTACCACGACGACGGCCGCTTGCTCGGCTGCGGCCACAACCGCCGCGTGCAGGAAGGCGACCCGTCCGTGCACGGCGAAACCGACGCCTTCCGCAAGGCCGGCCGCCAGCGCCGCTACCGCGACACGATCATGGTCACCACGCTGGCCCCGTGCTGGTACTGCAGCGGCCTGGTGCGGCAGTTCAACATCGGCACCGTGGTGGTGGGCGAGTCGGTGAACTTCGGCGGCGGCCTCGACTGGCTGCGCGAGAACGGCGTCAACGTGGTCGACCTGCAGGACGAACGCTGCATCACGATGCTCGGCGACTGGATCGCGGCCAATCCCGAAGTCTGGAACGAGGACATCGGCGAGGATTGAGCCATCCCTGCAGCCTGCGTGCGCCGGGGTTCGGGCGCATGCAGGCCACGCCCGCTCAGACGCGCGGTCGAAGCGCGACCGCCGGGAAATCCACCGGCACGGCGAACGCCACGTTGGTGTAGTTGGTGAAGATGTTCAGCGCGACGTGGGCGAGGATCTCCATGATCTGCTCGTCGCCGTAGCCGTTGTCGCGCAGCCGCTGCACGTCCGCATCCGACACCTGCCCGCGCGCCTCCACCACCTTGAGCGCGAACGCCAGCGCGGCGGCCACGGCCGGATCGCCGGATTCGCCCGCCTGCGCCTGCGTCATGTCCGCAGCGCTCGCGCCGGCCTTGCGGCCCAGCGCGGTGTGCGCGGCCAGGCAGTACTCGCAGCGGTTGCGGTCGGCGATCGCCACCGCGATCTGCTCGCCCAGCTTCGGCGACAGCGTGCCGCCGCCGAGCACACCGAACGCGCCCCACATCATCTGCAGCGCGGCGGTCGAGTTGGCCACGGCCTTGAACATGTTGGGGGTGGTGCCGAAGGCGCCGTGGATCTGGTCGAGCACGGCCTTGCGCTCCGCGGTGGCCGCGGCGGGGTCGACGAGGGGAAGCCTGGACATGGAAGTTCTCCGTTGAGGGGCGCGACGTGCGCCGGAGAGGACAGTGTCTGGCGCCAGGTTGTTCGATTGGATACGATTCGGCGACGTTATGATGCAGATCGGATAATCCATGTCACTCGATCGCCTCGAAGGCGTGCTGCGCCGCTTCCAGGTCAAGGTGGAGCTGTTCCACACCGGCCCGCTGTGCGGCACCGAATCGTTCGACGCCCGGCCCGGACGCGGCTTCCTGCACGTGCTGCGCGGCGGCGAGATGGACGCACGCCAGGCGCTGCCGGGCCATCCGCGCACGCTGCAGCTCGCCGAGCCGACACTGCTGTTCTATCCGGCCGGCGCGCCGCACCGCTTCGCACCGCGCGCCGGCGCGGCCGCGCCGCTGCTGACCTGTGCGGCGGTGCACTTCGAAGGCGGGCCGCACCACCCGCTGGTGGCCGGCCTGCCGCCGCTGGTCGTGCTGCCGGTGCACGCAGTTGCCGGCCTGCAGGCGTCGCTCGACCTGCTGTTCGACGAGGCCGACCACGTCCGCTGCGGCCATCGCCTGCTGGCCGACCGATTGTTCGAGGTGGTGCTGATCCAGCTGCTGCGCTGGCTGTTCGATCACGCCGCGCAGGCGCACGTCACCCCAGGGCTGATCCACGCCCTGTCCGACCGCCGGCTCGCGCGCGCCATCGTCGCCATCCACGGCCAGCCGGGGCGCGCGTGGACGCTGGACGAACTGGCCGCCGAGGCCGGCATGTCGCGCGCCGGCCTCACCTCCGCCTTCCGCCATCACATGGCCCGCAGCGTCGGCGACTACCTCTCCGACTACCGCGTGCTCGTCGCCAAGCGCGAGCTTTCGCTCGGTCGCCCGGTTGCGCTGGTGTCCGACGAACTGGGCTACGCCAGCCCGGCCGCCTTCGCCCGCATGTTCAAGGCCCGCGCCGGGCAGACGCCGCGGGAGTGGGCGGCGCGGGTGTAGGGCGTAGTCGACCTCAAGGACGAATCCTGCATCACGTTGCTCGGCGACTGGATCGCGGCCAACCCCGAAAGGAGATCGGCAAGGACTGAAGGCCGGCACGACCATGAGGAAGCACAGCGCCCTGGCTCGCCATCCCTGCCGATCCTGCTCGTCATCCCCGCGAAGGCGGGGATGGGCATCCGGTCAGTGGCCATCAAAGCCCGTGGATAACCAGACGTTCGTCCATTGAAAGCCCCAGATTCGCGGGAGTGACAACACAAATTCCCCTCACCAGGCGCGTGGTGGTGTCCATCCGACTTGGGCTGTCCGAGCGCCCACCGGTCGGCGACCTGCTCTCTCAGCGCTTCGTGATCCCCGCCAGCGCCGTGATCAATTCCCGCACCAGCTTGCGGTGGCGGTCTTCCAGCGCCAAGAACGCATCGACCGCATGCCGGTCGACCGCGCTGGCCTCCCAGGCCCCCTTGGGTTCGCGCACCTTGCGCCCGCCGGGGTCTTCCCCGTAAAGCCAATCCAGCGGGACGCGCAGCAGCGTCGCCAAGGCCCGGATGTTCTCCGGCCGCGGGATCGACTGCCCCTTGATCCAGCGGTGGGCGGCGGCCGTGGTCACGGCGGTGCCGCCGTACTGCGGCACCAGCCGCGCCAGTTCGGCCGCGCTCTCCGGCAACTTCGCCTTCTGCAACGCCTCGCGCAATCGCGCGCCAAACCCAGCCTGCTCGCTCTTCATGCCGCGAACGTAGGCGGCCCGGCGGCCGCATCAATCAATTATTGATTTATGATCTGATCAATTGTTGATTGATGACGCTTGGCCCCGTGCCCGCAATCCTGCTCAAAAAACTGCCGGAGTGCGTCGCCCAAGGCCATCGGCAGGCAGGGCCGCGCTAGATGCCGCTGCTGTCCTGGCACAACCGCGACGAGGACCTGACCCGCGCGGCTCGCACGCCATACCGGCTACTGGAGCCAGTGGCCAGCCTGTCGTATGGGGAAGTTGATTCGCCGAACATGCTGATCGAGGGAGACAACCTCGATGCGCTCAAGGCGCTCCTGCCCTACTACGCGGGGCAGGTGAAATGCATCTTCATCGATCCGCCCTACAACACGCGCAGCGCGTTCGAGCACTACGACGACAACCTCGAGCATTCGCAGTGGCTGTCGATGATGTATCCACGGCTGGAGCTTCTGCGCGAGTTGCTGGCGGAGGACGGCTCGATATACGTAGCCATCGATTACAACGAAGTTCACTACCTGAAAATTCTGATGGATGAAATTTTCGGACGGAAGAACTTCCAGCGCGAGATCATCTGGCGAATTGGCTGGCTATCGGGCTACAAGACGATGGCAAAGAACTACATTCGAAATCACGACACTATCCTTTACTACTCCAAGAACGCCGAGAAAACGTACTTCAACAAGATCTATCTGGAGAAGAAGGATTTTGCGGAGCGCTTTTCCGACACTGCATACAAGGCACTCCTGTCTCGCCTTTCTGCTCTTGGAATTTCGAAGAACGAAGCGTCTGAGTTCATGGAGGCAGCCAAAGTCGAAGGCCTGCCTGAGCGGTACCCCCTTGAAGACACATGGAACTCATCCATCTACGACAAGTTGAACAGCATCGCGGTAGTTTCATTTTCGGGAGAATCCGTCTCCAAGATGCTCGGAGTCGAAGAGTTGAAGGGGCAGAAATCCGAGGCATTGATACGAAGGATGCTGCAAAGTTCGACCAAGCCGGGGGACCTGGTGCTGGACTCCTTTGCCGGCACGGGAACCACTGGCGCGGTCGCTCACAAGATGAATCGCCGATGGATAATCATTGAGCGCGGCAATCACGCGATTACACATGTGGTACCTCGCCTCAAGCTGGTGATCGACGGTCGGGAGCAAAGTGGAGTAACAAGATCCGAAGACTGGCAAGGTGGCGGCGGTTTCCGCTTCTACAAGCTCGGCGTCCCGGTGTTCGACGAGAACGGCCATATCCGTGCCGGTATCAAGTTCGAACATCTGGCCGCACACGTCTGGTTCGCCGAAACCGGCACCGCGCGTTCGACTCGTGCGAAGAAGCAGGCCTTCCTCGGCGAACACGGCGGCACCGGCTACTACCTGCTGTTCAACGGCATCCTTGGCGACGAACGCAAGACCGGCGGCAACGTGCTTACTCGCCGCGTGCTGCGATCGCTGCCGAAGTTCGACGGCCCGAAGGTGATCTACGGCGAAGCCTGCGACCTTCCCCGAGAACAGCTGCGCGAACTCGACATCGCCTTCCGGCAAACCCCGTACGACATCAAGGCGCGCTGACCATGGCCCTCGCGCTCAAGCTCTACCAGCAACGCGCGCTCGACAGCCTGGAGCGATTCTTCGAGGCCGCGCGGCTCGGCGACACGGCCAGCGCATTCGCGGCCTGCGTCGACAAGGGGCTTGTCGAGCAGTACAAGCCCATGCCCGGCCTGCCCGCAGTGCCCTACGCCTGCCTGCGCATCCCCACCGGCGGCGGCAAGACGGTGATGGGCGCGCACATCATCCAGTCGGCTGGCCGCGCATTGCTCGAACGCGAGTTTCCGCTGGTGATGTGGATGGTGCCTACCACCCAGATCAAGTCACAAACGCTGGAGGCCTTCCGCGATCCACGGCATCCCTACCGGCAGGAACTCGACAACGCCTTCGACGGACAGGTGGCAGTGTTCGATGTGGCCGACTTCGCCCAGCTCCGGCCCGCCGACGTGGGCACTAGGGTGTGTGTCGTCATCTCCACCGTGGCCGCACTGCGGGTGACCGACAAGGAAGGCCGAAAAGTCTACGAACACCACGAGGACCTGGAGCCACATTTCGCCGGTAGCACGCGCGGCCTCGCCTACTTGGACAAGGGCGAAGACGACAAGGCGCTGGCCTCGTTCGCCAACCTGCTCAAGCTGCATGGCCCACTGGTGATCATGGACGAGGCGCACAACGCCACCACGCCGCTGTCCTACACGGTTTACGAACGGCTCGGGCCGCGCGCCGTGGTTGAACTGACCGCAACGCCGGATACCGCCAGTTCCAACGTGCTGGTCAGCGTTTCGGCCTTCGAGCTGAAGGCCGAGAACATGATCAAGTTCCCAGTGGTGCTGAAGGAACACGACGGCGATTGGCAGGTTGCGGTGAGCAGCGCCGTGGCACGGCGCAAATCGCTGGCACGGACGGCGTTGGGCGAACCGGACTACATCCGGCCAATCCTGCTGGTGCAAGCCGAGAACGCGCGTGGCGTGGCCACCGTCGAGGAGGTCAAGCGCCACCTGATCCAAGCCGACGGCGTGGACGACAGGACCATCGCGATCGCGACCGGTGACCAGCGCGAGATCGACGGCGTCGACCTGTTCGCGAAGGATTGCCCCATCGAAATCATCATCACCAAGCAGGCGCTGAAAGAGGGCTGGGACTGCTCGTTCGCCTATGTCTTCTGTTCGGTGGCGCAGGTCAAAAGCGACAAGGACATCCAGCAGCTCCTTGGCCGCGTGCTGCGCATGCCCTATGCCACCCGCCGCCGGCAGGAAGCCATGAACAAGGCCTATGCCCACGTCGTCACCGACGACTTTGGCCGCGCCGCTGGAGAACTGACGCAGTCGCTGGTGAACATCGGCTTCAACCCGATGGAGGCGGCGGCAGCCATCCGCGACGACGACGCCATCGCACCGAAACTGCAACTCAAAGGCGGCGAACTGGCAGCCTGCACACCACCAACGACGCGCATCGAAGTCAACAAGGCACCGAAGCTGGACGACGTACCGGAGCGCGACCTGCAACGGGTCAGGTTCGTCGCGAACGAAGGTGGCAAGGGCGGCACTGTCGAGATCACCGACGAGATCGACGCGACCACCGTCGACGCCATCGTCCTCACCGCGCCGCCAGGCAAGCGTGACGAACTCGCTGCACAAATCGAGCGCCACCAGCTGGCTTCCCTTGCCGCCAAGGCGCCAAGCGAGCGCGGTGCCGTCTTCGCCGTGCCGCGCCTGTACATGGTCGAACAGGGAGAACTGGAACTGGTCGACCGGGGCGTGGTCCCGGCCACTTTCGCGTGGGACTTGCTTGCCAGCCCACCCGACCTGTCGACCTTCCGCTTCGACGACCAAAGCATGACCTTCGAGGTGGATCTTGAAGGCCGGAAGGTGAACTACCACCAGGTCAAGGACGACGTTGCCACGTACCTGCCCGGCTTCGCGCAGGATCGCAGCGAAACCGACCTGATCGGCTGGCTCGACCATGAGGTGCGGGAACCGTTTGTCAAACAGCCGGTCCTGCGGGAGTGGCTGCGACGGGCGGTCCGCGGGTTGCTGGACGAACGCGGGTTCTCGCTGGCTCAATTGCTCAAGGGACAATTCATCCTGCGCCGCAAGCTGACCGAGCAACTGCAGCTGGCGAAGGAACTGGCCTATCGGGACGGGTTCCAGCAGGCCCTATTCCAGGACGGCTTGGAGATCGTGGCCAGTGATGGTCCCGACCACGCGTTCACCTATCCGGCGGACATGACGCGGTACCCGGCGCACTCGTACTATCAGGGCACCTACCGCTTCAAGAAGCACTACTACCCGATGCCCGCGGACTTGAAGAGCATCGGCGAGGAGTTCGAGTGCGCCCGGGCCATCGACCTGCTGGACGAAGTCGAGTTCTGGGTACGCAACCTCGTCCATCCGACACAGTTCTGGATGCCGACCTCCCGCCAGCGCACTTACCCGGACTTCGTGCTGAAGCTGAAGGATGGCCGCCTGTTCGTCGTCGAGTACAAGGGGGGCGACCGCTTCACCAGCGACGAGGAAAAGGAAAAGCGCCTCGTCGGCGAGCTCTGGGCCAATCGCAGCAACGGCAAGGGGCTCTACTTCATGGCGCAGAAATCGGACGGCCGCGGGCACAACGTGCGCGAACAGTTGCTGGCGGTGATCGCCGGCGAATGATGATGCGTCACCCTGCAGTCCACTCTTCGCCCTGCATGACCCGCTTCATGGACTGATGGAACATCGGCACGGCGACTGCAGTATCGCCGGGCTGGGGCGCTACACCATGCGCTTGGCGACGAGGTGATTCCTGGTCGGTCCGAAGGTCATCGCCTTGCGACCCAGCAACGTAGCAATGTCGATCACGAGCCGATCCGTCACGCCTTTCCTATCCTGCCGCCATGGACATCGCATGCCCGTGCCGCGGGTCATCTCGCCGACCACAAGGCCTTGCCTCCGCAGCGAAGCCCGGCAGCTCCCGGCCCCCGGCGACGACGCCGGCCAGCACCAGCGCACTGATCGCGCTCAGCGCGCCTTGATGGTGAACGCGCCGAAGGCCACGCCCAGGTCCCAGCCTTCGCCGGTACCCGCCAGGGCCAGCGAGACGTCGCCTTTGGTCATCGCCTGCGCCTTGCTCGACTTGACCGCACCCGCGTGGGCCTCGGCCGCGACATAAGTGCCGAGCAGTTCGCGGATGTCGCGGACCGCGGAGAACTCGCCGCGGCCACCGCGGATCTCCGACTTGCCCACGGTCAGGCCGCCGCCCTTGGCGCTGATACGCACCGCCATCGCCTGCCCGTTGCTGCAGCGCACATGGCCGGTGCCCGAGGCGGTTTTGTAGAGCACCGACCAGCCCGACATGTCGAAGCTGAGTCGGCAGGACACATCGCCGGCGGACGCGGGCGCTGCGGCAGCCAGGCACAGTGCCACCGCAACGGCGGCAGGCAGGAAAGTTCTGGGCATTGTGAAACCTCCTCTCAAACCGCCAGCGACGCGTTGTCGATGACGAACCGATACTTCACGTCACTGCGCGCCATCCGGTCGTAAGCCTCATCAATTTCCTGCATCCGGATCATCTCGATGTCGGCCACGATGCCCTTCTCGGCGCAGAAGTCGAGCATCTCCTGGGTTTCGGCGATGCCGCCGATCAGCGAACCGGCGATGGCGCGGCGCTTGAAGATCAGGTTGCCCACGCTCGGCGACGGGTGCGGGTGCTCGGGCACGCCGACCAGGACCAGGGTGCCGTCGCGCTTGAGCAGCGCGGTGTAGTCGTCCAGCGAGTGGCTGGCGGCCACGGTGTTGAGGATGAAGTCGAAGCTGCCGGTATGCGCCTTCATCTCGTCCCGGTTGCGCGACACGACCACTTCGTCCGCGCCGAGGTCGAGCGCGGCCTGGCGCTTGCTGTCCGAAGTGGTGAACGCGACCACGTGCGCGCCCATCGCGTGCGCGATCTTCACGCCCATGTGGCCAAGACCGCCGATGCCGACGATGCCGACCTTCTGACCCGGGCCCACGTTCCAGTGGCGCAGTGGCGAGTAGGTGGTGATGCCGGCGCACAGCAGCGGCGCGACGGCGGCCAGATGCTCCTGCGGGTGGCGGATTTTCAGCACGAACCTGTCGTCGACCACGATGCGCTGCGAGTAGCCACCGAGCGTGTGCCCGGGCGCATCCTTGGTGGCGCCGTTGTAGGTGCCGGTGAAGCCGTTCTCGCAGTACTGCTCCAGGCCCTCCGCGCACGACGCGCAGTGCTGGCAGCTGTCGACCATGCAGCCGACGCCGACGGTGTCGCCGACCTTGAAGTTGCTGACGTCGCCGCCCACCGCGCTGACGCGGCCGACGATCTCGTGCCCGGGCACGCACGGATACAGCGTGCCGCCCCATTCGGAACGCACGGTGTGCAGGTCGGAGTGACACACGCCGCAGTAGGCGATGTCGATCTGCACGTCGCGTGGGCCCGGCGCGCGGCGCTGGATGTCGATCGGCTCGAGCGGCTTGTCGGCGGCGTGGGCGCCGTAGGCTTTGGTGGTCATGGGATGCCTTCCTCTGGGACGTGGGATGGGAAACATCAACGGTCGGTACGGGCGGCCGGGCGCGGCGGATGGCGGTGGCTTCCGATCCGGAGATTGGCCAAGGCCCTTGGTCGCGCCTGGCCGGTGGCTCCGGACATCCTGCCCGAGGCATCCGGATTCTCCTCCGGTGGCGCTGCGTTGTCGTCCCCGGGATCGCGGCGTCGGCCACGCGGCCTGCCGGGCAGGCGCGAACACCGGAGCCTTGCCGCGGCCGCTATGTGGCAGTTGTGGGAGCGGTTTCAGCCGCGAGCTTCTGATGCTGCCGCTGTAGGAGCGACGGAAGTCGCGATGCTTTACCGGGAAGGCTTCGCGACTTCCGTCGCTCCTACGAAAGCCGATCAACGGCTCGCGGCTGAAGCCGCTCCTACAGGATCTGCGGGACGTCAGAGGATGTAGCGGCTCAGGTCCTGGTCCTGCACCAGTTCGCCCAGGTGCTTGTCGACGTACGCGCGGTCGATCACGACGCCATCGCTGCGATCCGGCGCTTCGAAGCTGAGCGTGTCGAGCAGGCGTTCGAGCACGGTGTGCAGGCGGCGGGCGCCGATGTTTTCCTGGCGCTCGTTGACCTGCGCGGCGATCTCGGCGAGGCGTTCGACGGCGTCCGGCGCAAACGTCAGCGCAACGCCCTCGGTCTTCAGCAGCTCGACGTACTGGCGCGTCAGCGACGCCTTGGGCTCGGTGAGGATGCGGACGAAATCGTCCTTGCTCAGCGCACTCAGTTCAACGCGGATCGGGAAGCGGCCCTGCATTTCCGGGATCAGGTCGCTGGGCTTGGCGAGGTGGAACGCGCCGGAGGCGATGAACAGGATGTGGTCGGTCTTCACCGAGCCGTACTTGGTGCTGACGGTGGAGCCTTCCACCAGCGGCAGCAGGTCGCGCTGCACGCCTTCGCGGCTGACGTCGGCGCCCATGCCCTCGCTGCGCTTGGCGACCTTGTCGATCTCGTCGATGAAGACGATGCCGTGCTGTTCGCAGGCCTCGATCGCCGCTTCGCGCACTTCGTCCTCGTTGACCAGCTTGGCGGCCTCTTCCTCGACCAGTTGCGGGCGCGCGGCCTTGATGGTCAGGGTGCGCTTGTGGGTCTTGCCGCCGCTGAGGCTGGAGAACATCTGCCGCAGTTGCTGGCCCATCTCCTCCATGCCGGGCGGGGTCATGATGTCGACGCTGGTGTTCGCGGACAGTTCGAGTTCGATCTCGCGCTCGTCGAGGTCGCCCGCGCGCAGCTGCTTGCGCAGTTTGGTGCGGGTCTCGTTGTCGTTGCCCTGCGCCGACGGTTCGGCGCCGATGTCCACCGTGGTGCTCGCGCCGAAGCCGAAGCCGCTCGCCGGCACCGCGCGCCGCGGCAGCAGCGCATCAAGGATGCGGTCCTCGGCGCGGTCTTCGGCCTGGGTGCGCACGCGGGTCTTGGCCTGCTCGCGGTACAGCTTGACCGCGGTGTCGGCGAGGTCGCGGATGATCTGTTCGACGTCCTTGCCGACATAGCCGACCTCGGTGAAGCGCGTGGCTTCGACCTTGACGAACGGCGCGTTGGCCAGCGTCGCCAGGCGGCGCGCGATCTCGGTCTTGCCCACGCCGGTGGGGCCGATCATCAGGATGTTCTTCGGCATCACCTCGTTGCGCAGCTCGTCGTCGAGCTGGGCGCGGCGCCAGCGGTTGCGCAGCGCGATCGCGACCGCGCGCTTGGCCTGCTGCTGGCCGACGATGTGGCGGTCGAGCTCCTGCACGATCTCGCGCGGGGTCATGGTGGCGTGGCTGGTATCGGGTTTGCTGGGCATGTCGGAATTCTTTTCGATGATTTAGTGGAAAGCCCTTCTCCTGCGAAGCGGGAGAAGGTGGCGCGAAGCGCCGGATGAGGGCGCTCTTCGCGAAAAGCGCGCCCTCACCCCAACCCCTCTCCCGCGAGCGGGAGAGGGGCTTCAAGCACGTCAGAGTTCTTCGACGACGATATTGCGGTTGGTGTAGATGCAGATATCGCCGGCGATGTTGAGCGCCTCGGTGGCGACGGCCTTCGCGTCGAGTTCGGTATGCGCGAGCAGCGCGCGCGCAGCCGACAGTGCGAACGGGCCGCCGGAGCCGATCGCGACCAAACCGTCCTCCGGCTCGATCACGTCGCCGGTGCCGCTGACGATCAACGAGGTGTCCTTGTCGGCCACGGCGAGCAGGGCCTCGAGCTTTCCGAAGCGACGCTCGGTGCGCCAGTCCTTGGCCAGTTCCACCGCCGCGCGGGTGAGCTGGCCATGCTTCTCCAGCTTCGACTCGAACAGCTCGAACAGGGTGAACGCATCGGCCGCGGCGCCGGCGAACCCGGCCAGCACCTGGCCGTCCTTGCCCAGGCGGCGCACCTTGCGCGCGTTGGATTTCATCACCGTGTTGCCGAGCGTCACCTGGCCGTCGCCGGCGACGACGACGTGGCCGTTGCGGCGCACCGATACGATCGTGGTGGCGTGGAAGACATTGGGGTTCTGGCTGGGGTCCATGCGGCCTCCGGGGTCGAATCCAGTGGATGGGGGCCGGCGGGCGGGGACGCAAGGGTCGCCGTTGCTTCCTTCTCCCTCCGGGTTGAAGGCGCGCTGCCTGCGCGCCATCGGCTCGCGCGCGGCTGAACGCTCCGCGCGCTGCGCGGGGCCGGGGCGCGAAGCGAGGTGCCCGCAGAGCCTGCCCCCGAGTGTTCCAGTCGGGGGGCGGATGAGGGAAAGGCACATCAGTGCGCGAAGTACGCGGGTGCTGACGGCTCCCTCCCTCATCCGTCGCTTCGCGCCACTTTCTCCCGGAGGGAGAAGGGAAAGTGGATCAGTCCTTTTTGCGCTTGGCCCGCGGGTGCGCGGCGTCGTAGACCTTGGCTAGGTGCTGGAAATCCAGGTGGGTGTAGATCTGCGTGGTGGCGATGTCGGCGTGGCCGAGCAGTTCCTGCACGCCGCGCAGGTCGCCGGAGGATTCGAGCATGTGGCTGGCGAAGCTGTGGCGCAGCATGTGCGGGTGCACGTGCTTGAACATGCCCTGGCGCTGGGCCAGCTGGCGGATGCGGATCTGCACCGCGCGCTGCGAGATCGGCGCGCCACCGCGGCCGGGAAACACCGGCGCGACAGTAGGCGCCTGCGTTTCCTCGTGCCAGGCCTGGAGCGCGGCGCGCGCGTGCGAACCCACCGGCACGCTGCGCTGCTTGCTGCCCTTGCCGAGCACGGTGACCAGTCCGTTGCCAAGGTCCAGGTCGTGCCAGCGCAGCGCGCACAGCTCCGACAGGCGCAGGCCGGAGGAGTAGAACAGCTCCAGCAGCGCGCGGTCGCGCAGGCCGAGCTTCACGTCCGTTGGCACTTCGACCAGACGCGTGGCCTCGTCGGCGTCGAGTACCTGCGGCAGCTTGCGCGGCGCCTTGGGCGCACGGATCGCGGCGGCGGGATTGAGCGCAATGCGGCCGTTCTTCAGCAGCCACTGGAAGTAACTGCGGCAGGCCGAGAGCCGGCGCTGCAGGCTCTTGGGCGACAGCCCGCGGCGATGCTCGGCGGCGACGAAGGCGCGCAGTTGTTCGGCCTGCAGGGTTTCGAGGTCGGCGACGCCCTGCGCCTGCGCCCAGTCCGACAGCGCGGCGAGATCGCGGCGGTACGCGTCGAGGGTGTGCGCGGACATGCGGCGCTCGACTTCGAGGTGAGCGAGGTAGTCGTCGGTGCTGGCGGCGGTCATTGCACGCACACTTTACGCCGTCTTGCAGGCACACCTCATGCGGTCATTCCACGCATGCCTTGCGTCGTCATTCCCGCGAAGGCGGGAATCCAGTGGCTTTGGTACAGGACGCAACGGCGACGGCAGATTCGAAAGACAAACCTATTCGGCTTCCACATGCGGACATGGCGATCTGGAAGCAAGTCACTGGATTTCCGCCTTCGCGGGAATGACAGCTGTGGGGTGATGCGCGACGCGGGAGCGATCCGCTACGCATCGAACCTGCGCAGCGCGGTCGCGAACGCCTCGCCCATCATCCGCAGGAACAGCGTGCCCATGCCGGGATAGAAGCGGTTGGCGTCGCGGCTGCCCACCGCCACCAGGCCAACGCCGTCCAGCGGCAGCAGCGCGGTCGACTGCACCTCGTCCACGCGCGGGCCGTACAGCAGCGCCTGCTTGTCCGGATGCAGGCGGCCGCACAGCGGTTCGCCCTCGGCCAGGCAATCGCGGAACGGCGCCAGCACCGCGTCGTCGCGGGCGACGACTTGCAGCCACTCGGCGGCGTCGAGCCCGTCGATCGGCGCGAACAGCACGATCCGCACCAGGTCGCCGTTGAAGTCCTCGCTGAGCCTGGCGACCATCGCGCGCACAGTCGCCGCGGCGCTGTCCTGGCGCAGCAGGTTGAGCGTGAGTTGCTGGGTCTGCACCGCGAGGCGCTCGTTTTCCTGCGCGATCGCGTACAGGTCGTGCAGGCGGCGGGTCAGCTCGCGGTTCTTGTCGCGCAGCACTTCAAGCTGGTAGCTGGCCAGCGATGCCGCCGGGCCTTCCTCGCGCGGCACCACCATGCTGATCGCCAGGTCCGGGAACTGCTGCAGGAACTTCGGATGCAGCCGCAGCCAGGCCGCGACTTCGTGGGCACCGAGTTTGTCGGTTTCGCTCATTGCAACCATTCCCCTTCGAATACGAATGCGGTGGGCCCGGACATCATGATCTGCGCGCCGTCGTCGGGCCAGGCGATGCGCAGTTCGCCGCCGGGCAGCGACACCGACACGTCACGATCGATCCGGCCGCGTCGCACCAGCACCGCCACCGCAGCGCAGGCACCGCTGCCGCAGGCCAGCGTTTCGCCGACACCGCGTTCGAACACGCGCAGGCGGATCACGTCGCGCGCCACCACCTCGGCGAAGCCGACGTTGGCCGACTGCGGGAATACGCCCTGGCGCTGCAGCGCCGGGCCGGCCGTGGCCACCGGCGCGTGCGCGATGTCGAGGACCTCGACCACCGCGTGCGGGTTGCCGGTCGAAACCGCGCCGAAGCGCAGCGGCTGGCCATCGATCTCGGCGCCGTATTCGTCCTGGGCGTCGGTGAAGCCGGCCAGCGGGATGGCCTGCGGCGCGAACTGCGGCACGCCCATCGCGATGCGATAGCGGCCATTGCCGAGCGCTTCCACCGCGTGGGTGCCGGCCGGGCTGTCGAGCTCGAACGTCGGGCCGTCGGTCGCGCCGTCGCGCACCAGCCAGGCCGCGACGCAGCGGGCGCCGTTGCCGCACTGTTGGGAAGCCGAACCATCGGCGTTCCAGATCCGGTAGGACGCGACCGATGCCGCGCTGCGCGGCGCCTCGACGGTCAGGATCTGGTCGCAGCCGACGCCGGTGTGGCGGTCGGCCAGCGCGCGGCACAGCGCCGGCGACGGCGCGCTGGCGGCGGCACGCAGGTCGAGGACCACGAAATCGTTGCCGGCGCCGTGCATCTTGCTGAAACGCAGCGCGGCCACCGGTGCAGGCGGGCGATCGACCATCGCTCAGTCGCTGTCGCCGTCGTCCTGCGGCAGCGGTTCCGGTTCGACCGGCACGTCTTCGTCCGCAGGCTCGGTGGCAGGTTCGGCGTCGTCCGCCGGCTCGCTGGCGTCGGTTGCGGGTTCCGTGCCGTCTTCCGCAGCCACCGGGGCTTCGGCCTCGTCGGGGGCATCGGGCAGGACCAGCGGGCCTTTGTTGCCGCAGCCGGACAGGGCCAGCGCGGCGGCGATCGAGAGCAGGGTCAGGCGCGTGATGTTCATGGCCGCAGTGTAGCCGCGCCGGCCCGCGGCGCGAAGGCGGCGGGCTGAATGGGCGGGCTGGATGAGGGGCGCCATCGGGCGCTCGGCGCCCGCGACCGGTTCGCGGAGCCGCCGCCGGCAGGCATACAGTTCCAGATGCCAGCCGGGACAGCGCTGTGTGGGCCATCCGGGTGTCGAACTTCTCCGAACAACAGTCATTTCTGGCACAGCGAGGAATCCCGGGAATCCCAGGCTGCCCGGCCCTTCCCTAGGACTCCCCGCGCGCCGGCGGCTCCGGCCGCAGCCACAACCACGTCGCGACCACGGCCATGCAGGCGATGCCGGTCGCGGCCATCCACAGTTGCGGCGCGGTCCAGTACATCACCAGCCCGCAGGCCGTCATCGCCAGCGTCGCCAGGCGCTTCGCGCGCCGGCTCACCGCGCCGTGCGCCTGCCAGTCGCGGATCATCGGCCCGAACACGCGATGCGCGAGCAGCCAGCGATGCAGGCGCTCCGAACCGCGCGCGGCGGCGAAGGCCGACAGCAGCACGAAGGGCACGGTGGGCAGGCCCGGCAGCACGATGCCGATCAGGCCCAGGCCGAGGCTGGCATAGGCCAGCAGCCACCAGGCCCAGCGGAAGCGGTGCGTTGTCATGGGTCGATGCCGGACTCGATCCTGTCTGCGCTCGCAGGAGCAGCTTCAGCGGCGAGCTTTTGATCCTGCCGAAACTGGCGTCGTGCAATCAGCAAAAGCATCGCGGCTTCCGCCGCTCCTACAGGCAAGCATGAACGATCAGCGGGCTGCAACGCCCAGCTGGTCAAGCAGGAACGCGTACATCTCCGACAGTTCGCGGTACTTGCGGAAGCGCCCGGACTTGCCGCCGTGGCCGGCATCCATGTTGGTGCGCAGCAGCACCGGCAGCGCGCCGGTGTCGACATCGCGCAGCCTGGCCACGTACTTCACCGGTTCCCAGTACTGCACCTGCGAATCCCAAAGCCCGGTGCCGACGAACATCGCCGGGTAGGCATGCGACTCGAGGTTGTCGTAGGGCGAGTACGACAGCATGTAGTCGTAGTAGGCCTTCTGCTCCGGGTTGCCCCATTCGTCGTACTCGACCGTGGTCAGCGGAATGCTCGGGTCGAGCATCGTGGTGACCACGTCCACGAACGGCACCTGCGACAGGATCACGCGGTACTTTTCGGGCGCCATGTTGGTGATCGCGCCCATCAGCAGGCCGCCGGCGCTTCCGCCATACGCGGCGACGCGGTCGGGCGCGGCATAGCCCGCCTTCACCAGGAAATCGGTCACGTCGATGAAGTCGGTGAAGGTGTTCTTCTTGTGCAGCAGCTTGCCGTCGTCGTACCACTTGCGGCCCATCTCCTGGCCGCCGCGGATGTGGGCGATGGCGTAGACCATGCCGCGGTCGAGCAGGCTCACCGTGGTCGCGCTGAAGGTCGGGTCGATCGAGTGGCCGTAGCTGCCGTAGGCGTACTGCAGCAGCGCGCCCTTGCCGTCCTTCTCGAAGCCCTTCCTGTAGACCACCGACACCGGCACCCTGGTGCCGTCGCGCGCGGTCGCCCACAGGCGCTCGGTGGCGTACTTCGTCGGGTCGTAGCCGAGCACGGGCTGCTGCTTGAGCTGGCGACGCTCGCCGGTCTCGACGTTGAGCTCGTAGGTCGTTTCCGGCGTGGTCATCGAGGTGTAGCCGTAGCGCAGCCACGGCGTGTCGTGCTCGGAGTTGATGTCCAGGCCCATCGAATACGCCGGCTCGTCGGCCTTGACGTACTCCTCGCTGCCATCGGCCTTCAACAAGCGGATGCGCTCCAGCCCGCCGGAGCGCTCGGCGATCGCGGTGAAGCCGTCGAACAGGTCGAAGTCCTCGATGAACACGTCGTCGCGATGCGGCACCAGGTCCTGCCAGTCCTTGCGCGAGGTGCTGCCGTCCGGCGCGGTGACCAGCTTGAAGTTGGTGGCGGGCGAGCCGTCGGCAGCCGGGGCGTTGGTGCGGATCACCCAGCGGTCGCCGAGGTGGTCGGCGTCGTACTCGACGTCCTGCTCGCGCGGCGCCAGCACGGTGAACGCGGCAGGATCGGCGGCCGGCGCGCAGCGCAATTCGCTGGACACCGTGCTGCCCAGGTCGATGCAGATGTACTTGTCGTCGCGGCTGCGGCTGATGCCCATGTAGAAGCTGTCGTCGGCTTCCTCGTAGACCAGCGCGTCCTCGCTGGCCGGCGTGCCGAGCACGTGCTTCTTCGTGCGCACGGTGAGCAGTGTCTCCGGGTCGTTCTCGACGTAGAACAGGGTCTTGTTGTCGTCGGCCCAGGCGGTGTAATAGGCCACGCCGGTGATGACGTCGGGATAGACCTCGCCGGTGTCCAGGTTCTTGAAGTGGATGCTGTATTGGCGGCGGCCGACGTCGTCCTGGGTCCAGGCGACGATGCGGTTGTCCTGCGACACCTCGTAGTCGGCGAGGCTGAAGTAGTCCTTGCCCGCGGCCATCGCGTTGACGTCGAACAGGATCTCCTCCGGCCCTTCCATCGTGCCCTTGCGGCGCGCGTGGATCGGATAGTCCTTGCCGGTCTCGAAACGGGTGTAGTACCAGTAGCCACGCTCGCGGTACGGCACCGAGCTGTCGTCCTGCTTGATGCGGCCGACGATTTCCTCGTACAGCGTGTCCTGCAGCGGCTTGAGCGGCGCCATGACGGCATCGGCGTAGGCGTTCTCGGCGCCGAGGTACGCCAGCATGTCCTTGTCCTTGCGGCTGTCGTCGCGCAGCCAGTAGTAGTCGTCGTCGCGGGTGGCGCCGAATGGCGTTTCGACGACGTGCGGCCTGCGGGCGACATCGGGTGGCGTGGGGACTTGCGCGGCAACAGGCGTATTGGTCATCAGGAGGACGGGCAGCAGGAGGATGAGTCTGATCATGGATGGGGCCCCGAAGGAGGGTTCACAACGGCAGGCGTTGCGCGGACGGGAGTCGACCCGTCCGCGGCCATTGTAGGAGCGGCGGAGGCCGCGAGCCTTTGCCCCCTCCCCTGCGAAGGCAGGGGAGGGTTGGGGAGGGGTGTCTTCAGCAGCAATGCGAACCATGGCCACCCCTCCCAGCCTCTCTGCCCTTCGCAGGGGAAGGGCAAGAGTGAAATGCTTCGCGGCTGCCGCCGCTCCTGCAAGAGCAGGGCGTGGATGGCGCGGTGCTCAGAACCGCAGGTGCTTCACCGACTTGCCGTGCCTGCGGATCAGCCGCAGCGCCTCGATGCCGACCTGGATGTGGCGCTCGACGTACTCGGCGCTGACCTTCGCGTCCGACGCCTCGGTCTTGACGCCTTCCGGGATCATCGGCTGGTCCGAGACCAGCAGCAGCGCGCCGCAGGGAATCCGGTTGGCGAACCCGGCGGCGAAGATGGTGGCGGTTTCCATGTCGACCGCCATGCAGCGCATCACCCGCAGGCGCTCCTTGAACGCCTCGTCGTGCTCCCAGACGCGGCGGTTGGTGGTGAACACGGTGCCGGTCCAGTAGTCCATGCCCATGTCGCGGATCATGGTCGAGACCGCGCGCTGCAGCGCGAAAGCCGGCAGCGCCGGCACCTGCGGCGGCAAGTAGTCGTCGCTGGTGCCCTCGCCGCGGATCGCGGCGATCGGCAGGATCAGGTCGCCGAGCTGGTTCTTCCTCTTCAACCCGCCGCACTTGCCGAGGAACAGCACCGCCTTGGGAGCGATCGCCGACAGCAGGTCCATCATCGTCGCGGCGTTCGGACTGCCCATGCCGAAGTTGATCATGGTGATGCCGTCGGCGGTGGCGCTGGGCATGGGCCGGTCGGTGCCGACGATCGGCGCCCCGGCCAGGCGGCTGAAATGGCCGAGGTAGCCGCCGAAATTGGTCAGCAGGATGTGTTCGCCGAAGTCCTCCAGCGGCACGCCGGTGTAGCGCGGCAGCCAGTTTTCGACGATCTGTTCTTTTTCCTTCATGGCGCGTCTCCTGTTCGCGCCATTTTGTCACGCCGCCGGCGCGGCCTCCACGCGGTTGCGCCCCGCGTGCTTGGCCGCGTACATCGCCTGGTCGCTGCGCGCGACCAGGGTGGCGACGCTGTCGCCCATCCGGTAGGCCGCCACCCCGATGCTGACGGTCAACCCGACCGGGATGCCGTCGACCTGCGCGCACTGGGCCTCGACGCTGCGCCGGATGCGCTCGCCGGTGCGTCGCGCCTGGGGCAGGTCGGCGCCGGGCAGCGCCAGCAGGAACTCCTCGCCGCCCAGGCGGCCGATGTGGTCACCGTAGGCGAGCTGGCCGCCGACCACGCGCACCAGTTCGCGCATGCAGGCGTCGCCGACCGCGTGGCCGTGGCTGTCGTTGATCTCCTTGAAGTGGTCGAGGTCGAGGAAGATCGCCGACAGCGCGCCGCCGTGTTCGCGCGCGCGCGCGATTGCCCAGTCCAGGCGCTGCTCGATGCCGCTGCGGTTGAACACGCCGGTCAGCGCATCGCGCTCGGCGTGCAGCTGGGCATGGTCGCGCTCGCGGCGCATGGTCAGCATGCGGTCGGCCAGCACCAACACCAGGACGATGGACGTGAACGCCAGCATCAGCGGCAGGCCGTACTCGACGCCCGGCGTCAGCGGAGCACCCATGCCCAGCTGCACGGCGCGCGCGGTCGACAGCGCCACCAGCGGCACCCAGGCCAGCAGCGCGTAGGCGGCCCGGCGGTGCCGGCGCCACGAGGCCACTCCCAGTGCGAGCAGGGCCAGCACGTTGGCCACCAGCAAGGTGGCATTGCCCGCCGGCGGGAACCAGCCCTTGTCCGCCGGCCAGGGCAGCCACAGCAACACCACCAGCGCCAGTGAAGCGTAGCCGCCGACCCAGCGCAGCAACCGGCTCGGCAGCGCTGCGTGCTGTTCGAGGTCGGTCAACCGGATCAGGAAGAACGAGGACGCCGCCGTCGCCAGCGTGGCGATGGTCCAGATGCCTTCCACCCCGAACCGGGCCAGCACGCGCAGCCCCGGCAGCGCATACGCCTCGCCATAGGCGCACAGCAGGTACATCAGCTGCAGCACCATCGTCGCCGCATACAGCAGGTAGACGCGCTCGCGCAGCAGCAGCCAGAACAGCAGCACCACCAGCGAGATGCCGATCAGCACGCCGATGACGATCGAGATCAGGCGCACGTGCACCACGTCCTCGGCCAGCTGCGCATCGACATCGCGCACCGCGACCTGCAGCGGGTAACGCGCGCCCTCGACCCCGATGTAGACCGGGCCGGCGGCCGGCAGCGGGAACACCAGCGCGCGGCGCGAGAACCGCGGGTCGAGGCTGCGGTCGAACAGGCTCTGCGTCACCGGCCGGTAGTCCGGCGGCGCCATCACCGTGACCCGCGCGCTGTAGGGGTGGTAGACGAGCAGCAGCGGCTCGTTGCCCGCCATCGGCCCGGGCTGCAGCCGCCACCAGCCGCGGCCACCGGCGTCGCCGGCGAGGCGGTGGACGTCGTCGACGGCTTCGAAGGCATCCGCGGGCAACGCCCTGACCGTCGCGGGCGCGGGCATCGTCGCGGCCGGCAGGTCCGGCAGGTCCGGCAGGCGTTGCAGGCGCTCGATCTCGGCCGCGCCGGCTGGTGCCGGCACGACCAGCAGGCACAGCACGATGGCTGTTGCGATACGCCGCATCGACATCCCCCGCTGCGCGTCCTGCCTCTGGCGAGTGTCCGCCGTGCATCCCGGCTCCGCAAGCGCAATCGCGCCCGGCGCCGGCGTATGCTGCCGCCCGGGCATGGGAGACGACGATGGACCACATCAACTGGCTGGCCGTGCTGGCCGCGGCGGTTTCGGCATTCCTCCTGGGCGGCATCTGGTACGGGCCGCTGTTCAAGCGCGCCTGGTGCCGGGAAGCCGGGATCGATCCCGAGGCCAGGCCGAAGCACCCGGCGCGGGTATTCGGCACCGCGTTCGCCTGCAGCCTGCTGGCGGCCTTCGCGTTCGCCGCTTTCTTCGGCCCGGCGCCCGATGCGCTGCACGCGGCCCACAACGGGCTGCTGGTGGGCGCGGCCTGGATCGCGACGAGCTTCGGCATCAACTACGCCTTCGCCGGCCGCAGCCTGAAGCTGTGGCTGATCGACGGCGGTTACCACGTGCTGCAGTTCGTCCTGTACGGGCTGGTCATCGGCCTGTGGCACTGAGCGCGCCATGAGCACGCCGCCGCTGCGCTGGTACTTCGACTTCATCTCGCCATTCGCCTTCCTGCAGTGGCCGAAGGTGCGCGCGCTGATGGAAACCGATCCGGTGGTGCCGGTGCCGATCGTGTTCGGCGCGGTGCTCGATGCGATCGGGCAGAAGGGGCCCGCGGAAATCCCGGGCAAACGCGTGTTCACCTACCGGCACGCACTGTGGCGGGCGCGGCAGCGGGGCATCGAACTGCGCTTCCCGCCGGCGCATCCGTTCAATCCGCTGGCCGCGCTGCGCCTGTGCATCGCCGCCGGCGGCACGCCCGCGGCGATCGACGCGATCTTCGACTGGATCTGGGTCAGCGGCGAAGCCGGCGACAACGCCGAATCGCTGGCGCCGGTGGCGGCGCGACTGGGCGTGCCGACGTCCGCGCTCGCCGACGATGCGGTCAAGGCCGCCTTGCGCGAAAACACCGCCACCGCCGTGGCGGCGGGGGTCTTCGGCGTGCCGACGCTGGCGATCGGCGACGCGCTGTTCTGGGGCGACGATGCGCACGACTTCGCGCTCGCCGTGCTGCGCGATCCTGCGCTGCTCGAGGACGCCGGAATGCACCGCGTGGCGACCCTGCCCGAAGGCGTGCGGCGCCGCTGACCGGGACCGCGCCGCGGCTGTTGTATCGTGGCGGCCAATCCCATGGCACAGGACCCGGACCATGCGCATCGGACTCGTCGTCGACTCGGCCTGCGACCTGCCGAAGGACTTCATCGAACGCCACAACATCGAGATCCTGCCGATCACCGTGCGGATCGGCGACGCCGTGCAGGTCGACTACCGCGACCAGGCCGCCACCCTCGCCTACCTCAACGCGCACATCGCCGAGCGCGGCGCCAACGCCGAGACCATTCCGTTCACCGTCGAGCAGATCCGCGACCTGTTCCTGCAGAAGCTGGTGATCGACTACGACTACGTGCTGTGCATGACCATCACCCGCACGCGCAGCCCGATCTTCGACAACGCCCAGCAGGCCAGTTTCGCGATCCTCAACGGGTACCGCGGGATCCGCTCCGCGGCCGGCAACAACACCCCGTTCGCACTGCGCGTGATCGATTCCCAGAACCTGTTCAGCGCGCAGGCGATCCTGCCCGTCGAAGCCGCACGCCTGCGCGCGGCCGGCGAGGAGCCGGGACGGATACGCAGCCGGCTCGAGGAGCTGGCATCGAACACCTACGGCTACCTGGTCCCGCGCGACCTGTACTACATCCGCAGCCGCGCACGCACCAAGGGCGACCGCAGCGTCAGCCTGCTCAGCGCCGCGCTCGGCACCGCGCTGGACATCAAGCCGGTGCTGCGCGCCTATCGCGGCGATACCGGACCGGTGGCCAAGATCAAGGGCTTCGAGGCCGCGGCGCAGCAGACATTCGAATTCGCCGCGCGCCGCGTCGCCGCCGGCCTGCTGACCCCGACCGTGGCGCTGTGCTACGGCGGCGAACTCGACGAGATGCGCGCACTGCCCGGCTACGCCGCGCTGCGCGACGCCTGCGCCACGCACAACATCGAAGTGTTCGAGAGCGTGATGAGCCTGACCGGCATGGTCAACGTCGGCAAGGGCGCGATGGTGGTCGGCTTCGCGGCCGAGCCGCACGAGTTCGGGAAATCGTGACTGGCGAATTCGACAAGGCGTCACCGAGACACCGAGACACTGCAGGAGCGGCTTCAGCCGCGAGCTTGCGTCGCCATGGCGGCCGGCCATCTGGTTCGCGTACGCGCTGACGACCACATCCGGCTCACGGACGCCTGCTAGCCTGCGCCCACACCACAGGCGACGGAGACACCATGGCCACGCGTTACTACATCGCAATCCCGGATCCCGACAAGGCCCGCGCCGCGGGCGAGTTCGCATTCCGCTCGCAGGGCGCCGACGGCATGGCGCAGGAACTGCAGGACGCACTGCGCGGCAGCGCGCTGTTCGAACGCTGGCGCGCGGTGCAGGACGACCCGGACGCGGTCGATCCCGCGCTTGGCGTTACCGATCCCGCGGCAACGGTCGAAGGCCGGCAGGATGACCTGCACATCGACCTGGTCGTGGTCACGTCGATCGCCGGTGCGGTGTTCAAGCAGCGCCTGCGGTTGCTGGCCGGCAGCGCCTGGGAACTGCGCGATGTGTCGGCCGCCTGACGGGCGTCGCCGCGCGCGGCCGCACGTTCCGCTTCGATGCCGGGTACCCGCCCGGCGATGACCACCGACGCGCCTCGCAGGCAGGTGCTGCTGGCGTGGAGCGGCGGCAAGGATGCCGCATGGGCGCTGCACGCGCTGCGCCAGCGCGACGACGTGGACGTGGTGGCGCTGCTGTCGAGCGTGACCGTCGAGCATGCGCGTTCGTCGATGCAGGGCGTGCGCCGCGAGGTGCTGCAGGCGCAGGCGGCCGCGTGCGGGCTGCCGCTGCTCGAAGCCGCGATTCCCGCCAGTTGCGACAACGCCACCTATGAAGCGGCCATGGCGCGGGCACTGGCCGAGGCGAATGCGCGCTGGCCGGCGCTGCGCACCGCCGCCTTCGGCGACCTGTTGCTGGAAGACATCCGCGCCTGGCGCCAGGCGCAGTGCGCGCGCGTCGGCTGGGAGGTGATGACACCGCTGTTCGGCAGCGACACCGCACGGCTCGCGCGCGACATGATCAACGGCGGCCTGCGCGCAACGCTGTGCTGCGTGGACACGCAGCAGCTGGACGCATCGTTTGCCGGTCGCGACTTCGACGCGGCCCTGCTCGACGCGCTGCCGCCGGGCGTGGACCCCTGCGGCGAGAACGGCGAGTTCCACACCTGCGTCGCGGCCGGGCCGATGTTCGCGGCGCCGCTGGCGCTCGAACGCGGCGACACCGTACTGCGCGACGGACGCTTCGCCTATACCGATTTCCGGCTCGACGACGCCCCTGCCCTGTAGGAGCGGCTTCAGCCGCGAGCTTTTCCTGCCAGTCCCGCCAACCTGGAAAGCTCGCGGCTGAAGCCGCTCCTACAAAAAGCAGTTCTTACCGCCGCTCGCGCGCCCAGCTGCGCAGCGGGACGAGGACTTGGGGCTCGCGTGGCCCCCGCAGCAGGTCGGGCAGCTTCGCCTCGTAATCGCGCCGGTAGGGTTTGTCCTGGCGGGCGAGGAAGGTTTCCACGTCCGGTTCGGCCCAGCGCTCGTAAAGCGTGAACGTGGCGGGATCGTTCGCATCGCGGTGCAGGTCGCAGGAGATAAACGTGTCCTCCTTCGACATCGCATCCGCGATCGCCGCGACCTCCCGCAGCCAGTCGTCGACGCGTTCCGGCTTCACCCGCAGGACGACGTGGAATACCAGCGGCGCGACCGGCGCGATCATGTCCGCAGCGCCTTGGCGTGATGGGCGATGTGCTCGCCGATGAAGCTGGCGATGAAGTAGTAGCTGTGGTCGTAGCCGGGCTGCAGGCGCAGGGTCAGTGGATGCCCGGCCGCGGCGCAGGCGGCTTGCAGCAGTTCGGGTTTCAGCTGGTCGGCCAGGAATTCGTCGGCGTCGCCCTGGTCGACCAGCAGCGGCAGTCGTTCCGTCGCGCCGGCCACCAGTTCGGTCGCATCCCACTGCTTCCACGCGTCGCGGTCGTCGCCCAGGTACGCGCTGAACGCCTTCTCGCCCCACGGCACCTGCATCGGCGCCACGATCGGCGAGAACGCCGACACGCTGCGGTAGCGCGCCGGGTTGCGCAGCGCGATCACCAGCGCGCCGTGGCCACCCATCGAGTGGCCGCTGATCGCACGCGCACCGGTGGCCGGGAAGTTCGCTTCGACCAGCGCCGGTAGTTCCCCGGCGATGTAGTCGTGCATGCGGTAATGCTTCGCCCACGGCTGCTGCGTGGCGTTGACGTAGAAGCCGGCGCCTTGTCCGAGGTCGTAGGCGTCATCGTTGGCCACGCCGTCGCCGCGCGGGCTCGTGTCCGGCGCGACCAGGATGATCCCGTGCTCGGCGGCGTAACGCTGCGCGCCGGCCTTGGTGATGAAGTTCTGTTCGTTGCAGGTCAGCCCCGACAGCCAGTACAGCACCGGGCAGGGCCCGTGCGCGGCCTGCGGCGGCAGGTACACGCCCACGGTCATGTCGCAGCCCAGTACTTCGGAGCGATGCCGGTAGACGTCCTGCGAGCCGCCGAAGCAGGCGCGGTGTTCGATACGTTCCATTTCGATTCCTCCCAGTGATATCCAGTGCAAGAGAGCGCCGCTGGGCGAAGGGCCCGGATCTGCCTCGGGCCGCAGCCGCGCCCGGCCATCGCGCCAGCGCGATGGCGTTCATCAGGACGCGAACCAGCGGCTCGCAGTCGTGCTTCTTCGCCCGCAAGCGGGAGAAGCGATGCGTCAGTAGTGGATCACCGCGCGGATCGACTTGCCTTCATGCATCAGGTCGAAGGCCTCGTTGATGCGCGCCAGCGGCAGGGTATGGGTGACGAAGGGCGCAAGCTGGATGTCGCCGCGCATCGCGTCCTCGACCATGCCCGGCAGCTGGCTGCGGCCCTTCACGCCGCCGAAGGCGGTGCCGAGCCACTTGCGGCCGGTGACCAGCTGGAACGGCCGCGTGCTGATCTCCTGGCCCGCGCCGGCCACGCCGATGATCACCGATTGGCCCCAGCCGCGGTGCGCGCATTCGAGCGCGGCGCGCATCACGTTGACGTTGCCGATGCACTCGAACGAGTGGTCCACGCCCCAGCCGGTCATCTCCACGATCACCTGCTGGATCGGTTGGTCATGGTCCTTCGGGCTCACGCAGTCGGTGGCGCCCATCTGCCTGGCCAACGTGAACTTGTCCGGGTTGGTGTCGATCGCGATGATGCGGCCGGCCTTGGCCTGCCTTGCGCCCTGGATCACCGCCAGGCCGATCGCGCCGAGGCCGAACACCGCCACGCTGTCGCCCTCGGCCACCTTCGCGGTGTTGTGCACGGCCCCGATGCCAGTGGTGACGCCGCAGCCGAGCAGGCAGACATGCTCCGGGTTGGCATCCGGATTGACCTTGGCCAGCGAGACTTCGGCGACCACGGTGTATTCGCTGAAGGTCGAGCAGCCCATGTAGTGATGGATCGGCTTGCCTTCATACGAGAAGCGGGTGCTGCCGTCGGGCATCACGCCCTTGCCCTGGGTCGCGCGCACGGCCACGCACAGGTTGGTCTTGCCGGATTTGCAGAACAGGCACTCGCCGCACTCGGCGGTGTACAGCGGGATCACGTGGTCGCCGGGCTTGACGCTGGTGACGCCCTCGCCGACCTCGACCACCACGCCCGCGCCCTCGTGCCCGAGCACGGCCGGGAACACGCCTTCGGGATCGTCGCCGGACAGCGTGAACGCGTCGGTGTGGCACAGCGCGGTGTGGGTGATCTTCACCAGCACTTCGCCCTTGCGCGGCGGTTCGACGTCGATCTCGACGATCTGCAGCGGCTTTCCGGCCTCGAAGGCGACGGCGGCGCGTGATTTCATGGCATGTCTCCGGTGTGTGCGGGTTATCTGAGGTACGAGCGGACCAGCGCGACGGCGTCGTCGATGCCGGCCTGGCGTTGTTCGGGGGTGGCCGCGGCCTGCACGAGCTCTTCGCGCAGGTGGCTTTCCAGCACGCCGGCCATCAGCCCGTTGACCGCGCCGCGGATGGCCGCGATCTGCTGCAGCACGGGCGCGCAGTCGGCGCCGGCTTCGAGCGCGCGTTCGAGCGCGTCGAGCTGGCCGCGCACGCGGCGCACCCGGGCCAGGACGCGCTTTTTTTCCTCGGGACTGTGGGGCATGGGTCGGCACCACTGGATACTGGGCCCCAGTATAAGGCAACGCCTTGAGCAGAGCATCATTCCTGTCGAAGCGCCCAGGGGCGCGATGGCATTGCGGTGAAGCCTCATCGCGCCCATGGCGCTCTGCACGCAGCGACGGCGATGCATGCCCGTCGAGGACGGCGCCCACCCGACCGGGCGTTTGCGCGTCGCCCCGATCTACGCGAGCAGCGCGTCGTCCAGCGCCACGGCGCGCAGCGCGGCTTCGCGGGCGCGCAGGCGCGTGGCGTACTCGACGAATGCCGGACGCTCGGGCAGGGTCTTGAACATCAGCCCCCACGACACCTGGCTGCCGACGTACACGTCGGCCGCGGTGAACTGCTCGCCCAGCAGCCACGGCGACGCCGACTTCGCGGCGAGTTCCAGCGTGTCGACGGTCTGTTCGAAGCTGCCGTAGCCGACCATGCCTGCGCGTTCGGCCGGCGCCAGCAAACCCAGCGCCTTGGCCGACACCGCGGCCTCGACCGGGCCTGCGGCGAAGAACATCCAGCGGTAGTAGATGCCGCGCAGCGGATCGCCGTGCGCCGGCGCCAGCCCCGTTTCGGGGAACGCATCGGCGAGGTAGGCGCAGATTGCGGCGCCCTCGGTGACCACCATCCCGCGATGCACGATCGCAGGCACCTTGCCCATCGGGTTGATCGCAAGATACTCCGGCGATTTCTGCGCGCCGTCGAAGGCGAGCACCTGGGTCCGGTACGGCTGGCCAACCTCCTCCAGCATCCAGCGCACGATGCGTCCGCGCGATTGGGGGTTGGTGTAGAAGACGAGTTCGTCGCGGTCCTGTCCCATGGGAGGCTCCGGTGGAAGGGGCTCCGAGTCTAGATCCACCCCGATTACTTCGCAGGAGCGGCTTCAGCCGCGCCTGCGAATGCCCGGCTCAGCCGGTGTTCTGGATCCCCGCCGCGATCCCGTTCACCGTCGCCAGCAGCGCGCGCAGGGTGTCGTCTTCCTGGCGACCGCCGGCGCGCCAGCGGCGCAGCAGTTCCACCTGCAGCAGGCTGATCGGGTCGACGTAGGGATTGCGCAGGCGGATCGACAGCCGCAGGCGCGGGTCGCGGGTGAGCAGCGCGTCCTCGTCGCGGATCGCCAGCAGCGTGTCGCGGGTGCGCGCGAACTCGTCGGCGATCCCGGGAAACAGCGCCGCGTGCCCGTCGGCCAGGCGCGAGTAGCGCTCGAAGATCGCCAGGTCCGACTTGGCCAGCGTCATCTCCAGGTCGTCGAGCAGGGTGCCGAAGAACGGCCAGTCGCGCGCCATCTCCGCCATTGCGTCGCGGCCGTGCGTTTCCACGCCGTGGCGCAAGGCGTGGCCGACCCCGTACCAGGCAGTGAGCCCGGACCGGTTCTGCGCCCAGGCGAACACCCACGGGATCGCCCGCAGCCCGCGGATCCCGGCGTTGCGCCGCCGCGACGGACGCGAGCCGATGTGCAGGCGCTCGATCACGTCGATCGGGGTGGCGGCACGGAAATAGTCGTCGAAGCGCGGCTCGTCGTAGACCAGCGCGCGGTAATGCGCACGCGCGACCCCGGCCAGCTCGGCGGTGATCTCGCGCCAGCGCGCCTCGCGCGGATCCGCCGGGCGCGGGCGCAGGCTGGCCTGCATCACCGCCGCGGTGGCCTGTTCCAGGTTGCGCAGCGCCAGCGCGCGGATGCCGTACTTGCGGTGGATCACCTCGCCCTGTTCGGTCATGCGCAGGCTGCCGTCGACCGAACCGCGCGGCGCGGCCATCACCGCGCGGCTGGTCTTGCCGCCACCGCGGCTGACCGAGCCTCCGCGGCCATGGAAGAACACGATGCGCACGCCCGATGCCTGCGCCAGCGCTGCCAGCTCCACCTGGGTGCGCTGCAGCGCCCAGCGCGACGCCAGCAGGCCGCCGTCCTTGGCGCTGTCGGAGTAGCCCAGCATCACCGTCTGCCGGTCGCCGCGCGCGCGCAGGTGGCTGCGATAGACGGGGTCGTCGAACAGTGCGCGCATTACCGCCGGCGCGGCCTCGAGGTCGGCGACGGTCTCGAACAGCGGCGCGACATCGAGCGGCACCCCGCCCTCTTCCACACAACCGGCGATCCGCGCCAGCGCCAGTACCGCCAGCGCGTCGGCGGCGCTGCGGGCCATGCTGATGATGTACAGCCCGATCGCGTCGTTGCCGTGCGTGCGGCGCAATTCGCGCGCTTCGCGGAACACGGCCAGGGTCGAGGCGGCAACACTACCCGCCTGCGCATCCGCCGCAGCGGGCGCCGTGCCGTCGATCACGCCATGCAGGCGCTCGACCTGCGCCGTGGCCGACATCGATGTCCAGCCAGGATCGGCGAGCAGCGTCGCCAACGCCTCGTCGTGCACCGCGGAGTCCTGACGCAGGTCGAGCGCAGCGAGGTGGAAACCGAAACCGCGCGCGCGCCGCAGCACGCGCTGCAGGGCGAAGCGGCCAGCATGCTTGCCGCGGTGGTGCACCAGGCTTGCGTCGATCAGTTCCAGGTCGGCGATGAAACCGTCGATCCCTTCGTAACCGTGCGCCTGCGGCTTGCCGGTGGCCGCGAGCTTGGCATCCATCAGCCCGAGCAGCACGCGATACGGCATGTCGGCGCGACGCGGTGCGATCGCGGCGACTACCTCGGGCCACTGCGCGGCATACGCATCGATGCGCGCGACCAGCGCGTCGTCGACCCCGATCCTGCCGAGCGACTGCGTCAGCACGCCGCCGAGCGCGCGCAGGTCGGCGCGGTACTGGGCCAGCGCCAGCGCGCGCTGCGCATCGAGCGCGGCGCGCATGGTCTCGGCGTTGACGTTCGGGTTGCCGTCCATGTCGCCGCCGACCCAGGTGCCGAAGCGCAACACCTTCGGCACCGCCAGGCGCTGCCCGTAGACCGCCTCGATCGCGTCGGCGAACGCCTCGTAGAACACCGGCAGCGTGCGGTACAGCACGTGGGCGAGATAGAAGCCCACGTGCTCCACTTCGTCCTGCACGGTCGGCTTCTGCGACGGCGCCTCGGCGGTCTGCCAGGTCGAGGTCAGCGCCAGCCGGATGCGTGCTTCGTCGGAACGGCGCTCGGGCGGCGTGCGCTCGCGGTCGATGTCGGCGACCAGGCGCTCGACGATGGTGCGCTCCTTGTCCAGCAGCGCGCGGCGCACGATTTCGGTCGGGTGCGCGGTGAACACCGGCTCGACCGACAGCCGCGGCAGGAAGGCGGCAAGCTCGTCGAACGACACCCCGGCGTCGCGCAGTTCGCGCAGCACCGCCTCCAGCCCGCCGGGCTGCGGCGCATCGCCACCGCGCTGGTGGTCGCGGCGGCGACGGATGCGGTGCACGCGCTCGGCGAGGTTGGTGGCGCCGAAGTAGGCGGCGAATGCGCGCACCAGCGCGTCCGCATCCTCGAGCGGGACGTCGGCCAGGCGCGCGGCCAGCGCATCGACCGGCTCGCCGTCCTCGCGCCGCGCGATGGCCATGCGCCGCACCGATTCGACCTGCTCGAGGAAGGCCGGCGACTGCTGCTCGGCCAGCATCTGCCCGACCATCGCACCCAGGCGGCGCACGTCGTCGCGCAGCAGCGCGTCGGTTTCGACGAATTCGATTTCGCGCAGGGGTGCGTGGGGGTCGGGGCTGTCGGTGGCAGTTCGGGAGTCGGGTGAAGTCATGCATGAAGCCTACACGGCGCGGGGGCAAGGCCGTGTCGCATCGCCGTGACCGTCCGCACCGCCCCGCTGCGTTGTCCCGCAGACACGACGAGGAATGCCCCCATGCGCGCCACATCGCTCATCCCCGTTGGCCTGGCACTCGCGCTTGCGGGCTGTGGCTCCACGCGGGATTCCCTCCCGGCCGAACCGGTGGCAACGCCGCCACCGCCGATGCTCGACGGATTCGGCGCCCTGCATCGCGACATCGGCACCCCGGTCCCGGCCGCGCAGCGCTACTTCGATCAGGGCCTGCGCCTGGCCTACGGCTTCAACCATGAAGCGGCCGGCCGCGCATTCGCCGAGGCCGCCCGCCTCGATCCGCGCTGTGCGATGTGCGCGTGGGGCCAGGCCCTGGTGCTGGGTCCGAACATCAACCTGCCGATGGATCCCGCGCTCGCGCCGGAGGCGGCGGCACTCGCGCGCCGCGCGGCCGATCTCGCCGACGGGGCCACGCCCGCCGACCGCGCCCTGATCGACGCACTGCAGGCGCGCTACGCCGATCCCGCCCCACAGGACCGCAAGCCACTCGACCTCGCCTACGCGGACGCGATGGCGCGCGCAGCCGCGCGCTTCCCCGGCGATGACGACGCGGCCACTCTGCATGCCGAAGCGCTGATGGACGTGTCGCCGTGGGCCTACTGGCAGGACGACGGCAAGCCCGCCGCAGCGACACCCACGATCCTCGCCGAACTCGAGCGCGTGCTCGCGCGCAATCCGCATCACATCGGCGCCATGCACTACTACATCCACGCCACCGAAGCGTCGCCAGCACCCCGGCGCGCCGAACCCTACGCCGACGCCCTCGCGGCGCTCGCCCCCGGATCCGGGCACCTGGTGCACATGCCCGCGCACACCTACATCCGGATCGGCCGCTACCACGACGCCACCCTGACCAACCTCTCCGCCACCACCGCCGACAAGGCGTTCCTGGCGGTGTGCCGCGGAAGCAACGGCGTGTATCCGATCGGCTATGTGCCGCACAACTGGCACTTCGCCGCCATGACCGCCGGCCTGACCGGCTCGCGCACGCTGGCACTGCAGGCCGCGCGCGAAACCGCGAAGCGCGCCGACCACGCGGCAATGGGCGAGCCGCCACTGCAATTCATGCAGCTCTACGTCGTCGCGCCACTGCTGACCCAGGTCCGGTTCGGCGACTGGGATGCCATCCTGGCGCAACCCGGCGCACCGTCGGGGCTTCCGTTCCCGACCGCCATCTGGCATTTCGCACGTGGCATGGCGCACGCGCGCACCGGCGCGCTGGAGAAAGCCGCGCAGGATGCGGATGCCCTGCACGCGCTCGCGCGCGATCCGGCAATGGCAGAGGTGAGCTTCTTCGATATCAACCACGCCGATGGCGTGCTGCGCGTGGCCGACGCCCTGCTTCAAGGCGAACTGCTGCGCGCGCGCGGGCAGCCGCGCGAAGCGCAGGCGCGGTTGCGCGAGGCGGTGGCTGCGGAAGACGCGCTGGCCTACAACGAACCGGCCGACTGGCCGTTGCCGGCCCGGCAATACCTGGGCACGGCATTGCTCGAAACCGGCGACGCGCAGGCAGCGGAACAGGCGTTCACCCGGGCACTGGACGCGTATCCGGACAACGGTTGGTCGCTGGCCGGGCTGGCCCTGGCGCAGCAGCAGCTGGGCAAGACCGATGCCGCAAGCGACACGCAGCGTCGTCAGCTCGTGGCCTGGCAGTGGGCTGACGCGCCGCTGCCGGCGCCGCACTACTGAGTGCCGGCTAGTACGCGAATTCGCGGAACACCGGATCCACGCTGCCGTTCCACTCTCCGTGGAACAGCGCCAGCTTGCGTTCGGCCGGGGTTTCGTTGGCGTCGGCGGCTTCCACCAGCGTGGCGAGGAAGATGCTTTCGTCCGCACCGTTGCCGTTGATGCGGGCGCGTCGCTGCAGCCCGCCGGCGGAGATCTTCAGCGCCGCCAGCGCGATGTCGCGCACGCTGCCCTTGCGGAACGGCAGCTTCAGCGCCTGCTTCGGCACGCCGTCGCGCAGCGCGTTGCGTTCTTCCATGGTGAAGTCCTTCACCAGGTCCCAGGCCGCGTCGAGCGCGGCATCGTCGTACAGCAGCCCGACCCAGAACGCCGGCAGCGCGCACAGCCGGTTCCACGGGCCGCCGTCGGCGCCGCGCATTTCCAGGTACTTCTTCATCCGCACTTCCGGGAAGGCGGTGGTCATGTGGTCGGACCAGTCGACCAGCGTCGGCAGCGCCCCCGGAAGCACCGGCAGCTTGCCTTGCATGAAGTCGCGGAAGCTCTGGCCGCTGGCATCAAAGTAGGTGCCGTCTCGGTAGGAGAAATACATCGGCACGTCGAGCAGGTAGTCGACGTAGCGCTCGTAGCCGAAGCCGTCCTCGAACACGAAGTCGAGCATGCCGGTGCGGTCGGGATCGGTGTCGGTCCAGATGTGCGAGCGGTAGCTGAGGTAGCCGTTGGGCTTGCCTTCGGTGAACGGCGAGTCGGCGAACAGCGCGGTCGCGATCGGCTGCAGCGCCAGCGACACGCGGAATTTCTTCACCATGTCCGCTTCGCTGGCGAAGTCGAGGTTGACCTGCACGGTGCAGGTGCGGGTCATCATGTCCAGGCCGAGGTCGCCGACCTTGGGCATGTAGGCGCGCATGATCTTGTAGCGGCCCTTGGGCATCCACGGCATGTCCTCGCGCCGCCACTTGGGCTGGAAGCCCATGCCGAGGAAGCCCAGCCGCAGTTCGTCGGCGACGGTGCGCACTTCGCGCAGATGACCATCGACCTCGCTGCAGGTCTGGTGGATGTTCTCCAGCGGCGCGCCGGACAGTTCCAGCTGGCCGGCCGGTTCGAGCGTCACCGAGGCGCCGTCACGCAGCAGCGCGATGGTGCGACCGTGCTCGTCGACCCGCTCCCAGCCGAAGCGCGTCAATCCCCGCAGCAGCGATTCGATGCCGCGCTCGCCATCGAATTCGGGCGGGCGCAGGTCATCGAGGCGGAAACCGAACTTCTCGTGCTCGGTGCCGATTCGCCAGTCGGCCCTGGGCTTCTCGCCGGAGGCGATGTACGCGACCAGCTGGTCGCGACCGGTGATCTGCGTGTCGCTGGCGTGGCTGGGGCTGGACAAGGGCGTACTCGCTTCCGGGCGTGGACGATGCCGACGCGGCAGCCATCGCAAGCGCGCACTATATCCGGTGTCCTGTCGCCAATCGGCGCCACCGCCGCATCTTCAGTGTTCCGCCTGCACGCCTGCCGGGCTTTTACGGATCGCGCCGGTACACCTGGAATGCCATGTCGCGGATGCCACCGGCGTCGAACAGCTCGATCCACCCGGGCGGGTTGCCGCTGGCGATGAAATAGCCGGCGCCGCCAGGATAGGTATTGCCGTTGGGGCCAACGTAGACGCCGCAGTCGCCATCCTTGACGGTGAGCGTGAACGCATACACGCCAGGGCCCAGCAGCGCGGGCTTTTCGAACTCGACCATGCGCATGCCCACTGCAGGCGTCGGGTACGACGTGAATACGTGGCCCGGCACTTCTTGATAGGCCAGCACGCTTCCGTTGGGCACGCCAAGGGTAGTCTTCTCGAGGGTGACGAGCACCGTCGACTTCGGCTGGCAGCTCATCGGCAGCATGAGATGGCTGACGTAACCCTTCTCGTCAAGCACGAACGCCTGCGCCAGCTGCTGGTCGACCGAACCGCCCAGCGCCAGCAGCATCGACGTGTCCAGGTTCACCTGTTCGGCGGCCAGTTCCGGGGCCGCGGCCGGCGCCGCGGTCGCCACCACCACCAGCAGCGCAGTGGCCCATCGTGTCCTGTTGATCATTGCATCCTCCCGTTCGCGGCGCCGCGCGCCATCAGGAAGGAATACGCACCGGCGCGGCCGGAAGGGACAGGCCACTCAGAGCTGCAGCCAGCGCCCCACCACTTCCCGCGCCTGCTCCACGCCCTGCTTCGACTCGCCCGAGAACGTCTGCACGCTGACCGTGTCGCCGAAGGCGTTCGACAGTTCGCGCCGCACCGCCTGCAGGGTGTTGCCCGCCGCGCCGCGGCCGAGCTTGTCGGCCTTGGTCAGCAACGCGTGCGCGGGCAGGCCGCGCTGCACCGCGTAGCCGAGCATCTGCCGGTCGTAATCCTTGAGCGGATGGCGGATGTCCATCACCACCACCAGCCCGCGCAGCGCCATGCGGCTGCCGAAGTAGCCGTCGAGGAAGGCCTGCCAGTGCGCCTGCAGGTCCTGTGGGACCTTGGCGTAGCCGTAGCCGGGCAGGTCGACCAGGTAGCGGGCGTCCTCGGGCGCGACCTCGGCGGCGCCGCCGCTGCCGGCGGTGACGTCGAAGAACACCAGCTGCTGGGTGCGGCCGGGCGTCTTGGAGACGCGCGCCAGCGCGTTCTGCTGGCACAGCGCGTTGAGCGCGCTGGACTTGCCGGCGTTGGAGCGGCCGGCGAAGGCGACTTCGAAGCCGCCGTCGGGTGGCAGCTGGCGCGGGGTGTGGGCGGCGAGCAGGTAGCGCGCGCGGGCGAGCGGATTGGACATGCCGCTAGGATCGCATACGGCCGCCGGCGGGGTGGGCCAGCTCGCGCAGCATTGCTGCGCGGCTCGCCGGGCGTCCGGCCATGAGTGAGCTCGAGGCGCGAGGCCGGACTGGCCGTGGCCCGGCATTCCGGAGCCGATGCGGCGCACCTTGGATGACAACGCGGACTCGTACGCGCCGCGCAGGTTTGACCGGGCTTGCGGCACGCGACGATAATTCCCGGTTCAAGCGGGTGCGATTCGCCCCTGCACTGCCGCGCCGGCCGGGGCCTGCGCGATTTCATGGAATTCCGGAGCCCAGCTCATGCGCCACGCCCGTGCCTACGGTTTTGCCGGCCTCGCCGCCTTCGCGGTGGCCGCAGCCGCCTTCGCCCAGACCACCGTGACGCCGCTGCCCGACAACGCGCCGGTCGAGACGGCCTCGCTGGACACGTCTGCGGTCGCCGAGCTGGCCAAGACCAAGTGGGGCGACCCGCAGGCCGGCGCCACCAAGGCCGGCGCCTGCGCGGCCTGCCACGGCCTCGACGGCAATCCGACCGACCCGATGTACCCGCGCATGGCCGGGCAGAGCGAACGCTACATCGCCCACCAGCTGGCCCTGTTCAAGAGCGGCGAACGCAACACGGGCATGGCCGCAGTGATGATGCCGTTCGCCTCCATGCTCAGCGCCCAGGACATGCGCGACATCGGCGCGTACTTCGCTACCCAGAAGGCGGGCGCCGGCATCGCCGACGACACCCTCATCACCTCGGGCCCCAACCAGGGCATGAAGTTCTACCAGGTTGGCCAGAAGCTGTTCCGCAGCGGCGACATGGCGCGCGGGATCCCGGCCTGCATGGCCTGCCACGGCCCCGCCGGCGCCGGCAACCCGGGCCCGGCCTACCCGCACATCGGCGGCCAGCAGGCCGACTACGTGGTACGGCGCCTGCAGGAATACCGCGCCGGCACCACCAGCGAAGCCGATCCGCACCTGTTCAACATGATGGCCACGATCGCCAAGTCGCTGACCGACGAGGAAATCAGCTCGCTGGGCAGCTACCTGCAAGGCCTGCACGAGCGCCCGGACGCGGCGACCCAGGCCGCGATGGCCAGGGCGCCGCAGGCGCCGGCCGCCGCGCCGGTCCCGGCGCCCGCCCCGGCCGAGAGCGCTCCGACGCCCGAAGCTGAACCGGCGGCGCAGCCCGAGCAGAGCTGATGAACTTCCCCTCCGACCCGCGGTCGGATGTTCACAGCCCTTGAATCAGATCGCCGGCCAGACTTTCTGCGCCGGCGTTTTTTTGCCCGTCGCCCCCATCTTCCGATCCGCGCAATGCGCCACGCTGCCAGGACCCTTGCCGCAATGACCCGACGCCCCATGCCCCCCCGCCGCGCCTTCCTGCTTCTGCTCCTGGTCCAGTGCCTGCTGCTGCCGCTGGCCGCCTGCGCCCAGCCGGCGGCGGGCGGCCCGGTCGAGGGCGAGGACTACGTGGTCATTCCCGGCGGCCAGCGCTGGTCGTCCGCGGATGACAGGATCGAGGTCGCCGAGATCTTCGCGTACACCTGCCACCACTGCGCCGACTTCCAGCCCCAGCTCGACGCCTGGAAGCGCAGGCAGCCGGCCGACGTGCGCGTGAGCTACGTGCCGGCCGCCTTCAGCCCGCAGGACAACTACGGCCGCGCCTGTTTCGCGGCCCTGCAGCTGGGCGTGCTCGACCAGCTCCATGCGCCGCTGTTCCGCGCCGTCCACACCGAACAGACGGTGCCGATGAGCCACGCCAGCGCCGATGAGCTGGCGGCCTTCGCCCGCAGCGAAGGGATCGATGCGGCGAAATTCAAGGCAGCGATGGCCAGCCCGACCGTGGATGCGATGATGCAGCGCGCGCGCGAGTTCGCGATCGCCAGCGGCCTGCGCGGCACGCCCACCCTGGTGGTCGACGGCAAGTACCGCGTGCAGGCCGCCAGCCACGAACAGGCGCTGCGCGTCGCCGAACAGCTGGTCGCGATGGAACGCGCCGCGCGCAAGCGGCCGTGACCACACGCCATTCCCGAATTTGCCACCCAAACGAGACCCGACCATGACCCAGCGCCTCGCTCTCCTGTCCCTGCTGCTGCTGCCGCTGATGGCCTGCTCGCGCCAGGACCCCGCTCCCGTCGACGCCGCCACCGCGGCACCCGCCCCGGAGGCTCCGGCCGCGGACGCCGCCGCCGGTGACGCGCCCCCCGCCGCCGACGCCAGCGCCGAAGCACCGGCTGCCGGCGAGACCGCCGAAGCCGCGTCGGATACCCCGACCCCGCCGCCCGCACCGCCGATCGACCCGAACGCGGGCGCGTCCCTGGTCGCCGGCCGCGACTACGTCGAGATCCCCAACGGCCAGCCGTTCGCGCCGCGCAACGGCAAGATCGAGGTGGTCGAGGTCTTCGGCTACGTCTGCCCGGCCTGCGCCAACTTCCAGCCGCTGGTGCGCTCGTGGAAGGCAAAGCTCCCGGCCGACGTCCGCTTCACCTACGTGCCGGCGCTGTTCGGCGGCACCTGGGACGACTATGCCCGCGCCTTCTATGCCGCCGAGTCGATGGGCCTGGTCGACAAGACCCACGACGCGATGTACCAGGCGATCCACATCGACCAGAGCCTGAAGGGCGAGCGCGGCCGCGACTCGGTGGAAGACATCGCCGCGTTCTACGGCAAGCACGGTGCCGACCCGAAGCAGTTCGCCAGCACCATGTCCAGCTTCGCCATCAACGCCAAGACCAGCCGCGCCAAGCAGTTCGCGATGCGCAGCCAGATCAGCGGAACGCCGACACTGATCATCGACGGCAAGTACCTGGTCAAGGGCAACAGCTACGAGAACATGCTCGACAACGCCGAGCAGCTGATCGCGAAGGAGCGCGCGGTCGGGCAGTAACGCCGCGGGCCGAAGGCACGATGCCGCACCAAAGCCTCAAGCTGCTCAGCGCCAACATCCAGGCCGGCTCCAGCACGCGCCGCTACAGCGATTACGCGATGCGCAGCTGGTCGCACGTGCTGCCGGCCGGCAACAAGCGCGGTGCGCTCGACGCGATCGCCGAGCTGGCCGGCAGCCACGACATCGTCGGCCTGCAGGAAAGCGACCCGGGCAGCTGGCGCTCGGGCTTCACCAACCAGACCCACTACCTGGCCGAACGCGGTGGCTTCGATTACTGGAGCCACCAGCCCAACCGCCGCGTCGGCAACGTCGCCTCCAGCGCCAACGGCCTGCTCAGCAAGCTCGAGCCGCTGGAGGTGGTCGACCATTCCCTGCCCGGGCGCATCTCCGGTCGCGGCGTGCTGCTGGCGCGCTTCGGCGAAGGCGACGAGGGCCTGGCCATCGCCGTGGCGCACCTGTCGCTGGGCGCGCAATCTCGTCTGGCGCAGCTGTCGTTCATCGCCGAACTGTTGTCCGACTATCCGCACGCGGTGCTGATGGGCGACTTCAACTGCACCTCCGACCGGCCGGAGATGGACGTGCTCTACAAACACACCCGCCTGCAGCCGCCGACGTGCGCGGTGCATACCTTCCCGAGCTGGAAGCCGCAGCGCGCGATCGACCACATCCTGGTCACCGGCGACCTGGGCTGCCGCGCGATGCGCGCGCTGCCCGCGGCGGCATCGGACCACCTGGCGCTGTCGCTGGAACTCGACGTGCCGGAGCAGGCGCTCAGGCGCGGGAACGCGTAGAAAAGCCGTCAGGGATGCAACCCTGACCTACGAGCGAGCCGTTTCTCCACCCGCGCCGCCATCGCCGTAGGTCGGGGCTACGCCCCCGCCACCCGCGCCACCCGCGCCACCCGGCACACCAACGCACGCGGCCCCCCCGAAAAACCGTCGGAGATGTCACCCCGACCTACGCCCCTCTCCCGCTTGCGGGAGAGGGGCGCTTTGCCATCAGAAATCCAGGCCCACGCGCGCGTACCAGAAGCGGCCCGGCAGGTCGTAGGTCGACGCGTCATAGCCGTTGAGCGTGCAGCTCAGGCAGATCGGCGGATCCTTGCCCGCCACGTTGTTGACCCCGGCGCTGATCCGCAAGCCCTTCAGCCAGGCGGTGGTCTGCCACGACACCTGCAGGTCGTGGTAGGTCGTGGCCGGCAAGTGGTTGATGTCGTTGGCGCTGTCGTCGCAGATGTCGAAACCGTTGGCGCCCGCGCACGACTCGGTCAGGCCGTCGATGTGGCGTACCGTCCACGCCACCGTCCACGGGCCTCGGGTCCAGTCGGTGACCAGGGTCGACGTCCACTCCGGGATCGCGCTGTTGTTGAGCTCCCTGCCCGGGCGCCGCGGTTCCGCCTGCCCGGACTCGTTGACCAGCTCGTAATGCCCGACCCAGGTGTTCTTCCAGTCGAAGCGCAGGCGGCCCCAATCCCGCTCGGGCAGGCTCCAGCCGACGTTGAAATCCCAGCCGTCGGTCTTGATCGTGCCGAGGTTGTCGAGGATGTCGTCGAACCGGATGATCTGGCCGCTGACCGGATTGCGGTCGTAGAAGCTGCAAGACTCCGGATCTCGCGAGCTGATGCAGCGATCGAGGATCGTCTGCGCATCGCGCGCCTGGATCGCATCCTCGATCGTGTGCCGGTAGAACGTCAGGCCGATGTCGAGCCTGTCCGACCACGCGACACCGGATGCGAACGACGGGCTCCAGACGCCGCCCAGCATCAGGCTGCGGCTGGTCTCGGGCTGCAGGTTGGCGTTGCCCGACGTCACCACCGAGATCTGCGGATTGGACTGCTCGTAGCCGGCCGGTACGCCTTCGGCAACGCATTGCGGCGTGGTCGAGGCTGCGTTGTTGCACGGGTCGGTCAGCGTGGCGTCGAACCGCGCCAGCGTCCCGTACAGCTCGCCGATCGAGGGTGCACGGAAGCCCTGCGCGAACGAGCCGCGCAGCAGCAGTTCGTCGGCCACCTGCCAGCGCAGGCCGAGCTTGCCGGTGTTCTCGCCACCAAAGGTCGAGTAGTCGGAATAACGCTCGGCCACGCTCAGGTCCAGGCTCTTGCCCAACCAGCCGTCGCGCATCAGCGGCACATTGAACTCGACGTACAACTCGTTGACGTCGTAGTCACCCGAGGTCGCCCCCGACGGCACGCCGTTGTATTCGCCGGCGATGGTGATCGGGTCCGGCGTGTAGCTGCCCTCGTACTCGCGGTACTCGTAGCCGGCGGCGAACGACAGCGGACCGGCCCACATCTCGAACAGGTCGCCGGTGAGGTTGGCGGTGAACAGCGACAGCTTGTTCTCGCTCCTGTCGCGCACGATCGGCTGGATGAAGGCCAGCATCTCGGGCGTGATCGTGCCTTCACCGCCGAACAGGTTCAGCGGCACGCAGCCGGCGATCGCCGCACATGCGGCCGGGTCGCCGAGCGCCTCGTTGATGCGACGGATGTTGTAGCTGCCGGTGTTGGTCTGCTCGGCGCGGCTGCGGCTGAATGCCACGTTGGCATCCCAGCTCCACGGCCGCGTGGCGACGTCGAACGTGCCCTCCAGGCCCGCCGACGCGTACCAGGTCTTGACCTCCTGCTGGTAGCGGCGCGGACCGCCCTCGACCGGGCGCCGCCCGAGCAGGAACAAGTTGGGGTTGGGCCCCATCGTGGTCAGGTCGAAGCCGAACGGGTTGTACGGATTGAGCGCCGAGATCACCAGCGTCTTTTCCGCGTAGTCGTTGTACACGCCGGCGTCGGTGCCCAGGAAGATCGGCTCGGGCGCGGCCTGGTTGGCCGACTCGCGCTGGTTGTACAGCACCTTGGCGTGGCCGCTGAAGGTCGGGGTGAAGTCGAAGCGCACCTGGCCGAACACACTCTTGCGCTCGGAGGGCGTCAACAACAGGTTGTAGGGCGCGAAATTGAAGCGGTCCGCCGTGGCGAAGCAGTGGAAGTCGTCGCTGCGCGTGGTCGGGCAATCGGGTTGGCCACTGGTGTAGACCGGATCAGCGACGCCGGTATCCGGGGTGATGCTGTAGACCTGCCCGGTGTTGGGGTCCTGGAACACGAAACGCCCCTGCGGCGTCGCGGAGCTGCCATTCGACAACCCGGTCCCCGGCACCGGCACGCTCGCCGGCCCGTACTCGGACGACACGATCTGCTTCTGCTTGTAGTACGAAGCGCCGAGGAACCACTGCACGCGGTCGGTGCTGCCGCCCCAGCCCAGGTCGGCGCCGTAGGTCTCGCCGCCATCGAGGTCGTTGAAATCGCCGTAGTTGAAGTCGAGCTTGACGCCGTCGATGCTGCGGCGGGTGATGATGTTGACCACGCCGGCGATCGCGTCCGAACCGTAGATCGACGAGGCGCCGTCCTCCAGCACTTCGATGCGCTCGATGATCGACAGCGGGATGGTGTTGAGGTCCACCGACGAGCCCACGCCCGAGGCCGAGGATTCGTTGACCCAGCGCACGCCGTCGACCAGCACCAGCACGCGCTTGGCGCCGAGGTGGCGCAGGTCCACCGTCGCCGCGCCGGCACCGACGCCACCGCCGTCGGGCGGGAAGCCGAAGTTGCCGCTGGAGTTGAACTTGGTATTCAGCGCCGCGCCGCTGGCGGTGAGGTTCTGCACGATGTCGGCGACCGAGGTGAAGCCGCTGCGGTCGATGTCCTCGCGGGTGAGGACCTGCACCGGCACCTGGCTCTCGAGCTCGGCCTTCTTGATGCGGGTGCCGGTCACGGTGACCGTGTCGAGGGTCTTGGCCTGCTCGGCGTCGGCAGGGGCCTCCTGCGCAGCGGCAAAGCCGGAAAACGAAAGTAACAGCGAAGCCTGGATGGCCAGGGCCAATCTTGCATGGGGCAGGAACGTCATCGGTCTCTCTCCCAAGAGTGACGACCGCCGGCCCCCTGTCCGCGGCGGTAGTTCGGTTGCGACGGACCCGGTTGTAACGAATTCGGCCGCGCCGCACAAATGCCGGATGCCCGTTTCCGGCTATTGCAGCAGCAGGCTGCCCGCCACCAGGACCAGGAACACGGCGAATACCCGTTTGAGGGCGGGGCCGCCGATCGCGTGCGCCAGCCGCGAACCCAGCGGCGCGGCCAGCACCGAGGCCGCCGCCACCCCGATCGCCGCCGGCAGGTAGACGTAGCCGACCGCGTGCTCCGGCAGCGCGCCGGCCGGGGCGTTGAAGGCGTACCCGGTCGCGCTGGCGATCCCGATCACCACCCCGCAGGCCGACGACGTACCCACCGCGCGCACCGCCGCCACCCCGCGCCAGACCAGCAACGGCACCGTCATGCTGCCGCCGCCGATGCCGACTACCGCCGACACCGCGCCGATGCCGACGCCGGCCGCGCTCATGCCCGGCCCGGCCGGCACCACGTCGCCGCCGCCGTTGCGCACCCGACCGAACGCCATCTGCGCCGCGGCGAGCAGGCAGTAACCGATCACGCCCCACTTCAGCACCGCGCCGTCGAGCGCCACCGCCACCAGGCTGCCGAGCCAGCCGCCCACCACCAGGCCGGGCGCCATCCACACCACTGTCGGCCACAGCACGCCACCGCGGCGGTGGTGCGCCCAGGCCGACGATGCCGCGGTGAGCACGATGCTGGCCATCGAACTGGCCAGCGCCGCATGCATCGCCGCGTCGTGATCGATGCCGTGCAGCGGCAGCACCCAGACCAACGCGGCGACCAGGATCAGCCCCCCGCCGACGCCGAGCAGGCCGGCCAGCACGCCGGCGATGACGCCGAGCAGGGGGAAGATCCAGAATCCGTCGAGCATGGGTGCCTGCCTTGTGCGCGGCGTCGGGTAGACGGGTGAAGGCCTGAAGATTACCCGCTGCCTGTTCGGGCCAGGCGCGTCGCGTTCTCCCGCATTGTCGATGGAGTTTCAATTCCATGAGGAGGTGGTCCGCTCTGCCATCTCGCGCAAGGCGGCTTCCGGAGATGCACCCACCCCCACGTCGTCATTTCCGCGAAGGCGGGAATGACGGCAAGTTTTTGGCGTCCACGGGAGTCGTCCATCGCATCCCATCAATAGCACTGCGGTTCGCGCCGGCCGCCTGTCGCCTGTCGCGCATTCCGCACATCACGCATCGCGACGACACTCCCACCAGCCCCGCCCACCGCGAATCTTCGTTCACCCATCGTTCGCTATAGTCCGGCGATGCCAAATTCCAGCCTCCGCACCCTGCTCTGCGCGCTCGCCTGCCTGCTCGCCGTCGGTGGCGCGCACGCGCAATCGACTTCCGCAACCAGCCCGATCGGCGACGCGATCGCCGCCGCCGAGCGCGGCCAGGCCGTCGACGCCGCGCGCTTTGCCAACGATCCGCTGTACGGCTGGCTCGAGTACGCCGCCCTGCGCCGTGATATCGATACGCTGCCGGCCGACCAGGCGCAATCGTTCCTTTCGCGGCACAAGGGCGAGGCCGTCGCCGAGGCCTTTCGCTCGATCTGGCTGGCAGCGCTATCGCGGCGCCAGGACTGGCCGGCGTTCCGCGCTGCATGGTCGCCTTCGATCAAGGACGTCGCCCTGCGCTGCGCCGACCTCGACGCCCGCCAGGCCACCGGCGCCGCCGATGCGCAATGGATCAAGGACGCGCAGGACATCTGGCGCAGCAGCGGCAAGTCGCTGCCCGACGGCTGCGATGCGCCGTTCGCGATCCTCGCGGCCAAGGGCGGGCTGCCGCCGGAGCTGCGCTGGGAGCGGATCGAGAAAGCCGCCACCGAATGGCAGCCGGCGGTGATGCGCGCCGCCGCCCGCGGCCTGCCCGCCGACCAGTTCGCGCAGGCCAACGACTACGCGTCGTTCTTCGACGCCGTCAACGATCGCGCGCTGGCCTGGCCGAAGACGCCACGCAGCCGCCTGGTCGCCTCGCACGGCCTGGCCAAGCTGGCGAAGTCCACCCCGGTGGCCGCCGAGAACGCGCTGCCGCGCTTCGCCAGCGCGCTGGGTTTCACCGAACAAGACCGCGGCCGCGTGCTGTACCAGATCGCACTGTGGACGGCCGCCTCGTACGAACCAGAATCCGCGCGCCGCCTCGCCGCAGTGCCAGCGTCGGCGTACGACGAACGCCTGCGCGAATGGCAGGCGCGCGAAGCGCTGTCGCGTTCGGACTGGCGCGCCGCGCTCGCCGCAATCAAGGCGATGGGCGAGGTCCAGCGCGGCGAGTCGCGCTGGACCTACTTCGCCGCGCGCCTGTCCGAGCTCACCGGCGACAAAGCCGCGGCACAGGCGCTGTACCGCACCGCCGCGCGCGAGTCGGATTTCCAGGGCTTCCTCGCCGCCGACCGGCTCGAGCAGCCGTACGCACTGTGCCCGTGGATCGCCAACGACGATGCCGCCGCGAAGGCGCCGGTCGCGCGCGACCCCGCGCTGGTGCGCGCGATCGCACTGCAGCGCATCGACCGCGTCGGCTGGGCGCAGCGCGAATGGAAGGACGCGCTCTCGCGCTTCGACGACAGGCAGCGCCGACTGGCAATCGAGGTGGCGCAGGACAACGGCTGGTTCGACCGCGGCGTGTTCGGCCTGGAGACCGCGAAGCACCCGGAAGAGAAGCGCCTGTACAAGCTGCGCTTCCCGCTGCACCACGGCGACACCATCCGCCGCGAGGCCGCGAAACACCAGCTCGACCCGGCCTGGATCGCCGCCGAGATCCGCGCCGAAAGCATCTTCAACCCACGCGCTCGCTCGTCGGCCAATGCGATGGGCCTGATGCAGGTGCTGCCGTCGACCGGCGCCGCGGTGGCCAAGCGCAACGGAATTCCGTATGCCGGTGCCGCCAGCCTGTACGACTCCGACACCAACATCGCCATCGGCAGCGCCTACCTGCGGCAGATGGAAGACAAGTATGGCCAGACCTACTACGCCATCGCCGCCTACAACGCCGGCCCGACGCCGGTGGCGCGCTGGCAGTCGCAGCGCCCGTCGATGGATCCGGATTTCTGGATCGAGACCATCAGCTACAAGGAAACCCGCGACTACGTCGCCCGCGTGCTCGCCTTCAGCGTGATCTACGACTGGCGCTTGAACGGCGACGCACTGCCGGTGAGCCAGCGCCTGCGCGGGCAATCGAGCGGCGCGCGGAAGAAGTTCACCTGCCCGCTGGCGGAAGCGCCGAAGGGCTGACGCGCGCCCGTCTACCTTGCGGGTAGACATCAGGGCATCATCGCGGCATGGACATCTACCTCGTCGGCGGCGCGGTGCGCGATCTGCTGCTGGGCCTCGAGCCCGGCGACCGCGATTATGTCGTCGTCGGCGAGACCCCGGACGCCATGCTCGCCGCCGGCTTCAGGCCGGTCGGCCGCGACTTCCCGGTCTTCCTGCATCCACGGACGAATGAGGAGCACGCGCTCGCGCGCACCGAGCGCAAGTCCGGGCGCGGCTATCGCGGCTTCGTCGTGCACGCCGATCCTTCGGTGACGCTAGAGCAGGACCTGGAGCGCCGCGACTTCACCATCAACGCGATCGCGCAGGATGCCGACGGCAACCTGGTCGACCCGTTCGGCGGCGCGCGCGACATCGAGGCGCGGGTGCTGCGCCACGTCGGCCCGGCCTTCACCGAGGATCCGCTGCGGGTGCTGCGCGCGGCGCGCTTCATGGCCCGCTTTGCACCGCTGGGCTTCACCGTCGCGCCGGAGACGATGGCGCTGATGCGCGAGATGTCGGCCTCCGGTGAACTCGATGCACTGGTGCCCGAACGCGTGTGGCAGGAGCTGTCGCGCGCGCTGGCATCGAAGCGGCCCTCGGCCTTCGTCCGCACCCTGCACGACTGCGGCGCGCTGGCCGCGGTGCTGCCGGAAGTCGAGGCGCTGTACGGCGTGCCGCAGCGCGCCGAATACCATCCGGAAGTCGACACCGGTGTCCATGTCGAACTGGTCTGCGACATGGCCTCGCAGCTCGCACCCGGCGACACGGCGATCGGCTTCGCCGCGCTCACCCACGACCTCGGCAAGGCACTCACGCCGGAAGAAGAGCTGCCGCGGCACGTCATGCACGAACAGCGCGGCCTCGCCCCACTGCGCGCGCTGTGCGAGCGGCTGAAGGTGCCGGTCGCGCACCGCGAGCTCGCGCTGATGGTGTGCCGCGAACACCTCAACATCCATCGCCTGCTGGAACTGCGCGACACCACGGTGCACGACCTGCTCGCCCGCTGCGACGGCTTCCGCAAGCCCGACCGCATCGCGCAACTCGCCATCGCCTGCGAAGCCGACAAGCGCGGCCGCGCCGGACTGCAGGACGAACCCTATCCGCAGCGCAATGAACTCCTGCGCTTGCACGCCGCGACCCTCGCCGTCAGCGCCCGCGACATCGCCAGCGAGGAACTCACCGGCCCGCAGATCGGCGAGGCGCTGCGCAAGGCGCGGATCGAGGAGATCGGGAAGGCGCGAAGTCCGGGCGGATAACCATCCGTCCCTCGAGTGGGGACATGTCGTTTCGCACGGGTAAGGGTTTGTGTTGAATCGGTTCACATGCATGAGCCGCGGACACCGGCATCCGGTTGCTGCCTTGTGGGCGGACCGTCCTGTGTTCCGGCATCCTGCATGGAATACGGCGCCGGCGGCGCACGATCACACTTTCAAATGCCATCCGCGCCAGTCCATCCAGCGCACGATGGCCCACCAGACAGCGACGAAGGCGAGCGCGAAAGCCAATGACGGTACGTACGGCCCGAAGCGCGGCGTCATCCAGCCGCTGAAGCCGATGCGGTAGATCGGCTCCCACCAACCCAGCGCGGCGAAGACATACATCATCGATGCCGAGCCGGCGTACGCGGCGATGGCGTTGACGCCGAAGCTGCGGCCAATGGCCGGCCAGCCACGCACGTCGACCAGCGAGTGGCACACGGCAAGCGCGAGCATCGCCCAGGCGCCGCTCCACAGCACGTAGGACGACGTCCACAGGTTCTTGTTGAACGGGAACATCCGCGACCAGACCGCGCCGAGCAGGAGTGCGACGACAGCGGCGATGCACAGCCGGCGCGTGTCGCCGTGGCGCAGCCAGTCGCCTGCCCGCAGGCCGAGCAGCGTGGTGGCGATCGCCGGCAGCGTGCTGAGCAGTCCTTCCGGATCGTGACCGCGGCCGGTAGCGGGATCGAACAGATAGGCATGAGGGCCAAGCATCGCGGTGTCGATGCGACTGGCAAGGTTGACCCATGGCTCGGAGCCGCCGCTCCACGCGAGCAGGCCCCAGTAACCGAGCAGTTGCGCGCCCAGGCACCACCATTGCAGGCGCACGCTGGCGTGCAGCGCGAGCAGGCCGGCGATGGCGAAACAGATGCCGATGCGTTGCAGCACGCCCCAGGGGCGAAAGTACTCCTTGTCGAGCAGCCACGAAGCTGCGAGGTGCAACAACAGGCCGAGTGCGACGATGCGTGCGGCGCGCCACAGCACCGCGCGTTGCAGCGGGCCGCGATCGGCGCCGTTGTCCACGCGCGGCACGACGCCCAGTGCGATCGACACGCCGACGATGAACAGGAAGAACGGGAACACCAGGTCGGTTGGCGTGCAGCCGTTCCATTCCGAATGCAGCAGCGGCGCGTAGACGTGACCCCAGTCGCCGGGGGTGTTGACCAGCAGCATCGCCGCGACGGCGAGGCCGCGCAAGGCGTCAACGGAGGCGAGGCGGCGTGTGTCGGTCACGGGCATGGCATCTCCTGCAGGAGCGGCTTCAGCCGCGAGTCCTTCGATCGGAAGACATGCGGCGCTCGGCAGGAAAGAACTCGCGGCTGAAGCCGCTCCTACAAAGGCTCGCCGGCGATCCAGGTGGTGGCGACCTGCAGCGCATCGTCGAGCAGCACCAGATCGGCGCGATACCCCGGGGCGATGCGCCCAAGCGCTCCATCGATTCCGAGGAACTGCGCCGGGTACAGCGATGCCATCCGCGCGGCTTCTTCCAGCGGCAGGCCGAGCATCGACACCGCGTTGCGCACCGCGGTGGCCATGTCGAGCGCGGAACCGGCCAGCGCGCCTTCTGCGTTGCGCACCACGCCGTCGCGCGCGGTGATGGTTTCGCCGTAGAGCACGTAGTCGGGGCTGTCCGCGCCGACCGGCGGCATCGCGTCGGTCACCAGGAACAGCTTCCCGCGCGGCTTGGCCGCCAGCGCCACGCGCAGGCTGGCCGCGTGCACGTGCACGCCGTCGACGATGATCCCGCACCAGCTGTCGCGATCTTCGAGCGCTGCGCCGACCACGCCGGGCTCACGCCCCTGCAGCGGCGTCATCGCGTTGTACAGGTGGGTGAAACCGCGTACGCCGGCGTCGAGCCCGGCACGCGCCTGCTCGTAGCTCGCCGCGGTGTGGCCGGCGGCCACGATCGCGCCGCGTCTGGCGAAGGCGTGGACGGCGTCAACCGGCACCTGCTCCGGCGCGAGCGTCAGCAGGGTGGCGCCGTTGTCGAGCGAGGTCGCCAGTTCGATTTCGGCGGCATCGGGGACGCGGAACTTGCCGGCGTCGTGGGTGCCCTTGCGCGCCGGCGCCAGGTACGGCCCCTCGAGATGGATGCCGAGCACGCCCGGCACGCCCCGTGCGATCGCCTCGCGCACCGCGGCGATCGCTTCGCGCATCACGTCGAGATCGTCGCTGATCAGCGTCGGCAGCAGGCCGGTGGTGCCGAAGCGACGGTGCGCGCGCGCGATCGTCGCGATCGCATCGACGGTGGGCGCGTTGTTGAACAGCACGCCGCCGCCACCGTTGACCTGGGCGTCGATGAAGCCGGGCAACAGCGTGCCGCCGCGCAGGTCGTGCAGTTCGGCCGCGCGCACGCGCGGATCGTCGTCGCGTACCACCGCGACGATGTCGCGGCCCTCGACCAGCACGGCGACACCGTCGTGCAAGCCGTCGTCGAGCAGCACCCTGCCGTTGGCCAGCGCGGTCGCCATCACACCGTCTCCGTCACCTTGTTCAAGTGCGGCGGCAGGTCCGGGTTGAAGCCGCGCCGCAGCGCCAGCGCGTTGATCGCGCGATAGAAACTCTGCACCACCAGCAGCGGCGCACAGGCCGGGTGCGGCGCGTCAGCCAGCGGCAGGGCCTGCACCGGACTTGATCCGGAGCCGCCGGTGTCGTTCGCCGCGATCCATACCGGCGCACCGCGTTCGCGGAACTCCTCGGCCAGCGCGCGCGTGCCGGCGCCGGTTTCGTCGGCCAGTGCGAATGCCAGCACCGGGAACCCCGGCCCCACCAGCGCCATCGGCCCATGCTTCACCTCGGCCGAGCTGAAGGCCTCGGCGTGCAGGCCGCAGGTTTCCTTGAACTTCAGCGCCGCCTCCTGTGCCGCCGCCAGGCCGAGGCCGCGGCCGAGCACGAACAGGTTGCGCGCCTCTTGCAGGCCGTCGACCAGCGGCGACCAGTCGCATCGCCACGCCGCGCGCAGCGCATCGGGCAAGGCGTCGAGCGCATCGAGCAGCGGCGCCTCGCCCTTCCACGACGCACCGAGCTGCAGGATCGCCGCCAGCGAGGCAAGGTAACTCTTGGTCGCCGCGACGCTGCGCTCGGCGCCGGCGTGCAGTGGCAGCACGGTGTGCGCCATGCGCGCCAGCGGCGAGTCCTCGACGTTGACCAGCGCCACCACGCGCGCACCGGCGTCGTGCGCGGCCTGCGCGTTGCGCAGCAGGTCCGGGCTCTTGCCCGACTGCGAGATCACCAGGTACAGCGCGCCCTGCAGCGCCTGCGTGGCGCCATACACGGAGCCCACCGACGGCGAGGCCGAGGCGGTGACGATGCCGAGCTGGGTTTCCAGCAGGTATTTCGCGTACGTCGCGGCGTGATCGGAGCTGCCGCGCGCGCAGGTCACCGCGAACGGTGGCGGCGCGCGGCGCAGTTCGGCGCACAGGTCGGCCACCACGCCGCGATTGCGCGCGAACTGCCGGGCAACCACGTCGGCGGCCTCCGCAGCCTCGCGGAACATCAGCGTCGATTCCGGCGCGGTCGCCATCGCGCGCTCAGGCCTCGTGCCCGGGTTGCGGGGGGCGGCCCGCGGCGTTGCCGCGGGGACGCATCGGCGCGGTCGAGCCGCGCACCACCAGCTGGGGTACGAAGCCCTGGTTGTGCATCGCCATCGGATGCTCGTCGTAGGCATCCTGGCGCAGGCTGCCGGCAAGCAGGCGCGTCGCATGCCGGGCGATGTCCTCGGTGGCCTGCTTGGCGGTGGTCAGCGCCGGCCACGACTGCTTGGAAATCGGGCTGTCCTCGAAACCGGCGATCGACAGGTCGTAGGGCACGTCGACGCCGGCGGACTTCGCGGCGGCGAGGACCCCGGCCGCAATTTCATCATTGGAACCGAAGATCGCGGTCGGCGGTTCGCGCAACGCCAGCAGCCGGCGCGCACCGCGGAAGCCGTCGTCGAAGGTGTAGTCGCCGGGCACCACCAGGTGCTTGTCGAGGGTGATGCCGTAATCCTTGAGCGCGTCCTCGTAGCCGTGATAGCGCTCCTGGCTGGAACGGTGCGCCGCGCCGCCCCAAAGGAAGCCGATCCGCTGGTGGCCGAGCTGGATCAGGTGTTCGGTGATTTCGTAGGCGGCGTCGCGGTCGTCGACGAACACGCACGGGTGGCCGTCCTTCGGGTCCTCGGTGGCGGCGATGATGCGCACCAGCTTGATCCCGCGCGCGGCCAGCGCCTCGACCAGTTCGGTCGACTCGGACATCGGCGCGGTCAGCACCAGCCCGGCCAGGCGCGAACGCCGCGCCCATTCGCCGAGTTCGTCCGCGAGCAGCGGCGAGCTCGAATCGCAGGGATGGATCTGCAGGTCGAAGCCGGTTTCCCGGCACGCGGCCAGCACGCCGTTCTGCACGCCGATGATGTGGTACGGGTTCGGGTTGTCGTAGACCAGCCCGATCACATAGGGCGTGGCACTGCGCAGGCTGCGCGCGGACGGATCGGGTTCGTAGTCGAGCTCGGCGATGGCGTGCAGCACGCGCGCGCGCGTGGCCTGCATCACCGACGGCTCGTTGTTGATCACCCGCGACACGGTCTTGAGCGAGACCTTGGCGCGCTCGGCGACGTCCTTGATGGTCGGCCTGCGCATCAGTCCCGGTCCCCCCGGCAATTGCCGTCTGTCATTCCCTTCCACCCGGTCAGTCCAGCCCGGCGCGATGGCCGCGCCGTGCGTAATAGAGGATATAGAGGTAGCACGGCACCACCAGCGCGGCGAACACCAGCTGGAAATCGTAGTGCTGCTTGAGCACCGCGAACAGCTGCGGGATCACCGCGCCACCGGCGATGCCCATCACCAGCAGCGCCGAGCCGGTCTCGGTCAACCGCCCGAGCCCGCGGATCGCCAGCGGGAAGATCGCCGGCCACATCATCGCGTTGGCGAAACCCAGCGCGGCAATGAAGCCGACCGAGACGTAGCCGTGGGTGAGGAACGCGCCCAGCGCCAGCAGCACGCCGAGCACCGCCGACAGGCTCAGGTAGCGCTCCTGCGAGATGAAGCGCGGGATCGCGACCAATCCGACCAGATAGCCCACCAGCATCGCCCCGAGCGTGAACGAGGTGAAGAACTTGGTCTGGTCCAGCGGCAGGTCGAAGCCTTGCCCGTAGATACCGATCGCATCGCCCGCCATCACCTCGACGCCCACGTACACGAAGATGCACAGCGCACCCAGCCACACGTGCGGGAACTGCAGCAGGCCGCGCCTGGCGGAGCCGCCGGCTGCGGCCGCGTTGGCATCCTCGGGGCGGATTTCCGGCAGCGGCGAGAACACGATGCCCACAGCCAACAATGCCAGCAGCCCGGCCATCGCCATGTACGGCGTGTGCACGCGCGCGGCGAACTCCGCCAGCAATGTTTCGCGCGCCGCGGCATCGGCGCCGGCGACTTCGGCGGCCAGGTCGCCCATGCCGTGCATCACGAAGGTGCCGATCAGCAGCGGCGCCAGGATGCCGGCGGTCTTGTTGCAGATGCCCATCACCGCGATGCGCTGCGCGGCGCTTTCGATCGGCCCGAGGATGCTGATGTAGGGATTGGCCGCGGTCTGCAGGATCGCCAGCCCCGCGCCGATCGCGAACACGCCCGCCACCGCCCCCGGATACACCCGCAGCGTCGTGTAATGGCCGAACACCACCGCACCAACCGCCATCACAAACAACCCCAGCGCCATGCCCTTCTTCATGCCGGTGCGCCGCAGCACCCAGGACGCCGGCAGCGCCAGGCAGAAGTAGGAGATGTAGAACGCGCTGGGGATCAGGAACGCGAGCGCCTCGCTGACATCGAAGGCGAGTTTCGCAAACGAGATCAGCGGCCCGTTGAGCCAGGTGACGAAGCCGAAGATGAAGAACAGCAGGCCGATGATGGCGATCGAGCCGGTATTGCCGGCGGGTTTCGATGCGGATGCGGCGACGGCCATGGACAATGTCTCCTGTGCGCAACGGTTGAATGCGGCCGCCGCTGCGCATGACGCATCGGACAGCCTCCGGGAATAACGTTGTCATACTTTTCCGGTCCAGGCCACGTTTTCTGCGTTCCTGACCGCTTCGTTTGCGCACTCATAGCTTGTGCGGCGCAGCATCGCTGTCCGATTGTTGCACCGCAAGAATCATGAAATGCCCCGAATTAGTCACGCTGTTGCAAGCAAAGGAATCAATTGAATGCAATCAACGCTATTTTTGTCGCCACCGTCGAGCGTGTGTCCATGCGTTCGTGACAGTGTGTTGACATCGTTGTCAAAGCGCTTCCACACTCCGGCCCACTTCACCGCCCACGTATCACGTGGATGCGGTGGCCGCCCGGAGACGACGTGCCCGCAGTCGCCAGCCCAACGCCAGTGGACGCCATGAGCCGCGCCGAAGCGCCGTTCATTGCGGCCGACGTGGGCGGCACCCACGTCCGCATCGGCCTGGTCCGCGCGAGTGGCGATCCCGCGCACCCGGTCGCGGTGCTCAAGTACCGCAAGTACGTCTGTGCGCAGTACCCGGGGCTGGCCGAGATCATCGAGGACTTCGTCTCCGGACTCGACGGGATGGCAGTCAGCGAAGGCGCGATCGCCAGCGCCGGCTATCCGCTCGAGGACGGTTCGCTGATCACCGTCAACCTGCCCTGGCGGGTGTCGCTGGAGGAGATCCGCACGCGGCTGGGCTTCCGCGCCTTCCGCCTGGTCAACGACTTCGAAGCCGTGGCGCACGCGGCGGCCTACGTCGATGCCAGCGAAGTGCTGCAGCTCACCGGCCCGGACACCGCGCCGACCGGACCGACCCTGGTCGTCGGCCCCGGCACCGGTCTGGGCGCCGCGGTCTGGATCCCCACCGCGCACGGCCCGGTGGTGCTGGCCACCGAAGCAGGCCAGGCCGCGCTCACCACCGGTACCGAGCTGGAAATGGCGCTGCTCAAGCAGATGCTCGGCCAGCGCAGCCACGTGCCGGTCGAGCACGCACTGTCCGGCCCCGGGCTGATGCACCTGCACGCCGCGCTGTGCGCGCTGCACGGCACGACCTCCGACTACGCCTCCCCCGACGCGATCACCGCCGCCGCGCTCGACGGCAGCGACGAACGCGCGCGCGAAAGCCTCGGCGTGTTCTGCGGCCTGCTCGGCAGCACCGTGGGCGACATGGCGCTGCTGTACGGCGTGCAGGGCGGCATTTATCTCGCGGGCGGGATCCTGCCGCAGATCCGCGGATTCCTGATGCAAAGCAGCTTCGTCGAACGGTTCCTCAACAAGGGACCGATGCGCGAGGCGCTGGAACGGATTCCCGTGAAGCTGGTCGAGCACGGACAGCTGGGGGTGATCGGCGCGGCCAGCTGGTACCTGGGCGGCGCCGGGGGAGCGGGAGCGCAAACGCAATAGGGCCGGCGCGGGTGGCGACGCCTGTCGCGACGCATTGGCCGGCACCAACAAGACACGGCACGACCACGCAGTCGACGCCGGCCAATCCAACGCAAGACGGGAGAGAGACCATGACGTACCGCAAATCCGCACTGTCCGCCGCGATCGTCGCCTGCCTCGGCTTCAGCGCCCATGTCCAGGCGCAGGACAGCCAGAACGACGACCCGGCAAGCCAGGAAAGCGTCACCGACATCGAAAAGGTCGTCGTCACCGGCATCCGCGGCAGCATGGAGCGCTCGCTCGACGCCAAGCGCGAGTCGGATTCGCATGTCGAGGTGGTCACCGCCGAGGACATCGGCAAGCTGCCGGCCAAGAACGTCGCCGATACGCTGCAGCGCCTGCCGGGCGTGAACATCAGCTCGTCGAGCGCCACCGAAGGCGGCTTCGACGAAAGCGACCGCATCAGCCTGCGCGGCACCAGCCCGAGCTTGACCCAGACCCTGGTCAACGGCCACACCGTCGGCACCGGCGACTGGTTCGTGCTCAGCCAGGTGCAGACCGTCGGCCGTAGCGTCAGCTACAGCCTGCTGCCGGCCGAGATCGTCAGCCAGGTGGTGGTGCACAAGGGCTCGGAAGCCAGGCTTACCGAAGGCGGCAGCGCCGGCTCGATCGACATCATCACCCGCCGACCGCTGCAGTTCGCGGATCCGTTCACCGCCGAGGCCAACATCGGCGCGGTCTACTCGGACCTGCCGGGCGAGACCAAGCCGCAGTTCGACGCGCTGCTCAACTGGAAGAACGACGCCGATACCGCCGGCATCCTGTTCCAGGCGTTCTACGAGAAGCGCGGCCTGCGTCGCGACGGCCAGGAAGTGGTGGGCGGGTTCCTGCCGATCGCCGCCGATGCGCCGGTCGTGGCCACCAACCCCGACCTCGCAGGTGTGTTGTATCCCAACCTGATCGGCTCGACGCTGTTCGAGCAGACCCGCGAACGCAAGGGCGGCGTGCTCGACATCCAGGTCAAGCCCACCGACAACCTCACCCTTGGCCTGAACGCCTTCTACTCCAAGCTCAAGGCCGACAACTTCAACCGCAACTACATGTTGTGGAACAGCCAGTACGTCGCGTCCGTCGCGCCGCTGCCCGGCTACACTGTGCGCGACGGCGTGCTGGTCAACGCGGAGTATCCGGCGGTCACCGGCGATGTCGTGCCGCGCGGCGTCTACGACCAGATCTCGCGGCCGGGCGCCAGTTCGGAATCCAAGTACCTGACCCTGGACGCCGACTGGCAGGTGACGGACCGCTTCAACATCAAGGCCCAGGCCGGGCAGACCGAGGGCCACGGCCGCAGTGACACCCAGGACGTGATGGAGCTGGGCTTCGGCGGCAATGCCGCGTCCGGCTGGTCGATGAACGGCCCCGGCAGCCCGATCAACTGGCACGTCGGCGGCGACAACGCCTCGCCGTCCGGCATCCTCCCTGCGTTCGGCTGGATCTTCGGCGGCCAGGACATCGACGTGCTCGACAAGGAGAACTGGGCACAGGCCGACGGCGAGCTGTATTTTTCCGACGGCACGCTGTCGACGATCGATTTCGGCGTGCGCTACGCCGAACACACGCGACGGAACGACAACGAGATCGCGCAGGGCCCGAACTGGGCGACCGACTGGCAGAACGCCGCCAACTATCCCACCGACCACCAGAACTACCCCGGCGACTTCGGCAACGATCTCGGCGGCAACTTCCCCACCGGCATCTGGTACTGGACGCCGGACCAGCTGGCCGACCTCAACAACCGCTTCGCCGACCGCGACCCGGTCACCCGCTTCTACTGGCAGGACCTGTACAGCGTGAAGGAGAAGGCGGGCGCGGCCTACGTGCAAGCCAACTTCGAGGGCGATCGCTGGGCCGGCAACGTGGGCCTGCGCTACGTGCAGACGCGCCAGCGCATCGTCACCAACGTGGCGGTGAATCCGACGATCCCGGTCGATGAGCAGCCCGACGGCACCGTCAACGGCTCGGCCTTCGGCCCCTACCTGCCGACGCTCAGCCGCAAGTCGTACAACGAGCTGCTGCCCAGCGCGAACTTCAGGTTCAACGTCACCGACGACCTGGTCGCGCGCCTGTCGGCGTCGAAGACACTCACCCGGCCGGACTTCTCCGCGCTCGCCGGCTCGGTGTCGCTGGACGACCTCACCCACACCGGCAGCGGCGGCAACCCCGACCTGGACCCGATCGTCTCGACCAACTTCGACGCCGCACTGGAGTGGTATTTCGCCCCGCGCGCACTGCTGTCGGCCAGCATCTTCTCGATGAAGATGAAGGACTACGTCACCTTCGGCACTTCGACCCAGCAGTTCATCGACCAGCAGGCGAGCCAGGATGCCGGGGAACTGGTCCTGGCCGACTATGCGGTGTCGAGCCCGGTGAACACCGACGCCGACGTCAAGGGCATCGAGCTCGACTACCAGCAGCCGATCGGCGACAACTTCGGCATCAATGCCAACTACACCTACGCCGACAGCGACTCGGACGGCGACAAGCCGGTGTTCGGCACCTCGAAGAACACCTACAACGTGTCGGGCTACTTCGAGAACGACCGCTTCAACGCGCGGCTGAGCTACACCCGCCGCTCGGAGTTCTACGCCGGCGTGGCGCGCACGGACGATTTCTTCCAGGACAGCATCGCCAACGTCTCCGCCTCGCTCGGCTTCAAGGCGACCGACTGGCTGTCGATCACCTTCGACGCGCTCAACCTCAACAACCCGAAGCTGAAGTACTACAGCCAGACCGGCGACAACCCGAAGCTTCCGTACGCGTTCTACTCCAACGGCCGCCAGTACTACCTGAACTTCCACTTCAAGTTCTGAGCGCGGCCACCGGTTCGCGCCTTGCTCCGCGGGCCCGGGATTTCCGGGCCCGTGTCGTTCCGGGAACCGGTGCACCCGAATCGCAGCATCGCGGCCATGGGCGGCGCTGGCTGGCAGACTCATTGCGCATCGCCGTGTTCCATGGATATCCGTGACCCAGACAGGACGCCCCATGAAGCTTTTTCGACGCCTGCTCCTCCTCGCCCTGCTGCCGGCCACCGTTGCCGTGGCGGCGACCGCTGCGGAGATGCCCGCGCAACCGCCGCTGTCGCTGATCCCCGAGCCCGCCTCGCTCGCGCTGCGCGAGGGCGCGTTCGAGCTGCGCGCAGACACGCCGCTGGTCGCGGCGGATCCACGGGCCGCGCAGGTCGCGCGGCAGTTCGCCGGTTACCTGCAGCGCAGCCGGGGCATCGCGCCGCAGATCCGCGACACGGCTGCGGGCGATGCCTCGGCGATCGAGTTCCGGATCGCACCCGTTGCCGCCGACGCATCGCCGGAAGCCTATTCACTCGATGTCTCGCCGCAGCGCATCGTGGTCAGCGCCGGCGACGCGCGCGGCCTGTTCTACGGCGCGGTAACGCTGTGGCAGCTGGCCACGTCCGGCGTCGACAAAGGCGTTCCGGCGCGCATTCCCGCGCTGCGCATCGACGACACGCCACGCTTCGCCTGGCGCGGGCTGATGCTCGATTCCGCGCGCCATTTCCAGTCGGTCGACGAGATCAAGCAGCTGCTCGACGCAATGGCGCTGCACAAGCTCAACACCTTCCACTGGCACCTGACCGACGACCAGGGCTGGCGCCTGCAGATCCGCAAATACCCGAAGCTCACGCAGGTCGGCGGTTGCCGGATCCCCGCCGGTGACGGCGGCATCGACCCGCGCACCGGCAAGCCGGCGCCGTACTGCGGCTTCTACACCCAGGACCAGGTGCGCGAGATCGTCCGCTACGCGGGCGAACGCCACATCACCGTGGTCCCGGAGATCAACATCCCCGGCCATGCGCAGGCGGCGATGGCGGCCTATCCGGAGCTGAGCAGCGTGGACGGCCCGACGCGCGTGTCCAGCGAATGGGGCGTGCACAAGTACCTGTTCAATGCAGAAGAGGACACGTTCGGATTCCTCGAGGACGTGATGGCGGAAGTCGTCGAGCTGTTTCCCGGGCGCTACGTCCACATCGGCGGCGACGAGGCGGTCAAGCAGCAGTGGGAGGAATCGCCGCGCGCGCAGGCGCGCATGCGCGAACTGGGCGTGGCGAACGAAGCGCAGCTGCAGGGCTATTTCGTCAAGCGCATGGCGCGCTTCCTTGCTGCGCACGGCAAACGGGTGATCGGCTGGGACGAGATCCTCGAAAGCGACCTGCCCGCCGACGCCGCGGTGATGTCCTGGCGCGGCATCGAAGGCGGCACCGAGGCTGCGCGCAAGGGCCACGACGTGGTGATGTCGCCGGTGTCGGACCTGTACCTGGATTACCTGCAGACCGACTCGCCGGACGAACCGCCCGGCCGCCCGACGCTCATCCCGCTGCGCAAGGCCTACGATTTCGAACCGGTGCCGGCCGCGCTCACGCCCGCGCAGGCGCGCCACATCCTCGGCCTGCAGGCCAACGCGTGGACCGAACACATGCGCACGTTCGAACGCGTCGAGCATGCGATCTTCCCGCGCATCGCCGCGGTCGCCGAGACCGGCTGGACGCCGCGCGCGCGCAAGGACTACACCGGTTTCCTGGCCCGCCTGCCGGCGCAGCTGGCCCGCTACCGCCACGCCGGCATCGACTACGCACGCACGCCGTTCGACGTGCGCATCGACGCGACGCCGCGCGGCAATGGCACCATCGCCGTCACCCTGTCGCAGCCGGTGGGGCTGGGCACGATCCGCTACACCGTCGACGGCAGCCCCCCCACGCCGGCTTCACCCGCGTACGGCGCACCACTGCTGCAGCAACTGCCGGTGGAGGTACAGGCGGCGGCATTCGTCGACGGCCGGGCGCTGGAAACACCGACATCCCGACGCTTCGATGCGGCATCGCTGCTGCAGCGCGAGGACGAGGCGCTGGCGATGTGCAGCCAGGGCCTGATGTTGCGGCTGGAGGACGACGGCCCGTTCGACGGGCCGCGCGCGATCTACAACGTCGACATCTTCAACCCCTGCTGGCTGTGGCGCGATGCACCGCTTGACGGCATCGGCGCGGTCGACGTGGTGGCCGGCCGCATTCCCTACTACTTCCAGCTCGCCGGCGACGAGCCCAACCGCAGGTTCCGCCCAGCCCGAAGCCCGCATGGCGAACTGGAAGTGCGCAACGGATGCGAAGGCGACCTGCTGGCCAGCGTGCCGCTGCCGGCCGAACCGGACGCCAACGGCTTCGTCGTCCTGCGCGCACGATTGGCCACGCCCCACCCCGCCACGGCCGACCTGTGCATCGTGTTCACCGGCGACACGCGGCCGACGATGTGGGTGGTGGACCGGGTGGCGCTGCGGCCGGTGGCGCCCTGAAGCCCGCCGCGCGAATCGCTCTCCCGTAGGAGCGGCAGCAGCCGCGAGCTTTCCGACCCGAAGAGCTCGCGGCTGCCGCCGCTCCTACAGGATCATCACCCGGATCAACGCGCGAACAGCCGTGCCTCGATCCGCAGCAGCAGGTCGCGCAGCGGCGTCAGCCCGATCGCAAACCCCGCGGCCACGCCGAGCGTGTCGGCGAGCACGTCGTTCGGATCCATCGAGCGCGTGGCGGTGAAGGCGTACTGCGCCAGTTCGATCGCGATGCCGAGGCACACCAGGCCGAGCGCGACGCACCACAGCACTGCCCGCCCCCGGTAGAGCTGCACCGCGCTGGCGGCGAGCAGGAAGAAGGCAAGGAAGTGTTCGATCTTGTCGGCGCCGCGCGGGAACGACGGCAGATCCTGCGCCGGCACCAGGCAGGCCGCGAACACCAGCAGCACCGCCAGCCACCACAGCGCCAGCCACGCGCGCGGATGCCGCAGCGGCTTGAGCCCGCGCGTGGCCATCACAATCGGAAGCTCAGGTCGCCGGCGAGGAAGGCCACGCCGAACTCCACCCCGCGCGCGAACCCCATCGCCTGGAAGCGCTCGCCCATCGCGCCCGGCAGGGTCAGCTGCTTGGCCTGCTGGCGCAGCGCGTAGCGGCCGGCTTCGTCGGCGGCCCGGCTTTCCTGGTCGGCCAGGCGCTGTTCCAGGCCGTTGCCGATCAGCAGGCTGGCCTGCGAGCAATAGCCGGCGAAGTCGAAGCCGGCGCCGGTGCCGGCCTCGGCCAGCGCAGTGAAGTCGACCGACGCGGTGATGTCCTGCAATCCCGGATGCGCGAACACGTCATTGCTGACGCGATGGCGATGGAACGCGCGCAACGTGCCATCGCGACGTTCGGCCGCGTAGTACTCGCGGCGCGGATGGCCGTAGTCGACGAACAGCATCGCGCCCGCCTCGAGGCCACCGGCCACCGCCTGCAGCCAGTACGGCAGCTGCGGCAGCACTTCCGAGCGATAACCGTCCGGGAAGGGCGCGCCGCGTTCACGCTCGACGTGGCGCACTGCCGCCGCCAGCAGCGGGTCGGCGGGGCGGTCGATGCGGATGAATGCGCCGTCACCCGCGAGCGCGACATGCTCCTCGAACACCTCGCCTTCGCGCAGGCTGAAACGCGGCGTCGGCAGCGCATCGATCACCTCGTTGGCGAACAGCACGCCGTTCCACGGTTCGGGCAGCGGTCCATCGAGCCACTCGACGCAGGCGAACACCAGCGGCGTGAGCTTGCGCTGCAGGCGTTCGCGCTGGCGCTCGCGCAGGTCGGCGCTGGGCTCGAGGATGGCGTAGCGCGCGGGCATCGCGTCGATCGCCATCAGCTGCTTGATCGCGTGCTCGGCGAAGGCGCCGCTGCCGCCGCCGATCTCCAGGAACGTCGCCGATTCGCCCACCTGGCGCAGCACCGGCGCCACCGCCTCAGCCACGCACTGCGCGAACAGCGAGCCGAGCTCGGGCGCGGTGACGAAGTCGCCGGCGCGGCCGAACTTGGTGGCGCCGGCGCTGTAGTAGCCCAGGCCCGGCGCGTACAGCGCGAGCTCCATGAAGCGCGAGAAGGGGATCGCGCCGCCGGTCGCGGCGATCTGTTCACGGATCAGTGCCTGCAGGTGCGCGCTGTGCGCGAGGGCGTCGGCGTCCGGGGGCGAGGTGGGCATGGAAATTCCTGTTTCGACAGCGCGACAGGATACGGAACCGTCGCCACCGGTGTGTGTGGCGTGCGTGTGGCGTTTGTGTGTTGTGGGAGCGGCCATGGCCGCGATGGGCACTCCCGGCGGCGCAGTCGCGGCCATGGCCGCTCCCACGACACATCCCCCGGCTCCAGGATCGAGCCTGCGCTATCGTGTGCCGTCATGAACGCCCCATCCCGCCCTGTCGCCCTGGTCACCGGCGCCGCCCGCCGCCTCGGCGCGGCCATCGCCCGCCGCCTGCACGCGGACGGCTACGACCTGGCGCTGCACTACCGCAGCTCGGCCGCCGACATGCAGGTGCTGGCCGGCGAGCTGGAAGGCCGCCGCGACGGCAGCGTCCTCACCCTGCAGGCCGATCTCGCCGAATTCGACCGCCTGCCCGAGCTCGTGGCGAAGACCGTCGGCCGCTTCGGACGCCTCGACGCGCTGGTCAACAATGCCTCCGGCTTCCAGCCGACGCCGCTGGGCACGGCCACGCCGGCGCAATGGGACGCCCTGTTCACCAGCAACGTGCGCGCGCCGTTCTTCCTCGCCCAAGCCGCGGCGCCACACCTGGTCGCCGCCGGGGGCGCAGTCGTCAACATGGTCGACATCTACGCCCAGCGTCCGCTGCGCGGTTACAGCGTGTACTGCATGGCCAAGGCCGCACTGGCGATGGCAACCCGCTCACTGGCGCTGGAACTGGCTCCGGACGTGCGCGTCAACGCGATCGCGCCGGGCGCGATCCTCTGGGCCGAAGACCCCGCAACGAAGGCGGGGGACGGCGACCAGCGCAAGGCCGCGATGCTGGCGCGCACCCCGCTGGCGCGAACTGGCACGCCGGAAGAGATCGCCGAAGCGGTGCGCTGGCTGCTGCGCGACGCAACCTACTGCACCGGGCAGGTGCTGCGGCTCGACGGCGGGCGGCTGCTGGAAGATTGATTATCCGCGGCGCCGCGACGGCGCTGCGCGTCCATCGCCTTGTGCTGCCGTGGGAGCAGGCATGGCCGCTCCCACAAGACAGGTTTTCGCGGCGCGTCGTGCCGGCACCTGGCGCCGACCCGGGCCGCCGGTACCGGGCAGCAGCCGCATCACTGCTTTGGCGTGAACGCCTGTGACAACGCCACGCCCTGGAACGCCGCCGGCGTCTCGTTCGACACCGCGTAACGGTACAGCGTCGCCGAATAGATGCCGGTCAGCGCCGCCTGGTAGATCCCGAGCAGCAACACCCCAATCGCGAACACGACGCCCACCGCGATCGCCAGTGCCACCGACGCCTGCGCAGCCAGCACCACCAGGCCCACCCCCACCAGCACCACCGCGAAGGTGATCAGCCCGAACGCCGCGCCGATGCCGACGTGGCCGATCGCGTTCTCGCCCCAGGTGCGCCTGAGCAGCCCCACGCTCTGCTTCAGTGCGTCGACCGGGCCGATGTCGCGGCTGACCAGCACCGGCACCACGAGGAAGGTGGCCAGCGTCCACGCCACGCCCAGCCCGCTGCCGAGCAGGCGGATGATGAAGTTGTCCTTGTTCTTCAGCGCCTGCAGCAGCACGCCGACGGTGGCCGCGATCGCGGCGTAGCCGAGGATCGCCGGCAGCCGCGACCTTGCGGCATCGAAGCCGTCGCGCAGGGTCGGGTCGCCGCCGTCGAGCCGGATCATCGCCGCGCCGACCAGCGCGCAGTTGAAGAAGATGATCACCGTGTACTGGCAGAAATAGAACAGGAACCCGAACACCGCGCCGCCGATGCCGAAGCCATCGGCGAAGACCCGCAGCGCGAACATCGGCAACAGGAAGGTCGCCAGCACCACCAGCGTGGCGGCGCCGGAGAGGATCGGGAACAGCATCAGCTCCTTGTCCGAGCGCAGCACCGCGGCGCTCGCCCTGACCAGCTCCCAGCTGCGCGAAAGTTTCTCGAACATGTGCCTGCCTCCCCGGGTGACGGCGTGAGCGTGCGATGCGCGGGGTGCGCACGCAAGCGCCGGAAGTCACCGAACCGGACGATCCCGCGCGGCAGATGTGACATCGTCGCCCGCAGGAGCGGCGGAAGCCGCGACCCTTCCGTTGCCGCAAGAGATACGCAGGGGTTCGCGGCTTCCGCCGCTCCTACTAGAAGTCAGGTACCGCCACCATCGGCACGTCCCGCTCCGGCGACTCCGCCCACAGCTGCGCCAGCGTGCGCCCGCTGCGCGGTTCCACCGCGTCCGGCACGATCTCCGCCAGCGGCCGCAGCACGAAGGCGTGGCGCAGCTCGTCGCGCGGCACGCGCAGATGTCCCGGGCCTTCGACGATCCGTTCGTCGTACAGCACCAGGTCGATGTCGAGCGTGCGGTCGCCGAAGCGCGGCCCGCTGCGATCGCGGCCATGCGCGTCCTCCAGCGCGTGCAGCCAGGCGTCGAGCGCCTGCGGTTCGAGATCGGTGTCCACCACCGCCGCGGCATTGAGGAAATCGCCGCCGTCGAAACCCACCGCGCGCGTTCGATACACCTGCGACACCAGCACGTGCCCGAAGCGCGCACGCAGCGCGTCGATCGCCGCACGCAGGTGCGTTTCGGGTTCGAGGTTGCTGCCCAGGCTCAGGCAGGCGCGCGCCATCGCGTCCTCAATCTTCCGCGGCGGCCGGCACGGCGCGCAGGCCCGCCAGCGCGGTGCTCAGCTCGGCGCCGCTGGGCTGCTGGAAGATCCGCAGCCCGAACTCCGGCAACACCGCCAGCAGGTGGTCGAAGATGTCGCCGGCGAGGTTCTCGTACGGCACCCAGTTCACGTCGGCGGAGAAGCAGTACACCTGCAGCGGCAGGCCGGTCGGCGTGGGGTCGAGCTGGCGCACCATCAATGTCATGTCGTGCGCCACGCCCGGGTGGGAACGCAGGTAGGCGGTCATGTAGGCGCGGAACGTGCCCAGGTTGGTCGCGCGGCGGTTGTTGACCGGATCCTTGCCGGCCGCTTCCAGCTGCGCGTTGTACGCCGCCAGTTCCGCCTGCTGCTTGTCCAGGTACTCGTCGATCAGCGCGATCCGGCGCAGGTGCTGACGCTCCTCCGGCTGCAGGAAGCGCACCGAGGTCTGGTCGATCAGCAGCGCGCGCTTGATCCGGCGCCCGCCGAAGTCGCTCATCCCGCGCCAGTTGCGGTAGCTCTCGCTGATCAGCTTCCAGGTCGGGATGGTGCTGATCGTCTTGTCCCAGTTCTGCACCTTGACCGTGTGCAGGCTGATGTCGATCACGTCGCCGTCGGCGTTCTGGCTGGGCATCTCGATCCAGTCGCCCACCCGCAGCATGTCGTTGCTGGATAGCTGGACTGAAGCCACCAGCGACAGGATGGTGTCCTTGAACACCAGCATCAGCACCGCGGTCATCGCGCCCAGGCCGGTCAGCAGCACCAGCGGCGACTTGCCGATCAGCGAAGCGATCATCAGCACCGCGGCGATGATGTAGATGCCGATCTTCACCAGCTGCAGGTAGCCCTTGATCGGGCGCCGCACGGCGTGGCGGCTGGTCTGCTCGTAGATGTCGTTGAGCGCGTCGAGCAGGTTGCCGATCGCCATCGCCACGGTCAGCGCGACATAGGCCAGCGCGACGTTGCGCACCACCATGTCCAGCCAGTCCGGCACGCCCGGCACCAGCGCGATGCCGCCGAGCACGATCAGCGCCGGCACCACGTTGGCCAGCCGTGCCAGCACCCGGCGGCCCATGATCGCGTCGTCCCAGTGGGTGGGCGATGCCTTGGCCAGGCGCCCGACCACCACCAGCAGCACGCGCCGTGTCAGCCAGTTGGCCAGCCAGGCGATGAGCGCGAGCGCCAGCAGGCCGACGAGCGTGGATGCGTAGGGAATGCCGGCCAGCGGCCGCACGAGGTTCGAATCGATGAAATCCTGCATGCCTTACAGGGTAGCGGCTGCACGCTCGATGATCACCCCGACCGCGCGCGCGCCGCGCACCGCGCCGGGCTTGCCCAGCTTCAGGCGCACGCGTGCAACGCCGAATTCATCGAGGATGATCGCCGCCACGCGTTCGGCCAGCGTTTCCACCAGTCCGAAGTCCGACTGCGACACGTACTCGATCACCCGCTTGCTCACCGCCTTGTAGTCGAGCGTGTCGGCGATGTCGTCGCTGGCCGCTGGCACGCGGTTGTCGAACTCCATCTCGATGTCGAACAGCAGCGGCTGGCGGATGCGCCGCTCCCAGTCGTAGATGCCGATCAGCGCCTCGACTTCGAGGGCTTCGATGAAGACGGTGTCCATGGGGAAGATCCGTGGTTTGTGATTGCGATTGCGATTGGTGATTCGCAGGAAAGCCTGCATGTTGTCATCCCGGGCGCAGCGAGGGATCCCTGCTACTCGAAAGGCCGGATCCCTCGCTGCGCCCGGGATGACAAGAATGCGGCTGCCTTACCGACCACCAGTCACGAACCAGCGCCTGCCGCCGCCAGCGGCGGCAACGTCGCCATGTCCCAGCGCGGCGTTGCACGCACCGCTGCGTCGTCCCGTTGCCCTGCCTGCAGCCGCAGCGCACCGGCGAAGGCGATCATCGCGCCGTTGTCGGTGCACAGCGCCGGGCGCGGGAAGCAGGCGCGGCCGCCGCGGCGTTCGCACATCGCCTGCAGCTTCGCGCGCAGGCGCTTGTTGGCGCCGACGCCGCCGGCCACCACCAGCACGTCGCAGCCGGCCGCATCGAGCGCGCGTTCGCACTTGATCGCCAGGGTGTCGACCACCGCATCCTCGAAGCCGCGCGCGATGTCGGCGCGGGTCTGGTCGGCTTGGTCGCTGTTCTGCCAGGCCAGCAGCACCTGGGTCTTCAGGCCGCTGAAGCTGAAATCGAGTCCCGGCCGGTCGGTCATCGGCCGCGAGAACTTGTACCTGCCGGGTGTGCCGTCCTCGGCCAGCCGCGCGAGCTGCGGGCCGCCCGGATATGGCAAGCCCATCATCTTGGCGGTCTTGTCGAAAGCCTCGCCGGCGGCGTCGTCGAGGGTCTCGCCGAGCAGCCGGTAACTGCCGATCGCATCCACGGCGACCAGCTGGGTGTGGCCGCCGGACACCAGCAGGGCGACGAACGGGGGCTCGGGCGGGTCATCCTCCATCAGCGGTGCCAGCAGGTGGCCTTCCATGTGGTGGACGCCGACGGCCGGCAGGTCCAGCGCCCAGGCCAGCGAGCGCGCCACCCCGGCGCCGACCAGCAGCGCCCCGACCAGACCGGGGCCGGCGGTGTAGGCCACGCCGTCGAGGTCGCCCACGCCCAGCCCGGCTTCGGCCAGGGTCTGGCGGATCAGCGGCAACAGCTTGCGGACGTGGTCGCGGCTGGCCAGTTCCGGCACCACCCCGCCGTACTCGGCGTGCAGGGCGATCTGGCTGTAGACCGCGTGCGCACGCAGGCCCTCGGCGCCGGCCAGTGCGGTGTCGTACACGGCGACGCCGGTTTCATCGCAGCTGGATTCGATGCCGAGGACTTTCATGGGAGGCGGGGACGGGATTCGGTAGGGGAGATCTGGGGGCCCCGGCGCCGGGTTCCAGCACGATCCGGGGCAACCCGGGCGGGGACGGGCCGGGATGCCGCGGGCGCGGTTGCGCGTGGATGCGGGCCGCGGCTATCATACGCGGCTCGCCGGAGGGATTCCGGCGGCCTGCGAGTCCCTCGCACGAGTCCGCGCCCACGGAGGCCGGGCTTTCCAACCCACAGAGATTCCTATGCCCAGCGTCAAAGTCCGCGAAAACGAGCCGTTCGAGTTTGCGCTCCGCCGCTTCAAGCGCACCTGCGAGAAGGCCGGCGTCCTCGCCGAAACCCGCAAGCGCGAGTATTACGAGAAGCCGACCCAGGAACGCAAGCGCAAGGCCGCCGCCGCCGTGAAGCGCCAGGCGCGCCGTACCTCGCGCGACGTCACCAAGCGCCAGCGCCTCTACTGAGGCAGGCGCGGATCCTTCCGCAGGCGCGCCTCGTCGCGCGCCGCAGCAGGATATCCACGAAGCCGGCACGCGCAAGCGTCGCCGGCTTCTTGTCTTTGCGGCGTTTGTCCCCGATGACCTGAAGCCGCTCCTGCAGGATTTCCCGCCAGGCCGCGCGCCGGCTCACAGCCGGCGCCGCCTCCCCACCCCCACGGAGAGCCACATGACCCTCAAGCAGCAACTCACCGACGACATGAAGGCCGCGATGAAGTCCGGCGACAAGCAGCGCCTGGGCGTGATCCGCCTGGTCAACGCCGCGATCAAGCAGCGCGAGGTCGATGAGCGGATCGAGCTCGACGACGCCGCCGTGCTCGCCGTGCTGGAGAAGATGGTCAAGCAGCGCAAGGACTCGGTGAGCCAGTACGAGGCCGCCCAGCGCGAGGACCTGGCCGCGATCGAGCGCGACGAGATCGTGGTGATCGAGCACTACCTGCCCGAAAAGCTGGGCGAGGCCGAGATCCTGTCCGCGATCGAAGCGGCCATCGCCCAGACCGGCGCCACCGGCCCGGCCGACATGGGCAAGCTGATGGGCGTGCTCAAGCCGAAGCTGGCCGGGCAGGCCGACATGGGCCAGGTCTCGGCGCTGGTGAAGAAGGCGCTCGCCGGGTAAGCGGGCGCGCCCGGCCGATGCCGTGCTGGCATCGGCTGCGTTCGCGAACGACCGGCCATGGGTGCCGGGCCGGGCAATCCGAGGCCCGCAAAGTCGCGCCATGGATGGCAGCCGCGATCTGGATCACGTCATGCAGTGCCTATCGGGCAGCAACGCATTGGCGTCCAATGGATGCTCGGACAGGGCGTCTTCCGGCAGCCTCGCCCGGAAGCCTTCCTTCTTTCATCGTCATCCCCGCGAACGCGGGGATGACGGCAAAGACCATGGCACACCTGCTGCTGGATCCCCGCGGGACATGCGTCTGTTGAAAGCCGCGGGGGCTGACGCACGCGAGCGCAGCGCCCGCTTGAGCGCGATCCACGCGCTGAACATTTTCTCAACGCCGCCCGCCTATCCTCGCGCGATGCCATTTTCCCGAGAACGCGTCCGTGAACGCCTGCAGCGCTTGCAGGTAAGCCTGCCCGTCGCACTCGGGCGCCGCTTCGTCGAGACCGACCTGCTGACGCATGCGGCGGCGCTGTCGTTCTACGCGCTGCTGTCGCTGGCTCCCTTGCTGATCCTGCTGTTGTGGCTCGCAGCGTCGCTGTACCCCACGGCGCAGGACGAGCTGATGCGCCAGGTCGGCGACCTCGCCGGCAGCGGCGCGCGCGACGTCGCCACCACCGTGATCGCCAACGCGCAGCGCCGGCCGGACGTCGGCTCGCTCGCCGGCATCTGGAGCACCGCGCTGCTGTTCGTCGGCGCCACCGCGGTGTTCTCGCGCCTGCAGACGGCGCTCAACCTGATCTTCCACAGCGATGCCAGGCAACTGCCCGGACTCTGGGCATGGCTGCGCAAGCGCGTGCTGTCGTTTGGCGTGGTGCTGGCGCTGGGTTTCCTGCTGATCGTCTCGATGACCCTGACCACCGCCTTGCAGGTCGTGTTCGCCTGGCTGCCGTCGATCCTGCCGGCGCTGGGCAACCTGTCGTCGCTGGCGCTGTATTCGGTCGCGTTCGCCTTCCTCTACCACTACCTGCCCGACCGCCGCGTGCGCTGGCGCCAGGCGCTGCTGGGCGGGGTGATCACCGCCGGGCTGTTCGTGCTCGGCCGCTGGGGCATCGGCCTGTACCTGGCGCAGGCCGCGCCGGGCAGCGCGTACGGCTCGATGGGCACCCTGGTGCTGCTGCTGGTGTGGATGTACTACGCCGCCGCGGTGTTCTTCATCGGCGCGCTGATCACGGCGGTGATCGACGAGCGGATGCTGAAGGCTGCCGCGGCGCCGGCAGCGCCACCCGGGGATTGATCCGGCCGGCCGGACGCGGCCGGCAAATGCGATCATGGCGGCATGGCCCGCCTGTCCGACGCCTTCATCGACGATCGCGCCCCCGCGAACACGAATCGCGGTACGGGTTGGCGCGCCGCAGCGCGCGGCGGGACTCGACCTGCCAGCGCAGTCGTCGAACTACTGGAGGACAGCTGAGATGGCGCGGTTGTCCGACGCCTTCATCGACGATCTTTTGGCCCGTACGGACATCGTCGAGGTGATCAACGCGCGCGTGCCGCTCAAGCGACAGGGCAAGGAGTACTCGGCGCGCTGTCCGTTCCACGACGAGCGCTCGCCTTCGTTCACGGTTTCGCCGGTCAAGCAGTTCTACCACTGCTTCGGCTGCGGCGCGCACGGCACCGCGATCTCGTTCCTGATGAACTACGACCGGCTCGAGTTCCTCGATGCGGTCGACGACCTCGCCCGCCGCGCCGGTATCGAGGTGCCGCGCGAGACCCGGCAGCACAACGAGAACTCGGATGCCAAGGAGCTGTTCGGCGCGCTCGAGGCCGCCGCGCACTTCTTCCAGAAACAGCTGGCCGGCAGCGACAAGGCGCAGGCCTACCTCGACCGCCGCGGCGTCGACGAACACATCCGCGCGCAGTTCGCGATCGGCTATGCGCCCGACGGCTTCTCCGCGCTGCGCGACGCGCTGGGCACCGACGCGCGGCGGATGAGCCTGCTCGAACGCGTCGGCCTGTTCTCGAAGAACGACAAGGGCCACGTCTACGACAAGTTCCGCGACCGGGTGATGTTCCCGATCCACGACCGACGCGGCCGCCCGATCGCGTTCGGCGGGCGCGTGCTCGATGCGGATGCGTCGCCCAAGTACCTCAACTCGCCCGAGACCGCGCTGTTCCACAAGGGCCGCGAACTGTACGGCCTGTGGCAGGTGCGGCAGGCGAACTCGCGGATCGAGCGGCTGATCGTGGTCGAGGGCTACATGGACGTGGTCGCGCTGTTCCAGCACGGCGTGACCCAGGCGGTCGCCACGCTCGGCACCGCAACCACGCCCGACCACGCCGAACTGCTGTTCCGCAACGCGCCGGATGTGTACTTCTGCTTCGACGGCGACAACGCCGGGCGCAAGGCCGCCACGCGCGCGATGGAATCGGTGCTGCCGCGCATGCGCGACGGGCGCCAGGCGTTCTTCTTGTTCCTGCCGGAGGGCGAGGATCCCGACACGCTGGTACGCAGCGAAGGCGCGCCGGGCCTGGATGCGCGGCTGGCACATGCCACGCCGCTGTCGCAGTTCCTGTTCGACTCGCTGGCGGTCGACGTCAACCTGGCCACGCTCGACGGCAAGGCGCGCCTGGCCGAGCGGGCAAAGCCGATGCTGGCGCAGATCCCCGACGGCGCCTTCGGCGACCTGATGCGCCAGCGCCTGACCGAACTGACCGGCGTCGGCGCACGCGACAGTGCGCCGGGCACGCACGTGCCGGTGCAGCGGGTGCACCGGCCGTCGGCGGTGCCGGCACCCAGGCGCAGCCTGGTGCGCAGCGCGATCGCCCTGCTGCTGCAGAAGCCCGCCCTGGCGCTGGAACTGCAGCCGCCCTACCGCTTCGTCGCCCTGCGCCAGCCCGGCGTGGACCTGCTCACCGAGCTGGTCGCGCTGGTCAGCGCGCGCCCGGACATCGCCACCGGCGCGTTGCTCGAACATTTTTCCGATCGCGACGAAGCCTCCGCGCTGCAGAAGCTCGCCAGCCACGCGATGCCCGGCGACGAAGCACGCTGGCGCGACGAGTTCCTCGACACCATGGCCCAGATCGATCGCCAGGTGCTGCAACAGCGCATCGATGAGCTGCAGGCCAAGCGCGGCGAATCCGGGCTCGACGACGCCGACAAGGCCGAACTGCGCGAACTGCTCCAGGCCAGGCTCGGCGGCCCCGCCTGAGCGCGGGCGCGGCGGGACGAAGCATGCGCTAGGCTTCGATCCATCCCGTTCCGGAGACCTCCATGCGCCTGCATGCCGTTGTTCCCGCCCTCGCCCTCGCGCTGGCCTGCACGCTGCCGGTCCTTGCCCAGACCACGCCGGTCGATCGCAAGCACGTCGACAACCGCGTCACCGAGAATCTGCCGGACATCCCGGATGCACTGGTCGAACGCCTGAGCCGCTACCAGAACACCCGCAGCGCCAGCGTCGCCGGCTGGACGCGCGACGGCTGCCTGCTGGTGTCCACGCGCTTCGCCGAGACCAACCAGGTGCACCGAGTCTGCCAGCCGCTGGGCATGCGCGAACAATTGACCTTCTACCCGGAACCGGTCGGCGAACTGCGGCCGGCACCGGCGCAGGCGGCGCGCGACGGCTTCTGGTTCACCCGCGACGCCGGTGGCGACGAGTTCTCGCAGCTGTACTGGTTCGACGCGCAGACCCGCGGGACCACCCTGCTCAGCGACGGCAAGCGCAGCCGGAACAGCGGCGCCCTGCCCAGCCGGGACGGCGCGCTGCTCGCCTGGTCCAGCACCGCGCGCAACGGCGTCGACACCGACGTGTGGGTGCGCGACAACCGCGGCGGACAGGCCCGCGCGGTGGTGACCGAAGGCGGCAGCTGGCACCCGCTGGACTTCTCGCCCGACGGCAAGCGCCTGCTGGTCGCCCGCTACGTGTCGGCCAGCGAAACGCATCCGGGCGAAGTGGACCTGGACAGCGGCAAGCTGACGCTGTTCCCGGTGGACGGCGGCAAGGCCGCCTTCGGCGGCTTCGCCTACGCGCCCGACGGCAAGGGCGTGTACTTCGTCTCCGACGAACCGGTGGACGGCAAGCCGAGCGAATTCCTCAGCCTGCGTTACCACGACCCGGCCAGCGGCCGGCTGGACATCGTCAGCGCCGGGATCCCGTGGGACGTGGAGGACTTCGAGATCTCCGACGATGGCCGCCACCTGGCCTACACCAGCAACGAGGACGGCATTGGCAAGCTGCACGTGCTGGCGCTCCCCGGACGCACGCCGGTGGCGTTGCCGGAACTGCCGGTCGGCGTGATCGGCGGCCTCGGCTTCTCGCCCGACGGCAACCGCATCGCGCTGACGCTGCATGCCGCCACCTCGCCCGGCGACGCCTACGTGATCGATCTCGCGGGGCGCTCGCTGGAACGCTGGACGCGCAGCGAAGTCGGCGGCCTGGACGCAGCGAAGTTCGTCGCGCCGACGCTGGTCCGCTACCCCAGCTTCGACCAGGTGGACGGCAAGCCACGCACGATCCCCGCCTTCTACTACCGCCCCGCGAAGGCCGCGGCCGGTGGCCGGCACCCGGTCGTCATCAACATCCACGGCGGCCCGGAGGGGCAGGCGCTGCCGATCTTCAACCCGGGCTTCCAGTTCCTGCTCAACGAACTGGGCGTGGCGGTGCTGGTCCCCAACGTGCGCGGCTCGTCGGGTTACGGCAAGAGCTACCTGGCGTTGGACAACGCCGCGCTGCGCGAGGATTCGGTGAAGGACATCGGCGCGCTGCTGGACTGGATCGCACGGCAGCCGGAACTCGACTCCTCGCGCGTGGGCGTGACCGGCGGCAGCTACGGTGGCTACATGGTGCTGGGCTCGCTGCTGCACTACAGCGACCGGATCCGCGCCGGCGTCGACGTCGTCGGCATCTCCGACTTCACCACCTTCCTCACCAACACCGAGGACTACCGCCGCGACCTGCGCCGCGCCGAGTACGGCGACGAGCGCGACCCGGCGATGCAGGCGGTGTTCGACCGCATCTCGCCGCTGAAGAACGCCGCGAAGATCAACGTGCCGCTGTTCGTGGCCCAGGGCAGGAACGACCCGCGGGTGCCCTACACCGAAGCCGAACAGATCGCCGCGGCGGTGCGCGGCAACGGCCAGCCGGTATGGTTCCTCATGTTCGACGACGAAGGCCACGGCTTCCGCAAGAAGCGCAACAGCAACTACTTCAACGCTGCCAGCGTGCTGTTCTGGCAGCGTTACCTGCTGGACGGGGAGCGGGACGCAGGGTCGGGGCAGTAGCCCCGACTGCAGTGCCGGAAGGCCGTCAACACCCGCGAACGCGACCAGACAGCGGGCCCGCAGGTCGGGCTTGCGTGCCCGACGCTCGCTAGGCCGGCATGAACTGCAGCCCGGCCGCCGGCTGCAGCCACGGCATCAGCCAGTGGTCGAGCAGCAGGAACGCGAACAGCGCCATCAGGTACACCACCGAGTAGTTGAACACGCGCATGGCGAAGAATTCGTCCGGCGGATCCATCAGCTTCCACGCGTACCAGAGGAACATCACCCCGAGCACGATCGCGCCACCGAGGTAGAACCAGCCGCTCATGCCGGCGATCGCCGGCAGCATCGTCACCACGAACAGCAGCACGGTGTAGAGCAGGATCTGCCAGCGCGTGTACTCGACGCCGTGGGTCACCGGCAGCATCGGCACCAGCGCGCGTGCGTAGTCGGCGCGGCGAAAGATCGCCAGCGCCCAGAAGTGCGGCGGCGTCCATACGAACACGATCAGCACCAGCAGCCAGGCATAGGCCCAGTCCCACGGGCCCTGCATGTTGGTGACCGCCGCCCAGCCCAGCAGCGGCGGCGCGGCGCCGGCGATGCCGCCGATGACGATGTTCTGCGGCGTCGCGCGCTTGAGGAAGCCGGTGTAGACGATCGCGTAGCCGATCAGCGAGGCGAAGGTCAGCGCCGCGGTCAGCGGGTTGACCAGCGCGATCAGGATCGTCATCGACGCCGCGCCCAGGAACACCGCGAACGCCAGCACCTGCGCCGGCTGCAGCGTGCCGGTGGCCAGCGGCCGGTTGGCGGTGCGCACCATCACCTTGTCGATGCGCTGGTCGATCAGGTGGTTGATCGCCGCGGCCGATGCCGCCGCCAGCCAGATGCCGAGCAGGCCGAACACCGTTTCGCGCAGCGGCGGCAGGCCGGGCCGGGCGAGGAACATGCCCACCAGCGCGGTGAACACGATCAGCGACACCACGCGCGGCTTGGTCAACTCCCAGTACTGGCCGGCAATGCCCTTCTTCATCAGTCGGCCACCCGCAACCGCGCCAGCAGCGACACCAGCACGAACAGCAGCAGCACCGCGCCGGCGTTGTGCGCCACCGCCACGTCCAGCGGCAGCGACAGCTTGACGTTGGCGATGCCCAGCGCGACCTGGGTGCAGGCCAGCAGGGCAAGCAGCACCGCCCAGCCGCGCAGGCCGGGCGTACGCAGCAACCGCAACGCCAGCGCGACCAGCGCGGTGAACGCGACCACCGCCATCATCCGGTGCGCCAGCTGGATCGCGATGCGCGAGGCGCCGTCGAGCACGCCGCCCTCGTAGTCCACCCCGATCCCGCGCCAGAGCACGAAACCCTCGCGGAAATCGTGCGGCGGCCACCACTGGCCCACGCATTTCGGGAAATCGTTGGCGCAGGCGAGCGCGGCATAGTTGGCGCTGGTCCAGCCGCCGAGCGCGATCTGCACCGCCAGCAACGCCAGCACCACGATCACCCAGCGCCGTAGCGCCAGCGCGTCGGCCAGCCGGATCGGCGAATGCGTCGCCCGCCACGCCATCCACACCAGCAGCGCGAACGTGGCCAGGCCACCGAGCAGGTGCCCCATCACCACGATCGGCTTGAGCAGCCAGGTCACCGTCCACATCCCCAGCAGCGCCTGGAAGATGATCACCGCCAGGGTCAGCGCGGCGGTGCGCGACAGGTCGATGTTCGACCAGCGCAACGCGGCGAACAGCAGGATCGCCTCGCCGGCGATCGCCAGCGCCGAGGCCGCGACGTGCATGCCGCGCATGTACAGCGGGATGGCCAGCGCAACCAGCACCGCGGCCGCGGCCACCTGCAACACGCCATGCGGGCGCCGGCGCGCCGCCAACAGTGCCAGCACCAGCACCAGCACGCCGAGGGCGCCGGCGATCATGCGGTGCAGCTGCTCGCGCCAGGCCTTGTGGACCTCGACCGGGCGGATCGCGGTGGCGGCGTGGTCGGCGAGGCCCTGGCTGGCGGCGGTGGGCCACGAGGCGCGGCCGTAGCAGGTCGGCCAGTCGGGACAGCTCAACCCGGCGTTGGACAGGCGCACGAACGCGCCGAACACGATCACGCCCAGCGCCAGCGCGACGGCCAGCCAGGCGATGCGGTGGAAGTGGCGGTACACCGTCGGCTTGGCATGGCCGATCGCGGTACCCGGGGACTTTGCCTCTGCGTTCATGCGCAAGCCATCACATCAGTCTCAGCAGCTTCGCCACGTCCGCGCGCAGTCCACCCGGGTCGAAGCCCGGAGCGTAACGCAGAATGACGAAGCCGTTCGGATCGACCACGTAGACCGGCACGCCGGCGGGATCGTCGACCCGCGGCAGCTTCGTGCGCAGCGCCGGATCCGCGCGCAGCACGCGCGTGGCCGCGTTGCGCGTCGCATCGGCCGGCGGCGCGCCGAGCCAGAGGATGTCGAGTTCGTCGGCCTTGTTGCCGAACAGGCGCCAGACCAGGTCCAGTTCGCGGGCCAGTTCACGGCACGGATCGCCGCAGTCGGCCGGCGGCGCGACCAGCACGCGCCAGCGGCGCTCCTGCGGCTTCCAGGCGTACTCGCCGCCCGCCTCGAGTTGCGGGGCGAAGTCGCGCAGGTCGGTCGGCGGCTGCAGCAGCTCGCCATTGTTCTTCATCCCGGAAGGCTGCCAGCCGGAGAAGCGCAGCGCGCCGGCGATCAGCATGCCGCCGAGGAAGATCGCGATGACCGCGAAGAACGTCAGCCGGTTGCGCTTGTTGCGGGTCTCGTCGTTGTTCATGGCGTGGCCTTGTCCGGTTTGCGTTTGCGGAGGGTGAGCAGCAGCGCGATCACCAGCACCGCCGCGGCCAGCGCGAACCACTGCACCGCGTAGCCCAGGTGGCGTTCGGGTGGCAGCGTGTTCGGCAGTACATCGAGGTCGCGCGCATAGCCCAGCGGTGCGGCGGGGTCGAGCTTCAGCACCCGCGGCGCCAGCTCCGGCTGCCGCAGCTGGTCGCGCAGGCCGGCCGCATCGAGCCCGGTGGTCAGCACCTGCCCGCCCGGCTGCGGCGCGGCCACCGCGGCGAGGATGCCGTGCGAAGGCGGTGGCGCCAGCAGGCCGGCGAGGCGCAGCTCGCCTGCCGGGCGCGGCACGTCCGGCAACTGGCGGTCGCCGGGCAGCGGCAACCAGCCCAACTCCACCAGCAGCGGCGCGGCGCCGGGCGCCGACGGCTGGAACACCCGGTAGACGCGCACGCCGGGGCGGTCGTCGCGCTGCTGGTTGTCGAGCAGCACCGCCGGTGCGTCGGCGAAGCGGCCGGTACCCGTGGCCCAGTCGTAGTCGCGCTTGCGCGTGGCATCGGCGGCAGTCGCCAGCGGGTGCGGCGTGCGCTGGTCCAGTGCCTGCTGCACGGCGTCGAGCATCGCCTGCTTCTGGTGCATGCGCCCGAGTTGCCAGACGCCGAGCGAACACAGCCCGGCGGCCACCAGCAGCGCCAGCAGCCACCAGCCGGCAATGTTGCGCATCGTACTCACGCGAGTCGCCCCCGCGCCTGCGATAATCCGCTCATGCGCCCGCCGCGCCGGACCCGGAGACCGACATGAACGATTCGCTGAAAACACTGCTGATCGTTGCCTTCCTGCTGGTCATTTTGTGGAACCTCGGCGCGGGCCTGTATTACATGCTGGTCGACAAGGGGCAGACCAAGCGCACCGTGAACGCGCTGACCAGGCGTATCGCGCTGTCGGTCGCCTTGATCCTGCTGGTGATCCTGGCGATCTGGATGGGCTGGATCACGCCGCACGGCATCCAGGGCTGAGACGCGCCGCCGGTCCGATCCGGCGCTTTCTTCTCGCGAGCAGCTTTTCTCCTTCCCCCTCAAGGGAAGACCGGCCCGGCATTTCTCCTTCCCCTTCAAGGGGAAGGCCGGGATGGGGTTTGCCCGGCGTCCTGGCAACCCATCCCCTTTCCCTCCTCTCGAAGGGGAGGGAAACCGAAACGCGGCTGCTCCGCGCGCGCCTTACAGCACGTAGACGAACAGGAACAAGCCCAGCCACACCACGTCGACGAAGTGCCAGTACCAGGCCACCGCCTCGAACGCGAAATGGTCGTCCTTGCTGAAGTGGCCCTTGGCGCAGCGCAGCCAGATGATCGCCAGCATGATCGTGCCGAGGGTCACGTGCGCGCCGTGGAAGCCGGTCAGCATGAAGAACGTCGAGCCGTAGATGCCCGAACCCAGGGTCAGGTTCAGCTCCGAATAGGCATGCATGTATTCCTCGACCTGGAAGAACAGGAACGTGCAGCCCAGCAGCACGGTCAGGCCGAGGAACACCAGCAACTGCTTGCGATGGCCGGCCTTGAGCGCGTGGTGCGCGATGGTGACCGTGACGCCCGAGGTCAGCAGGATCAGGGTGTTGAGCAGCGGCAGGCCCCAGGCCGGGATGGTCTGGAACTGGCCACCGACCTGGCCGGGACCGCTGCTCGGCCAGGCGGCACTGAAGCCGTCCCACAGCAGCGCGTTGGTCATCACGCCGTCGCCGGCGCCGCCCAGCCACGGCAGCGCGAACTGGCGGGCGTAGAACAGCGCGCCGAAGAACGCGCCGAAGAACATCACCTCGGAGAAGATGAACCACACCATCCCCATCCGGAACGAACCGTCTACCTGCTTGTTGTAGAAGCCGGAGACCGATTCGAGGATCACGTCGGCGAACCACTTGAACAGGATCGCGATCAAGCCGGCGATGCCGACGAAGAACATCGTCTTGCCGTAGCTGGCCTCGTTGAACCAGCTGGCCAGCCCGTACATCGAGACGAACAGGAACACCGACGCGAACACCGGCCAGCGGCTGCTGTGCGGCACGAAGTAGGCGTTGGGATCGTGGGTGTGGGCTTGGGCCATGGTGGTCTTCCGTTGGAACCAGTGGTGTCGGTATCAGGGTGCCGCGCGCGAGCCGACGGCCGAACCCGCCGGCGCCTCGAGTTGCGCGGTCAACTCGTTGTTCTTGAAGAACGTGTAGGACAGGGTGATGGTCTTGATGTTGTCCGGCAGGTCGGGCGCGACGATGAAGCGCACCGGCATGTCGCGCGCCTCGCCCGCCGCCAGCGTCTGCGCGGTGAAGCAGAAGCATTCGGTCTTGCTGAAATAGCCCGACGCGCGGGCCGGCGCGATCGAGGGCACCGCGTTGCCGACGATGGCGCGCGCGCCGTCGTTGCGGGCATAGAACGTGGTGTCGTACTGCTGCCCGGGGCGCACCTTCATCGTCGCCTGCTCGGGATGGAACGACCACGGCAGCTTCGAGTTCACGCCGCCATCGAACTGCACCGTGATGACGCGGTCGGACTTGCGCGCCTCGAGGGCGGCGGCGCGATCACCACCGATGGCCCCCTGCTCCACGCGGATGCCGAACACCTTCTCGCAGGCGATGCGGTACATCGGCACCAGCGAGAAGGTGAAGGCGAACGCGGCGATCGCCACGCCCACCATCTTGACCGTACCGCGGCCGTTGCCCTTGCCGTTGCCTTTGCTCTTGTCGTCCGCCGCGCTCACGTCGCCAGCACCCCGCTGAGGATGAAGCCGATATAGATCACCGCGGCGATCGCCGCCACCACCAGCGCGGTGCGACGCACGCCGCCGCGGCGCGCGTTGTCGTCACTGCGGTGGTCGGGGGACGTCATGGCCAGGTCGCTCGTCACGTCGCTCAGTGGGTGATGTCGCCGTGCGCCAGGTCGCCGTCGCGGATCACCGGCGGCGTGGTGAACGTGTGGTGCGGCGCCGGCGACGGCACCGTCCATTCCAGGCCCTTGGCAGCTTCCCAGACGCGATCGGTGGCCTTGGCACCACTGCGCTTGGAGCTCCACAGGATCGCGAACATCAGGAACGGCGTGATGAACATGCCGAACGCACCGATCGAGCTGACCAGGTTCCAGTCGGCGAACACCACGTTGTAGTCGGGGATGCGGCGCGGCATGCCGGCCAGGCCCAGGAAGTGCTGCGGGAAGAACAGCAGGTTGACGAACACCAGCGTCCACCAGAAGTGGAACTTGCCCCAGAACTCGTTGTACATGCGGCCGGTCCACTTCGGCCACCAGAAGTAGATCGCGGCGATGATCGCGAACAGCGCGCCGGTGACCAGCACGTAGTGGAAGTGCGCGACCACGAAGTAGGTGTCGTGGTACTGGAAGTCGGCCGGCACGATCGCCAGCATCAGGCCGGAGAAGCCGCCGATCGCGAACAGCACCACGAACGCCAGCGACCACAGCATCGGCGTCTCGAACGTCAGCGAGCCCTTCCACATCGTGCTGACCCAGTTGAAGATCTTCACGCCGGTCGGCACCGAGATCAGCATGGTCGCGAACATGAAGTAGATCTCGCCGCCCAGCGGCATGCCCACGGCGAACATGTGGTGGGCCCAGACGATGAAGCTCAGGAACGCGATCGAAGCCAGCGCGTAGACCATCGCCTGGTAGCCGAACAGCGGCTTGCGCGAGAACGTCGGGATGATCTCGCTGACGATGCCGAACGCCGGCAGGATCATGATGTAGACCTCGGGGTGCCCGAAGAACCAGAAGATGTGCTGGTACATCACCGGGTCGCCGCCGCCGGCCGCGTTGAAGAAGCTGGTGCCGAAGAACTTGTCGGTGAGCAGCATCGTCACCGCGCCGGCGAGCACCGGCATCACCGCGATCAGCAGGAACGCGGTGATCAGCCAGCTCCAGGTGAACAGCGGCATCTTCAGCAGGTCCATGCCCGGCGCGCGCATGTTCAGCACGGTGGCGATGATGTTGATCGCGCCCATGATCGAGCTGATGCCCATCATGTGCACCGCGAAGATGGTGAACGCGACGTTGGCGCCGCCCTGCAGCATCAGCGGCGGGTACATGGTCCAGCCGCCGGCGGGTGCGCCGCCCGGCAGGAACAGCGTGCCCAGCAGCATGATGAAGGCGAACGGCAGGATCCAGAACGACCAGTTGTTCATGCGCGGCAGCGCCATGTCCGGCGCGCCGATCTGCAGCGGGATCATCCAGTTACCGAGGCCGACGAAGGCCGGCATGATCGCGCCGAAGATCATCACCAGCGCATGCATGGTGGTCATCTGGTTGAAGAATTCGGGATCGACCAGCTGCAGGCCCGGGATCGTCAGCTCGCTGCGGATCACCACCGAGAACGCGGCGCCCACGATCACCATCAGGAAGCTGAAGAGCAGGTACAGCGTGCCGATGTCCTTGTGGTTGGTCGAGAAGAACCAACGGTCGACGAAGCTCTGCTTGTGGCCGTGGTCGTCGTGGGCCTGGGAGCCTGCGGCTGCGGGATACGTGGACATGTGCTGCCTACCTCGGGTGTGCTTGTCTGTCAGCGTGTGGTTACGGCGGGCGTGCGGCCGATCAGCCTGCCGGGACGACGGCGGGCTGCGGGGTCACCTGCGCGGTGGCAGGTACGGCTTCGGTCTGTTCGGGCGCCGGGACGGCATCGGCCGGGGCGGCCGCGGGCGCGGCGGCCGGAGCCGGGGCGTTGCCCGCCTTCTGCGCCGCCAGCCACTGGCGAAACTCGGCCTTCGACACGGCCTTGACCACGATCGGCATGAAGCCGTGGTCCTTGCCGCACAGCTCGGCGCACTGGCCGCGGTAGAGGCCGGGCTTCTGGATGTCGGCCCAGGCCTCATTGACGATGCCGGGGATCGCATCCTGCTTCCAGCCCAGCGCCGGCACCCACCAGGAGTGGATGACGTCGTCGGCGGTGATCACGAAGCGGACCTTGGTGTCGACCGGCAGCACCAGCACGTTGTCGACATCGAGCAGGTAGTGCGGGGACTGTTCGAGGGTCGGGCGCTCACCGCTCTGGCGGATGCGGTCGCTCTCGCGGTCGAGGCGGCTGGTGAAGGCCACGTCCTCGCCCAGGTACTCGTACTTCCACATCCACTGGAAGCCGGTGACCTTGACCGTCAGCTCCGAATCGCGGGTGTCGTACATCGCGATCAGCTTGGTCGTGGCCGGCCAGGACATCCCGATCAGCAGCAGCACCGGGATGATCGTCCAGATCACCTCGGCGGTGGTGTTGTGGGTGAACGTGGCGGCCACCGCGCCCTTGGACTTGCGGAAGGCGAAGATCGCATAGGCCATGGCTGCGAATACCACCACGCCGATGCCGACACAGATCCACAGCGCCATCATGTGCGCGTCGTAGGCGTGGTTGGACAGCGTGGTCACGCCTCGGCCCATGTTGAGCTGCCATTCCACCGGGTCGGCGGACTGCGCGGACGCGCTGGCGGACAACCCGAGCAGGCCCAGGCCCGCCCCGTATCGGAGCATGGCCCACCGCTTGGTGCGCATTTGTTTCAGCTGACCGGCTTGCATCACATCGAACCCCGAATGCCTCGTTGGCGTCATGGCTGGCGAGTACGCGACCAGTCCCGCACGCGACCCGGGAAAGGGCCAGTAAACGTGCGCAGGAACGGTGGCGAGCTGCGGATAACCTCCAAATGGTAGCTGCGACCGACGTTTGCGGGCAAGCAACGGCGCCCGCGCGGCGCCGGTCCATGCGCCCGCCCGGCTGTTCGCGCACGCGTGCAAGGCCTAGAATCGCCGGCCTTACGTGCCCGGGTGCCCCGTGACCGCCATCCTGTCTCCAGAACTTCCGCCGCCAGCGGCTCCGCTGCGCGCGGCCATCACCGCGGCCTGGAGCCGCGATGAAACTGAACATGTGCGCGAAATGCTGGCGCAGGCGCACCAGCCCCATCCCGATTGGGGCGACGCCGACCGGGCGGCGATCCAGGCCACCGCCGCCGACCTGGTGCGCCGGGTCCGCGCCCGCGTCGCCGACCAGGGCGCGATCGAGGCCTTCATGCGCCAGTACGACCTGGGCAGCGAGGAAGGCGTGCTGCTGATGTGCGTGGCCGAGGCGCTGCTGCGCATTCCGGACCAGGGCACGGCCGACCGCCTGATCCGCGACAAGCTCGGCGAGGCCGACTGGAAGCGCCACATGGGTCAGTCCGACTCGGTGCTGGTCAACGCCTCCACCTGGGGCCTGATGCTGACCGGGCACCTGGTGGACCTGGCCGACGACACCCGGCGCGACGTCCACAACGCCTTCAAAAGGCTGGTCGGGCGCGTCGGCGAGCCGGTGATCCGGCTGGCCGTGCGCCAGGCGATGCGGATCATGGGCCACCAGTTCGTGATGGGCCGGACCATCGCCGAGGCGCTGGCGCGGTCGCGCAAGGGCGCCAACGCCGCCTACCGCTATTCGTACGACATGCTCGGCGAAGCCGCGCTGACCCAGCACGACGCCGACCGCTACCTCGAGGCCTACCGCAGCGCGATCGACGCGATTGGCGGCAGTGGCCGCTTCGAGGACGAGATCACGGCGCCGTCAATCTCGGTCAAGCTGTCCGCATTGCATCCGCGCTACGAGCACGCCAAGCGCGAGCGGGTGCTGGCCGAACTCGCCCCGCGGCTGCTCGAACTCGCCCAGCGCGCAAAGCAGTACCGCATCGGCATGACCATCGACGCCGAGGAGGCCGACCGGCTGGAGCTGTCGCTGGACGTGATCGAGGCGGCGTGGTCCGACCCGTCGCTGGCCGGCTGGGACGGCTTCGGCATCGTCGTGCAGGCCTACCAGAAGCGGGCGCCGCTGGTGATCGACTGGATCGCCGACCTCGCCCGCCGCCACGGCCGCCGGATCCCGGTGCGCCTGGTCAAGGGCGCCTACTGGGACAGCGAGGTCAAGCGCGCCCAGGTCGACGGCGTGGGCGGCTACCCGGTGTTCACCCGCAAGCCCAACACGGATGTGTCCTACCAGGCCAACGCGCGCCGCCTGCTCGAGGCCACCGACGCGATCTACCCGATGTTCGCCACCCACAACGCGCAGACCATCGCCGCGATCCATCGCCTGGCGCAGTCCGTGCTCGGCGGCGCGCGCGACGGCGACCGGTTCCGCTACGAGTTCCAGAAGCTGCACGGCATGGGCGACGACCTGTATGCCGAAGTGATCCCGGCCGACCGCCTCGACGTGCCCTGCCGCGTCTACGCGCCGGTCGGCTCGCACGAGGACCTGTTGCCGTATCTGGTGCGCCGGCTGCTGGAGAATGGCGCCAACTCCAGCTTCGTCAACCGCATCACCGACGAAGACGTGGCCATCGACGACCTGGTCCGCGACCCGGTCGAGACCGTGGCCGCATTCGACGGGATCCCGCATCCACGCATTCCGCTGCCGGCCGACCTGTACCGCAGCCACGCTGCGGGACCACATGCTGAAAGGAAGAATTCCATGGGCGTCAACCTCGCCAACGACGATCAGCTGCGCGCACTGGCCGAACAGGTCAACGCCGCCGCCACCGGCCCCTGGCGCGCCACGCCGCTGGTGCCCGGCGCCAACCTCACCGGCCCCGACATCGCCGTGACCAACCCCGCCGACCGGCGTCAGACGGTTGGCCAGTGGCAGGCCGCCGACGCGGCAACCGTGGACCAGGCGCTGGCCAACGCCGTTGCCGCGCAGCCGGCCTGGGACCAGACTCCCGCCGCCTCGCGCGCCGCGATCCTCGAGCACGCCGCCGACCTGCTCGAGCAGCGCATGCCGCAGTACATCGCGCTGTGCACCCGGGAAGCCGGCAAGACCATCCCCGACGGCGTCGCCGAAGTGCGCGAGGCGGTCGATTTCCTGCGCTACTACGCCGGACAGGCACGGCAGCAGTTCACCGTCGACGCCCTGCCGGGGCCGACCGGCGAATCCAACACCCTGCAGCTCGCCGGTCGCGGCGTGTTCGTCTGCATCAGCCCGTGGAACTTCCCCCTGGCGATCTTCTGCGGCCAGATCGCGGCCGCGCTCGCCGCCGGCAACGCGGTGATCGCCAAGCCCGCCGAGCAGACCAACCTCGTCGGCTACTACGCGGTCAAGCTGCTGCACGAGGCCGGAGTGCCGGAAGCGGTGTTGCAGTTCGCGCCCGGCGACGGCGCCACCGTCGGCGCCGCGCTGACCGCCGACCCGCGCGTGGCCGGCGTTGCCTTCACCGGTTCCACCGACACCGCGCGCGCGATCAACCGCGCACTGGCCGGGCGCGACGCCGCGATCGGCGTGCTGATCGCCGAGACCGGCGGCCAGAACGCACTGATCGCCGACTCGTCGGCATTGCCGGAGCAACTGGTCAAGGACGCGCTGGCTTCGGCCTTCACCTCCGCCGGCCAGCGCTGCTCGGCCGCGCGCGTGCTGTTCGTGCAGGACGACATCGCCGACAAGGTCATCGGCATGCTCGCCGGCGCGATGGCCGAACTGACCGTCGGCGACCCCGGCCTGCTGTCGACCGACGTCGGCCCGGTGATCGACACCGACGCGCTGAAGCTGCTTGAGGACCACGCGGCGAAGATGGCCGGCGTCGCCAAGCCGATCGCCACGGCAGCCATGCCCGGCGACGGCGGGGACGACAACATCTCGCACGGCACCTTCTTCGCCCCGCGCGCGTGGGAACTGCAATCGCTGTCACAGCTGACCCGCGAGAACTTCGGCCCGGCGCTGCACGTGATCCGCTGGAAGGCCGACGACCTCGACCAGGTCATCGACGCGATCAATGCCACCGGCTATGGCCTGACCCTGGGCATCCACTCGCGCATCGACGAGACCATCGAACGCATCGTCGCGCGCGCCAACGTCGGCAATGTCTATGTCAACCGCAACCAGATCGGCGCGGTGGTCGGCGTGCAGCCGTTCGGCGGCCAGAAGCTGTCGGGCACCGGCCCCAAGGCCGGCGGCCCGCACTACCTGCCGCGCTTCGCCACCGAGAAGACCGTCTCGATCAACACCACCGCCGCCGGCGGCAACGCCTCCCTGCTGACGTTGGGCGAGTAGGCGCTGCTTGCGCGGCACTGCCGCGCGCGCATGCGAACGCCCGCTGCGCTGCAGCGGGTCGGACGGATCGAGGCCCGGGTGTGCGCCATGGACGGCAGCCGCAAAGACTCCCGCGACCTGCGGCGAGCCACAAAAAACCCCGCCGAAGCGGGGTTTTTCGTGATGCCTGAAGCGTGGATCAGAAGCGGTACTGCGCCGAGATGCCGTAGTTGTCGGCGCCGCCGTCGTACTCGCCGCTGATGTACGAACCACTCGACGAGGCGATGCCCACCACCGGGGTATCGACCAGCTGGATGCGCGAGTAGCTGGCGGTGATGTCGAAGTTGTCGCTCGCCGCCCAGGTGGCGCCGATCGAGTACCACTGACGGTCCTGGTCGGGCATGCGCGGGGTGCGGTGCGGCAGGCTGAGCGGCGAGTCGTCGCGGGCGATACCACCACGCAGCGTCCAGCGCTCGTTCAACTTGTACTCGGCGCCGATCGAGTAGAACCAGCTGTCCTTCCAGCTGTAATCCTCGGCCGCGTCGGGCTGCATCGGGTTGTCGAACTCGATGCGGATCTCCTCCAGCGAGTCCCAGCCGGCCAGGGTGGCTTCGGCCATCAGCGACAGCTTCTCGTTGACGTCCCAGGTGGCACTGAAGGTATCGGTGCTGGGCAGGGTCAGCTTGGCGCCCGCGCCGGTATCGACATAGGCACCGGTGCTGGTGACGAACGCGGCCGTGCCCGGCACGCTGAAGTCGGCGGTGCCGCGGACCTCATGGTCGACTTCGGAGCGGTGCGAATAACCGAACGACAGGCTGTCGGTCGGACGCCAGTTGAAGCCGAGGATCCAGCCGAAGCTGTTGTCCGTGCCGTTCACCGAGACCTTGCCGTCCTGCTTCTGCGGGCCGTACGGGCCGGTCACCGGGTTGGGCATGAAGCACAGCGGCTGGGTCTGCGGATTGGCGCAGATGCCGGTGCCGAAGTCGATGGCGTTCGACAGGGTCACGTCGGAGTGCTCGTAGATCAACCCGGCGCCGACCGAGAAGCGATCGCTCAGGTCGAGCGACGCGGCCAGGGTCAGGTCGATGATCTTCACGTCCGACTTGATCGCGTGGTAGCGGCCGACCCAGTCCTCGTCATATTCGGTCTTCAGGCCGAACGGCGCGCTGATCATGGCGCCGACGGTGACGTATTCGAACTGGCCGCTCAGCGGCGCGATGAAGGACATCGCCGGGACGGCGTTCAGGCCACCGGCGTCGCCGCCGTTGCCGCCGGTCAGCGGCTGCGCGAGCGGCGAACCGGCCGCGGCGTTGCCGCCGCCCTTGAACTTGAACGACAGGTCGATCACGGTCATGTCGGCCTGGAAGGTGTTCTTGTCGAAGGTCGACATGACCGCCGGGTTGTTGGCGACCACCGAAGCGTCGCCCTTGGCGGATGCGGCGCCGGCCATCGAGCGGCCCTGGGCCTTGACGCTGTTTTCCTTCAGCAGGAAGGCAGCGGCGTGGGCCTGGCTGAAAGCCATGGCGCCGGCGATGCCGAGCGCAAGGGCGGAAATCTGGATGAGGCGGGGATGGGTCTGCATTGCTGGGTCTCTCTCCGTAGACAGGTTTCGGGTACGCCGCGTGGCATGGGCGATGTCTCCCGCCCTGGCCAGCCCTGCCGGAAGCCCCCTCCCGACCGACGACGCGGACGCACTATACCGTGGCGTGTGGACGGGTGCGCAAGCGTCCACGTCAAGTGTGGCGCACTCCGGCCAACCGGGTATCTTGGCCCCGGCTGCCGCCACGGAACCCGCAGATGTTCGTCTCCATCCCCACCCGCCAGCGCCACCAGCTGCGCTGGGCCACGCCGACCCTGGTGGCCGTGCTGTGGCTGGCGTTCCTGTGGGCCAGCACCCGCCCGGGCGGGCAGCAACGGGCGCTGCTGCTCGAATGGGCAGCGCTCAGCGGCGGCCAGCTGCCGGAGGACATCCTGCGGTCCTGGGCGGACGGCGAGCACTGGCTGCGCCTGCTCACCGCGCTGTTCCTGCACGCCGACTGGGCCCATCTGCTGGGCAACCTGGTGTTCCTGCTGATCTTCGGCCTGCCGGCCGAACGGGTGATGGGGCCGTGGCGGTTCCTGCTGCTGTTTCTGGTCGGCGGCTGCCTCGCGAACTTCGTCGCGGTGCTGGCGATCGGCACGCCCGACCGCCTGATCATCGGCGCCAGCGGCGCGGTCTCGGCGGTGATCGGCGCGTACCTGGCGCTGTTCCCGAACGCGCGCCTGGGCGTGGTGCTGCCGCTGGGGCTGTTCCTGGAATTCGTGCGCGCGCCGGCCTCGCTGCTGATCGGGATCTGGGCGCTGCTGCAAGTGGTGTTCGCCTACATCGGCCCGGCCTTCGGCGCGGTGGCCTGGGCGGCGCACATCTCCGGCTTCGTATTCGGGATCGTGTTCGCCCTGCTGGCGCGCCGGGGCATCGCGCGGCGGCTGCGGAAGATGAAAGGGTATTGATCGAGGGGCCTTACAATCCGGCCATGTCAAAACGTCTCTACAAGATCGTCTTCCACAACCACGGCAAGGTCTACGAGCTGTACGCGCGGCACGTGGCGGCGAGTGACATCTGGGGCTTCACCGAGATCGGCGAACTGGTGTTCAACGTGCACGGCGGCGTGGTGGTGGATCCCACCGAAGAACGGCTGCAGGCGGAATTCGGCAACACCCGCGTGCTGCACCTGCCGATGCAGAGCATCGTGCGCATCGAGGAAGTCGAGAAGAAAGGGCAGTCGGCGATCCGCGACGCCGAATCCGGCGAACGCGTGGTGACGCCGTTCCCGCTGCCGGCCAAGCCGCGCTGAGGCCGGCGTTTGTCATGCTCGCCGTGATTCGCAGAATCAAGGACGCGCCCCCAGCATCCAGTTCCTGACCTTTCAGCTTCAGCTTTGGCTTCAGCTTTGGCTTTGGCTTTGGCTTTTCAAGAACCGTGACCCACTACGCCTGCCGGCAGACCCGGAGGGCGCCGCACAGGACGTGCGGCGTTTTTCTACGAGGCAGGATGCCGATTAGAAAAATCCCCGCGCAACTCCAATTTCCTGCGGGAGGTGTGTACGGGGGACAGCGTTTTCTTTGGTTCGTTTCTTTGACGCTTATCAAAGAAATGAACTCGGCCGCGCAGCGGGCGAAACGCTCTTGGTCTTGGCCTTTTTGGCTTCAAAACGCAAAGTGCAATAAGTACGAACGTCAGAAGCTTCCGCCTTCGGCGGCTTCATTTCTTTTGATAAGCGTCAAAAGAAACGGAAGCAAAGAAAAACGCTTCCCCGTACAGAGCTAACCGGGCAAGTCATCGACGCAGGGATTTTTCTAATCGGCATCCTGCCTCGTAGAATAACGTCGCACATCCATGTGCGCCGCCCTACGGGTCTGCCAGCATGCGCAGTATTCTGGATTCGTGAGAAACCAGAGCGGAGAGCGGAGAGCGGAGAGCGGAGAGCGGAGAGCGGAGAGCGGAGAGCGGAGAGCGGAGAGCGGAGAGCGGAGAGACAGTCTCAGGCCTTGTCGCGGAACGGCGTCTCCATCCCACATGCAACGACAGCCGCGCGATACCGCGACTTGATCAATCGCGCGCAGCCGCTCCCGCGGTGGCCGCGGCCACCGCCGGCTTCTTGAGCTCGGCCAGCGCCGCGGCGATCGGCGCGTCGCCGTCCAGCACGTCGCCGGCGTTGCTGCCGGCGACTTCCTCGTCGCCGTGCAGGTGGCCGGGCAGCAGCGCCTCGGCGTAGTCGGCGCGCGCTGCGGCGCCTTCCTTGCCCTCGGGCTTGAGGACCACGTCCGGCTCGATGCCGCGTGCCTGGATCGATTTGCCGCTGGGCGTGTAGTAGCGCGCGGTGGTGAGCTTGATCGAGTCGCCGTTGTCCAGCGGCAGCAGGGTCTGCACCGAGCCCTTGCCGAAGGTGCGGCTGCCGACCACGCGCGCGCGCTGGTTGTCGTGCAGGGCGCCGGCCAGCACTTCCGAGGCGCTGGCCGAACCCGCGTCGACCAGCACCGCCACTGGCGCGCCGTGCATCAGGTCGCCGGGCGTCGCGGAGAACCGCGCGTCGCTGATCGGGGTGCGGCCGCGGGTGCTGACGATGCCGCCCGCGTCGAGCAGGTCGTCGGCGATCTGCACCGCGGTGGTCAGCAGGCCACCGGGGTTGCTGCGCAGGTCCAGCACCAGCCCGTGCAGCTTGCCGCCGCTGCCGGCCTGCAGGCGCTTGAGGGTCGATTCGAAATCGGTGGCGGTGTCGGCCTGGAACGCGCTGATGCGGATGTAGGCATAGCCGGGCTCCAGCATCCGCCCGCGCACGCTGGCGATCTTGATGGTGCCGCGGGTGACGCTGATCTGCAGCGGCTTGGGTTCGCCTTCGCGCACGATGGTGAGCTTGACCGTGCTGCCCGGTTCGCCGCGCAGCGGGCCCTGGCCTTCGGCGCTGGCCGGGGTCAGGGTCTTGCCGTCGACGGCAACGATGGTGTCGCCTGCCTTCACTCCGGCGCGCGCGGCCGGCGTGTCGTCGATCGGCGCGATTACCTTGACCTTGCCGTCGGCCAGCTGCTGCACCTCCACGCCGATGCCGTCGTAGGCGCCGTTGGTGTCCTCGTCGAAGGCTTCGGCATCGTTCTTGTCGAGGTAGGCGCTGTGCGGGTCGAGGTCCAGCAGCAGGCCGCGGATCGCCGAACCCATCAGCGCCTTGTCGTCGACGGGCTCGACGTAGGCTTCCTTGATCGCGTTGTAGACCGCGACATAGCGCTTGATTTCTTCCAGCGGCACCCCGCTCGCGGCGCTCTCGGCCGCATCCGGATCGTCAGCCGGCACAACCGCGTCGGCGGAAGGATCCTCGTCCTGCACGCCGGTCGGCAATTCCTGCGCGAACGCGGGCCGGACCAGCAGCAGGGCAATGGCGAGGATCGGAAGGGAAAGGCGCATGCAGGACTCCGCGGGACATCGTGATGTGGCGCGCGTTGGACCACCGGACCGCGCGCGGGTTCTCCGGATTATGCGGTGCGGCGCGGGTGTTCCGTTAAGGAGCCCCTGAACGAATGCGGCCTGCCGGTGTGAGCGGGCCGCTCCCACAGGGCCGCTTCCCAACCATCTCCCGCCGGCTAGCGCTTCTGCAGCCAGCTGTTCGGATTGACCGGGCTGCCGTTGCGGCGCAGTTCGAAGTACAGCGCCGGCCGGCCCTGGCCGCCGGAGTTGCCGACGCTGGCCACCGGATCGCCGCGCCTGACCTGCGCTCCGGCGTCCTTGAGCAGGGCGTCGTTGTAGGCGTACAGGCTCATGTAGCCGTTGCCGTGGTCGACGATCAGGATCAGTCCGTAGCCGGTCATCCACTCGGAGAACACCACGGTGCCGTCGGCGACCGCCTTGACGGTGGTGCCCGCCGGTGCGCCGATCAGCACGCCCGAGCTCTTGTGGCCGTCGGGCATGGCCGCGCCGTAGCCGGCGACCAGGGTGCCGGACACCGGCCAGCCGAGGCCGCCGACCTGGATCGGCGCGGTCTTGGCCACTTCGATCGGCGGTGGGCGCTGCTTGTGGCCGGGCGTCGATTTGCTTTCCTTCGCCCGCGCGGCGGCAGCGGCCGCGGCGGCACGACGCTCCGCTGCGGCCTTCGCGGCGGCCGCGCGCAGCCGTTCCAGCAGCGTCTGCAATGACTTGGCATCGCGGCCCAGCGCCTTCTCGCGGTCGCGCCGGTCCTGGTAGCGCTTGTCGAGCTGGGCGACGGTGGCGCTGCGTTCGCGCCGGTCGCGCTCGAGTTCGGCCAGCTGTTCGCGCTGCCGGGCCTTGGCGGCATCCAGGGCGGCCTGGCGCTGGGTGATCTCGCGCTCGACGCGCTCGAGCTCGGCCAGTTCGGTGGTCAGCGTGGCGATGCGCGTGGTGCGGTCGCGCTGCAGGTAGCGGTGGTAGGCCAGCGCGCGGTTGGCCTCGGCGACCTTGTCCTGCGCCAGCATCAGCTTGAGCGGGGCGTCGTCGCCGATGGTGTAGGCGGTCCGCAGCAGGTCGCCCAGCTCCTTGCGCTGCGCGGCCAGCGTGACCTGCATCGCATCGCGCTTGTCGCGCAGGCCCGACAGCGCCGCCTGCTGCCGCGCGAGTTCGGCTTCGGTCTCGCGCAGGCTGCGAGCCGAGGTGCCGACCTTTTCGTCGACCTGGCGCAGCTGGCGGCTGGCGTCGCCGCGCCTGCCTTCGATCTTGCGGCGCTCGGCGGCGACTTCCTTCAGTTCCTTGTTGACCTTCTCCAGCTTGCGCTGGGTGTCGCGGCTGCTCTGCGCCTGCGCCGGCGCGATGACCGCCGCCAGGACACCGGCGAACACGGCCATCGACAGCCACCCGGGGCGGCGCGCGACGGGCATCAGCCGGGCGCGAACAGGCTGCGGCCGGTCATCGCGTCCGGCTTGGGCAATGCGAGCAGGTCGAGCACGGTCGGGGCGACGTCGCGCAGCGAACCTCCGGCGCGCAGCACCACGTCACGGCGATCGCCGACGTATACCAGCGGCACAGGACCGACCGTGTGTGCGGTGTGCGGCTGGCCGGTGACCGGGTCGCGCATCATCTCCAGGTTGCCGTGGTCGGCGGTGACCACCAGCGCGCCGTGCGCCGCACGGACCGCGGTCTCGACCGCACCCAGCGCGAGGTCGACCGCCTGCGCGGCCTGGATCGCGGCCTGCAGGTCGCCGCTGTGGCCGACCATGTCGGGATTGGCGATGTTGCACACGATCAGGTCGAAGCGGCCGGAGCCGATCGCCTCGACCAGCTTGGCGGTCAGTTCCGGGCAGCTCATCTCCGGCTGCAGGTCGTAGGTGGCGACCTTGGGGCTCGGCACCAGGATCCGCTCTTCACCGTCGAACACGTCCTCGCGGCCGCCGCTGAAGAAGAACGTGACGTGCGCGTACTTTTCGGTTTCGGCGATGCGCAGCTGCTTCAGGCCATTTGCGGCGGCGAGTTCGCCGAGGGTGTCGCGCAGGTCGTCGGGCGCGAACGCCACGGCCGCCGGCAGCTTCGCGTCGTACTCGGTCAGGCAGACGAAGCGCGACAGCTTCGGCCGGCGCGCGTCGAAGCCGTCGCGGCCATCATGTCCAAAACCGGGCGACACGAACGCGGCGGTGAGCTGGCGCGCACGGTCGGCGCGGAAGTTCATGAACACCACGGCGTCGCCGTCGGCAACCGGCAAGGCGCCGTCGATCACGGTGGGCAGCACGAACTCGTCGTTCTCGCCGCGCGCATACGCGGCCTCGAGCGCAGCGGCGGCGGTAGCCGCGCGGTGTTCCGACTTCGCCTCGACGACCGCGTCCCAGGCCAGCCGCAGCCGCTCCCAGCGCTTGTCGCGATCCATCGCGTAGTAACGGCCGCTGACGCTGGCAATGTGCGCATTGCCGAGCTTGTCGCAGCACTCCTGCAGTGCGGCCAGGCTCGCGGCGGCCGAACGCGGCGGCGTGTCGCGCCCGTCGAGGAAGGCATGCACCGCCACCTTCTGCACGCCGGCGCGCTGCGCCAGTTCCAGCATCGCGAACACCTGGCGCTCGTGGCTGTGCACGCCGCCGGGCGAGAGCAGGCCCATCACCTGCAGCGTGCCGCCATTGGCGTTCACCGCCGCGCAGGCGCCGCGCAGTTCGGCGTTGTCGAAGAAGCTGCCGTCCTCGATCGCCGCATCGATGCGGGTCAGGTCCTGGTAGACGATGCGGCCGGCGCCGAGGTTCATGTGGCCGACCTCGGAATTGCCCATCTGCCCGTCCGGCAGGCCGACGTGGCGGCCCTCGGTGTGGATCAGCGTGTGCGGGCTGCCGCTCCACAGCCGCCGCCAGTTCGGCAGCTCGGCCTGCGCCAGCGCGTTGTCGGCCGGATCCTCGCGGTGGCCCCAGCCATCGAGGATCAGCAGGACGACCGGCTTGGGGCGGGGGGCGCTGGAGGCTTCGGGCACGTCGGGAGGGCCAGTGACTAAGGATAGATGCGATTGTAGCGAAGCACGCGCAGGCTAAGCCCTGCCACCCAGGCACGCACTTGCCGTTCAACCCCGCCCGATCGCCACACCGGAGTCCGCCATGTCCGCCACACGCCGCCTTCCCCTCGCCTTCGCCCTGTCGCTGCTGCTGGCTTCCAGCGCCGTGGTCGCGGCGTCCGACGTTGTGGACATCGACAAGGTGAACGGCAGCATCACCGCCGAATCCGGCCAGGTCTACGGCGACCTCGAAACCGTCAACGGCAGCATCCGCCTCGAGGACGGCGCCCATGCCAGGGACGCGCAGACCGTGAACGGCAGCGTCAAGGCCGGCGACGGGATCGAAGCCGAGGACCTGGGCACGGTCAACGGCAGCATCCGCGTCGGCACGCAGGCGCGCATCAGCGGCGGCATCGAAACCGTCAACGGCGGCATCTTCGTCGACCGCGGCGGCAACGTCGCCAAGGGCATCGAAACCGTCAACGGCGCGATCGGCATCGTCGCCACCGAAGTGGGCGGCGGCATCGAGACCGTCAACGGCGACGTCACCGTCGGCATCGATTCGCATGTCCACGGCGGCCTCAAGGTCACCAAGCCGACCAGCAACTGGATGCCAATCAAGTTCGGTGGCAACCGCAAGCCGCGGATCGTGATCGGGCCCAACGCGGTGGTCGACGGCGACCTGGTGTTCGAGCGCGAAGTCACCCTGTACGTGCACACCAGCGCGCGCATCGGCAAGGTCACCGGCGCCACGCCGGTCGCATTCGACACCCCGCGCGCGCCGCACGACTGAGCAGCCGCATGCGGCAGGGTACGGCGCCGCAGGCCGCATGCGCCTAGAATCCGGGGTTTCCACTGCATGGGACCTTCCGGATGCAAGCTCGCCACCTCCTGTTCTGCCTGCTCGCCGGCGCGGCGCTGGCCGCGTGCAACCGCGAACCGACCGCAGCCAACCCCCCGTCCGCGGCGCCCGCGCCCGACGCGCAGCCCGCTGCATCGGCGCATGCCTTCAACGACGACATCGATGCCGGAGACTTTTCCGAACTGGTGAAGACCCTGGCCTCGGACGACTTCGCCGGCCGCGGCCCCGGCACGCCCGGCGGCGAGAAGACGGTCGAGTACATCAAGGCGCAGTTCGAGCGCATCGGCCTGCAGCCGGGCAACAACGGCACCTGGTTCCAGGACGTGCCGATGACCGAGACCACCGCGGACGAATCCACCGCACTGAAGCTCGACGTCGACGGCAAGGCCGAGGAGCTCAGGTTTGGCGACGACATGGTGATCGGCACCCGCTCCGGCGAAGCCGAGATCAAGGTGCAGGACAGCCCGCTGGTGTTCGTCGGCTACGGCGTCGATGCGCCGGAACTGGGCTGGAACGACTACGCCGGCATCGACGTCAAGGGCAAGACGGTGGTGATCCTGGTCAACGACCCGGGCTTCCACGCCAACGACGACGCGCTGTTCGAAGGCAAGCGCATGACCTATTACGGGCGCTGGACCTACAAGTTCGAGGAAGCCGCGCGCAAGGGCGCGAAGGCGGCGCTGATCATCCACGACACCGCCGGCGCGTCCTACGGCTGGGACGTGGTGCGCGGCTCATGGTCCGGTGCGCAGTACGACCTGCGCGCGGCCGACGACCCGGCGCCGCGCCTGCCGGCGCAGGGCTGGATCACCGGCGAGGCGGCGAAGACGCTGTTCGCCGACGCCGGCCTCGACCTCGACGCGATGTACAAGGCCGCCAACAAGCGCGGCTTCAAGGCGGTGCCGATGAAGGCGACGGTGTCGTTCGACCTCAAGAGCACGGTCTCCGAGAAGTCGTCGCGCAACGTGATCGGTGTGCTGCCGGGCAGCGAGCGGCCCGACGAGGCGGTGGTGTACATGGCGCACTGGGACCACCTGGGCAAGCACGATGGCGAGCAGACCCCGGACGGCACGGCCGACGTCATCTACAACGGCGCGGTCGACAACGCGACCGGCGTGGCGGGCATCATCGAGGTCGCGGAAAAGTTCGCCAGGACCACGCCGGCGCCCAAGCGCTCGCTGGTGTTCGTCGCGGTGACGCTGGAGGAATCGGGGCTGCTCGGCTCGCAGTACTACGTCGCGCACCCGGCGTTCCCGCTGGACAAGACCGTGGGCGTGATCAACATCGACGCGATGGGCGTGTACGGCAAGTCGCGCGACCTGGTGGTCGTCGGCAAGGGCAATTCTGAGCTCGAAGACCTGCTCAAGGCGCAGACCGACAAACAGGGCCGCACGCTCGAGGAAGAGAGCACGCCGGAAAGCGGCTTCTATTTCCGCTCCGACCACTTCAACTTCGCCAAGGCCGGCGTGCCCGCGCTGTACACCGAGAGCGGCGAGGACCTGGTCGACGGCGGCCGCGCTGCGGGCGAGGCCGCGGCGAAGGACTACAACGCCAACCGCTATCACAAGCCGGCCGACGAGTTCTCCGACAGCTGGAAGCTCGACGGCGTGATCGAGGACCTGCAGGCGCTGTACGGCGTCGGGCGCGTGCTGGTCGACGGCGACCAGTGGCCGAACTGGTACGAGGGCAATGCATTCCGCGCGCAGCGCGACAAGATGATGGCGGGCAAGCCGGCGGCGCAGTGAGCGGTTGTGGCCTCGCGTGATCTCCCGGACGGCGCCGAAAGGCGCCGTCCTTCTTTCACCGCCGGCAAGCGACCTTCGAGCGACCTTTGAGAACGGCTTCAGCCGCGAGCCGTTGCTTTGGCCCCTCCCCCTGCGACGGCAGGGGGAGGCTGGGAGGGGGGCCCACGGTCTAGCTGCTGCTGAAGGCGCCCTCCCAAAGCCGCCCGGCCTGCCAGCACAGCTGGCGGGCGTTCGTCGCAGGGGGAGGAAGCAAAAACTCGCGGCTGAAGCCGCTCCTACAAAGCAATCCGGGCGTCGGTGCTTTACCGCGCCGCGCGACCGGGCCAAGCTGCGCGCTTCGCCAAGAACCGCAGGTCCCGTCATGTCCATCGCCTACTGGTGCATCCTGATCGCCGCCGTGCTGCCCTACGCTTGGGTCGTGGCCGCCAAGCGCGGCCCGCGCTACGACAACAGCGATCCGCGGCGCTGGCTGGCGAAGCAGGACGACGCGCGGCTGCACCGCGCCAATGCCGCGCACCTCAACGCCTTCGAGGCGTTTGCACCGTTCGCCGCCGGCGTGCTGATGGCGCAGGCGGCCGGTGTCGAACTAGGACTGGTGACAACGCTCGCGCTTGTCTTCGTCGCGTTCCGGGTGCTGCACGGCGTCTTCTACATCACCAACGTGCACGCGCTGCGCAGCCTGAGCTGGCTGGGTGGCCTTGTCTGCGTGCTGTGGCTGATGGGATCCGCGGCGCTGCGGATGGCTGCCTGAGATCAGTCTTTGCGCGGTGCGCGCTCGCGCATGCCGGCGCGGCGTTCGACCCACGCCAGCACCAGCAGCACCAGCAGCGTGAGCATCGTTGCGCCAAACGCGAGCACGTGCGCGTGCAGCCCCACCAGCAACGCGGCGGCGCCGGCAACCAGCATGTGGGTGCGGAAGCCGGCGGGCCGGTCCTTGAGTTCGCGCTCGAAACCGATCACGCCGCCCAGCAGCATCGCGTAGGCGGTGGTGGCGAGGATCGCCAACTGCGCAGGCGTGTCGTCGAAGATGGCGTTCATCGGCGCAGTCTGTGGCAGCACGTGTCGTCGGCACGTGGACTCGGGGCACGGAGATCCAGCTGTCATTCCGTGCGGCAAGAGGGTTCTCCTCGTGCGCCTGGGCAAGCAGATCCCTCGCTGCGCTCGGGATGACAGCCCGCTTTTACCGCCTCCACTTACCCCTGTGGGAGCGGCCATGGCCGGGATGCCCCGCGCGTATCGCGGCCATGGCCGCTCCAGCGAAACCTATGCGGCGACCAACCGGACCCGCGCGAAGTTGCGCTTGCCCACCTGCAGCACGCCCTCGAAACCGGGCGCGAACGTGGTGCCGGCGTCCTCGACCACATCGCCGTCGACCTTCACCGCACGCTCCTTGAGCTTGCGGTTGGCCTCGGAGTTGCTCGGGGTGATGCCGGCGGCGGTGAGCAGCGCGGCAATGCGGATTCCATCGGCGGGGACGGCCACGTCCTGCAGCGGCAGCAGCGCGGTGTCGCCCTCGCCGCGCACGGCGGCATGCCAGCCTGCGACCGCGGTTTCGGCGGCGGCGGCATCGTGGAAACGCGTGGCCAGTTCGCGCGCCAGGCGCAGCTTGACGTCGCGCGGATTGAGCGCGCCGGCGGCGACGTCGGCCTGCAGCCGCTTCGCCTCGTCGATGCCGATCTCAAAGCTCAACAGCTCGATCCAGCGCCACATAAGCGCGTCGCCGATCTTCATGGTCTTGTTGACGATGTCGATCGCCGGCTCATCGATGCCGATGTAGTTCCCAAGCGATTTCGACATCTTGTTGACGCCATCGAGCCCCTCGAGCAGCGGCATCGTCAGCACGATCTGCGGCGGCTGGCCGTGGCTTTCCTGCAGGCCGCGGCCCATCAGCAGGTTGAACTTCTGGTCGGTGCCGCCGAGCTCGACGTCGGCCTTCAGCGCCACCGAGTCGTAGCCCTGCACCAGCGGATACAGGAATTCGTGGATGGCGATCGGCTGCTGCGCGGCGTAGCGCTTCGAGAAATCGTCGCGCTCCAGCATCCGCGCCACGGTGTGCTGCGCGGCCAGGCGGATCATGTCGGCGGCGGTCATGGCGCCGAACCACTCGCTGTTGAAGCGGACCTCGGTGCGTTCCTTGTCCAGCACCTTGAACACCTGCGCGGCGTAGGTCTGCGCGTTGGCCAGCACGTCCTCGCGCGTGAGCGGCTTGCGGGTAACGTTCTTGCCGGTGGGGTCGCCGATCATCCCGGTGAAGTCGCCGATCAGGAAGATCACCTGGTGGCCGAGGTCCTGGAACTGCCGCATCTTGTTGAGCAGCACGGTGTGGCCGATGTGCAGGTCCGGCGCGGTCGGGTCGAAGCCGGCCTTGATCCGCAGCGGGCGGCCCGCTTTCATGGACGCGCTGAGCCGCGCCTCGAGTTCGTCGCGCTTGAGGATCTCGTCGGCGCCGCGGCCGATGATCTCCATGGCGGCGGCGAGGGTGGGGGACAGGTCGGTGGCGTGGGGCACGGGCGGCTCGGAGTGACGGTGGCGGGCAGGAAGTGACAATCGCCGTGACGGCGTTTGTAAAGCAAAGTTAACACGCGGTTAAGGGGCGTTTTCGGGAATTCCCTGCCGGCTCAAGTGTTTGACGCACACTTTTCGCGTGACTATGGTAGCGCCCTGACGGGCCCTTCACGCTGGGCCGGGACTGCCTTTGATGACCGAGCCCACCTCGCCCCAGGACCCCGGTCGCGGGCGCCTGATCCGGATCCGGAACCTCCGCGCCGCGGCCCTGAACGGGACGGGGATCGCCGCCGCCCTGCCGGCCGGCTTCAACGGCCGCTGGACCCGCCGCCACTGGGCTCACGCCAGCCTGTTCGCGATGCTTGGCACACTGGTCATGGCACTGGTGCCCGGCTTCTCCAACGCAATGTCGTCGAGCGCGGCGCAGACGGCATCCGTCGCGCCCAGCACCACCCTGTCGCTGCTGCTGCCGCCGCTGCCGCGCGCCGCGAAACAGCCGCAGGCCGCCGCCGGCCCCAACTGGCAGCTGGTCAGCGTCGCCAAGGGCGAGACCCTGAGCCATGTGTTCGAACGCATGCAGCTGCCGCAATCGGACCTGCAGCGCGTGCTCGCCCAGCCCGGCACGCGGGACACCTTGCGCAGGCTCAAGCCCGGCACCGAACTGGCATTCGAACTGCAGCCGGCCATGGCCGGCAAGCCGGCCGCGCTGCGCGCGTTCCGCTACGACCGCGACGACATCCACCGCGTCGAGCTGCACGTCGACGGCGACAAGGTCACCGAGAAGGTGGTCGAACGCCCGGTCGAAGTCCGCACCGCGGTGGTCAGCGGCAAGGTCGGCCGTTCGCTGTTCCATTCGGCGCGCAAGCTGGGCCTGTCGGGCAACAACATCCGCACCCTGACCGACGAGATCTTCAAGTACGACATCGACTTCAACTCCGACGTCGCTGCCAGCGACCGCTTCTCGGTGGTGGTCGAACAGACCTGGCGCGAGGGCGAAATGATCCGCAGCGGCCCGATCCTCGCCGCCACGTTCACCGCCCACGGCGACATGCACAGCGGCTTCCGCTACGAGCGCAAGGGCAAGGCCGAGTACTTCAGCGCCGACGGCCGGCCGCTGAAGAAGGCCTTCATTCGCATGCCGGTGCAGTACACCCGCATCAGCTCGAAGTTCACCAGCGCCCGCAAGCATCCGATCCTCGGGCGCACCCGCGCGCACCAGGGCGTGGACTTCGCCGCGCCCACCGGCACCCCGGTCATGGCCGCCGGCAACGCGCGCGTGACCTTCGTCGGCTGGAAGGGCGGCTATGGCCGCGCGGTGATCCTCGACCACGGCCGCGGCTACACCACCCTGTACGGGCACCTGTCGGCGTTCGGCAAGATCAAGAAGGGCCAGCACGTGTCCCAGGGCACGGTGATCGGCCGCGTCGGCAGCACGGGCCTGGCGACCGGCCCCCACCTGCACTACGAATTCCGCATCAACGGCGTGCACCGCAACCCGATGGCGGTAACGATGCCGCCGCCTGAGCCGCTGCACGGCGCGCAGCTGGCCGAATTCCGCGCCCAGACCGGCCCGGCGCTGGCCCGCATCCGCAAGGTCGAGGACATCATCTACGCCGACGTGGGCGATGCCGCGAAGGACAAGCGCGTGGCGAGCGCGGCGAAGCCCGGCGCCAAGAAGGGCTGATTCCCGCAGTCGCCCCATGGGCGCGACAAGGCTCTGCCGGTAACGTCCCATCGCGCCCATGGGACGCTCCTACAATGCACCCATGCCCGCCAACCTCTACCTCGGCCTGATCTCCGGCACCAGCGCCGACGGCATCGATGCCGCGCTGGTGGAATTCGACGGCCCGGCGGGCGCAGGCACGTTGACGGCACGCCTGGTCTTCGGCCGCACCTATCCCTGGCAGCCCGCGCTGCGCGCGCAGCTGGTCGAGCTGGGCCAGCAGTCGGCGCAGGTGTCGCTCGATGCGGTCGCCGAACTCGACGTGCGCATCGGCCTGGCCTTCGCCGACGCCGCGCTGCAGGCGCTGGCCGACAGCGGCGTCGCGGCCGCCGACGTCGCCGCGATCGGGTCGCACGGGCAGACCCTGCGCCACCGCCCCGAGGCCCGGCCCGGGGACGGCGCCGCCCCCTACACGCTGCAGCTGGGCGACCCGAACACCATCGCCGAGCGCACCGGCATCCGTACGGTCGCCGACTTCCGTCGCCGCGACGTCGCCGCCGGCGGCCATGGCGCGCCGCTGCTGCCTGCCCTGCATGCGGCGCTGCTGCAAAGCACTGCCGAAGACCGCGCGGTGCTCAACCTCGGCGGCATCGCCAACCTCACCCTGCTGCCGCGCGCCGCCGCCTCGGACCAGGGCGAGGTGCGCGGCTTCGACACCGGGCCGGCCAACGGGCTGATGGACGCCTGGTGCCTGCGCCACCGCGGCGAGGCCTTCGACCGCGACGGTGCATTCGCCGCCGCCGGGCAGGTCGACGACGCGTTGCTCGCACGCCTGCGCGCCGAACCGTGGTTCGCGCTGCCACCGCCCAAGTCCACCGGCCGCGACCAGTTCCACCTGGGCTGGGTCGAATCGCAGCTGCGCGGCACCGAAGCGCCGCAGGACGTGCAGGCCACGCTGCTGGCGCTGAGCGCGCACACCGTTGCCGACGCCCTGCGCGCCACGCAACCTGCGACCGCGCGCGTGATCGCGTGCGGCGGCGGCGTGCACAACCGCGCGCTGATGGCGGCGCTGGCCGATGCCCTGCCCGGCTGCGTGGTGGAATCGAGCGCGGCCCACGGCCTCGATCCGGACGCGGTGGAAGCGATGGGGTTCGCGTGGCTGGCGCGGCAGACGCTGCACGGCCTGCCGGGCAACCTGCCCTCGGTGAGCGGGGCGAAGGGGCCGCGCGTGCTGGGCGGGATCTATCCGGCCTGATGCGGGAGCGGCACTACGGACCGGATTCGTCGACGGGCAGCTTGCCGATCATCGCGAAGCCGGCGTCGTCGGGGATGCCCTCGAGCGCGGCCAGCGCGGCTTCCAGCACCTCGCTCTCGGAGTTGTCGAAGTGCACGCGGCCATCGCCCTCGTAGACATGCAGGCCCTGTTCGAGCAGGTGCAGCAGGGTCCGGGGCACCGTCCAGCCGCGCGCGTCGGCGACCCGCTTGATGCGGTCGACAAGCACCTGGTCGATGTCGTGGAGGACGATCTCGGTCATCTCGGATCCGGGGCGTTCCTGCGCCTGGGCGCGCCCTCATCGGCGCGGCTCCTTGATACCCCGCGGGGGCGGTGCAGGCAAGCCCATGCTGCGCAGGGAGCGGCGCTGCACGGCCCCCACTGCATCCATCCGGATGCCGGCCCTGGCCGGCGATCCGCGCGTGCTTCCGGCGCAGGGCCCGGCGACTGGCAGCGTTCCCGCATCAGTTAGCATGCCGCCATGACGACATCCCTTTCGGCAGCACGCGGCGGCCCGTTGGCCTGGATCAGGCCCTACCTCGAACCAGCCGCGCTGGGTGCACTGCTGCTGGGAATCTCGTCGGGCTTCCCGTACGCGATGATCGGCGCGACCCTGACCACGCGGCTGGCGCAGGGCGACATCGACAAGAAGAGCGTCACCGCCTTCTCGCTGGCGTTCCTGGCCTACAACTTCAAGTTCCTGTGGGCGCCGCTGGTCGACCGCATGCACCTGCCGCTGCTCGGCCGTTTCGGGCAACGGCGCTCGTGGCTGTGGCTGTCGGCGGCCTGCGTCGCGGCGGCGGTGGCGTTCCTCGGCCTGGCCGACCCGGCCACCAGCCTGGGCACGGTGGCGATGGCGGCGATCGCGGTCGGTGTGGCCGGGGCCACCTTCGACATCGTCATCGACGCCTACCGGATCGAACTGCTGCGACCCGAACAGCTCGGCGTCGGCTCGGGCATGTCGCAGTACGGCTGGCGCATCGGCTCGGTTTGCGCCGGTGGCCTGGCGCTGCTGGTGGCCGAACGCGCCGGCTGGAGCACCGCCTACCTGCTGTGCGCGCTGTTCGCGCTGCCGGCGGTGATCACCGGCCTGTGGCTGGGCGAACCGCTACGCCATCGCGAACCGGCGCCGCGCCGCGGGTTCGGCGCCGCGGTGTCGGCGGTGGTCGCACCGCTGACCGAGTTCTTCCGCCGCACCGGCGCTTGGCTGGTGCTGCTGTTCGTGCTGCTACACAAGATCGGCGACACCCTGGCCAACCTCACCGTGCGCCTGCTGCTCGACGACCTGGGCTTCAGCAATACCGAGATCACCACCTACGACGTCGGCTTCGGCTTCGTCGCCTACCTGGTCGGCATCTTCGCCGGCGGCCTGATCTACGCGCGGCTGGGCGTGAAGCGCGCGGTGATGCTCAGCCTGGTGCTGATGGCGGTGTCGAATCTGTCGTTCGCCGCCCTCGCCCACATCGGCCACGACAACCACTTCCTCGCCTTCACCATCGGCTTCGAGAACTTCGCCAGCGGCATCGGCGGCGTGGCCGTGGTCGCCTACCTGTCGGCGCTGTGCAACCTGTCGTTCACCGCCACCCAGTTCGCACTGCTGTCGGCGGCGGCGTCGATCGTCGGCCGCGTGTTCACCGGCACCAGCGCCGGGGCGCTGATCGAGAGCCTGGGCTACTTCCAGTTCTACCTGCTGACCACGGTGATCGCGCTGCCCGGCGTGCTGCTGTTCTGGTGGATGATCCGCAACGGGCTGGTCGAAAGCACAATCGTCGAACCCGACACCCGCGCGGCCGCGGAGAATCCCTGACCGACCGCGTGCGCGGCCGGCTACGCCCTGTAGTCCACCACGAACGGCGCGTGGTCGGAGAAGCGCGGTTCGGGGTGGATCGAGCAGGCCTTCAACCGATCACGCAATGATGGCGTGACCAGCTGGTAGTCGATGCGCCAACCGACGTTATTGGCGCGCGCGGCGCCGCGGTTGCTCCACCATGTGTAGTCCTGGCCTTCCGGGTGCAGCGCGCGGTAGGCGTCGACCCAGCCGCCCGCGCAGCCCGACGTGCCGTCGCTGCCGCCGTCCTCGCAGAGCATGCCGTTGAGCCACGCGCGCTCGGGCGGCAGGCAGCCGGAGTTCTTCTGGTTCGACTTCCAGTTGCGGATGTCCAGCGCGCTGCGCACGATGTTCCAGTCGCCGCACAGTACGTAGTCGCGGCCGCTGGCCAGCCACTGGTCGAGGATGGGTTTCAGCCAGTCCATCGCCTCGAACTTGAAGCCCTGGCGCAGCTCGCCCGACGAGCCCGACGGGATGTAAAACGACACCACGCTGAGGTTGCCGAAGCGCGCCTCGATGTAGCGGCCTTCCTCGTCGAACGATTCACGGCCCAGCGCGGTGCGCACCTCGTCGGGCTCGCGTTTGGCGTAGATCGCCACGCCGCTGTAGCCCTTCTTGGTGCTGGCGTCGCGGAACCACGCTTGGTAGCCCTTGGGCAGGAAATTCTCGTGCAGACCTTCAGGGCCGGCGAGCTGGTGTTCCTGGGCCTTGGTTTCCTGTACGCACAGCACGTCGGCCTTCTGCGCGACGAACCAGTCGAAGAAACCCTTGCTGGCCGCGGAACGCAGGCCGTTGGCATTGAAGCTGATGATGCGCATGGGGAAGAGCCGGGAATGGGGGCGGGGAAGTGGGGAGCGGGCAATGGAAGTCCGGGCAATCAGGGCGCGGATCCATATCCTTGATCGTCATTCCCGCGAAAGCGGGAACCCGGTGACTTTAAGCTTTGACGCCTCATGACCAATGAGAGTCAGCGCCGCCGGGTTCGCGCTTTCGCGGGAATGACTGATTTTTGGATCTGGCAAGAAGAGTAGCGCAACGAATCCCCGCTTGCGGCAAGGCACCCGCCCGGCACCCGCTACCATGCCGACATGTTCGCCAGGCCCGATCTCCGCGTCGCACCGGTCACGCCGGACCTCATCGATGGCGTGCGCGCGCTGCGCGTGGCGCCGGACCAGCAACCCTTCGTCGGCGACACCGACTTCAACCTCGACGATGCCCTGCGCGACCCGAACAGCGAGGCGATGGCGATCGTGGTCGGCGCCACGCCGGTCGGCTTCTACCGCCTCGACTTCGCGCCGACGATCGTCGCGCGCCGCTCGATCGGCGAGGCCAGCGTCGGCCTGCGCGCGTTCTTCCTCGACGCCGGCTGGCAGGGCCGCGGCCTGGGCACGCGTGCGGTGCAGGCGTGCTGCGAGGACCTGCATGCGCGCCACCCCGAGCGCCGGCTTCTGGCGCTGAACGTGAACTGCCGCAACGTCGCGGCGATCAACGCCTATCGCAAGGCCGGCTTCGTCGACACCGGCGAGCTGTACCTGGGCGGCAGCGCCGGGCCGCAGCACCTGATGGTGCGGCGGCTGTGAGCCGGGAGGCGCGGCGCCCCGCTGCCTCGTAGGAGCGGCTTCAGCCGCGAGCGCTTGCCTTGGCCCCTCCCACTGCGAAGGCAGAGGCGAGTACACGCGCTTGCGAGCCATTGGCTCGCGCGTGGCGCAGCGACAGAGCGCTGTGCGCTCTGGCCGCACGGTTGGGGGCCACGGTTCGAGCTGATCATCTTGAAGACACCCTTCCCCAACCCTCCCCTGCCTTCGCAGGGGAGGGAGCAAACATTCGCGGCTGAGGCCGCTCCTGCAAGAGCACCGCCCCCGCTGGCATCATGTCCCGGTCGCCACGCCCGCCAGCCCGATGCCCACCGACCACCGCCAGAGCTTCCTCCAGCTCGCCCTCGACGCCAACGCGCTGCGCTTCGGCGAGTTCACTCTCAAGTCCGGGCGCACCAGCCCGTACTTCTTCAACGCCGGGCATTTCGATTCCGGCGCCGCGCTGGCGACGCTGGCCGGCTGCTACGCCGACGCCATCGACGCCGCGGCGGTGGCTGGCTCGATCGGGAGTTTCGACCTGCTGTTCGGCCCCGCCTACAAGGGCATCCCGCTGGCCACGGCGCTGGCCTGCGAATACGCGCGCCGCGGCCGCGACCTGCCGCTGGCATTCAACCGCAAGGAGGCCAAGGACCACGGCGAGGGCGGCCGCCTGATCGGCGCGCCGCTGGCCGGTCGCCGGGTGCTGGTGGTGGACGACGTGATCACCGCCGGCACCGCGATCCGCGAGGCGCTGGCGATCATCGCCGAAGGCGGCGGCACGCCGGCGGCGATCGCCATCGCGCTCGACCGCCAGGAACGGGTGGCCGACGACGACGGGCGCTCGGCGGCGCAGGCCGTTGCCGAGACGCACGGCATCCCGGTGATCGCCATCGCAGGGCTGTCGGACCTGTTGGCGTTTGCCAGCGAAAGCGCGACACTGGCAGCCGAACGCGACCGCCTGCTCGCCTACCGCGCGCGCCATGGCAGCCGCACGGGCTGATCGACCGGCCGGGGGGACGGAACGATGAAGACAACGATCGCGGGACTGGCTTGCGCCTTCATGTTGGTGACCGCAGCGGCGGCCGCCCAGGACAAGGCGCCGGCCAAGAAGATCTATTGCTGGAACGAGAACGGCCACAAGGTCTGCGGCGATGCGCTGCCGGCCGACGCCGCCGACGCCGCGCGCACCGAGATCAGCGCACGCACCGGCATCGCGGTGCGTTCGGTCGAACGCGCGCCCACCGACGAGGAACGCGCCGCCGCCGCCGACGCCCGCAGGCAGGCCGCGCTCGACGCCGAAGCCGAAGCCGCCGCCAAGCGCCGCGACCTGGCGATGGTGGAGTCCTACGCCACCGAGGACGACCTGCGCCGCGCCTATGGCGAGCGCATCACTCTGGTCGAGGAGTCGCTCAAGACCTCGCGCCTGGGCCTGGCCAACCTGCGCCAGAGCCTGCTGAGCCTGCTGCGCCAGGCCGCCGACCTGGAACTGCAGTCCAAGCCGGTGAACAAGGCCCTGACCAGCAACATCCTGCGGCAGCACGGCGACCTGCTGCGCCAGCAGGCCATCCTCGAGCAGCAGCAGCAGGACCACCAGTCGCTGGGCAGCGACCTGGAGCAGGCGCTGGCGCGCTATCGCGCGCTGAAGACGCCGGAAAAGGCGACACAAGGCTGAACCGGGGCGCCGGCCTGCAGGCCGGTGGCCTGGGTCGCCGTCACGTGCCGGCAACGGACCGACACGGATGAACACGCAAGCGGCTTGAGCCGCCCATGCCCCGCAAACCCGCGCCCGACGGCGCGGAATCCTCGCAAGCCGGCTCCGGGCCGCTCGCTATACTTCCGGGCTTTCCCGAATGGACGTCCCGCGCGTGCCGCAAGTGCAACCGTCGCCTGCTCCGCCGATGTTGGCGATCACGGCCCATACCGCCACCACCGCGCTCGGTCGCGGACGCGATGCCCAGGCTCGTGCCCTGCGCGAACGCCGCGGCGGATTGCGTCGCAACGACTTCGGCGATGGTGTAGCGGGTGAACAGCGGCTAGATACCTGGATCGGCCGCGTCGACGGCCTCGAGGACATCACGCTGCCGGACGCGCTCATGCGCTGGGACTGCCGCAACAATCGGCTGGCGTGGCTGGCGCTGCAGCACGACGCGATGGCCGAGCGGGTCGACGAGCTGCTCGCGCGCCATCGCGCCGAACGCGTGGCCCTGGTGCTCGGCACCTCGACCTCCAGCATCGGCGCCACCGAAGAGGCCTACGCGCGGCTGGTCGACGACGGCCGGCACTTTCCGCCGGGCCTCGACCAGCCGGTCGTGCACACGCCGCATTCGCTGGGCCACTTCGTCCAGCAACTGACCGGCCTACGTGGCCCCTGCATCACCGTCGCCACCGCCTGCTCGTCGAGCGCCAAGGTGTTCGCGCAGGCGGCGCGGCTGATCCACGCCGGCGTCGCCGACGCGGCGCTGGTCGGCGGCGTCGACACGCTGTGCGGCAGCGTGCTGTTCGGCTTCAATTCGCTCGGGCTGGTCTCGACGGCACCGTGCCGGCCGTTCGACGCCGCGCGCGACGGGCTGTCGCTGGGCGAAGCCGGCGGCTACGCCATCGTCGAGCGCGCCGAACCGGGGCAGCCCGGGCTGCGCCTGTGCGGCTACGGCGAATCCAGCGACGCCCACCACATGTCCACGCCGCACCCCGAGGGCCTCGGCGCACAGCTGGCGATGCGCGCGGCGCTGACGCGAGCCGGCATCGATGCCGCGCAGGTCGGTTACCTCAACCTGCACGGCACCGCGACCCCGGCCAACGACGCGGTCGAGGCGCGCGCGGTGGCGGCACTGTTCCCGGAGACGCTGCACGCCGGTTCGACCAAGGGCTGGACCGGGCACACGCTCGGCGCGGCCGGGATCGTCGAATCGGTGTTCGCGCTGATCGCGCTGGAGGAAGGCCTGCTGCCGGGTACGCTCAACAGCGAAGCCCGCGACCCGGCCTGCGGCGCGCAGATACATTTCGACAACGCGCAATCGGGCAGCCTGCGCTACGCGATGAACAACTCCTTCGGTTTCGGCGGCAACAACTGCTCGCTCGTGTTCGGGATGGCCTGAGCATGCCAAGACGCACGGTCACGATCGAGGGCATCGGGTTCTGGACCGACGGCCTGCCATCCTGGCAGGCCGCGCGCGATTTCATCAACGGCGGCGCGCTGGTGGCCGACGCGCCGCGCAGGCCGTCGCCGCAGCTGCTGGCCGCGAACGAACGCCGGCGCACGCCGGAGACGGTCGCGGTGGCGCTCGAGGTCGCGCTGGCCGCCTGCACCGCTGCCGGGCGCGATCCGGCGGCGCTGCCGTCGGTCTTCGCCTCCACCCACGGCGACCTGGCGATCACCGACTACATGTGCGCCACCCTGGCCAGCGATCCGCGCACCGTGTCGCCAACGAAGTTCCACAACTCGGTGCACAACGCCGCCGCCGGCTACTGGACCATCGGCAGCGGCTGCATGCACGCCAGCACCGCGGTCAGCGCATTCGCCGCGACTTTCGCCCAGGGCCTGGTGGAAGCGCTGGCACAGCTGGCGGACGGGGCCGAAACGGTGCTGCTGGTCGGCTACGACGGCGCCGCCGTCGGCCCGCTGGAAACGATGTCGCACAGCCGCGGCCTGCTTGGCGGCGCGCTGGTGCTGTCGCGGGGCGACGGCGCGTTGCGCATGCGCGCGACGCTGGTCAACGGCCAACCGCCAGCCGCGACCGGCGCGCTGTCGCGCCACGCCGCCGGCAATTCGATGGCACCGATGCTGCCGCTGTTCGAGGCGCTCGCCGGCGCCGGCGACGTGGTCCTGCTCGACGCCGGGCCGGGCCGGGTGCTGCGGGTGGAGATCGCGCATGGCTGACCCGGTGCCGGCCGGCACCGCGCCCGCGCACCTGCATCGCGGCAACGTCGCGGTGGTCATCCCCGCGCTCAACGAGGCGTTGCGGATCCGCGAGGTCGTGCGCGACGCGCTCGCGCACTGCGACCACGTCATCGTCGTCGACGATGGCTCCGACGACGGCACCACCGACTGCATCGCCGACCTCGGCGCAACCGTGCTGCGGCACCCGCGGCGCCTGGGCAAGGGCGCGGCGCTGCGCAGCGGATTCGCGCAGGCGCGGCGCATCGGCGCGCAGGCGGTGACGACGATGGACGGCGACGGCCAGCACGGCGGCGCCGACATCCCGCGCCTGATCGACGCGGCCAACCGCCACCCGGGCTGCGTGATCGTCGGCGCACGGCTGCGCAAGCGCGCCACGCAGCCGGTGTATCGCCGCATCGGCAACGACTTCGGCGACTGGGGCATCGCCTGGGGCTGCGGCTTCCGCGTGGTCGACAGCCAGAGCGGCCAGCGCCTGTACCCGCGCGCGGTGTACACGCTGGGCGACGTGCCCGGCGAAGGCTTCGTGTTCGAGGCGCAGATGCTGATCTCGGCCGCGCGCCGCGCTGGTGCGTGCGTGGTGGCGGTGCCGATCGAGACCCGCTACGCCAGCGCCGATGGCCCGGTGCAGTTCCGCAAGAGCCATTTCCGCCTGTTCCGCGACCTGTGGAACATCACCTCGCACGTGGTGCGGCAGGTGTGGGCGCATGGCGACGTGGTCGCCGAATACCGCCGCTGTCGCGCGCGGCCGCCGGTGATCGACGACCCGGATGGACAATTCGCCGCATTGCCGGCCAGGACAGGAGTGGAACGCGCAGGATGAGCATGCACACCGATACCGATACCGACATCACCATCCTCGGCGGCGGCCTCGCCGGGCTGACGCTGGCGATCCAGCTGCGGCGCCAGGACCCCAGCCTGCGCGTGACCGTGATCGAGCGCAACGCGCACCCGGTGCGCGAGGCGGCGTTCAAGGTCGGCGAGTCGACGGTGGAGATCGGCGCACACTATTTCGCCCACGTGCTCGGCCTGCGCGACCACCTCGACCGGGCGCACGTGCGCAAGTTCGGCTTCCGGTTCTTCTTCTCCGAAGGCCAGACGGATGTCGACCGCTGCACCGAACTGGGCGTGAGCAAGCTGCTGCCGACGCCGTCCTGGCAGATCGACCGCGGCCGCTTCGAGAACTTCCTCGGGCAGCGCGCGCGCAGCCTGGGCGTCGACTTCCGCGACGGCGCCACGGTGCGCGGCATCGCGCTGGACGAGGGCGACGCGGCGCATGACGTCACGTTCGACCACGGCGGCGCCACGGCGACGCTGTCCTCGCGCTGGGTGGTCGATGCCAGCGGCCGCGCCGGCCTGCTCAAGCGCAAGCTCGGCCTCGCCCAGGACAACGACCACGACGCCAACGCGGCCTGGTGGCGGGTGGAAGGCCGGATCGACCCCAACGACTGGTCCGACGACCCGCAGTGGCTGGCGCGCTGCACGCCGCCCGACCGCTGGCGCTCGACCAACCACATGTGCGGGCCGGGTTACTGGTTCTGGCTGATCCCGCTGGCGTCCGGCACCCACTCGCTGGGCATCGTCTGCGACGCAAAGGCGCATCCGCTGGAGACGATGAACACGCACGACAAGGCGATGGCCTGGCTGCGCGAGCACCAGCCGCGCGTGGCCGCGTCGCTGGAACAGCCGGGGCACGCGCTGTGCGATTTCCGCTTCCTGCGCCACTTCTCGCACGGCTGCCGGCAGGTGTTCGGCCACCGCTGGGCGCTCACCGGCGAATCCGGGCTGTTCCTCGACCCGTTCTATTCGCCTGGCAGCGACTTCATCGCCATGTCCAACACCTTCATCTGCAACCTCGTCGCGCGCGACCGCGCGCGCCAGAACTGGACCTCGCACGCGGAGATCTACCAGCAGCTGTACTTCTCGTTCTACGAGAACACGATGACCCTGTTCCAGGACCAGTACGCGCTGTTCGGCGACGCCCAGGTGATGCCGGTCAAGATCATCTGGGACTACACGTTCTACTGGGCGCTGCTGGCGCCGATGTTCTTCTCCGGGCGCATCGCCGACATCGCCATGTTCGGCCGCCTGCGCGCGCAGTTCGAGCGCGGCAGCGCGCTCAACGCGGCGATGCAGGCGCTGCTGCGCGACTGGGGCGAACGCAACGCCGGGCGGCCGCTGCCGCTCGATTCGCGGGTGCTCGACCAGTACCACATCGACTGGTTCCACGAACTCAACCGCGCGCTGGCCGACCAGCTCGACGACGACGCCTTCGCCGCGCGCATCACCGGCAATGTCGCGCGCATGGACTGGCTGGCGGCCGAGATCCTCGAACGCGCGCGCACCGAACATCCCGGCATCGACGGGCACGGGCTCGACGTGCCGGCCGCCGGTGACATGTCGCCGCCGCCGTCACTGTCCGCGCCCTGGTACGCCAGCGCCGCCTGATCCACTCCACCTTTCCCGCGACACGACGAACGGACTCGCCATGCACCACAGCCCCCTGCTCCTGCAGCTGGTCATCATCCTCGCCGTCGCGCGCGGCTGCGGCCTGTTGCTGCGTCATGTCGGCCAGCCGCCGGTGATCGGCGAGATGGCCGCGGGCCTGGTGCTGGGGCCGATCGTGTTCGGCGCCTGGTTCCCGGAATTCCACGCGGTGGTGTTCGCGCCCGAATCACTGTCCGGGCTGTCGTCGCTGTCGATGCTCGGGCTGGTGCTGTTCATGTTCATCGTCGGCGCCGAGCTGCGCGCGCCCGACGGCGTGCGCGCCCAGTTCAAGGCGGCCGGCTGGGTCGGCGTGCTCAGCGTGCTGGTGCCGATGGCGCTGGGCATCGCGGTGTCGCCGCTGCTGCATCCGCTGGCCCCGACGGGCGTGGGCTTCTGGCCGTTCGCGCTGTTCATGGCCGCGGCGATGTCGATCACCGCGTTCCCGATCCTCGCGCGCATCCTCAAGGAGCGCGACATGACCCACACCCGGCTGGGGCGGCTGTCGCTCGGCGGCGCGGCGATCGCGGACGTGCTCGCGTGGATCATGCTGGCGCTGGTGGTCGCGCTGATCGGCTCCGGCGACGGCTACGCGGGCTTCCTCAAGACCACGCTCGGCCTGGTGGCGGTGGGCGCTGTGGTATTCGGCGTGCTCAGGCCGCTGTACGGCTGGCTGCTGCGCCGCCATGCGCCCGATGGCAAACCGTCGCTGATGGTGTTGGCGGCGATCCTGATAGGCGCGTTCGCCTGCGCCGCGGTCACCGAATGGCTGGGCCTGCATGCGGTGTTCGGCGCGTTCCTGTTCGGCGCCTGCCTGCCGCGCGACGATCGGTTGCTCAAGTCGCTGATCGAACGCGTCGAGTACGTGGCGATCGTGGTGCTGATGCCGATCTTCTTCGCGCTGGCCGGACTGAGCACCACCGGTGACGCGTTCGTCGGCGCGGGGTTGGGCGCGATGGCGCTGATCCTGATCGCCGCGGTGGCCGGCAAGGTCATCGGCGGCGCGGCCGGCGCGCGCATGGCCGGCTACGGCTGGCGCGACAGCTTCGCGGTGGGATCGCTGATGAACGCGCGCGCGCTGATGGAACTGATCGTGATGAAGGTCGGCCTCGACGCGGGCCTGATCGGCCCGGAGCTGTTTACCATGCTGCTGGTGATGGCGATCCTGACCACGGTGATGGTCGGACCGATGCTGGCACTGTGCGCCAGGCGCGAGCCGCGGATGCCGACCGCGGCCGCTGAAGCCGATTGAGGGCGCGGCTCAGCGCTGCGGCTGCGGTGCGGGATCGGGTGCCGGCGCGGGCGGAGGCGGGGGCGGTGTCTCGTCCACCGCGGCCGGATTGGCCACGTAGATCGCGATGCCGCGCGCGTACTTCTGCCGCGGGCTGACGTTGATGCCGACGCCGCCACCGCTGAAACTGCTCCCGCCGACGCGGCCACCGCCGGCCCCGACGCTCACGCCGCTGCCACCGTAACCATCGCTGGTGCCGCGGAACAGCACGCCGTTGGCACCCAGCTTGGCCGCTTCCTTGCGCAGCTTGGCGACGACCGAGTTCATCTTGTTCTGCTCGCCGTAGGTGAACGCGCCGCTGTTGCTTTCCAGCAACGCGATCTCCTCGAAGCCGCCGGGCGGCGCCTGGAAGTACACGCGCACCTGCGAGGGATCGATCGGCGCGCGCGGGGTGCCGGTGACCAAGGCGGAACTGGCACAGGCTGCCAGCACCAGGCAGAACAGGGCAGTCAGCAATACACGCATGGCAGGCCTCGTGGCGGCGATCCGGACCCGTTGATGCTACGCCCCCGCCGCGGACCGCCGCATGAAGGCAGGACACCGGCGTTCAGCGTCCGATCTGCGCCCCGTCCACCGGCTTCTTCAGCCAGCGCTTGATGTCCCAGGCGTGGGCGCGGAAGCCGACGGTCAAGTTGTAGCAGCCGCTGGTCAGGTCGCCGCGCAGGTTACGCGCCGGTGAAACTGGCGACCGCCTTCCCGTCCTGATACTGCGTGCGGCGCTCCCCGCACAGGGCAATCGAAGAAACAGGTTCCCTGTAGGAGCGGCTTCAGCCGCGAGCTTTCTGTCGTGCCATGGACGCATTCAAAAGCTCGCGGCTGAAGCCGCTCCTACAGGAGATGTGCAGGCCGTCTACGCCATCCCGCCGTTGGCGCCGATGACCTGGCCGGTGACGTAGCTCGCTGCATCCGAGCACAGGAAGCGCACCACCGCGGCGATTTCGTCCGGCGTGCCGGCACGGCCCGCAGGCACGATCTGCTTCACCATCTCCGGCGGGAATGCCGCGTCGGCCATGCGCCCGGCGATCACGCCGGGCGCGACCACGTTGACGGTGATGCCGCGCGAGGCCATCTCCCGCGCCAGCGACTTCGACGCGCCGTGCAGCGCGGACTTGGCCGCGGCGTAGTTGGCCTGGCCGCGGTTGCCGAGCACCGCCGCGACCGACGACACGCTGACGATGCGGCCCCAGCGCGTGCGCGCCATCGGCAGCAGCAGCGGCTGGGTGACGTGGAAGAAGCCGTGCAGCGACACGTCGATCACCCGCTTCCACTGCGCCTCGGACATGCCGGCCATCGGCGCGTCGTCGTGGATGCCGGCGTTGTTGACCACCACCTGCACCGGGCCGGCCTCGAGCAGCGTCGCGATCGCCGCGCCCGTGGCCTCGCCATCGGCGACGTCGAACGCGACCGCCTCGGCAGTGCCACCGGCAGCGACGATCTGTGCCACCACCGATTCGGCGCGGGCGCGACTGCCATTGGCGTGCACGATCACGTGCAACCCGTCCGCGGCAAGCTGGCGGCAGATCGCGCCGCCAAGGTCGCCGCTGCCACCGGTGACCAGGGCGCGTTTTCTGGATGTCTGCATGGCGCAATCCTAGCAACGCCGGGCGGGATGCGTGGCAGTCGGCCCACGCATGCACCCGGACGCGGGCGGCTATCGGTTCCCGGCGTCCAGCATCACCGCCGCGCGGCCTTCGGCCAACAGCGTTCCCGCGTGATGGATGCGGAAGCCGTACTGCTGGCTGGCCTCGGCCTCGACCAGCACTTCCGCCTCGCATTCGAGCGCGCCCGGCAGGTCGTCGATGCGTGCGACATGCAACTGCACGCCGCGCAGCGCGACCAGCATGCCGGACTTCGCCGCGCCACCGGCTTCGCGCGCGCGCAGGCCGCCGTGCACGGCCATTGCCTGGGCGCCGTATTCACACAGGTGGATCGCGCGCAGCCTGTCGCCGGAACGCAATGGATGGGTGTCGTCGCGATGGTTGTCCGCGCGCAGGCGAATCGATCGCCCATCCCATTCAACCACCTCGTCCCACAGGCACATCGCGCCCTGGTGCGGGACGATGGCGAGGATTTCGTCGCGGCCGATCACGGCTCGTTCGCCCCCGCACTCGTGGGGGCGGCTTCAGCCGCGAGCTTCTGGCCTGCGTCGCCCATCGGGGAAGAACTCGCGGCTGAAGCCGCTCCCACAAGGGCACCAGGATCGCCGGAGCTTCCGGCCGCGGGCTGGCGCGAGACCAGCAGCGCCAGCACGAAGTTGCCGAACACGCCCAACGCCACCGTGCTGCCGATCGCGCGCAGCACCGGGATCGACGACAGGGCAAGCAGGAAGAACACCAGCAGCGTCATCAGGCTGCAGACGATCAGCGCGTGCAGGGTGCGCAGCTGGTCGGCGTAGTCGTCGCCGGCGTGGTCGAAGAACAGCGCGTAGTCCAGGCCCAGCCCGGCGGCGAGGATCAGCGCGACCAGGTGGAACAGGGTCAGTTCGACGCCGCACAGGCGCAACACCGCGAGGATCAGCAGCGTGGTCAGCGCCATCGGCAGCAGCACGCGCAGCGTGCGTTGCGCGGTTTCGCGCGTGACGCCGTTTCGCGATGACGGCGGCGCGGCGTTGGCGTTGGCGCCGGCATCGGCGTGCGCCACGCGTCGCTGGGCGACCACCGACATCCGCATCGCGATCCACACTGTCAGCGCCAGCAGCAGCGACGCCACGGCAAGCGCGGCCAGCACGCGGCCACGGTAGGCGACCACGAGCGATTCGGACGCCGCCTTCATGTCCAGCAGCGCCGCGCCGTTGAGCCGCGCCACGCGCGCGACCGCGGCCGGATCCTCCAGCCCGGTCAGCGACACCAGGGCGGTGGTGTGACCGTTGCCGCCCAGCAGCAGGCTGCTTACGCCGGTTTCCAGCGGCGTGCCGGCCAGGTCCGTCCGCGCCAGCGGCGGCAGCGATTTCGCCTTCGCGACATCGTCGACGAATTCGCCGAACACATCGGCGCGGAAGGGGCTGTCGGCCAGCGCTGCATCGAGCGCGATGCGCAACGTCGCGGCGTCGGGCAGCTTCTGCTGCCGCGCGCGCTGCACCGCGGCGCTCGGCAGGTAGCGCGCGGCCATGTCGTAGCCGGCCAGCGCGCCGTCGCGCACCAGCTGGTCGAGGGCCGGGCGCAGGCGCTCGGAGGCCTGCAGCACCGCGTCGTCGTCGCCGCCCTGCAGCGTGAGCACGTAGCGCACATCGGGGGCGCCGAGCTCGGCGCGCAGGTCGGCGTCGCGCGCGAGCGCGTCGGCGGGCACCGGGGTGAGTTTCGACAGGTCGTTCTGCCAGAACGCACCGGGCGCGAGCGCGGTGGCCGCGATCGCCGCCAGCGCAAACACCAGCAGCGACCAGCGCGGACGCGGCAGGTGCCGGGTCCACGACCACATGCGCGCGAGCAGGCGCGAGTCGGCGAAGTCGCGCGGCGACGGGTCGATCAGCCTTGGCAGCAGCAGCCGGGTCGACAGCGCGGCCACGAGCAGGCCGGCGATCGTAAACACCGCCAGCTGCTGCAGGCCGTCGACGCCGGAGAACAGGAACGTGAAATAGGCGATGCAGGTGGAAACCACGCCGGTGGCCAGCGTCGGCCACAGCGCGCGCGCATTCTGCTGCGGCGTCACGCCCGGGCGCTGGTGGCTGAAAAGATGGATCGGATAGTCCTGCACCACGCCGATCAGGGTGAAGCCGAACGCGACGGTGATGCCGTGCACGCCGTCGAACAGCAGCGCCACCGCGCCCAGCCCGGCGAGCCCGGCGCTGGCCAGCGGCAGCACGCCGAGTACCGGGATCTTCCAGCTGCGGTAGGCGACGATCAGCAGCAGGACCAGGCCGATGGTGTCGAACGTGCCGATCCACTGCGCCTCGGCCTCGGTGCGGCCACCGATCTCGACCGAGAACGCGCCGGGGCCGCTGAGCACCATCTCGCCCGCGGTCTTGCCGCGTGCCTGCGCGTAGGCGGCATTGATCGCATCCACCGCGCGCTGCTGGCCGGTGGGATCGAAGCCGGCGGCGCGCGTCTGCACCACAAGCAGCGCGCGCTTGCCGGCACGGTCGAACCACACGCCCTGCACGCGCTGCGGCGCGTTCGCCGGCTGCAGCGCCTCGGCGACCTTCAGCGTTTCCAGGGTCGGGTCGCTGCCGACCAGCGGCTCGACCAGCGCGCCGGCCGGCGAGCCCAGGTCCTGCACGCGCTCGTCGAGCTGCGCGGCGAGGTAGTCGGCATCGAGCGGCTGGGTGTCGAGCGTGGGCGAGAGCAGGTAGCGATACGGACGCAGGCGTTCGGGAATCGAATCGAGGTCGGCATCGCCGTTGGCGACCAGCGCGAACTGGTCGTCGCCGGCCAGCGCGGCGTGCAGCGCCTTCGACTGCGCCGCGAGCATCGGCGCGTCGGAACCCGACAGCGCCACCAGCAGCAGGCGTGATCCGGGACCCTCGCCGAGTTCGTCGATCAGCAGCTTCTGCTCCGGGGTTTCCGGCGCAGGCATGAACTTGCGCAGGTCGCCGGTCAGCTGCAGGTGCGCGCTGATCCACCAGCCGGCCAGCAGCAGGATCGCCAGCCACAGCAGGGCGAACGTGAAGCGCAGGCGCGCGTTCATGGGTAGGCGCTCCTGCAAAAGGCGCCGGATCGCGAATGATTCCGCGGTTGCGGTTGCAGCGGTTGCGGCTGCTTCTGCTCGACATTCCCGCGTAGGCGGGAACCCAGTGGCTTTCGCCTTTCGGGAGCCAAGTCACCGGATTCCCGCTTTCGCGGGAATGACGACTGTGTTGTTGTCGCCGATTCCCCGGTCATCACAATGCCGGTCCCGCCGGCTGGCCGCATGCCATCGGGCGGCGCCGGGTTACGGCTTCGGCTCGCCGCGGCACAGCGCCACCACGCCGGCGGCGCTGGTGGTCTCGTGCGCCACCCGCGCCGCGCCGGCCAGCAACGTGCGCTGGACCGGACCCTCGACCGGCCGCGTCTCGATGCAGCGCAGCTCGATGCCGCGGCCGTACAGCGTGATGTCGCGCAGCTTGTCCGCCAGCGGCGCGGCTTTGGGCACCAGCTTCATCTCCCACTTGCGCCGCGTGCCTTCGGTGTGGATGTCGTAGTGGCGCTCGAGCGCGACCCGGTCGCCCGCCAGCAGCGCGCCGAAGCTGGCCTGCAGCCGCGCCAGTTCCGGCACGCGCGACAGCGCGAAGGTGCGCGGCGACTTGCCCGCACGCGCCACCGTCGCCTGGCTGGCGCCCGCGGCGTCGGTGGTGATGGTGGTGGTTTCGACGTACGGCACCCGCACCTGGCGCACCAGGGTGTCCTCGTCCGGGCGCTGGTACTCGCCCGAGAGGCGCAGCGGCTCCTTGAGCAGGCGCGAGCTGCGGATCTCGACGAAGTTGGTGCGCATCGGCGCCGGGCGCGCGAGGATCCGCAGCACCCAGTCGCTGTCGATCGCGGCGCCGGGGTCAGCCGCCTGCGGCGCCGCCGAGGCCGTCGCCACGGCGCCCAGCATCAGCGCCGACAGCAGCGTCGGCAGCCACCTCGAACGCGGGTTGCGGTTGTTCATTGGAATTCCAGAAATCATAGAAGTTGAACCAGTTGTAGGGCGCCAGCCGCGCGTAATGCTCCAGCCTGCCGGCGTAACGCTGGATGAGCGCGGCCATGCGCGTGGCGCGCTGGGCCCGCGGCAGGTCGAGGCCGTGGTCCTCGAACGTCTCGAACACCAGGTCGTAGCGGTTGCCGCCACGATACAGGCCGAAGGCCAGCGACAGCGGCAACTTGAGCACCGCCGCGATCATCCACGGCGCCACCGGGAACTGCGCCGGCGCGCCGAAGAACTGCGCCGTCTGCGTGGCCGCGTCGGGCTGGGTGCGGTCGACCAGCAGCGCGATCAGCGCGCCCTCGTCGGCGGCCTGCTTGATCGCCAGCATCAGGGTCGGGCCATCCTGGCTGGCGTCGATCACGCCGGCCGCGATCTCCGGGCTGAGCGCGTCGAGCAGCTGCGTCATCGCCGGGTTGTGCGCCTTGTCGAGCACCACGCGGATACGGTAATCCGGCCGCTTGCGCGCGATCACCCGCAATACCTCGAAGCTGCCCAGGTGCGAGCCGAACAGCAGCACGCCCTGGCCGCGATCGAGCTGTGCATGCAGCTGCGCGACGCCGTGCACGGTGACGTCGAAGCGCTCGATCTCGCCGCCGAGCAGGAACACGCGGTCGAGGATGGTCGCGGCGAAGGTATGGATGTGGCGGGCGACATCGCCCAGCGTCGCCGGGCGGCCGAGGATGCGGGACAGGCTGGCGCGCGAGTCGCGGCGCTCGGCGGTGCGGCGCAGCAGGAAGTAGCCGGTGATCGGATACAGGAACAGCCGCGCGAACGCGCGCCCGCCGTGGCGGCCGATGCCGCGGATCAGCCACAGCGCGAACCGGCCCCCGCCTTCGCGCCGCTGCTTCCAGCCGCTGTTCATGCCGCCGCGACCTCGCCGCTGGCGATCAGCTCCCCGGCGCGTTCGACGCGGAAGCGCCAGCGCGACGCGGCCGCGCCGGGTTGCGCGGACTGCACCGGTTCGATCGCCACCTGCGCCGGTTCTCCCGGCAGCAGCGGCCGCAGGAACTTCACCTGCGGCAGCCGCAGCACGCCTAGCGGGCCGTGCGCGGCCTCGATCGCCTCCAGCACGCGGTCGAGGACCACCACGCCCGGCACGATCGGCCGCCCGGGGAAATGCCCCGGCAGCGCCGGGTGGTCGCCTGCGATCACGAACCGGGTCATGCGCGGCCTGCGTGGCGTCCCAGCATCGCAAGCACCGCCGCGTGTGCATCGTCGGCCAGCGCCTGGCGGTCGACCGGGCCGTCGGCGGTGCGCGTGGGCAGCGGCGCGCCGAAGCTCACCCGGATCACGCCCGGGCGCACGTGGAAGAAGCCTTCGGGATACAGCACCGCGCCGGAACCTGCGATCGCCACCGGCACCACGTCGACGCCAGCGTCGATCGCGGCCTGGAACGCGCCGCCCTTGAATTCGGCCACGATGCCGCTGCGGCTGCGGGTGCCTTCGGGGAAGATGCACAGGTTGCCGCCGGCGCGCACCAGTTCGGTCGACTGGCGCAGGAAGGCCACCGCCGCGCGGCGGTTGCTGCGATCGATGAACACCATGCCCATCGCCTTCGCGTACCAGCCCACGAATGGCACCCGGGTCATCTCCTGCTTGAGCAGGAAGTGCAGCGGCACCGGGATCGCGCGGAACAGCGCGCAGATGTCGATGGTGGACTGGTGGTTGGCGACGAAGACGTGGTTGCGCGACCAGTCCACGCGCTCCAGCCCGGTCACCTGCAGGCGCGCGCCCGCGCCTCCCAGCAGCCCGGGCGCCCAGCAGCGCGAGGCCATGCGCAGCGGCCAGTGGCGGTCGCGCAGGAGCGCGTACACCAGCAACGCGGCGCTGATCCAGACCGCCGTCCACGCCAGCGTGAAGGCGAACTGCACCGCATTGAACGCCGTCCAGGCGAGGTTCCGATCGATTCGCCCTGGCGGCGACGATGGCATGTCCATGATGTCGTCTTGCTGTTGCACGGGACGAAGGATACCGAAGAGCCGGGATGGGTGATTCGTGTAGGTGATTCGAAAAAGCGGGCCGGCGGCTGCCAGCTGCCTTATGGCCTTTGCCGATCACGCGCCATGCATCACGGCTTCAGGAAATCGCGCCAGAACGCCGGCCCCAGCGCGGCCAGCTTGCGCAGGAAGCCCAGGAAGCTGTCGTAGCGGCCGGGGAAGCGGCGCTTGCGGAACTGGTACTCGGCGATGAAGAAGCCGCCGACGATGCCGTAGTTGCAGATGTTGGCGAACCACGACCACTGCGTCCGCGTGACCGGCAGCGGCGAACGCAGGCCCAGCGTGGCCAGCAGGCCGTCGGGCACCGCGACCAGCGCCAGGACCAGGTTCACCAGCGCCAGCCCGGCCAGCAGCCAGGCCCAGGCCGCGGTCAGCGCGCGGGTGTAGCGCAGCAGTTCGGGCGCCATCTGCGCCGGCGCGATGTCGTCGAGCCGCGACACGATGCGGGTGATCAACGCCACCCGGCCATCGCGCAGGCTGCGTCCGAACCACCATGCGATCAGCGCCACGAACGCCACCGGCACCAGCAGCATCGGCGCGCGCACCAGCCCGTCGCAATAGAGCACCAGCACGCCCAGCCACAGCAGCGGCAGGGCCGCCCACGCCCACCATTGCCGGTGCAGCATCGGCGCCAGCAGCAGCATCAGCGCCAGCAGCGCCAGTGCGATCGCGGCCAGGCCGGGGCGGTCCCAGGCATTGGAAAGGTGCGCCAGCACGGTGTAGGCCAGCGCCAGCAGCGCCTGGAAGACGAGGATCACTGCACGGTCACCGATGGGAAGCGGAAGTGGCGGCGGGCGCGGCGCCTGTGGCGCCCCGGTTGTCGTGCGGTTGCGGCCAGCGCCGGGAATCCGCCGGGCACGGTCAGCGCCCCGGCGGACGGGCGCAGGATCAGGCTGCCTTGTTCTGCTCGACGTGCGCCGACAGCGCGCGCAGCGAGGCGAAGATCTTGCGGTTCTCGTCGTTGTCCGAACGCAGCTGGAAGCCGTAGCGCTTGCTGATCGCCAGCGCCAGCTCGAGCGCGTCGATCGAGTCCAGGGCCAGTCCGGTGTTGAACAGCGGCGCCTCGGGATCGATCGAGTCGGGCGCGACGTCCTCCAGGTTCAGGCTTTCGACCAGCAGTTGCGCGAGTTCGCGTTCGGCATCGGTTTGCGGTGGCATCAGGCTTCCGTTCGGGTTGGCGTGTCGGTTCGGGCCGGCGCGGGCGGGTTCCGCCGCTGCCGGGGCTGCAACGATCCAGCATCGCGCCGCGCCGCGCAACTGGGCACTTCGCGCAGCCGTTATCATGTTTGGCCACCCTTGCCAGACAGCGCCCGTATTCAGGATGACCACGAATCGCGTCCAGCCCGAACTGCCCAGCCACGCGCCCGCACTCCCGGAAACACCGCCCATGACCGACACCGACGTGCTGGTGATCGGCGGCGGCCCGGCCGGCAGCACCATCGCCACGCTGCTGGCGCGCAAGGGCTGGCAGGTGACGATGCTGGAGAAGGACTGCCACCCGCGCTTCCACATCGGCGAGTCGCTGCTGCCGATGAACATGCCGATCCTCGAGCGCATGGGCGCGCTGGAAAAGGTCGACGCGATCGGCATGCGCAAGCTGGGCGCCGACTTCCCGCGCGACGAGGGCGGCTACAACACTTTCGATTTCGCCAGGGCGCTGGACGTCAAGTTCGCGCACGCCTACCACGTCAAGCGCGAGCAGTTCGACCAGGTGCTGTTCGAGCATGCGCGCGAGCACGGCGTGGACGCACGCGAGCAGGTCAAGGTGGAACGGGTCGAGTTCGATGCCGGCAACCGCCCGGCGCTGGTGCACGCGCGCGACGCCGACGGCAACGCGCTGGCCTTCCGCCCGCGTTATCTGGTCGACGCCAGCGGCCGCGACGCGTTCCTCGGCGGCAAGCTCAAGCTCAAGCGCAAGAACCCGCGCCACCAGTCGGCGGCGGTGTTCAGCCACTACCGCGGGGTCGAACGCCGGCCCGGCCGCGATGCCGGCAACGTCAGCATCTACCGCCACGAGCACGGCTGGGCCTGGCTGATCCCGCTGGCCGACGGCGACATGAGCGTCGGCGCGGTGTGCTATCCGGAATACCTCAAGACCCGCAAGGGCGACAGCGAAGGCTTCCTGCTGCGCACGCTGGACACGATCCCCGAGGTCGCCCGGCGCATGGAAGGCGCGCAGCGCGTCGCGCCGGTGCACGTCACCGGCAACTACGCCTACGAATGCACGCGCATGTCCGGGCCGGGCTGGCTGCTGGTGGGCGACGCCTGGAACTTCGTCGACCCGATGTTCTCCTCCGGCGTGTACCTGGGCATGCACGGCGCCGAACAGGGCGCGGCAGTCGTCGACGGCGCACTGCGCGAACCATCGCGCGAGGCGCGGTTGCAGCGCGACCTGGAGCGTCGGCTGGTCGTCGGGCTGGACGAGTTCAAGTGGTTCATCTACCGCTTCACCTCGCCGACGATGAAGTACCTGTTCGCCAACCCGCGCAACACCCTGCAGATCGAGCAGGCGGTGGTGGCGATGCTGGCCGGCGACGTCTTCGACAGCCCGCGCGTGCGCCGGCGGCTGCGCATGTTCCGGGTGCTGTACACCGCCGCCGCGCTGCGGATGGCGCCGCGCGCGCTGCGCGACTGGTGGCGCCGCCGGCGCCAGGCGCACGTCGGCTTCGACGGCGACACCCTGCACGCGGGCAACCCATGAGCCGGCCGCTGCAATCCATGCCCGGCGCACCGGCGCCGCGGCTGCAGGTCGAGTACGTCCGCGCCGCGTCGGCGACGCCGCTGCTGGCGGACGACACGCTGGCCGTGTTCGGCTTCGGCGACGTGCCGCATGCGCACGACGACCCGCGCTACCTGCGCGTGCCGCTGATGCCGCACGGCGCGGCGCCGTTCGAGGTCTGGCGCGCCAATGCGCCGGTCCTCCACGGCCGCGAGCCCGCCCCCGCGCACGGGGGCGGCGACATCCGCTGGTCGACCGACGGCCAGTTGCTGTTCGGGGCGATCGAGGTCGACGAGGCGCAACACGCCGCGGCCGGGAGTTCCGGGATCACCGCCGCCGCCCGGCATGCCTACGCGCGCATGACGGCATTCGTCCGCGGCAGTGACACGCCGCACCTGCTGCGGGTCTGGAACTATCTCGACGCCATCACCCTCGGCGAGGGCGATGCCGAGCGCTACCGCGAATTCTGCGTCGGCCGCGCGCAGGGGCTCGGCGACTTCGAGGCCCACAACCTGCCCGCGGCCACCGCGATCGGCCGCTGCGACGACGCCCGCGTGGTCCAGGTCTACTGGCTGGCTGCGCGCACGCCTGGCACGCCGGTGGAGAATCCGCGCCAGGTCAGCGCCTACCGCTACCCGCGCCAGTACGGCCCGCAGCAGCCGAGTTTCGCCCGCGCGATGCTGCCGCCACCGGGCAGCGCGATGCCGCTGCTGCTGTCGGGCACCGCCAGCGTGGTCGGCCACGCCACCGCGCACGAGGGCGAACTGCTGGCCCAGCTCGACGAGACGTTCAACAACTTCGACGCCCTGCTCGGCGCCGCGCGCGCGCGCCAGTCGGAACTGCCGGCGCAGTTCGGCCCCGGCACCCGGCTGAAGGTTTACGTCCGCGACCGCGACGACATGGCCATCGTCGCCGACGCCCTCGACCGCCGCCTCGGCGACAGCGTGCCGCGGGTGCTCCTGCACGCCGCGATCTGCCGGCGTGAGCTGGCGGTGGAGATCGACGGCGTGCACGGCGCCGTCTGAGCCAGGCCCGCGACACGCCGCCGGGCGCATGAGCCCGGCCTCCGGTCGCCGGGCGAAGGCGGGGCCGCCGCCCGTCGGACATGTTGCGCTGCGGATTGAATGACGGCCGGCGCCGCTCGCAGACTCCGCTGGCCAGTCGTCTTTCGACAGCAACGCCTGCCTCCAGACCATCCTCGCCGCGCTCCAGCGCGGTCTGCTGTCGTCCCCCGAGGAGGATTTTCCATGAAGCACGTGCCCACCGCCTGTTGCCTGCTGGCCGGCCTGGCCATCGCCGCGTCCGGCATCGCGTCGGCGCAGAACGCCCGTCCCGACAAGCCCCCGATGTCCATCGAGCAGCGCAAGGCGCTGGGCGATTCCATGGCCCAGCGCAACCGCAACCTGAAACAGCCGCGCACCGAAGCCGAGGCCTTGCCAACCCTGGTTCGCCGCCCGGCGGGCGGGGAATCGATGCAGGTGCCGACCGAACTGTGGAACACCCTGTCGGTCCGCAAGGATGCGCAGGGCGGACTTCACCAGATCGAGTCGTCGGGCGATGCCGCGCCGCGATCCGGCTGCGAGGAGGGCCTGGACCAATGAACAAGTCACTGCTGGCGCTTTCCATCGCCACCACGATGCTGTTGTGCGGGTCCGCGTCGCACGCGGCCGATGTCGTCCCGGTCAATTTCGACGACCCCGGCGAAGGCTACAACGACACGACCCCGGCCCTGCCGGCGGGCGGCAACCCCGGCACCACGATCGGCGAACAACGCCGGATCGTGGCCCAGTTCGCCGCCGACCTGTGGGGCTCGGTGCTGGTCAGCGACCAGCCGGTCTTCGTCGGCGCGCAGTTCAACCCGCTGGGTCCCAACGTGCTGGGTTCGGCCGGCGCGACGTTCGTGTTCTCGGACTTCGCCCCGGGCATCGTCGCCGACACCTGGTACAGCTCGGCGCTGGCCGATGCGATCTCGGGCACCGACCTGCAGCCCGGCTTCATCGACATCAACTCGCAGTTCAGTTCCGACTTCGACTTCTACTACGGCCTCGACGGCGACACTCCCGCCGGACAGGTCAGCTTCCTCGACGTGGTGATGCACGAGTTCGGCCACGGCCTCGGGTTCCAGAACTTCGAGAACGAGGCCGCCGGCACGTTCCTGGCCAACCGCCAAGACATCTATTCGGTCTTCACCTTCGACAACACCACCGGCAAGTACTGGACGCAGATGACCGTGCCCGAACGCCAGGCCTCCGCCCTCAACTACGGCAAGGTCGTGTTCGACGGTGTCCGCGCAACCCTGGGTGCAGGGTTGACGCTCGATCCGCGCACGGCGTTCACCGTCACCGCGCCGGCCGCGCTCGCCGGCGAGTACGAGTACGGCACCGCCAGCTTCGGCCCGGCGATCACGCCCGCGAACTTCAGCGGCACCGTGGTCCTGGGCGCGGATGGTGTCGGTGCCAACAACGACGGTTGCGAGCCGCTGGCCAATCCGGCGGCGGTCGCGGGCAACATCGTGCTGCTCGATCGCGGCGGCTGCACGTTCGTGATCAAGGCCCTGAACGCGCAGGCCGCGGGTGCCACCGGGATGGTGATCGCCGACAACGTCGCCGGCACCCCGCCACCGGCGCTGGGCGGGACCGATCCCGCCATCACGATTCCCGCGATCCGGATCACGCTCGCCGACGGCAATGCCTTCAAGGCGAACCTGCCCGCGCAGGTGGGACTGGTGGTCGATCCGGACAAGCTGCAGGGCGCCGACGACGCGGGCCATCCGCGCCTGTTCATGCCCGACCCGGTGCAGGGCGGCTCCTCCGGCTCGCATTACGACACCGCACTGGCGCCGAACGCGTTGATGGAGCCGGCCATCAACGACTCGCTCGATGCCTCGCTCAACCTCGACATCTCGGCCAACCTGCTGCAGGACACCGGCTGGACGATCAATGGTGGCAACGCCAGGATCGGCAACTGCGATACCGGCGTGGACGTGGTCGACGATGCCGGCATCATCGTCGGGGCGAACGTCCAGGCCACCAGCAACCTGTGCGAAAGCCGGGCCCGCAACCGCGGCCACTACCAGCGCTGCATGGCGCAGTACGCCGACCGGCTGGAGGCCAGCGGCCTGGTGTCCGGGCCCCAGGCCGATGCGATCACGAGCTGCGCGGCGAAATCGGGCAAGGGTGGGTAGGACGCGGCTGCTTCGCCTGCGTGCATCCGATGCGGCGCCCCACGGGGCGCCGCCTTTTTCCCCGGCTGCGGACGCGCCGGACCCCCGCTCCGGGCCGCCCGCCACTTGCAATCGCAGGCAACCGGCGCCATCAATGGCGCTACATCTTGCTTGGAGTGGGACATGGGGCTGATCAGCTTGCTCTGGGGCATCGTCGCGATGATCTGGATGATCGTCGCCCTGATTCCGCTGCTGGGTTGGGGCAACTGGTTCCTGATTCCGTTCGCCGCGGTCGGCGCGATCATCGCCGCCATCGGCGTGCTGTTTACCGCGCCGGGCAACCGCGGCCGGGCCAAGACCGGGCTCGCGCTCAACGGCCTGGTGATCGTGGTCGGCGTCGCGCGGCTGATGCTGGGCGGCGGGGTGATCTGACCCCGCCTGCCTTCCGAACCGGGATCCTGCAGGAGCGGCTTCAGCCGCGAGCTTTTGCCGCAGTCGGTGGCAGATCAAGAGCTCGCGGCTGAAGCCGCTCCTACAAGGGAACCGCGGGGCGACCCCGCGCCGCGGCAGGCGTAAAATGCCCGCATGACCTATCCCTACCTTCGCCCGCGACGCATGCGCCGCGATGATTTCTCGCGCCGGCTGATGCGCGAGTCCGTCCTCACCGCCGACGACCTGATCTACCCGGTCTTCGTGCATGAACCCGCCGGCCGCGCGGCGGTGCCGTCGATGCCCGGCGTCGAGCGGCTGTCGATCGACGAGCTGCTGCGCGTGGCCGAAACCGCCAGCGAGCTGCGGATCCCGGCGCTGGCGCTGTTCCCGGTCACCGCACCAGAGGCCAAGTCCCTCGATGCCGCCGCCGCGTGGGACGACGACGGCCTGTGCCAGCGCGCGATCCGCGCCTTGAAGGCACGCTTTCCCGAACTGGGCGTGATCACCGACGTCGCGCTCGACCCATACACCTCGCACGGCCAGGACGGCATCGTCGACGACACCGGCTACGTCATCAACGACGTCACCGTCGAGGCGCTGGTGCAGCAGGCGCTGTCGCACGCGCGCGCCGGCGCCGACGTGGTCGCGCCCAGCGACATGATGGACGGCCGCATCGGCGCGATCCGCGCCGCGCTTGAGCAGGACGGTTTCATCCACACCCGCATCCTGGCCTACGCAGCCAAGTACGCCAGCAGCTTCTACGGCCCGTTCCGCGACGCCGTCGGCTCTGCAAGCGCGCTGGGCAAGGCCGACAAGCGCACCTACCAGATGGACCCGGGCAACTCCGACGAGGCGCTGCGCGAAGTGGCGCTGGACCTGGAGGAAGGCGCCGACATGGTGATGGTCAAGCCGGGCATGCCGTACCTGGACGTGGTGCGCCGGGTGAAGGACGAGTTCGGCGTGCCGACCTACGCCTACCAGGTCAGCGGCGAGTACGCGATGCTCAAGGCCGCGTTCGCCAACGGCTGGCTCGACGAGCGCAAGTGCGTGCTGGAGGCGCTGCTGGGCTTCAAGCGCGCCGGTGCAGACGGCGTGCTGACCTACTTCGCGATCGACGCGGCGCGCTGGCTGCGCGAAGGCTGAGCGGAAGGCGGCGCGGTGCGTCGATCGTCCGTCGTACGCGCACCACACCCATCGCCGGAGCGCCCCACGGGCGCGATACCTTGCCGGCGAAACGCTCGCGCCCAGGTCGCTTCTACAGGCAGCCGGACTGCCCGGTCGCTACTGGCGCGCGCATGCGGTAGATGTCCAGCTTCCCCGCCTTCGGCGCCTTCGCCGAGCCGCTGACCAGCAGCTCGGACGGCTTCGACAGGTCCACCACCGGCGCAAGCGTGTTGCCGTCGGCGGTGTTGAACGACAGCGCCAGCGGCTGCGCTTCGGCGAACGCCTTGCCATCGCACTGCGCGAGCATCAGCCGGATCGGCGCATTCCCGACGTCGTCCGAACGCGCGAACACGATTGTCCGGCCATCGCCCAGCCAGGCCGCGTCGAACTCGTCGGCGGCGGTGTTGACCCCCGGCACCGGCTGCGGCTCGACGAACGCCGCGCCGTTCCATCGCGCGACGAACAGGTCGTGGCCACCGGCGCCGCCGAAGCCGTCGCTGGCGTACAGCAGGTGCGCGCCCTCCGCGCCGGGCGTCGGTGCCCACTCGTCGCCCTTGCCGTTGACGCCGGCGCCCAGGTTTTCGACCGCACCGAAACCGCCATCGGCCAGCACCGCGGCGCGATACAGGTCGTCACCGCCGAAGCCGCCTTCGCGGTTGGAGAAGAAGTACAGCCAGCGGCCATCGGCGCTGAAGGCCGGGTCGAAGTCGTTCGCCGGCGAGTTGACCGGCAGCGGCCGCGGATCCTGCCAGCGGCCATCGCGCAGCGTGGCCTGCCACAGGTCCCAGCCGCCGGCGCCGCCGGGCCGATCGGTGCTGCCCCAGACGATGCGCTGCCCGTCGGGACTGACGCTGGCGCGGACCTCGCCGTGCGGCGTCGACACCACGCCCATGCCTTCGATGCCGAATTCCTGCAGCGCCGCAGCTGCCGCGCCGCAGCCTGACACCAGCGCTGCAGACACCGCCACCGCAAGCACCGTTGCCAGACGCACTTTCGCCTGCCCCATCGCTACGCTCCGTTCGAATCCGCGGCAGTCTAGCGGGCGATGCGGGATCGGTGGATGGCGGCGCGGCCGGCAGGCTTTCCATGCTCCGGCGGATGGACCGTGCCATCGCAGAGACTCCACAAACCGGCGGAGTACACTGGCCGCGACCGCCGCGGTGGACGTCAAGCACGCCGCCGCGCCCTTTCCTAGACACGCGTTCCTCGACACACAGGGGCTGCCATGTCCGAATCCCACCACGCCGTCTTCGGCCACCCGGTCGCGCACTCGCTGTCGCCGCGCATCCATGCCCGCTTCAGCCGCCAGACCGGGATCGCACTGCGTTTCGAAGCGATCGACGCCACTCCCGACACCTTCGCCACCGCGCTCGAGGCCTTTGCCGCGGGCGGCGGCGACGGTGCCAGCGTGACCCTGCCGCTGAAGGAAGCCGCATTGGCGCTGTGCGCGGACGTCAGCGACCGCGCGCGCCGCGCCGGCGCGGTCAACACCCTGGTCCGCAACGGCGAGCACTGGCACGGCGACAACACCGACGGCATCGGCCTGGTGCGCGACCTCACCGGCCGCCACGGCCTGGACCTGCGCCAGCGCCGCACCCTGCTGCTGGGCGCCGGCGGCGCCGCGCACGGCGTCGCGCCGGCGCTGATCGACGCCGGCATCGGCGACCTGTTCATCGTCAACCGCACCAGCGACCGCGCCGACGCGCTGGTCGACAAGCTGGGCCTGCCCAGGCGCGTGCATTCGCGCTACTTCGAGGACCTGCCGGCGCTGGGCGAATTCGACCTGATCATCAACGCCACCTCGGCCGCACGCAGCAGCGGCCTGCCCACTTTGCCGACGTCGCTGGTCGGCGCGCGCACGGCCTGCGTCGACCTGAGCTATGGCGAAGTGGCGATCCCGTTCCTGGCCTGGGCCCGCGCCGCCCACGCGCACCACGCCATCGACGGCATCGGCATGCTGGTCGAACAGGCCGCCGAAGCGTTCAAGCTCTGGCACGGCGTGCGGCCGTACACCGACGAAGCCTACGCGGCGCTGCGCGAGCGCAATGCGTTGCTGGTGACGGCGGATTAGCCGAACCGCTTTGCATTTGCAGGAGCGGCTTCAGCCGCGAGCTTTTCCCATCGCCTGCCGAGATCAAGAGCTCGCGGCTGAAGCCGCTCCTACAAGAACCGGGAGACCACCGGCGCGTAGCCCCGACCTACAGCATCCCGTCGCGCTTGATCGCCAGGTACTTTTCCACCAGCGCCGCCGGCAGCTGTTCGCAGGTCACGTCCAGCACCATCACGTGCTGGTGGCGCAGGGCGTCGTGCACGGCGGCGCGCTGGGCGAGGTAGCGGGCGGCGGCGGCGGCGCGCAGGGCGTCGGGCAATTCGTGGATGCCGGCGTCGAGCGCTTCGTCGATGGCGCGTTCGCGCAAGGACGCAACGACCACCAGGTGGCGCCGCTGCAGCATCCGCACCGCGACCAGCAGGTCCTCGCTGTCCTCGTCGCGCAGGTTGGTCACCAGCATCAGCAGGCCGCGCCGGCGCTGGCGCAGCGACAGGCCGGTGGCGGCGGCGAGGTAATCGGTCGCGACTGGCTGCGGCTGCAGGTCGTAGCTGGCGCGCAGCAGGGTGTCGATCGCGCCGAGGCTGCGCTGCGGCGCGACCCAGCGCTGCTCGCCGCCGGTGGCGAAGAATCCCACCGCGTCGCCCTGCCGCAACGCGAGGTATGACACCACCAGCGCGGCGTCCAGCGCGTGGTCGAAGTGCGCCAGCGCACCGTCGCGCGCGAGCATCCGGCGGCCGGTGTCGAGCACCACGATCAGCTGCTGGTTCTTCTCGTCCTGGTACTCGCGCGAGATCAGCTTGCGCGCGCGTGCGGTGGCCTTCCAGTCGATCTGGCGCAGGCTGTCGCCGATGCGGTACTCGCGCATCTGGTGGAAGTCGGTGCCCTCGCCGCGGCGGCGCTTGAGGTGGGCGCCGACCATGCGCGAGGCCTGTTCCGCCGACAGCAACGCAAAGCGCGCCAGCGGCGCGAAGTTGGGGAACACCCGCACCGCCTGCGGCACGCCGGCCAGCCGCGATTGCCGCCACAGCCGCCACGGCGACAGCAGCCGCAGCTGCACGCCTTCGAAGCGGAAATCGCCGCGCGCGGTCGGGCGCAGGCGATAGCCGAAGCTCGACACGGTGTCCGGCGGCAGCAGCAGGGCGCGCGGCAGGCCACTGGATTCCCAGCCGCCCGGATGCAGGTCGAACACGTCCACGCGCTGGCGGCGCGGACCGGATTCGATGTGCAGCGTCACTTCGCGTTCGATCCCGATCGGCAGCGCCTCGGGCAGATCGCGCACGATCTCCGGCGTGGCGCGGCGGCGCAGCCGCAGCAGGTCGAGCAGCGCGGCGACTGCGATCGCAGCGCCCATCCACCACCACGCGCGCATCGGCAACCAGCCGAAGCCCCCCGCCACGCCGACCCCGGCCCACAGAGCGAGCAGGATGACCAGGAGTGGCGCAGGCCTCATTGGCGGCTCCCATTCCACGCGCGCGCGCCGCTGCGCTCTGTCATCCCGACCCTCCGCGCAGGCCGGGGGAGGGATCTTGCCGCGCGGACAAAAGATCCCTCGCCGCACTCGGCATGACAGGTCTCCGTGGCCACGCGCCAATCCCACCCCGCGGCGAAACGATGGCGACGGCCCGCGAGGAGACGCATCGCGCTCACTGTCGCGGCGCCTCCACCTTGGCCAGCAGCGCGTGCAGCACCTGGTCGGGGTCCTGGCCTTCGATCTGCAGTTCCGGCGCCAGTGCGATGCGGTGGCGCAGCGCCGGCTTGGCGATGTCGCGGATGTCGTCGGGGGTGACGAAGTCGCGCCCCATCAGCACCGCCTGCGCGCGCGCGGCGCGCACCAGCGCCAGACTGCCGCGCGGGCCGGCGCCGAGCGCAATGCCCGGCCACTTGCGCGTGGCCGCGGCGATCCGCACCGCGTACTGCACCACCGCGTCGTCCAGCGTCACCTGCGCGGTGCCCTGCTGCATCGCCACGATGTCGTCGGCCGACAGCACCTGCGCCACCTGCGACAGGTCGAAGTCGGCGGCGGTGCGGCCGCTGCTGACCGCCGCGACCATGCGCACCTCGTCGGCCTGCGACGGATAGTCGATCAACACCTTCAGCAGGAAGCGGTCGAGCTGCGCCTCGGGCAGCGGATAGGTGCCTTCCTGCTCGATCGGGTTCTGCGTGGCCAGCGCCATGAACGGCGGCGGCAGGGGGAAGCTCGAGCCTTCGATCGTCACCTGCTGCTCCTGCATCACCTCCAGCAGCGCCGACTGGGTCTTGGCCGGCGCGCGGTTGATCTCGTCGGCCAGCAGCAGGTTGGTGAACACCGGGCCGCGGCGGACCACGAAGCTCTCGGTCTTCGGGTCGTAGACCGCGTGGCCGCTGACGTCGCTGGGCATCAGGTCGGGGGTGAACTGCACGCGCGCGAAGCCGCAGCCCAGCGCCTGCGCCAGCGCGCGCACCAGCAGGGTCTTGCCCAGCCCCGGCACGCCTTCGACCAGCACGTGGCCGCCGGCGAGCAGCGCGACCAGGATCTGGTCGAGCACGTCGGCCTGGCCGATGAAGGCCTTGGCCACTTCGTCGCGAACCGCGGCGACACGCGTGGCGAGGGCGTCGCCGGTGATTGGGACGGGGTGCGGTTGCAGGTCGGTCATAGCTGTTGCCTCAACTGGAGGAGTCTTGCGATGCGGTGGCGGAAGTCGGCGCCGTCATTGGGACGCGGCGTCTGCAGGGCCTGTTCGATGTCGGCGAGCGGCGCGCCGGTGCGGTGCGCGATGGCTTCGGCCTGCGCGCGGCCGTCGAGCGCGGCGGCCAGTGGGTCGCGGCGGCGCAGGCGCGCCATGAACACCTCACGCACGGCGGCGTACAGCGCCGACGCGCGGCCGTAGCGCCACAGGTGCTCGCCGCTGGCCTGCACGTGTTCGAGCAGCGCGCGCCGCGCCGGCTCCGGCGATGGCAGCCGCGGGCCGAAGCGCTGGGTGCGCATCCACAGCCACCCGGCCAGCGCCAGCAGCGCAGGCAACCACGCCATCCATGCGGTTTCGAGCAGCAGCCGCCACAGCGACGGCATGTTCGCGGCGTAGACCAGGTGCACCGTGCCGCGCTTCCAGCCCGGCTGCAGCAGTTGCCGCGCCAACGCGCTGAACGCGGGGCGTTCCAGCGAAGCATTGGTGAGGAAGTTGAAGTCCGCCACCACGTCCACCGTGCCCTCGCCGTGCGCCAGGCGTGCGTAGGCGTAGCCATTGTCGAGGTCGCCCCAGGCGTGCAATGGCTCGACCCCGAGCATGGTGAAGCGGGTGCCGCCGCAGAACGCGAACGCCGCGTCGGGCTTCTTGCCGTCGTCGTCGCGTCGTTCGCGGCCGGCGCCCGCAGGCGGCGCGATGCGCATGCACTCGTAGGATGGCATCGGCCGCAGCTGCAGCGCATCGAGCAGTTCCCCCGCGCGTGTCGCTTCGCCGCGTTCCAGCGGCGGCGTGCGCACCAGCAGGTGGCCGCCGTCCTCCACCCAGTCCAGCAGGCCGTTCACGTCCTCGACCGGCAGCGTGCGCGGATCGTTGAGCACCAGCACCGTGTCGCGCGCGTCGAGCGGCACGTCGCCCAGCTGCAGGCGCTGCCGCGACCGTGCCTGCGCACCGTCGGCCTGCAGGGCCAGCTTGAGCGCGTACAGCGGGTTGTAGCTGGCTTCGCCGCGCGGCCGCAGGGTGACTTCGGTCTCGACGTATTCGTAGTTGTACGTCCACCACGCCGTCGCCGCAGCCGCGACCAGCAGGCCGAGCACCACCAGCCCGACATTACGGCCAGACAGCCTCATCGCGCCCACCCGAAGCGCTGCGCGAGCGTGTCGAGCAGGCCGTCGAACGCGCCCTCGTCCGGCAACCGCTGCGCATAGGCCGCGTACTGCCAGACGCGGACCACGCGCGCGAACGCGTCGCGATCCTGCGGGTCGGGCATGCGCCTTGATGCGCGCAGGCATTCGGATTCGGTCGCCCCGGGCACCAGCGTCACCGCCGCGCGCACGGCCATCGCCTCGACGCTGGCGCGGTACAGCAGGGCCAGCGCGCGCCGCGGCCGGCCTTCGCGCCACAGCCGGCGCGCGGCGGCGACGATGTCCTCGGGCAGCACGTCGGGCAGCGTCGCCTCGGCGACCTCGACCGGCGTCGGCGATGGCCTGGCCACCAGGCCACCGCGCAGCCACGGCAGCCAGCGCTTCGCGGTGGCGGCCAGCAGGACCAGCAGCGCGAGCAGTAGCAGCCACAGGCCGAATTCGCCGATGAAGGCGATCGCCTTCGCCAGGGCCGGGAACGGCAGATTCGGTGGCGGCGCGTGGCGCTCGCGTTCCCGCGCCCGCCAGTGCGACTGCTTGCGCTTGGGCCGCAGCAGCGGATCGCGATAGGCCTGTTCGACCGCCTTGTCGAAGCCGGGATCGTCGACGCGCGCATCGCCGAACACATCGTCCAGGCGCGCCGCGTCGCCATCGCCCGCCTGCGGGATCCGGGTCCTGGCGGGCGGCTGCACCGCATCGTCCTGCACCGCGTTCGCGCCTGGCGCGGCCTGCGACGGCAGCGGCAGGATCGATATCGCCCCGACCGCGAGCAGCAGCACGGTCGCCGTCGTCGCCAATCGCGTGCGCATGCGCCGCAGGGCGATCTCCACGTCCCAGGCCTCGATCCGGGTGCGACGGTTGAGGTACAGGCCGAAGCCGGCGCCGACGTAGAACGGCTCGATCGCGCTGGTCGCGATCCACACGACGGCGTGCAGCACGACCTGCGCCCACCGCGGCGGCTGCACGGTCAGCAGCGACCAGGTCGCGCGCACCGATTCGGGCAGGAACTCCCACGGCACGAACAGCAGCGCCAGCGACAGCATCGACAGCGACAGCGCAACCACGAACAGCAGGCACACCAGCGTCAGCAGCATCCCCTGCCCGCGCACCGCATCGCCGAGCACCCGGCGGCGTTCGCGCAGGCGGCCGCCGTCGGCGCCTTCAAGCAGGTCCACCGGCAGCGCGAGCGCGCGGGTCAGGCTGATGCGACGCCAGAGCAGATGCCCGCGCATCGCGCGCCAGCCCCAGCTGCGCTGCGCGGCCAGCGTCTGCCGCGTGGTGGGCGTCTCGCCGAATACCGCGCGCGAAAGCACGAACAGCACGATGCGGTCGAACAGCGGCTTGAGCCACCACATCGCCAGCCATGCCAGCCAGATGCGGTCGACCGCGAGCGCGGCCAGGTTGACGGCCACGAACACCGGCGCGACCAGCAGCAGCCACGGGATCCAGATCGCGGCGGCGTTGCGGCGCACCAGCGCGGTGCCCAGTTCGACCGCCTCCCACGGCGAGCGCGGTCGCAGTTCGACGCGCAGGGATTCGAGCTTCATGGCGGCGCCCCGCGCACGGATCTGCTCCGCCCCGCGAACGCCAGCCAGCCCAGCACCAGCGCCCACAGCACGCCGCCAACGGCGAACTTCACCGGCCCGGGGATCGACCCGATCGACGACCAGAACGCCTCCACGAACGCCGCGAACAACAGCATCGCGAACACCCCGAGGCACAGCTTGCCGCCGACCTTGCCGCCCTCCACCAGCGCATCGAGGCGGCTGCGCCGGCCAGGCGCGACCAGGTCGAGCCCCAGCCGCAGGCCCGCGGCACCGGCAACCACGATCGCCGACAGCTCCGGCGCCGAATGCCCGACCACGAAGCGCCAGAACGGGCCACCGTGTCCGATGCCCTGCAGGTGCCCGGCGACCGCGCCGAAGATCACGCCGTTGAACACCAGCACCAGCAGCGAACCGACGCCGGCCAGCAGGCCGCTGGCGAAGGTGCGGAAGCCGATGCCGATGTTGTTGGCGATGTAGTAGCCGAACATCTCCAGGTCGCTGCCACTGTCGCGGCCGAGCTTCGCCCCGGGCGCGGCCGGGTCGTACATCGATTCGAACTGTGCCAGCTGCTGCGGATCGAACAGGCTGTGGATCAGCTCCGGCCGCCAACGCACGGCGAAGTACATGGCCACGGTCGAGGCCACGAACAGCGCGGCCGACGCCCACAGGCAGCCGCGCTGCGCGCGCACCAGGCGCGGGAAATCGGCCAGCAGGAATTCCAGCGCCCGCCGCCAGCGCGGCGGCGCCGGCCGGTACAGCGCGTTGTGGCCGCGCTGCATCAGCTCCTGCAGGCGCGCGGTCACCACCGGGCTGTAGTTGCGGCGGCGGGCGAGCGCGAGCTGCTGGCACAGGCGCCGGTAGCGCGCCGGCATGTCCTCGTCGCGCAGGCCCTGCCAGCCGCGCGCCGCGCGGGCGCCGCGAGGGCTGCCGGCGCGCGCGTCGAGCCACTGCGCGAACTCCTCCCACTCGCGCTCGTGGCGCGCGACGAAGTGCGCCTGCCTCATCGCCGCCCCAGCAGCCAGTTGGAGATGCCCAGCAGCCGCATCACCCCGGCCTCGCCGCGCGCGCCGGTGACCGGCTCGGCGATGTCGGCCAGTTCGGCCTGGCGCTCGGGCGTGAGCTGCGCGGCCCGTTCGGCGAAGGCGATCACCGCCGTCTGCTCTTCCGGCCGCAGCGGATGCACCGGCGCCTGCACGCCCGCCACCGGCGGCGCCGTCGGCGGGCGCAGGCGCGGCGCATGCACCACCAGGGTGCCGGCGACCATGTCGCCCAGGCGGCGCCCGAACGGATCCGACAGGCTGGCCGCCAGGCCGAAGCCGTAGCCGACCGGCAGCGCATCGACCGTGCGCAGCAGGTTGCGGATGAAAGATGCCAGCCAACCGACCGGCGCACCGTCGGCGGAGACCACGCGCAGTTCCATCGCCCGCTTGCCCGGCGTCTGGCCGTCGAACATGGCCTCGAACACCACCGGGTACAGCCACAGCATCACGAACATCAGGATCATGTACATGCCGATGCCGGCCTTGCCCAGGATGCCCAGCAGCGCGCTGGACACGCTCAGCACGCCGATGCGGATGCCCAGGTCGATCAGCCACGCCAGCGCGCGCGGCACCGGGCCGGCGGCGGGCAGCCGCAGCGCGACGCCCTCGGGCGTATGCACTTCGCGAAAGGTATCGAGCATCAGCCTGCGATCGCCCCGTCGCGCACGCGCGCCGCCATCAGGTCATCCATGCCGTCCGTATCCGAAGCCGATCCCCGGCGCTACTCTACCGGCTCGCCACGCCAGCGCAAACGCGCCGCATGCGCGATCCCCTTCTCGTGGAAATCCCGCCATGCAGTGCCGCGACGGCTGCGGCGCCTGCTGCATCGCGCCCTCGATCACCTCATCGATCCCCGGCATGCCGCATGGCAAGCCGGCCGGGATCCCGTGCGTGCAACTCGACGACGCGCTGCGCTGTCGCCTGTTCGGCAACCCCATGCGTCCCGCGTTCTGCGCCTCGCTGTGCCCGGCCGATGACATGTGCGGAAATGACCGCGGCGAGGCGATGGACACCCTGCGCCTGCTCGAACTGGCCACGCAATCGTAGGTCGGGGCTACGCTCCCGACGTTGCGCATGATGAGGCGACGCGCCTGACATCGCGCGCGTCGCATGCAGGAAGCGGCTTCCGCCGCGAGCTTCTTGCCGGAAGGCCAAAAGCTCGCGGCTCAAGCCGCTCCCACAAGGGCAAGTGCGGTGCGACTATGGCCCCGCGGCGACGAGATACTCGTCCTTCAACCGCACATAGTGCTGCGCGCTGTAGTGCAGGCCCTCGATCTCGGCGTCGCTGAGCATCCGCACCTTCCGCGCCGGGCTTCCGATCCACAGCTCGCCCTCGCCCACGGTGCGGCCGGGCGGCACCAGCGCGCCGGCGCCGATGAAGGCGTGCTTCTTCACCAGCGCACCGTCGAGCACGATCGCGCCCATGCCGATGAGCACCGCATCCTCGACCTGGCAGGCGTGGAGGATCGCCTTGTGGCCGATCGTCACGTCCTCGCCGATCACCGTTGCGAAGCCGCCGAGCTTCGCATGCGGGCCGTCGTGGCTGACGTGGATCACGGTGCCGTCCTGCACGTTGGTGCGCGCGCCGATGCGGACGAAATTGACGTCGCCGCGGATCACCGTCTGCGGCCACACCGACACGTCGTCGCCGAGCACCACGTCGCCGATCACGCTGGCGTCCGGGTCGATGTAGACGCGCGCGCCGAGGCCGGGGAATACATCGCGATAGGGGCGGAGGCTGTTCATGCCGTGATTGTAGGACCTGCCCCCGGACCTGGTCCGGGCACGGATACCACCCGACATCACGGCGATCGCGAACCGTGCCGGGGAGCCGGCATCGTCTGCAGCGACTCCCGCACCGCGCCCGGGGCACGCATCGCCGCCAAACGCACAGTGCGGCGCCGTATAGTCTCCCCATGAACCTGCCCGCCGACACGTCGCCCGCCGAACTGCGCCCCACCCTCGACCGCCTGCGCGACGCCTGGCGGCAGGACCGCCCCGATGCGCGCCAGCGGCTTGACGACCTCGCCCGCCTGCGCGACGCCTTCAAGGCCGGCCGCGGCGCCATGCTCGACGCGGTCGGTGCCGACTTCGGCCATCGCTCCGTGCACGAGACCCTGCTCGGCGAATCCATGCCCGTGGCCGCCGAACTCGACCACCTGCGCGGCAAGCTGCGCGGCTGGATGAAGCCACGCCGCGTCGGCAGCGGCTGGCGGCTGTGGCCGGCGCGCGCGCAGATCCGACCCGAGGCCGTGGGCGTGGTCGGGGTGATGTCGCCGTGGAATTACCCGATCAACCTGGCGCTGATCCCCCTGGCCACCGCGATCGCCGCCGGCAACCACGTCTACCTCAAGCCGTCCGAGCACACCCCGCACACCAGTGCCTGGCTGCGCGAGTTGCTGGCGGACGTGTTTCCCGCCGACCGCGTTGCGGTCGCGCTCGGCGACGCCGCGCTCGGTGCGCAGTTCTCGGCGCTGCCGTTCGACCACCTCGTGTTCACCGGCTCCACCGCGGTTGGCCGCAAGGTGATGGCGGCGGCCGCGCCCAACCTCACCCCGCTGACGCTGGAACTGGGCGGCAAGTCGCCGGCGATCGTCACCGCGGATTTCCCGCCGGCAAAAGCCGCCGCGCGGCTGGCGACCGGCAAGTGGCTCAATGCCGGCCAGACCTGCATCGCGCCCGACTACGTGCTGGTCGACCATGCCAGCCGCGACGCGCTGGTGGCTGCGCTGCGCGAACAGGCCCAGGCGCGCTACGGCGACCTGAAGCAGGCCGACGACCTCACCCGCATCATCAACGAAGGCCAGTACCGGCGCCTGCGCGGCCACATCGACGACGCCCGCGCGCGCGGCCTGGAAGTGATCGAACTGATCGCGCTGGACCCGGTGCGCGCTGAGGCCGAACGCATGATCGCGCCGACCCTGGTGCTGGAACCGGGCGACGACGCCAGCGTGATGGGCGAAGAGATCTTCGGCCCGATCCTGCCGATCCGCAGCTATCGGAACCTCGACGAGGCGATCGCCTACGTCGAGGCGCGCGACCGCCCGCTGGCCCTGTATCCCTTCAGCCGCGACCGTGCGACGGTGGAGAAGATCCTCGGCCGCCTCCTCGCCGGCGGCGTCACCGTCAACGACACGCTGCTGCATTTCGCCGCCGGCAACCTGCCGTTTGGCGGCGTCGGCGCCAGCGGCATGGGCCAGTACCACGGCCGTGCCGGCTTCGACGCGATGACCAAGGCGATGCCGGTGCTGTGGCAACCGCGCTGGGCGGCGAGCGACCTGCTCAAGCCGCCGTATCGCGGATTCGTGGAGCGCATGGTGCGATTCCTCGCCGGTTGAGACCCCGTATCCTGTAGGAGCGCCCCATGGGCGCGATGTTTTGCCGATGAAGGCTGATCGCGCCCATGGGGCGCTCCTACAGGGCACGTGCATGAAAATCGCCAGCTGGAACGTCAACTCGCTCAACGTGCGCCTGCCGCACCTGGAACAGTGGCTGCGCGACGCGCAACCCGATGTTGTCGGGATCCAGGAAACCAAACTCGCCGACGACAAGTTCCCCGACGCCGTGCTCGCCGGCCTCGGCTACCGCAGCGTGTTCTCCGGCCAGAAGACCTACAACGGCGTGGCGATCCTCGCGCGCGACCGCGCGATCGACGACGTGCAGGTCGGCATCCCCGGGTTCGACGACGAACAGAAGCGGGTGATCGCCGCCACCGTCGGCGACGTGCGCGTGGTCAACCTGTACGTGGTCAACGGCCAGGACGTCGGCACCGACAAGTACGCCTACAAGCTGCGCTGGCTCGACGCCGTGCACGACTGGCTGGCGGCGGAACTGGCGGCGCATCCGCGGCTGGTTGTGCTGGGCGACTTCAACATCGCCCCCGACGAACGCGACGTGCACGACCCGGCGGTCTGGAACGACGCCCATATCCTCACCTCCACCGCCGAGCGCGCGGCCCTGCAGCGGCTGCAGGCGCTGGGCCTGCACGACGCCTTCCGCCTGCACCACGACGCCGCCGGCATCTTCAGCTGGTGGGACTACCGCCAGGCCGCCTTCCGGCGCGACATGGGCCTGCGCATCGACCTGACGCTGGTGTCCGACGCCCTGCGCCCGCACGCGATCGAAGCGGGCATCGACCGCGAGCCGCGGACCTGGGAGCGCCCCAGCGACCACGCACCGGCATGGGTCACGCTGGGTGCCTGAGCAAGCCCGCACGTCGCGTCACGCGGCGAATCGCACGCACCAGCCGACAACCCGCCAGCAACGACCTCCGTTGTTGCCGTTGCCGTTGCCGTTGCCGTTGCCGTTGCCGTTGCCGTGATTTTTTGCTTCTGAAGATCACGCCGCGCCACCAGTATTCGTAGACCCGGAGGGCGCCGCACAGGACGTGCGGCGTTTTCCTATGAGGCAGGATGCCGATTAGGAAAATCCCTGCGCAACCCAACGCTGCTGCGGGAGGGGTGTACGGGAAAAGCGTTTTCTTTTTTGACGCTTATCAAAGAAATGAACTCGCCCGCGCAGCGGGCGAAACGCCCTTGATCCTTGCTTCTTTTACGGTTTCTGACATCGAAACCAAAGGGCGAAAACCAACGGCGAAAGTCAGAAGCTTCCGCCTTCGGCGGCTTCATTTCTTTTGATAAGCGTCAAAAGAAACGGAAGCAAAGAAAAACGCTTCCCCGTACAGAGCTCACCAGGCGATTCATCGACGCGGGGATTTTTCTAAGGGGCATCCTGCCCCGTAGAAAAACGGCGCACATCCATGTGCGCCGCCCTCCGGGTCTACGAGTACCGATAGTTCGGTGCGATCTTCAGAAGCAAGTAGCAAGAAGCAACGGCTATTGCACCTGCACCTGCATCAACGACGCCGGATCCAAAAGAAAAGGCCCGGCAATGCCGGGCCTTTGCACTCGCGGGATCGCGCGCTCAACGCACGCGGCCACGCCTGAACAGGTTGACGATCGCCAGCAGGATGATCGCGCCGATCAACGAAGCGACCAGCCCCATGATGCTGAAATCGCCGCTGTTGACGGTTCCCGTGCCGAGCAGCGGCGCGATGAACCAGCCGCCCAGGAACGAACCGACAATGCCGACCACGATGTTCAGGATCAGTCCCTGCTGCGCGTCGGTCTTCATGATCATGCTTGCAAGCCAGCCGATGATCCCACCCACGATCAACCAGATGATGAAACTCATGCTGCGACTCCTTCAGTTTTTGGCGAGAGACCCGACGCCTCCTCGCAGGAGGCAGCATGGAGTCTGTCGGCGGCCGCGTGACGACCGCGTCGCGGAGGCCGGGCGAGGAGGGGTCAGCCGTTGTTGCCGTGCAGCAACCGCAGCAGCGCGACGCGCGGCAGCTTGCCGGTCTCGTTGCGGGGCAGTGCATCCACGCAGCGCAGCCGCCGCGGCAGGAACACCGGGTCGATGCTGCGCCGCAGCGCGCGCAGGATGTCCGCCTCGACCAGCGTGGGGGCGACCACCAGTGCGGCGATGCGATGCACGCCGATGTCGTCGGCGTCGTCGAGCTGGAACACCACGCCGTCCTGCACCCCGGCGATGCCCAGCAAGCGTCGCGTCAGGTCACCGAGCGAGGCGCGCTTGCCGGCGATCTCGAGCAGGTCGCTTTGCCGGCCGCGCAGCACGAAGCGGCCGTCGGCATCGCGGCCGCTGTCGAGCAGTTCCACCAGGTCGGCCAGCACCACCGGCTGCGGCAGATGCGCCGCATGCACGAGGGTGCCATCGGGCTGCGGCGCCACGCGCACGCCGGGCAGCGGCGTCCACGCCTCCTCCAGCGCGGTGCGGCGGCGCGCGATCACGCAGGTTTCGGTGGAGCCGAATACCTCCCGCACTTCGCAGCCGAAACGCGCTTCGGCCGCGGCGGCCAGCGGTTGCGGCAGCGGCGCGGTCGCGGTGACGATCGCGGCCATCGGCGGCAGCGACACCCGCGCCTCGACCAGCGCGCGCAGGTGCACCGGCGTGGTCACCAGCAACCGCGGCGCGCTCGCTTCGGCCAGGGCCTCGGCCACGTCCTGCGGGAAGAACGGGCGCACGCCGTGCACGGCCACGTTGCCCAGCAACGGCAGCAGCACCGACATCTCCATGCCGTACATGTGCTGCGGCGGCACCGTGGCCACCGACTGCACGATGGCGTCGTCTGGCCACAGGCCCGACAGCGCGGCCAGGTTCTGCGCGGTGCTGGTGCGGAAGCTGCGCCAGGTCTTGGGATTCGGCTTCGGCGTGCCGGTGCTGCCGGAGGTGAAGCCGATCGCGACCAGCGCGTCGTCGTCAATGTGCGGGCGCTCGCCGTCGCAGCGCGGCAGCACGTCGGGCATGCGCACGTAGTGCGGCAGCGGCGCGAGCGAAGCGTGCGGGCAGCCGCAGTGGTCGCCGTCGCCGAGGCAATAGCTGTGCGGATGCTGGGCGCGTACGTCGTCGATCGCCGCGCGCGTGCGCGATGGCGGCAGCAGCGTGGTCTGTCCGCGCAGCGCCACCGCGCAGAACGCGACCAGGAAGCGGTAACGGTCCTCGCACAGGTTGATCGCGTGGCTCGCCTCGGGCAGTTGCTGCGCCAGGCCGCGGACGTGCGAGAAGAACGTGTCGAGCGAGACCACGCCGCCGGCGTCGAATGCGATCGCGCGCGCGCCGTCGCCGCACGCCAGCGGCTGGCGCGAAGTGGACGCCGTCGCGGACGGCCCTGGTTGGGTTTCGATGACTGCCGACATTGCGTACTTGTTGCCGGACGGCAAGCGGCCGCCCTGTGTCCCATCCGTAGATCCCCGTTGATTAGCTTACGCTGAGCGGCATGCCCGACGCCAAGCCGCAATTCATGTTCAGCCCACCGGATGAGCTCGCCGTCGGCCCGTTGCGCTGCGCGTGGGGCCCGCACCACCACGGCACGCCGGCCGAGACGCTGGTGCGGCCGTGGCTGGCCGGCGCGCTCGGCCTGCCCGCGGAGGTGCTCCCCCTGCGGCGCGATGCGCATGGGCGCCCGAGGCTGGATCCGCCGGCCGCCAACGTCGACGTGAGCTGGAGCCACAGCGGCGAACGCCTGCTGGTGGCCCTGGGCCGCGACGTGCAGGTGGGGGCCGACCTCGAACTGCTGCGCCCGCGCCCGCGCGCACTGGCGCTGGCCGAGCGTTTCTTCGCCCGCGCCGAGACCGAAGCGCTGGCGGCGCTGCCGGCCGCGGCGCAGGAGGCGGCATTCGTACGCCTGTGGTGCGCCAAGGAAGCGGTGCTCAAGGCCCACGGCCGCGGGCTGGCGTTCGGCCTGCACCGGCTCGAGTTCGCCCTGCGCGACGATGCCTGGGTGCTGGTGGCATGCGATCCGGAACTGGGTCGACCGTCGGACTGGACGCTGCACGCGTTCATGCCGATGCCCGGCTACCTGGCCAGCCTGGCCTGGCGGCCGCAACCCATCCTCCTGTAGGAGCGGCTTCAGCCGCGAGCCTTGGCTGTTGCCTCTCACCTGCGAAGGCAGGCGTGTTCAGGGATCGCGGCGCGACCAAGGGGGCATCCCTCCCCAGCTTTCGCAGGAGGGAGCGAAAGCTCGCGGCTGAAGCCGCTCCTACAATGCGTGGATGAACGCTGCCTCCGACCCCGCACTGCGCGCCGAACTCGTCGCCGGCCTCGCCACGCTCGGCCTCGATGCCGCGCTGGCCGAGCCGCTGCTCGCCTACCTCGCCCTGCTCGACCGCTGGAACCGCACCTACAACCTCACCGCGATCCGCGACCCGCGCGCGATGGTGTCGCTGCACCTGCTCGATTCGCTGGCGATGCACCCGTTCGTGCGCGACGTCGGCACCCTCGCCGACCTCGGCAGCGGCGCCGGCCTGCCGGGGATCCCGCTGGCGATCGCGTTGCCGGCGCTGCAGGTCACCCTGGTCGAATCCAACGGCAAGAAGGCGCGCTTCCTGCGCGAGGCGGTGCGCACGCTGGGGCTGGGCAACGCGCGGGTGGCCGAATCGCGCGCCGAGGCGCTGGCGCAGCCGGGCGCCTTCGATGCCATCACCGCGCGCGCGATGGCGACCCTGGCCGACCTGCTTGCGGCCGGTGCGCACCTGCTGCGCCCGGGCGGACGGCTGCTGGCAATGAAGGGCGTGATGCCGGACGACGAGATCGCCGCGCTGCCGGCCGGCTGGCAGGTGCAGGCCACGCATCCGCTTGCTGTGCCGGGGCTGGACGCCGAGCGCCACCTGGTCGTGGTGGGCCGGGCGCCGCACTGAGCGCAGCCGGCGCGCGCACCGCTGGCATCGGCTGCCGCTGGCGTCGGCGCCCCGGGGCAGGCGACCGGGGTGATGCATAATCACCGGCCCGGATCGCTGGCCCCGCGCCCGCGTCCGCACCCTTCGCACCGAGGCTCCGGACCCCATGGCCCGCATCATCGCCATCGCCAACCAGAAAGGCGGCGTCGGAAAGACGACCACGGCGGTGAACCTGGCCGCGGCGCTGTCGCGCACGCCCAAGCGCGTGCTGCTGGTCGACCTCGATGCGCAGGGCAACGCGACCATGGGCAGCGGCGTCGACAAGCGCGAAGTGCAGGCCTCGACCTGCGACGTGCTGCTGGAGGAAGTCCACGCCCGCGACGCGATCGTGCGCACGCCCGAAGGCCTCGACCTGCTGCCCGGCAACACCGACCTGACCGCGGCCGAGATCGAGCTGATGGACGAGGAGGGCCGCGAGCAGCGCCTCAAGCGCGCGCTCGACCCGCTCCGCCCGGACTACGACTTCATCATCATCGACTGCCCGCCGGCGTTGTCGCTGCTCACGCTCAACGCGCTGACCGCGGCCGACTCGGTGCTGGTGCCGATGCAGTGCGAGTACTACGCGCTCGAAGGCCTGACCGCGCTGCTGCAGACGATCGACGCGCTCAAGGCGCGGCTCAACCCGGGGCTGGAGATCGAAGGCGTGCTGCGGACCATGTTCGACGTGCGCAACAACCTTGCCAACGCGGTCTCGGCCGAACTCACCAACCATTTCGGCGACAAGGTCTTCCGCACCATCGTGCCGCGCAACGTGCGCCTGGCCGAGGCGCCCAGCCACGGCCAGAGCATCGTCGGCTACGACCGCGGCAGCCGCGGTTCGGTGGCCTACCTTGGCCTGGCCGGCGAGCTGCTGCGGCGCCAGCGCGAGCGCGAGAAAGACCAGCGCGAAAAAGACAAGCAACAGGAACCCGCATCGATGGAGAACCCAGCATGAGCGCCAAGGCGCCCGCCAAGAAGCGCGGCCTCGGACGCGGCCTGGAAGCGCTGCTGGGCCCCAAGGCCGCAGCCGACGCCCCGGCGCTGGAAGCCACCCCCGGCGACACCCTGCGCGCTCTGCCGGTCGACGCGATCGCGCCGGGCAAGTACCAGCCGCGCAAGCAGTGGGACCAGGACAAGCTCGACGAGCTGGCCGAGTCGATCAGGGCCCAGGGCGTGATCCAGCCGATCGTGGTGCGGGAGTTGCCCGACCGCACCTTCGAGATCATCGCCGGCGAACGCCGCTGGCGCGCCTCGCGCCTGGCCGGCCTGGCCGAGATCCCGGCGGTGGTGCGCCGCGCCGACGACCGCACCGTGGTCGCGATGGCGCTGATCGAGAACATCCAGCGCGAAGACCTCAACCCGCTGGAGGAAGCGCAGGCGCTGCAGCGGCTGATCGACGAATTCGACCTCACCCACGCCCAGGCCGCAGGCGCCGTCGGCCGCTCGCGCGCCGCGGTGTCCAACCTGCTGCGCCTGCTGGAGCTGCCGCCGGCGATCCGCGCGCTGCTCGAAGCGCGACGGCTGGAGATGGGCCACGCGCGCGCACTGCTGACGCTGTCGCCGGAGCTGGCCAGCAAGCTGGCGTCCGATGCGGCCGAGAACGGCTGGTCGGTGCGCGAGGTCGAGCACCGCGCGCAGCAGTTCGCCGCCGGCAAGCTGCCGGCGACGGCGAAGAAGACCAACGGCGGCAAGGCGCGGCCGCAGGCCGACATCGCCTCGCTGGAAACTGAACTGTCCGAATCGCTCGGCACCCGGGTCAGCGTCGTCCATGGCCGCGGCGGCAAGGGCCGGCTGGTGATCCACTACAGCGACCTGGACACGCTCGACGGCGTGCTCGAACGGTTGCGCACCAAGGCCTGAGCGCAGGCCTGCGCACGCACTGCCCGGCTCCCATCCCTCCCGCCCGCTTCCGTCCATGAGCGCGCCGCAACTCTCCATCGTCGTCCCGGTCTTCAACGAACAGGACAATGTCGCACCACTGGTCGCCGAGATCGTGGCCGCGCTGCGCGGGCGCGCAGCGGGAGACGGCGGCGACTTCGAGATCGTCTACGTCGACGACCATTCCCGCGACGGCACCTTCGCCGCGCTGCAGCGATTGAAGGCGGAAGTGCCCGAGTTGCGGGTGTTGCGCCACGCGACGCAAAGCGGCCAGAGCACCGCGATCCGCAACGGCGTCAAGGCCGCGCGCGGGGCGTGGATCGCGACCCTCGATGGCGACGGCCAGAACGACCCCGCCGACATCCCCAAACTGCTCGCGCAGCGGGCGCAAGCGCCCGGCGCGGTGAAACTGTTCGCCGGCTGGCGCGTCAACCGCCAGGACTCGGGCAGCAAGCGCTGGGCCTCGAAGTGGGCCAACGCGATCCGCTCGCGGATGCTGCGCGACGACACGCCCGACACCGGCTGCGGGATCAAGCTGTTCGAACGCGCCGCGTTCCTCGACCTGCCGTATTTCGACCACATGCACCGCTACCTGCCGGCATTGATGCAGCGCGCCGGCTGGCAGACGACCAGCGTGCCGGTGCACCACCGCCACCGCACCACCGGCGTGTCGAAGTACAACAACCTCAATCGCGCACTGGTCGGCATCCGCGACCTGCGCGGCGTGGCCTGGCTGATCCGGCGCAGCCGGGTCACCGCGGTCGAGGAAGTCGGCTAGCCGCCTGTTTTTCCTGTCATCCCGAACGCAGCGAGAGAGCTTCCCAGCGCGCGCCCCGATGGTTTGCCCGCACCCCGAGATCCCTCGCTACGCTCGGGATGAGATTCCCAGAAGCGCCCGGAGTACCGCCGATGATCCCCGCCACCGATTTCATGAACACCGCCATCGAGTGGCTCGAGTGGACCGGCCTGCACATGTCGCCCTGGAAGCTGATCGGGCTGACCGGCGCGCTGATGTTCGGCGGCCGCTGGGTGGTGCAGTTCCTGGCCTCGCGCAAGCACCGCAAGCCGGTGATCCCGCGCCTGTTCTGGTACATGAGCCTGGTCGGCAGCGTGATGACGCTGAGCTATTTCGTGTTCTCGCAGAAGCAGGATTCGGTCGGCGTGGTGCAGAACCTGTTCCCCGCCTTCACCGCGGCCTACAGCCTGTACCTGGACATCCGCCATCGCGGCTGGCGCCGCGACCGCGCCGGCCATTGAGCCAGGATCCGCACCGACACGGCGCTCCAGCCAATGCGCACCGGATGTTCGCTGCGGATAGGATGTCGCGACCTTTCCCGGGGATTTCCGTCTTGAACCACATCCGATTGCACGGCGTACTCGCGTTCGCCCTGGCGCTGGCCGCGCCGCTCGCGCTTCCCGCGCTGGCCGCCGAGGCCACCACCGCCACGACGGTCGCAACGCCCGCCGCCGATGCGGCGTTCCGCGCCATCTACGAAGCCGAGTGGTCCTGGCGTGAACGCGAGTTCGGCATCCCCGCCGACGAGGACGACGAAGGCGGCGTCGACCTGCCGCGGCTGCCCGATGTCGGCGCGGCCGCGCAGCAGCGCCGGCTGGCGATGTGGGATCGCGTGCTCGAGCAGCTCGACGGCATCGACCCGGCCGCGCTGTCGCCCGCCGAACAGGTCGACTACGCCGTCTACAAGCCGCAGGTGGAGAACCTCGCCGCCAGCCTCCGCTTCCGCGACTACGAGATGCCGTTCAACGCCGACAGCTCGTTCTGGTCGAACCTGGCCTTCATGGCTCGGCGGCCGATGCGCGACGCTCAGGCCTACCGCAACTACATCGGCCGACTGGGCGACGTGCCGCGCTACTTCGACCAGCAGGTGGAGAACATACGCGCGGGACTGGCGCGCGGCTTCAGCGTGCCCAAGGCGGTGCTGGCCGGGCGCGACACGTCCATCGCCAATGTCGCCGGGCTGACCGACCCCGAAAAGTCGGCGTTCTGGAAGCCGTTCGAGAAAATGCCGGCGTCGATCCCGGCCGCCGAACAGGAACAACTGCGCGCGCAAGCCCACGAGGCGATCACCGGTCAACTGATCCCGGCCTACGGCAAGCTGCTGGCGTTCTTCCGCAACGAGTACATGCCGGGCGCGCGCGACACACTGGCAGCCGAAGCGATGCCCGACGGCGAGGCCTGGTACCGGCAGCAGATCCGCGAATACACCACGCTGGACATGGCGCCCGAAGAGATCCACCAGATCGGCCTGCGCGAGGTGGCGCGGATCCGCGCCGAGATGGACGCGATCATCCGCCAGACCGGCTTCAAGGCCCCGCCCGGGAAGGACCCGTTCGCCGCGTTCCTGCATTTCCTGCGCACCGATCCGCAGTTCTACGCCAAGACCCCGGAGGAACTGCTGCGTCGCGCCGCGTGGATCAGCAAGCGCGTCGACGGCGAGGTCGGCAAGGTCATCGGCACGCTGCCGCGCGGGCGCTTCACCATCGTCCCGGTGCCCGATGACATCGCCCCGTTCTGGACCGCCGGCCGCGGCGGCGCCGATACCTACTGGGTCAATACCTACGACCTGCCGTCGCGCCCGCTGTACAACCTGCCGGCGCTGACCCTGCACGAATCGGTGCCGGGCCATTCGCTGCAGGGATCGCTGGCCCGCGAGCAGGACGCGCTGCCGGCGTTCCGGCGCAAGAACTACATCTCCGCCTACGGTGAGGGATGGGGCCTGTACAGCGAGGACCTCGGCGTGGAGATGGGCATCTACCAGACGCCCTACGAGGACTTCGGCCGCCTGACCTACGCGATGTGGCGCGCCTGCCGGCTGGTGATCGACACCGGCGTGCACCACAAGGGCTGGACCCGCGACCAGGCGCTGGTCTACCTGCGCGACCGCACTGCGCTGTCCGAGCACGAGGTCACCACCGAGGTGGACCGCTACATCTCCTGGCCGGCGCAGGCGCTGTCGTACAAGCTCGGCGAGCTCATGATCGTGAAGTTGCGCAAGGAAGCCGAGCAGGCGCTCGGGCCGCGCTTCGACGTGCGCAAGTTCCACGACGTCGTGCTGGCGCAGGGCTCGGTGCCGCTGCCGGTGCTGGAAACCCAGGTGCGGGCCCATATCGCCGAGGCCGGGGTCGCGAAATCCGGCGCGCCCACCTCCGCCGCGGGCGCCAGCCGCTGACCCGCCACGAGCGAACCGGAAGCCGGCTGTGCCTGCACCGAACACTGCGCTGAATGCGCCCAGCCCGGGCTCCGGGCTGGGCCAGGCCGTGCGATGGCGCGGGCCGACGGGGGCGGAAGGCGCGAGAAGCGCGCGGCTGGAGCCGCTCCCACGGCTCCCGCATGGTGGCGCCAGATGTTCGGGAGTCCTTGCCCGGGGCCGGCCCGGCCGGCATAATGCGCGGCTCACTGCGTCCGGTCGGCCCTTCCAGGCCTGCGACCGGGCGGGCCCGGAAGCGCGATTCCGGCCCGCCGCCGGCAGTGCGGATTCAACCCGTTTTGCGTGGCGCCATCCCGTGGGGATGCGTCGGGGCCGCCGTCTCCCAGGCCATGGGCGACAACAACTTACCTTCGAGGTGCGTCATGTCCCGGACTTGTCAAGTCACCGGCAAGCGCGTGATGAGCGGCAACAACGTCTCGCACGCCAACAACAAAACCCGTCGTCGTTTCCTCCCCAACCTGCACGAGCGCCGCTTCTGGGTCGCCAGTGAGAACCGTTGGGTGAAACTGCGCGTTTCCGCAGCTGCCATGCGCACCATCGACAAGAACGGCATCGACGTCGTCCTGGCCGACCTGCGCGCCCGCGGCGAAAAGGTCTGAGGAGAACACCATGGCTACCAAGCGCGACAAGATCCGTCTGATCTCCTCGGCCAACACCGGCCACTTCTACACCACCGACAAGAACAAGAAGAACACCCCCGGCAAGATGGAGGTCAAGAAGTACGACCCCGTCGTCCGCAAGCACGTGATCTACAAGGAAGGCAAGATCAAGTGACGATTTGCCAGCCAACGCACAGCGTTGGCGCCAGCAAATCGTCATCCCCGAATGCTTTGGTCGGGGATCCAGTGACTTGAGTTCTGCAAGAAGCCCGCCGCAAGGCGGGTTTCTTTTTGCCCGGATATTTCAAAAGCCGAACCCTCACCCGGCGCTTCGCGCCTCCCTCTCCCGCTTTGCAGGAGAGGGGATGTCAATCCGGGCTTGAGCCCCTCTCCTGCGAAGCGGGAGAGGGGTTGGGGTGAGGGTGTGTCAGGTGGCGCGGCGACGCAAGACGCCGCCCAGCTACACTCCTGTTCCCGCCGTCGAAGGCCCCCTCATGCTGCCTGGCTGGATCCTGCTGCTGGTCTCCGTGGCCTATGCCGCGCTGCTGTTCGCGGTGGCGTGGTGGGGCGACCGCCATCCGCAGTATTCGCAGGGCCGCACCTGGCTGCGGCCGCTGGTCTACAGCCTGTCGCTGGCGGTGTACTGCTCGTCGTGGACGTTCTACGGCGCGGTCGGCACCGCGGCGCGCACCGGCATCGGCTACTTCCCGATCTACCTCGGCCCGCTGCTGATGCTGCTGTTCGGCTGGCGCATCCTCGAGCGCCTGGCGCTGATCGCGCAGTCTCAGGGCACGGTCTCGATCGCCGACTTCATCGCCGCGCGCTACGGGCGTTCGCAGCGGCTGGCAGCGATGGTGTCGGTGATCGCGCTGATCGCGGCGGTGCCGTACCTGGCGCTGCAGTACAAGGCGGTCGCGGTCAGCCTGGGCGTGCTCGGCGGGCGCGCGGTGTCGCATTCGGCGCTCGGCGATCCGGCGCTGTACGTGGCGGCGCTGATGGCGCTGTTCGCGATCCTCTACGGCACCCGCCAGGTCGACGCCAGCGAGCACCGGCCGGGCATGATGCTGGCGATCGCGCTCGAATCGATGGTCAAGCTGGTGGCGCTGATCGCGGTCGGGATCTTCGCGATCAGCTGGTTCTCCAGCCGCGACCTGCACCTGGTCGAGGCCACCCGCTCGCTGCTGGTCGCGCAACGCCCGGTCGGCTTCATCGGCCAGACCCTGCTCGCCTTCGCCGCCATCATCTGCCTGCCGCGGCAGTTCCACGTCGCCGTGGTCGAGTGCGTGGAAGTGGCCGACATCCGCCGCGCACGCTGGATGTTCGGCACGTATCTCGCCGTGATCTCGCTGATGGTGCTGCCGATCGCCAGCGCAGGCGTCGCGCTGTTCAACGGCGACCCCAGCATTGCGCCGGACAGCATCGTGCTCGCGCTGCCGCTGGCCGAAGGCCGCGACTGGCTGGCGCTGGCCGCCTACATCGGCGGCTTTTCCGCGGCCACCGGCATGGTGATCGTGGCCAGCGTGGCGCTGGCGACGATGGTCAGCAACGACCTGGTGATGCCGCCGCTGCTGCGCCGCGGCTGGGCGCAGCGCCACGACGGCAACGTCGCCTCCTTCGTGTTGTGGATCCGCCGCATCGCGATCGTGTGCTTCGCGACGATGGCCTACGGCTACTACCGCGTCAGCGGCAGCGACACCACGCTGGCGTCGTATGGATTGATGTCGTTCGCGGCGGTGGCGCAGTTCGCGCCGGCGCTGATCGGTGGCCTGTACTGGCGCGGCGCCAGCCGGCAGGGCGTGGAGGCCGGCCTGCTGCTCGGCTTCGCGGCGTGGCTGTACACGCTGCTGCTGCCGGCGCTGACCGACGCCGGCTGGTTCGACCGGGGGTGGATCGACAACGGCCCCTTCAACATCGGCTGGCTGCGGCCCCGGCAGCTGTTCGGGCTGGTCGGCTGGGACTCGCTGACCCACGGCACGTTCTGGTCGCTGCTGCTGAACATCGGCGCGCTGTTCCTGGTGTCGGCGCGCTGGCGGCCGGGCTTCGACGAGCGGCTGCGCAACGCGCCCTTCCTCGATCCCTATGCCGCACGCCCGGCCCTGGTGCCCGGCGCCTCGCACAGCGGCGTGCAGATCGGCGACCTGCTGGCGCTGACCGGACGCATCGTCGGCGAACGCCCCGCGCGGCGCGCGTTCGGCGAACAGGCCGAGGCCCGCGGCGAGACGCTGGCCGCGCATGCGCCCGCCGACCGACACTGGGTGCAGTTCACCGAACGCATGCTGGCCGCAGCGATCGGCTCGTCGAGCGCACGCCTGGTGCTCACCCGCGCGCTCAAGGGCTCGGGCATGGACGTGGCCGAAGTGGTCGCGGTGCTCGACGAGGCCGGGCAGGAGATGCGCTTCAACCGCGAGATCCTGTCGAGCACGCTCGAGAACCTCGGCCAGGGCGTGAGCGTGGTCGACCACGACATGCGCCTGGTGTCGTGGAACCGGCGCTACCAGGAAATGTTCGAGTACCCCGACGGCATGCTCTACGTCGGCCGCCCGGTCGCCGACCTGATCCGCTACAACGCCGAGCGCGGCGAACTCGGCAGCGGCGAGGCGGTGGAGCACGACGTGCAGGCACAGATCGACAAGCGCATCAGCTACATGCGCGCCGGTTCGCCGCACGTGTTCGAGCGCGTGCGCGCGTCCGGCCAGGTGATCGAGATGCGCGGCCAGCCGCTGCCCGGCGGCGGCTACGTCACCAGCTACAGCGACGTCACCGACTACAAGCGCGCCGAGGCCGCGCTGCGCGAAGTCAACGAGACCCTGGAGCAGCGCGTTGCCACGCGCACCCGCGAGGCCACCGATGCGCAGCAGTCGCGCACCCGTTTCCTCGCCGCGCTCAGCCATGACGTGCTGCAACCGCTCAACGCCGCGCGCCTGTTCACCTCGGCATTGCGCGAGGCCGAGGAGCCCGCCGAGCAACGCCACCTGGCCGAGCGCGTCGACACCTCGCTGCGCGCAGCCGAGGAACTGCTCGATGGCCTGCTCGACGTCTCGCGCCTGGATGCCGGCGCGCTGAAGCCCGAGCTCAGCGATTTCGACGCCGGCGAGCTGCTGCGCCAGCTCGCCGCGCAGTACGCACCGATGGCCGCGGCGCGCGGCATCGACCTGCGCCTGCACCTGCGGCCGACGCCGGTGCGCAGCGACCGCCGCCTGCTGCGGCGCGTGCTGCAGAACTTCCTCGCCAACGCGCTGCGCTACACCCGCGAGGGCCGCATCGTGCTGGCCACGCGCGTGCGCGGCGACCGTGTCGAACTGCAGGTCTGGGACACCGGCCCGGGCATTCCCGACCACCACCTCGGGCAGATCTTCGAGGAGTTCATGCGCTACGAGCAGCCGACCAACTGGGGCGAACAGGGCCTCGGCCTGGGCCTGTCGATCTGCCAGCGCATCTCGCACATCCTCGACCAGCCGATGCGCGTGCGCTCGACCCCGGGACGCGGCAGCATGTTCTCGATCTTCGTGCCGCCCGCGCACGGGCCGGTGGCGGCGCTGGAACAACCTCGCGGCGGGCTTCCGGATTCGCTGACGGGCATGCGCGTGCTGTGCGTGGACAACGACTCGGACATCCTCGCCGGCATGGCCGCGCTGCTCGGCCGCTGGGAAGTAGACGTGCTGCGCGCGGCCACCGTCGACGAAGCGCTGGCGAAGATGGCCGGCAGACCCGACGTGCTGCTGGTCGACTACCATCTGCACGACCGGCTCGACGGACTCGATACGCTCGACGCGCTGCGCGAAGGCCGCCCACAGCTACCCGGCGCCCTGCTCACCGCCGATGGCAGCGACGCCCTCAAGCAGGCCGCACGCGCCCGCGGCTACCGGGTGCTGACCAAACCGATCAAGCCGGCGTCGCTGCGGGCGTTCCTGGCCGCGCAGCGCACCCAGGCTGCAAGCGAAGGCGCCTGACACCGCGGCTTCCCGCCATCGACAGCGACGAGGGGGCGTCGTCCCCGCACCGCGCAGGTTTTGGCATCATGGCCCCATCCCCCGATCGCAGCCGACCGGCCCGCATGCCCGCCAATCCGTCCGACATGGATGCCAACACGGCCGGGGGCGGCCGGCGCCGCGACACCGGCGTGACTAGGGATCGCGCTTGAATTCGCCGCCGCCGGATTCGCTGAAGAAGCAGGTCCTGTCCGACGCCCGCGGCGCCGTGACCGGCAACGACTACGTCAAGCTGCTGCGCCACCGCTGGGGTCGCGGGCTGGCCGCGGTGCTGGTCGTGGCGGCGGTGGCCACCGGGCTGGCGGGTGGTTTCGAACGGGTGGTGAAACCGACCGGCATCGCAGCCCTCGAACCGCAGGAAGCCGGCGCGGCCGTCGACGCGGGCCTGTACCAGGTCGCCGTGCAGTCGGCCTGGCGCTCGCACAAGCCCTCGCAGAAGCTCGACTACGTCGATGTCGACAGCGACACGCTGTACGTCGCCGCCACGGTTACCTACAACGATCGCAGGAGCATGCCGGCGTCGGGCAAGCTCGCCCAGGACCTGGTGTGGCTGGCCAACGATGCCGGCGCGCCGAGCGCGCCGCAGATGGCGACGGGGGTCGAGCGCGTGGGCGGCGCGCAGCTGACCCTGCAACCCGGCGTGCCGACGCAGGCGGTGCTGAGCTGGCGGCTGTCGCCGCAGGGCCCGCCCGTCCCCACCCGGATGCGCGTGGCGGTGATGGGCTACGACTTCACCCCCAGCACCTGGCTGACGCAGGAGGAAGGCTGGGTGCGCGCGGCACCGGCGGGCCTGTGGGAGATCGCGGTGGAAGACCGGCGCCCGGGCGAGCGCGCCGCGGAGGCAGGCCCATGAGTGACGCCGTGGCCCGGCCGGCCATGCCGGCGCGGTGGCGGCGCATGGCCGCGAGCGCTCTGGTCCTGCTGCTGGCCGCCGTCGTCGTCTTCTGGCTGCGCCGGCACGAGCCGAGCTACGTCGAGCGCTTCGCGCCGATCATCGTGCGCAGCGCCCCCGGCAGTGTCGCCGAGGCGCGCGGCTTCAGCGTGGACATCCCCGCCGATGCGGCGCTGGAGAGCGGCAGGACATTGGAGGTGCCGGGCATCACCGGCAGCACGCCGCCCGGGCAGCTGCCCAGCAATGCCCTGTGGCTGTCGGTGCCGGTGCGCATCGAAGCCACCCTGGATTCCGGCCGGGTGACGGCATTCCTTCGCGACCGCGAGGGCCGCGAGTACGCGGCATTCGACAAATCCTCGGCCGAACCCGGACGCCCGTTCGACCATGGCGGCGAGGGCGGGCGCATGTTCGAAACCAACATCGCCGGGCAATCGCTGGCGCCGGGGTTCCCGGCGACGGGCCGGCTGTACTTCGAGGTCCCCGCCGATCGGCTCGAGGGCCTGCATGCGCGCTTCCACCTGGGCGTGGTGATGACGCCAAACGACCATCTGGTCGACATCGACCTGGGCATCGATCGCCGCCGCGCCGATGCGCTGCGAACCGACGCGACGCCGGTGCTGCGGACGTTCTTGGTCCGCGGGGGCGTGCTGTGACCGCGCCGGGCTGGTGGCGCCGGCAATGGCCCTGGCTGCTGGGCGCAGCGGTGCTGGCCGCCGGTGCGGTGGTCGGGCCGCACCTCGATCGCAAGCGGGAGTTCCGCACCCGGGACGCCGATGCCGCCCGCGCGGTGCCGGCCGGCGCCTGGGGACGCTATGCCGGCGCCGAGTGGCGCCTGCGCGGCCTCGCCATCCAGGACCAGACGGTGCTGCCCAGGGAGCTGCTGCTCCCCGGCAACGCGCGCGTGGCCGTGGTCGAACTGGAGATCCGTCCCGACCAGACCACCACCGGCGAAAGCAACGTCGCCCGCTGCTCGCTGCTGCTGCGCGACGACCGCGGCCGCAGCTGGCGGTTCGCGCCAGAAGCCCTGACCACCTACAGCCGACGCGCGGGCCATGCGCTGGATTGCGCGCGCCCGCGTGGAAGCCCCGACCGCGGCCCGTACACGGCCCGCCTGCCGTTCCTGCTACCCGACGACGTGCGCCCGAAGGACCTGCGCCTGGAGCTACAGCTGTTCCCGCTGCCGCCCGAGGACGTCGAACCGGCCGGCGCCTACCTCGACATGGCGCTGCCGGGCGGCCGCTGAGCAGCGCCGAGCCTGGCGATCGCACGGTCGAACGTCGCCGCCAGCAGCACGGTGCGCAGCACCTGCACCAGCAACGTGGGCTGCACCGAAGTGGGATCGCCGACCAGCATGCCGGCGGGCGTCGCGACGGCCCGCCAGGCGTCGTAGTCCATCGGGCCGATCAGCGACACCACGGCCCGCCAGCCCCAGGCATCGACGAACGTCAGCAACTCCCAACCCAGGCACAGCGTCACCAGCGCCGGCAGCCCGGCGCGCAGCACCAGGCGGATGCTGTTGAGCACCGGCACGCCCTTGCTGACCCAGCCACCGCTGAGCTTGCCCGCGACGTTGCGTACCAGGAAGTTGCTGCGCTGGTAGCGGGCGGCCAGGCCTCCGAGGCGCTTGTCCGCGGCATCGATCCGATGCCGGCGCCGCAGGTCCAGGCCGTAGATGATGGCGGTGATCGCCAGCCATACCAGCGGCAGCAGTACCGCGCCAGCGACGGTGCGCACGAACGCCAGCACCGGCGCCAGCACGAACTGCTTCGCGCCGTCGAGCGACACCCGGAACACCACCGGGTTCTCCCACCAGGCCGCGACCGCCACCCACGCGCGGGTCTCGTGCCAGGCCTGCTTGACGTCGCCCGTCACCGAGGCGATCGCGGTGACGCCGATGAACACCCAGTACGCCTCGCACAGCGTCGCCAGCAGCATCCATCCCAGACGCTGCGTGCTCGCCGCGCGCAGCTTGGCGAAGTAGCGCACCACCGCGGACACCAGCAGCGCGATCCACAGCCCCGGCAGGCCCATCACGTTGCGCCAGTTCACGTAGTCGGGCGCCGCCTCGCCCGTGCCCTTCGACTGCAGCGCCTGGTTGAGCGCGGCGGCGAGGTCGTGGTCAAAGAATGAAGCACCGAAATCGCGCTTGACGTTCTCCAGCAGCCCCCAGGTCACGTAGAACGCGAAGAACGGCAGCAGCGCGGCGCCCAACGAGTTGCTCCAGGGTTGCATCGGCGGCAACCAGTCGCCTTCGCGCGCACTCGACACCGCCGGCAACGAAGGCTTCACCGCGATGAACATCATCGCCGTGGTGACCAGCTGCACCAGCACCAGCAGCGCGATGCCGACATAACCCAGCAGTGGCGACTGCAGCGCCAGCGCGACCGCGAGCTTCATCCCCAGGTAATACGACACCCGCTGGGCGAAGAACCAGAACAACAGCTGCGGCCAGTGGTTCCACAGCAGGCGCGCCGCCAGTTGCGGGATCCGCACCCACGCGCGCCACTCCCCGGACGACGAATCCCCGGCCGGGAGAGCGGATTCAACGGCAACGCTGTTCAAGGCATGGTTCCCGGTCGACGGCAGCTGCCGTCGGTATCGCATACGGGCGGCTTCATCTCAAGATCGTGCGACCACCAGCATTGACCTGGATCCGCCCCGTGCTACTCGGCTTCTTCCGGCTGCGGCTTGATCGCTCCGGGATCCAGCGCCAGGCGCCCGGCGATCAGCACCGCCTGGGTCCGGTTGCTGGCGCCGAGCTTGCGCAGGATCGCGGTCATGTGCGCCTTGATGGTGGCTTCGGACACGCCGAGTTCGTAGCCGATCTGCTTGTTGAGCAGGCCTTCGCCCAGCATCTGCAGGACACGGAACTGCTGCGGCGTGAGGCCTTGCAGGCGCTGGGCGGCGTCGTGTTCGTCGGCCGATGCGGCGGGCGCGGCGTGGGCGGCGGCGGGGGCCCAGCGGTCGCCGTCGAGCACGCGGGTGATCGCTTCGCCCAGCGTGGCGGCGTCGGCGGACTTGGGGATGAAGCCCATCGCGCCGTGGTCGAGCGCGCGCCGCATCACCGTGGGCTCCTCGCGCGCGGACACCATCACGATCGGCAGCTGCGGATGCAGCGCGCGCAGGTGCACCAGCGCGGAAAAACCCTGCGCGCCGGGCATGTTGAGGTCGAGCAGCAGCAGGTCGGCGTCGGGCTCGGATTCGACCAGCGCGTACAGCGCATCCACGTCCTCGGCTTCGCGCAGCTGCACGTCGGGCAGCACGCGCTGCACCGCGCCGCGCAGGGCTTCGCGGAACAGCGGGTGATCGTCGGCGACGAGGATGGTCGAGCCCATCAGCTGCTCAGTCGGGCACGCGCCGCTGTTTCACCAGCGAGTCGACCACCGACGGATCGGCCAGGGTGCTGGTGTCGCCGAGCTGGTCGGGCGCGTTCTCGGCAATCTTGCGCAGGATGCGGCGCATGATCTTGCCCGAGCGCGTCTTCGGCAGGCCGGGCGCCCACTGGATGTAGTCGGGCGTGGCGGTCGGGCCGATCTCGCTGCGCACCTGCTTCACCAGCTCCTTGCGCAGCTCTTCGCTCTCCTGTTCGCCGGCCACCAGCGTGACGTAGGCGTAGATGCCCTGGCCCTTGATGTCGTGCGGGAAACCGACCACCGCGGCCTCGGCCACCTTGGGGTGCAGCACCAGCGCGCTTTCCACTTCGGCGGTGCCGATGCGGTGGCCGCTGACGTTGATCACGTCGTCGACGCGGCCGGTGATCCAGTAGTAGCCGTCGGCGTCGCGGCGGCAACCGTCGCCGCTGAAGTACATGCCGGGATAGGTCTTGAAGTAGGTGTCGATGAAGCGCTGGTCGTCGCCGTAGACGGTGCGCATCTGGCCCGGCCAGGAGTCGAGCATCACCAGGTTGCCTTCGGCCTCGCCCTCGAGCACTTGGCCGTTGGCATCGACGATCGCCGGCTGCACGCCGAAGAACGGCTTGGTGGCCGAACCGGGCTTGGCGGCGATCGCGCCGGGCAGCGGCGAGATCATGATGCCGCCGGTCTCGGTTTGCCACCAGGTGTCGACGATCGGGCGCTTGCCGTCGCCGACCACATCGAAGTACCAGCGCCAGGCCTCCGGATTGATCGGCTCGCCAACGGAACCGAGCAGTCGCAGCGAGGCGCGCGAGGTCTTCTTCACCGGCGCGTCGCCTTCGCGCATCAGCGCGCGGATCGCGGTGGGCGCGGTGTAGAAGATCGTCACCTTGTGCCTGTCGATCACCTGCCAGAAGCGCGAGAAGTCGGGGTAGTTCGGCACGCCTTCGAACATCACCGCGGTAGCGCCGTTGGCCAGCGGGCCGTAGACGATGTAGCTGTGGCCGGTGACCCAGCCCACGTCGGCGGTGCACCAGTAGACGTCGTCTTCCTTCAGGTCGAACACCGCCTCGTGGGTGTAGGCGCAGAACACGAGGTAGCCGCCGGTGGTGTGCAGCACGCCCTTGGGCTTGCCGGTGCTGCCGGAGGTGTAGAGGATGAACAGCGGGTCTTCCGCGTTCATGCGCTCGGGCTCGCAGGTGTCGGGCTGGCTGTCGACCACGGCATCGAACCAGCGGTCGCGCGGCATCTGCATGTCGACCGCGCCGCCGGTGTGGCGCACCACCAGCACGGTTTCGACGGTGTTGGTGCCGGGCATTTTCAGCGCGGCATCGACGTTGGCCTTGAGCGCGATGGGCTTGCCGCCGCGCAGGCCCTCGTCGGCGGTGATGACGAGCTTCGACTGGCAGTCGCGCACGCGGTCGGCGATCGAGTTGGCCGAGAAGCCGCCGAACACCACCGAGTGGATTGCGCCGATGCGCGCGCAGGCCAGCATCGCCACCGCGGCGTCGACGATCATCGGCAGGTAGATGGTGACGCGGTCGCCCTTCTTCACGCCAAGGTTGCGCAGCGCGTTGCCGAGCTTGCACACGCGCGCGTGCAGTTCGCGGTAGGTGACGTTCTGCGCCGGGGCGTTCGGATCGTCGGGTTCGAATACCAGCGCGGTCTTGTCGCCGCGGGCGGCGAGGTGGCGGTCGAGACAGTTGACGCTGGCATTGAGCTCGCCGTCGGCGTACCAGCGGATGTGGAAGTCCTTCAGGTCATAGCTGACGTCGCGGATCCTGGTCGGCTTGCGGTCCCAGTCGAGACGTTCGGCGACCTTCGCCCAGAAGGCGTCCGGATCGCGGACGGACTGCGCATACAGGTGCTCGTAGTCGTCGTGGCGGATGGCGGCCCTGGCCGCAAAGTCGTCGGGAACGGGGTAGATCGAAGGGATATCGGACATGGCCTCCACCGGATTGACGCGGGAACCGCACCAGTGTGCCCCATCAAGCACCGGCCGGCGTTAGACCTTCGTCTAGGCGACCAATGGCGAATCGACGCACCGATGGCGGTCGCGCACCCTGCCGGCGCACTCCAACGCGCAGCCCTGGGAGGGGATTTTCATGACTGCATTGAGCAGCACCGGCGGGCGCATGCCCGCCGCCACCACGCATCGCCGATTGCTGGCGCTGTCGGTCGTCGTCGCCTTGCTCGCGCCGGGCGCGGCGCTGGCCCAAACCGCCAAGGAAAAAGAACTCGAAGCGCGCGTCGCGCAGCTCGAGCAGATGGTGCAACAGCTGGTGGCACAGCAGCAGCAGACGCAGACCGCGGTGGCCGACACCCAGGCACAGGTGAGCGAGGTGAAGACCGCGCAGGCACAGGCGCCCGCCGCGGTGCCGGCCGGCAAGCAGCCGATCCAGGCCACGGCCATCAACGCCAGCGCCAACCCCGGCACCACCTTCACCTACGGCGGCTTCATCAAGCTCGATGCGATGGCCACCGACACCAGCGATGGCCGCATCGCCGACGGTTCCGCGGGCCGCCTGTTCTACCTGCCCAGTGCGATCCCCGTGGGCGATGAAGGCGCGGACGGCGGCGACCCCTACACCGACGTGCACGCGCAGTTCTCGCGCTTCTGGTTCAGCGCCGACACCGTCACCGACGGCGGCGACAAGCTCAAGGCCTACATCGAGGCCGACATGTACGGCGGCGGCAACAATGCCTTCGCCGGCAACGAGACCTCGACCAATACCTACGCCATCACCCTGCGCCAGGCCTACGTGAGCTGGAACAACTGGCTGGCCGGCCAGACCTGGTCGAACTTCCAGGACACCGCGGCGCTGCCCGAAGCGGTCGACTTCGTCGGCGTCACCGACGGCACCACCTTCGTGCGCCAGGCACAGGTGCGCTACACCCAGGGGCCGTGGTCGTTCTCGGTGGAGAACCCGCAAACCACGGTCACCTCGTACCTGGGCGCATCGCGCTTCAACAGCGGCGATGGCGTGCTGCCGGACTTCACCGGCCGCTGGCTCACCAAGGGCGACTGGGGCCACTTCACCGTGGCCGCGCTGCTGCGCCAGTTCAAGTACGGCGAGGAGACCGAAACCGGCGGCGCGGTGAGCGTGTCGGGCAAGTTCAACCTCGGCGCAAACGACGACATCCGCTACATGGCCAACGCCGGCAGCGGCATCGGCCGCTACATGGCCTTCGGCCTGGGCACCGACACGGTGCTCGACGCCAACGGCGAGCTGCACGCGCTCGACGGCTACGGCGGCTTCGTCGCCTGGCGCCACGCATGGACCGCGAAGCTGCGCAGCAACCTGATGTATTCGGCGGCGCAGTTCGACAATGACAAGGCACTGACCGGCTTCGGCGTGACCGAGCGCGCGCAGTCGTTCCACGCCAACCTGATCTATTCGCCGATCCCGAAGCTCGATGTCGGCGCCGAACTGATGTGGGGCCAGCGCTCGCTCGAGGATGAGCGCGAGGGTGACCTCAAGCGCCTGCAGACCACCGTCAAGTACAGCTTCTAAGGGGAGCCACCATGTCCAGCACAACCGCGACCGCTGCATCGACGCCCGGGTCGATCACCAAGGGCCACAAGAAGGTCATCTTCGCCTCCAGCCTCGGCACCGTCTTCGAGTGGTACGACTTCTACCTGTATGGATCGCTCGCCGCGATCATCGCCAAGCAGTTCTTCACCGGCCTGAATCCCACCAGCGGTTTCATCTTCGCGCTGCTGGCATTCGCCGCCGGCTTCGCGGTGCGCCCGTTCGGCGCGCTGGTGTTCGGCCGCATCGGCGACCTGGTGGGGCGCAAGTACACGTTCCTGATCACCATCGTGATCATGGGCCTGTCGACGTTCCTGGTCGGCGTGCTGCCCAGCTACACCACGATCGGGTTCGCCGCGCCGGTGATCCTGATCACCCTGCGATTGCTGCAGGGCCTGGCGCTCGGCGGCGAGTACGGCGGCGCGGCCACCTACGTCGCGGAGCACGCGCCGATGGGCAAGCGCGGCCTGTACACCAGCTTCATCCAGACCACCGCGACGCTGGGCCTGTTCCTCTCGCTGCTGGTGATCCTGGGTTGCCGCTACTTCCTCGGCAGCGAGGACTTCGAGGCCTGGGGCTGGCGCATCCCGTTCCTGGTGTCGTTCCTGCTGCTGGCGGTGTCGGTGTGGATCCGCCTGCAGCTGGCCGAATCGCCGGTGTTCGCGCAGATGAAGGCCGAGGGCAAGACCTCGAAGGCGCCGATCACCGAGAGCTTCTTCAGCAAGAACGGCAAGATCGCGCTGCTGGCGCTGCTCGGCGCCACCGCCGGCCAAGCGGTGGTCTGGTACGCGGGACAGTTCTACTCGCTGTTCTTCCTGACCCAGACGTTGAAGGTGGAAGCGTCCACGGCCAACCTGATGATCGCCGCCGGCCTGATCATCGGCACGCCGTTCTTCATCGTCTTCGGCTGGCTCTCGGACAAGGTCGGGCGCAAGCCGATCATCATGGCCGGCTGCCTGCTCGCGGCACTGACCTACTTCCCGATCTTCAAGGCGTTGACGCACTACGCCAACCCCGCGATCGAGGCAGCGGCGCAGACCAGCCCGGTGGTGGTCACCGCCGACCCGGACACCTGCACGTTCCAGTTCAACCCGGTGGGCACCAGCAAGTTCACCACTTCATGCGACATCGCCAAGAGCGCGCTGGCCAAGGGCGGCACGCCGTATTCCAACGTCGATGCGCCGGCAGGCACGGTGGCGAGCGTGGCGATCGGCGACGTGGTGGTCACCGCGTTCGAAGGCAAGGGCCACGATGCCGAGGCGCTCAAGGCCGATGGCGCGCGCTTCAACGGCGAGCTGCAGGCCGCGCTCACCGCAGCGGGTTATCCGGAGAAGGCCGATCCGGCACGGATCAACACGCCGATGGTGATCGTGCTGCTGGCGATCCTGGTGATCTACGTGACGATGGTCTACGGCCCGATCGCGGCGTGGCTGGTGGAACTGTTCCCGACGCGCATCCGCTACACCTCGATGTCGCTGCCGTACCACATCGGCAACGGCTGGTTCGGCGGCTTCCTGCCGACGATCTCGTTCGCGCTGGTCGCGGCCTCGGGCAACATCTACCAGGGCCTGTGGTATCCGATCGTGATCGCGGTGATGACGCTGGTGATCGGCACGCTGTTCCTGCCGGAAACCAAGGATCGCGACATCACCCAGTAGCGCATCGCCATCCGGTAACCACGACGCCGGCCCGCGAGGGCCGGCGTCTTTCGTTTGCGTGACGCGCACGCCGGCAGCGATGACTTCTTGCACATGCGGCAAACGGTAACGGGCGCAGCATGGCCGGCTTCATCCACCCGAGGAGTGCGCGATGCCTTCCCCACCTCCCTTCGCCGTTGCGGTCCTGGCCGTGGCCATCGCCGCCGCGCTGCCCGCCTGCCAGCGGTCGCCGACGCCGGCCACCGAGGCCGCGCAGCCCGCTGCGACCGCGGCGGACACCGCACCCGCCGCGGAGGCCTCCGGCATCGACCTGACCGGCATCGACAAGTCCGTGCAGCCCGGCGACGACTTCAACGCCTACGCCAACGGCACCTGGGAGAAGACCGCGCGGATCCCGGATGACCGCTCCAGCACCGGCGCGTTCGTGCAGGTGTTCGAACTGGCGGAGAAGCGCACCGCCGACCTGATCCAGGGCCTGGAGAAAGCCGGGCCGCCCGCGGGCAGCGACGCGCGCAAGATCGCCGACTACTACGCTGCGTACATGGACGATGCCGGCATCGAGCAGCGCGGCCTGGCGCCGTTGCAGCCGATGCTCGACGGGATCGACGCCATCGGCTCGGTGCCGGACCTTTCACGCTATATCGGCGGCACCGTGCGCGCCGACACCGATCCGCTCAACTACACCCACTTCGCCACCGGCAACCTGTTTGGCGTGTTCGTGGCGCGCGGGCTGGAAGGCCCGCCGCGCAACGTCGCCACGCTGATGCAGGGCGGCCTGGGCATGCCCGACCGCGAGTACTACCTGTCCGCCGGCAAGCCGATGGCGCAGAACCGGGACAAATACCGGGCCTACATCGCCGCCCTGCTGGAGCAGGCAGGCACGCCGGACGCCGAGGACAGGGCGAAGGCGATCTTCGACCTGGAAATGAAGATCGCCAAGGTGCACGCCAGCGTCCTCGACAGCCAGGACGTGCACAAGGGCAACAACCCATGGGACACCGCGACGCTGGCGGACAAGGCGCCGGGCATGGACTGGCCGGCGTTCCTGCAGGCCGCCGGCCTGTCGGGCGAGAAGACGATCGTCGCCTGGCAGCCCGACGCGATCCGCGGGCTGTCGGCGCTGGTCGCCAGCCAGCCGCTGCCGGTGTGGAAGGACTACCTGCGCTTCCACGCGCTCGACCACAGTGCCGGCCTGCTGCCCAGGGCCTATGCCGACCTCGCGTTCGACTTCCACGGCAAGACCCTGCAGGGCACGCCGAAGCAGCGCGACCGCTGGAAGCGCGCGGTGGCCGCCACCAGCAATGCGCTGGGCGATGCGGTGGGCAAGCAGTACGCGGAGCAGTACTTCCCGGCTTCGTCCAAGGCGCAGGTCGAGCAGATGGTGCACAACATCCTGGCCGCGTTCCGAGACGGCGTGGACAAGCTGGACTGGATGACCCCGGCCACCAGGGAAAAGGCCAAGGCCAAGGCCGAAACCATGCGCGTGAGCGTGGGCTATCCGGACACCTGGCGCGACTATTCGGCGCTGGAGATCCGCCGCGACGACCCGCTGGGCAATGCGCTGCGCGCCGAGCAACGCGAATACCGCCACCAGCTGTCCAAGCTGGGCAAGGACATCGACCCGGACGAATGGTGGATGAAGCCGCAGACGGTCAACGCGATCCAGCTGCCGCTGCAGAACGCGATGAACTTCCCCGCCGCGATCCTGGAGGCACCGTTCTTCGACCCGAAAGCCGACCCTGCCGCCAACTACGGCGCGATCGGCGCGGTGATCGGGCACGAGATCAGCCACGGCTTCGACAACACCGGCGCCGAGTTCGGCGCCGACGGCCAGCTGCACAACTGGTGGACGCCGGAAGACAACGCGCACTTCAAGGCCGCCGCCGACCGGCTGGTGAAGCAGTACGACGCCTATGAGCCGCTGCCTGGCTTGCACGTCAACGGCGCCCAGACCTTGGGCGAGAACATCGCCGACGTCGCCGGCCTGCAGGCCGCCTATCGCGCCTGGCGCGCATCGCTGGGCGGCAAGGAGCCGCCGGTGATCGACGGCCTCACCGGCGACCAGCGTTTCTTCCTCGCCTACGGCCAGGCCTGGCGCACGAAGATGCGCGAACCCACGCTGCGCGCGCGGGTGATCGGCGACGTGCATGCGCCGGGGTCGTTGCGTGTACTGACCGTGCGCAACATCGACCCGTGGTACGAGGCCTTCGGGGTGCAGGACGGACAGAAGCTGTACCTCGCGCCCGACGCGCGCGTGCGGATCTGGTGAGCGGCAGCACGCACCGATGAAGACACGACGCCGGCAAGGTGCCGGCGTCGCCATTCCGGGCGGACGCGCTCAGTACGACAGGCCGGGCCCGGCCCGGTCCGTGTGGCCGGGCTCGTGGATTCGCGCCGGGTCGGCCGCTACGTTGCCGGCCTGAGCGACCCCTGAAGAACCAAGGGTCGACCCCAGATGGAATTCGATCCCCAGGGTCGCAAGGATGGAGCCTCACATCGCACGACTCGGGCCCCACATGTCCATCTCCCCTGTTTCCAGCTCTCTTTCGCGCATCCCGCTGCCCGACGACGGCCCCAGCCAGGACCAAGGCAGGCTGCCCGCCTCCATCGATGGTGGCAGCGAAGGCAAGGGCTGGGGCGTGGCCACCGACCCGCATGCACAGCCGAGCGACGGCAGCGGGGCACGCTCCACCGAACTGGCCAGTGGGCGCGGCGTGACCGTCAGCCGCGAACAGAGCCACGGCTACGATGGCGTGGTCGTCACCACGACCGATGCCGAGGACCGCGTCACCGTCGACCAGCGCGCCGACGGCACGGTGGATGTCACCGTGAACGGCGAAACGACCAACATCAAGCTTGCCCCAGGCCAGCAGTTGGAGATCCGCAGCGAGGGCGGCAACGACACGGTCACCATTTCCGAGGCGGTGACCGCCGACGTCACGGTGTATGGCGGTGCAGGCGACGACCAGCTCACGCTCGAGGCAAACGGTGAAATCCCCGCTGACGAATCCACGGCTGCCGTGCCGTCGGAGGGACATGTGGAACTGGCTGGGGAGGATGGCGACGACACCGTCCACGCCTACAGCACCCTGGGTGGCCCGCGCGTGTACGCATTCGGCGGCGAGGGCAACGACGAGGTCGTCGCGTACGGCGCGCAAGCCTTCGCCAACGGCGGCAACGGCGACGACGTGGTCACCGTCCTCGGTTACCAGGCGACCGCCTACGCCGGCGAGGGCAACGACACCATCTACGCCGCCGGAGGCGAGGTCGTCGTCGACACCGGCGGCGGCGCGGACGAGGTGAGCGTGCGCTTCGGCGACGCCACCGTGTACGGCGATTTCAACTTCTGGAGCTACTTCACCGGCGAGCACGACACGACGACGGCCGACCCGGGGGCCTCCGTGACCGAGGAACCGCGCTGAGCGGGCGGCGCGGCATTGCCGCGCACCACGGGTTGATCACGACGCCGGCGCGAGCCGGCGTCTTCGTGTCCGGATGCCGCGACACGGTGCGTCCGCGCCGCGGGCATCGGCAACATGCCCGTGCTGCAGCTGCAGCGATGCCTACTGCGGCGGCGCCGCCAGTTCGCGTGCGCTGAGGCTGCCGTCGCGGTTGACGTCCTGCTTGTTGAATGTCGCGGCGATGCGGGCGCGATATTCGTCGCGCGTCACCGGCTTGCCCTTGCCGCCGGGCAGTTCGTCGGGCGTGAGCGTGCCGTCGCGGTTGCGGTCCATCGCGTCGAACGCGTAGCTCATCCAGTCCTGGTATTCGGCCAGCGAGATGCGGCCGTCGCCGTCGCCGTCCATGCGCGACAGGTAGTCGCTGGTGGCGTTGACCTGGGCGTGCGCGGCGAGCGGCACGAGCGATGACAGGACGAGGGCGGCCAGGCTTTTCACCGGCGCATTGTAGCCACGGCGCTCATGTGGGAGCGGCTTCGGCCACAAGCTTTCTTGCGCTGGCGAGACGGCCGATTAAAAAGCTCGCGGCCGAAGCCGCTCCCACAAGAAGCATCCCGCAAGGCCGCACATGAAAATGGCGGGCCATTGGCCCGCCGTCGTCGATCACGCAAGGCGCCGCACGCGGCGCGGGCCTTACGCCCGCGCGGGTTGCAGCGAATAACCCTTCAGCCGTTCCGAGTATTCCTGCAGCGCGCGGATGCCGCTGGCCTCCGCTTCCTGGCACCAGGCCTGCAGGTTGCGCAGCGACTCGCCGGCGTTGTGGGTGCGCGCCTCGAGCAGCGCGGCCAGGCGCGCACGGTGTTCGACCAGGGTACGGATGCGCGGACGCGCGTCCACCCATTGCTGCAACTGCTGGCGCGCGTCGGGCTTGAGCCAGCGGCCGTCGTCGACGATGCCCTTGCGCAACTGCCGCGGCAGCAGCGCGCGCAGCTTGGCGCCGGCTGCGCGGGCTTCCTCGCACAGCGCGGGCTTGAGCACGTTGCGCTGGTAGTCGGTCATCGCCTGGAAGCGGTGCGCGAGCAGCGCGCGCATGGTGTCGGAGTCGGGCACGTTGATGTTGGGGCGCACGTCCAGCGACGGCGCCACGCGCAGCACCTTGGCCAGGCGCAGCTTCTCGAGGCCCTTGATCACGCCCCAGCCGATGTCGACTTCCCACTTGCGCAGCGCGAACTTCGCCGAGCTCGGAAACGCATGGTGGTTGTTGTGCAGCTCCTCGCCGCCGATCCACACGCCCCACGGGGTGAGGTTGGTCGCCGTGTCGGTGGTCTCGAAGTTGCGGTAACCCCACCAGTGGCCGAGGCCGTTGACCACGCCCGCGGCCCAGAACGGGATCCACGCCATCTGGATCGCCCACACCGCCACGCCCATGAAGCCGAACAGCGCGAAGCTGATGAACAGCAGCGCGGTCGGGCCCATCGTCGCGTGCGGCGTGTACAGGTGCCGCTCGATCCAGTCGTCGGGCGCGCCCTTGCCGTACTGCTCGATGTCCGCGCGCATGCCGCGCGCTTCGCGGTACAGCTCGACGCCACGCCAGAACACCGTGTTGATGCCCTTGTACATCGGGCTGTGCGGGTCTTCCTCGGTCTCGCACTTGGCGTGGTGCTTGCGATGGATCGCCACCCATTCGCGGGTGATCATCGACGTGGTCAGCCACGTCCAGAAGCGGAAGAAATGCGCGATGGCCGGATGGAAATCGACGCCGCGATGCGCCTGGCTGCGGTGCAGGTAGAGCGTGACGGCGAGGATGGTCAGCTGGGTGGCGACGAGCAGGTACAGCAGCATCTCACCCCAGCCGAACTGGAGCAGGCCACCGGCGAGGAAATCAAGGATCGAAGTGGGCATCGTGACGGAAACTTTGGAATGTGTGCCCGGCCATGATGGGGGCTGCCGGAACACAATGCCATCCCTGCGCGAGGGTATGGGCACGCCTGTTCATCCGGGTATGCGGACCGTCCGCCTGTTCACGTTCATGACAGGCCAACGGAGGCGCGCGGACAGTGCAACCCGGTCGATGGCTTCGACCAGGCCGAAGCCTGAAACCGACTGGAAACCGTCGAACGCAGGCGACGCGTGCACGGCGACCAAGGCCACCATGACGACGGCGGGACGACCAGGTCGCGCGGTGGCGAAGAGCCTTCTGGCGCGGATCCTTTCCTTGCGGCGAACCCGGCAACCGCCCGACTATGGAAGCCATCTCGGCCTCGGCCAGCTGCGCACCCCATGCCTGAACTCCCCGAAGTCGAAACCACGCGCCGCGGACTGGCGCCGCATGTCGAAGGCCGGCGCGTGGCCGCCGTCATCCTGCGTCGACCCGACCTGCGCTGGCCGATCCCGGCCGAGGTGCCGGGGCTGCTGCCCGGCCAGCGCATCACCGCGGTGCGTCGCCGCGCCAAGTATCTGTTGTTCGACACCGATGCCGGCAGCGCGCTGCTGCACCTGGGCATGTCCGGCAGCCTGCGCGTGCTGCCGGCCGATGCGCCGGTGCGCGCGCATGACCATGTCGACATCGCGCTCGCGGGGAACACGCGCGCAGCGGGACGGGTGCTGCGCTTCAACGATCCGCGCCGCTTCGGCTGCCTGCTGTGGCAGCCGCCGGGCGAGGTCCACCCGCTGCTGCGCGGGCTCGGGCCGGAACCCTTGCCCGACATGGGTGCCGAAGGCCTTGCGCTCGACGGCGCGGCGTTCGGTGCGGCGGCATTCGGTGGGGCGGCTTTCAATGGGGCGGCCTTCAATGGGGACTACCTGTTCACGCGCAGCCGCGGGCGCCGCGCGCCGGTGAAGACCTTCCTGATGGACCAGCGCGTGGTGGTCGGCGTGGGCAACATCTATGCCGCCGAAGCGCTGTTCGCCGCCGGCATCTCGCCACTGCGCGCCGCCGGCCGGGTCTCGCGCGAGCGCTATCGCCTGCTCGCCGACGCGGTGCAGCGCATCCTCGCCCAGGCCATCACCCGCGGCGGTACCACGCTGCGCGATTTCATCGCCCCGGACGGCGCGCCGGGCTACTTCGAGCAGGAACTGTCCGCCTATGGCCGCGGCGGAGCGCCCTGCCCGAACTGCGGCCGGCCGCTGAAGCAGGCCATGATCGGCCAGCGCGCCACGGTGTGGTGCGGCCACTGCCAGCGCTAGGCGCCCCTCTCGCGCCACCTGGCACTTGTAGGAGCGGCGGAAGCCGCGAGCTCTTTGCCGGGGCTAGGCTAGCAAGCGGAAGAGCTCGCGGCTTCCGCCGCTCCTACCAAGAGCATCCCTGGTCGATCCTCGTCCCGGCGGCGACGCTGTGGTGCCCCGCGCGCCGATCGGCGGCGCAAGCGGTCGACGGGGGCGCGCGGTATAGTCGCGCCGCGCTTTGGGGAAATCGATGACGCAGACCGCTGACATCACCGAATGGCTCGACGCCGCACGCGAGGGCGACCGCGGCGCGCTCGACCGCGTGCTGGCGACGCTCTACCAGGAGCTGCACACGATGGCGCGGCGCCAGCTCGCCGGCCAGCACGGCCAGACCCTGGACGCGACCGCACTGGTGCACGAGGCCTACCTGAAGTTGATCGGCCGCCGCGAGGCCAAGTTCGACGATCGTGCGCATTTCTTCGCCTATGCCGCTTCGGCGATGCGCTCCGTGGTGGTCGATTACGCGCGGCAACGGCTGGCGCAGAAACGCGGCGGCGACCTGCACCGCGTCACCGACCTGCCCGAGGACATCGAGGGCGGATTGCGCCTGGACGAGGACATGCTCGGCCTCGACACCGCGCTGAACCAGCTGGCGGCGGTCGACGAGCGCCTGGCGCAGGTGGTCGAACTGCGTTACTTCGCCGGCCTGTCGGAGCTGGAAATCGCTGCCCTGCTCAAGCGTTCTGAGCGCAGCATCCGCCGCGACTGGCAGAAGGCGCGACTGTTCCTGCTGGCATCGCTGAAGGACTCCTAGGAAAGCCTGAACTTTTCTTCTGACCGTCATTCCCGCGAAGGCTTGAACCTGGCGTCCTTGGCTCTTGCAGGAGCGGCTTCCCCCACGAGCTTGTCGGTGGATGCCGTTGGTCATGGGTTGTTTGAAAGAGCAGGCGCTGTCATCCCGAATGCAGCAAGGAGCTGTGCCATGGCGCCCGGGGATTGTGGGATGACGATCATTCGAGCCTTCCCCCGCGCAAGTACGCGCAGAAGCCGCCGTTGCCCGTCATCCCGAACGTAGCGAGGACGCTGTTGCTGCCGATGCCGAACCCGCTGTTGATGCCGATATCGGACCAGAAGGCCCCACGCCGCGGCCGCAATGAACGGCGGGCGGCGCGACGGTTCGTCCCGCGACACGCCTGCCGCCGATCGCCCGGCTGAGCACCATGGACGCCGAACGCTGGCAGCGGCTGTCCCCGCTCCTCGACGCACTGCTCGAGCTCGACCCCGAGACCCGCGAACGCAGCCTGGCCTCGCTGCGCGCCGAGGACCCGCAGCTGGCCGACGACCTCGCCGGGCTGCTGGCGCTGGAGGCCGAAGGCGACGACTTCCTGTCCGAACCCCTGATCGCCCCGCTGCCCGGCGCCCGGCCCGATGCGCTGATCGGCCCGTACAAGCTCGAACGCCTGCTGGGCGAAGGCGGCATGGGCCAGGTCTGGCTGGCCAGCCGCGCCGACGGCCTGTACCAGCGCCGGGTGGCACTGAAGCTGCTGCGCCCCGGGCTGGCCGACCCCAACCTGCGCCTGCGCTTCACCCGCGAGCGCCAGATCCTCGCCCGCCTCGGCCATCCGCACATCGCGCGCCTGCTCGACGCCGGCATCAGCGCCGACAACCAGCCGTACCTCGCGCTGGACTACGTCGAGGGCGAACCGATCACCGACTGGTGCAAGGCCCGCGCGCTGGACGTGCCGGCCTGCGTGCGCCTGTTCCTGCAGGTCTGCGAGGCGGTCAGCCACGCGCATGCGAACCTGATCGTGCATCGCGACCTGAAGCCGTCCAACATCCTGGTCACCGCGCTCGACGAAGTGCGGCTGCTCGACTTCGGCATCGCCAAGCTGCTCGACACCGCCGAGCAGGCGCCGGACAACACCCGCACCGGGCTGCGCGCCTTCACCCTGCACTACGCCGCGCCCGAACAGATCCGCGGCGAACCGGTCACCACGATGACCGACGTGTATTCGCTGGGCGTGGTGCTGTACGAATTGCTCAGCGGCGCCAAGCCCTATCGGCTCAAACGCCAGACCGACGCGGAATGGGAGGAGGCGATCCTCGGCGTGGATCCGCTCAAGCCGTCGTCGACGCTGCTGCGCGGCCCCGACGGCGACCGGACCGGCAAGCCGGGCGCCCTGCGCCGACGCGCGCGCGAGCTGGCCGGCGACCTTGACAACATCGTGCTCAAGGCGCTGGCCAAGCGCGCCGAGCAGCGTTATCCCTCGGTCGAGGCGCTGGCACTGGACCTGCGGCGCTACCTCGACGGCAAGCCGGTGCACGCGCGGCCACAGAGCCTGGCCTACCGGCTGCGCAAGTACGCCGGCCGCCACCGCTGGGCGCTGGGCAGCGCGTCGCTGGTCGCGATCACGCTCGCCGCGGCGCTGGGCATCGTGGTCTGGCAGTCGCGGCAGTTCGTCGAGGAAGGCGCGCGCGCGCAGGCGCTGAAGGACTTCGTCGTCGGCCTGTTCGAAAATGCCGGCAGCACGCCCGAGGGCGTGCCGCTGGACGTGCGCCAGCTGCTCGACGCCGGGGTCGAACGCGGCGACCGCGAACTGGCGCGGCAGCCCGAAGCGCGTGCGGAGCTGTTCGGCGTGATCGCCCGGCTGCGCGTGGGCCTGGGCGATTACGAAGACGCGCTCAAGCTGCTCGATCGCCAGGCAGCGATCCTCGACTCGCTCGACACCGTGCCGCCGAGCCTGCGCCTGGAGTCGGCGACCGACTTGGGCCACACCCGGCGCATGCTCGGCCGGTACGCCGACTGCATGTCCGGCATGCGCCCATGGCAGGCCCTGGCGCGGCGCGAGGAGCACCAGCTGCCGGCGCAGGCGTCGGAGTTCTATTCGCAACTGGGTCGCTGCCAGCGCCACGCCGGCAATTACGACGCCGCGCGGCTGATGTTCGAACGCTCGCTGGCGCTGCGCCGCGATCCGCTGCGCAACGAGGCCGGCGTGGTCGAGAACCTGGCCGACCTGGCGCGGCTGCGCGCGGCCACCGGCGACAGCGCGCGGGCCCAGGCCGAACTACGCAACGCCCTGGCGCAGCTGCGCACGAGGGTTGGCGACCGCCATCCGCTTGCGATCGAGATCCTGGGCAGCCTGTGCTCGCTGCGACGCGCGCAAGGCGACATCCGTGGCGCCGAGACCGAATGCCGCAAGGCGCTCGCCCTCTCGCTCGACCTGCAGGGGCCGCAGCATCGCGCCACCATCGATGCCCGCCGCCAGCTTGCCGCGCTTCACGTCGACGCGGGCCGCTACGACGAGGCGGCCACCGAGTTCGCCAGCAGCCAGGCCTGGCTGCTGGCACGGCTGGGGATGGAGCACGAGGAGGTTTCGCGCAACTACAACAGCCTGGCCATCGTCGACTGGGAGCGCGGCGACATCGACACCGCATTGCGCAACCTAGACCGCGCCATCGCGATCAGCCGCAAGCCCGGCCACGCGCAACTGCTCGCCGGCCAGCTGTTCAATCGCGCGATGATCCTGCACGGCGTCGGCCGCGATACCGAAGCCCGGCTGCAGCTGCGCGAATCGCTGCGCCTGCGCGAGGCGCTGCCCGGCCGCCACGCCGGACTCGTCGGCGACACCCTGCGCCTGCTCGGCGAGGCCAATGCCGGGCTCGGCGAACGCACGACCGCCGAACGGCAACTGCGGCAGGCCGTGTCGCTGACCCGCCAGGGCTACGGCCCCTCGCACCCGCACACGCTGCGCAGCGAACTGTCGCTGGCGCGCCTGCAGGCGCGCGACGGCAGCGCGGCGGCGATGCGCGAGCTCAAGCGCCTGGCCAGCCTGTCGGCGAAGGACATCGAGCGACGACGGGTCGCCTGGCTCGCGAGCGCCTACCTGGCCGAACGCAACTGCCATGGCCCGCAGCGCAGCGAAGTGCTGCAGGATCTCGCCGCGCTCGACCTGACGCTGCAGCAGGCCCAACCCGAAGGCGGCGCCGTGGTGCGCGAGATCGATGCGATCCGCGCCGGCTGCCAGTCGACTGTCGAGAATCCTGGCTAGGTTCCACGCGCGTTTTGCGAAGCGCCCCAATACCCAGTAGAGCGGCTTCAGCCGCGAGCTTTTGCTCGTCCGAACGATGTTGGAAGGAGCTCGCGGCTGAAGCCGCTCCTACAAGGGCAGCAAGGGCAGCGAAGGGCGGCTAGTCGCTCGGCTGCACCAGCGGCAACCGCTCCTGCAGCGGCTCGATCCGCCCCTCGCCGCGCACGATTTTCTTGAACTCGGCGCGGCTGACGGAGATGTAGCGCTCGTTGCCGCCGATCTCCACCTGCGGCCCGTCCTGCGCCGCGTAACCGTCGGCGTCCACGCGCACGGTCATCGTCGCCTTCTTGCCGCTGTGGCAGATGGTCTTGATCTCGCTGATCTCGTCGGCCCAGGCCAGCAGGTACTGGCTGCCTTCGAACAACTCGCCGCGAAAATCCGTGCGCAGCCCGTAGCACAGCACCGGGATCCGCAGCTGGTCGACCACTTCGCTCAACTGCCACACCTGCGGCTTGCGCAGGAACTGCGCTTCGTCGACCAGCAGGCAGTCCAGCCGGCCGTGTGCGGCGATATCGGCGTTCGCCCAGGCCAGCAGGTCGTCGCCCTGCTCGAAGCCGACCGCATCTGCGCTCAGCCCGATCCTTGAGGCCACCTTGCCGCTGCCGGCGCGGTCGTCGAGCCGCGGAGTCAGGATCGCCACCCGCATCCCGCGTTCGCGGTAGTTGTGCGCGCTCTGCAGCAGCGTGGTGGTCTTCCCGGCGTTCATCGCCGAGTAGTAGAAGTAGAGCTTGGCCATGCGCACATTTTATGCGCAGCCCGCCATCGCCGGACATGACCCGCACGCCATCCGCGGGCGCGCTTGCCAGGAGTCCACCGACCTTTGCGCGCGCCGCGAAAAGCTCGCGGCTGAAGCCGCTCCCGCGGGAAATGCGTTGTGGGCCCGTCTCCGCGCCGCGAGCGGCGCACAGCGAAGGGTATAGTGCGCGGGCGACGACGAAATCGGCAGGCTCGGGGAGGAGTTGCAGCCCGGTTCGACACGCACGTTTCCACCCGATGGCTGACCAACGGACACGCCGGATCGTGTCGACCGCCGGCCGGAGACGCAATCGGGAGATCCTCCCGGGCCCTCGAGAACGCCATTCCCCGCTGCCTGCCCGCTCGTCGCGCATCACGCGCAAGGAGGGCCCGTGTCGTGCTCCTTGCCCATACCAGGACCAAGGAGCATGGCCATGCAGAACCCGCGTTTCCCCCGAATTCGCCCCCTCGCCCTGTCGCTGCTGCTCGCCTGCGGCGCCGGCGCCAGCCTGCCGGCGATGGCCGGCATCACCTGCATCGTGGCCGACAGCGACGCCGGCACGCAGGACAACGGCGGCGCCAACACCGGCACCGAAGACGACAGGACCACCGCCTGCGGAAAGGGCGCGACCGCAACCGGGGTGGTCAGCACCGCCTTCGGCACGAACGCGGAGGCCACGGGCGGGCGAGCCGTGGCATTGGGCTACAACTCCCATGCCACGGGCAGCAGCACGGTTGCGATCGGGGTCGACTCGAACGCCAGCGGTAACTGGTCGCTCGCCATGGGCAGCTATTCGCAGGCCAGCACCTGGGGCACGATCGCGCTGGGCGTCTACAGCAACGCCACGGGCCAGTTCAGCACCGCCACCGGCGTGTTAAGCCAGGCCGCCGGCGAGAACAGCCTGGCGCTGGGCGGTTTCCTCGGCGATTCGCAGACCAACATCGATCCCTTCCGCTTCACGCAGGCCACCGCGGCCCGTGCGATCGCCGTCGGCAGCGCGGCGCAGGTCCACGCCGAGGAAGGCATGGCGCTGGGCGTCAAGACCCGGGTGATGGCCGGCGCCGACCGGGCCGTGGCGATCGGCAGCGACTCGATCGCCTCGGAAGCCGACACCGTCTCGTTCGGCCACCTGGCTTCGGACGAGGATGAGTTCAACGGCGGCACCTACGGCAGCGACCTGCAGCGGCGGCTGGTCAACGTCGCCGACGGCATCGGCGACCACGACGCGGCCACGGTGGGCCAGCTCGGCAGCGTCGTCGCCGCGCTGGGCGGCGGCGCCAGCTTCAGCGGCGGTGTGTTCGGCGCGCCCAGCTATGTCATCCAGGGCAGCACCTACAACAACGTCGGCGCCGCCTTCGCCGCGGTCGACGGCCGGCTGGATTCGCTCCAGGCCAGCATCGACGCGATCCCGGCCGGGCCGCAAGGGCCCGAAGGTCCAACCGGTCCACAAGGCCCGGAAGGACCGACTGGCCCGACCGGACCACAAGGGCCCGAAGGACCGGATGGTCCGACTGGTCCGCAGGGACCCGATGGTCCGACTGGTCCACAGGGACCAGACGGCCCGCAAGGCCCCGAGGGTCCCTCAGGCCCCGGCACCGGCAGCGAGCTGGCGGTTGAATACGACGACGCCGGCAACGCCGCCATCACCCTGGGCGGCGCCGACGGCACCGTGGTCTCGAACGTGGCCGACGGCGTGGCGGCAGGCGACGCGGTCAACAAGGGCCAGCTCGACGCCAGCGCGGCCTCGGCCAACGCCCACGCCGACGCCGGCGACGCGGCCACCCTCGCTTCGGCCAACACCTATACCGACACCGTCGCGGTGCAGACGCTCGATGCCGCCAACACCTACACCGACGCTGTGTTCGCACAGTTCAACAGCGAACTCGACACCTTCCGCGAAGACGTCGACCAGCGCTTCCGCGAACAGGACCGCCGGATCGACAAGCTGGCGGCTATGAGCGGTGCTTACGCCGGCATGGCGATGAACACCGCGGGCCTGGCCGGGGCCAACCGTGTCGGCGTGGGCGTCGGCGGCCAGAACGGCGAGTCGGCGCTCGCCGTCGGCTACCAGCGCGCGATCGGCAACCGCGCCAGCATCTCGATCGGCGCGGCCTTCGGCGGCGGCGAATCGAGCGTGATGGGCGGCGCCGGCTTCAGCTGGTAAGGCCCGCGTACGCGTCGGGGCGACGTCCGGGAAACGGTTGGCGTCGCCCCGGCGACAAGCGTTGCGCTGCACGCACCTCTTCGTGCAGCGCAATCCGGTCCCCGAAACCGCGCGCAACACGCGGCGCCCTGCCGCCCGATCAAGGATCTCGATCTGTGGGTGGCCCTTCGGGCTTTTTCGCGGCTGTGCCGACCGGTACCACGTCGCCCACATGGACCGTCGCGCGCGACGGTGCGCCCCAGGCGGCCGCTTGCCGCTGCCAGTACTGGTCCACCTCCCAGTTTTCCGACGCGTAGTAGTCGTCCGCAGGCAGGTAGATGCCCGAGCCCGCCAGTGGCCCGGTGCTGGGCGCGATGCCCTGTCCGCGCGCGAACAGGCCGGGCCTGCTGCCTTCGATGTGGCCGACGAACCCCAACCGGCTACCGGTACTCTCGTGCTGGTTGCGCCGCAGCACCTTGGCCAGGCGCAAGCGCGCGCTGTCGTCGCCGTACTCGTCCATCAGCGGACGGCCGACGCGGATTGCCTGCTTGCGCTCGCGCTCGTGGAGTTCGCTCCAGTAACGCTCGCGCAGGATCACGAAGTTCGGGAACCTGCGTTCGGCCGCCAGGTCCATCCATGCGTAGCCGCGCGGCCTGTCCTGCGCGACGCCGACACCCTTCCAGTACATCTCCGCCAGCATCGCCTGCGCCGGCTTGTCGCCATAGCGCGCGGCGCGCAGGAACTGGTCGAGGGCGATGTCGTATTCCTTGCGGCTGTACGAATGCAGCGCCTCGCGCCGCCAGCGCACGTCCGGGTGCCCGCTGAGGAAGCCCGCGGTCATCATCTGCGGCGGAATCCCCGGCTCGCCGACGTAGTTGCCCGTGACCGGGCGCTCGAGCGGTGGTTGCAGTTCCAGCGCGACCGGAGCCTGCTGCGCGAACACCGGGCAGGCGCTCGCGGCGGCGACCAGCAACAGCATGCGCATGTCCGTCTTCACCGCGCTTCCTCCCGACTCGCATCCTGCCAATCCACGGCACGACCTGCGCCGCTTGCTGGAACACTACGTCGCCGAAGGGCAAACCGTTGCATTGCCCGGCAGGTGCATGACTTTGATCCCGCAGCCCATCGCGACCGCGCATAGCGAGGAGCACTGCCGGTGCGAGCCCGATCGCCGCGCAAGGAGTACAGCCGCACGGCAGCCATCCGCTGCCACCATGGATCCGCGCGGGCCGCGCGACTGCACGGCACTCACCATTGCAGCAGCCTCGCCCGGCGGGGGTTCATCGTTCGGGAGGCGTACCGCGCACAGGCGCGCTGACATCCTCCAACGGGCCGACGTCGACCCGCTTCTGCAGCGGCGCCTTCCAGAGTCGGTCCTGGAGCTGGCGATACTCCGCCGGGCGCCAGTACTGCGCTGCGTAAAAGCGCTGCGGATCGACTCCCTTGGGCGACCCGCCTTCGTAACTCAGGATCATCAGCGACTGGCCGGAAGAATCGAGCATGCTGCCGGTTCCCCGCTGCAACTCACGCCGCATGGCCTGCTCCAGGCGTGGCACGGCCACGGCATCGCCAAAGGCCGCGACGATCGCTGGGCCACGCTCCTGCACCTGCTGCCGTTGTTCGATGGACATCTCATGCCAGTACGCCTCGCTCCAGGCGCGGAAGTCGTAATAGCCACGCTCAGCGGCAAGGAACATCCACACGTAGCCAAGCACCGGGTCGCGCTGGATGCCCAACCCCTTCCAGTGGATTTCGCCCAGCATCGCCTGCGACGGCTTGTCGCCGTAGCGCGCAGCGCGCAGGAACGCGGTCCGGGCAGCGACGTAATGGCGCTTGTTGAAGGCATCCATCCCGCGCTTGCGGAAGTCCAGGTCGGGATGTCCGGCACGGAATCCGCTGATCATCAGCGAACTGTCGACTTCGGGCGGGAAATACTCCTCGTTGCCGCCCTGCGCGTGAAGCGGCAACGAGACAACGAACGCGAGCACGATCGATGTCAACGACCAGCAACCGCTCCATGTTTTCAGCACCTTGCTTCCTCCCTCCCGTCCAGTGTCGACTGCGGGCACAACGATCCATTTCGCAAATGGTATCCGCCGCGGCGCGCGGGAGCAGCCCAGCTGTCAAGGAACTGGCCTGTCATGGCGCGGGCATTCACATCGTCCTGCATGCCGCGCCGGGCATGGCCCGCGGGGGGAGCCTGTAGACTGGCGCCCCCCACGGAACGCGCCATGCACGGCCTCAATCCCCAACAATCCGCCGCGGTCGCGCACTGCGAGGGCCCGCTGCTGGTGCTCGCCGGGGCGGGCAGCGGCAAGACCCGCGTGATCGTCGAGAAGATCGCGCACCTGATCGCCACGCAGCGTTATCCGGCCAGGCGCATCGCCGCGATCACGTTCACCAACAAGTCGGCGAAGGAAATGCGCGAGCGCGTCGCCAAGCGCATTCGCGGCGACGGTGCGGACGGCCTGACGATCTGCACCTTCCACGCGCTGGGGCTGAAGCTGCTGCAGATCGAACACGCCAAGGCCGGATTGCGGCGCGGCTTCTCGATCTTCGACGCGGACGACACCGCGTCGCAACTCAAGGACCTGCTGCCCGGCGCCAAGCCCGATGCGGTGCAGGCTGCGCACGGACTGATCTCGCGGGCGAAGAACGCCGGGCTGTCGCCGCAGCAGGCGCTGGACGCCGCACAGTCGACGCGCGAACGCGAGGCCGCGGCGCTGTACGCGAAATACCAGGCGCGGCTGTCGGCATTCAACGCGGTCGACTTCGACGACCTGATTCGGCTGCCGGTGGAGTTGCTCGAGAACGACAGCGACGTCGCACTGGGCTGGCGCGAGCGCATCGGCTACCTGCTGGTCGACGAGTGCCAGGACACCAACGACGCCCAGTACCGGATGCTCAAGGCGCTGGCCGGCGACAAGGGCCATTTCACCTGCGTCGGTGACGACGACCAGAGCATCTACGCCTGGCGCGGCGCCAACCCGGAAAACCTGTCGCAGCTGGCGCAGGACTACCCGGCGCTGAAGGTCGTCAAGCTCGAACAGAACTACCGCTGCAGCAACCGCGTGCTGCGCGCGGCCAACGCGCTGATCGCCAACAATCCGCACGAGCATCCCAAGACCCTGTGGAGCGCGCAGTCCGACGGCGAGCGCATCCGGGTGTGGGAGTGCCGCGACAGCGCGCACGAGGCCGAGCGCGTGGCCGGCGAGATCCACTTCATCAACCAGGCCCGCGGCGCGCCGTGGAGCGACTTCTGCATCCTGTTCCGCGGCAACCACCAGTCGCGCGCGCTGGAAAAGGCGCTGCAGCTACTGCGGGTGCCTTACCACCTCAGCGGCGGCACGGCGTTCCTCGAACGCGCCGAGGTCAAGGACGCGCTGTCGTGGCTGCGGCTGGTGGCCAACCCCGAGGACGATGCCGCGTTCCTGCGCGCGGTGCAGTCGCCGTCGCGCGGCGTCGGCGCGACTTCGCTGGCGAAGCTGGCCGAGCTCGCGCAGCACGCCCACCTGCCGCTGTCGCGCGCGGCCGAATCGATCAGCCTGCTCAAGCAGCTGCAGCCGCGCGCGGCGAACGCGCTGTCGGAATTCGCCGACATCGTCCGTGGCCTGCGCGGCGATGCTTCGCACCTGCCGCCGGCCGAACTGGTGCGCAAGCTCAACGACCGCTCCGGCCTGCTCGCCGCGCTGCGCGCGCAGTGCAAGACCGAACAGCTGTTCGCGATCCGCCGCGGCAACCTCGACGAACTGGCCGACTGGTTCGAAGGCGCCAAGGGAACGAGTGCGGGCGAGCTCGCCGCGTCGCTCGCCCTGCTCACCCGCGCTGACAAGGACGACGCCGGCAACCAGGTCCGGCTGATGAGCCTGCACGCCGCCAAGGGGCTCGAGTTCCGCTACGTGTTCATCGTCGGCGTCGAGGACGGCACCCTGCCGCACGAGGCCAGCCTCGACGAAGGCCGACTGGACGAGGAGCGCCGCCTGCTCTACGTGGGCATCACCCGCGCCAAGGAGCAGCTGTGGCTGTCGCATTCGCGCGAGGCGCAGCGCTGGGGTTCGAAGCTGCGATTGCAGCCCAGCCGCTTCCTCGACGAACTCCCGGCCGCCGAACTCCAGCGTGATGGCGCCGACCCGGTCGCCGACGCCGCGCGCAAGGCCGAACGCGCCAGCGTCGGCTTCGCGGCGATCAAGGCAATGCTGGAAGGCTGAGCGCGCGTCCGTCGCAATGCCCTGCGCACCTCTGCGATCCAGCCCTCGATCGCCTGTTGCCGGACTTCGCTAGACTCGGCGGCCTCCCCGCTCCCGCAGGACCGCCATGCGCCACTCGATGTTCGTCGTTTCGCTGCTTGCCGCCGCGCTGTCGCTGGCGGCCTGCAAGCCCGCCTCGTTCACCGCGCCGCAGGGCGACGCATCGAACCCGGAGGCCACGGCCGCGGCGCAGTCGAAACCGGCCGCGGAATCCGCGGCCCCCGCAACCACCGCCGACGACAACCTCAACGCCGTGCTGTGGATCCAGACCTCGGCCGAGTACCGGGCCGCGGCCGAGACCGTCTATCGCGCCGCCGCCGACAAGCTCGACCTGGCGCTGAAGGAGCAGCACTGGGATGCGCTGGTGCCGACCGAACGCGACAACGCCGGCAACACCGCGCACCTGAAACCGGCAGTGATCATGGACGTCGACGAAACCGTGCTCGACAACTCGCCCTACCAAGCGCGACTGATCCGCGACCAGGCCGAGTACAGCGACCCCGGCTGGGATTTGTGGGTGGCCGAGAAGAAGGCGAAGGCCGTGCCGGGCGTGGTCGAGTTCGCCAAGGCCGCGGCGGCCAAGGGCGTCACCATCCTCTACCTGTCCAACCGTGCCGTGCATCTGAAGGACGCGACCATCGCCAACCTCAAGGCGGTGGGGATGCCGGTGGCCAGCGACGACGTCTTCCTCGGCCTGGGCACGGTCGTGCCCGGCTGCGACCAGAACGGCAGCGAGAAGAACTGCCGCCGCCGCCTGGCGGGGCGCGAATACCGGGTGCTGATGCAGTTCGGGGACCAGCTCGGCGACTTCGTCGAAGTCGTCGCCAACACCCCGCAGGACCGGGCCGGACTACTCGACGAATACGGCGACTGGTTCGGCGAGCGCTGGTGGATGCTGCCCAACCCGACCTACGGCGGCTGGGAGCCGGCCCTGTTCAACAACGACTGGGCCCTGCCCAGACCCGAACGTCGCCAGATCAAACGCGCCACGCTGGATTTTGCAGGCCAGTAATATCAACGGCTTAAGTAATTTTTTTTCAAGTGTTGCATTAAGTTAATGGCGGCGTTAGCCTGTCCGTATCCGGCCTTCGTGCCGGAGCCATGCGACAACCGAAAGTCCTCCGGCCCAGCCGGACATTTCCAGGGGAAGGCCCAGTGCCTTCCCCTTTTTTATGCGCGTTCTGTGCCGGGCGGCACGTGCCACGCAGGAAGTCGGTCGGCAACCTAGGGTTTGCCACAGGTGATTGACGCCCAAGCATTGCCATACGCTGCAATCGGGTGCCTGCGCCCGACCTCCGGAGGGCCTTGCGATGACAGTCGGACCAGTGAGCGGCAACAGCGGGTTCGTGCACGCAAACCTGCCCAGCCACGCGGGCAAGGGGGAGCCGGCAGAACCGGGCGGGCCACGCAACGAACGCGGTGAGAACGGCAACAACGGCAAGGTGCCGGGCACCGGAAACGGCAACGGCAATGGCAACGACGGCGTGCCGCAGGGCAATGGTCCGCGCACCGGCGGCAACAATCCTGCGTCGCCGGAAGGCAACCGCGGCCCCAACGGCAACCAGGGCAACCAGGGCAACCAGGGCAGCCACAACCACGGCGGTCCCCGCGACCCGGGCTCGGTAAACACCGGCGGCCCCGGCTTGCCCGGCCTGCTGGACATCGCCCCAGGCATTGCCCGGCAACTGGGCAACAACCTGTACTCGATGGCGAACGGCGCCCCGAGCGTGATGCGTGATGTGGATGGACGCCCCGAGCATCGCCATGTCCCCGGCCCGCCCTCCCACGCCAACGCGAATGCGAATGCCGCCGCCGCTGGCAACCAGGCCCCCTCCGCCAACGCGCAGGCCCACGCAAATGGCGGACCTTCGGCATCCGCCCGGGCCGACGGAGTCCCCATGCCATCCGGCATGAACGCGCCCAATGCCGCCGGCCGGGCGCAGGGCGCCTTCGCCGTCCAAGGCAATCCCGCCACCGGCGCCGCCGCAAACGCTGCGGCCAACACCGGCGCGGCCAACACGACGGCTGCCACGACGCCCCAGGCAGCCACCCTGGCAGCGCAGCAGCGCGCTGCCACGGATGCGACACAACTGGCGCCGAACCGGCCAGCCGACGCCGCCCTGGCCGCCGGACGCACCGCAAACACCGCGCCGGCGACGGCGCCGCCACCCGCAACCGCGGTTCCCCCGAGCCTGCCCAGCGCGCCTGCGCTGCCTTCAGGGAGCACGGCAGCGCTGGCTGCCGCCGGGCTGACCATGGCCACGACCCCGGTCAACCAGCCTGCGGATGCACGTGGCGTCATCCTTCCCGCCAACGACGCGGTCGCCGCGATGCGCGGCGAGAACCTGCTCAATCCCGCCGGACACACGCTCGATGGCGCGCAGCGGCGGAGCCTGCGCAACAGGTTGCAGTCGATGCCCAAGGGCGGCATGGCCCGCCTGCTCTGGGCCATGGGTGCAATGGGACACACGAGCGTCGGCGAAGCGGGAGCCGAGCGCGAGATCGCACGCGCCATGCAGTGGCTGTTCTGGATGCTGGCGATCATCGCCTACGGTTGCCTGGCCGCCGCCATCGTCATCTTCGTGGGCAACCCCGGCCACATGGCCGACGACCTCGTCGGCCAAAGCCATATCCGCTGGCTCGCTGCCTTTGGACTGGGAGTCGGCGCCATCGCCTGGTGGCTGGCACGCCGCTTGTCGCGGCAGCGCCGCTACTGAGGGCGATCGGCACGACGCATTGATCGCTGCGCCGCATCTGCGGTTTCAGGCCCATCTCCATGCACCGGCGCGCCTGATGGCCGGTGCGATGGCCCAGTCCGTGCGCGCATGGCCCTTGAGCACGATGCATCGATGTCTGCTTCGGATAACACCCTGAATTCGCGCCGGAATCGATAGCGATAGCAGCATCTGCCCGGCGCCGCGTACGGGGGCCCGCAACCACGGCGCAGTGTCCCGCACTGTCAGCCCTGGCCCTGCCGACGTAATGGCCCGCGCTTCCGCCAAGTCATGCCCGCATCCGTGCAGGTCCATGAGCCGCCCCCCCGACATCAAGCAACCCGCAGCAAGCGCCGCGCCGGTCACACAGGCTTTGGCCAGGAATCGAGACGTCATCCTCGCCGCGTCTGCACTTCTTATGCGGATGGGGCAAACGTCTTTGCGGCACGAACGCTCTGGTCTTCCTGCCGCCGTGTCGTGCAAGCCAATCGACCGCGAATCCACGCATCGGTGAAGTGCGCGTGCCGGTCGAACCCATGGTGTTGCCGGGATGAGAGCCGCCTCAAGCGCACGGATCGCGCGCCACAGAAAGCCGAAGGCCAGGCGCTTGCGCGCCTGGCCTCCGGGAAACGTCCTTGTTGCAAGCGCTTTACTGCTTGCGGGCGATGCTCTGGTTGCCTTCGCCGATGGTCTTGATGATCGTGCTGATGGCGTCCATCAACATCTTCATCTGCTGCGCCATGGCCTGCATCTCGGCGTTCAGCTGGGTCAGGTTGCTGTTCTCGACCGACTTGCCGTCGTTCCGGGCCTTGGCTTCCTTGTTCATCTGCTGGTCGATCTTCTCGGCCTGCTTGACGATCGAGTCGCCGAGCCTGTCAGCCATCTTGCCCAGCATCGTGGCGAGCGCCACCAGCCAGCTGCCCTTTGCCGCGGCGGTCGACTTGCTCGCCTGTTCGTTCTTGACTTCGCCCACGTACGAGAAATGGAAACCTTCGATAGCCATTTTGATATCTCCGAATAAGAATGATGATGATTTCTTGTGCAGCAATTACGGAGCTATCGGACCGGCGGGCCACGCAAGCGGCGTGAACGGGATTGGGTCACCGTGTCGCCCGAAGCGGTGTGCTTCAACTGCGGCGACGGAGGAGAGGAGGGCTGCTGCGCCTTCGGCGCCTCGGCGGTCTGGGCCCGCAGCCATTCCAATGCGCTTTGTTCGTCCTGCTCGTTGCAGCGGCGGCTGAATTCAAGCGCCACCTGCACGTTGCGGCGCTGCAGCGGCTGCAGGGCCTGGTCGAGCTGGCGTACCAGGGTGTTGCTCTCGTCCTCGTCGACGACGCCCATGTCGCGCAGGACTTCGAGCGTCTCCAGCCAATCCGAGCGCTCCAGGGGCCGGCTGGTTCCACCATTGGAGGCCGCATCCTGGATCGCCGCCTTGAACTGCTGGCTCAGGAACTGGCGCCCTTCCTGGTCGAGGTCGGCATCGTCTTGCAAGGAGGCATCGAAGTCATCGATCAACGCCTGCGTGTCGTTTGCAGCAACGGGAGCTTCCTGACCCACTTCCTCGCCGGCGGCATCCAGCACGCTGCGATCCCGCAACGCCCAGTTCGAGGCGGCGGTGTTGGCAGCGGTGGAAGTGCGGCGCGGCGGCTTCTGCATGGTCAATCTCTGGGGATGCCTTTGAGGTTTCCGGGTCCAGCCCTTGCTGATGACTGCAACATAGGAGCTTCCGGGCCCCCAGTCATCTAGGAACGACCCTAGGTCACCAGGTGACCGCCAATCCTGCCTCGATCATCGCCCGACAAAGCCGCGCTCGGTCAGCGCGACCTGCCGCAGTTCGATCCCCATGCGCCTGCCGATGTCGTCCACCCCGACGCGCAGGCTGGCCTGGTCTTCCGGGGTGCGCGCGTTGTGCCTGGCGGCGCCTACCAGCATCGCCAGCAGGGCGAGCGCCTCGGTGTTCTCCTGCCGGGTTTCAGCGCTCAGCGGCGGCGGCGTCTGCCCGTCCGAGAGCATGCGGCGCAGTTCTGCCTGCAGGCCCCTGAATGCCATTGCCTGATCCACGTTTTCACCGTTCACCACGGCCCAGGCATCGATCAGGAAGGCATTGCTGACATCGGCGATGTTGTCGGCCGAGTATCCGTAGTTCTCGAGCCTGTGCCGGAAGCGTCGTTGCAACACGCCCGCATTCAGCGCCCCGAGCATGACGTCCGGAGTGCCGCCAACCTGTGCGGCCAGCAGGCGCCGGAATTCCGGATGCTGCGAGAAGCAGGCTTCCAGCAGCTGGATCGTGCTGGAGGATCGCTGAACCCGCTGCCCGGCCAGTACGTCCGCCATGCTTGCATTGACGCGCCTGGTCACCGTCATGGAGGGCTCATGGCGCAACGTACGCATGGCGTCGAGATACGCTGCGTCCGCGTTGGCGATCACCGGTGCGGAAGTCGCATCCGCTTCCTCCCGCTTCGGGTGCTTGCCGACATCCCGATTGTCCTGCGATCGCTCGATCTGTCTTCGGAAGTCGTTTGCCCCGATCCAGGAGCCGACGTAATCGACCTGGGCGTGGGCAGCTCCAGCGACGGAAAAGAACAGGACAATGGCGGAAACCGCCTTTTTCATGCTGATGGCTTCATTCCGGATTCCTGCAGCATCCGTGGCACGGATTCGCGACACGGATGTAAAGAGTAGGCAGGAATACGCGTGATGTCATCGTGGAAGCCGATAGCGGCCCCTGTCGGGGCCGCTATGGCGCAGGTGCGTTCACCGCTGACAAAGTGTCGACCACGCGCCGCGTCTTTTCGCCATCGCGTTCGCCGAGTTCGCGCGCCTTGGCGGCGAGCCACTCGTCGGCGCTTGGTTGCCCGTCCCGGGCGATGCGGTCGTTGTACTCGGGCACGATCAGCTTGAGCTCGTCCTGCAGCGAACGACGATGTTCCTCCAGATGGCGGATCAGCGTGTTCTGGTCGTCGCCGTCGATGATGCCTTCCTGGTGCAGGCGCTCGACGTCTTCGACCCACCCGCGGTTCACGGCTCAGTTTCCGCCGTTCAACGCAAGGTTCAGCGCACCGTCGTAGTTGCCCTGGAACAGCTGCTGCGCAGCCTCTGCCAGCCCGGAATCACCCAGGATGTCGCCCGACTGGCCGCTGATGGCCTGCCCGATCATGTCGCCCAGCATGCCGCCGATCATCGAGCCCAGCGGGCCGCCGATCGCGCCGCCAATGAGCTGTCCCGCCAGTTTCGCAATTCCGCCAAGATCAAAAGACATTGTCATTCTCCCTTCTGGTTTGGCCGGGATGCAGGCTCCATGTGGCGGAAGCGGGCGGTCCCGGAACGCCGTTGCAGTGTCTGCGGGCGTCGGGACGCCTCCAAGCTAGGACGTGCCCGATCTGGGGTCGACCCTAGGCAAAAGCGCGTGCTCAGCCGTGGAAATGCGGATCGATGCTGAGGGTGCCCAGATTGCGTTCGGCGAAGCGGCGGGCCAGTTCCGGCGCAGCCTCGCGGATGGCGTCGAAGCTGCTGCGCGAGCGCACGTCGGCGCGCAGCATCCAGCCCTCGGGCGTGCGGCTGAGCAGCAGGTCGGTGCCCGGCAGGGTAGCGTCGGCCATCCGCAGCAGGACGCGGCCGTCGCCGTCGCCGGCCGCGCCGCGATCGGCGGCCATCTGCTTGAGGTGGCGCTCGACCATGTCGGCGAAGGCGTTCGGATTCAGCGGCGTCGGCGCCGTGGCCTGCGGCAGGCCGTCGCGCATCGCCATCTGCGCCTGGTACAGCGCCGCCGGGTCGAGCGTCTGCTGCTGCAACGAAGTGCCGCCCGTGTCGTCGCGCTGGCGCCGCAGCGCGTCGTCCTCGTAGTGCTCGGCCGCATCCTGCCGGCCGGCGATGGCGCCTTCGTCCTGCTGCCATTTCGGCGTTTCCTGCCCTTCGCGCCGCCCGGCCTGCTGCAACGGCTGGCTGTCGTCGCCCGGCTGTCCCTGCAGGCGCGGGTCGCGCGATTCGCGCTTGCCTTGCAAGAGCCGCTGGAAGTCGTCGACCTTGTCGCGCGGCGCCGGCTCGCGGGAGCGAGTGTCGGACTTGTCGCGGCTGATGTCCTGGGTCGTCGTCTGGGTGGATGACGGGCTGCGATCAATGCTCATGGTCGTCCTCTCAATGCGTTGGCCGCGCGCCGTGATGGCGCGCGAGTAGCAGGTCGGCGGTGATGTCCTCTTCCTGCCGTGCTTCCAGTGCGCGCTGCTCGCCGCGCCAGCTGTCGCGTCGCTTCTCGAGCGCTTCCTGCCGGGCCTTGGCGCGGAAGAACGCCTCGCGCGCCTGCGCCAGTTCGTGCTCAGCCGCTTGCAGCGCCTTGTGCGCCTGCGCGAGCCGCTGGCGCGCGGCCTCCACCTGCATGCCCAGCCAGTCGATGTGCGCCTCGCGCTGGGCCAGCACGGTGGACCAGTCCACGCCGGGCGGCGGTGCATCGAGCAGGCGCGCGCGCTGGCCGCTGCGCTCGTCGCACAGCTGCAGGATCTCCTGCTCGACCCGCGTGCAGGCTTCGCGGCAGGCCTGCACCGCGCGCTGCTTCTCCAGCACCACCATCCGCGCCGCATCGGTGCGGTGTTCGCGCAGGCGCAACAGGGTGTGGAGGGGATAATGCTTCATCCGAACAGCCTTCGGACCGCGTCGGCCGACTTGTCGAACGGCACCAGCTCGCTGGCCGACTGTTGCAGCAACTGGCGCATCGGGCCGATCTTCTCGATCGCGATATCGGCGTCCGGGTCGGTGCCGCGCTTGTATTCGCCGAGCTGCAGCAGCAGCTCGATGTCCTGGTACTTGGCCAGGTACTTGCGCAGCTGGCCCGCCGCGCGCTGGTGCGTCGGCTCGGTGACGCGCGGCATCACGCGGCTGAGGCTGGTGAGCACGTCGATCGCCGGGTAGTGGTAGGCGGCGGCGAGTTTTCGCGAGAGCACGATGTGGCCGTCGAGGATCGAGCGCACTTCCTCGACGATCGGGTCGCCGCCATCCTCGTCCTCGGCCAGCACGGTGTAGAAGGCGGTGATCGAGCCCTTGTCGTTGTTGCCGGCGCGCTCGAACAATCGCGGCAGCGCGCTGAACACCGACGGCGGGAAGCCGCGCCGCGCCGGTGGTTCGCCGACGGCCAGGCCCACGTCGCGCAGCGCGCGCGCGAAGCGGGTGACCGAGTCGAGCAGCAGCAACACGCGCTTGCCCTTGTCGCGGAAATGCTCGGCGATCGCCGTGGCCACCCACGCGGCGCGGCTGCGCTCGAGCGCCGGGCGGTCGGAGGTGGCAACCACGATCACAGACTTCGCCAGACCTTCCGCGCCGAGGTTGTCGTGGATGAACTCGTTGACCTCGCGGCCGCGTTCGCCGACCAGGGCGATGACATTCACGTCGGCGTCGCCGCCGCGGGCGAGCATGCCCAGCAGCGTGCTCTTGCCGCCGCCGGCCACGGCAAAGATGCCGACGCGCTGGCCTTCGCCGGTGGTCATCGTGGCGTCGATCGCGCGCACGCCGGTGGAGAACGGACGCTCGATCAGGCTGCGGGTGAGCGGATTGGGCGAGGCGGCGTAGATCGGCGCCTCGACCGTGTCGCCGATCGGGCCCTTGTCGTCGATCGGCTCGCCGTGGGCGTCGAGGATGCGGCCGAGCAGGCCGTCGCCGGCGCGCACCGCGGCCTGCCGCCCGGTCGCATACACGGCGGTGGTGGCCGAGACGCCGTCGAGTGCGCCCAGCGGCGTCAACAGGGTCATCTGCTTCGATACGCCGACCACTTCGGCGGCGAGCCGGAAATGGGGGTCGCCTTCGCCGCGCGGATTGCGCAGCTCGCACAGTTCGCCGATCGCCGCCTTCAGGCCGGTCGCGCGGATCAGCGTGCCGTGCGCCTCGGCGACGCGGCCGACGCGCTCGATCGACTGCACCTTCGCGAGCGCGCCCAGCAGCGGGTCGACCATGTCCGGCCCGGTCCTGACCGCATCCGCCGGCGAAGTGAACGGCAGGTTCATCCGCCCTGCCTGCCGACGCCGGCGAGCGCGGTGCGGATCGCCTCGATCTGCTGCGCGACGCCGGCACGCACCTCGCCGGCCTCGGACACGACGACGCAGCTCTGCGGATCCAGGCTCACGTCCTCGACCAGCTCGATCACCCCGACCGCCGGGTGCGCCTGGCGCACCGCGCCCAGGCCGGCGGCGACCTCCTCGCGCACGGATGGGTGGACGCGGATCATCAGGAACTGTTCGGCCTGCGCGGCCTCGACCGCCTGCATCACCAGCGGCGGCACCACGGCACGCGCGTCGAAGCCCGGCGCGATGCGCGCGACGATCGCGCAGGCCAGCTCGGTGACGCGGCTGCTGGCATCGGCCAGCACCCGCGCGCGGCGCTCGTTGAGTGCGGCGAGATGCTCGGTCATCTGCTGCTGCACGCGCGCCAGGCCTTCGGCGAAGCCGTCCGCGTAGCCCTGCTCGCGCGCCCGCGCGATCTCGGCGCCAGCATCGTCATACAGCGCGTTGACCTGTTCGAGCAACGCGTCGAGCTCTTCGATGCGCTGCCATTGCCGCGCGGGCACCACGTTGCCGGCCAGTGCGCGGTCGAAGCGGCGCGGCTCGAAGACCGACACCGTGGCGGACGCGGCGGATGGCGGGGAAGCGGGGCTGCGTGCGGGCTCGGCGGACATGGCCTCGTTCCAGTGTCAGCCCGCGCGCGCGCGGGCGAGGTGGTGATCGTGCAGGAATTGCACCTGCTGCTGGGGCAGGTGCGCAGCGGCAGGGGATTCGCGCGGGTACTGCAGCAGCACCCATTCGGCGAGCGCGGGATCGCGCTGTGCCGCCCAGGCGTGCAGCTCGCCGCGGCCCTGGTGGTCGAGCAGTGCGTGCAGCGCGGCATCGTCCTGCACGCCCGCGAGGACGGAGGTCAGTTCCGCGCGCAGGTGCGCTGCGCTCGATGCCTGTACCTTGCCGTCCCAGACCTGCTTGTCCAGCGCCAGCAGGTAGCTGTTGCCCAGTGCGCGTCGCAGCTGGCGCACTGGCTCGCGCCGCACTTCGGCACGGATCGCCGGCGCGTAGGCTAGTGCGCCGACATCGCGCAGCAGCGCCGCCAGGCGCGCACGCGGCCAGCGCAGCACCGCGGCAGCGATCGCGCCGTCCGGCCGAGGCGCCAGCAATTCGCCACCGATGCCGATATCGCGCATCAGCCAACGTGCCAGCATCCTGCGCCCGAGCACGCTCTCGCGTGCGTGCTGCAGCAACCCGTCGGCGGGCAGCGCGGTTTCGCACCCATCCACGTCCGCCCGGTGGTACCAGTCGGGGTGGATCTCGGCGAACACCGCCTGCAGGCTCATCGCGCCGCCCGGTTCATCCGTTCCACACGCGCGGCGCCTGCTTGGGCTGCGCCAGGCGCGCGCGGAGGCGTCCGCCGAAAGCGATCACAAGCGCCAGCAGCACCGCGATCGCGACGGTGATCGCGATCGCCAGCGGGCTGATCGACGACAGCACCGGCATCGCGCTCGGGCTGCGCGCCGCCTGCTTGCCTGCCACCGACGTGCCGACGGTGAAGAACTTGATCGTGACCTTGTTGACGTCGTCGAGGCCCTCGATGCTGTCCTTGACGCCGACCTTCAGGTCGGTTTCGCGGTCGCGCAGGTCGGCGCCCGGCGCCTGGTAGATGAAGACCGATGCCGAGGAATCCGCCTCGTTGCCGCCCAGCGGATCACGGTCCGGCAGCGCGATCGAGACCGCGGCGTCGACCACGCCGTCGATCTTGAGCAACTTCTGCCGCATCGACTCTTCCAGGCCGAACACGTACAGCGCCTTCTCCTGCGTGGCCGACGTGGCGAAGCTGTCCTTCTTGAACAGGTCGCCCATCGTGAACGACTGGCGGCGCGGCAGGCCCTTGGCATGCAGGATCTGCATGGCCCGCGGAATATCGCCCTTGGCGATCCGCACCTCCCAGCCCTTCTTGTCGGTCGAAAGCGTCTTGTCGGCCTGGATGCCCGAGCCGAGCAGCTCCGCCATCACCTGGTTGGCCTGCTGTTCCTCGAGGTTGCTGTACAGCGCCGTGCCGCCGCAGCCGGCCAGCGCAAGGCACGCCAGCAGGACCGCCGCGATCATGGGACGCTTGTTTGCATTCGACGCTTTCATGCCGGCTCCCGCCTTACGACTGCTGCTTGAACAACTGCTGGACGCCGTCCGATGTGCGGTTGGCGACATTGGACGTCAGCTCCGCCTTGAACAGGAACTTGTGCGCTTCCATCGTCACCTGCAGCATCTGCCCGGGCGTGGGATCGGAGCCGCTGCTGGTGATCGCGTGCGACATCGCGCTGATCTTGTCGGCGCCGGTGTTGAGGTTCTCGAACGTCGACAACAGCGCGCGCATGCCTTCGGAGGGCTGCGCCGGCGCGGACACCGCCGTCGGGCTCCCGCTGGCCTTGCCGCCATTGGCGTAGGCGTCGGCGAACTGGCTGACTTCGAACATCGTCGCCTGCGGTTGCGCCGCGGGCGATGCGGCCGGATTGGCCTGCGCGGCTTCAGCCGCAACCTGGATGGCTTCAATCATTTCCGTGTCTCCTTGACCGGGATCTGGCGAATGCGGGTCGGCGCGCCATGCCCGCGCGGCGGCACCATGCCGCCACGCGCGCAGAAGCAACGCGCGGCAGGCATTACTGGCGCTTGCCCAGCGTTTCGAGGGCCTGGCCGACGCTGTTCTGCGAGGTCGCGGCGTTGTTGGACATGAACTGCATCTTCAGGCTCTCGGCGGTCAGCTTGACCATATTCGAGGGCTGGTCGCCACCGGAACTGATGACGTCGGACAGGTTGGTGATCTTCGCGGCCTGTCCGTCGAGCGTCTGGCCCCAGGCCTTGGACATCGCTTCGTACCAGCTGCCGCCATCGGTGGACGATGAACCGCCGCGCCCGACCGATGCACTGCCGACGCCTGCACGACCGATGAAGCTGGTGACCGGACTCATGGGATTGTCGTTCATGACTTTCTCTCCTGTTGTGCGATCGATCGATCGCCTTGGTAACGATGGAACCTGACGCCACGATGGCGCCGCGTGAAACGCCTACTGCTTGTCTTGCGTGCTGCCCTTGGAATCGGTACCCGCCGCGCGGGCGACGCGGCGATCGGAATCAGTGGTGTCGCCTTCGGCTTTCGCGCCTGCGTCCTGCCCGGCGATCGAAGTCCCTGCGGCCATCGCATCCGCCGCGGCCTGCTTATCGGCCGCGGCCGCGATCTCCGCCGCCGTCACCGGCTGCGGAATGATCTTGTGGAGCATGCCGTCGGCACTGACGACATGCGCCGATTCGCCGATCGAGACCAGCTTGCCCCGACCCGGCACCTCGGCACCCACCGGATACTCGGTGCCGTCGACCGCGACCAGGTGCGGCGTCTTGCCGCGCACCACCGACACGATCCGCGTCGGGCCCTGCCGGGTGGCGGCCTCGGTCGGTCCGTTGGCGGTGCGCCTGACCTGGCCCGGCTCGACGTAATTCTTGACCAGCACCTTGGTCACGCCCGGGACGTCGTCCATCGCGCGCGAGCTCGCGGCCGCACGCATCGCATCCATGTCCTCGAAGCGGCCGCTGGCCTCGACCACGCCGTTGCCCACGTAGCGGGTCTTGGCATTGATGTTCTGCGAGCGCAGCACTTCGCTGACATCGGCGGCGATCTTCTCGGCCGAGCGCAGGTCGAGCGCAGCCTCGAACCCGGCCTGCGCGACCCGGCCCTCGATGCTTTCGCGCACGCGGTCGTTCTCGACCGTGCCCTTGAGGATCGGACGGCCATGGACGTCCTCGGACACCTGGCCGTCGCGGACCTGGAACTCGGTGATCAGCGCGTTGAGCTGGCTGCGCGGATCCGCCTGCTCCTCCTGCTTCGGCATCACCGCGGCGAAGATCGCGAGCGAGGCCAGCGACAGCACCGCCAGCGCCGCCACCAGCGGCAGCTTGCGCATGCCGGTGGCGGGCGCGCGGAGGTCGTCGATGGCGAGGTCGGGCGCCAGCGATGCCCAGCCCGGATCGTGCTCCTCGCCGTAGGCGATCGCCGCTTCGCCGAGCTGGATGCGCTGCAGGCCGCGCAGTTCGACCGGATCGCCCGGATGCAGCGGCTGGCCGTCGACGCGCAGCGGCGCGTCGAGCGCACGCAGCGACGACATGCCGCCGATCAGGTTGATCAGCGCGTGATGCCGGGCGACGCCCTGGTCGGCCAGGACGATGTCGCAGTCGTCGCCGCTGCCGACCAGGATCATTTCCTGTTCGGCGAGGTCGCGGCTGGCGCCGGCATGCAGGCCCGAGAGAATGCGCAGGACGTTGGCCTGCACGGGCGCGGCCGGGTCGGGAGCGACTTCGGCGGCGACGGTGGCTTCGGGCTTCTTGGATGACATGGCTTGGCTCCTCGCGGAATTCTGCGCTGTCGTTGTTGCAGCGTTATGCATTGATCTGGCCAGCCTGCACGATGCGCAGGTCCGGGGCGAGTTCCTGGTACGACAACACCGGCAGGTCGAAGAAATCGACCTCCATCAGCTTGCGCAGGTGGCGGCGCACGTCGAGCGAACACAGCAGCACCGGGCGCGTTCCATCGGGCTGGCGCGCGAGCTGTCCGCGCACTTCGTTGCCCAGGCGTGCGGCCAGCTCGGGCGAAATCGCCAGCTGGCTCGCGCCGCCGGCCACGCGCACCGACTGGCGCAGCTTGTCCTCGAGCTCCGGATGGATCAGCAGCACGTGCAGGGTGCGGTCGGCATCGGCGTAGCGATCGGCGATCTCGCGCTTCAGGGCGACGCGCACGTATTCGGTCAGCAGCACCACGTCCTTCTCGCGACCGCCAACGTCAGTGATCGCCTCGAACGCGTCGCGCAGGTTGCGCACCGGCACGCCTTCTTCGGCCAGCCTTCGCAGCACGTCGGCCACGCGCTGCGGCGCCACCACCCGCAGCATTTCCTTGACCAGGTCCGGATAGTCGCGCTGCATCTTGCCGAACAGGTTGGAAGTTTCCTGGATGCCGATGAAGCCGCCCATGCGGCGCTTCAGCGAGCTGCGCAGGTGGTCGCTGACCATGTCGATCGGCCTGGGCGTGCCGTCGTTGGCGGCATCGGCCCATTCGCCGTTGAGGGTGGGGAAGAAGCCGGGCAATTTCGGCGCCGCTTCCATCCCGGCGCGGGCCGGGCGGAAATGGGCGTCACCGCGCATGCGCCCCGAGGCGATCCGCGCGCCATGCGCGGTGAGGCGATATTCGCCTTCGCCCAGCGCGCTGGACACGCGCACCTGCGGCACCGGGATCGGCACGCCGTATTCCTCGCGCATGCCCTGCGCGAGCCCGGCGACGCGGCTGCGGGTCTCGGTCTCGTCGCCGAGCAGGACCGCCAGCGACGGCGCGATCTCCAGCTGCAGCGGCGCGGGCGGTGCCAGGTCGTCGGCATCGACCGGCTTGCGCGACTCGACCATTTCGTCGTCCTGCACCCGGAACGCGCGCCGCAGCATCTCGAACTGATGGCGATAGCGCCACGCGCTCATCGTCAGCATCGTGATGCCGAGCGCGCCGAACACCAGCTTCGGGAAGCCCGGTACCAGGGTCATCAGCAAGGCCAGCAGCCCGGTGATCAGCAGTACCCGCGGCTGCCCGGAAATCTGCCGGGTGATCGCATCTCCCAGGTGCTTGTCGTCTTCCTCGCCGGCGGTGCGCGTGACCACCAGGCCGGCGGCGATCGTCGCCAGGATTGCCGGGATCTGCGACACCAGGCCGTCGCCGATGGTGAGGATGGAATAGGTGTGCGTGGCCTCGCCCAGCGGCATGTCGTGCTGCAGCACGCCCACGGCCAGGCCGCCGAGCAGGTTGATGATGATGATGACGATGCCGGCGATGGCGTCGCCCTTCACGAACTTCATCGCGCCGTCGAGGCTGCCGTGCAGCTGGCTTTCCACTTCCAGGTGGCGGCGCTTGCGCCGCGCCTCGTCCTTGTCGATGAGCCCTGAGCGCAGGTCCGAATCGATCGACAGCTGCTTGCCGGGCATCGCGTCGAGGGTGAAGCGCGCGGCGACCTCGGCCACGCGCTCGGCGCCCTTGGCCACGACGATGAACTGCACCACGGTGATGATCAGGAACACCACCAGGCCGACCACCAGGTTGCCGCCGGCCACCATCGAGCCGAAGGTCTGGACGATGTGGCCGCCCTCGGCGTTGAGCAGGATCGAGCGGGTGATCGCGATCGACAGCGCGAGCCGGAACAGCGTGGTCAGCAGCAGCACGCTGGGGAAGCTGGAGAACGCCACCGGCGTGGGGATGTAGATCGCCAGCAGCAGCAGGCCGAAGCCGATCGAGATGTTGACCGCCACCAGGGCGTCGATCGCCATGATCGGCAGCGGCAGGATCATCACGCTGATGATCGTGACCGCGGCGAACGCCAATACGATGTCGCTGTAGCCGGTGCGCAGGCGCGGCGCGTTACCTGCCGGCGCGGCGAAGATCGAACCGATCAGCGCGCGCACGCCAAGCCACCGCTGATGTGCGCAAGTTCCGCGTTCGCAGGCTCGCCACTCGCTGTCCGCGACAGGCCAGCGGCAAGACACCGGACGCATCCGTATGTCCTGTCGCCAGACATCGAGTACTCGTCGAAGATGATTCGAACCTGCCGCATTTGCCCCTGACCTCATGCGTCACTTTGTGGCAAATTACGATACCTTCCGGAATTCCACAAGGCGTAATGACGATGTTCAAGAGCACATCGCACATTCCGCCAGAATTCATCCAGATGAATGCAAGTCCTTGTAATGAATCGGTAATTCGGCGCTCACGACGGATTAACGCTGGGACGCTATATGACTGGGTCCGGGCTCCCGGGAGGCCTGCGATGCCGGGGCGGGTTCGAGATCCGACTGTTCCAAATTTGTGATCAAAGTCACTGTTTGAGCCCCCACTCCGACCGCAAACACGCGACCGGAGCGGGACTTCACCACTACGATCCGTTCACGGGACCCCACCGGCAGGATCTGCAGGATCGTCAGCGGCGCGTCCTGGCCGGTGAGGCCAAAGCGGCGACGGACGAAGTACAGCACGGCAACCAGGGCAACGATGATCAAGGCCAATGGCAGCAGGATCCCCAGCACTTCGCCGGCAATCGAGCCCGGCGCCACGGGCTGTGCGTCCGGTGCGGCCAGGGCCACCAGCGGGGCGCAGGCCAGCAGGACGCCGATACAGGCGGGAAGAAGCGTCGGGCGATGGGTGTTCATGGAGTTCCGGAAGGGCGGCGGGAAGTGCCGCCGGGTCGCCGGTTACCGTAGCAGCCGCGACGCGTCGGGCAACAGTCGCCCGCATTCGGCAACGATGACGGCGCGGGCAGCGTGAGCCCGGCACGCGCCAAGGCGGCCAAGGCCGCACCCGGCACCGGCAAGCGGCCGCGTGCCGCCGCCGTGGCCGCGACGCCCGGCGCGATTTCCCTGCTTGAAGCCGTGCCGTTCGCCTGTGCGGCCTACGCCCGCGACGACGGCGCGCTGGTGGCTGCCAACACCCGTTTCGGCGAAGAATTCGCCGCGCTCCCCGAACACGGCCAGCGCGACCGGCTGCTGGCGCTGTTGCGAGACGGCGCGCTCGACGAGGCCGAGCCGGCCGAAGTGCGCGCACCGCACAGCGGCCGCTGGTATGCGCTGCACTGGGGCGAGGCCGAACACGACGGCCGCGCGCTGGCGTTGCTCACCGCGATCGACATCAGCGAGCGCATCGAAGCGCTCGACTCGCACAAGTCGCAGCAGGAGAAGCTGCTGTTCACCTCGCGGATGATGTCGGTGGGCGAGATGGCGGCGACGCTGGCGCACGAACTCAACCAGCCGCTGGCGGCCATCGTGAACTATCTCAACGGCTCGCTGCGCCTGGTCGACCAGGCCGGCGGGCCGGCGCAGGTCGAGCGCGCGTTGCAGGCCGCGCGCACCCAGGCCGAGCACGCCGCGGCGGTGATCTCGCGGGTGCGCGAGTTCGTCCGTGCGCGCGAACCGCGACGCGACGCCCAGGACGTGCACGCGATGGCCGCAACCGTGCTCGAACTGCTGCGGCTGGAGGCCGAGCGCCAGCAACTGCGCATCGACATCGCGCTCAGTGCCTCGCTGCCGCCGGTCTACGCCGACCGGGTGATGGTCGAACAGGTGCTGCTGAACCTGGTCAAGAACGCGATCGAGGCGATGCGCGGCATTCCCGTGGCCCAGCGCGAACTGCGCGTGGAAGGCCGGGTGAACCTCGACGGCGAGGTCGAGATCCGCGTCTGCGACCGCGGCACCGGGCTCAGCTCGGCCGAACAGGACCAGCTGTTCTCGCCCTTCTTCACCACCAAGAACGACGGCCTCGGCATCGGCCTGGCGATCTGCCGCTCGATCATCGAGTACCACAAGGGGCGGCTGTTCTTCGAACCGCGCGAGGGCGGCGGCAGCGTGTTCGGATTCACCCTGCCGCATTACGAGGCAGGGGGGGGCTGATCCATGGGCGAGGCACGGGTATACCTGGTCGACGACAACGCGGGGTTCCGCGATTCCACCGCGTGGCTGCTGGAAACGGCGGGCTTCGAGGCGGTGCCGTTCGCGTCCGGGCCGGAATTCATCGAGGCCTACGGCGGCGACCGCCACGGCGCCGAACCCGAATGCCTGGTGTCGGACATGCGCATGCCGGAGATGAGCGGGCTGCAGCTGCAGGACGAGCTGCACCGCCGCGGCATCGTGCTGCCGCTGGTGTTCGTCACCGCGCACGGCGACGTGCCGCTGGCGGTGGAGGCGATGCGCAAGGGCGCGGCCAACTTCCTCGAAAAGCCCTTCAGCGAGGATGCGCTGGTGGACGCGATCCGCGCCGCGCTGGCCAGCGCGCGCAACCACGGCGCGGTCGGTGCGGTGGGCGAATCCCTGGCCAGGCTGAGCCCGCGCGAGCGCCAGGTGCTGGACCTGGTGATCGCCAGCAAGCCCAACAAGATCATCGCCGACATCCTCGGCATCAGCATCAAGACCGTTGAACTGCATCGTGCCAACATGATGAGCAAACTCGGGGTGCGCTCGCTGCCCGAACTGATGAAGGTAGCCCTGGGACATGCCTGACAGCGCAGTACGCAAGTCCAAGCCCGCTGCGGGGAAGGCGGCGGAACACAAGCCATCCACCGCCGCCGTTCGCGACCTGCGCGGATGCATCCCGCAAGTCGCGCCTGCGCAGGCCGAGGCGCTGCGTGGCCTGTTCGCCGCGCCGAGGCGCTGGCCGCTGGGCGATGGCGCGGTGCTGCATTTCGCGCCGGGCACCGCACCGGCGACGGAGGAAACCTTCTGCGTCGATGCCGAAGGCACGCGGCTGCGGCTGCGGCTGGAAACCGTCAGCGCGGGGCAGCCGGGGCCTTCCGGCCTGCACTGGAGCGACTACCGCGGCCGCGCCCGGCTGCTGGCCTGGAGCCTGGCCCACGAGCGTCCGCTGATGCGCCTGAGCGAGGTGCTCGGCACCTCGCTGCTGCCGCAGGAAACGGCGGACGACGATGCCGCGGACGACGACGCCGTGTGGCTCGCATTCGGCACCCACCCCGACCCGGATGCAAACCCGGAGCCGCTGCGCGGCGCGATGCGGTTCCCGCTGAACTGGCTGTCGCGCCTGCAGGGCCGCGCCGAACCGGTCTACGAGGACGATCCACTGCCGCGGCTCGATGCGCTGCACGACCTGCCGGTGCCGGTGCGGATCGGTTTCGACGGCCCACGCCTGCCGCTCGCCGACTGGCAGGGCCTGCGGCCCGGCGACGTGGTGCTGATCGGCAACGGCAGCCTGCCGCCGCTGCAGGCGCGCACGACGCAGCTGGTCTGGCCGCTGGTCGCCGCACCCGATGGCTGGCGGATCGCCGCCGCCGCGCAACCACGCCCTTCCCCTCTGGAGTCTTCCACGATGAACGACGAATCCCCCCAGGACGCCCCGGGCGCCGACACCGAGGCCGACGGCGGCGATGCCATCGCACGCAACCTGCCGGTGCAGCTGGCCTTCGACATCGGCCGGCTCGAGGTCAGCATCGGCGACCTGGCCGCGCTGCAGCCGGGTTATGTCTTCGCGCTGCCGGCGCAGCTGCAGGGCGCCAACGTCACCATCCGCGCCAATGGCCGCACCGCAGGCCGCGGCGAGGTGGTGGCGGTGGGCGACACCCTCGGCGTGCGCCTGCTGGCCTGGGAATGAAAACCTCCTGACCTGATTCCGCGGCAGCGGCCATGGCCGCGATGCCCGACCGCGATTGCGGCCATGGCCGCTCCCACACACCACCGGACCGTCAACACCAAGGCCACACATGGATTTCAACACCCTCGACCCGGCACTGGTCATCCTCACCGTCGTCAGCCTCGCGCTGGCGCCGTTCGTGGCGGTGATGGTGACCTCGTTCACCAAGATCGTGGTGGTGCTGAGCCTGCTGCGCAACGCGCTGGGCCTGCAGCAGGTGCCACCCAACGTGGTCATCAACGGCCTGGCGATTGTGCTGTCGATCTACGTGATGTATCCGGTGATCCTCGACACCCAAGCGGCGATCGAGGCGCGCAAGAACGGCCAGCCGCCGCCGGTGCCGTCGCTGCTGGCCAAGCCCGCGCCGCGCCCGGCACCGGTCGTGACCACGGAGCCGCCGCCGGCCACTTCGCCTGCCGCCGCCGATGGCGAAGCCGCGGCCGCGGCGGCCGCCGCGCGTGCCGGCGCACGTGGCCCGTCCTTCGCCAACGTGCGCGACGGTCGCGACGAAACACCGCCCACCCCGACCGCCGCCGAGAACGCCGCCGCGGAGCAGGCCGAGGCCCTGCCGCCGCTGCCCGAAAAGGGCGTGGCGCGGATGCTCGGGCTGGCGAATGCCGGCAAGGAACCGCTGCGCGCGTTCCTGCTGCAGCATTCGAACAACGCCGAGCGCGCGTTCTTCCTACGCAGCGCCCAACGGCTGCTGCCACCGGCGCATCGCGACGAAATCAGCGCCGACCACTTCCTGGTCGTGGTGCCGGCATTCACCGTCAGCGAACTCACCGCGGCGTTCCAGATCGGCTTCCTGATCTTCCTGCCGTTCCTGGTGATCGACATGGTGGTGGCCAACATCCTGCTGGCGCTGGGCATGATGATGCTGTCGCCCACCACTATTTCGCTGCCGTTCAAGCTGCTTTTGTTCGTGCTGATCGACGGCTGGGCCAAGCTGGTGCATGGCCTCGTGCTGACCTACGGCAGCTGAGGAGGACGCCATGAACGAGGTGATCGAACTCACCAAGCAGGCACTGTGGCTGACGCTGATCCTGTCGGGGCCGCCGGTGGGCGCGGCCGCGCTGGTGGGCCTGCTGGTCGCGTTCCTGCAGGCGGCCACCCAGCTGCAGGAGCAGACGTTCGCCTACGCGCTGAAGTTCTTCACCATCGTGGTGACGTTGTTCATCACCGCGGCGCTGATCGGCGGCACGTTGTACACCTTCGCCGACCGGATCTTCGTCGACTTCCCCGGCCTGGTCCGGCACTGACGCGGACTGCCTTTCCCGATGCAGTTCGAGCAATTCCTCGGCAATCCGATGCTGGCCCTGGGCCTGACCCTGCCACGCATCGCCGGCGCCTTCATCATGCTGCCGCTGCTGACCCAGCAGAACATGCCGGCGATGGTGCGCAACAGTTTCCTGGTGAGCCTGGCGATCGTGGCGCTGCCGGTCGCGTTGGCGGGGCTGCCGGACACCGGCATGGAAATGTCGACGATGGCGCCGATCGTGCTCAAGGAGCTGTTCATCGGCATCGCCATCGGCTTCGTCTTCGGCATCGTGTTCTGGGCGATCGGCGCGGCCGGCAACATCCTCGACACCCAGATCGGCATGAGCATGGCGTCGATCTTCGACCCGATCCAGGGCCACCAGACGTCCCTGCACGGGCAGTTCCTGTCGCAGCTGGCGGCGTGGCTGTTCATGGCCAGCGGCGCGTTCCTGGTGTTCCTCGACCTGCTGCTGACCAGCTATTCGGTGTGGCCGGTGATGTCGTTCTTCCCCGCCATCCAGATCTCCGGCATGCACCTGTTCGTCGGCCAGTTCAGCTACCTGATGACGGCCGCGCTGATGCTCGCGGCGCCGGCGGTGGTGATCATGCTGATCATCGACCTGTCGTTCGGCCTGGTGAACCGCTACGCGCCGTCGTTGAACGTGTTCGCGCTGACGCTGCCGATCAAGGCCTGGCTGGCGACCGCGATCATCCTGCTGATGCTCGGCTCGCTGATGGAATTCATCATCCAGCGCCTCGGCGACAGCCGCGGCTTCCTCGACGTGCTGCAGCGGGTGTTCACCCCGTAGGCTGATTCCGTAATCCGCCAGCTAGGCGGGCGGCCCGCCATCGCCGCCGCTTCCGCTTCCATCGCCGATCTCGCGGCGCATGCCCTCGGCCCAGTGCAGCACTTCGGCCACCGCGTCGAAGAACTCGCTGCCGATGTAGTTGTCCAGCTCGACCTTTTCGTTCAGGCCGCGCGCCAGCTGCACGTTCTGCAGGATCGGCACGCCGGCTTCCTCGGCGGTCTTCCTGATCAATGCGGCGATGCCGTCCTCGCCCTTGGCGACCACGACCGGCAGGTCGTCGACGCCGTGTTCGTACTGCAGGGCCACGGCAATGTGGGTGGGATTGGTCACGACGACATTCGATCCTCTGACGGCACTGAGCATGTTCTGCTGCGACCACTCCTGGTGCAACTGCCGGCGCCGCGACTTGATGTAGGGGTCGCCCTCGTTCTCCTTGACCTCCTGGCGGATGTCGCGCCGGCTCATGCGCAGCTGCTTGGTGTAGGAGAACTTCTGGTACCAGGCGTCGAGCACCGAGACGAAGAAGAACACGAAGATCGTCCAGATGCCGATGCGCAGCAGCGCGTACCAGATCGCAGAGCCGATCGCCGCCGGTGGCGAGGACGGCAACCGCAGCAGCGCCGGCATCATGCCCCACAGCACGAAGCCGCCGATGAAGATCAGCGCGGCGCTCTTGATCACCGACTTCACCAGCTCGACCAGGTTGTCCATCGAGAACATCTTCTTGATGCCCTCGACCGGGTTGAGCTTGTCGAGCTTGGGCGTGAGCTTCTTGATCGTGACCAGCGGCCCGACCTGCAGGAACTCCACCAGCACGCCGAGGAACAGCGCCAGCGCCAGCAGCGGCAGCGACAGCCACAGCAGGGTGTCGAACGCCATCCGGCCGACGTCGTGCATGCTGATCGCGAATGGCTGGCCGATCGCGCCGATGCTGGCGTCGAACAGCTCCCGCATCTTGCGGTACATGAAGCCCATCATCAGCCAGCCGCCGACCAGCCATCCGAGCACCAGCACCGTGCTGGTGAGCTCCTTGCTCTTGGCGACGTTGCCTTCCTTGCGCGCGTCCTTGATCTTTTTCGGGGTCGGCTTTTCGGTCTTGTCGGCGCCCTTGTCCTTGTCTGCCATGCCGGCCTCTGGTGCAAACGGTGTGATGCAACGCATGTCGGGGCAGGCTAGCATGGCGCCTGTCGATGACGGCCCGGCACCGCGGCGTCGTTCCATGCACTCGATGCGCAGCTGAACACGCGATGCGCAACTGAACGGCGGCCGTCATGACCCTGTCATCTAGGGTTGCCCCCAGATGGCTGAACAGGCACCGCGGCGCTATCTTCCCGTCATCGCCGCCAATGCGGCCCACGCAGGTTCCAGCGCAGTCCCATGAGCACCATCGGCAGTTCCGATCCGCACCTGAACCGAGCCGGCCTTGGCCGCCTCGACGGGCAGGTGTCGCTCGAGGAACTGCGTGGTCGCGAACAGGGCACCGGCGCGGGACAGGTTGCGGGCCTCGAACAGCTTCGCGGTACCGCACCCGACGCCCGCACGCCCAGCACCGACGCCGGCGAAGACGTGCTCAACGCCGCCGCCTGGGATGGCGTGCCTGCGGGCCTGCGGATGCTGGCCGGCGACCACGGCTTCGAAGCGCAGCTGGGCGCGATGGAGCTGTCCAGCGCCGCCGACAGCGCCGCCGACGCCATCCTCTCGGCCATCGGCTGATCCGCACGCCGGGTTTGCTCGCCTGATCCGGGCGCGACGCCTAGACTGGCGCGCATCGATTCCCCGGGCGACGCCATGAACGCTCACGCCTCCTCCCACCCGGTGCCCACGCCGACCGAACTGCGTGCCGCCGCCGACCGGCTGGTGTCCGCGCTGGCCGCGCACAGCGACCCCGAGTACCGCCTGACCGTGCTCAAGCGCCTGGTGCGGCGGCTGGGCGAGGAACGTTATCCGCTGTTCCTGCGCCTGCTGGGCGTGGTCGCCGAGAGCGACGACGCGCGCGCGCAGCGGCTGCTGGCCGAGACGTTCGGCACCGCGCTGCGGCGCATGGACATGCCCGGCGGCGCGCTGAGCTCCTGGGGCGCGGCACGCCTGCCCGACAACACCGGTCCGCTGGACGCAAGCGCCTTCTCCGGGCGCTTCTTCGGCGCCACCCCGCAGCGGCTGCTGGGACCGGTGGAATACCTCACCGTGTGGCACCTGCAGCGCACCCAGCGCACCGCGCTGGGCGCGGCCACGTTCCGCACCGCGCTGTCGCGAATGATCGCCCTGCTCAATCGCAGCGACGACGCCCGCGCGCTGTATCCGCAGAAGCTCGCCGCCGACGCCCAGAACGAACTCGAGGGCGCCTATACCCGCGCCACCCGCGAACGACTGGCGGCGATCGCGGCGGCGTGGAAGGCCGGCCGTTCGCCGGACGAGGTCGCCCAGGCCGCGCTCGACGCGCAGGCGGCCGACACGCCCGCCCACTGGGTGGTGCGCGACCTGTAGGCGGCCAGCCCCACAACCATGAGGGAGTTTTCCCGTAAGAGCGGCTTCAGCCGCGAGCTTTTTGGGGCGGCGCGGTATGCGGTGGCACTGTGCGCTGAGAACGCGCTGTCGATACCGAAGGTCTTGTTCCATTCCGAGCGCAGCGAGGGATCTTGCCCTGCTCCAACCCAGGCCGGATCCCTCGCTGCGCTCGGGATGACATAGAGAGAGCGGCCTCCTTTCCCTTCGCTCGCTGCTCGTCTCTCGCCGCCAGAAGCTCGCGGCTGAAGCCGCTTCTGCCGAAAGCGGTTGCGATTCGCGCAAGCGCGCACCCGGTCACACCCGGGGAACCTGAACTTGCGACACCCGGCCCCCCCGGCCAAGATGCCGGCTGCCCACCGGGGACCGACACATGCGCCATCGTTGCTGGATCCCGCTGCTGCTGGCGTGCCTGTGCACCCTCGCGGCGGCCTGCCGCCCGGCGCCCGACACTCCCATCCCCGCAACACCGGCACCCGGCGCGGACAAGCCGGCACAGGCCGTGCGCCTGCTGACTCGCCATCTCCGCGACAACGCCCTGGATGCCTACGCCCGCGATGCGGTCCCGCCCGACCTCCACGCCCGGCTCGAGACGGCCTGGCGCGAGGGCCGCACGCGCTGGCCGCTGGACGAACTGCCGCTGGGCGAACACCTGCCCGGGGTGCTGGCGGCGCTGGAAAAACCGGATGCGGAAGCGCACTGGCGCAAGGTCTTCGATCGCCAGTTCGCCCACGCCGACCGCGAGATCGACTCCACCGCCGCGACCCTGGGCCTGTTCGGCGTCCAGTACGTCCAGAACGAGGGCGACTTCAGCGAATCCGAACGCGAGCACTACACCCAGATCGTCGCCGCGATGAGCCGCTGGGCGCAGTCGGCGCCATTGTCCGACCCCGGCCGCGCGCATGCCGCCCTCCCGCGCCTGGCGGCCGCGGCGCGCCAGACCGGGCTGGCCTCCGAGGCCGATTTCGCCCGCTTCGGCATGGACGACAGCCTGCGCCGGATGGCCCCGTTCGCCGCCGCGGTCAAGCAGGCGCTGGCCGGCTACGGGCTGGACCTTGACGCCAGCCTGGCCGCGCTGGACGCCAGCCTGCAGTCGCAGACCGGCGACACCGCGCGGGTACGGATGCGCTACCAGCTGGGCGGCGAGCCGGTCGACACCGTGGTCGAGGTCGAGCGCCACGACGGCCGCTGGTACCTAAGCGACGTGCTGCGCCACGCCCGCGCGGCGCTGGAGCGGCCGGCCGCCGCCCCCGTGGCGCCGACGACCGCGCCGGGCCCGGCCAACAAACCCCGCCCGGCGGCGGCAGGGCGACCGCCTTCGGCATAATGCCGGCGATGCCGACCCAGCCGAACCTGTTCGAACCCGACCCGAAGCCATCCGGCAGCGCCGCCGATGTCCCGCAGGGCGAATCCGCGCGCCCGGAGGCCACGCCCGCGCCCGCAACCGACGCCCCGGTCGGGCCGATGCTGGCGGGCAGCGAAGTGGCGGCCGACGACACGACGTCCGCCGCGCAGGCCAGCGACGACGACGATGTGCCGGACCGGCAGCCGTCGCTGCTGCCCGACAACCCGCCGCCCTCGGTCGTCCAGCTGCGCGAGCGCCGGCCGCTGTGGGCGCGGATGCTCGGCCGCCTGCTGCGGCCGTGGATCACGCTGCGGATCGAGCCGCAGTCGCCGCAGCAGTTCGTCGACCAGCGCCCGGTGTGCTACGTGCTCGAGGACTACGGCCTGTCCAATGCCCTGATCCTCGACCGCGCCTGCCGCGAAAACGGCATGCCGTCGCCGCTGCGGCCGCTGCCCGGCGATCCGCTCGGCCGCAAGCGCGCCTACGTGGCGCTGTCGCGGCGCAGCGCCGGCGGCACGCTCAACTACCTGGCTTCGGCCGGCAAGCCGGCGCCGGCCAAGACCCATTCCGAATCGCTGGCGCGGCTGCTCGAGGCGCACCGCGAGGATCCGGCGCTGGACGTGCAGCTGGTGCCGGTATCGATCTTCGTCGGCCAGGCGCCGGACCGCGCCAGCGGCTGGTTCTCGGTACTGTTCTCGGAGAACTGGGCGCTGGTCGGCCGCTTCCGCCGGCTGCTGGCGATCCTGCTCAACGGCCGCAACACCCTGGTGCGCTTCGCAACGCCGGTGGACCTGCGCGGCATCATCGCCGAGGACCTGCCGCCCGAGCGCACGGTGCGCAAGCTCTCGCGGGTGCTGCGCACGCACTTCAACCGCATCCGCGAGGCGATGATCGGGCCGGACCTGTCCACCCGCCGGCTGCTGATCGACAAGGTGCTGGCGGCCGAGACGGTCAAGGACGCGATCGCAGACCAGGCGCGCCGCGACAAGTCCACGCCCGCCGAGGCCTGGAAGAAGGCGCACGCCTTCGCCTACGAGATCGCCGCCGACTATTCGCACCCGGTGGTGCGTTCGGCCAGCTTCCTGCTGACCACGGTCTGGAACCGCATCTACCGCGGCGTGCTGGTGCACCATCTCGACCGCTTCAAGGCGGTCGCGCCCGGGCACGAGGTCGTCTACGTGCCCAGCCACCGCAGCCACATGGACTACCTGCTGCTGTCGTACCTGCTCTACGACCGCGGCATCGTGCCGCCGCATATCGTCGCCGGCGTCAACCTCAACCTGCCGGTGATCGGCACCCTGCTGCGCAAGGGCGGCGCGTTCTATATCCGCCGTTCGATCCGCGGCAGCGTGCTGTATTCGGCGGTGCTCAGCGAGTACGTCGCGCAGCTGGTGGCCGGCGGCTATTCGATCGAGTACTTCATCGAGGGCGGGCGCTCGCGCACCGGGCGGCTGCTGCAGCCCAAGGGCGGCATGATCTCGATGACGGTGCGCGCATTCCTGCGCCAGCCCTCGCGTCCGGTGCTGTTCCAGCCGGTCTACATCGGCTACGAGAAGCTGATGGAAGGCAGCAGCTACCTCGACGAGCTGACCGGCAAGCCGAAGGAGAAGGAGTCGATCTGGTCGCTGCTGTGGGGCATTCCCAAGGTGTTGCGGCAGAACTACGGCCAGGTGGTGGTGAACTACGGCGAGCCGATCGCGCTGGGCGACGTGCTCGCGCAGCAAGCGCCCGAGTGGGACGGCAAGCCGGTGCCGGAAGAGGAAAAGCCCGCATGGCTGTCCTCGACCGTCGACAACCTGGCGCAGCGCATCCAGGTCAACATCAACCGCGCCGCCGACGTGAACCCGATCAACCTGCTGGCACTGGCGCTGCTGTCCACGCCCAAGCACGCGATGGGCGAGGGCGACCTGCGCGCGCAGATCGCGCTGTCCAAGACGCTGCTGGTGGAGGTGCCGTACAGCGAACTGGTCACCGTGACCCCGCATTCGCCCGAGGAGATCATCGCCCACGGCGAGGAGATCGGCGTGCTGCGCCGCACCGCGCATCCGCTGGGCGACGTGCTCAGCGTCGCCGACGACGAAACCGCGGTGTTGCTGAGCTATTTCCGCAACAACGTGCTGCACCTGTTCACCGCTTCGGCGTGGATCGCGTGCTGCTTCCAGCACAACCGGCGCATGGCGCGCGCCAACCTGCTGGAGATCGGCCGCAGCGTGTACCCGTTCCTGCAGGGCGAGCTGTTCCTGCCCTGGGACCAGGACAGCTTCGCCGCGCGCATCGACGCGACCATCGAGGTATTCATCCGCGAAGGCCTGCTCGAGCAGGTCAGCGAGGACGATGGCGGCATCCTGGCGCGCAACGCCGGCCAGAGCGACGAGGTGTTCCGCCTGCGTGCGCTCGGCCATCCGCTGCAGCAGGCTTTCGAGCGCTACTACATCGCGATCTCGGTGCTGGCCAAGAACGGCCCCGGCACGCTCGGCGCCGGTGAACTCGAAAGCCTGTGCCAGCTGGCCGCGCAGCGGCTGAGCCTGCTGTACGCCCCGGCGGCGCCGGAATTCTTCGACAAGACCCTGTTCCGCGGCTTCATCCAGAAGCTGCGCGAACTGGAACTGGTGTGGCTGGACGGCAACAGCAAGCTGGTATTCGACCAGCGCCTGGTGGCCTGGGCGCGCGACGCCAAGGTGATCCTGGGGCGCGAGCTGCGGCATACGATCGAGAAGGTGAGCCCGGAGGCGGTGCGGCCGGCGCCTGCGCCGGAGGAAGCTCCGTCGACGCCCGAGCCGCCGGCGACGTAGCGGAGAGGCCCATTCGTTTTCCCCTTCCGCTTCAAGGGGAAGGCCGGGATGGGGATGGGCTTCCGTGACGCCGCGGTTCTGCTGACCATCATCTTGGCTGGTACGAAACCCATCCCCACCCAACCCTCCCCTTGAAGGGAGGGCTTTCAGGCCGGCTCGTCCGGAATCAAATCCGACTCCAGCCGCGCGATCTGGTCCTTGAGCAGCAATTTGCGCTTCTTCATCCGCTTGACCGCCAGTTCGTCGGCCTGGATGTCGGCCTGCAGGCGCGCGATCGCAAGGTCCAGGTCGCGGTGCTCGAGCTTGAGCTCGACCAGCTGCTGGCTGATGACGGCGTCGTTGGCAGGTTCCATCGCCGCCGAGCTTACACGCGCGCCGGCGCGGCCGTCATCGCGGGTCCGGCGCGGCACGCGGCCGGTAGAATGGACGGTCCATGAGCACCATCCTGCCCCTGCCAGAACCCGTCCGCCGTAGCGGCAGCACGCCGCGCGCCGCGCGCGAACAGCACAAGCTGTCCAAGCGCCTGCGCCACCAGGTGGGCCGCGCGATCGCCGATTTCGGCATGATCGAGGACGGCGACAAGGTCATGGTCTGCCTGTCCGGCGGCAAGGACAGCTACACGCTGCTGGACATCCTGCTGCAGCTGCAGGCGAAGGCGCCGGTGGCGTTCTCGATCACCGCGGTCAACCTCGACCAGAAGCAGCCGGGGTTCCCGGAGCACGTGTTGCCGGAGTACCTGCAGTCACTCGGCGTCGAGTACCGGATCCTCGAACAGGACACCTACTCGGTGGTCACGCGCGTGGTGCCGGAAGGCAAGACGATGTGTTCGCTGTGCTCGCGCATGCGGCGCGGCGCGCTGTACGCATTCGCCGAGGAACAGGGCTTCACCAAGATCGCGCTCGGCCACCACCGCGACGACCTGGTCGCGACGTTCTTCCTCAACCTGTTCTTCCACGCGAAGCTCAGCGGCATGCCGCCGAAGCTGCTCAGCGACGACGGCAAGCACGTGGTGATCCGGCCGCTGGCCTACGTGCGCGAGGACGACATCGTCGCCTATGCCGAGGCGAAGCGGTTCCCGATCATCCCGTGCAACCTGTGCGGCTCGCAGGAGAACCTGCAGCGCAAGCAGGTCGCGCGGATGCTGGAACAGTGGGAACGCGAATCGCCCGGCCGCATCGAGCAGATCGCGCGCGCGCTGGGCGACATCCGGCCATCGCAGCTGAGCGACCCGAAACTGTTCGACTTCCTCGCGCTCGGCCGCGGCGTCGGCGCCGCACTGCCCGATGCGCATGCATGGCTGGCGGGCGAGCCGCACGAGCGCGACGAATCCTGACCGTTGATGTTCTTCCAATCGTCATTCCCGCGCAGGCGGGAATCCATGGAAGTTGCCTTGCACCCTGGCCGGAGTTGCCGGGATTTTGGTCGCGCAAAGGCCCATGGATCCCCGCCTGCGCGGGGATGACGAACTGCTCTTTCGAATCCCGACTCCCCATTCCCCATTCCCGGATCTTCCATGTTCTTCAGAAACCTCACCCTGTTCCGCTTCCCCACCTCCCTCGACCTGTCCGACCTCGACACCCACCTGGCCGAGTTCCCGCTCAAGCCGGTCGGCGGGCTGGAGCTGTCCTCGCGCGGTTTCGTGTCGCCGTTCGGTCGCGACGCCGAGGCGCTGAGCCATCGCATCGAGGACGCGATCTGGCTGACCGTCGGCGGCGAGGACAAGCTGCTGCCGGCGGCGGTGGTCAACGACCTGCTGGCGAAGAAGGTCGCTGAAATGGAGCAGCGCGAAGGCCGCAAGCCCGGCGGCCGCGCGCGCAAGCGGCTCAAGGAAGACCTGGTGCACGAACTGCTGCCGCGCGCCTTCGTGCGGCCGTCGCGCACCGACGCGATGCTCGACCTCGAACACGGCCTGTGCATCGTCGACAGCTCCTCGCGCAAGAGCGCCGAGGGTGTGGTGTCCGAGATCCGCAACGCGCTGGGCAGCTTCCCGGCGCTGCCGCTGAACGCGGAGATCGCGCCGCGTTCGGTGCTGACCGGCTGGATCGCAGGCGAACCGCTGCCTGATGGTTTCAGCCTGGGCGAGGAATGCGAGCTCAAGGACGCCGCCGAACACGGCGCGGTGGTCAAGTGCCAGAACCAGGAGCTGCAGTCGGACGAAATCGGCAAGCACCTGGAGTCGGGCAAGCAGGTCACCAAGCTCGCGCTGGTACTCGACGACCACGTCTCGTTCGTGCTCGGCGAAGACCTGATCATCCGCAAGCTCAAGTTCCTCGACGGCGCCGTCGACCAGCTCGAAGGCACCGAGAACGACGACATCCGCGCCGAACTCGACGCCCGCTTCGCGCTGATGGCCGGCGAGCTCAAGCGCCTGTTCGCGCTGCTGGAGCCGGCGTTGAAGCTGTCGAAGGCGGATGGGTGAGATGCCCGCGACGCTTTGACGCCCTTGCACGTATCCCCTGATACCGCCCAAATCCTGGGCCAACATCGGAGGTTGTCGCAATGAAACGAGATCTTGCTGCGGTCATGGGTGCACTGGCCATCGCCGCCTTGCTGGCGGTCCCGGCGCTGGCGGCCGCGGCGGAACCGGCGACGCCGGCTGGCGCCACGATGCAGTTCCCGGACAAGCTCACGGATGCGGGCAAGCAGTTCATCGACCAGTGCTCGATCGAGACGGTTGCGGCCAGCGCCGATCCGCTGCTGGCGTCCGCACGCTGCCAGTCGCTGTACCGGCAGTGGTATTCACAGGCGGGCGAGACGCTGCCCCGGCAGTACCGCAACGGCACGTTGAAGCCCAACATCCCGACGCACAGCACCATCATGATGCCGGTGAGCCGCGCGCTTTAAGCCAGCCACGCGTGTTCGCATTTCCGCGACGGCCCTCCGGGGCCGTCGTTTTTCTTTTCTTCGCCGGCGTTTTGCCGCATCCTGACGCGTGACCGAATTCGTTCCAGCGCCCACGCGCCTTCCCCCGCACGCATGTCCTCCCTGTTCCGCCTGCTGACGCCGAAGCCGCGTGCTGTCGAGCGCGATACGTTGCTGTTCGCGCTCGACGACGGCCGCCACATCGAAATCCAGCGCGTGCGCGATCCGCGTGCACGGCGGGTGCGGCTGTCGGTGGACGAACGCGGCGCGCGCCTGACCCTGCCGCCGCGCGCCAGCCTGGTGTCCGGCGAACGCTTCGTGCGCGAGCACCACGACTGGCTCGCGCAGCAGCTGGCGCTGCACGACGACGACGATGGCATCGCGCCGCTGCTGCCCGGCATCACCGCCCAGCTGCCGCTGCGCGGCCGGATGGTGCCGCTGTCCTGGCATGAAGGTCGTTTCACCCGGCTGCAGTTCGACGGCGAGGTGCTGGCCATGCAGGCACCGGCGCGCGCCGGGCTGCCCGCGCTGCGGCGCGCGCTGCGCGACTTCTACGAAGCGCAGGCCCGCGCCGACCTCGGCCGCTGGCTGCCGCGGTACCTGCCCACGTTGCCGCACGCGCCGTCGCGGATCCGCTTCAAGGTGATGTCGTCGCAGTGGGGCTCGCTGGCCCCGGACGATGCGATGTCGCTGGACCTGTCGCTGGTGCTGGGCAGCCCGGCCGCATTCGAGTACGTGCTGGTGCACGAGCTGTGCCACCTGGTCCACCGCGACCACTCGGCGGCGTTCTGGCACGAAGTCGAAGCGCGGTTCCCGGACTGGCGCGCGCAGCGCAGTTATTTCCACGCCGAAGGCCGGCGGCTGAAGGCCGGCCTGCGGCGCCTGCTGGCCTGCTGACCACGCCGATCGCGTTGTCGTCAGTATCCCCGGCCGTCGCCGGGCCACAGCGAACCACGTCGTGCCGATCCGCCTGCCCGCCGCCCTCCTGGCCATGCTCGTCCTGTCGCTGGCCGCCACGCCCGGCTGCCGGCAGTCGCGCGAGGCGTTCGCCGCGCCGCTCGAACGTCCGGCGATCGAACTGCCCGCGCCCGACGCGTTGCGCCCATCGGTCCGCGACCGCGCCGACATCGCACGCGGCGACGCGCTGTCGCTGCCCGATGACTTCCCCGACGACATCTACCTGCCCGCCGACTACCGCATCAACAGCCTCATGGATCGCGGCGCGCTGCGGGTCGTCAGCCTGCGGGCGCCGGGGCAGGTGTCGACCCTGTTTGCCGCTGCCCGCACCAGCATGGACAAGCGCGGCTGGAAGCAGACCCTGGCGATGCGCGATGCGAGCGACAGCGCGCTGCTGAACTACGAAAAGGACGACCGCGCCGCCGTGCTGTCGTTCAGCGACGACCACGGCACCGGCGCGGTGACGATGAACGTGCAACTGCATACGACCGCGCACTGACGGCGCCGCCGCTCAGCGCAGGAAGAAATCCCCGATCGCCTCCGCCACCGCGCGTGGATCCTCCATGTGCAGGTGGTGGCCGCCGCGCAGGACGATCCGTTCGCCGCGCGGCAGCAGCGCCGCGTGCTCGCTGCGCAGCGGTTCGGGCAGGTAGGGCTGCGGCGGGTCGGCGTAGAGCACGCGCGTCGGGCATTCGATGCCGGCGATCAGGTCGCGCACCTGCGCTTCGGTCATGCGCACCATCGTCGGCAGGGTCAGGCGCGGATCGCTGCTCCATTCGTAGCCGTCCGGTCCACCGTCGTTGTGCACGATGCGCACGCCGCGCTCGGCCAAAAGCCGCGCCGATGCTTCGCCCAGGCCGTTGGCCTGCATCCGTGCACGCACCGCTGGCTCGAGATCCGGGAATACCCGCAGCCGCTTGCCCGGCAGCGCACGCGTGGCGGCCACTGCCTCGCGCAGCCGCCGTGTCGTCTTCTCCGGCACCTCGGGCAGCGCGCCCAGCGCCTCGATTGCCAGCAACCGCTCGACCCGCTGCGGGCAGCCGGCCGCGACCAGGCTGGCGATGCCTGCGCCCATCGAGTGCCCGAGCAGGGCGAAGCGCTCCCAGCCCAGCGCATCGGCGATGTCGAGCACCGCATGCAGGGCGCCGGCGAACGAATAGTCCGCGCCCGGCGGCAGGTGCGCGCTGCGGCCGTGGCCGGGCAGGTCGGGCGCGACCAGTTCGATGCGCATGCCGAGCCGCTCGAATTCCGCGGCCAGCGGCACGAAGCTGGCCGCGTTGTCGAGCCAGCCGTGCAGGGCCAGCACCCGCGGCGCGCCGGGCTCGCCACCGCGCAGCCCGGCGATGCGGCCGAAGGGGATGTCGAGCGAAAACTCGTCGAGCTTGCCCTCGCGCGTCAGCGCCATGCGTCCAGCTCGCGTCGGGCCAGCGCCGCCAGCGCGTCGGCATGCGCCGGCGCGTCGTTGAGGCAGGGGATGTAGGACAGTTCGCCGCCGCCCGCGGCGCGGAAGATCTCCGCGTTCTGCAGCGCGATCTCCTCCAGCGTCTCCAGGCAGTCGGCGGGAAAGCCGGGGCACGCCACGTCGACGCGCCCGATGCCGGCGCCGGCCAGCGCGCGCAGGGTGGCGTCGGTGGCCGGTTGCAGCCACTGCTCGCGGCCGAAGCGCGACTGGAAGGTGACCAGCCACTCGCCATGGCCCAGCCCGAGCGCCTGCGCCAGCGCGGCGGCGGTGGCGTGGCACTGCGCCGAGTAGGGATCGCCGTTGTCGACCAGCCGCTGCGGGATGCCGTGGAAGGACAGCAGCAGCCGTTCGCCGCGGCCGCGCGCCTGCCAGTGCGCGCGCACGCTGTCGGCGAGGGCGGCGATCACGCCCGGATCGGTGGCGTACTGGTCGACCATGCGCAGTCGCGGCGCGGTGGCGTCCTTCGCGACGCGCCCGAGCACGTCGGCGACCGACGCGGTGGTGGTGGTCGAATACTGCGGATACAGCGGCAGCACCAGCACCCGCGCGCAGCCCTGCGCCTGCAGCGCGCGGACCTCGCCGGCGATGTCCGGGCCGCCATAGCGCATGGCGTGGGCGACGCGCACGCCCGGCAGGCGTTCGCCGATGGCAAGCGCCAGGCGCTGCGTGTACACCGCCAGTGGCGAACCGTCGTCCATCCAGACCTGCGCGTACTTCTTCGCCACCCGCGGCGAGCGCAGCGGCAGGATCAGCCCGTACAGCAGCGGAACCCAGATCAGGCGCGACAGCTGCACCACGCGGCGATCGCTGAGGAACTCGGCCAGGTAGCGGCGCACGGCCGCGGCCGTCGGCGCTTGCGGCGTACCGAGGTTCACGACGAGCACGCCCTGCAACGGCGTGGACGCGAGGGCGTCGACGCGTTCGTCGGCGCTGCGGGCTGGCATGTCTGGCGCGGCTGGCATCGGCATAGGATGGCAGGCCGGCCGGCGCTTGGCACTTTCGGGTGGCAGAATCGGGGGCCATGCACGCACGCCGTTGCGCGGAACCCCTGTGCGGTTCCGCGGTCCCTCAGAGTGGATTCATCCCCTCGCCACTAGCCTGAGCCGCCTGCGTCGCGCGATCCGCGCGCCGCGCCTTGATTCCTGCCGGAGCCCGCCATGTCCCTGTCGAACCCGCTTTCGCCGAAACGCACCACCACGCCGCGACTGGCCTCGCTCGCGGTCGCGACGCTGCTTGCCGTGGGCATGGCCACCGCGGCGCACGCCGGAGCCCAGGAGGACGCGCGCTCGGCCAACGCGGTGCGCGTGCTGACCGACATCCAGGCGATCCCGGAGTCGGCGATCCCCGACAAGCTGCTCGACGAAGCACGCGCGATTGTCGTGGTGCCCGACACGCTCAAGGTCGGGCTGGTACTCGGCGGCCGCCGCGGCCACGGCCTGATGTCGGTGAAGAATGCCGACGGCACCTGGTCGAACCCGGTGTTCGTCAAGCTCACCGGCGGCAGCATCGGTTTCCAGGCCGGCGTGCAGTCGGCCGACGTGGTGCTGGTGTTCCGCAACGACCGCAGCCTCGAATCGATCGTCAACGGCAAGGTCACGCTTGGCGCCGATGCCGGCGTCGCCGCCGGGCCAGTCGGACGCAGCGCAGCGCTGGCCACCGACGGCCAGCTCAAGGCCGAGATCTGGTCCTGGTCGCGCGCGCGCGGGTTGTTCGCCGGCGTGGCGCTCGACGGCGCGGTGCTGTCGATCGACGACGCCGCCAACGAGGCGGTGTACGGGCTCGACACCACGCCGCGGATGATCTTCGAAGGCCGCGCCAAGCACGCGCCGTCGACCGCCGTGGTGGATTTCCGCGACGAGCTCGAGGAAGCCACCGCCGCGGCCCGCGCCACGCGCGGCACCGGCGCCGCCGCGCAGCCAGTCGCGTCGCAGCCTGCGACGGTCGAGACGCCGCAGCCGGCTGCCACCGCGCCCGTGCCTGCTGAACCGCAGCCGCAGCCTTTCCAGACGGTCGAGGACAACCCGGCCACGACTGAACCCTTGCCGCCCACGCCCTGACGGCGGCGCGGCGCGCTGCGCTATCCTTCGCATTCCTCCAACGTAATGCGAGACAAGCCATGGGCGGTCTGAGCATCTGGCACTGGCTGATCGTGCTCGCGGTCGTGCTGCTGGTTTTCGGCACCAAGCGCCTGACCAGCGGCGCCAAGGATCTTGGCAGCGCGGTCAAGGAATTCAAGAAGGGCATGCGCGACGAAGACAAGCCCGCCGGGCAACTCGGCGACCAGTCGCGCAAGGACGAAACCGCGTCGGACAAGCAGCGCGACGACGACCACGTCCAGCGCTGACGCCGCCTCGCGCGGCGCCCGGCCATGTTCGACATCGGTTTTTCCGAACTCCTCGTCATCGCGGTGGTGGCGCTGCTCGTGCTCGGCCCGGAACGGCTGCCGAAGGCGGCGCGCTTCACCGGCCTGTGGGTGCGGCGCGCGCGCGCGCAGTGGTATTCGGTGCGCAGCGAACTGGAGCGCGAGCTGGCCGCCGACGAGCTCAAGCGCAGCCTGCGCGAAACCGAAACCCAGGTGCGCGACATCGACGCCTCGGTGCGCGCAGCCGATGCCGAGGCCCGGCGCGAGTTCGACGCCATGCGCAGCGCAACCAGGGCGATGCCGACGGACACCAATGTGCCTCCGCCCGCGGTGACGCCCACCGACCGGCGCGACGCGCCCGGCTACGCGCGCGGTTACGAGCCCGAGCCTGACGACGCACCCGACGACGACGCATCCGGTGAGGCCCGCAATGGCCGCGCCTGACGCCGGCGCCGACGGCAGCCTGCTCGACCACCTGGTCGAGCTGCGCTCGCGGCTGTTGCGCGGCATCGTCGGCGTGGTGGTGGTGCTGCTGGCGCTGCTGCCGTTCACCAGCCAGCTGTACACGTGGCTGGCGATGCCGCTGGTCTCGCGGCTGCCGGCCGGGCAGCAGATGATCGCGATGAACCCGGCCGGCGCCTTCTTCGCGCCGATCAAGCTCACCTGCTTCATCGCCGTGTTCGCCGCCGTGCCGTGGCTGCTGTACCAGGCCTGGGCCTTCATCGCGCCGGGGTTGTACAAGCGCGAGAAGAAACTCGCGGTGCCGCTGCTGGGGTCGGCGGTGATGCTGTTCTATGCCGGCTGCGCGTTCGCCTACTTCCTCGTGCTGCCGATGGTCTTCAACTTCCTGCTGCGCTTCAAGCCGGACATCGTCGCGATCACGCCGGACATCAACGCGTACCTGGAGTTCGTGCTGGTGATCTTCCTGGCCTTCGGCATCAGCTTCGAGCTGCCGGTGGCGCTGGTGATCCTGGTGCTGCTGGGCTGGGTGACCCCGGCGCAGCTCAAGGAATGGCGCGGCTACGCGATCGTCGGCATCTTCGTCGTCGCCGCGGTGATCACGCCGCCGGACGTGGTATCGCAGCTGCTGCTGGCGATCCCGATGATGCTGCTGTACGAGGCCGGCATCGTCGCCGCGCGCGCGGTGGTACCGAAGCCCGAACCGGCGGATGCCGCGCCGGACGACCCCACGCGCTGATGGTCGCGGCCGGGTTCTGGCGTCGCTGCACGGCATGGTCGCTGGACGCAGCGCTGGTCGGCGCGCCGGTCGCACTGCTGGCCTGGCCGCATGCGCGGCGCATGGCGGGTGAACTCGGCGGCCAGTACCACGCCCTGCTCGAAACCGCGGGCCGCAGCTTCGGCGACGCGGTAGTCGCCGGCACGCCGCTGGCCGCGGTGGCGACGCAGTGGCTTGGCGACCCCGCGCTGCGCGCGGCCACGCAGGCGCTGCAGCATTCGCTGTTCGCCCTGCTGTGGCCGCCGCTGCTGGGCTTTGCCGCGCTCGGCGCGCTCTACCACCTCGCGTTCGAATCCGCGCCGCGGCAGGCGACGCCGGGACAGCGCGCGCTCGGCCTGCGCGTGGTCGACGCAGGCGGCGCGCGCATCGGACGACCGCGCGCGCTGCTGCGCCACCTGGCCGGCACGCTGTCGTGGCTCACCCTCAACATCGGCCACGCGCTGGTGCTGCTGCGCCCGGACGGCCGCGCGCTGCACGACCTGGTGGCCGGCACCCGCGTGGTCCAGGACCGTGCTGCCGGCACGCCGCTGCCGGCATGGGCACGCGCGTGGCTGGGCCTGCAGGCGCTGGCGTTGCTGTGGGCCACGCTGGCCTGGGTCGGCATCACCCAGCGTGCGCTGCAGGCGGGACTCGACGCTGCGCTCGGGCTCTGAACCACGCTCGTGCAGAAACCCCTGCCTTGCTCTGTAGGAGCGGCTTCAGCCGCGAGCCCTCGAATCCGGATTCGCGGATTGAAGGGTCGCTTGCGCCCGGCAGCGCGAGCGTCATCGAAAAGCTCGCGGCTGAAGCCGCTCCTGCAAGAGCAAACAGCCGCGCGTGGCGTTGCCGCGCATCTTGCTCAGAGTTCGACTTGCCCGGGTGGCAGCGGCACCGCTTCGCCACAGACATCGCGCCACATGAAGTACATGACGCCGAACATCACCACGTACATCACCAGCAGCCCGCCCAGGTAAACCGGCGCGGCCAGCAGCATGCCCAGCGCCGGATGCACCAGCCCGCCGACCGTCGCCAGCAAGCTGATTACCAGCGCCATCACCAGTGCGAACACGAGGAAACCGGCGAAGGCCACCATCGCCAGCAGCAGGATCGGCAACACGTTCTTCAGCGTGCCCGCGATGCCGTCGGCGAGCGCGCTGCCGACGTCGCGACCGGCCAGCGCCACCTGGCCGAAGCCGATCGCGTAGATGCCGCTGAAGAACAGCCCCGCCAGCGTGCCCAGCGCCATCATCGTGCCGAAGCCTTCGGGGATGTCCTGCATGACCTTCGCCTGCGCCGCCGGGTCGTTCTGGGTGCTGGCGGTGAGCAGTTCCATGTACCAGGCGAAGAAGTCCTGCCCGAACAGCGCCACCACGGTGACGAACAGCGCCAGGTAGGCGACGAACATCACCACGCCGAAGCCGATCAGGCGGCCGGCGCCGTTGCCGGCGTGGAAGGTGTCGAACAACGCCGTGGCATGGGTCTCGCGGCCGTGCTCGGCGGCATCGATCACCCGCAGCAGGCCGCCGATCAGCAGCGGATAGACCACCACCATCACCAGCGTGCTGGCGGCCATGACGCCCAGGCTCGCGGTCGTCCCGAGCCCCAGCCCGGACTGGAGCGCCAGCTGGATGACGCTCGGCACCAGCGCGACCAGTGCCAGCAACGCAACCGCACCGAACACCGCCCTCGGGTTGCTGCGCCCGAGGTTGACCGCCTGCCTGAGCCAGGACCAGCCGGCGGCAGGACTTCTTGCGTGGGTGGACATGGCGTTGGGCGCCTCGCGCCGTGGTGTGGAAAACAGACCGATATCGTACGCGACCCAACCTGTGGGAGCGGCCTCAGCCGCGAGCTTTCGAAGGACGGAAGCCGGGAATCGGGAAGCCTGTCGCCCTTGCCCTTTGAAAGGGGGGTATCGGGGATTTGCTCCAGAAGCTCGCGGCTGAAGCCGCTCCTGCAAGAGCACGGCAGCACGACAACCGGAGAAAGGTCAGCGCCGCCGCGAAGCCCCGCGCGCATGGCGCACGAACCGCCGCAGCACGCTGCGCGCGTGCGGCGCAGCGGCCACCTCGCTGGCCAGCCGCTTCGCGCAGCGTCCTTCCTTCGCCAGCGCATCGGCGCGTGCCTGCACGTAACCGCGCATGTGCACGGTGCCGAACTCGGGATGGAACTGGACGCCCCACGCCGCTTCGCCCCAGCGGAACGCGTGGCAGGCGTCGTGCACCGAACGCGCCAGCACGGTGGCGCCTTCGGGCGCGCGCAGCACGCTCTGCAGGTGGGTGGCCTGGGCCGGGAAGCTCGCCGGAAGCCCGGCGAACAGCGGGTCGGATGCCGCATCGGGCAGCAGGTCGATCGCCACCGTGCCCATCTCGCGCCCGTTCGGGTTGTTGCCCACCTCGCCGCCGAGCGCATGCGCCAGCAGCTGGTGGCCGTAGCAGATGCCGAACACCGGCGTCCCGGCGCGCGCCGCATCGCCCAGCCACTGCGCGCTGCGTTCGCTCCAGTCGTGGCGGTCGGTGACCATCGCCCCGGAGCCGGTGACGATCACCCCGGCCAGGCCTGCGTGCGATGGCAGCGCGGCGCCGCCTTCGACATCCAGCGCGATAGCCTCGCCGCGTGCCAGTCCGGCGGCGCTGCGGATCCAGTGCGGGAAGCCGCCATGGCGGCGCATCGAGGCCACCGGCTGGCCGGTCTCGACGATCAGGAAGGGCTTTTCGGAAGACGTGTGCATGGCCGCGATTATCCCCGCCCGCGCGCGCGGCGTCGCCTGCCTCCAGACCGGGGCCACGAACCCGCCCGCTATACTGGCCGGCCTTTCTTGCGACCCCACGGCGATGCAGGGACCGACCTTCCAGCAGCTGATCCAGAAGCTCAACGCCTACTGGGCGGACCGCGGCTGCGTGCTGGTGCAGCCGCTCGACCTCGAAGTCGGCGCCGGCACCTTCCATCCGGCCACCTTCCTGCGCTCGCTCGGCCCGGAGCCGTGGAACGCCGCCTACGTGCAGCCCTGCCGCCGCCCCACCGATGGCCGCTACGGCGAGAACCCGAACCGTCTGCAGCGCTACTACCAGTACCAGGTGGTGATGAAGCCCTCGCCCGACAACATCGTCGAGCTGTATTTCGAGTCGCTCAAGGCGCTGGGCGTCGATCCGCTGGTGCACGACCTGCGCCTGGTCGAGGACAACTGGGAATCGCCGACGCTCGGGGCCTGGGGCCTGGGCTGGGAGGTGTGGTTGAACGGGATGGAAGTCACCCAGTTCACCTATTTCCAGCAGGCCGGCGGGCTGGAATGCCGGCCGGTGCTGGGCGAGATCACCTACGGCCTCGAGCGGCTGTGCATGTACCTGCAGAACGTGGACGACGTGTTCGACATCGTCTGGACCTTTGGTCCCGACGGCACGCCCGTGACCTATCGCGACGTCTACCACCAGAACGAGGTGGAGCAGAGCGCGTACAACTTCGAGCATGCCGACGTCGCCGAGCTGTTCCACCGCTTCGACGCGTGCGAGGCCGAGGCCCTGCGGCTGGTCGAGCTGGACCTGCCGCTGCCGGCCTACGAACAGGTGATGAAGGCCTCGCACAGCTTCAACCTGCTCGACGCGCGCCGCGCGATCAGCGTCACCGAGCGCCAGCGCACCATCCTGCGCGTGCGCAAGCTGTCGCAGGCGGTGGCCGAGAGCTACCTGGCGCAGCGCGAGAAACTCGGGTTCCCGGGTTTGAAGAAGGCCGCGCAGGCGGCATGACACCAACAACCCCCTCCCCTTCAAGGGGAGGGCTGGGGTGGGGATGGGGTTTCCGTGACGGCGACGCGTCGTGCCGGAAACCCATCCCCACCTAAATCCTCCCCTTGAAGGGGAGGACTTCAAGGCAAGAGGCTTTCGATGTCCGACACCACATCCCTGCTCATCGAACTGGGCACCGAAGAACTGCCGGTCAAGGCATTGCCCGGGCTGGCACGGGCGCTGTTCGATGGCGTCGTCGACGCGCTCGGCAAGCGCGGTATCGCGGTCGAGCGCGGCGACGCGAAACCGCTGTACACGCCGCGCCGACTGGCGGTGCTGCTGCCGGGCGTCGCCGCCGAACAGCCCGAGCAGGCTTCGGAAGTCCTCGGCCCCTATCTCAACATCGCGCTCGATGCCGACGGCCAGCCGACCCGCGCACTGCAGGGTTTCGCGGCCAAGGCCGGCGTGGACTGGACCGCGCTCGAACGCACCAGCGACGCCAAGGGCGAGCGCTTCGTGCACCGCGCGGTGAAGCCGGGCGTGGCGACCCGCGCGCTGCTGCCCGAGATCCTGCGCGAGGCGGTCGCCGCGATGCCGATCCCCAAGCCGATGCGCTGGGGCGATCACGACCACGGCTTCGCGCGGCCGCTGCACTGGCTGGTGCTGCTGCTCGGCGAGGACGTGGTGGAAGGCGAGCTGTTCGGCATCCAGGCCGACCGCATGAGCCGTGGCCACCGCTTCATGCACGACAAGCCGGTGTGGGTCGGCCGCGCGGAGGATTACGTGGACGCGCTGCGCGGCGCCAAGGTGCTGGTCGATCCGGACGAGCGCCGCGCGCGCATCGTCGCCGAGGTCGAGGCCGCGGCGAAGCACGCCGGCGGCAGCGCCCGCATCGAGCCCGACAACCTCGCCCAGGTCGAATGCCTGGTCGAGTGGCCGAAAGCGGTGGCGTGCTCGTTCGAGGCCGGGTTCCTCGCGGTGCCGCAGGAGGCGCTGGTGGCGACCATGGAGGCCAACCAGAAGTTCTTCCCGGTGCTCGGCGACGGCGGCCGCCTGTCCGAGCACTTCATCGGCGTCGCCAACATCGAGTCGAAGGACGAGGGCGAGATCCGCAAGGGCTACGAGCGCGTGATCCGCCCGCGCTTCGCCGACGCGCAGTTCTTCTTCGTCGAGGACATGAAGCAGGGGCTGGCGTCGATGAACGACGGCCTGAAGACGGTGACCTACCAGGCCAAGCTGGGCACGCTGGCCGACAAGGTCGCGCGCGTGGCGGCGCTGGCCGAGGCGATCGCACCGCAGGTCGGCGTCGATCCCGCGCTGGCCGGACGCGCGGCCGGCCTGTCGAAGGCCGACCTGCAGTCGCGGATGGTCAACGAGTTCCCCGAGCTGCAGGGCATCGCCGGCCGCTACTACGCGATGCAGGACCCCGCGCTCGACGACCTGTCGCACGACGACCGGCTCGCGCTGGCCAACGCGCTCGACGAAGCCTGGCAGCCGCGTTATTCGGCCGACGACATCGCGCTGTCGCCGCTGGGCAAGGTGCTGGCGATCGCGGAGCGGCTGGACACGCTGGCTGGCGGATTTGCCGCCGGGCTGAAGCCGACGGGGAACAAGGATCCGTTTGCGCTGCGGCGCAATGCATTGGGGCTGGCACGGACGGTGATCGAAAGCGGGTTCGATCTTGATTTGAATAGATTGCTCGCAGATGCCTCCATTAGATGCAACAGCAAGGTGTTGAGCGCAGATCTTCCCTCTGCGAGTGAACTGGAAAGGTCTGTCGAAGTTCTTGAAAGTCTGGATATTTCATCGAAAGAACTCATGTCGGCACTTGAGTCGATTCTGGGAGAGCAGTTCGACGAGAAGTTCACAATTGGCGTCGTCAACTGCGTTACGGATCAGGTGCCGCACTTGAAGGACTTCATCCTCGACCGCCTCCGCGGCTACTACGCCGACAAGGGCGTACCGGTGCAGCACTTCAACGCCGTCGCCGAGCTGCGCCCGGCCTCGCTGTACGACTTCGACCGCCGCATCGACGCCATCGGCACCTTCGCGCAGCTGCCGGAGGCCGAGGCACTGGCCGCGGCCAACAAGCGCATCAACAACATCCTGAAGAAGGCCGGCGACGGCATCCCTGCGACGATCGATCCGTCCCTGCTGAAGGAGCCGGCCGAGGCTGCACTGGCCGAGGCCGTCGAGGCGGTCTATGCCGAGACCGGCCACGCGCTGGCCCATGGCGACTACGTCGACGCGCTCGCGCACCTGGCGCGGCTGCGGCCGCAGGTGGACGCCTTCTTCGACAGCGTGATGGTCAACGCCGACGACATCGCGCTGCGCAACAACCGCCTCGCGCTGCTGCGGCGGCTGTCCGAGCGCCTCGGCAGCGTGGCCGCGATCGAGCACCTGTCGGGCTGAGCCTGGACCGCGTTGCCATTGCTCTTGTAGGAGCGGGGGGGGGGGGGGGGGGGGGGGGGGGGGGGGGGGGGGGGGGGGAGG
>NZ_JBQEMW010000002.1:460801-840244 GCF_052044325.1 Luteimonas sp. 22616
TCTCCCTCCCCCCTCCCCCCCCCCTCCCCCCCCCCCCCCCCCCCCCCCCCCCCCCCCCCCCCCCGCTCCTACAAATGCCAAGCCATTCCGAACACCAAGCCATCCCAAGCGCCTCGCCACCGCAAGCGCCAGGACAACGGCTCGCGGCTGAAGCCGCTCGCACATGACATTCGCCTGGTCTTGTGATCTACCCGTTAATCGCCTTTTGACGCATGCCGGTTATTCTCCCCGCATGCCCCCGGCCCTCCCCCGCATCGCCGCCGCAGCCCTGCTCCTGTTCGCCTGCGGCGCCGCCGACGCGGCGACCGTGCGCTCGGTCGAGATCCACGGCCTCGACGACGTCATGACCGAGAACGTGCGCGTCTCCCTGTCGCTGGTCGATGCGATCGGCAAGGACCTCGCCGGCAGGCGCCTGGGCTACCTGGTGCGCGAGGCCGACGACGAGGCGCGCGAGGCGCTGGAGCCGTTCGGCTACTACTCGCCGCAGATCACGGTGGAGCGCAACCGCACCGACGGCGGCACCGACGTGGTGATCACGATCCAGCCGGGCGAACCGGTGCGGGTGCGCGACGCCGACATCGCGATCCTCGGCGAGGGCGGCCGCGACCGTTACCTGAAGCAGGACCTGGGCAAGTTCAGGCCCAACACCGGCGACGTCTTCAACCACGCCTTGTACGAGGCCAGCAAGACCCGCATCACCCGGCGCCTGGCCGAGCGCGGCTACTTCGACGCCGACTTCGCCTCGCACCGGGTCGAGGTGACGCGGGCGCAGAACACCGCCGACATCGACCTGGTCTGGACCAGCGGCGAGCGCTACGACATGGGCGCGACCACCTTCACCCAGACGCCGAGGCAGGTGGTGGGCAACAGGCTGCTGGAGAAGCTGGTGTACTGGAAGGAAGGCCAGTACTACCACCAGGGTCGCCTGGACCGCCTGCGCCAGTCGCTGATCGCACTGGACTACTTCAGCCGCATCGACATCCAGCCGCAACCCGGGGAAGCAGTCGACGGGCGGGTACCGGTGCAGGTGGCGCTCACGCCGGCCAAGCGCGACATCTACACCGCCGGCCTGAGTTACGGCACCGAGAGCGGCCCGGGCGTGCGCTTCGGCCTGGAGCGACGCTACGTCAACCAGCGCGGGCACAAGGCGCTGGCGCAGGTGGATTACGCGCAGAAGCGCAAGACGCTCACGCTGCAGTACCGGATCCCCGCGTTCGCCTGGCTCGACGGCTGGTACACCGCCAGCCTGCAGTTCGCCGACGAGCAGACCGACTACATCGATTCGCGCCGGGTCGAGTTCGTGGCCAGCCGCAGCGGCCAGTACAACCGCCACCTCAACCTGGTCGCCTCGCTGCACGTGCTGCGCGAGCGCTGGGCCTACGTGGCCGAGGACGACGGCGACCCGGATACGCCCACCCAGTATCGCTTCGCGACGTTCGCGTTCCCGGCGCTGCGGGCCGAGTACATCGACGTCGACGACAAGCTGTTCCCGCGCCGCGGGATCGGCGGCTCGGTCGTCCTGCGCGGCGGGGTCGAGGGCGCGGGCTCGGATGCCAGCTTCGCCCAGGTGCACGCGCGTGCGAGCTGGTTCAAGGGCCTGGGCGAGCGCAACCGGCTGATCGTGCGCGGCGAGTTCGGCCACACCTTCACCGACGCGCTGACCGCGATGCCGCCGAGCCTGCGCTTCTACGCCGGCGGCGACCGCAGCATCCGCGGCTACGAATGGCGCGAGGTCGGCCCGCGCATCGGCGACTTCTCGATCGGCGCCAAGAACGTGGTCACCGCCAGCGGCGAGTTCGAGCACTACTTCAACGACAGCTGGGGCGGTGCGGTGTTCGTCGACAGCGGCAGCGCGTTCGACGGTACCGACGTCGACTGGCACACCGGCGTCGGCGTCGGCGTGCGCTGGAAATCGCCGGTGGGCCCGCTGCGCTTCGACATCGCGCGCGGCCTCGACCATCCCGATTCGCCGTTCACGATCGGCCTGAGCATCGGGGCGGAGTTCTGAGCATGGCGCCGACCTTCCGCCGACGCCGACGCGTCGACCCCGATCTCACGCCCGAGCAACGCGAGGCGCGCATCGCCGAATTGCGCGCGCGCCGCCGGGCACGGGCCAGGGTGCTGGCGCGGCGCAGTGCGTTCACTGCCGTGGGCCTCGCGCTGCTGGTGCTGGTGGTGGCGTGGTGGCTGTTGACCACGCTGGGTGGGCGCGACTTCCTGCTTGCGCAGGTCAGGGCGCGGCTGCCGGCCGGTACCAGCCTGTCATGGAGCCGAGCCGAAGGGCCGGCCAGCGGCCCGCTGACGATGCATGGCGTTCGCTTCGTGCAGAAGACCTGCCCGCAGCAGGGCGGCGAGCCGGTGCCCTACGGGCAATGCGCGAACCCGGGCACGCTGACCTTCACCGCGCGCCGGATCGTGATCGACCCCGACATCCGGCCACTGCTGGGCAAGCTGCTGCGGCTGGACACGATGATCATCGAGGGCGCCACGCTCGACCTGCCGAAAACCGATTCGCCGTTCGAACTGCCGACCTGGCCCGAAGTGCTGCCCGACATCACCCCGCCGATCGGCCTGCAGGCCGACGCGATCCGCATCGACGGCCTGCGCATCTCGCAGGTGGGCGAGCCGATGATCGACATCCGCAGCGTGCGTGGCGGCCTCGATGCGCGCGAGCAGACATTGCATCTCGAACAGGTCGTGGTCGACAGCGACCGTGGCCGCTTCACCGCGCACGGCGACTACGCGCCGCGCGACGACTACCGCACCGACCTGACCGCCACCGCGGTCATCCCGGTCGCCGGCAACAGCGCGTCGCCGCTCCGACGCGCGCCATTGCGCATTGGCCTGGTGGCGCGCGGCAACCTGCAGCGCATGGACGTCGGCATCGGCGGCGCGTTGCCCGGCCCGGTGCGCGCCACCCTGCAGCTGCGCGGCAAGGACACGCCCACATGGCAGCTGCGCGCACAGGCCGACAGGCTCGACACTGCGCTGCTGGCCGGTGCGAAGGAACCGAGCCCGACGCCGGCCTCGTTGCAGTTGAGCGCCGACGGCGTGGGCGGTACCGCCACCGTGCAGGGCCGCTTCGAGCAAGGCGACCTGCGCGCCATCGTGCGGCCCTCGAAACTGGTGCTTGAAGAGAAGGTGCTGGCGTTCGAACCGCTGGTGGTGGAGATCTTTGGCGGCACCGTCACCGCGCGCGGGCGCGGCGATTTCAGCGACCCGCGACACGCCACGTTCCGCTACGCGCTCAACGCACGCGGCCTGCGGTTCGGCGGCGCGCCGGCCGATCCGGTCGCCGGCACCGACGCCACGCCGGTGATCGCGGTCGACGCCGACCTCGGCCTCGCCGGCACCACCGCCGCCTGGGCCGCGGTGGGCAAAGCCGGCATCACCCGCAACGGCGACCAGGCAGCGGTGACGCTCGACAGCCGCGGCCACGATGGCCGCATGACGCTCAGGACGCTGCGGGCGACGACGCCGACCGGCACGCTCGATGCGCGCGGCGACATTGCGTGGAGCCCGACGACCAGCTGGAAGCTCAACGCCACCCTCGACGGCTTCGACCCCGGCTACTTCGCCGCCGGCTGGGACGGCGACATCGATGGCACGCTGGCCACCGAAGGCCGCGCGCTCGACAGCGGCGGCTTCGACGCGACGCTGTCCGTGCCCGCGCTCACCGGCACGCTGCGCGGCCGCGCGCTCGAAGGCAAGGCCGACATCACGGCGCGCGGCGAAACGTATTCCGGGACCGTGAATCTCGCGCTCGACCGCGGCCGCATCGACGTCGAAGGCGAGGCCGGCACCGCACCACGGCTGCACTGGGACGCCCGCGCCACGCTCGACGGCTTCGATCCGGGCTTCTTCGTCGACGGCTGGAAAGGCACGGTCGACGCCGACATCGCCAGCCAGGGCAATGCACGCGAAGACGGCGGCTATGACGCCACCGTCGACATCCCGCGCATCGGCGGCCAGCTGCGCGGCCGTGCGCTGAAGGGCCGCGCCCGCGCCGAGTTGAAGGCGCTGGCCAGCCCCACGGTGCAGCCGGTCTATTCGGGCGAGGTTGCGCTGAGCGCGGGCAACAGCCGCATCGATGCCGAGGGCCGCGTGGCCAACGTGATCGCAATCGACGCGCGCCTCTCGCCACTGCACCTGGACGACCTGCTGCCCGACGCCGCCGGCACGCTGCAAGGCACGCTGCGCCTCGCCGGCCCGCGCAACGCACCCGACGTCGAAACCGACCTCACCGGCAGCGGCCTGAAGTACGGCGACTACACCGCCGCCGCGCTGGTCGCAAAGGGACGCCTGCCCTGGCGTCGCGGCAACGGTGCGCTGGCGCTGTCGGCAACCGGCATCAATGCCGGCGTCGCGTTCGACAGCGTGCGCATCGACGCGAGCGGTGCGGTCGAGGACCTGCAGCTCGACGCCAGCGCGCGCGGCGAGATCGGCGCGCTCGACCTGGCCGGCAGCGCCACGAAGAACGGTGCGAACTGGCAGGGCACGCTGGCCTCGCTGCAGCTCGCTCCGGCCAAGGGCGCGGCCTGGCGCCTGCAGTCGCCGGCGCGCTACGCGCAGCGCGGCCGCAACTGGACGCTGTCGCAAAGCTGCTTCGCGGCCACCGACGGCGGCTCGCTGTGCGCCAGCGCCGACTGGCCGCGCCGCGGGCTTGCGGTCGAGGGCCGTGGCCTGCCGCTGTCGCTGGCCACGCCCTACCTGCCCGAACGCGGCGACGGGCGGCCATGGATCCTGCGCGGCGACATCGCGATCGACGGCCAGCTGCGCCCGGCCGGCAACGCCTGGCAGGGCAGCGTGAAGGTTTCCTCCGCCGATGGCGGGCTGCGCATGAGCCAGCGTTCGCGCCGCGACGTGATCGGCTACAGCAACCTCAGCCTCGACGCCGACTTCAACCCGCAGCGCATCAACGCCACGCTCGCCAGCGCGTTCAACGGGGATGGCCGCATCGATGCCCGCGTGGCCACCGGCTGGGACGGCGATTCGCCGCTCGCCGGCGAGGTCGACATCGACACCGACGAGCTGACCTGGCTGGAGCTGTTCTCGCAGGACATCGTCGAACCGACCGGCAAGCTCGAAGGCCACGTCACCCTCGCCGGCACGCGCGCCGCGCCTTCGCTGGGCGGGCAGGCGCAACTCAGCGATTTCAGCACCGAGCTGCCGGCGCTCGGGATCCTGCTCGACAGCGGCAACGTGCGCCTCGATGCCCTGGCCGACGGCACCGCACGCATCACCGGAAGCGTGCGTTCCGCGCCACCGGACAGCGCCGCGCAGGCCGGCATCCTGCAGGTCGACGGCAGCCTCGGCTGGCGCGGCGACGACACCCCGCTGGTGATCCGGCTGCACGGCGACGACGTGCTGCTGTCCAACACCCGCGACCTGCGCGCCATCGCCGACCCCGACATCACCGTGCGCTACGCCGCGCGCCAGCCGCTCAGCGTTACCGGCAAGGTGACGGTGCCCAGCGCATTGATCGACCTGGAGCGCCTCGACGAAGGCGTGTCGGCCTCGCCCGACGTGGTGGTGCTCGACCCGGTCGACCCCGAACGCACCGGCGCCTCGCCGCTCGACCTCGACCTGACCCTGGTGATGGGCGACGACGTCAAGCTCAAGGGTTTCGGCCTCGACGGCACCCTCGGCGGCGACCTGCGCGTGCGCGCAGTGCCGGGGCGCGAGATGACCGCGATCGGCAACCTCGAGGTCGGCGGCCGGTACGCCGCCTACGGGCAGAAGCTGCAGATCAGCCGCGGCCACCTGGTGTGGTCGAACGGGCCGGTGTCGGACCCGATCCTCGACATCCGCGCCGAACGCCGGATCGAGGCCCAGGGCATCACCGCCGGCATCGACGTCACCGGCCGCGCCTCCTCGCCGCAGGCCAGGGTGTGGACGGACCCGGCGACCAACGATTCCGAAGCGCTGTCCTACCTCGCGCTCGGGCGTTCGACTTCCAACCTGTCCAGCGACGAGAGCAACCAGCTCAACGCCGCCACCGCCGCGCTCAACGCCGGCGGCAGCCTGCTGGCCGGGCAGATCGGCAGCAAGATCGGCCTCGACGACGCCGGCGTGATGGAGTCGCGCGCACTCGGCGGCAGCGTGCTGGGCATCGGCAAGCAGCTCTCGCCGCGGCTGTACGTCGGCTTCGGCGTCTCGCTGCTCGGCACCGGCCAGGTGCTGACGCTCAAGTACCTGCTGAAAAAGGGCTTCGACATCGAAGTCGAATCGAGCAGCGTGGAGAATCGCGGCTCGGTGAACTGGCGAAAGGAGAAGTAGGCTGGGGCGGCCGGCCTCCTTGCAGGAGCGACGTTAGCCGCGAGCTCCTGATTCATTGGAAAGCCTTGCAAAAGGCTCGCGGCGAAGCCGCTCCCATAAGACAAGATCCACCCTTTGCCAACACGCCAACCACCGCCTGGAGCCTTTCCGATGCGCACACTGTCCGCCGCCCTCCTGCTGCTGGTCTGCACCACTACCTTCGCCGGCACCCCGCTACCGGACGCCCCGCACGTCGTCGCTTCCGGCCAGGGCAAGGTCTCCGTGAAACCGGACACCGCGCGCGTGCAGTTCGATTTCGAGCAGCGTGCGGCGCAACCGTTGCCGGCCAAGCAGGGTGTCGATGCCGCGGTCAATCGGCTGCTCGACAGCCTCGATACCTATAGTGTCGCGGACGATGACATCACCGCCTCCAGCCTCGACGCCTCCGAGGACGTCGATTACGACGACGAAGGCAAGCGCACCAGCAACGGCTTCGTCGCCTCGCGCAGCGTCACCGTACTGCTGAAGGACGTCGACCGGCTCAACGCCTTCCTCGACAACGGCCTGGCCTCGGGTGCGCACGGCATCGGCTCGGTCGCGTTCGAATCCAGCCGCGAGGACGCGCTACGCGAGGAGGCGCGGAAGGAGGCGGTTGCCGACGCACGCGCCAAGGCCATGGAAATGGCCAACGCATTCGGCACGCGACTGGGACCCGTGTACAGCATCGGCAGCATCAATTCGCGTTTCGAGAACCAGTACGGCGCCACCACATTGGACCGGGTCGAAGTGACCGGATCGCGGATCCAGCGCGGGCGCTACGTGCAACCCGAAGTCGAATACACAGAGACCGTCAACGCGGTGTTCGAATTGCTGCGCTGAGGTTGCGCAGGCGAGCTACCCTCACTCAGACATCCGCTCGACCTCGGAGTCGGTTCGATCGGCTGGGAGAAATCAGAGACGACCCATCGGCGCAAGGAAAAGCAGGCCCATGCGGCGAGCGAGGATGAGCGGAAATCTTCGAGATGGGCAATGAACGGCCACCCGCGTGACTCAGGCCAGCCGAGCGTGCATGCCTACCAGCGGGAGCAGCTTCAGCCGCTCCTGCAGGGACCCGACCGCGGCCGTCTTCAGCGCGGCGGCCGGACCCGCATCCCGTGCAGCTGCGGCGCGCCGCCGATGATGTCGGTCCAGACGACGAATGCCTCGCCGTCGCGCACGGCCAGCTTCGGGAAGCCGGTGCCGCGGCCGCGGCCCTGCAGCTTCGCGATTTCGGTGCGTGAGAGTTCGCGTGACAGGTCCGGCGCGTAGCGCGCAAGCCACACTGATTGGCCCTTGGCATCCTCGTGCAGCCACGTGACCCAGACCTGTTTCGCATCCAGGGCCACGTCCGTGCGCCCCTGTACCGCGTCACCCTGGTCCACGACGACCGGCGCGCCGAAGCTGTCGCCGGCATCGGCGCTGCGCGCGAGCTGCAGCTTCGGCACGTCGTTGGCGGCGCTGTACCAGGCGACGACGGCGTCGTTGCCGGCGGCGGCGACCGCCGGGCCGTTGACCGGGCAGGCGGCGATGGTCCAGTCGTCGGCGTGCACCGTCTTGGGTGCCTGCCAGGCGCCGTCTTCCAGACGCGTGGCGTAGATGTCGCGGATCTCGCCGGCAGTGCGGTCGCGATAGACCAGCAACGGCCCGTGCGCCGTAACGGCGACATCGGTGCCGCAGCAGTCGCAGACCGATGGATCGACTTCCACCGCATCGGCGATCCGCGACGCGGTGTCGATGGTGGCCGCGCGCAGCGAGGTCATGCCGGCCCCTTCGGGCGCGGCATCGGCAGCGCCGCCATCGTGGCCGGCGTGCGCGCCCCCCGCGGTGTTGCGCCCGTCCAGCCATGCCATGCCGAGCCGGTCGCGCGCCGCCGGCCAGAACGAGACGAAACCGTGTTCCACCGGCTTGCCGTCGTCATGCGCGCGCACCGGGTCGCTCCAGGTCATGCCGTCGTCGGTCGAATGCGAGACGATGATGGCGTAGGCCACACCGTCGCCCTGTCCCCGCGTCTTCTGCAGCCAGTGCGCCCAGATCGTGCCATCGGCGGTGGCCGCGATGTGCGGCGTGTCGGCCCAGTTGACCACCATCGACGCGCCCACCGCGATCGTCTTCGGCGCCCACTGCCACTGCCCCTGTCGATCGAAGGTGGTGTACTGCAGCGCGTGCCGGGTCTTGTCGAACGGCTTGATCCAGCTCAGCAGCAGGCGGCCATCGGGCGCCAGCGACAGGTCCGGCTGCGCGGATCCCGCCGCGGCGGGAAGCGGCCACTGCGTGAGCGTATTGCCGGCGGCATCGGTGGTGGTTTCCGGCTGCGGCGCTTGCTGGCAACCGGCCAGCAGCGCGCATGCGGCGGTCAGGACGAAAAGCGTGTTTTTCATGGCGCCCAAGCCTACTCCAAGCAGGCACAACGGGATATTCCCCGACGTTTCACGGCCCCAATGGGCACAGTCCGGAGCGACGGCCCTTGCAGGACCGGCTTCAGCCGCGAACTTCTGCGGCGATGATCGATGAGATTCGTGATTGGCAGCTTGAGGAGCGAATCTCCGTCATCACCACCGTCGTCCCGGGCGCAGCGAGGGATCCTTCTTGGCCATGGATCAGATCCTTCGCTGCGCTCGGGAAGACAGAAGGCGGCGCTGTGACATTTCGAATCGCCGATCACGACTTTTTTGCGCGGATCGTCAGCCTTAGAAGAGATCGCGGCTGAAGCCCCCAAGGGCCCGGCCTGCCAGCGCGAGTTGCCGGATTCAGGCGGCATGGCACGATCGGCCGCGTCAGCGCATCATCGGTACACCGATGTTCACCACCGTCGCCCACTACACCGATCCGATCGAAGCGCACCTGGCGCGCGGCCGGCTGCAGTCCGAAGGCATCGACGCGCATCTTGGCGACGAGCACCTGGCGATGGCGAACTGGGAATGGCGGCTGGCAGTGGGCGGGGTGAAACTGCGCGTGGCCGACCGCGATGCCGAGCGTGCGCGCAGCGTGCTGCGGGCGATGGACGCCGGCGAATATGCGCTGGACGCCGACGGCGACGAAGCGCGCGCGCTGCAGGCACCCGACCGCGAAAGCTGGTCCAGCCGGTTGGCGTGGCTGGCGCTGATGCTGTTCGCGATCCCGCTGCCGTGGCGGCGGCGGCGCGCGCGTGACGACCGCGCCCAGCGCCGGCTCTGACGCCCGCTTCGCGCGGCCCATTCGCGCTGCCGTCAATCCTCGCGTTGTCAACCTGTCGCCGCGCGCGCTGCGTTGCGACAATGCGGCTACCGCGACGGATGTCGCATGGAACCCGGACACGATGCAGGCTCCTTCCCCCGCGCTCGCGCGCAAGATCGCCGCCACCATCGCCGACGAAATCGGCGCCCGGCCCGCCCAGGTCGAAGCCGCAGTCACGCTGCTCGACGAAGGCGCAACCGTGCCGTTCATCGCACGCTACCGCAAGGAAGTCACCGAGGGCCTCGACGACACCCAGCTGCGCAACCTGGAGACGCGGCTGGCCTACCTGCGCGAGCTGGAGGACCGCCGCGCCGCAATCCTGGCCAGCATCGACGAGCAGGGCAAGCTCGACGACGCGCTGCGCGCCGAGATCGAAGCCGCCGACAGCAAATCGCGGCTGGAAGACCTGTACCTGCCGTACAAGCCCAAGCGCCGCACCCGCGCGCAGATCGCGCGCGAAGCGGGGCTGGAACCGCTGGCCGACGGCCTGCTGGCTGATCCGACCCGCGTGCCGGAGGAATTCGCCGCCGGCTTCGTCGATGCAGAACGCAGCGTGGCCGATGCGAAGGCCGCGCTCGACGGCGCGCGCGCGATCCTGATCGAACGCTGGGGCGAGGACGCCGCGCTGGTCGGCGAACTGCGCGAGTGGCTGTCGGCCAACGGTGTGATCCGCGCGCGCGTCGCCGAAGGCAAGCAGGACGCCGGCGCCAAGTACCGCGACTACTTCGACCACGCCGAGCCGCTGGCGAAGATCCCCTCGCACCGCCTGCTGGCGCTGTTCCGCGGCCGGCGCGAGGAATTTCTGCAGCTTGAACTCGATCCCGGTGCCGACGTCGAGGCCGGCAACGCCTATGCCGAAGGCCGTGTCGCGCTGCATGCCGGCATCCGCGTGCGCGACAACGCCGCCGACGCCTGGCTTGCGAATGCCTGCCGCCTGGCCTGGCGCGCGAAACTGCAGCTGCACCTGATGCTCGACCTGTTCAACCAGGCGCGCGAGAAAGCCGAAGCCGAAGCCATCACGATCTTCGGCGACAACCTCAAGGACCTGCTGCTGGCCGCACCCGCCGGGCCGAAGGCGGTGCTGGGCCTCGATCCCGGCCTGCGCACCGGGGTCAAGGTCGCGGTGGTCGATGCCACCGGCAAGCTGGTCGCCACCGACACCATCTATCCGCACGAACCGCGCAGGCAGTGGGAACAGTCGCTGCAATCGCTGGCGAAGCTGTGCAAGGCGCACGGCGTGGCATTGATCGCAATCGGCAACGGCACCGCCAGCCGCGAGACCGACAAGCTAGCCGGCGAACTGATCCAGCGCCACCCCGAGTTCAAGCTGCAGAAGATCGTGGTCAGCGAGGCCGGCGCCTCGGTGTACTCGGCCTCGGAACTGGCGGCGAACGAGTTTCCCGGCCTCGACGTCTCGCTGCGCGGCGCGGTGTCGATCGCGCGCCGGCTGCAGGATCCGCTGGCCGAACTGGTGAAGATCGATCCCAAGTCGATCGGCGTCGGCCAGTACCAGCACGACGTCGACCAGTACCGGCTGGCGCGCGCGCTCGACGCGCGCGTGGAGGACTGCGTGAACGCGGTCGGCGTGCACGTCAACACCGCATCCGCCGCGCTGCTGGCGCGGGTATCCGGGCTGTCGGCTACGGTGGCCGGGAACATCGTCGTGCACCGCGACGCCAACGGCCCCTTCAAGCGCCGCAGCGAACTGCTGAAAGTGCCGCGGCTTGGCGAAAAGACCTTCGAACAGTGCGCCGGTTTCCTGCGCATCGCCGACGGCGACCAGCCGCTGGATGCGTCCGCGGTGCACCCGGAGGCCTACCCGGTGGTCGAACGCATCGTGCGCGAGAGCGGTCGCGCTGTTGCGCAGATCATCGGCGACGGCGCCTTCGTGCGCGCGCTGAAGGCCGAGCGCTACACCGACGAACGTTTCGGTGTGCCGACCGTGCGCGACATCCTCAAGGAGCTGGAGAAGCCCGGCCGCGACCCACGCCCCGAGTTCAAGGCTGCACGCTTCGCCGAGGGCGTCGAGGACATCAAGGACCTCAGGCCCGGCATGGTGCTCGAAGGCGTGGTGAGCAACGTCGCCGCGTTCGGCGCCTTCGTCGACATCGGCGTGCATCAGGATGGCCTGGTGCACATCTCGGCGCTGGCGGACCACTTCGTCAAGGACCCGCGCGAGGTGGTCAAGGCCGGCGACATCGTCAAGGTGAAGGTGCTGGAGGTCGACGTGGCGCGCAAGCGCATCGCGCTGACGCGGCGGCTGGACGACGCGCCGGGCGAAGGCAAGCCGCGCGAAGAGCGCGGCGCGAGCGGGCGTGGTGCCAACGAACGTGGCACGAACGAGCGCGGCGCGCGGCGCGACACTCGCCCGCAGAAGCCGGCGACACCGCCGCCGGACAACGCGCTGGCCGCCGCCTTCGCCAAGGCCCGCGGCGGCTAGAAGCCGCTGCGCATTCTGTAGGAGCGGCTTCAGCCGCGAGCTTTTGCCATTCCGGTCGCCGCGAGAAAAGCTCGCGGCTGAAGCCGCTCCTGCAACGAATCAGGTGCTGCCCGCGGAACCCGTAGGTCGGGGCTGCGCCCCCGACGCGCAGCGTCCTGAGTCGGGGCGCGCGGATACAAGCGTCGGGGGCATGACCCCGACCTACGCCACCTCGCGGTGCGCGCGCGACAGGTGCACCAGCAGCAGCGAGACCGCCGCCGGGGTGGCGCCGGGAATGCGCTGGGCCTGGCCCACGGTCTGCGGCCGCACCCGTTCGAACTTCTGCCGCACTTCGGCCGACAGCCCGCGCACCGCCGCGTAGTCGAAGCCGTCGGGGATCGCCATGCCTTCGTGGCGCTGCGCGCGCGCGATCTCCTCGCGCTGGCGCTCGAGGTAACCCGAATACTTGGCCTCGATCTCGACCTGTTCGGCCACCGCCGGGTCGTCCGCGGCCGGCGCGAACGCCGCCACCGTGGTGAGCTTCGCGTAGTCGAGTTCCGGACGGCGCAGCAGGTCGAGCCCGCTGCTCTCGCGGCTGAGCTCGATGCCCAGCGTGGCCACCGCGTCGCGGCCGGTCGCGTTGTTGGGCGACGCCCACAGCGCGCCGAGGCGCTGCGTCTCCGCGGCCACCGCGTCGCGCTTGCGGGCAAATGACGCCCAGCGTGCATCGTCGACCAGACCCAGCTCGCGACCGATGCCGGTCAGGCGCAGGTCGGCGTTGTCCTCGCGCAGCTGCAGCCGGTATTCGGCGCGCGAGGTGAACATGCGGTAGGGCTCGATCGTGCCCTGGGTGATCAGGTCGTCGATCAGCACGCCGATGTAGGCCTGGTCGCGGCGCGGCGACCAGGCATCGCGTTCCTGCACGACGCGCGCGGCATTGAGCCCGGCCACCAGCCCCTGCGCCGCGGCCTCCTCGTAGCCGGTGGTGCCGTTGATCTGGCCGGCGAAGAACAGGCCGGCGACGGCCTTGGTTTCCAGCGAGGCCTTCAGCCCGCGCGGGTCGAAGAAGTCGTACTCGATCGCGTAGCCGGCGCGGGTGATGTGCGCGTTCTCGAAACCGCGGATCGAGCGCACCAGCGCCAGCTGCACGTCGAACGGCAGCGAAGTGGAAATGCCGTTGGGATAGATCTCGCTGACGTCCAGCCCCTCGGGCTCGACGAAGATCTGGTGCGAAGCCTTCTCGGCGAAACGCACCACCTTGTCCTCGATCGACGGGCAGTAACGCGGGCCGATGCCCTCGATCTGGCCCGAGTACAGCGGCGAGCGATCCAGCGCGCCGCGGATGATGTCGTGGGTGCGCTCGGAGGTGTGGGTGATCCAGCACGACACCTGGCGCGGATGGTCGGCGCGCGAGCCCATGAACGAGAACACCGGGCGCGGGTCGTCGCCGGGCTGTTCGTCCATCACCGAGTAATCAAGCGTGCGGCCATCGATGCGCGGCGGGGTGCCGGTCTTGAGGCGGTCAACCACGAACGGGCGCTCGCGCAGCTTCGCGGCGAGCGTGGTGGCCGGCGGATCACCCATGCGCCCCGCCGCGTACTGGGTCTGTCCGACGTGGATCTTGCCGGCCAGGAAGGTGCCCGCGGTCAGCACCACCGCCGGCGCCTCGAAGCGCAGCCCGGTGTTGGTGAGCGCGCCGCGCACGCGGTCGTTCCCGCTGCCATCGGGCTCGATCAACAGGTCGTCGACCGCCGACTGGAAGATGGTGAGGTTCGGCTGCGCTTCCACCGCGCGACGGATGAAGGCGCGATACAGGCCGCGATCGGCCTGGCAGCGCGTCGCGCGCACCGCCGGTCCCTTCGACGCGTTGAGCCGGCGCCACTGGATGCCGGCCGCGTCGGCGGCTTTCGCCATCACTCCGCCGAGCGCATCGATCTCGCGCACCAGGTGGCCCTTGCCGATGCCGCCGATGGCCGGGTTGCAGCTCATCGCGCCCACGGTCTCGATGTTGTGGGTGAGCAGCAACGTGCGCGCACCCGCACGCGCGGACGCAAGCGCGGCCTCGGTGCCGGCGTGGCCGCCGCCGATGACGATGACATCGTAGCGATGGAAGGAGTCGGTCATGCGATGCCGGGCAGCGCGCGAAAAGGAAGCGATGCCGCGAGCGACAGCGGAACTGTGCGCACGGCCACAAAACAGGGGGAGGACATTCTAGGCCCTGGCGGGCGGACGCGACGTGGCGCGAAAGTTGGCACGCTTCCTGCAACTTGTCCCGTTGCACCCGGCGTGGCAAGCGCGAGGGGGCGCAGGCTGGAAATCGGAACAGGGCCGGCCAAGCGCACGACGGGGTAGCAACGGGGGCCGAATGTCGGGGGACATTCGGCCCCTTTTCTTTTCGGGATGCGCCACAGGGGCGCCTGGACTAGGCGCCGACGCCCGGCGGGGAGCGGAACAGGGGGGATCCGGATTACCCCGCCGGGTGTCGACATTGGTCAGTCCACATTACGTCCAAAAAGGACGCAACCGGTCAGTCGCGTCTAGCTTGCGTCCACTTTGCGCCGGACGCAAGCGCATCAGCGCTCGCGTTTACGATCGGGTTCACGTTCCCGGAAAGTCGGCGTCGATGTGGGCCGGGAGGGGCGCGATACCGGGGGTGCCGGACGCGGCGCGGATGCCGGTCGATTGCTGGGCGCAGGCCGCGGGCTGCTGGACGGCGGGCGCACGACCTGCGGCGCGGGCCGCGACATCGGCGGCGGACCGGCGTCGGCGCGACCGCGCCAGGGCGCTTCCCGACGCGGCGGCAGCATTGGCCGCTCGCCATTGCGCGGCATCACCTGCGCCGGGCTGCGCGGCGGCTGGCTGCCGACGACCCGGTTGGGCGGCAGGTGGCCGCCCGTCACCCGTGGCGGGGTGTCGTCCTGGGGCGGCTTGTCGGGACGGTGCGGGCGATGCGGCCGGTACCACCAGTACGGCGGGTAATAGCCACCACCGTAATAGTGATAGGGATAACCGTAACCCCCGTATCCATAGCCGTATCCGTATCCGATGCCGCCATACCAGCTGCCCGGATAGCCGTAGGCGCTGCCGTAGGGCGCGCCATAGCCGTAGTCGTAGTACTCGACCGAGGGGCGTCCGTAGTAATAATCGCCCCCGGCGCCGCCCCGATAGCTGTAATCGGTGGCGCAACCGGCCAGCGCGGCGGCGGCGATGAGGATGGCAAGTTGGCGAAGCATGGCAGCGTCCCCCTGTTTATCTGCCCGCAGCATCGGCTTTGGGCATTGAATCCGTGCTTAATTCCGCCGGAATGGCGTTGCGTTAGCTGAACGGCCACGCCCATCGTACGCTGTGCGCATGGATCCCACCGCGCTGCCCGTGTCCACCGACATCCTCTTCAGCGACATCCTCGCCGCCGCCGCGCGCATTGCGCCGCACGCGCACGTCACCCCGGTACTGCGGTCGCGCGGCCTCGACGCCCTTGCCGGCTGCACGCTGCACTTCAAGGCCGAGCCGCTGCAGCGCGCGGGGGCGTTCAAGTTCCGTGGCGCCTGCAACGCGGTGTGGTCGCTGGACGACGCAACGGCGGCGCGCGGCGTGGTCACCCACTCCTCCGGCAACCACGGCGGCGCGCTGGCGCTGGCCGCGCAGACGCGCGGCATCCCCTGCCACGTCGTGGTACCGGACAACGCGGTGGTCGCCAAGCTCGCCGCGATCGAGGGCTACGGCGCGGTCCTGCATCGCTGCGCACCGACCATCGCCGCGCGCGAAGCCATGTGCGCGCAGGTCCAGGCCGAGACCGGCGCCGAACTGGTGCATCCCTATACCGATCCGCGCGTGATCGCGGGCCAGGGCACCGCGGCGATGGAATTGCTCGGCACCGCCGGTGCGCTCGACGCGATCGTGATCCCGGTCGGCGGCGGCGGGCTGGCGTCGGGCACCGCGATCGCCGCGCGCGCACTGGCGCCCGATTGCCGCGTGTTTGGCGCCGAACCCGCGGGCGCGGCCGACACCTTCGAATCGCTGCGTCGCGGCGAGCGCGTCACCGATGTCGTCCCCGACACGATCTGCGACGGCTTGCGCGGCACGCTGGGCGCGCCGGATTTCGAGCTGCTGCGCGAACACCGGGTCGAAGTGCTCACGGTCGCGGACGCCGACACGATCGCGGCGATGCGGCTGCTGTGGCAGCGCACGAAGCTGGTCGTGGAGCCGTCGTCGACGATCGCGCTGGCGATGGTGCTGGGCAACCGCGAGCGCTTCGCGGGCCAGCGCGTGGGCGTGATCCTGTCGGGCGGCAACGTCGACTTCGACGCATTGCCGTGGTGACACACCCGCACTTGTAGGAGCGGCTTCAGCCGCGAGCTCTTTGGAGAGTCGCGAGCCGTGATTGGCGATTGTTGATTGAACCGGGATCCGTGGGAGCGGCCCCACCAGATCATCGACCATCGATCCACGCCCCAAGAGCTCGCGGCTGAAGCCGCTCCTACAAAGGTTGGCGCTTCAGCGCGGCCCCAGCTGCGCCAGGCCTTCGTTGAGCATCAGCCGCGTCGCCGCGACGCGCTGGGCCGCGGGGACATCCTTGAGCGCATCGAGCATCCAGCCGAACGAGCGGCAGCGCGCATCGCGGGCGGCGACGTCGTTGCCTTCGGCGGTCATGCCGACCAGGAAATCATCGTGCAGCAGCATCGCGGTCACGCCGGCGGACTTGAGCGTCTGTTTCGCCGCGGCGGCGTCATAGGGCTGCCGCGGATTCTGCAGGCCGCCGGCGGCGATGTTGGCCAGGGCGATGGCGAAGCGCTCGCGGCTGTCGGCACCGAGCCGGTTGGCGGTGGCGGCAAGCGCCTCGAAGCTGCGGTCGGCGTGCGGGTCGAATAGCGTGCACAGGATCTTCGCGTCGCGCGGCGACTGCGCGGCCGCGTGCGTGGCCTGGAACAGGTCGTCGATGGCGGTGTCGGGCGCGCGCATCAGCACGTCGCCGGCGCTGGCGAGCAGTGCCCCCGGGTCGATCTGCGACAGGTCGACGACGTATTCGTCCTGCGCGAGGGCGGGCGCCGCCGCCAGTACGCCGGCGAGGAGGAAAAGGGCAGCGTGGAGGCGGAGGAGCATGGGCGGGCGTTTCCGGGAAAGCGAACGCGGCGAGTGTAGGCGGCCGCGCCTGAATCGACGCGGCGTACGGGCAGTTGCCCTTGCAGGAGCAACTTCAGCCGCCATCTTCTGACGACGGCAACCTGCGGTGTATGGTCCGGGATTGGGGATTGGGGATTGGCAAGAATCCCGATGCCCGTGCTTGTCATCCCGAGCGCAGCGAGGGATCTGCTCCTTCTCGACAGGATCCTTCGCTCGCTCGAGACGGCATCACCACAGCCGGGGCGCGGCTCTTTCAACCGCCATCGCCAATCAAACAAGAGCTCGCGGCTGAAGCCGCTCCTGCAAGAGCGCTGGGCATTCGCCGGCATCGATTGCGTCTCAGCGGCGACGGATCGGAATCTTGGCCACCGGGATCGAGGTCACGTCATACCCACCTTCGCGAATCGGTGCGCCCGGCTGCGGTGCCCACGCCTGGGCGTAGATCACTTCCCAGGTCGCGGGCAGGCGGCCATCGCGGCGTTCGCGTTCGTACGCGCTCGCGGCGGCGGCGAAGCGCGCCTTGCCGGTCAGCGTGTGCCGGCGCGAGGCCAGTGCATTGGTGGCGCCGATCGCGCGCAACTCGCGCATCAGCGCCGGCAGGTCGTCGTAGCCGTTCACGAACACGTCGCGGTCGAGCACCGGGTTGCGGAAACCCGCGTGCACCAGCGCGTCGCCGAACTGCGCAATCGAGGCGAACGGGCTGACGTGCGGCGCATTGTCGGCGGCGGCGAAAGCCTCGCGCAGCTCCTGCAGGGTCTCGGGGCCGAAGGTCGAGACCAGCAGCAGGCCGTCTGGCTTGAGCACGCGGCGGAAGCCTGCGAATGCGGCCGGCAGATCCTCGACCCACTGCAGGCACAGGTTGCAGAACAGCACGTCGACGCTGCCATCGGCCAGCGGCAGCGCGCGCGCGTCGGCGTTGATGCGGTCGATGGGCTTGTGCAAACCGCTCCACGACAGCGCGCCCCAGCCGCTGCGCGGCCGCGCCTGCTGCAGCATCGGCAGCGCCAGGTCCATCGCGATCACGCGCGCACGCGGCCAGCGCTTGCGCATCGCCGCGGCGGCGTGACCGGGCCCGCAGCCGAGATCGAGGATGGTCTCCGGCACGCGGTCCTCGAGGTAGTCGAGCGATTCGAGCAGCCGCGCCTCGACTTCGTGCTGCAACGCCGCCGCCGCGTCGTAGCTGGCCGACGCACGCGAGAACGCGCGCTGCACCTGGCGCGGGTCGAATACCGTGCTCATGCCGGCAGTCCTTGCAGGAAGCCGTCGAGCAGCGCAGCGACTTCGTCGGCATGGGTGAGGAACGGTGCGTGCCCGCCGTGCTCGACGACCGCGAACGCCGCATCCGGCGCCGCATCGGCGGCCTCGCGCATCGCGCGCGGGTCGACCAGCCGGTCGCGGCGGCCGGCGATCCACAGACTCGGCACCGCGAGCTTCGACAGTGCGTCGCGCAGGTCGGCGGTTTCCAGCAGTTCGAGCCCGTCGGCGAGCACGTGCGCGGCCGGTTCGCCGCGCGAGAACACTTCGGCGCGCAGGGTACGCAGTTCACCGCGCGCGTCATCGGAACCGAACGCCTCCAGCGCGATGAAGCGGTCGAGCGTGCCGCGGTAGTCGTTGCGCAGACCAGCGGCGAAGTCGCGGAAAACCTCCGGCGACATTCCGTATCGCCAGCCATCGCCACGCACGAAGCGCGGGCTGGCGCACAGCATCGCCAGGCCCGGCACCACGTCCGGACGCGTGGCCGCGGCGTGCAGCGCGATCAGCCCGCCCAGCGACCAGCCGCACCACGGCGCGCGCGGCACCCGCGCGGCGATCGCTTCGACACAGGCTTCCGGCGCCAGCGGCACCGCGCTGTCGCGGCTGCGGCCGTGGCCGGGCAGGTCGACGACGAACAGCCGATGGCGTTCGCGCAGGCGCTCGACCAGCAGCGCGAATACGCCACCGTGCATCGCCCAGCCGTGCAGCAGCACCAGCGGCGAACCCTCTCCCGTCTGCTCGATGTAAAGCGTGTCGTTCATGCGCCCCGGTCCGTTCGCAGTGCGCGCGTCCGCGGCAGGCTGCCGGCGCTGCGGCGCGCCACCAGCAGCGCGAACGCGACGATCCCCAGCACCACCAGCACCGCGCCCCAGACGGCAATGCCGCGCGGCCAGGCCTCGTGCAGGAAGGCAACGCCCAGCACCGTGGCGAACAGCAGCTCGGCCGCCTGCATCGCTTCGGTGGCGCCGAGCGCGGCCGGATTGTCGCGGACCATGCCGGTGGCCTGGAAGAACAGGATCGTCGCGATCACGCCCGCGCTCAGCGCGACCGCACCTGCGAGCCAGACCTGGCCTGCAGGCGGGAGGCCGGTCTCGTGCCAGGCAACGGCGGCGATCGCGATCCACAGCGGCTGGCTGGCCAGGGTCATGCCGAACACCCGCTGGGTGGCGTTGAGGTCTTCGCCGGTGCGCTCCAGGTGCAGCAGCAGCAGACGGTTGCCGAGCGGAAACATCACCGCGGCGCCGAGCACGCAGGCCAGCGCGATCCAGCCGGCGCGGTCGAGCGCGCCGCGCGCATGACCGAACTGCAGCAGCAGCACCCCGGCGAAAATCATCGCGCCGATGCCCAGCGCCGCGGGCGGGACGCGCCGCCTTGCATCGCGATAGATCAGCGGCGCGCACAGCATCCCGGCGATCACGGTGAACTGGAAGCTGCCGGCCACCAGCCACGACGGCCCGCTGCCGGCCGCGTAGGCCAGCAGCAGGTAGAAGGCGACGAAGCCGATCGCGCTGCAGCGCAGCCAGGCCCAGGGATGCGCGCGGATCGCGCGCCACACCGGCGCGATCCCGCCCTGCCAGGGCATCAGCGGCAGCATCAGTGGCAGCGTGATCAGGTAGCGCAGGCAGGCCGTCCACGCCCAGTGCCCGCCATCGGTCGCACTCGCGCGGTTGAGCACGTAGGTCAGGGTGAAGAACAGCCCGGACGCCAACGCGATCGCGATCGCCGCCAGCGCGCGGCGGGTGTCGACGGCAGCGCTCATGGCCGCGGCCGCGCGTCGCGCAGGGCGTTGCCCGGATCCTGCACCGCGGCGCCGGACAGGTCGCCGGCCCGGTCGGCGACGACCGCCAGCGCGTCGACCAGCGCCTCGATGTCTTCCGGCGTGTGCAGCGCCGACAGCGTGACGCGCAGGCGCGCGCGGCCTTCGGGCACCGTCGGCGGGCGGATCGCGGCGACCCAGAACCCATGCTCTTCGAGCGCGGCCGCCATCGCCACCGCCTGCGCGTCGTCGCCGCACAGCAGCGGCTGGATCGGGGTGTCGGATGGCAGCAGGTCGAGTCCGCGCCGCGCGGCCAGGCGCCGGAACTGCGCGACCTGCGCCAGCAGCTTGTCGCGGCGCCAGCCTTCGCGCCGCGCCAGCTTCACCGCCGCCAGCGACGCGGCGGCCAACGGCGGCGGCAGCGCGGTGGTGTAGACGTAGGGGCGCGCGGTTTCGGCCAGGTGTTCGATCACGTCCGCATCGCCGAGCACTGCTGCGCCATAACCGCCCAGCGCCTTGCCCAGCGTCACCAGTTGCAGCGGCGCGGCGCTCGCCAGCCGTGCGGCGGCGACGCTGCCGCGGCCATCGGGGCCGACCACGCCGACGCCGTGCGCATCGTCGACATAGAGCATTGCGCGCTGCGCGTGCGCGGCCAGCGCCAGTTCGCGCAGCGGCGCGATGTCGCCGTCCATGCTGAAGACGCCGTCGGTGGCCAGCAACGCGGCGCCGTCGGGATTGCCGCGCAGCTGGCGCAGCGCGCCGTCGGCATCGGCGTGCGGATAGCGGCGCAGGCGGCAGCCGGCCAGGCGCGCGGCGTCGACCAGGCTGGCGTGGTTGAGGCGGTCCTGCACGCACAGGTCGTCATCGCCGAGCAGCGCCTGCACCACCGCCAGGTTGGCGAGGAATCCGCTGCCGAACAGCAGCGCGCGCGGCGCACCAATCCAGTCGGCGAGTTCATGCTCCAGCGCCTCGTGCACGGCGTGGTGGCCGCAAACCAGGTGCGAGGCGCCGCTGCCCACGCCCTCGCGCGCGGCCGTGTCCTGCAGCGCACCCACTACCGCGAACTGTTGCGACAGGCCGAGGTAATCATTGCTGCAGAAGTTCAGCAGCCAGCGCGACGTGCCATCCGCCGTGAGGACCTCGACGCGCATGCCGTCGCGGCGGGTGATGGTGCGCCGCACGCGCGTGCGCCCGAGCGCCGCACGCTGCTCGCGCTGCGCGGCGATGCGGGCATGCAGGTCGGGGCGCTCAGACACCTCGTTGCGCCCAGAACGCGAGCGCGCCGAGCAGCGCGCCGGGCAGCAACAGCAGCTGCCCCAGCGCCATGCCCAGGCGACCGGCGGGCGCGATGCGCTCGCGTTCGGCGATGCGCGTATCGGCGAACGACTTCTGCGCCAGCACCGCGATCGCGCACAGCAGCGCGAGGCCGTAGGCGATACCGGCGCCTTCGCCGCGGAAGTACAGCGCCACGCCCCAGCCGAGCACGGTGACCGCGGCCAGCTGCAGCCATGCCATCCGCGAATGCCCGCTGCGCAGGCCGGTGACGAATCCGCCGGCGCCGATCAGGCACAGCAACACGAGGTAGGCCCATCCGTACCAGGGCATGTCAGGCTTCCATCCGCCGTCAGGCGGCGCAGGTCCGGGCGGTTTCGACGATGTCGGCGTGCACCGTGCCGCCGTAGTCATGACCCTCGGTGTCCACGGTCACCTGCATCGGCCGCAGGCCCAGGCGTTCGAACAGGGCCAGGTCGCGTTCGGTGTCGGGGTTGCCGGTGGTCAGCAGCTTCTCGCCGTAGAAGATCGAGTTGGCGCCGGCGGCGAAGCACAGCGCCTGCAGCTCGTCGCTCATCTGCTCGCGCCCGGCCGACAGCCGCACCATCGAGCGCGGCATCAGGATGCGCGCCACCGCAATCGTGCGCACGAACTCGAACGGGTCCAGCTCGGCGGTGCCATGCAGCGGCGTGCCTTCCACTTGCACCAGGCGGTTGATCGGCACCGAATCCGGATGCGCGGGCAGCGTGGCCAGGGTCTGCAGCAGGCCGGCGCGCTGGCGGCGCGACTCGCCCATGCCGACGATGCCGCCGCAGCAGGTCTTCATGCCCGCGTCGCGCACGTGGGCGAGCGTGTCGAAGCGGTCCTGCATCTCGCGGGTGTGGATGATGTCGCCGTAGAACTCGGGATCGGTGTCGATGTTGTGGTTGTAGTAGTCCAGGCCGGCGGCCTTGAGCGCCGTGGCCTGTTCGCCACTGAGCATGCCGAGCGTGGCGCAGGTTTCCAGGCCCAGGGCCTTCACCTCGCGGATCATCTCGGCGACCTTCGGAATGTCGCGGTCCTTCGGCGAACGCCACGCCGCGCCCATGCAGAAGCGCGAGGCGCCGGCGTCCTTCGCCTGTTTCGCCTTCGCCAGCACGTCGTCGGTGCTCATCAACTTCTGGGCCTCGACCCCCGTGTGGTAGCGCTGCGCCTGCGGACAGTAGGCGCAGTCCTCGGGGCAACCACCGGTCTTCACCGACAGCAGGGTGCTGACCTGGACCTCGGCGGGATCGAAGTGCTCGCGGTGCACGCTGGCGGCGCGGAACAGCAGTTCGGTGAAGGGCAGGTCGAACAGCGCCTCGACCTCGCGACGGCTCCAGTCGTGGCGCAGCGGCGCGGCGGCGCGGTCGCGGGGTTCACTGACGGTGGGCATGGCGGTTTCCTGACTGACAGTGCAAGGCAAGTTGGGCAGTCTGGAAAGCATGTCGATGCCTGTCAACCGAATCGCACTGCCGGATGTTGACGGCCGCTGGCGACGCTGGCTGGGCCACGTCTGGCCGGGACGCTGCCTGGCCTGCGCCGAAGCGGGGCAATCAGGCCACGACCTGTGCGCGGCCTGCCTCGCATCGCTGCCATGGAATCGCCACGCCTGCGCCAGCTGCGCGATCCCGCTGCCGGCCGCTAACGATGACGCCAGCACCGGCGGCCCGCACTGCGGGGCATGCCTGCGGAAACCTCCTCCACTGCGGGCGACCTGCGCGACCTTCGTCTACGCCGCGCCGCTCGACCGCCTGTTGCCGCGTTTCAAGTTCCACCAGGACCTGGCCGCCGGCCGTCTGCTGGCGCAGCTGATGGCGCAGTCCCTGGCCGGGGCCGAACGCCCGCAGGCGCTGCTGCCGATACCGCTGCACCGCGCGCGATTGCGCCAGCGCGGCTACGACCAGGCGCTCGAACTGGCCCGGCCGCTGGCGCGCGCGCTGCGCCTCCCGCTGCTGCCCGATGCCCTGGTGCGCACGCGCGCCACGGCGCCACAGTCCGAACTCGATGCCACGCGCCGCCGGCGCAACCTCCGCGGCGCGTTCGCGATCGCGCCGGGCGCGCGGCTGCCGGTGCACGTCGCCTTAGTCGACGACGTGATGACCACCGGCGCCACGCTGCACGCGGCATCCAATGCGTTGCGTCGCGCCGGCGTCGCGCGCGTCGACGCCTGGGTGTGCGCGCGGGCGCCGTAGCCGACGGCCATCGCCGGCAGACGTACGATAGAGTCCCACCGGCCACGTGCTTTCCGCCCGCCGGGACCCAGATGGAATGCAGGCGCGCATGGCGGTTCAACCCGGAATCGAAATCCTCAACCTGGTCAATGCCGTCGAACGGCGGAGCACGGCCCGCATGCAGCGCCTGCTGCGCGAGGCCTGTGTCGGCCTGGCAGCGATGGAAGCGCGCACCTTGCGTTTCATCGCCCGCCACCCGGGATGCACGCAAAGCGACATCGTCCGCGCCAGCGGCCGCGACAAGGCGCAGATCGCCCGCATCATCAAGATCCTGCGCGCGCGCGAGTTCGTGGGCCACCCGGCCGAAGGCGGGCGCCGCGCGCAGCCGCTGGCGCTGACGGCCTCCGGAACCGCCGTCCATCTGCGCGCGGAGTCGCTGCGCGCCGACACGGCGCGCGAGCTGGTCGCCGGCCTCGACGCCAGCCAATGCGCACAGCTGGAGACGCTGCTCGGACGGCTCGCGCCGTTGGAATCGCCTGACCAGGAGTAAGGAGCGGCGCGCTTGTTGATAATATCAACTGATGTAACAATCGTTGATATTGTCATCTCCGATGCGCCGACCCGCCAGGACCTACCCTGCCATGCCGAACCCGACACCCCTCGCGGAGCTCGCCGCGTCGATGCTCCCGAACCTGCGGCGCCAGCTCCTGGACCGTCCACCGGCAGTCTTCATCGATGGCCAGTGGCAAGCGTGCGCATCCGGGGAGTCGCTGCAGGTCGACGATCCCGCCACCGGCGAGCCGATCGCCACCATCGCCGCCGGCGGCGAGGCCGAGATCGAGCGCGCGGCGGCCGCCGCCCGCCGCGCCTTCCGCGAGGGCCCGTGGCCACGCTTTCCGGCCTGGCAGCGCGCGGCCCTGCTGCAGGCGCTGGCCGACGCCATCGAGGCGCGTCGCGAGACGTTCGCCTTGCTGGAATCGCTCGATGCCGGCCACGCCATCGCGTCCGTGCGCAACGGCGATCTGCCACTGGGCCTGCGGGCGCTGCGCGACTGCGCGGGCTGGGCCAACAAGCTCACCGGCGAGGTGCCCATGCACCCGGCCTCGCAACCGGGCATGGACTATTTCCTCCGCGAGCCGATCGGCGTCGCCGGCCTGATCACGCCGTGGAATGCGCCCTTCCTGATGGTGCTGCAGAAACTCGCCGCGGCGCTGGCCACCGGATGCACCGCCGTGCTCAAGCCGGCCGAACTGGCGCCGCTGTCTGCCCTGCTGATCGGCGACCTGTGCCGGCAGGTCGGCATTCCGGATGGCGTGGTGAACATCGTGACCGGCACCGGGCCCAGCGCCGGCCAGGCGCTGGCCGACCATGCAGGCGTCGACATCATCAGCTTCACCGGCTCCACCCCGGTGGGCAAGTCGATCATGGCCGCGTCCGCGCAGGGCAACCTCAAGCGCGTGGTGCTGGAACTGGGCGGCAAGTCCCCCGTGGTCGTGTTCGCCGACGCCGACCTGGACCGCGCGGCAAGCGCGATCGTCGGCGAGATCACGTTCAAGTGCGGGCAGTACTGCGCGGCCGGCTCGCGGGTCTTCGTGCAGCGATCCGTGTACGAGCCCCTGCTCCAGCGCATGCTGGCGGCGATGGACGGCCTGCGCATCGGCCCCGGCTACGAGGAAGCAACCCAGATGGGGCCCATGATCTCGGCCGCGCAACGCGGACGCGCCGAGGACATCATCGGCCACAGCGTGGCCGCCGGGGCGCGCCTGTTGCGCGGCGGGCACGCCCGCCCGGGCAACGGCTACTTCTTCGAGCCGGGGATCCTGGTCGACGCGGCCGCGGACATGCAGGTGTCGCGGGAGGAGATCTTCGCGCCCGTGCTGACGGTGACGCCGTTCGACGACGACGCCTCGCCGGCAGCCGTCGCCGCGCTGGCGAACGATTCACGCTACGGCCTTTCGGCAAAGCTCTGGGCCCGCGACATCGGCACGGTGCATGCGCTGGTCGGCCTGCTGGAAAGCGGGCAGGTCATCGTCAACGGCGGCGGCGGCGGCGCGACCTTGCCGTTCGGCGGCGTGAAGCAGTCAGGCTACGGTCGGGAAAACGGCCGGATCGGGCTGGAGCACTTCACCGAGGTCAAGGCGGTCAGGCTCGGCTATTGAAGCGCAAGTCCGGGCATCGGCGTCCGGCACATCGGCATCTTCGATGGCGAAGGCATGTATCGGGGTGCCCGTGCGCCGGGCTCGCGGCGTGCTCCCGCCTGCGGTAGCGGCGGAACTGCAACGGGGGCCGGGCTGCGGTCGCGGCTTCCGCCGCTCCTACAACGGCGACAGCCGGGCGCCGGCCACTGCGTAGTCCGCCGCGATCCCGGCGAACACCGCCATCCCCACCCAGTGGTTGTGCAGGAAGGCGCGGAAGCAGGCGTCGCGGTCGCGGTGGCGGGCGATCATGAATTCGTACGCCACCAGCAGCGCGGCCACGCCCAGGCCGCCGAAGTACCAGGCGCCGAGCCCCGCCTGCTGGCCCGCCAGCGCCAGCGCGGCGAACACCAGCGCGTACAGCACGCTCTGGATCGCGAGGTCGGCGTCGCCGAACAGGATCGCGGTCGATTTGGCGCCCATGCGGATGTCGTCGTCGCGATCGACCATCGCGTACCAGGTGTCGTAGGCGGTCGACCACAGGATGTTGGCGCCGTACAGCAGCCACGCCACCGGCGGCACGGAGCCCTGCACCGCGGCGAACGCCATCGGGATGCCCCAGCCGAACGCCATCCCCAAGTACACCTGCGGCAGGTACGTGTATCGCTTCAGGTACGGATAGCTGGCCGCGAGCAGCACGCCGACGATGCTCATCAGGATGGTGAGCCGGTTCATCGTCAGCACCAGCGCGAACGCGGCCAGCATCAGCACCGCGAACAGCGCGAGCGCCTCGCGCCCGCGCACCGCGCCGGTGGCCAGCGGCCGGTCCTTGGTGCGCTGGACCTGCGGGTCCAACCAGCGATCGGCGTAGTCGTTGATCACGCAGCCCGCCGAGCGGGTCAGCCAGACTCCGAGCGAGAACACCGCCAGCGTCCACCACGGTGGCACGCCCTCCGCGGCCACCCACAGCCCCCACCAGGTCGGCCACAGCAGCAGCAGCCAGCCGATCGGTCGGTCGCCGCGGGTCAACTTCCAGTACTGGCCCAGCCGCTCGCGCCACCGCGGCACCGGGGCGGGCTGGAAACGTTCGTAGGACATGGCAGCCTTCAACAGCGAAGCCGGGCAAGCGTACGCGACTCGCGCCGCCGCACGCGATCATGGACAATAGTCGACCGGGCGCCTGTAGCTCAGCCGGATAGAGTAGTGGCTTCCGAAGCCATTGGTCGGGGGTTCGAATCCCTCCAGGCGCGCCAGACTTTATACTTCTGTGCGACAAGCACGGCCTCCGAGCGGCCGCCAAGGGTGAAACGTGCGCAATTACGACCTCGATTTTCTCAAGCATTTCTCGATGGTGATCGGCTTCCTGGCGGTGGTCACGCTGGCGCTGCTGATGTTTGCCTATCACCTCAATGGCGTCATCCCGCCCGAGGTCTCGCCCGCTGCGCAGCGCGCCACGCAGGCGCGGATCTCGCCGGCCGGCGACGTGTATGCCGGCGCCACCGGTGCCGCCTCGCAGGCGGCCGCGGCCGCCGCGGCCAGTGCAGCAGCCGCAGCGCAGGTCGCCTACGGCGGCACGATGGACGGCTCGGTGATCTTCGGCAACCTGTGCACCGGCTGCCACACCTCCGGTGCCGGCAACGCGCCCACCATGGACAAGGCGCACTGGACCGCACGCATCACCCAGGGCACCGAAACGCTCTACAAGCATGCGATCGAGGGCTACACCGGCCCGGACGGCGGGATCATGCCGCCCAAGGGCGGCAACCCGGCGTTGACCGACGACCAGGTCAAGGCCACCGTCGACTGGATGCTGGGCAACCTCAAGTAGGCGCCCCGCCCGACGCGTTTCGAAAACGCCGCCTGCGGGCGGCGTTTTCGTGTCCGGGCTCCAGGCGCGAAGTGGAACTTCTGCAATCGCGCCCCGATCGACCGTGAAAAGCATGTCCACGGGCCCGATCGTTCCACTTGGCCGCATCTGGCCTTCTCGGTCCGCTGCGCGCCACGGCGGCGCAGCGCCTATCATTCCACCCATGGCCAATCCCTCCTTTCCCGACGCTTCGGGCCCCGTCACCCTCGCCGGTCCGGCGGGCGCGCTGGAGCTGCACGTCGACCTGCCGGGCGACGAGGCGACCCCGCTGCCGCTGGTCGCCATCGTCTGCCATCCGCTGCCGACCGAAGGCGGCACGATGCACAACAAGGTGGTGACGATGGCCGCGCGCGCCCTGCGCGAACTCGGCGCGACCACCGTGCGCTTCAACTTCCGCGGCACCGGCGAATCGGCCGGCACGTTCGACGAGGGCCGCGGCGAAGTCGACGACCTGCATGCGGTCGCGGCCTGGGTGCGCGAACAGCGGCCGGGCGACGCGCTGTGGCTGGCCGGTTTCAGCTTCGGCGCGTACGTGTCGCTGCGCGCGGCGGCCTCGCTGAAGCCGGACCTGTTGATCAGCATCGCCCCGCCCGCCGGGCGCTGGGACTTCGACAGCATCGAGCTGCCGACCATGCCGTGGCTGGTGATCCAGGGCGAGAACGACGAGGTGGTCGACCCGCAGGCGGTCTACGACTGGCTGGAGCAGTCGAAGGCGCAGGCCGAACTGGTGCGCATGTCCGACACCAGCCACTTCTTCCATCGCAAGCTGATCGACCTGCGCGGCGCGATCAAGAACGGCGTCAAGGCCTACTTGCCCGCGGCGACATGAGGCCCGTGCAAGACCCCGTCCACGGACGCGACTGCGCGCCCGGATCATCGTTGCCGGCGCAGTGCCGATGAGCGACGGCGACATCGCGGCCGCCAGCGGCCTGCCTTCATCGCACTACGCCGCCGGCGTCGCGCGCGGCGACTGGAGCGACGATCCCGCCCAGCGCGCGGTGCTCGGCGAACTCGACCGCATCCACGATGCCCTGCTGCAGGGGCCTGCGCGCGGCGGATTGCTGGGCAAGCTGTTCGGCCGCGCCGAACCCGGGCCGGTGCGCGGCCTGTACCTGTGGGGCGGGGTCGGCCGCGGCAAGACCTTCCTGATCGACCTGTTCTACGCCGGCTTGCCGCTGCCGGAGAGCAAGCCCGGCGGCGACGTCCGCAACGGCAAGCGCCGCACCCATTTCCATCGTTTCATGCGCAGCGTGCACGAACGCCTGCGCGCGCACGCCGGAGAGCGCGACCCGCTGGCGGTGATCGCGCGCGAATGGCGCGCGCAGCTGCGGGTGCTGGTGCTCGACGAATTCTTCGTCAGCGACATCGGCGACGCGATGCTGCTCGGGCGCCTGCTCGAGCGCCTGTTCGCCGAAGGCGTGGTGCTGGTGACCAGCTCCAACACCGCGCCCGGGAACCTGTACAAGGACGGCCTGCAGCGCGCGCGCTTCATGCCTGCGATCGCGCTGCTCGAGCGGTACTGCCATGTCATGCACATGCAAAGCGACACCGACTACCGCCTGCGTGAGCTGACCCGTTCGCCGGTCTATCGCGCGCCGCTCGATGGCGAATCCGAAGCGTGGCTGGACTCGCGCTGGCATGCGCTCGGCGGCGACGACGCACACCGCGATGGCAGCATCGAGCTCGAGGGCCGCAGGATCGCCACCCGCGCGCGCTGCAAGGGCATGGCCTGGTTCGAGTTCGCCGCCCTGTGCGAAGGCCCGCGCGCGGCCGGCGACTACATCGAGATCGCGCGCGAGTTCCACACCGTGCTGCTCGGCAACGTGCCGGTGATGGGCGCGAACGACGACGACGCGGCGCGCCGGTTCGTGACCCTGGTCGACGAGCTCTACGACCGCCACGTCAACCTGGTCTGCACCGCAGACGCCACGCCGCCGCTGCTATACGTAGGCGAACGCCTGCGCGGTGCGTTCGAACGCACCGCTTCGCGCCTGATCGAGATGCGCAGCGAGGAATACCTGGCGCGCGAGCACCGTGACTGAGGCGAAGCGGCATTTGTCGCCCGTGATCCTGCTGTTGTAGGAGCGGCGGAAGCCGCGGTAGCTCTACCGAAAAGGCATCGCGGCTTCCGCCGCTCCTACAACATCCAATACCCGGGTTAGAAACCGCCCGGCTTCTCCGGCGCCGCCACTTCCGCCAGCTCGAAGCGGATGCGGCGACTGGCCGGATCGGCTTCGACCAGCCGCACCCGCACCTGTTCGCCGAGCGGCAACTCGCTGCCGGCCTCGACGCGCGCCAGGATCGCCGGCTCGCGCAGCATCACCTCGCCCCGGCGCGGAACCTTCTGCTCGACCTCGACGATCGCGCCTTCGAACGTCTCGCCCACGCGCGGCGCCAGCGCCGCCGCTTCGGCGAGATCAAGCACCGCGTTCTCGTAGCGGCCGGCGCGGCGCGCGGATTCCTGCATCGTTGCCGGCAATCCGAGCAAGGCATCGAGCACCCATTGCGGGACCGGCGTGCCCGCGCACAGCGCCACGCAGACCTCGCCGGTGTAGCGGTCCACCAGCCGCCGCAGCGGCGCGGTCACGTGCGCGTACTGCGAGGCCAGCGCCGCGTGCTGCGAGTGTTCGGGCACGGCGCCGTCGAAGGCGACGTAGCCGGCGCCGCGCAGCACCGTGGTGCAGGCGGTCATCATCGCCACGTGGTGCGGGTTGGCGGGATCCAGCGAACGGATGAAATCCGGATAGCCGCGCGATTGCGGCCAGTCGATGCCGAGCGCCCGCGCGGTGCGGTGCAGGCGTGCGATCGCACGCGGGTCGGCTTCGGGCAACGTACGCAGCAGGCCGATGCGGTGCTCCACCATCAGGTGCGCCGCGGCCATGCCGGTCAGCAGCGAGATCTGCTCGTTCCAGTCCTCGACCGGATGGCGGGCGCGGAACTCCAGTGCCCAGCGGCCATCCTCGACCCGGATCTCCTGCTCCGGCAGCGGCAGGCTGACCCCGCCGCGGCGCTGCTCGCGCTGCTTGCGCAGCTCGCCGATCTCGCGCAGCACCGCCCACATCGGATCGGCCTTGCCAGCATCGATGTCGGCCTGCACGCCGGTGTAATCGAGCTTGGCGCGGCTCCGGATCCGCGCACGGCGCACGTCGACCGCGATGCCCTCGCCGCTGGCGTCGACCTCGATCGTCCACAGCAGTGCCGGGCGCAGCTGGTCGGGCAGCAGCGACGCGGCGTCTTCGGACAAGGCCTTCGGATGCAGCGGGATCTTGGCGTCGGCCCCGTACAGCGTCTCGCCGCGGCGGTTGGCTTCGAGGTCGATCGGATCGCCGGCGCTGACGAACGCGGCCACGTCGGCGATCGCGTAGTGCACGCGATAACCGTCGCCGTTGCGCTCGACGAACATCGCCTGGTCGAGGTCCATCGCATCGGGCGGGTCGATGGTGACGAAGGCGATGTCGCTGCGATCCTCGTCGGGCAATCGCGAATGGGCGGCAGCGGCAGCCGCGGCCTGCTCGACCTCCGGCGGAAACGCGGACGGCAGGCCCAGCTCGCGCTGGATGTCGGCCATGCCGCTCTCCAGCGCGGGATCCTGGCGTGCGTGCAGGCGCAGGCGGCGTGTGCTCGTCATCGTGGCTCCGTCTTCGGCATTGTCGGCATGAACCCGATTCTAGTCGGCGTGCCCGGAGCGCATGCCCGGAGCGGAGCGGCCTGACCGGGCGTTTCGCAACCGTCGTCCCCGGCCCTGTGCGCAACGATCGGCCGGCGTGCGAGCAGATTCGCGACTCCACATCATTTTGTGTTGACCGATCACGGTGACCACACTATGTTGTGCCCGTCGGTTCCGGTGGCTCGCGCCATCGGATGAAAAGGGAAGCCGGTTGGAATCCGGCACTGCCCCGCAGCGGTATGTGGAAACGACCGCCGTCACACAGCACTGGGATGGATTCGATCCCGGGAAGCGACGGCCAGTAGGTGGAGTTGGTTGTTGTAGGACAACCCCTCGCGTCCACGAGTCCGAAGACCTGCCGACAGCCGCGCGCATGCACGCCGCGCGGTGCCGGCCGCGGAATCTCCGAGGGGGAGATGGCTGGTGACGCAAGCCCGGCCTCGCCTCCGCGACGGTCGCGGTCACTGCGACACCGCGCCCACACCCTGCGAAGACGCCGCACGCCGCTGCAACGCCCCTTGCGTTGCAGCGACACGGTCGGGCGCGGTCGCGTGGTGGCGTTCAACTCGCCGCCGCCCAATCGCGTTCCTTCGCCGCCTCCGCGGGAGAGGTGACGGTGCGCCATCGCGAGGAGCCATGCCATGAACCAGAACGACACCGCCGTCGCCACGAGTGCCGCCGCGGACACGACACAGGAGGACGCGTCCTTCCTGCTGACCCCGCCCCCCACCGCCACCGCGATGCGCGTCAACAAGCGCAACGGCGGCAGTGAACCGGTCGACCTCAACAAGATCGTGCGCGCGGTGCAGCGCTGCGCGGAGGGACTGCACGCGGTCGATCCGATGCGCGTGGCCACGCGCACGATCTCCGGCCTGTACGACGGCGCGAGCACGCGCGAACTCGACGAGCTGTCGATCCGCACCGCCGCGCTGCTGACCGCCGAGGAACCCGAGTACAGCCGTCTCGCCGCGCGCCTGCTCGCCGGCGTCATCGCCAAGGAAGTCGCCGGCCAGGAGATCCACGCGTTCTCGCAGTCGGTCGCGCGCGGGTTTGATGTCGGGCTGATCAACGAGCGCCTGCTCGGCTTCGTGCAGGCCAATGCGCGCAAGCTCAACGATGCCATCGACGTGTCGCTCGACCTGCGCTTCGACTACTTCGGCCTGCGCACGCTGTACGACCGCTACCTGCTGCGCCATCCGCACACGCGCAAGGTGATCGAGACGCCGCAGCAGTTCTTCCTGCGCATCGCCTGCGCGCTGAGCGAGGACGTGCCCGAGGCGCTGGCGCTGTACCGGCGCATGGGCAGCCTCGACTACCTGCCAAGCTCGCCGTCGCTGTTCAACGCCGGCACCACCCACGAGCAGCTGTCGTCGTGCTTCCTGCTCGACTCGCCGCAGGACTCGCTGGAATCGATCTACCAGAAGTACGGCGACATCGCCCAGCTGTCGAAGTTCAGCGGCGGCATCGGCGTGAGCTACACCCGCGTGCGTTCGCGCGGCTCGCTGATCAAGTCCACCAACGGCCATTCCAACGGCATCGTGCCGTGGCTGAAAACGCTGGATTCCTCGGTCGCGGCGGTCAACCAGGGCGGCAAGCGCAAGGGCGCGGCCTGCGTGTACCTGGAGCCGTGGCACGCGGATGTCGAGGAATTCCTCGAACTGCGCGACAACACCGGCGATGACGCACGTCGCACCCACAACCTCAACCTCGCCAACTGGATCCCCGACCTGTTCATGCGGCGCGTCGAGATGGATGCCGACTGGTCGCTGTTCGACCCGAGCAAGGTGCCGGAGCTGACCGACCTGTTCGGCGACGCCTTCGAGCGCGTCTACGAACAGGCCGAGGCGCAGGGCAAGGCGGTCAGGACGATCAAGGCGCGCGAACTGTACCTGCGGATGATGCGCACGCTGGCGCAGACCGGCAACGGCTGGATGACGTTCAAGGACAAGTGCAACCGCGCCAGCAACCAGACTGCCAGGACCGGCAACGTCATCCACCTGTCGAACCTGTGCACCGAGATCCTGGAAGTCACGTCCGCCGACGAGACCGCAGTGTGCAACCTCGGCTCGATCAATCTCTCGCACCATTTCGACGAAGACAGCGCGTTCGATTTCGACAAGCTCGCCGAAACGGTGCGCCTCGCGGTGCGCCAACTCGACCGCGTGATCGACCTGAATTTCTATCCGATCGAATCCGCGCGCCGCGGCAACCTGCGCTGGCGCCCGGTGGGCCTGGGCGTGATGGGCCTGCAGGACGTGTTCTTCAAGCTGCGGCTGCCGTTCGACAGTGAAGCCGCGCGCGCGTTGTCGGCCAGGATCGCCGAGACCATCTACTACTTCGCGCTGGAGACTTCCTGCGAACTGGCGCAGGAACGCGGCCGGCACCCGGCATTCGCCGATACGCGCGCGGCCAGCGGCGAGCTGCAGTTCGACGCCTGGGACGTGGTACCGCAGGACCGCGAGCGCTGGGACAGCCTGCGTGAACGCATCCAGGCCAACGGCCTGCGTAACTCGCTGCTGATCGCGATCGCGCCGACCGCGACCATCGCCTCGATCGCCGGCTGCTATGAGTGCGTCGAGCCGCAGGTGTCCAACCTGTTCAAGCGCGAGACGCTGTCCGGGGATTTCCTGCAGGTCAACCGCTACCTCGTCGATGAATTGAAGAAGCTCGGCCTGTGGACGCCGGAAACACGCGACGCGATCAAGCACGCGGAAGGGTCGGTGCAGGGCCTGTCGCAGCTGCCCGCACCGCTGCGCGCGATCTATCGCACCGCGTGGGAGATCCCCATGCGCTCGCTGATCGACATGGCCGCCGGCCGCGGCGCGTTCATCGACCAGTCGGCGTCGCTCAACCTGTTCATGGAGAGCCCGAACATCGGCGCGATGTCGTCGATGTACATGCATGCGTGGAAACAGGGCATCAAGACCACGTACTACCTGCGCTCGCGGCCGGCGACGAGGATCGCGAAGGCGACGGTGGGGAGTGCGGACGGCGTGCTTGCGAAGCAGGAGTACACCCCGGCCGAAGCCGTCGCCTGCTCGCTTGAGAATCCGGAGAGTTGCGAGGCCTGCCAGTAGCCGCGCAGCAGTCGCCCAGCCCTTCTCCCGCTTGCGGGAGAAGGTGCCCGAAGGGCGGATGAGGGCGCTTTTCGAAAAGCTGCACCCTCACCCCAACCCCTCTCCCGCACGCGGGAGAGGGGCCAGAAAAAGGCAACCAGGAAGACCACCATGTCCACCCACAACCGCCAGCTCCTGCTCGACCCCGGCTTCGAGCTCACCCTGCGCCCGATGCGCTACCCGCAGTTCTACGAGATGTACCGCAACGCCATCCGCAACACCTGGACGGTGGAGGAGGTCGACTTCTCGCTCGACACCACCGACCTGAAAACCCGGCTCGGCCCAGCCGAGCGCCACCTGATCGAACGCCTGATCGCGTTCTTCGCCACCGGCGACTCGATCGTCTCCAACAACCTGGTGCTCAACCTCTACCAGCACATCAACGCGCCCGAAGCGCGCATGTACCTGTCGCGGCAGCTGTACGAGGAAGCACTGCACGTGCAGTTCTACCTGACCCTGCTCGACACCTACCTGCCGGACCCGAACGAGCGCGCCAGGGCGTTCGCCGCGACCGAGAACATCCCGTCGATCCGGCGCAAGGCCGAGTTCTGCTTCAAGTGGATCGACAGCGTGCAGGACCTCCAACGCATCGAGACCCGCGAGCAGCGCCGCCAGTTCCTGCTCAACCTGGTCTGCTTCGCCGGCTGCATCGAGGGCCTGTTCTTCTTCGGCGCATTCGCCTACGTGTACTACCTGCGTTCGCGCGGGCTGCTGCACGGACTGGCATCGGGCACAAACTGGGTGTTCCGCGACGAGAGCTGCCACATGGCGTTCGCGTTCGAGGTGATCCGCACCGCGCGCGAGGAAGAGCCGGACCTGGTCGACGACGCCTTCAAGGCGCAGGTGGTGGAGATGATGACCGAGGCGGTGGACTGCGAAGTCGCATTCGCCGAGGACACCCTGAGCGGCGGCGTTGCCGGACTGTCGATCAAGGACATGCGCCAGTACCTGGAGTACTGCGCCGACCAGCGCATGGCGCAGCTGGGCATGCCGAAGCACTTCAACGCGCGCAACCCGTTCCCGTTCATGGAGCTGCAGGACGTGCAGGAACTGGCCAATTTCTTCGAGCGCCGCGTGTCGGCCTACCAGGTGGGCGTGCAGGGCGAGGTCGGCTTCGACCACGCGTTCTGACCACTTGCGGGCGCGGCTTCAGCCGCGCCCACGGAATCCACCGAAACCTGTCTCTAGCGAGTCCCCCATGTCCGACCCCGCACCCACCGAAGCCCGCCTGCTCGAAATGGTCTTCCCCGACCACACCAACCATCTCGGCACGCTGTTCGGCGGCCAGGCGCTGGCGTGGATGGACAAGGCCGCGTTCATCGCCGCGTCGCGCTATGCCCGGCGGTCGGTGGTGACGGCGCGTTCGGAGCAGGTCGATTTCCGGCTGCCGATCCGCCAGGGGCAACTGGTGGAGACCATTGCCCGCGTGGCCGGGGTCGGGCGCAGTTCGATGCAGGTGGACGTGGAGCTGGTTGCGGAAGACCTGCTCAGCGGCGAGCGCGAACTGTGCACGCGCGGGCGTTTCGTGATGATCGCGCTCGATGCGCGCGGCCGGCCGACCGTGGTGCCACCGCTCCCGGGGTAGCATCGACGCCATTCCCGTCGAAGGATCCCCGCCATGCGCCTTGCCCACCGCATCAGTCCCCTGCTGTTGGCCCTGTTTGCCGGTCCCCTGTCGGCCGTCGCCCAGGACGCCGCGCCGGCACAGCGCCCCGAGGTCGCCGCCGCTGCGCAGAAGCTGCTGCAGCCGGTGGTCGAGTGGCGCCGCGACTTCCACGCGCACCCGGAGCTGTCCAACCGGGAAGAGCGCACTTCGGCCAAGGTCGCCGAACACCTGCGCGCACTTGGCCTGCAGCCGCGCACCGGCGTCGCCCACCACGGCGTGGTCGCGATCATCAAGGGCGGCAGGCCCGGGCCGAAGGTCGCGCTGCGTGCCGACATGGACGCGCTGCCGGTGACCGAACAGACCGGCCTGCCGTTCGCGTCGAAAGTCACCACCACCTTCAATGGCCAGCAGACCGGGGTGATGCACGCCTGCGGCCACGACGCCCATACCGCGATCCTGCTCGGCGTGGCCGATGCGCTGGTGGCGATGCAGGCCGAGCTGCCCGGCGAGGTGATGCTGGTGTTCCAGCCCGCGGAGGAGGGCGCGCCGGGCCAGGAGGAAGGCGGCGCCTCGCTGATGCTCAAGCACGGCCTGTTCCAGGATTTCAAGCCCGATGCGATGTTCGGGCTGCATGTGTTCTCGTCTGTGCAGGCAGGGCAGATCGCGGTGCGCGGCGGGCCGCTGATGGCGGCGTCGGACCGCTTCAACATCACCGTGACCGGCCGCCAGACGCACGGTTCGGCGCCGTGGAACGGCATCGACCCGATCGTCGCCAGCGCCGACCTCATCTCCACCACGCAGAGCATCGTCAGCCGCCGCACCAACATTTCGAAGCTGCCGGCGGTGGTGACCTTCGGCGCGATCCACGGCGGCATCCGCTACAACATCATCCCCGACAGCGTGGAGATGGTCGGCACGATCCGCAGCTTCGACGAGGGCATGCGCCAGGACATCTTCACCGACCTGAAGAACGTCGCGCAGCACGTCGCCGCCGCGCACGGCGCGACCGCCGAGGCCAACGTGCCCGACCGGGCCGGCAATCCGGTAACCGTCAACGATCCCGCGCTGACCGCGCGCATGCTGCCGAGCCTGCAGGCGGTGGTTGGCGCCGGCAACGTCTACGAGCCGCCGCTGCAGATGGGCGCCGAGGACTATGCGTACTACGCGAAGGAAGTGCCGTCGATGTTCTTCTTCGTCGGCTCCACCTCGAAGGGCACCGACCCGGCGACCGCGCCGAGCAACCATTCGCCGAAGTTCCTGCTCGACGAGTCGTCGCTGGACATCGGCCTGCGCGCGATGCTGCAGGTGACGCTGGATTATCTCAACGGCGCCGCGCAGACCTGACCCCTCCCGCAGGAGCGGCGGAAGCCGCGACCTGTTGCCGATCGCAAACCGCGGTCGCGGCTTCCGCCGCTCCTGCACGGGGCCGGCAACCTATGGCAGCTCGTTCGCCGAATGCGGATCGATCGAGTACCCGAACGTCTCGTCGAGGAACCGCGGTTGCGCGCGCACGCGTTCGATCCAGCCACGCAGGTGCGCATGCGGCCGCAGCGACAGGCCATCGGCCTCGTCGGCGCGGCTGGCGTAGGCGAACAGCGCGATGTCGGCAATGGTGTACGCTTCGCCGGCGATGAAGTCGCGTTGCGCGAACTGCGCATCGAGGATCTCCAGCGCGCGCAGCGCACCGTTGCGTTTCGCCTCCACCAGGGCGGGCGCACGTCGGGCCAGCTTGCCGGTCAGCGTCCAGTGGCGCAGCGCGCCCACCTGGCTTTCGATCCGCTCCTGCTCGAACGACAGCCACTGCCACACCTTCGCCCGTCCGAACGCGTCTCCAGGCAGGTAGCGCGTGCCGTCGGCGAGGAAGCACAGGATCGCGTTCGACTCGGCCAGCGCGCGGCCGTCGTCGAGTTCGATCGCCGGCACCGTGCCGGTCGGGCTCAGGCGCAGGAATGCCTCGCGCCGGCCTTCGCCGGCAAAGATGCCCACGTATCGGGTGCGGTGCGGACGCTGCAGATGGTGCAGCAACTGGCGCACCTTCCAGGCGTTCTGCGACGGCAGGTAGTCGTGGAAGGTCAGCATGGTGGTTCGATCCGTTGCGAAGCGATGCGCACGATGACGCCTCGCCGCCAACCGCACACTCCGTTTCCTGCGCCCGTATCCGCGTAAAATCGCCACATGGCGTCCACAGACCTTCCGCTCGGCCGCGCGGTCGACTATCCCCGCGGCTACGATCCCACGCTGCTGTTCCCGATCCCGCGCGCGCACGGCCGCGCCGGCCTCGGCCTGGGCGACGGCGGCTTGCCCTTTGTCGGCAAGGACCGCTGGCATGCCTACGAGCTGGGCTGGCTGGACGCGCGCGGCAAGCCGGTCGTCGCCACCGCCACGATCACGGTGCCGGCGCAATCGCCGCAGCTGATCGAATCCAAGTCGCTCAAGCTCTACCTCAACTCGCTCAACGCCGCGCGGTTCGACGATGCCCCGGCGGTGCGCCAGCGCATCGCCGACGACCTCTCGCAGGCCGCCGGCGCGCCGGTCGAGGTCGTGTTCGGGCTGCCGCCCATCGACACGCGAGCCGCCGGCCACGACGATGCGGTGTCGATCGATGCGATCGAACTCGACTGCGACGCCTACGACGCGCCCGATCCGACGTTCCTCGCCGCCGACGACTCGGCCGTGGTCGACGAGATCCTGCGTTCGGACCTGCTCAAGTCCAACTGCCCGGTCACCGGCCAGCCGGACTGGGCCAGCGTGCGCATCGCCTATCGCGGGCCGCGCATCGATCGCGCCGGGCTGCTGCGTTACCTGGTGTCGTTCCGCGAGCACGCCGAGTTCCACGAGCAGTGCGTCGAACGCATTTTCGTCGACGTGCTGGCGCGCTGCAGCCCGCAAACACTGTCGGTGGAAGCGCGCTACACGCGCCGTGGCGGCCTCGACATCAATCCCTGGCGCACCCTGCCCGGGATGAATGCGCCAACCGCTGCGCGCGACCTGCGGCAATGAACGGGCGCTTCAGCCTTTTCCGCGACGCGATATTTTCTTAACAGTCTCCGTGGGACGCTGCCGTCCGCAAACGCGGCACAGGAGGCCCCATGAGCAACCCCAACAATCCCAACGACCCCGATTCGCTGTCGCTCGCCCCCAGCGGTGGCAGCAAGAAGGCCGATTTCTCCAACGTACAGGGCGGCTCGAGCAGCACGGAAGCTCCGGCATCGAAGCCCAAGGCCGATTTCAGCAACGTCCAGGGTGGCTCCAGCAGCACCGAGGAATCGATCGGCGAGCAGACCTACACCGTGCAGAAGGGCGACACGCTGTCGCATATCGCCAAGCAGTTCTATGGCAAGGCCAACGCCTGGAACCAGATTTTCGAGGCCAACCGCGACCAGCTCGACAATCCGGACCTGATCAAGCCCGGCCAGGTGCTGAAGATTCCCGCACAGGCCGACTGACCCGGTGCGGCCGCATCCCGGCTTCCGCCTACCCCTTCCCATACGGAGAGATTCCATGACCCGCAAGACGCTCAATATCGCGATCGCCGCTGCCCTGTTCGGTTCGCTGGCACTGGTCGGCTGCAAGAAGAACCAGGACGACGCGGCGATGACGCCGCCGCCGGCCACCACCGAGCCGGCACCGGCCCCGACGACGCCCGAGCCCGCACCCGCGCCGGCCGCCACCGCTTCGGTGACCGCAGTCAGCCTGGGCAACGCCGTGGGCGCCGACATGAAGGTCGCCACGCCGTCGGCCACATTCGCGCCGAAGGACACGATCTACGCCTCGGTGGCCACCAGCACCAGCGACCCGGCCGCCAGCATCCCGGCCAAGCTCGCCGCCAAGTGGACGTTCGAGGACGGCCAGGTGGTCAACGAGGAGTCCAAGGACGTCAACCTCAGCGGCCCGGGCGACACCGAGTTCCACATCTCGCAGCCCAATGGCCTCCCGGCCGGCAAGTACAAGGTCGAGATCTCCCTGGACGGCAGCGTCGTGCAGAGCTCGGATTTCGAGGTCAAGTGACGCATCGGCGCGTCCGCGCGTAGCGCGGGCGCCCTTGCCGGCGCGCCATCCCCGCGACAGCGGGGATCCAGCAAGCCACCCACGCCCGCGCCCTGCGCGGGCGTTTCTTTATCCGGCGCGGCCGCGATCGAACGCGAACCCCCTTGCGCCGCCGGAAAGACGCGATGCGGACGGCACCCTGTTCGCCGCCGGCATCCCGGCCGGTCCACGCGACACACCGATCCGCCACGCCGCTTTGCCCGCACCCGGGCCGCGGGCGACAATGGCGGGCCCGATCCGCGCGCCACTGCGCCGATCAGCGCGGAATGCCTTCACCGCGATTCCGTGCGCCCGGATCCGCCATCCGCAATCTCCCGCAAGCGAGCCGACACGACATGTCCGAAACCCCGACGATCCTCTACACCCTGACCGACGAAGCGCCCTGGCTGGCCACGCAGTCGCTGCTGCCGATCGTGCAGGCCTACGCCGCCACCGCCGGCATCGCGGTGGAGACCCGCGACATCTCGCTGGCCGCGCGGCTGCTGGCGCAGTTCCCGGAGGCGTTGCGCGAGGAGCAGCGGGTTGCCGACGACCTCGCCGAACTGGGCAAGCTGGCCACCACGCCGGAAGCCAACATCATCAAGCTGCCCAACATCAGCGCCTCGGTGCCGCAGCTCAAGGCGGCGATCGCCGAGCTGCAGGCGCAGGGCTTCGCGCTGCCGGCGTATCCCGACGAGCCGCGGGACGAATCCGAACGCGAGACCAAGTCGCGCTATGACCGCGCCAAGGGCAGCGCCGTCAACCCGGTGCTGCGCGAGGGCAACTCCGACCGCCGCGCACCGGCCTCGGTGAAGGCCTACGCGCGCAAGCATCCGCACCGCATGGGCGCGTGGAGCGCGGACAGCAAGTCGCACGTCGCGCACATGGACGGCGGCGATTTCTACGGCAGCGAGCAGTCGGTGGAGATCGCGCAGCCCGGTTCGGTGCGCATCGAACTCGAAGGCAGCGACGGCCGCCGCCACATGCTCAAGACCGGCATCGCGGTGCAGGCCGGCGAGCTGATCGACGCGGCGGTGATGGACGCGGCGGCGCTGTCGCGTTTCATCGGCGAGCAGATCGACGATGCGCGCGCGCAGGGCGTGCTGTTCTCGCTGCACCTGAAGGCGACCATGATGAAGGTCTCCGACCCGATCATGTTCGGGATCGCGGTCGAGGCGTTCTACAAGCCGGTGCTGGACAAGCATCGCGCCGAACTCGAAGCCGCCGGCTTCGACCCCAACAACGGCATCGGCGACCTGTACGCGCGCCTGCCGTCGCTGCCGGCGGAAGTGGCTGCGCAGGTCACCGCGGAAATCGAAGCGCTGTACGCGCAGCGCCCGGGCCTGGCGATGGTCAACTCCGACAAGGGCATCACCAACCTGCACGTGCCGTCCGATGTGATCGTCGACGCCTCGATGCCGGCGATGATCCGCGACTCCGGCCGGATGTGGAACGCCGACGGCAAGCTGCAGGACACCAAGGCGTTGATCCCGGACCGCTGCTACGCCGGCATCTACCAGTCGGTGATCGACGACTGCAAGGCCAACGGCGCGTTCGATCCGGCGACCATGGGCAGCGTGCCCAACGTCGGCCTGATGGCGCAGAAGGCCGAGGAGTACGGCTCGCACGACAAGACGTTCCGCATTCCCGCCGACGGCACCGTGCGCGTGCTCGACGAGGCCGGCAACGCGCTGATGACGCACGAGGTGCACGCCGGCGACATCTGGCGCATGTGCCAGGCCAAGGACGCGCCGATCCGCGACTGGGTGAAGCTGGCCGTGACCCGCGCGCGCCTGAGCCACACCCCGGCGGTGTTCTGGCTCGACCCGCAGCGCGCGCACGATGCCAACGTCGCGCGCAAGGTCGAACGCTACCTCGCCGACCACGACACCAGCGGCCTGGACATCCGCATCCTGCCGCCGGTCGACGCCATGAAGCTCTCGCTCGAGCGCATCCGCCGCGGCGAGGACACCATCTCGGTCACCGGCAACGTGCTGCGCGACTACCTCACCGACCTGTTCCCGATCATGGAGCTGGGCACCAGCGCCAAGATGCTGTCGATCGTGCCGCTGATGGCCGGCGGCGGCCTGTTCGAGACCGGCGCCGGCGGTTCGGCGCCCAAGCACGTGCAGCAGTTCGTGGCCGAGGACTATCTGCGCTGGGATTCGCTGGGCGAGTTCCTGGCGCTGGCCGCGTCGCTGGAACACATGTCGGAAACCACCGGCAACGCGCGCGCGAAGGTGCTGGCCAACGCACTCGACGCCGCCAACGCGCAGTTCCTCGACAACGACAAGTCGCCCACGCGCAAGCTCGGCGGCATCGACAACCGCGGCAGCCATTACTACCTGGCCCTGTACTGGGCACAGGCGCTGGCGGCGCAGGACGACGACGCCGGGCTGAAGGCCACCTTCGCGCCGCTGGCCAAGGCGTTGGCGGAAAACGAAGCAAGGATCGTCGCCGAGCTGGCCGCGGTGCAGGGCAAACACGTGGACATCGGCGGCTACTACCGCCCCGACGTTGCCAAGGCCCGCGCGGCGATGCGCCCCAGCGCCACGCTCAACGCCGCCCTGCAGACGCTCGGCTGATCGAGCATGAAGCCCTCCCCCTCAAGGGGTGAGGGCGGACTGTCTGCGCGCGGCACTGCCGCGCAAGCTGCCGACGCAACCCCATCCCCATCCCGGCCTTCCCCTTGAAGGGGAAGGAGAAGAGCGAAGGGGATCGCGCGGGCACAGCGAAGTCCATGGCCCTCCCCTTCAAGGGGAGGGTTGGGTGGGGATGGGTTTCCTGCCCGCGCAAACTGCCGACGCAACCCTCATCCCTGCCTTCCCCTTGAAGGGAAGGAAACACGGACGGCCGGATGCAACCGCGCCGCCGCGCTCCCTCCGACTTCATGCATCCCACACCCGCGCCTGTCTACGCTCCCGGCTCCATCGCAAGGAGCCGCCGCATGTCGTCGTTCGCGCTTTACCTGGTCGGAATGCTGGTCATCATCGGGGGACTCGCCTACGGCGCATCACTGGCGGGCCTGTCCACGCAGTGGATTGCGGTCGGCGCCGTGGTGCTGCTGGGCATCGGGATCGTCGCGGGCGTTTCGAAGACCCGGCGGCGCGATCCCCCGGCCTGAGATCGGCAATGACTGGCCGGGCCGCTTCCGCAGCCTGCCGGCCGCTCGAAGGCCGCCTTTCAAAGGCGGCCCGTGGCGCCTGGGCTCAGCTCTGGGTGCAGGGGCGCGGCTGCGACTGTCGCCCGGCTTCGCCGCGCTTGCGCGCACCGAGGCGCTTGAACATGCGCTCGGAAGCGGCGCGATTGCCGTAGGTCTGGGGAAAGGGTTCGCCGATGTCGTAGTTGTTGCCGGCGGTCATCGGCCGTCCGCCGAGGAACATCAGGGTCTGGAAAAGATTCATGGCATGCCTCCGCATGGGTTGGGGGAGTGGGCGGCGGTCCGCGCCGCGGGCGGGTCCGGAGGGCGCGTGGCCGCGCGCGGCCTGCCCGCCGTCCGCGGCGTCCGGTCCCGGGGGACCGTCCGACAGCGAGACGGCGAGACTGGCGTCGGCGATATGCCCGTCCAGGAACAGCAATCCGGTGTAGATGTTCATGGCATATCCCTGCATTCACTTGAGTGAGATGAAAGATAGGCGCATGATTACCGGCAGAAAAGCGACAATTTCGCAAGCTTTTCTTGAATTAGCTTCAAGTATAACCGATCGAGGGAACCCACGTGAGCCGAGCCCCGCTCCATGCCCTGCAGGGCTTCGTTGCCGCGGCGCGGCTGGGCAACCTGTCGCGCGCGGCCGAATCGCTGCATCTCACCGTCAGCGCCCTGAGCCACCAGATGCGCGGGCTGGAAGAGCGGCTGGGCCAGCAGTTGCTGCTGCGCAGTTCGCGCGGCGTCAGCCTGACCGCCGACGGCCAGCGCCTGCTCGACCGCATCGCGCCCCATCTCGACGCGATCGGCCAGGCCATGCAGCCGTTCGCGGCGCGACACGACAACCGGCTGACCGTCAGCGTGACGCCGTCGATGGCGTCGGCGTGGCTGGTGCCGCGGCTGGGCAGCTTCCTCGCCGCGCATCCGCAGATCGAATTCAGCCTGCAATCGAGCCCGCTGGTCGTCGATTTCAGCCGCGAACTGCAGATCGACGCCGCCCTGCGCATTGGTCTGGGGCAGTGGCCGGACGTGACCGCCGAGCCCCTGTTCGACGAATGGATCGTGCCGATGGCGAGCCCTGCGCTGGTGGCGCGCATGGGCGAACCCGCACCGTCGGACCTGTCGGACTGGCCATTGCTCGGCGACCCCGACGGGCAATGGAACCGCTGGTTCGCGCAGCACGGCGGGCAGCCGCCAGCGCGCTACGCGGCCTCGTTCGACGATTCCGAGGCCCACCATCGCGCCGCGCTCGATGGCGTCGGCGTGGCCCTGGGACGCATCACCCGCGCGCGCCTGCTACTCGATTCCGGGCAGCTGGTGGCCTTGACCCGCGAACGCCTGAAGACCGACTACGCGCATTACCTGGTGTATCCGCCGCGCTCGGCCACGCATCGTGGCCTGCTGGCATTCCGCGACTGGCTGCACCGGCAGGCCAGCGAACACGCCGCGCACATGGACCAGGCGATGCCGGCGGTGGCGCTGGCGCACGCCGGGAAACCGGACTGAACCCGCCGGCCCGCCGCATCGGGCCCGCGCGCGCTGCATCGCGAAGTCCGTGCGCGCAATTGACCCCACGATGCCCACGGGCCAGACTGCCGCCGCGCCGCGGTCGCTTGCACCTTCGCGTCCGCGTCTTTCCCCGGAATCCTTTCCCATGCCCAGCGACAGTCACAGTCGATCGTTCCTGCCGTCATCGGACGTCGTGGACTGACCTTTCCGGTCGGGCCCACCGCGCTGCCGATGACGGCAGCTGCATCCAGGTGAGCCCATGAACGAACCTCCCCGCAACACCTCCGGCACCGACGCCGCCGCGCGCCTCGCCGCGCCGTTTGCCGGCCTCAACATCGCCGACAGCATCGAACGCCTGAACGCACTCGAGCCCGCGCAGGCGGTGGCCACCGTGCTCGCCCTGCCGTGGCCGCGCGTGGTCGACATGTTCGACCGCTCCGAGCTGCAGCACGCCAGCGCCATCGCCGCGCTGCTGCCCGAAGATGTCGCCGCGCGCCTGCTTGACGGCATGGCCGACGACCGCGCGGCCGACGTCTTCGTCGAACTCGACGACGCCACCCGCGCGACCCTGGTCGGGCGCCTGGGCGCGGGCACACTGGCGTCGATCCGCAAGCTGATGCACTACCCGGCGGGCACCGCGGGCAGCCTGATGACCACCGAGTTCGTCAGCGTGCCGGCGCACTGGACGGTCGCCGAGACCCTGGCGCACATCCGCCACGTCGAACGCTCGCGCGAAACCGTGTACGCGATCTACGTGCTCGATGCGCAGACCCACGCCCTGTTGCGCATGGTCAGCCTGCGCCGCTTGATCAGCGGCGATCCCGGCGCGTCGATCCTCGACGTCGCCCAGGAAACCGCGCCGGTGACGGTGGCACCGTTGCTCGACCAGGAGGAGATCGCGCGCCTCATCCGCCGCCACGACCTGCTGGCGATCCCGGTGGTGGACGAGGCCGGGCACGTGCTGGGCATCGTCACCGTCGACGACATCATCGACACGATGATCGCCGAGACCACCGAGGACGTGCAGAAGTTCGGCGGCATGGCGGCACTGGAAAAGCCCTACATGCAGATCGGCTTCGGCCACATGATCCGCAAGCGTGCCGGCTGGCTGTGCGCGCTGTTCCTCGGCGAGATGCTCACCGCCAGCGCGATGCAGCACTACGAGGGCGCGCTGTCGCAGGCGATCGTGCTGACCCTGTTCATCCCGCTGATCATGAGCTCGGGCGGCAACTCAGGCTCGCAGGCGACGTCCTTGCTGATCCGCGGACTGGCGCTGCACGAAGTGCGCCTGCGCGACTGGTGGCGGGTGGCGCTGCGCGAAGTGCCGACCGGGCTGCTGCTGGGTACCCTGCTCGGCGTCATCGCCGTCGTGCGCATCGCGGTCTGGCAGCTGGCCGGCTTCCACGACTACGGCGTGCACTGGATGCTGATCGCGGCCACCGTGGGCGCGGCGCTGGTGGGCATCGTCACGTTCGGCTCGCTGTCGGGCTCGATGCTGCCGTTCGCGATGCAGCGGCTGGGCTTCGACCCGGCCAGCGCGTCGGCGCCGTTCGTGGCCACCCTGGTCGACGTCACCGGGCTGGTGATCTATTTCAGCATCGCCTCGGCGATCCTGAGCGGGACGTTGTTGTAGAAGACGAGCGAATGACCATGCCGCTTCGTCATCCTCCGTTTCCCGATGTGGCACGCTGTCGCCTCCCGTCCCGGAGAACCCCCATGCGACACGTCCTGATTGCCTGCGCGCTGGCCGCGGGCCTGAGTGTTTCCGTCGCCGCGGCGGTCGCCGCGCAAGCCACCACCGGCCAGGCCGCCGCCGTGCCCGCGCAGGCCGATGCCGATGCGGCGCTGCAGCAGGCCGTCGCCGGCAGCTGGCGCGACGCGGACAACGTCCTGCGCGACCGCTATCGCCATCCCGTCGAAACCCTGGCCTTCTTCGGCGTGAAGCCGGGCCAGACCGTCATCGAGATCACCCCGGGTGGCGGCTGGTACGCCGAGATCCTGGCGCCGCTGCTGCGCGACGATGGCCATTACGTCGCCGCGGTGGTCGATCCGATGGCGGTCAAGGAAGGCGGCAGCCGCAACTACCAGCAAAAATCGAAGTCGGGGCTGGAGGCGAAGTTCGCCGCCGCGCCGGCGCAGTTCGACAAGGCCGAGGTCGTTGCCTACGACCCGAACGCGCCGGTGTTCGGCGCACCCGGTTCGGCCGACAGGGTGCTGACCTTCCGCAACGTCCACAACTGGCGCTCCAACGGCCAGGCCGAAGGCATGTTCCGCGGCTTCTTCGCGGTGCTGAAACCCGGCGGCGTGCTGGGCGTTGCCGAGCATCGCGCCAACGGCGACGTCGGCGACGACGACAAGTCCGGCTACGTCGGCCAGCAGCAGGTGATCGCGATGGCCGAGGCGGCGGGCTTCAAGCTCGACGCGCAAAGCGAGATCAACGCCAACCCGAAGGACACCAAGGATTACCCCGGTGGCGTGTGGACGCTGCCGCCGACCAACAAACACGAAGACGCCGACGACGCGAAGTACCGGGCGATCGGCGAGAGCGACCGGATGACGCTGCGGTTCGTGAAGCCCGCCCAGTCGTAACCGGACACCAGGCAGAAACGGAGGCCGCGCGCGCGGCTTGTGCAAGGCAAACCATTGCGCGCACTTGACGCAGGATGCTCATCGCCCTCAACAAACCCTTCCACGTGCTGTGCCAGTTCACCGATCGCGGCACGCCGCCGCGGCGGACGCTGGCGGAGTTCGGTTTGCCGCCCGGCGTCTATCCGGCCGGGCGGCTCGACCACGACAGCGAAGGACTGCTGCTGCTCACCGATGACGGCGCGCTCGCGCACCGGATCACCGATCCGCGCCACAAGCTGCGCAAGACCTACCTGGTGCAGGTTGAAGGCACGCCGACCGATGCGCAGCTGCAGGCGCTGCGCGATGGCGTCGAACTCAACGATGGCCGCACCCGCCCGGCCCGCGCGCGCCAACTGGATGCGCCGCCCGCGCTCTGGCCGCGCGATCCGCCGGTGCGCTTCCGCAAGAACGTGCCCGATGCGTGGCTGGAATTGGGTATCGCCGAAGGCCGCAACCGCCAGGTGCGGCGCATGACCGCTGCGGTGGGGCTGCCGACGTTGAGACTGATACGGGTGGCGATCGGGGATTGGCAGCTGCAGGCGTTGCCACCGGGCGAATGGCGCGCGTTGCCGGATTCACTTTCCTGAATTCGTTCAGGCTCAAGCGCTTGTCTGCGTCGGCGCGCAACTTTCCGCGCGGCTGCATCGATTGATTCTGGTAACGTGATCAACGCGGCAGATCGCATTCAGTTCTATTGGGGCAACGGAACGACTCTGGCATGACGAGCAAGACGGCCAACGCGTCCGGCAGCATCTTGGTGGTCGACGACCAGGCGGCCAACCTGCGGGTGGTCAGCACCCTGCTTTCGCGCCACGGTTACGAGGTCATCACCGCCGACAGCGGCGAGGAAGCGCTGGCGATCGCTTCCGAGCAGACGCCCGACCTGATGCTGCTCGACATGATCATGCCCGGCATGGATGGCTTCGCCCTGCTCGAACAGATCAAGCAGCGGCCCGAGTTGCTGCGCCTGCCGGTGGTGTTCCTCACCGCCGCGCACGACCGCGAACTGCTGCTGCGCGCGTTCGACGCCGGCGCCGTGGATTACGTCACCAAACCATTCATGCCCGAGGAACTGCTCGCACGGGTCAACGCGCACGTCGGCCTGAAGCAGACCCGCGACCGCCTCGAACGCGTCGCGCGTGAACGCCAGGAGCTGGTGAACCTGGTCGCGCACGACCTCAAGAATCCGCTGACCAGCGTGCTGTTCGCCAGCGACATCCTGATCCACAACGGCACCCGGCCCGAGCGCATCCCGCGCTACTTGGAGATGATCCACGACAGCGCCAACGACGCACTCGGCTACATCCGGCGCTACCTCGAGGCGCAGGCCGACGGCCTGCTGTCGCGGCAGGATGCCGAAGCCCGCGCGGCCGCTGCGCCGTTGCCCGAAGTGCTCGATTGGCTGTCGCATCGCTACGGCCTGCAGCTCGAAGGCCGCGGCCTGCGGCTGCATGTCCAGGCACCGGCGCAGTGCCGGCCCGTGGCGATCGACGACCTGGTGCTGCGCCAGGTCGCGGAAAACCTGGTCAGCAACGCCATGAAGTACGCGCCCGACAGCGACATCGAGATCTCTGTGCGCAGCAGCGCGCCGGGATTCTGGCAGCTGCTGGTGGAAGACCGCGGCAAGGGGATTCCCGCGACGCGGCAGCGCGAGCTGTTCAAGCCGTTCTCGCGCCTGAGCGACGTGGATCCGGCCGGTGGCCTGTCGAGCGGGCTGGGGTTGTCGCTGGCGCGGCAGATCGTCAGCAACGCTGGCGGCCAGCTCTGGTACGAGGACCGCGACGGCGGCGGCGCACGCTTCGTGATCGAGCTGCCCGAGGCGGCGACGGCGAACGGCGCCTGAAAGCCGCCCCCGCGCTCCTACGAAGGTGGGGTGGATCAGGGGAGGTGGATCAATCCTCGGCGGTCTTGCTTGCGCGCTTGCTGGCTGCGCGCGCGCGCGGCGGCGCCTTCTTCGCCTCGATGCGGGTGGCCTTGCCTGCGATCGCCTGCTCGCGCGCCTTGCGCTGGTGGCGACGCACCGCGTACAGCAGCAGGCCGGCGCCGACCGCGCTGGCCACCGCGACCGCGGGATTGCGGCGCACGAACTTCGTCGCCACCCGGCTGCCGGTCTTCAGCGCGCCGAGCGCGGCGCCTGTTTCGATCCATTTGATGGCGCGATCCGGCACGCGCTCGCGGAGGGTGTCACCGACGCTGCCGGCGAGTTCCAGCGCGCGGCCGGACAGGGATTCAAGCTTGCTCATGGGGCGATGCCTGGAAGTATTGGCCGGCCGCCAGTTTCGCGGGCGCGGCGTTGAATCGGCGTGAGCGTGGCCACTCGCCTGGATGCCGATTTATCCGCCGTTGCCGGCATCCGGCAAATCCGTGCGCCCTGCGGAAGCGCCATGGCCGCGATCGCTTTTTTGCATGCGCGATGCACGGGGATCACCGCTATACCCGCTCCCACCGCTTCTTCATTCTTCGTCCGGGCGAGCGGCGTCGCTGCTTCGTTCGCGATCGGTTACCCGGCGATGCCCGTCACGTCCCGCGCGGCTTGGCGCGATGGGTGGCGACCGCATTCCACGGATCTTCCGGCCACGGATGCTTCGGATACCGCCCTTTCATCTCCTTGCGCACTTCGGGGTACACGTTCTCCCAGAAGCTGCGCAGGTCGCGGGTGACCTGCAACGGGCGGCCGGCGGGCGAGAGCAGGTGCACGGTCAGCGCGACGCGGCCGTCGGCGATGCGCGGGGTATCGGCTAGGCCGAACAGTTCCTGCAGCTTCACCGCCAGCACCGGCGACGTGGCGCGGCCGTCGTCGCCGATGGCGTATTCGATGCGGCGCTGCATCCCCGATGGCACGTCGACCTGGGTCGGCGCGAGCCGGTCGATGCGCTGGCGCAGCGACCAGTCGAACGGCGACTTCAACGCTTCGGCCAGCGCCTCGGCCGACAGCGCATCCAGGCGCGTCGCGCCTGCGAACGCCGGCCGCAGCCAGTCGTCGAGCGAGGCGAGCAGCGCGGCGTCGCCGAGGTCGGGCAGTCCGAGGTCCGGCATCCAGTCTCGCAGGGATTGCACGCGCGCGCGCCACTGGCGCAGGCCATCGTTCCACGGCAGCGCGTCGAGACCGAGTTCGCGCACGGCGTCGGTCAGTGCCTGCGCCGCCTGCGCGGGATCGACCCGGCCCGCCGGGCGCGCGTCGAGCACGATGCCGTCGAAGCGCTGTACGCGCTCGGCCACCAGCGCGCGGCGCGCGGCGTCCCAGCGGGTTTCGTCGCGATCGGAGAAGTGGCTGGCGAACGCGGTTCGCAGCAGCCGCTCGTCGACCGGCGCCGCACGCAGCAGCAACGCATCGCGCGCCTCGAAGCGCAGTTCGCTGGCGACCAGCCATGGCTCGCCGACCAGCGCGCTGTCGTCGAACAGTTTCGCCATGCGGCCGTTGGCGAGCTGGTAGCGGCGCAGGTCGCCGGCGTGGCGATGGGCGATGCGATCGGGGAAGGCGTGGGCCAGGAGGTCGCCGAGCCGGTGCGCCTCGACCTCGCGCGGCGGCTTGCGCTCCACGCGCAGGCGGCGACGCCACTGTTTGGCCGCGGCATCGATGGCGGCAAGCGCACCGCGGTTGGCGTCGTGCGGCACGTGGCCGCCGCGGAACGCGGCCAGTGCGCGCCAGCGCTCGGCCAGCGCATCGGAGCGGCCGCGCAGCGGGTCGCGCGCCTCCACCAGCGCGGCGAGGTCGCAGGCCAGTGCGCGGTCGTCGTCGTCGGGCGCGGACAACAGCATCGCCGCCAGCCGCGGATGGGTGCCGAGCGCGAGCATGCGCCGGCCCAGGGGCGTGATCGCGCGCGCGTCGTCGAGTGCGCCGAGCCGCTGCAGCAGGTCGCGCGCGGCGGCCAGCGCGCCCGGCGGCGGCGGATCGACGAAGCGCAGCGCGTCGCTGCCCCAGCCCGCGAGTTCCAGCGCCAGCGCGGCCAGTTCGACCTGCGCGATCTCCGCGCGCCGCTGCGGTTCCAGCCGCTGCGACTGCGGCCACAGCCGGTAGGCCCAGCCTGCGGACACGCGGCCCGCGCGACCGGCGCGCTGGTCGGCCGAGGCCTGGCTGATGTTCACCACGTCCAGGCGCGAGAAGCCGCTGTTGGGGTCGTAGCGCGGCTCGCGCGCGAGACCACTGTCGATCACCACGCGCACGCCGGGCAGGGTGACGCTGGATTCGGCGACGTTGGTGGCAAGCACCACGCGGCGACGGCCGTGGGGATCGGATTGCAGGACTTGCGATTGCTGGTCGATCGGGAGGTCGCCGTGCAGCGGGAGCACCTCGAAGTCACGATGCAGCCCTTCTCCCTCCGGGAGAAAGTGGCGCGCAGCGCCGGATGAGGGTGCGGCGAAATCATCGATGTCTGGACTGCCGTCGCTTCGCCGTACCCTCACCCCAACCCCTCTCCCGGCGGGAGAGGGGCTCAAAGCCGCCTGCACGCGTGCGATTTCGCGGCGGCCCGGCAGGAACACCAGCACGTCGCCGGGATGCGTGGCGAGGGCGTGTTCGACCGCGCGCCGTGCCTGCGCTTCCATCGATTCTTCACGCCGCGCGGGGAAGTGCGCGACCTCGACCGGAAAGCTGCGGCCCGCACTCGACAGCCGCGGTGCGTCGAGGAACTGCGCCAGGCGCTCGCCGTCGAGCGTGGCCGACATCACCACGATGCGCAGGTCCTCACGCAGGCCGGCCTGCACGTCCAGCGCCAGCGCCAGGCCGAGGTCGCCGGCTAGGTGGCGTTCGTGGAACTCGTCGAACAGCAGCGCGCCGATACCGTCGGGCCGGCCTTCGCCCAAGGTCGGATCGTCCTGCAGCATCCGCGTCAGGATGCCTTCGGTGACCACTTCGATGCGGGTGCGCGCGGACACCTTGCTCTCGAAGCGGATGCGGTAGCCGACGGTTTCGCCGACCGCCTCGCCGAGCTGCTGCGCCATGAACCCGGCCGCGGCACGCGCGGCGACGCGTCGCGGTTCGAGCATCACGATCTTGCGGCCGGCCAGCCATGGCGCATCGAGCAGCGCCAGTGGCACCTGCGTGGTCTTGCCGGCACCGGGCGGCGCCTCGAGCACCAGCCGCGGATGCGCGGCGAGCGAGGCACGGATGTCCGGCAGCAACGGCGAGATGGGGAATTCGGGTTCGTCCACGCGGCAAGGATACGGGGGCGACCATCCTGGATGCGCACGCGCGCAGGCGCAGGCCCTGCGCATCGCGAGCCGCTATGCTTTCGCCCACCACGAATCCCCCATCGCGAATCCCGTGCAACTCATCGACATCGGCGCCAACCTCACCCACGACAGCTTCGACCACGACCGCGACGCCGTGCTGCAGCGCGCGCGCGATGCCGGGGTGGTGCAGATGGTGGTCACCGGCGCCAGCCGCGAGCATTCGCCGCAGGCGCTGGCGCTCGCGCAGGCGCACCCGGGCGAGCTGTTCGCCACCGCCGGTGTGCATCCGCACCATGCCACCGAGTACACCGCCGAGTGCGACGCGGAGATGCGCGCGCTGCACGCGCATCCGGAAGTGGTCGCGGTGGGCGAGTGCGGGCTGGACTATTTCCGCGACTTCTCACCGCGACCGGCGCAGCGCAAGGCGTTCGAACGCCAGCTGCAGATCGCGGCGGAGACCGGCAAGCCGTTGTTCCTCCACCAGCGCGAAGCGCATGTCGATTTCATGGGGATCATGCGCGAGTTCGACGGCCGCCTCGGCCTGGCGGTCGTGCACTGTTTCACCGGCAGCCGCGAGGAGCTGTTCGACTACCTCGACCGCGACTGGCACGTCGGCATCACCGGCTGGCTGTGCGACGAACGCCGCGGCCAGCACCTGCGCGAACTGGTGAAGTCGATCCCCGCCAACCGGCTGATGATCGAGACCGACGCGCCCTACCTGCTGCCGCGCACGGTGAAGCCCGCGCCCTCGCACCGCCGCAACGAGCCGATGTACCTGGCCCACATCGCCCGGGAACTCGCGCACGACCGCGGCGAGGACGCGACCGTCGCCGCGGCCAACGCCACGGCGACGACGCGCGCATTCTTCGGCCTGCCGGCTCCCTAGCGATCAGGGCTTCGGGCGCCGGGTGCTGACGTACACGTCGCCCGGATCGGCGGCGGTCAGCTTGCGGCCGAAGTACAGCCGCCTCCCGTCGGCCGACAGCGATGCCCGCGTTTCGGAGCCGGGCGTGTTGATGTCGCCGTTGGCAATCCGCACCGGCGTCGACCAGGGCGCGCGCACGCTGCGGCGGGTGGCGACGTAGATGTCCTGGTCGAACGCCTCCGCGCCGGCGCGGTTGGAGCTGAAGACGATCTCCAGGCCGTCCTTGCGCACGTTCGGCATGCGGTCGTCGAACGGCGAGCTCAGCTCGGCCACGCGCCGGCCCGGCAGCACGGTGCCGTCGCGCAGCACCCGGCTGGCGTAGATGTCCTGGCCCTGGCTGCCGGGATAGCCGTTGCTGGAGAAGTACAGGAACGTGCCAGCCGACGTGTGGACCAGCGACGGGCTGAACTCGGCGCCGGCGGTGTTGGGGCCGTGCGGGGCGCAGCCCAGGTGCAGCGGCGCAAGCCAGTGGCCGGGGCGGAATTCGCGGCTCAAGTAGATATCGCCGGGCGCGGGACCGCCGGCCGGCGCCGGCGGCGGGGCGTCGCCGGGGACGCAGTCGTCGGCGTGCGCGCGCGAACTGACGAACATCAGCCAGCGGCCCGCCAGCGGCGTGGGGCAGTAGTCGAACTCGGTCGAGTTCACCGGCGTGCCGAGGTTGCGCGGGGTGCCCCAGTCGGCGAAGCGACCCTTGCCGCGGCGCGAGCGGTAGATGTCGAGCTTGCCCTGCGCGCCGGGCGCGCTGCGGTTGGAGGCGATGTACAGCTCGCGTCCGTCCGGCGATTCGATCGGGCAGCCCTCGGCGGCGGCGGGCGTGTCGACCGCGGGCGGCAGCATCTGCGCGGCACCCCACGGGCCATAGCCGTGCGAGGCGTGGCCGGCGAAGGCTGCGGGCGCAGCGCAGGCCAGCGTGGCTGCCACGGCGGCGGCGAGGACGGAATGCTTGTGGATGCAGTTCATGGTGATCTCCTTGACCGGACGCACCGGCAGATACCGGCGGCTACCGGCGCCACCAGAGTCCGCCGCATGCCGGCGCAGGTCTTGAGGCCGTGGCTTGGCCGCCGCTTGGCTTTACTTGGAAAGCTTGGGAAATGCTTGGGGCCGATCGCGGCGGCTTTGCGCGTATTCTCGGCTGCGCCCCCGGTTTACCCGCGCAGGCCTCCATGCAGCAGCCCGCTCCTGCCAGCCTTGCCTTCGACGACGTGCTGATCGATTTCGCCGGGCGGCGGCTGGTCCGCGGGGGCGTCGGGCAGCCGCTGGAGCCCAAGGCCTTCGACGTGCTCGCGCTGCTTGCCGGCACACCGGGGCAGGTGTTCACCCGCGACGGGATCCTCGACGCCGTCTGGGGCCACCGCCACGTCACCCCGGGGGTGCTGAACCGGATCATGACCCTGCTGCGGCAGGCGCTGGGCGAGGACGCCCACCACCCGCGCCTGCTGCATACCCTGCACGGCGTCGGCTATCGCTTCGATCTTCCCGGGCCTGCGGCTGAAGTCGCGGCGGAAGCGGCGCAGGCACCGATGCCTGCAACCCCGCCAGCAACCCCGCCGCCTGCAACGCCGCCCGCCGCCGCGCCATCACCAGTACGCCACGCCGGCGACCGGTCGCGCGCGTTTTCGCGCCTCGCGCTGTGGTCGTTGCCGTTGCTCGCGCTGCTCGCCTTCGCCAGCTGGAGATGGTGGCCGGACACGATGCCGCCGGCCGCCGCCGGCGCAGCGGCCCTGCCCGCGATGGAGCGCAGCATTGCGGTGCTGCCGCTGGTCAATGCCAGCAACGACGCGGAGCAGCAATTCTTCTCCGATGGTCTTTCGGAGAACCTGATCGACACGCTGTCCCGGTTCGAGGGACTGAAGGTGATCGGTCGCACTTCGGCCTTCCAGTTCCGCGACGGCAAGGCCGACAGCGCGACCATCGGCCGCAAGCTCGGCGTGGCCTACCTGCTCGGCGGCAGCGTGCAGCGTGCGGGCGATGTGGTGCGCATCAATGCTGCACTGACCAAAGCCGCCGACGGCAGCACGCTGTGGGCCGAGCATTACGATCGCCCATACAAGGACCTGTTCGCGCTGCAGGACGAGATCACGGCCGCCGTCGCCGATGCGTTGCAGGTGAAGCTTCTGTCGCCCGGCGAAACCGCGAGGCATGACGACCGGCCACCCAGCGGCAACATCGACGCCTACGACGCCTACCTGCAGGGCCTGAAGCACTGGCACGACGAGGATTTCCCCAGGGCCGCCGAATACATGGCCAGGGCCGTGCAACTCGACCCGGGCTATGCGATGGCGTGGGCGCACCTGTCGGGATCGTGGAGTACCGTCGCCACGTTCTCGAACGAGGCGCCCGCGGCGGCTCGCGAACACATGCGCATTGCGCGCCACGCGGCGGACAAGGCGCTGCAGCTGGCGCCCGGGCTGGGACCGGCCCACGCGGCCCGCGCCTACCTGCTGTTCTACGATTTCGATTACCGCGGCGCGTTGGCCGGATGCCGCCGTGCCGTGCAGCTGGCGCCGGACGATGGCACGGTCCTCAATGGCTGCGGCTACACGCTGGCCGGGATTGGAAGGCTGGACGAGGCGATCGCGCTGCGGGAGCGCCTGCTTTCGATCGAGCCGCTGTACACCGTCAACTATCTCCGATACGCGGAATTGCTGATGGCGACCGGCCGGCTGGACGCGGCGGAAAAGTACCTTCGCATCGCCGAAAGCCTGTCGCAGCCGAAATCGTCTCCACTGATCCAGTCCATGTATGTCGCCATCGCGCGCGGCGACGCGGCGACCGCGCTGGGTGTCGCCCGACACCGGCCTTCGCCGTGGCGGGAAATGGACCTGGCCATTGCAACGCAGATGTCGCCGGATCGCGCGGCGGCGGATGCGGCGCTGGCAAAGGTTCTCGCCGACAGGACCTGGGCGAAAACCAGCCCCTATCTGGTTGCACAGGCCTATGCACTGCGCGGCGATTTCGACGGCACCGTGGATTGGCTGGAACGCGCGCCGACCGGCGACCTCCTGTTCATGCTGAGCGACCCGATCATCCTGCGCGCCCGTGACGACTCGCGCCTGGTCGCCTTCTGCAAGAAGACGGGCCTGCCGCCGCCGGCCACGAGCGAAGCGCTGAGCCTAGACCAGATCCGCGCCGCGAACCGGGCCCATGGCCCCTGAGATGCGTCGTCCCGGTTCCGCGACGGCGGCGAGGGCCGGCCGCCATCGGCAAGCGGCTCGGCACCGGCGAGCCGGTCGCGGGCCGAACCGAGCTGGTCAAAGCGTAATGCTAATTCCCGTCAATTACTGAACTTACCAGTACAATAGCGCCCGCGCTGCCGCCCGGTGGTGCCCCTCCCCCCGGGAACATTGCATGCACGCCCCCAGAGCCGCTGCTGTCGCCGCCTGCCTGGCCCTCCTGCTGTCCGCCTGTGGCGACAAGTCCGGGGACACCGGCCAGGACGCCCCCGCCTCCACCCTTGCCGTCACCCTGGTCCGCGCGCAAATGCGCCCGATCCAGCGCACGGTGGTGGTCTCCGGCCCGGTCGCGGCCTTCGAGGAGATGCAGCTGGGCGTCGAGATCAGCGGCGCGCGCGTCACCGCGCTCAACGTCGACGTCGGCCAGCAGGTCCGCAAGGGCCAGGTGCTGCTCGAACTCGACCATCGCAGCCTCGACAGCGAACTGCAGCAGGCCAATGCGGCGCTGTCGGAGGCCGAAGCCGGCGTCGCGCTGGCGCGCGCCAACCTCGCCCGCGGCGAGGGGCTGGTGCAGGACAAGTTCATCAGCGCCTCGCAGCTCGACGAGCTGCGCGCCGTGCGCACCCAGGCCGAAGCGCGGCGCAACACCGCCCGCGCGGCCCGCGACGCGGCGCAGCTTCGGCGCGACTTCGCCGAGCTGCGCGCCCCCGCCGACGGCGTGATTTCCAGGCGACTGGTGCAGCCCGGGCAGGTGGTCGCCGCCGGCAGCGAGCTGCTGCGGCTGATCCGCGACGGCCGCCTGGAATGGCGCGCCGAGCTGCCGGAAGACGACCTGGCGCGGGTCGAACCCGGCGCCACCGTGCAGCTGCCGTCGAGCGCCGGCCCCGTCACCGGCCGCATCCGCGCGGTCAGCCCGGGCGTCGACAGCCAGACCCGCACCGGCACCGTCTACGCCGACCTGCCCGAGCCCGGCCCGCTGCAGCCGGGCAGCTATGTCGAAGGCCGCATCGTCACCGGCGCCGGCAACGCGCTCACCGTGCCCGCCGCCTCGGTGGTGCAGCGCGACGGCCACGCCTACGTGTTCACCCTCGATGACAAGAAGGTCGCGCATCGCGTACGCGTGGGCACCGGCACCAAGGTCGGCGGCCAGGTCGAGATCATCGAGGGCCTGAAGGCGGGCGATGCGGTGGTCGAACAGGGCGCCGGCTTCCTCGGCGACGGCGACACCGTGCGCGTGGTCGCGGCGGACAAGCCGGCAGCGCCGGCGAAGGCGGCCGCCGGCGCGGCGACCACGCCATGAACTTCTCCGCCTGGGCGATCCAGCGACCGCTGCCGGCGCTGATGCTGTTCTTCGTGCTGTGCGTGGCCGGGTTGTGGGGCTTCCACGAGTTGCCGGTAGCGCGCTTCCCTGACATCGCCTTCCCGATGACCACGGTGACCATCACCCAGCCCGGCGCCTCGCCGAGCCAGCTGGAAGCCGAAGTCACGCGCCGGGTCGAGGACTCGGTGGCGACGATCCCCAACATCAAGCGGGTGATGTCGAACGTCAGCGAGGGCGTGAGCACCACCAGCATCGAGTTCCATCTCGAGACCGATCTCGCCACCGCGCTGGATGACACCCGCGATGCGGTGACCCGGATCCGCACCGACCTGCCGCAGGACATCCAGGAGCCGGTGATCTCCAAGGTCGACATCGGCGGTTCGCTGATGACCTACGCGGTGGTCGCGCCGAAGCTGCGGCCGGACGAACTGAGCTGGTTCGTCGACCGCGAGGTCACCAGGGCGATGTACGGCGTGCCGGGTGTCGCCCAGGTCAAGCGCGTCGGCGGCGTCGACCGCCAGGTGCGCGTCGACCTCGACCCCGATGCGCTGCAGGCCTTCGGCGTCACCGCCGGCGACGTCTCGCAGCAGCTGGCGCGGATCCAGGTGGAGCGCGCCGGCGGCAAGGCCGAGCTCGACGGCGAGCAGCAGGTGATCCGCACCGTCGGCACCATCGCCGACGCCAACGCCCTGCGCGGCTACTCGATCAGCCTGCCCGACGGCCGCTCGGTGCGGCTGTCGGCGGTGGCGCGGATCACCGATGCCGCGGCCGACCCCACCGAAGCCGCCCTGCTCGACGGCAAGCCGGTCGTGGCGTTCTCGATGTCGCGCACCCGTGGATCGAGCGAGGTCGCCGTTGCCGAGGGCGTGGAACGGGCGCTCGAACAGCTCAAGGCCGACCACGCCGGCGTCGACTTCCAGCTCGTCACCACGGTGATCGAGGAAACCGAGCGCTCCTACGAATCGTCGATGACGATGCTGTGGGAAGGCGCGCTGCTGGCGCTGCTGGTGGTGTGGTTCTTCCTGCGCGACTGGCGCGCGACCTGGGTCTCGGCGGTGGCGCTGCCGCTGTCGATCATCCCGACGTTCGCGGTGATGCACTGGTTCGGTTTCAGCCTCAACCTGATCACACTGCTGGCGCTGTCGGTCGTCGTCGGCATCCTGGTCGACGACGCGATCGTCGAGATCGAGAACATCGTGCGCCACCTGCGCATGGGCAAGAAGCCGATCGACGCCGCGCGCGATGCCGCCGCCGAAATCGGGACCGCGGTGATCGCGACCTCGCTGACGCTGGCGGCGGTGTTCGTGCCGGTGGCGTTCATGCCCGGCATCGCCGGCAAGTTCTTCCGCGAGTTCGGCTGGACCGCGGCCACCGCGGTGATGTTCTCGCTGCTGGTCGCGCGCCTGCTGACGCCGATGATGGCCGCCTACCTGCTCAAGCCGCACGGCGAGGAGAAGGCGGAGTCGAAGCTGATGACCTGGTACCTGGGCTGGGTGGACGCGGCGCTTCGGCATCGCGGGCGCACGCTGTGGATCGCCACCGGGCTGTTCATCGCCTCGCTGGCGATCGTGCCCTTCATCCCCGCGACCTTCATCCCGACCTCGGACCTGGGCCGCAGCAACCTCAGCCTGGAACTGCCGCCCGGCACCACCCTGCAGGACACCACCGCGGTGGCCGAGCGCGCGCGCCGGCAGCTGGAAAGCATCCCGGAACTCAAGCAGGTTTACACCGCCGTCGGCAGCGTGCTCGATGTCGGCGACCCGTCGAAGTCCGGCGTCGGCGAGCCGCGCAAGGCGACGCTGATCCTCGACTGGGGGTCGGCCGACGATCGCGAACGCGACCAGAAGACCCTTGAGCGGATCGCCCGCAGCAAGATCGCCGACCTGCCGGGCGTGCGCGTGAGCTACATCAGCACCGAGCCGGGCGAGATGATGCAGCTGGTGCTGGCCGGCGACGACCCGCAGCGCCTGCAGTCCGCGGCCACCACGCTCGAACGCGATCTGCGCGGCATCGACGGCCTCGGCAGCGTGACTTCGTCGGCGTCGCTGCTGCGTCCGGAAATCGTGATCATCCCGGATCCGGCGCGTGCCGCGGACCTGGGCGTCGCCACCGCCGACATCGCCGAGGCCGCGCGCATCGCCACCGCCGGTGACTACGAGCAGCGGCTGGCCAAGCTCAACCTGCCCGAGCGCCAGGTGCCGATCCGGGTCGGCTTCGCGGAGTCGACGCTGGCCAACCCGGCGCTGATCGGCCAGCTGCGCGTGCGCGGCAAGGACGGCCCGGTGCCGCTGGCCGCGGTGGCCGATATCCGCGCCGGCAGCGGGCCTTCGCAGATCTCGCGCTACCAGCGCCAGCGCAACGTGACCTTCACCGCCGAGCTCAATGGCCGCCCACTGGGCGAGGTGATGACCGAAGTGCAGGCGCTGCCAGGCGTGCAGCAGCTGCCCGACGGCGTGAGCTTCCTCAACACCGGCGATTCCGAGGTGTTCATCGAGCTGTTCGTCGGCTTTGCGATCGCCATGGTCGCCGGCCTGTTGTGCATCTACATGGTGCTGCTGTTGCTGTTCAACCATGCGTTGATGCCGCTGACCATCCTGACCGCGGTGCCGCTGTGCGCGGGCGGCGCGTTCGGCGCGCTGCTGCTGACCCAGAACATGCTGTCGCTGCCGGCGCTGATCGGCCTGCTGATGCTGATCGGCATCGCCAGCAAGAACTCGATCCTGCTGGTCGACTATGCGGTGATGGCCGAGGACGAGCATGGGCTGAGCCAGCACGACGCGTTGATCGACGCCTGCCGCAAGCGCGCGCAGCCGGTGATCATGACCACGCTGGCGATGGGCGCGGGCATGATGCCGATCGCGCTGGGTTTCTCCGGTGACTCCAGCTTCCGCGCGCCGATGGCGATCGCGGTGATCGGCGGCCTGATCACGTCGACGCTGCTGAGCCTGATCGTGATCCCGGCGGCGTTCACCGTGATCGACGACGTGGGCGAATGGATGGCGAGGAAGTTCCGCCACCGCTCCTCGCATCCGGCGCCGGCAGAAGGCTGAGCCCAACGCCTGCCTGCTTTCGCGAGCACTTGCATCGGCCCCACTCCCGCAAAGGCGCAGAACGGGCGGCACGGTTCACAAACGACCTCCCGCACCCCTGCCTTCTCAGGGAAGGAGGCTTTCGTAGGAGCGGCGGAAGCCGCGAGCTTTTGGCCATCCTGCAACTGTGCGAAAAGCTCGCGGCTTCCGCCGCTCCTACAAGGCCCGGGCCTCAGGCTGCAGGCGGATCCGCGCGCCGCGATTCGTAGGCCTGCAGGTGCACCCACGCCGTCGCCAGCAGCGGGGTTTCAAGCCCGGCATCGCGGGCGCGGCGCACCAGGTCGCCGACGATGTGTTCGCCCTCGATCGCCTGGCCGGCCTGCAGGTCGCGCAGCATCGAGGCGGTGAGCGGTGACCCGGCCTGGGTGAGCGTGTCGCGCGCCTTTGCCGCGGCTGCGTCGGGCACCGGCTCGCCTTCGGCTTCGGCAATAGCCAGGCACTCGCGATGCAGCCCGTCCATGAACGCGGCACCGCCGTCGCCGGCAACAATGCGGCCGACGCTGGCGCGCATCAGGCAAGTGCCGGCAGCGAGCGCGGCGAGGAAGCTGTACTTGCTCCACAGCTCGCGCGCGATGCGCGGGCTGCACAGGTGGTCGATACCGGCATGCGCGCACAGCGCCGAAAACGCCCGGGTGCGCGTGCTGCCGGGATCGCCGCTGCGCTCGCCGAAGGTGATCGAGGCCGGGTGGCCGAGGTGCAGGATTTCGCCGTCGGCGCCCTTCGCGGCGCTGATGAAGCACAGGCCACCGATCACCCGTTCCGCGCCGAAGCGATCGTCGAGGGCGACGTAATGGCGCAGGCCGTTGAGGATCGGAAGGATCGCCGTGCCCGGCCCGACCGCGGGCGCGATCGCGTCCATCGCGCTGTCCAGGTCGTAGGCCTTGCAGCTCAGCAGCACGAGGTCGAACGGTGCACGTGCGACCAGCGCGGGCAACGCATCGGCGGTGGCATGCGCGACCTCGAGGTCGGCATCGCCGAGCGGGCTGCGGATGCGCAGGCCGTCGCGCCGCAGCTGCGCCGCGCGCGCGGGCCGCACCAGGAACGTCACGTCGGCATCCGATTGCGCCAGCCGCCCACCGAAGTAGCCGCCGGTGCCGCCCGCGCCGAGGACAAGGATTCTCATCGTCTTGCAGCCTCCCGGAATTCTTCGCGATCGATGCCCCGGCCTGCGGAACGCGCGCCGCCAAGCCCGGCTGCGCAACCCGACACCGCGCAGCGCCGGCGCGGCCAGCACGACGACAAAGCCTAGCACCAGCGCGCAGGCCAATCCGCCCGCGCGGCACCGCGCCGGGGCCCCGCGGCCGGCCCCGGTTGCGCAGGATGCGCACCACCTCGCGGCGGACCGCGCTTTACAGCGCAATCCAATTGCGGCGCGCACCACTGATCTGTTCCCAGCGAGCGGCCGTATTCCTGGCGCAGCTGCCCCCGGCCTTCCCGGCGACGCCTCAGGGCACGTTCGGCTTCAACGTCACGTAGGCCATCGTCCACTGCATCGGATCGTCATTGTTGTTGTCCTGGAACAGGACGCCGCCGTTGCCCGACGGATTCACGCCCAGCCCCAGCAGGTGGTGGTCGCTGTTGGTGAACATGACTTCGAACCCCTGCAGCGCATCGATCCTGGACGGCGGCCGCTGGCGGCGCTGCCGGTCGGTGCCCGACATCGCGGACTCCCGCTCCACGATCGCATTCGGGATCCACGCGTACTGCACGGTCACCCGGTACGGCCGGTACTTGCCTGCGCTGCGGATCCCGCGAACCGCGCGCGGCACGTTGGTCGCGAGCACGACCTCGAATGCACCGGGCAGCACGCCATTGAGGAAGGCGGCGCCGATGGTGGACTCGAAGCCGCGGAAATCGACCCCCTGGTCGTCCATCAGCGAGACCCGCGCGACCTTGCGATCGCTGTCCAGCCAGACCCCGATGTTGCGCAGGTTGGCATCGCTGCCGTCCTCGCGCTGGAACGCGAAGCCGCTGAGCACCAGGGTGGAGTTGGCCGGCGCATTGCCGCGCAACGGGATCTCGAACTTGCCGCCGCCCTCGGCGATGACCTGCCCGGCGACGATCGGGCCGGCGCCGTTGCCGGTGAAGATGGTGTAGTTCGCGCTGGCGGTGAACGGATCGTCGCCATTGCTGTCGGCCAGGGCCAGTTCGGTGAAGCGACCGCGTCCGAGAACACCGATGCGGCGGAGCTTGTGGTCGCCGTTGTCGAACTTCAGCGAGAAGCCGTTCAACGCGAAGGCCGCGGGCAGTGCCGGATTGACCGCGGTGTTGCCGCTATCGCGCAGGCCCGTATTGCGCGCCCGCGCCGATGACCAGATTGGCAGATCGGTTGGCAGATCGGCAGGTTTCGCGCCGTCGTCCTTGATTGCGGCAGCCGGCAAGACCCTCACGCCCCTGCGCGTGGCCGGTGGCACGACCACCGTGGCCTTGTTGCGTGCGGCCGGCGGGGTGACCACCACGCCGGCGCGCTTCGCCGGCGGCGGCGCGGGCTCTCCCTCGCGAGGCGGTGGTGGCGTGACGACGACTTGCGCCGCGGCAACGCCGCAGGCGGCAACGAGGGCAAGCGTGAGCAGGCTGCGGAACACGGGTGGGGCGAAGGCCGGTACGGTCATGGCGGGTTCTCCTGGTTGTTCGATCGGCGCCATCCCCGGGTCGTCCCGGAGACGACAGCGTGGCGACGGGTTTTTTGAAGCGGTGCGGATCTGCTGTTCTTCCGTTGCTTTGGCATGGGCTGCCGGGCCTGCCCGGTTCGATGCCTGCGCCCTCACCTGGACCGCCCGAACGTGGTCCGAATCGGTTCCATCCCCGGCACAGGAACCTGCGTCGTCAGCGTGTCGCCCGCGCAGGTGTAGGCCATCGTTCTAGGCTCCGGTGCGGACGCCGCCGGGAAGGGAATCGGCACCGACTGTCCGTCACGGCTGACCAGCCGGCCGCGGATGTCGTGGGTCAGGGTCGCGGGGCACAGATGCAGGCGGCCTCCGGCCGACGACCAGCGCCCGCTGGATTGCACGTTGGCCACCGCGCCTTCGCCGCGCACGCCGTCGTTCTCGATCGAGAACGTGCCGCCAAGCGGTTCGGTCGAGAAGTTTCCGTCGGCGCCGAACGTCATCACCTGGCGGGCGATTTCGGATTCCACGCGCACACCGCGGAGGTTGTCGCGCATCCACTGCGCGGCACCGCCCGAGATTTCGCGCCAGGTGCCGACCAGGCAGGCATCGCTGGAACTGACGCCGGCGCAGGCGCTGCATCCGGTGGCCTGGTCGACCCGGATCCGCAGCGCCAGCGGCGTGGCCGTGGCATTGAACCCGACGAACAGGCGCTGGGGCGGGTCGCCACCGCTGATGTCGATCCGCGGCGGAAACCCGCCCCAGGCGCCGCCGGTCGCGCGGCTGGTGCGACTGCTGTGGGCCCGCGTCGGCGTCGCCGCGACAATCCAGACGCCGCAGTCGATCTCGATCAGGCTGCGCGTGATGACGAACGGCTGCAGTCGCGCGGTTTCGACATGGCTGGCGGTCCAGTGCCAGCTGTCGCCCTGCAGCGGAGAGAACCGCAGCGGCGTGCCGTGCGGGCGCCGGATCTCCCGATCGAAATAATCCTGCGCGAAACGCAGCCACTGGTCTGCCGGCAGCGACGCTTCCATGGCGCGCAGCTGTTCGGCTTCGTCCGGCGAGTCGGCCATGCCGCTGAGGAACAGCATCGTGGCCGGGTTGCCGTGGCGCTGCGCGTGCCACAGGAAGAACGGCAGCGCGCTGTAGCTCATCCGGTGCAGCGGCGTGTCCGGCGACAGCGCGTCGAACATGTCGACGCGCGACTGGTACATGGAATCATCCGGCAATGCCAACGACGCGAACCACTCGGCCGATCCCTCGATCCACCACGCCGCGCCGCCCTCGCTCCGGTAGGCGCCGTACTGGCCGGGGCTGTAGGTGGCTGCCTGCACGCAGTGGAAGATCTCGTGGGCCAGCGTGGTGGCGGCTTCCTCGCGGCTGGCGCCGGAACCGATCAGGTACAGCACGATCTGGCATTCGGACGAATCCGCCGTGCCGTTGGCCATCGCCATGATGCCGCTGAAGGTTTCGGTGGCCGACGGCGGCGGAAAATCGTCGGCCAGCAGGATCGTGACGTCACCGATGCTGTAGCGGCCGAGGGTCCCCAGCGCCGCCACGCTGGCGCGCACGCCACGCTCGAAATCGCGCATCGACGCCGGCTCCAGGATCCAGTCGGCGTTGAGATCGTGGACCAGGCGGATCTGCCGCGTGCCATCGGCGGTGGCCACCGGCACCCGCAGCCGCTCGACGCAGTCGTACTCGCGGGTGGCAAAGCGCGGGTCGAAGCGTGCGCGATAGGCCGGGTCGGCGCAGTCGCCGAAGCTGGCACGCGCTGGAACCCATGCACAGCAAAGCAGCAGCAACAGGCAGAGGATCCAGCCGGCACGCGCCCTTGCGCGCGCGCCTGCGCACAGACCCATGTGCACCGTTGCGGAGACGTCGTTCACGCGCATCCCGACTCGGGATTCGCCTTTCGGACAGCGGTGGATGCGCAGGAAGACATCGGCGATGGCGACGCAGCTCACACCGGCCTACCGGCTGTCCGGCCGACGTTCGACGATCTCGACCCGACGGTTCAGGGCGCGCCCCTCTTCGGTGTCGTTGCTTGCCACGGGCTCGGTGGCACCGACACCGACCGCGTCCATGCGACCGCGTGCGATGCCGTGCTCGCGCGCGAGCGCGTCGACGATGCGCGTGGCGCGCCGCTGCGATAGCGCCATGTTGTAGTCGGACGCGCCCTTGCCGTCGGTGTGGCCGACCACGCGGATGGCGAGTGCCGGCGAGTGCCGGAGCAAGCCCGCAATCTCGCCGATCTGCGCGGCGGAGCCGGGCTGCAGCGTGTCCCGGTCGAAATCGAACTGGATGCCGTACAGCGTGGCGCGTCCGTCGCGGGCGAGGTCGCCCCGCAGCGTGTCCGCATCGACCACCACCATGCGGTCCTCCATCGGCCGCGCCTCGATCACGTCCAGCTGCACCATCGCGCGGCCCTTGGCCGGACCGCCACCGCCATTCCTGGTGACGTACAGGGCGACGTAGGCATCGCCTTCGCGCCGGGGAAGCTTTGCGGCGAGGTAGCGGTGGTCGCCGGCGCCCCACAGCAGCATGTAGCGCTCCCCGCTCTCGATCTCCTTGCGGATGTCGCCGCACTCCGCGCGAGTGCAGCTGTAGAGCGTCTCGAAACCGGCCTGCCGCAGCACCGCCTCGTAGTTGCGGAACACCTCCAGCACCGAGCGGTCGCGCGGCCCCTCGTAGGTGAGCCGCGTGAGTGCGCCTTCGAGCGTGCGTGTTCCGGTGGCGCGGGCCTTGCCGGTGCGCAGCGGGTAATCGGTGAACGCGTCGGACTCGCGCCGGATCATGCGCGCGCCTTCGTAGCGCGGGACCAGCGGGTGGTCGGCACCGCCCGCTGCGCCGTCGTCGCTCGCGGCCGCCGGCACGTCGCCACGCTGCTCCGCCGCGCGCGCGCAGCGTTCGTCGCCGAGTGCGCAACGCGTGGCGTCGCGCGCCAGCTCGTCGACCTTGCGCTGCGTCTCGCCCTGCACCGCGCGCTGTGCGGTGCGCTTGAGCACGTCGCCGAAGCTCTGCGCCGCGGCTGTCCCCGCGACCAACGTGGCGAGGATCAGGGCCGCGGAGGTGATGAGATGTCTCGTGTTCATGGCTTCCTGCGCTCCGCGTTCAGAGATCGATACCGAAACCGATGCCGGCGGATTTTTCCGAGCCGCTGAAGGCGCCACCCAGCGAGAACGACGCACGCGTGCCGACGCGCCTGCCGTAACCGACCGAGAGTGCCTGCTCGCCGCCCTGGAACCCCGCGCCCACCGCAATGCGGCCGCGCGGGCTGGTGCTGCCGGCGGCATTGATCGCCATGTTCAACATCGCCGAACCCATCGCGCCCTGGCGATCGATGCGACGGTCCTGCTCGAACAGGCGCCGGTCGACGCCGTCACGGAAGGCGTCGAAACTTTCGGTCAGGCCGAGCAGCTGGCTGTCGGTATAGGCATTGGCCGCCGACAGCGTCTGCGTGGCCGTGGTGTCGGTGTAGTCGTTGGCCGACTGCAGCGTGGCCGCGTCACCCGCCTCCAGCTGGCCCTTGTTGACCGCGTCGGTGGCGGCAACGCCATCGGCGACATTCGCGATCACGGTGCCGTTTTCGCCCTTCAGGGTCAGGGTGTCGCCGGCGTCCTGGTCGTAGGTCACCACGCGCGGCCCGCCGCCGGCCGGGCCTTCGGGTCCCTGCGGGCCGGCCGGTCCAGCCGGTCCCGCCGGTCCCTGCGGGCCTTGTGGCCCGGGCGTACCGCCGCCGGTGCCGATACGGCTGTACAGGTCGGTGATGCGGCCGTCGACGGCGACGAACGCGGCGCCAACATCGTGGTAGCTCAGGCTCTGGATGACATAAGTGGGCGCGGTGAAGGCGCCGCCGGCATAGCTGGCGCCGCCACCGAACGCGGTCGCGAACGGATGGAGCTGGGCCAGGTTCACCACGTCCGTGTCCTGGGTGCCGGCGGCGACATTGACGATCTGGCGTTCGCTGCCTGCCGCACCTGCCGAGACAGTGTCGCTGCGGTCGGCCACCGAGCCGGCACCCAGCGCGACACTGTTGTCCGCACTGGCGAGGCTGCCGGCGCCGATCGCGGTGCCGAAGTTGCCCGCGGCATCGCTGTAACGGCCCAGGGCGACGGCGGCGGCGCCGCTGGCGACACTGGCGTTGCCCACGGCAACGCCCTCCTCGCCGGTGGCGGCGCTGAGGCTGCCGATGGCCACGCTGCCGAGACCGCTCGCCAGGCTCTGGAAGCCCGACGCAGTCGCCAGGGCGCCGCTGGCCTGGGCCCCGGCGCCGAACGCACTGGCACCAAGCGCGTCCGCAACGGTCGCTTCGTCGCTGGTGACAAGACCGTCGCCGTTGGCATCGATCCAGCCGCCGACCGCGGTACTGCTGGCACCGTTGGCAGTGCTGCCCGAACCGATCGCGATGGCATCGCTGGCGCCAGCGGCAACGCCGGCGCCGGTCCCCATGGCAATGGCATTGTCCGCACCATCGGCGACCGTCGCCGAGCGACCGATGGCGATGGCCGCCTCCGCGCCGGCCCCGCCCGCCGTGCCGATCGCCGCGCCGGTGGCGGCATCGTTGCCGCCGCCGATGGCGATCGAGTACTGCGAACCCAGCGGATCGCCCAGCACCTGGCCGTAACTGCCGAACGCGCTGCTGTTGACCCCTGATGCGGTGTTGAAGAATCCAAAAGCGCTGCTGTTGTCGCCCGCCGCCGCGTTGAGATTCCCGAAGGCGTTGCTGTGGTCCCCGGACGCGACGTTGTTCAACCCGTAGGCGATGCTGTAGGCGTTCGACGCGACGTTGTGACGCCCAAAGGCGGTGCTGTAGGCGTTTGACGCGATGTTCTGGAACCCGAAGGCGCTGCTGGTCAGCCCTGACGCGGTATTGCCATACCCGACAGCGCTGCTGCTTTCGCCCGACGCGACGTTGAAGGCCCCAAAGGCGCTGCCGTGAAAGCCCGATGCGGTGTTGGAATCCCCGAAGGCGTTGCTGGCGCCGCCCGACGCGGTGTTGTTCAGCCCGAAGGCGCTGGCGTAGCCGGACGCGGCATTGCCATTGCCGACCGCGCTGCTGAAATCGCCTGTTGCGTTATTGGAATACCCAATGGCACTGCCTTGTACGCCCGACGCGGTGTTGAAAGCCCCGACGGCGACGCTGTTTGTGCCCGACGCGGTGTTGACGTAACCAAAGGCGCTGCTGCGGTCGCCCGACGCGGTGTTGTTGCGCCCAAAGGCGCCGCTGTTCGCGCCTGACGCGGTGTTGTTGACACCGCAGGCAAATGCGCCCGTCCCCACCGCCGTGGAGCCGGCGCCGTCTTCGCCAGCCGTCGTGGTGTCGCAAACGTCTCCAGCCATGGTCGGAAGCGCTGTCAGGCCCAATACTGGCGCGAGCGCCAGCGCCAGAACGGCTTTGCGGGTGCAAGGCTTCATGATGTGTCCCGTCCAATTCAGCAGGGCCGCGCGCGGCCGGCCCTGACGCCGTGGGCCACGCTTGCAGCGCCCCCTGCCAGAGACACTCGGAATCGGGGTGGAGAAAGTGACAGCCACCTGCGATGCCCGGTCGGATCCGCGCCTGCAGCAGCAGGCGGACCCGACGGGCGGCGAGGAGTCGAGCCCGTCCACGGCGTTTGATCGCCATTCCCGCGCAGGCGGGAGCGATGACGTGCCCCGCCCAAGCAGGAACGGCGGCGCGGATCAGCGCCGGGCGACGGTTCCGGCCGCGGCCAGGGCGGCCTGCAGTTTCAGGCGTGCGCCGCCGGGCATGCGGCCGCTGCGCAAGCCCTGGTCCACGCGTTCGCGCTGGCCGGCGCAGTCCCCGTGCCCGGCCGCGCATGCGGCTTGCGTGTGGATCGCCAGCGCCTCCCAGTAGAAGCGATGCTCACGGCCGGCCTTGGTGGCGATTTCGTCGAGCGCGGCACGCGCTTCGCGCGTCGCCTCGGCGGCACGGCCCAGGCCCAGCAGCGCCTGGCTGCGATAGGCGCGCACCACCGCGGCGTGGTACTGGCCCGGCGCCTGCCGGGCGCGATAGATCGCCAGGCTGCGGTCGTACTGGACCAGCGCCTGCGCATGCTCGCCGAGAACCGCATACGTGCGCGCCAGGTTGCTCAGGCGCGACGCCACGCGCAGCGAATCGGCGCCGAACAGCGCCGCGGTCGCCTCCACGGCGTCGCGTTGCATCGGCAGGGATTCGTCGGCGCGACCCAGTTCGCGCAGCGCGTCGGCATAGTTGGCGCGGCTGATGACCGCGCCGGCGTGCCGGGCGTCATACACCTCTGCGTAGGTCTGCCGCGCTCTCTCGTAAGCGACCGCGGCGTCGGCGTAACGGCCGTCGGTGAAGTACAGCGTGCCCAGGTTGGCGTAACCCACCGCGACATCGCCGTGGCGCTCGCCGAACAGTGCGCGCGCCTGTTCGAGATGGCGCTCGCGCAGCACCAGTGCGCGGTCGTAATGCCCGAGTTCGCCGAGCAGCCCGGACAGGTCCTCCAGCGTGCGCAATGTCTCCCGGGTCGGCGCGCTGTAGATGCGTTGCTGTTGCGCGTGGACGTGTTCGACCATCGCCAGCCCACGCTCGGCCTGGCCGTTGCGGACATAGGCCTTGCCCAGCTCACCCGCGGCGAACAGGGTCTGGGCATGGTCGGCACCGTAGCGCTGCTCGCGCAGCGTCAACAACGCCTTCAACGGTGCGATCGTCTCGTCGTTGCGTCCGGTGCGCGCGGCGATCATGCCCTGTATCAACCAGACCTGTTCGCAGATCTGCGCTTCGCCCAGGGCACCCTGCGTGCACAGGCCGCCGGCTTCGACCAGCAGCGCGCGCGCCTCGTCGTAACGGTCGCGGTCGCCGAGCGTGCTCGCCAGGCCGGTCAGGGCTTCGACCAGCACCGGTGAGGCCGGCCGGGTACGGCGCAGCGTGGCGGTGGCTGCGCGCAGCTGCGTTTCGGCGGCATCGGGGTCGGGAGGATCGCGCAGGTCCAGCACCTTGCCCCAGCGCGCCTGCGCTTCCGCGGCATCCGCGCTGTCCGCGCCGAACAGACGACTGCGGCGCTGCAACGCGGATGCGTAGAGCGCCGCGGCCTGGGTGTAATCACCGATGCGCTCCGCGACGCCGCCGAGGCTGAGTTCCACCGTTGCCAGCAGCTCCGGGCGTGCGCGCAACTCGCGCTGCGCACGCTGCGCGATCTCGGCCAGCATCTGCCGCTTGTCGCGCTCGCGCGCATCTTCCGTGCTCGGCGCGAGCACTTCGAGCACGCTGTCCAGGTAGGCCAGTTGCGCCTGCGACTGTTCGGCGGCGGCCGTCGCCCGCGCGGCCTGCTGCTGCGCCAGCCGCGCCTGCCACAGCGTGCCGGCGATGCCGGCAACCAGCGCCAGCGACAGCAACGCCGCGGCCGCGACGCCGAGCCGGTGGCGCGCGACGAACTTGCCGAGCCGGTAACGCCGACTCGGCGGATGCGCGAGGACGGGCCGCTGCGCGAGCCAGCGGCGCAGGTCCTCGGCCAGCGCCTCGACGCTGGGATAGCGGTTCTCCGGCTTCTCGGCCAGCGCCTTCATCACCACCGTGTCGAGATCGCCGCGCAGCCGCTGCGCGCGCTGGCGGCGTTCGGTTTGCGGAATGTGCGCGGCCGCCTGCACCGCGCGCGAAGGGCGCTCGGTCGGTGGGCCGGTGTCGAGGCCGTTGCGCGGTCGCGGTGGCCGTTCCGCCAGCAGCCGGTACAGCAATGCGCCCAGGCCGTAGACATCCATCGTCGTGCTCGGCAGCGCACCTGCGAACTGTTCCGGCGCGGCATATTCCGGGGTCAGCGCGCGCATCGCCGTGGCGGTGCGCTCATCGCCCGCGTGGTCGGCCAGGCGCGCGATACCGAAATCCAGCAGGCGCACGTGGCTGTCGTGGTCGACCAGCACGTTCGAAGGCTTGATGTCGCGGTGGATGACCAGGTTGCGATGGGCGTAGGCCAGTGCGCCGCAGACCTGTGATACCAACCGCACGCGCGCCTCGACCCCGAGCCCGCGCTGCTCGCACCAGGCGTCGATGCGCTCGCCCTCGACCAGCGCCATCGCCAGCCACGGCGTGCCGTCCTCGGCCACGCCGGTGTCGTACAACTGCGCGAGATATGGATGGCGCAGGCGCAACAGCGCCTGTTGCTCGTGCACGAAGCGCTCGCGGCCATCGCTGGCCAGCGTGCCGATGCTGAGCACCTTGAGCGCGGCCTGTTGCCCGGCCGCGTCGCCTTCGTCGGCAACCGCCCGGTAAACCACCGCCATGCCACCGCGGCCGATCTCCTCCAGCAGCCGCCAGCGGCCGAGCCGGCGCCCGGTCAGTGCGTGATGCACGTCCGGCAGCAGTGCGAGCGGGATCGGTTGCTCCAGCGGCCCGCTGGTCCCGGCGTGCGCGGCCAGCAGGCGTTCGACGCGTTGCCGCAGGTGCGCGTCCGGCGCAAGCAGCGCCAATTGCTGCGTGCGCTGCGCGGGCGGCAGGTCGAGAATCTGCTCGAGGATCCGATCCGCCTGCCGCCACGCTTCGCGCTCGGCCGGCAGCACGGCTCAGGCCTCGGCCATCTGCGCGTACAGGAAGGCGCGCGCCCGTTCCCATTCGCGCTTGGCGGTGCGCTCGGAACACTGCAGCAGTTCGGCGACTTCGGAAAATTCCAGGCCGATGAAGTAGCGCAGCTCCACCAGCTCGCGCTGGCGCGGGTTGATCTGGTCCAGCGCTTCCAGGCTGTCGTGCAGGGCCAGCACTTCCCTGCTTTCGGTGCCGGCGGCCAGGCGCTCGCTGAGCGTGACCGGGGCGAATCCGCCTCCGCGCTTGTCGGCGCTGCAACGTCGCGCGTGGTCGACCACGATCCAGCGCATCGCCTTGGCCGCGGTGGCGAAGAAGTGCCGGCGGTCCACCAGCGACAGCGGTTCGCCGGCACTGAGCCGGAGGTAGAACTCGTTGACCAGCGCGGTCGGGGTGTACGTGGATTCGTTGCCTCGCAGGCGCGATGCCGCCAGGTTGCGCAGTTGCGGATACAACGCATCGAACACCGCCGCGAGCTGCTGCGGCTCGCCCGCTTCGGCCAGCTTGAGCAGCCTGGTGATCTCCTGCTCACCCGCCATTTCGTGGTCCCCGTTCCCTGCGCCGCATCCTACTCCACCGGCGGCGTCGACCCTTTGATCAGCTGCGCAGCCCGACCCCGCGCTTGAGCAGCCACAGCGCCAGCGCGGCCAGCGCGACGACGAAGCCCAGCATCAGCGCGTACGCCACCCACAGCGGCACGTCGCTGGCGCCGAGCAGGCCGTAGCGGAACGCGTTGACCATGTAGAAGATCGGGTTGGCGTGGGTCAGCGCCTGGGCCCATTCGGGCAGCAGCTTGATCGAATAGAACACGCCGCCCAGGTACGTCAGCGGGGTGAGGATGAAGATCGGCACGATCGCCACGTCGTCGAACTTCTTCGCGTACACCGCGTTGACGAAACCGGCCAGCGAGAAAATGGTGGCGCCGAGCAACACCGTGGTCAGGGTGACGAAGGGATGCGGAATGCGCACCTTGGTGAACAGCATCGCGATGCACAGCACGATGATTCCGACCATCAGCCCGCGCAGCACCGCGCCGGCGACGTAGCCGCCGAGGATCACCCAGCTCGGCATCGGGCTGACCAGCAGTTCCTCGACGTGGCGGCCGAACTTGGCCCCGAAGAAACTCGACGAGATGTTGCCGTAGCTGTTCTGGATCACGCTCATCATCACCAGGCCCGGGACGATGAAATCCATGTACCTGATCCCGTCCATCTCGCCCACGCGCGAGCCGATCAGGCCGCCGAAGATCAGGAAGTACAGGGTCATGGTGATCGCCGGCGGCACCAGGGTCTGGCCCCAGATGCGCAGGATGCGGACCACCTCGCGGCGGGCCACGGTGTACAGCGCGGTCCAGTTGCGACGTGCATCGCTGGCGGCGGTGGTGGCGGGCGTGGCGGTGGCGGGCGAACTCATGCTGCCTTCTCCGGCTGCTGCGAGGCGGCATTGGGGCCGGTCATGCGCACGAACAGCTCTTCGAGCCGGTTGGACTTGGTGCGCATCGAGCGCACGCGGATGCCGGCGGCGCCCAGCACCGCGAACACGCGGTTGAGGTCCATTGCCCGCGGCATGTCGAGGTCCAGGGTGTGGCGATCGATCGCGACCAGGGTCGCGCCGTCGATCGCGGGCAGCGTGTCGGGCAGCGCGCCGTCGATGTCGAACAGGAAGCCCTCGACGTCGAGCTTGGCCAGCAGCGAGCGCATCGGGCCCTGCTCGACGATCACGCCGCGGTCGATGATCGCCAGGTGCCGGCACAGGTTCTCGGCTTCCTCGAGGTAGTGCGTGGTGAGGATGATGGTGGTGCCGGCGGCGTTGATCTCGCGCAGCGTCTTCCACATGTCGCGGCGGATCTCGATGTCCACGCCGGCGGTGGGTTCGTCGAGGATCAACAGCCGCGGCCGGGTCATCATCGCGCGGGCGATCATGAGCCTTCTTTTCATGCCGCCCGACAGCGTGCGCGCGATCATCTGCGCCTTGTCCCACAGCTGCGCGCGCCTGAGCTCCTCTTCCGCGCGCACCAGCGCCTCGGCGCGCGGGATGCCGTAGAAGCCGGCGTAGTTGACCAGGATGTCGCGCGGCTTCTCGAACATGTTGAAGTTCAGCTCCTGCGGCACCAGCCCGATCAGGCGCATGGCCTCGTCGCGGTGCGCGTGCAGGTCGACGCCGAACACGTTCACCTCGCCGGAGGTCTTGTTCACCAGCGAGGAGACGATGCCGATCAGGGTCGACTTGCCGGCGCCGTTGGGGCCGAGCAGGGCGTGGAAATCGCCGGGATGCACGTCCAGCGAGATGCCCTTGAGGGCCTCGACGCCGTTGTCGTAGGTCTTGCGCAGGTCGCGTACCGACAGCGCCGGAGGCGACGCCGCCGATGCGCCCGCGAGGGGCTGCGTGGATGCGGTCATGGGGCTTCCTGGAGCCGCGGTGTCGCGGCAAGCCGGTATTATAGGCGCCCTGCGGAGCCCGCTCCGGCAACACAATGTCCGATCCTTGTCCGCCATCAAGCGCTTCCCATTAAGGCTCACCGGACGGCGCATGCTGGCGCCGACGGTCGCGCACCTGTCGTTCGTGCGCGACGACGGCCAGCCGCTGGATTTCATCCCCGGGCAGTTCGTGCAGGTGCATTTCGAGTACGCCGACGGCACCGCGACCAAGCGCAGCTATTCGCTGGCGACCATCCACGACCACGCGCTGGCCCCCGGGGATGCGGTGGAGATCGCGGTCAGCTACGTCGCCGGCGGCGCGGCCACGGCGCTGTTCGAGGGCCTGGACGAAGGCGGCCACATTGAGGCCAGCGGCCCGTATGGCCGCTTCTGCCTGACGCCCGCCGACGCCAACGCGCGCTACCTGCTGATCGGCACTGGCACCGGCATCACCCCGTACCGGGCGATGCTGCCGCAGCTTGCGCGGGCCATGGCGGAACGCGGGGTCGAGGTGGTCCTGCTGGCCGGCGCACGCAATCCACAGGAACTTCTGTACGGCGACGAGTTCCGTGCCTTCGCCGACGCCCATCCGGGCTTCCGCTACCTGCCCTGCCTGTCGCGCGAACTGCCCGAACCGGGCTCGCCGCACGCCCATGCGGACGTGCGCCACGGCTACGTGCAGCAGTTCCTGTCCGAGTTCGCGCCCGACGCGCAGCGCGACATCGCCTACCTGTGCGGCAACCCGAACATGGTCGATGCCTGCTTCGAGGCGCTGAAGGAACACGGGCTGCCCGTGCCGCAGATCCGGCGCGAGAAATACGTGTCCTCCAAGTAGGCGCAGCGGAAGCCGCGAGCTTGCTCTTGCCCTTCCCCCTGCGAAGGCAGGGGGAGGCCGGGAGGGCGCGCAGGCACCGACGGATTTTCCGGAGAATTTCGCGTGCGCCTACGCAACCCCTCCCCAACCCTCCCCTGCCTTCGCAGGGGAGGGAGAAAAGCTCGCGGCTTCCGCCGCTCCTGCGGGGCGAGGGCCAACTCCTGTCACATCCGCCGCCAAGCCGGGTCGTGTCATTCTGACCCCTTCGTTTCCGCCCCGCTCCCGCAGGCTGCCATGTCCCGCAAAGTCCGCTTCATCCTCGTCGCGCTGCTGCTGCTCGCGTTCTTCGGCTACCGCCAGTATCGCGACCACGCCCGCGACGCGTCCGCCGACGACACACCCGCGAGCAGCACGTCCGCCAATGGCGCGGCAGCGACCAAGGCTAAGCCGGCGCCGCCGGCCAAACCACGCATGCTCGGCAGCCTCGCGTTCACGCCCTGCACGCTGCCCTCGCAGCTTGGCGCGCCAGGAGTGGAAGCGCAGTGCGGTTCGCTGCCGGTGGCCGAGAACCCTGCGATGCCGCAGGGACGCAAGGTGGTGCTCAACATCGCCTGGGTCCCGGCCGATGAGGATGGCGAGAAGGCGCCCGATCCGGTGTTCCTGCTCGCCGGCGGCCCGGGGCAGTCGGCCACCGCCAGCTATCCCGCGGTGGCGCCGGCATTCAAGGACGTGCTCAAGCAGCGCGGCGTGGTGCTGGTGGACCAGCGCGGCACCGGCAAGTCCAACCCACTGCAGTGTGAGGACATCGCCGAAGGCGAGCCGTCGCTCGACGAGGCAGCCATGCAGCAGGCGATGCTGGTGGCAGTCGAGCGCTGCCGCGACGCGCTGTCGAAGCGCGCCGACCTGCGCTTCTACACCACCACCGACGCGGTCCGCGACCTCGACGCGGTGCGCCAGGCGATCGGCGCCGAGACAATCAACCTGCTCGGCATCTCCTACGGCACCCGCGTCGCGCAGCAGTATGCGCGTGCGTATCCACGGCACACGCGCACGCTGGTGCTCGACTCGGTGGCGCCGAACGACCTGTATCTCGGCAACGATTTCGCCCGCAACCTCGAATCGGCGCTGGACCTGCAGTTCGCCCGCTGCGGCAAGATCCCGGCCTGCGCCAAGGCGCTGGGCAACCCGCGTGAACAGCTCGACGCGTTGATGGCACGGCTCAAGGCCGATCCGCCGCTGGTCACCTATCGCGACGCCTCCACCGGGCAGTCGCTGCAAGAGCGCCTGCTGCCCGCGCACATCGCCGGGCTGGCGCGGATGTACGCCTATTCGCCGATGGTGTCGTCGATCCTGCCGCTGCTGATCCACGAAGGCGCGCAAGGCCGCTACGACGGATTGATGGCGCTGTCGAAGATGCTCGGCAGCCAGCTGTCGGACCAGATGGCCTACGGCATGCAGCTGTCGGTGATCTGCAGCGAGGACGCGGACGGGCTGAAGGACGACCCCGACATGGCCGCCTCGCTGCTGGGTAACTCGCTGGTCGCGGGCCTGGTGTCGCAGTGCGACGCGTGGCCGAAGGGCAAGCGCCCGGATGATTTCCACGCGCCGCTGGCCAGCGACGTGCCGGCGCTGCTGCTGTCGGGCGAGCTCGACCCGGTCACCCCGCCCGCCTACGCGGCGCGGGTGGTGAGAACCCTGCCCAAGGGACGCGCGCTGGTGCTGCGCGGCCAGGGCCACAACGTGATCGGCGCCGGCTGCATGCCGAAGCTGTTCGCGCAGTTCCTGGACAACACGGACGCCAGGGGCCTCGACGCGAAGTGCCTCGACAAGCTGGCGTACACGCCGCCGTTCACGAGCTTCAACGGGTGGGGCCCGTGAGGCTGGGAACGGGGATCCCTGATTCGGGACTGGATGGCGCCCGAAGCGACTCCTCTTTTCCCATGACCACCGCGCTTTTCCACATCTCCAATCCCGGATCCCGAATCCCATGATCGTTGCCGAACACCTGCGCAAGACCTTCCCCGGCAAGGGCAAGGACAAGGCCCCCGTGGTCGCGGTCGACGATGTCGGCTTCGAGGCGCGCGACGGGGAAATCACCGGCCTGCTCGGCCCCAACGGCGCCGGCAAGACCACCACACTGCGCATGCTGTATTCGCTGATGGCGCCGGAAAGCGGGCGCATCGTGGTCGACGGCCGCGACGTCGCCGCCGATCCGGTTGCCGCGCGCCGCGCGCTGGGCGTGCTGCCCGATGCGCGCGGGGTCTACAAGCGCCTGACCGCGCGCGAGAACATCCGCTACTTCGGCGAGCTGCACGGCCTGTCGCGGGCGCAGGTCGACGTGCGCATCGGCGCGCTGGCCGCGGCGCTGCAGATGGAGGATTTCCTCGATCGCCAGACCGAGGGCTTCAGCCAGGGCCAGCGCACCAAGACCGCGATCGCGCGCGCGCTGGTGCACGACCCGCGCAACGTGATCCTCGACGAGCCCACCAACGGCCTGGACGTAATGACCACGCGCGGGCTGCGCGGCTTCCTCAAGGACCTGCGCGCCGAAGGCCGCTGCGTGATCTTTTCCAGCCACATCATGCAGGAGGTCGCGGCCCTGTGCGATCGCATCGTGGTGATCTCGCACGGCGGCGTCGCCGCGCAAGGCACGCCCGACGAGCTGCGCGCGCAGGCCGGCCACGACAACCTCGAGGACGCATTCGTGACACTGATCGGTTCGGAAGAGGGGCTGCACGCATGAAGGCGCTGTGGACGGTTTGCATGAAGGAACTGCGCGAGCTGTCGCGCGACCGCCGCACGCTGCTGCTGGCGCTGGTGATGGGGCCGCTGCTGGTGCCGGCGCTGCTGTTCGGGATCCTGACCCTGGCCCAGAGTCGCGCCAAGAGCCAGATCGAAAAGCCGCTGCAGATCGCCATCGTCGGCGCCGACCGCGCGCCGGAACTGGTGAAGTGGCTCGCCGCCGAGGGCATCGAACGCAAGCAGCTCGCCGGCGATCCCGACGCCGCAATCCGCAGCCAGGACGAGGACGCCTACGTACGCATCGGCGACGGTTTCGGCAAGGACTGGCAGGCCGGCAACCCGGCGCTGGTGGAGATCGTGCACGACAGCACGCGGCAGGATTCCGCGATCCCGGTGAAGCGGATCGAGAACGCGCTGCAGCGCTACGGCCAGCAGGTCGGTGCGCTGCGGCTGCTGGCGCGCGGGGTCAACCCGGCGGTGGCCGCGCCGCTGTCGGTGGCCCACAAGGACCTGTCGACGCCCGAAGCGCGGCGCGGCATGGTGATGGCGTTCCTGCCCTACCTGCTGATCCTCAGCGCCTTCATCGGCGGCGCCTACCTGATCATCGACACCACCGCCGGCGAACGCGAACGGCAGTCGCTGGAACCGCTGCTGGCCACGCCGGCCTCGCGCGGCGCGATCGTCAGCGGCAAGATCCTGGCGGCCTCGCTGGTGGGCCTGGCGACGCTGCTGTTGACCCTGCTGGCGCTGAAGATCGGCGCGCAGTTCGTGCCCGGCATCGGCAAGATGATGGACGTGCGCCTGCTGGCGATCGTCAAGATGCTGCTGATCCTGCTGCCGATGCTGTTCATCGGCACCGCGCTGCTGACCTTCATCGCCGCCGGCGCCAAGTCGGTGAAGGAAGCGCAGAGCTACATGTCGATGCTGATGCTGCTGCCGATCGTGCCGACGGTGATGCTGATGGTCAGCCCGATCCGCACCCAGCTGTGGCAGTACACGGTGCCGTTCCTGGCCCAGAACCAGATGCTGCTGAAGGTGATCCGCAGCGAACAGGTCGCGGCGCTGGAATGGGCGGTGTACTTCGGCGCCGGCTTCGGCCTGGCGGCACTGCTGTGGTTCGCGGCGACGCGTCGCTACCATCAGGAGCGGCTGGCGATCTCGACCTGAGGGCACGTCCGTTGCACTTGTAGAAGCAGCTTCAACCGCGAGATTTGTCTTTACCCCTCCCCCTGCGAAGGCAGGGGGAGGTTGGGAGGGGGTGGCCACGGATCACGGTGCTGCTGACGACACCCCTCCCCATCCCTCCCCTGCCTTCGCAGGAGAAGGAGCCAGAAGCTCGCGGCTGAAGCCGCTCCTACATGGGCTCCGATTCCACGGGCCGTCCATCTCACGGCCGGCCCGCCCCACCCTTGCATCGCCACGATTCGCCGCCATCCTCGTGCCATGCACCTGGACACGCCCGAACCGCCGCTCGACGCCGCCGCCCAGCGCCGCCACGACCGCGCGCGCCTGCTGCGCGCGCTCAAGGCCAGCCTCGCCTTCGTGTTGCTGCTCACGGTGGTGTTCTCGGCGCAGCAGTCGCTGGACTGGCGGCCATTCGCGGTGATCCCGCAGACCGCGGCCGGCCTGCTCGGCCTGCTCACCGCACCGCTGCTGCATGGCTCGCCCGGCCACCTGGGCGCGAACGCGGTGTCGCTGTTGCTGCTCGGGACGCTCGCCGGCAGCGTCTATCCGCGCGCGACGCTGCGCGCACTGCCGCTGATCTGGCTCGGCTCCGGCCTGGGCGCATGGCTGCTCGGCGCCGCGGGTTCGCACCACCTCGGCGCCAGCGGACTCGGCCACGGACTGCTGTTCCTGGTGTTCGTGCTCGGCCTGCTGCGCCGCGACCGCGCCTCGATCGCCGCGGCGATGATCGCCCTGTTCCTCTACGGCGGCATGCTGCTCACGGTGCTGCCGCGCGAGATCGACGTGTCTTGGCAGTCGCACCTCGGCGGCGCGGTGGCCGGCGTGCTCGCCGCGTTCGCGTTCCGGCGCAAGGACCCGCAGGCGCCGCGGCGCAAGTACAGCTGGGAGATCGAGGAAGAGCAGGCCGCGCTCGACGCCCAGGCCGCCGAGGCCGAACGCGACCAGTTCGAGACCGCACCGCCACGCGACGTGCCGGTACTGTGGCAACGACAGCAGCAAGAGGAGGAACGCGGCGTGGTGCTGCGGTTCCCGCGGCGGAAGGACGCCCCATAGCTTTTGTGGGAGCGACTTCAGCCTCGAGCCTTTGCTTTTTCAGGGGCCAGGCAGGGAGCTCGCGGCTGAAGCCGCTCCTACGAGGGCGCGCCCGGGCCTACCGGCTTGTGCTTACAATCGGTCCATGCGCTTCGCTACGCCCCTTTCGCTCCTGTTGGCCACGCTGCTGGGCGGCTGCGCAACCGGAGGCGACACGATGCAGTCTTCCGTCGACGCATTGATGCGCGACTACACCGGCGATGTGCCGGGCGCGGCGGTGCTGGTGCTGCGCGACGGCGAGCCGCTGGTGCGGCGCGGCTACGGCCTGGCCGACCTCGAAGCCGGCACGCCGGTCACGCCCGACACCAATTTCCGCCTGGCCTCGGTGAGCAAGCAGTTCACCGCCGCCGCCATCGTGCTGCTGGCGCAGGACGGCAAGCTGTCGCTCGATGATTCGGTGCGCAAGTGGCTGCCCTCGCTGCCCGCCGTCGCCGAGCCCATCACCCTGCGCCACCTGCTCACCCACAGTTCGGGCCTGGTCGATTACGAGGACCTGATGGCGCCCGACGCGACCGGGCAAGTGCATGACATCGACGTGCTGCACCTGCTCGAGCGCGAGCATCGCCTGTACTTCGCGCCCGGCAGCAGCTACCGCTACAGCAACGGTGCCTACGCGCTGCTGGCGCTGATCGTGGGCAAGGCATCCGGCCGGGATTTCGCCACGTTCCTGCGCGAGCGGATCTTCCAGCCACTGGGCATGGCGCACACCGTGGCCCACGAAAACGGCATCTCCACCGTGGCCAACCGCGCCTACGGCCACAGCCTGGTCGACGGCAAGTGGACGCGCACCGACCAGAGTTCGACCAGCGCGGTGCTCGGCGACGGCGGCATCTATTCCTCGATCGCCGACCTGGTGAAGTGGGACGCGGCGCTGTACGACGACCGCCTGCTCAGCGACGCCTCGCGTGCCGACGCCTTCACCCTGCACACGCCGATCCACGACGAAGCCGATGTCGACGGCTACGGCTACGGCTGGCGCATCCACGGCGACGTGCTGTGGCACTCGGGCGAGACGATCGGCGGGCGCAACGTGATCGTGCGCTGGCCGAAGCGGCATTTCACCGTGGTGGTGCTCACCAATCGCAACGATCCCGAGCCGTATCGGCTGGCGTTGAAGATCGCCGAACTGTACCTGCCGGATTCGCCGTCCCAGTAGTCCACGTAGGTCGGGGCCACGTCCCCGACACGCAAGCGCTTTCGCGAAATCTCCTGCCGCCTTCGCGAGAAAGCCGTCGGCGGCGTAACCCCGACCTACGCTTCGCCCAACCCATGGGGGCCGTTCGCCGTGACCGCAGGGCCCAGCTGCCGGTCGTGCAGCCGCGACCACAGCAGCAGCGATGCGATCGCGCCGAGCAGGCACAGGAACATGTCCCACTGCGTGTCCCAGACATCGCCCTGGGTGGCGAGGAAGGCGTCGGCATCGGCGCCGAAGGCGAGCGCGCTCCACCATTCGATCAGTTCGAAGAAGGCGCTGAAGCTCAGGCATGCGGCGAGCACGAGGTAGACCAGCCAGCCGCCGCGGCGTAGCGGCGTCAGCCGCAGCAGCAGTTCGCGCGCGAGGATCGCCGGCACGAAGCCCTGCATCAGGTGGCCGACGCGGTCCCAGGGATTGCGCTCGAAGTCGAACAGGTCGCGCAGCCAGAATCCGAGCGGCGTCTGCGCGTAGGTGTAGGCGCCGCCGTAGATCAGCACCAGCGCGTGCGCGGCCAGGAGCCAGCACAGCAGGCGCGTGAGCGGGAAGTTCGACCAGCGCCATGCCAGCAGCGGCAGCGCGGCAATCACCCAGACCACCTCGAGCAGCCAGGTCAGCCGGTCGCGGGCGATGACCAGCGACCACCCCAGCGCGAGCACCACCACGGTGATCAGGAAGACGCGTTCGATGCGGCCGGGCGGCACGGCGATGGCATGGGTTGCTGCGGTCATGGCGGGTCCGGATGCGGCTCGTTGCCGAGCATAGCCGCAGTGCATCCCTGCAACTCGTGGTAGCCGCTTCAGCCGCAATCTCCTGGCGGCTGGTCGTGGGCAGATCGATCTCCTGGCCGATGTGCTGGTTCCCTTCGCTTGTCTGCGTCAGTCGCGATGAAAAAAGCGCGCGGCTGAAGCCATCCCCGCACGGTGCCCGCGAGGCAAGCCGGTGGCGGCATGCTGTGCTAGCGTCGCGGCTTTCCAAGCCGGAACCGCCGCGATGCGCCGCGCCACCACCGCCTGCCTCCTGACCCTGCTGTGCCTGGCCGCATGCAACCGCGAAGCGCCGCCGCCGGCCGCCGACACCGCACCGGCGAAGGACGCCACGCCGGCGCCCTGGGCCGACGACCCGTCCGCGCAACGCATCGAGGCCGACGTGCGCGCGCTCTCCGACGACGCGATGGAGGGCCGCGAAACCGGCACCCGCGGCTATGCGATGGCGTCCGATCATGTCGCCAAGCGGTTCGCCGCGATCGGCCTGCAGCCGGCCGGCGATGGCGGCACGTTCTTCCAGCAGGTGCCGCTGCTCAAGGCCGTGCGCGAGCGCGAGGGTGCGACGTTCGCCGTCAAGCGCAACGGGCGCAGCATCGCGCTGCGGTTCCGGGACCAGTTCCTGCCGTCGCCCGACTTCAACGCGCCGCAGGCCGCGGTGGAAGCGCCGGCGGTGTTCGTCGGCCAGGCGGTGCATGCGCCAGCGCTGGGCGTGGACGATTTCAAGGGGTTGGCGCTGAAGGGCAAGATCGCGGTGCTGTTCGGTGGCGCGCCGGCGCGCTTCGACGACGACCGCCGCGCGTTCCATTCCTCGTATCGCGAGAAGCTGCGCGCGGTGGTGGCGCATGGTGCGATCGGCGCGGTGTTCGTCAACACCGCGCAGGACGAGGCGGGTTCGCCGTGGGCGCAGCACGCCGCCAACTGGGACAAGCCGGCGATGCGCCTGCGCGACGCCGATGGCCGCGGCATCGACACCTTCCCGCAGCTGCGCGTGGTGGCGTCTGTGAGCGCAGCAGCAGCCGACCTGGTATTGGCTGACGGCCCGCGGACCGCGGCGCAGCTGTTCGACGCCGCGCGCGACGGCACGCTCAAGGGCTTCGCCCTGCCCGGGACGATCGCGCTGGCATCGCGCACGACAGTCGAACCCATCGAATCGCGCAACGTGGTGGCGAGGCTGCCGGGCAGCGATCCCGCGCTTGGCGCCGAGCACGTGATCTACAGCGCACACCTGGACCACGTTGGCATCGGCGCGCCGGTGGAGGGCGACAGGATCTACAACGGCGCGCTCGACAACGCGCTGGGCGTGGCGATCATGCTCGAAGCCGCGCAGCAGCTGGCCGCGGCGAAGGACAAGCCGAAGCGCTCGGCGCTGTTCGTCGCCGTCACCGCCGAGGAGAAGGGCCTGCTCGGCGCCGAATGGTTCGCCACCCATCCGACCGTGCCACCGGACTCGATGGTGGCCAACATCAACATGGACATGCCGGTGCTGATGGCACCGACCACCGACGTGGTGCCGATCGGCGTCGAGCACTCCACCTTGAAGGCGACGCTGGACGCGGCGGCAAAGGACGTGGGCGTGGCGCTGTCGCCGGATCCATTCCCGGAGGAAAGCGTGTTCGTGCGCAGCGACCAGTACGCCTTCATCCGCGCCGGCGTGCCGGCGGTGTACCTGACCGGCGGCGTGGTGTCGGCCGACGCGGAAGGCGGGCGCGACCCGAAGGTGGCGCTGCGCTACTTCCTGCGCAACTGCTACCACCGCCCCTGCGACGACGCCGACACCCAGCCGATCCAGTACGGCGACGCCGCGCGCATGGCGCGGCTCAACGCGCGCATCGGGCAGCTGGTCGGCGACGCCGCCGAGCGGCCGCGATGGAATGACGGCGACTTCTTCGGCGAGATGTTCGCCCGCGGCACCAATGGCGAGGGCGGCCAGTGAAGCCGATCCGGCCAATGGCCGCGCCCTGCCTCCTTGTCGCCGTGTTGCTCGCAGGATGCGCAACAGCGCCACCGGCGCCCGTATCGGAACCGGCCACGATCGGGGTCGACGCTTCGGGGCAGGTGATGACGCTGTCCGGCCAGGTGAGCGGCATCGACAACGGCTGCTTCGCCGACGGCGAATGCTCGGTGTCGGTGAACGGCCTGAAGGTCGTCACCATGCGCGGCTGGTCGCGGGCCATCTGGGGCACGCGCGATGTGGACCTTGCCCTCGGCGACCGGGTCGACGTGCGCTGCCGCGCCACGGATGGCGGCTGCACGCTGGAGGGCAGCGACGAGTACTTCGTCCGCAAGGCGCGGTAACTCGACTTCTTGCCGCCACATCCGGGTGCAAGTGCCGGCAGGGATCCCGCAGGTCGGGACTACGCCCCCGACATTCACCTGCAAACACTCTCCCGGAAACCGCCGTCTCTTCGCGAACAAGCCGCCGGGGCGCAGCCCCGACCTGTGGCACATCGTTGGCTGTCGCAGCCGCCGTAAACTCGGCCTTCCATCCCCGAAGGACTCGCCCCATGGCCCAGTGGTACTTCAGCTCCGGCAGCAACAGCCCGCGCGTCGGCCCGCTCGACGACAACGCCGCGCACGCCCATGCGCAGCAGCATCCCGAGGATCTGTGCTGGCGCGAAGGCATGCCGGCGTGGCGGCCGGTCGGCGACGTGCCGGAACTGGCGCCATCCGCGAATGCGCCGCCGGCGACGATGCCGCCGCTGCCGTCGACCGGCTCCGGCCGCGGCCAGGCCGACGAGATCGACTACCGCATCGTCGGCGGCGACATGCAGTTCGTCGAGATCGAACTCGATCCCGGCGAGAGCGCGATCTCGGAAGCCGGCGCACTGATGTACAAGGACGCGGTGGTGCAGATGGACACCGTGTTCGGCGACGGCTCGCACGCCGGCCAGGGCGGCGGCGTGTTCAACAAGCTGCTGTCGGCCGGCAAGCGCGTGGTCTCCGGTGAAAGCCTGTTCACCACCATGTTCACCCACGCCGGCAGCGGCAAGGCGAAGGTGGCCTTCGCCGCGCCCTACCCCGGCACGGTGATGGCGATGAAGCTGTCCGAACATGGCGGCCGGCTGATCTGCCAGAAGGACAGCTTCCTGGCCGGCGCGCGCGGCGTGTCGGTGGGCATCCATTTCCAGCGCAAGATCCTCACCGGCCTGTTCGGCGGCGAGGGCTTCATCATGCAGAAGCTCGAGGGCGATGGCTGGGTATTCGTGCACGCCGGCGGCACGGTGATGGAACGGCAGCTCGCGGCGGGTGAACGCATCGACGTCGACACCGGTTGCGTGGTCGCGTTCCATTCCAGCGTCGACATGGACGTCAAGGCGGTCGGCGGCATCAAGAGCATGCTGTTCGGCGGCGAAGGCGTGTTCCTGGCCACGCTGACCGGCCCGGGCACGGTGTGGCTGCAATCGCTGCCGTTCTCGCGCATGGCCGGGCGCATGCTGGCCGCGGCGCCGCAGTCGGGCGGCAAGGATCGCGGTGAAGGCTCGGTGCTGGGCGGGATCGGGCGGCTGCTGGACGGTGACAACAGCTTCTGACACCACGAAGCCAGTCACGGGATGGGCTGCGCCCTGGCTCAACCCATCCTGCGACGTCGCTCAGAACAGCGCATGCGCCTTGAGCACGGCGTCGATGGTGTAGCTGCGCAGGTACTCGCGGAAGCGGGCGATGTCCTCGCGCTGGTAATCCTGCGGACCCGCGATGCCGATCGCAACCGCCGTTTGCGTTTTTGCGCGCTCCAGCGCCGCTGTCTCGTAGGCATCCATCTCGTGCTTGCAGCCGGCGAACGCGCCCTCGGCGATCTCGGCCGCCGAAGCCTGCGTCGACTTCGCATACTTGCCCGCGTACTGCGCGTGGCAAGCCAACACCGAGGCGGCCGCGTCATCCGCGGCGGGCAGCGCTGGCTCGGCGGCGCAGGCCGGGCCTGCGACCAGGAGCGTGGTGACGATGGCCAATGGCAACAGACGCTTCACTCTGCGCGATCTCCCAGTGACTCCGGATCGGCATCCGGCCTGGTTTCGATTGTGATCTCGCCCCGGCCTGGGCCTGCAATGCGATCGGCGATATCGAACACCGCGCGCGCGAGATGGGCCAGCACCACCAGCACCAGGCCGCCGGCGAAACCGGCGCACATCGGGATCAGCAGGGTCAGCAGCATCTCCGTCCGGGCCAGGCGCGTGCCCATGAGGATGGCCAGCGCCACGCAGGCGAACATGGCCAGCCAGCCGATCGCGGCCAGCATGGCGGCCAGCTTTCGCGAGGTTCCATAGCGCGTCATCCGGTGTCCTCCCTTGCGCGGGTCCCGACGCAGCCGCGCGGAACCCGTCCGTTCCATCGGCGCTGCGATCCATGAGCGCCGACGCCCGATATCGCCACAGCTTACCGCTGTCCGGACTCCCGCTGCCCCGCCTCACCCCGCGCCGGCCCGCGCGACTCGCCCAGCCGGTCGTGGTGGAGGATCGCGTTGAACACCAGCGGATAGCTGCCGATCGTGCCGCCGCGCCAGATCGGGTTGATCGCGAACAGCAGCACGTTGCCGGTTCCGTAGCGCGCGTTGACCACCGCGGCGCGCCCGGCGAGTTCGTCGGCGCCGTCGAGCAGGCCGGACACCAGCAGCTGTTCGGCATCGGCAAAGCGCAGCACCACCTGCGGCCGCTGAGCGGTCGGGATCACCCAGGGGTTGTTGCGCGCCTGTTCCTCGTTCAGCGCGGTGGCTTCCCATCGCTTGGGGTCGGGCAACGCCGCCGCGGCCACGAACGGCCGGCCCTGCGGCATGTCGACGTCCTGCTTGCTGCCACGGCCGGTGGGCCGCTCGAAGTCCCTGGCGGTCGCCAGCCCGCGCTTCGACGGCGCCCCGCCCGGCGTCGCCAGATTCGAGACCTGGAACGACAGGCCACCTTCGCTGTAGACCGCCAGCTCGTCGCGGTTGTAACCGTCGGCCACCGGGTGCTTGCGATCGACGAAGTCCGCCTGCAGCACGCTGCCGACGACCTTGAGCTTCTCGGTGGGCGCAACGGAAACGCCGGGCGCCAGCCCCACGTCGATCGCGAACACCGCGCTGTCCCCCGCCGCGACCAGCAGGCCGCCTTCGGCAACGAACTTCTTGAGGTTGGCAACGCCCGTCTCGCCCATGCCCGGGCGCATGTCGTCGGTCGCATCGATGCGGCCGAGGTTGGGCGTGAGGTCAGTCTTCTTCCAGGGCAGCGCGTTGCCCCACATCGGCAGGCCGTCGATGATCTGGCGCGTGTTGCCGCGCCCGACCGGCGCGAACAGGATCACGTCGTACTTCGCGCGCAGGCTGGCGTCGTGGGTGATGTCCTGGGTGCTGATGTAGGTGTACGGCACCTGCATCCTGTCCAGCTCCATCCGCCACCAGCCTTCGGTCTGGGTGCTGAGCCAGGTGTGCATCAGCGCGATGCGCGGCAGCGGCTCGCCGGCGGCCGGCACGTCCACGCTTGCCAGCCCCTGCGGAATGGCGATCGGGTCGTCGACCGGCTTCATCGGCGCGTCCAGGAGCGAGGCGTCCGTCACCCGGGTGAGCTGCACGTCGAACAGGTCGCCCATCGACCAGCCAGTGTCGTCGTACGGCGCGTCGTACTTGTCCTTCGGCGACCAGTACTGGCGGTCGAGCAGGGTGTCGGCAATGCGCGAATACGGCTGGTCCATGCGGACCACGTAGCTGCCGGCGGGGAACGTGCGCTTGCCCGCGGCGGCGCCGGTTTCCTTGCCGGCCTCGTTCTTCCGTTCCGGCTCCTTCACCGTGGCCGCCGATGCCAGGCGGCTGACTTCCACATGCTGCAGCTGCAGGATCCGCAGCAGCCGCGCCTGCGATCCGCTGCGCTTCTCGCTGGCCGGAAAGACGTAGGCGGCAGGACCCGATTCGAGCGGCTTTTCGATCGAACGCTTGCTCTTGGCGTAGAAGTTGCGCAGGAACATCGGCGCGTTGTCCGCGAAATAGTGCAACGCGGTCAGCAATGCAGACTGCTGGTAGTTGTTGTTGTTGCGCGCCGACCACAGCACCTCGGGCCACGGCGGGTTGGGCCGGTACCAGGTGCGCGAGTACTCATTCGGCCGCAGGATCCGCTTGACCGTGTCCGCGCCGTCGTTGCCGTAGGTTTCGTAGAGCCGGCTGATGCCGTTGTGGGTGGCCGCCATGAACATCAGGTAGCCCGGGCTCCAGGTGTCGAACTCGCCGTGCGTCCACACTCCCGGCATGCCCATCTGCGTGAGCTGCTGGACGTTGTTCCAGCCCAGCTGCTGCCACTCGCCGACCAGGATCGGGTCGATCCAGGCGTTGTACGGGCCGGTGCCGATGGTGTTGTCGTACAGGAATGCATACGACTCGTGCAGGTCGTGGATCACCTGCGCACGCTGTCCGACGTAGGTATCGAGCACGCTGCGGCTGAGGTTGAGCGTCAGCCCCATCGCGTCGCGGTTGTTGTCATGGGCGACGTAGTGGCCCCAGTAGGCGAGCGAGGGATAGGTCTTGCCGGGGTTGGCCAGGTGCCAGTTGTAGACGTCGACCTTGCGGTCGCGTCCGTCCACTTCCACGACCGGCGTGATCAGGGTGATGACGCTGGAGCGGATCTTGCGGATGTACGGCGCCTCGTCCACCGCCAGCCGGTAGCCCAGCTCCATCAGCGCGGTCGGGGAGCCGGTTTCGGTGGAGTGCAAGGAACCGGTGATGTAGTAGACCGGCGTGGACTGCGCGATCAGTGCTTCGGCCTGCGCGTCGTCCATGTCGATCCGACGCGGGTCGGCCAGCTTCGAGAGGCGCGCGGCGTTGGCGTCGAGGTTGGCGATCAGCGCCTCGTCGGCGATCGCCACGGCGATCATCTCGCGGCCTTCCTCGCTGTCGCCGATGTGAAGCACGCGCACCCGCGGGCTGGCTTTCTCCAGCTCGCGGAAGTAGCGGTGCACGTCGGCGCTGTAGGGCAGCCAGCCTTCGGCGCCGGCGATCTTGCCGAAGACCTGCAGCGGCGTCGGCACCGTGTCCGAGGCGGGCAGGTAGTCGGTGAGGGGCGAGTTGAGCGCAGGGTCGGTCGTGTACTTCGTGATCAGGTCGGTGTAGGTCTGGTCGATCGCCTGGTCGGGCGCGCGCGCGTACCCGGGTGGGGCGTCGCGACCATCGGCCGCGGCCGCAAGCGCTGGCGCGAGTGCCAGGATCAAGACCAACAACATGCGAAATTCGCGCACAGCCACTCCCCTTGGGTTGATGCAACGTGTCATTGCGGGCATCGGGCTCCGGCATGGTGCCCCATCCCCGGCAAGTGCATGCGGCCGGCAGCGAAACGCGATGCATGCGGCACCGATTGCGGCCATGCCTTCCAATGAACGACGAACCAGTGCGCAGCTGCCCCCATCGCAAGCGCCCTGCAACGTCAATGCCGTGCCTGTGCCACTTGAAGATCGAGGGGCGTCGCCGCGCTCGACCCGTCCTGTGGCCTATCCGCCGCCACCGGACCACTGGTCGCGGATGGTGTAGACGACGGAGAAGATCTTCCAGCCATCCTCGGTGCGGACGAGCTGCCACATCTCGCGGCCCCAGTTCGTCTTCTTCCCGTTCGCCAGGAAGGTGTAGTCAAACGAGACCGAGGCGATTTCGCCGTCGGTATCGATGCTGACATTGGAAAAGGTTTCTTCCCGCTGCTCTTTCGTGGCGACGGCACCATCGATCAGGCTGACGAAATTGTTGCCCGGGATCTGCCGGGCCTTGATCGCATCCGGCTTCGTTTCCCGTATGTGCTCGAGCCGCGCGTCTTCGGAGACGAACTGCCAGCCGATGTCCTCCGGCTTGTCGGAGAAGAACAGGCGCATGTAGGCCGCCTTGTCCTTGTTGACGAGCGACGTCCTGAACGCCTCGACGACCTGCTCGATCGCGGCCACGTCACGTGTGTTGTCCTCCCGCTTTACGGGAACGGACTGACAGCCGGTGAGGGCGACGCAAAGCAACAGCCAGCGAAGGGGGCGCCTTGGCACGCGAAGGGTCCTGGTGCGGATGGAGGGCCGGCTCCGGGGTAGCAGCCGTAGAGGGAAAGCTTGGCGATACCCATCGTACCGTTGTCGGATCAATGAGTGTCGCGACGCCCCATCCAGCCGACGGCTTCAACTGCCCGCCCTCTCATTCGGATAGCCACTCCATGGGGTCATGGACGCGATAGACCCCGGAGTCGGCCGCCAGTTGACGCAGATGGTTGCCGTGGCCGGCGCCATAGATGACGAGCACCCTGTCGCCTTCCCGTGTCTTTCTGACGATGTCATTGAAGATGTAGAGGTTCCTTCCGAACCACGACTGCACCCAGTTCGCCCCCACGGGATCGGATCGCGTGCCCAACATCCCGATCCTGTAGTAGGCCTGCGCGTTCTCCGCGAGCCAGGCGTCCGAGTTCAGACGCTTCAGCATGTCCAGGATCGTCCCATCGTTGAGGACGGCCTGGTCCTGGTCGTTCATCGCCTTGCCGATCGCCATGTGCTTGTCGTACTGCGCCTGCTGGTGGTGGCGCTCGACGGCCTTGACGTAATCGATGCTGCCCTCGTCCTTGATCGGACCATCGCCGTTCCAGTCCACCGCATGCACGGTCTCCAGCCCCACGTCGCAGGCAATCCTGAATCCGAGTTGCTCGACCTCGTTCCTGGTGAGCGGACGGGCGCCTTCGCATGAGGCCGTGAACGCCTTGCCGATCTCCTCCTGCCGCGCCACATCGGCTTCCACCATCACCCTGGTCGGCCGATAACGCTTGATGAGGCGCACGACCTCCGCGATTTCGCGCTGCCGCTTCCCGCTGCGGACGTCATCTGCTTCCATGTTGTGCACGTCGCGCCCCGGGTTGTTCATGTGGTAGCTGCCAATGAACAGGAGATCGGCGCGTGGCTGGCTGGCCTGCGCGTCGGTATCGGCAACGACAAGGCCCGCAAGGAGAATCAGGACCATGGCGAACGGTCTGGAATACAGCATGCTCGACCTCACGACGCGATGACCTGTGGTTTTGATGCGGTCGCGTCGTTGATGGTTTGAAGCGCCTCCCCCAAGGCGTCATGCACCGATGCCGGCGAACGCCGGCAACTCACGCCGCTGGCAGCGGCATCCCCCGGAACGCCTTCACCGTGCGCAGCACGAAGCTGGAATTGACGTCGGCGACGCCGGCCTGGGCGAGCAGGTGGTCGAGCAGGAAGCGGGAGAAGTGCTCGAGGTCGCGGACGGCGACCTGCAGCAGGTAGTCCATGTCGCCGGTAAGCGCGTGGCAGGCGACGACCTCGTCCCATTCGTTGACGAAGCGGGCGAAGGCGGCAACGGATTCGGCGTCGTGGTGGTTGAGCTGGACGCGGACGAAGGCCTGCAGCGCGAGGCCGAGGCGGTCGGGCTCGACCTCTGCGTGGTAGCCGGCGATCACGCCGTCGCGCTCCAGGCGCTGCACCCGGCGCAGGCAGGCCGAGGGCGACAGGTGCACCCGTTCTGCGAGTTCGGCGTTGGTTTGGCGCCCGCTGCGCTGCAGTTCGGCGAGCAGCTGGAGGTCGGTGCGGTCGAGTTCGGTGGCGGCCATTGGATGCGTCTTTCGTTAATTAAACGCAAGAATCGTGCGCCAACTCAGGCATGAAGCGCAACTTTGCAATCCTGTTGCGCCATTCCGCGGTTAGAGTTTGAAGTCGTCTCCCGGAGCGCCGCCATGTCCGCCACCCCCCGCCGCGTCGAGAACCTGCACACCGACAAGGGCAAGGTGCCGGTCTATGCCACCGGCATCGTTGAACAGCCCTGGGACGACTATTCGGCCGACGACCACGCGACCTGGGCGACGCTGTACGCGCGCCAGCGCGAGGTGCTGGCCGGCCGCGCCAGCGACGAATTCATCCAGGCGCAGGACGCGATGGGCATGACGCCCGACCGCATCCCGAAGTTCTCCGACCTCAACGAGGTACTGCGCGATGCCACCGGCTGGACCCTGATCGGCGTCGAGGGACTGCTGCCCGAGCTGGATTTCTTCGACCACCTCGCCAACCGCCGCTTCCCGGTCACGTGGTGGATCCGCAAGCCCGAACAGATCGACTACATCGAGGAACCGGACCTGTTCCACGACCTGTTCGGCCACGTGCCGCTGCTGATGAATCCGGTGTTCGGCGACTACATGCAGGCCTACGGCCGCGGCGGGGTCAAGGCGCATGGCATCGGCCCCGACGCGCTGCAGAACCTGACCCGACTGTACTGGTACACGGTGGAGTTCGGCCTGATCAAACAGAAGGACGGGCTGCGCATCTACGGCAGCGGCATCGTCTCGTCAAAGGGCGAGTCGATCCATTCGCTGGAATCCGGTGCCCCCAACCGCATCGGCTTCGACCTCGAGCGCATCATGCGCACCCGCTACCGCATCGACACCTACCAGAAGACCTATTTCGTGATCGACAGCTTCGAGCAGCTGATGGAAGCGACCGCGCCGGACTTCACGCCGATCTACGCGCGCCTGGCGCAGCAGGATTCGATCCCGGCCGGCACGGTGCTCGACAGCGACAAGGTCTATCAGCGCGGCAGCGGTGAAGGCTGGAGCGACGACGGCGACGTGTAGGGCCTCCTGGCGCGTCCGCGCACTTTGCGCACGCTGCGGCAGGATCCCTCGCTGCACGCGGGATGACAGCAAGAGCAGGACTCCGCAAGTCCGTTGACAGCTTCATCCGGCGCCGCCGCTGCGCGGCCGCGCCGTGCCGTCGTCATTTCCCGACCTGCCGGAAGTCATGACTTGCGTTACGCGCATTGCAGCCGCAACGCGCACCCCGCAGCATGCAGGCATGCGCTTCCCGCCCTTCATCCTGCATCCAGCGCTGCGGCCGCTGATGCACACGCTGGTGGTCGCCGGCGTCGTCACCTGGCTGGCGGTGGCGCTGTCGCTGCATTTCCTCAGCCCGGCCCATGTGGTGCTGGGCTGGAGCCTGTTGCTGCTGTTCCTGGCTGTTTTCCTCGCCGAGATCCTGCTGCGCGAGGGCCATGCGGCGCTGCGCGCATGCCTGCTGCTGTTCGAACCTGCACTGGCGCTGGCGCTGATGTGGCTGGATCCGCAGCCCGGTGCGGCGCAGGTGCTGCTGGTGGTGTGGATCACCCAGGTGGTGACGGCGTGGTCGCCGCTGCGCGCGACGCTGGTCGTGCTCGCGGCCGATGTCGCGATGTACCTGGTCTTCGTCGCCCATGGCCACGCCAGCCCGATGGTGGTGACGCTGCTCAACGTCGGCTTCCAGATCTTCGCCGCGCTGTGCGCCCATTACGCGCACAGCGCCGGACAGGCGCGCGATCGCCTGGCGCGGGTCAATGCCGACCTGCTGGCCACGCGCGCGCTGCTCGCCGACAGCGCGCGCAATGCCGAACGCGTGCGGGTGGCGCGCGAACTGCACGACGTCGCCGGCCACAAGCTCACCGCGATGACGTTGAACCTGCGCGCGCTGGCCGCCGATCCGCTGCTGGCCGGGCGCGAGGAAGTGCGCGTGTCACAGCAGCTGGCGCGCGAGCTGCTCGGCGACCTGCGCGGCGTGGTGCAGGCGCTGCGCGACGCGCGCGGGCTGGACCTGGCCACCGCGCTGCGTGCGCTGGCCGCACCGTTGCCGCGTCCGTCGCTGCGGCTGGCGATCGATGACGACGTGCAGGTCACCAGCCCGGCGGTGGCCGAGGCGATCCTGCGGCTGGTGCAGGAAGCGCTGACCAACAGCGCCCGCCACGCCGATGCCGACGTGGTGCAGGTGCGCCTGGCGCGCGACGGCGACGCGATCATGGTCCACATCGAGGACGACGGCCGCCTGCGCGGTGCGATCGTCGAGGGCAATGGCTTGGCCGGCATGCGCGAACGCATCGACGCGCTGCATGGCGAACTCCGCCTCGGCACCGGCGTGCGCGGTGCGCTGCGCATCGACGCGCGGCTGCCATCGCCGCGGGAGGCAACGCCGTGACCGCGCCGCTGCGGGTGGCACTGGCCGACGACCAGGCGCTGGTCCGCGCGGGCCTGCGCGCGCTACTGGAGAACCTTGGCATCGTCGTCGCCTTCGAGGTGGACGATGGCGGCGCGCTGCTCGCCCAGGTAGCGCGGACGCCGGTCGACGCGATCCTCAGCGACATCCGCATGCCCGGCATGGACGGCATCGCGATGCTGCACAAGCTGCGCGAACGCGGCGACGCGACCCCGGTGCTGCTGCTGACCACCTTCGATGACGATGACTTGCCGCTGCGCGCGGCCGAGGCCGGCGCGCAGGGCTTCCTGCTCAAGGACGCCGCGCCCGAGGACCTGCGCGAAGCAATCATCCGCGTCGCCGCCGGCGACTCGCTACTGCAACCGGTGAGCACCGATCCGGTGCGCGCCCGGTTCCGTTTCCGCGACGATGCGTCGCCGGTCGACACCTTCAGCGAGCGCGAGGTGGCGATCCTGCGGCTGCTCGCCGGCGGCTACTCGAACAAGGAGATCGCACGCTCGCTGTTCCTGGCCGAAGGCACGGTGAAGAATTACGTGTCGGTGATCCTGGACAAGCTCGGCACCCGCGACCGCACCCGCGCGGTGCTCAAGGCGATCACGCTGCGGGTGATCTGAGGGCGGGGGGCGAAATTGGCGGGAGATTCCGGCACTCCGCTGACCATCATCCTGCGGCTCTCAACAGACGCATGTCTGGTCAAGCGGGAATAACGACGGTTGTGTGCGCCAGGACTCAGCAGGGGTCGGCCGCGCGCAGGTAGGCCTCCAGGCCGCGCGCGGGATCGTCGTCGAAGCTGCGGCCGGTGTCGTGGATCGCCGCGATGCGGTCGGGGCGGAAGTTGCGGAAGTCCGCGCGCAGCCGGCACCACGCGCCCAGCGTCCACACGCCGCCCCAGAACGCCAGGCACAGCGGCTCGACCTCGCGCGCGGTGATCCGGCCGTCGACGTCGCGGTAGTCGAGCTGCAGCAGCGCGCGCGATTCGATCGCGGCGTGCAGGCGGTCGACCGGCCCGCGTGCCTCGTGGCGGCCCGGGATCACCGGCGCGAAGATGCGGGTGCGACGGCTGCGCTCGCGCAGGTCCGGCGGCAGCACCGCCTCGATCTTCAGCAGCGCGGCGCGCGCGGCCACGCCGAGCCGCTCGCCGCCGAACGCGCGCACGAAGCGCGTGCCCACCACCAGCGCCTCGAGTTCAGCGGCGTTGAACATCAGCGGCGGGATGTCGGCGCCCTTGCGCAGCATGTAGCCCACGCCGGCCTCGCCCTCGATCGGCACCCCGGACACCTGCAGGTCGGCGACGTCGCGATAGATCGTGCGCAGCGACACGCCCAGCGTCTCGGCCAGGCTGCGCGCGGGCAGCGCTGCCCGGCGCCCGCGCAGGGCGTGGATGATCAGGAACAGGCGGTCGGCGCGGCGCATGCGGCATCATGATCCCCGATCAGCAGCGGGCGGCGAAACCTCACTGCCGCGACCACAGGCCGACGCGGTTGCCTTCGCTGTCCAGGAACTGCGCGAACACGCCGAGCCCGTCGCGCAGCGGAGTGCGCGGGATCACGACCTCGCCGGCGCCGCGGGCCACGCGCTCGAGCACCGGCGCCACGTCGTCGACCGACAGGCAGATCGTGGTGCCGGTGGTGGACGGTGCCATCCGCGGGTGCGCCATCAGCGCCCCGGAGGCGTGGGGCTTGCCGGCGTAGGGGAAGACGGCCAGCTCGCCTTCGCCGATTTGCTCACGGGCAAGCGTGGTGTCGAGGATGCCTTCGTAGAAGGCCTGGGCGCGGTCAAGGTCGGCCACCGGGATCTCGAACCAGGCCGGGACGTTGGGGTTGAGCATTGCGCTGTCTCCTGCGGTCGGCGTGCATGTCGCACCGGGACAGGTTGCGCGCCCGCTGCTGACAGCATGGCGTCAGCACACGGACAAAAGCACGGCGGACAAATGAGACAATGGCGGCCTCGACACAGAGGATCTCCGACATGCCGCACGCGGCTTCTCCTGCACCCTCCCCTGCACCTTCGGCCACGCACCGCTCGCTGACCCGCTTCCTGATCGAGGAGCAGCGTGCCGGGCACCTGAACCCCGAGCTGCGGTTGCTGATCGAAGTGGTCGCGCGCGCCTGCAAGCGCATCTCGGTGGCGGTCGGCAAGGGCGCGCTGGGCGGCGTGCTCGGCGATGCGGTCGCGGCGGGCGGCGACGGCGCCAGCATCAACGTGCAGGGCGAGGCGCAGAAGAAGCTCGACGTGCTCAGCAACGAGATCCTGCTCGAAGCCAACGCCTGGGGCGGGCACCTCGCCGGCCTGGCGTCCGAGGAAATGGACCATAGCCAGCCGATCCCCGACGCCTACCCGCGCGGCAACTACCTGCTGCTGTTCGATCCGCTCGACGGCAGCAGCAACATCGACGTCAACGTCAGCGTCGGGACGATCTTCTCGGTGCTGCGCAGCCCGGAGGGCGTGGCCGAGGTCGGCGACCAGCACTTCCTGCAGGCGGGCCGCGACCAGGTCGCCGCCGGTTACTGCATCTACGGGCCCAGCACGATGCTGGTCCTGACCCTGGGCCATGGGACGCACGCGTTCACGCTCGATCGCGAGCAGGGCTCGTTCGTGCTGACCCAGCGCGGCATGCGGATTCCCGAGGAGACGAAGGAGTTCGCGATCAACATGTCCAACCAGCGCCACTGGGAGGCGCCGATGCAGGATTACGTGCGCGACCTGCTGGCCGGCAAGGAAGGGCCGCGCGGCAAGGACTTCAACATGCGCTGGATCGCCTCGATGGTGGCCGACGTGCATCGCCTGCTCACCCGCGGCGGGATCTTCATCTACCCGTGGGACCGCAAGGACCCGTCCAAGGCCGGCAAGCTGCGGCTGATGTACGAGGCCAACCCGATGTCGATGCTGGTCGAACAGGCCGGCGGCGCAGCCACCAACGGCCGCGCGCGCCTGCTCGACGTCGCGCCCGAACAGCTGCACCAGCGGGTGCCGGTGTTCCTGGGCTCGAAGCGGGAGGTGGAGGAAGCCACCCGCTACCACCGCGAGCACGACGCAAGGCAATAGTTTCCTGGACCGGCTCCCGTAGGAGGGCTTGCGGGCGCATCAGCGTTCCCGGAACTCGCCATCGACGTAGTACCAGCGCTCGCCCTCGCGCACGAAGCGGCTGACCTCGTGCAGCCGCACCGCGGCAGCACCGCCGACCCGGTATCGGGCCACGAATTCGACCACCGCCGCATTCGGGCCGGATTGTTCGTGCCGCTTCACCGACAGGCCCAGCCAGCGCACGCCATCGTCGGGTTCGATCGCCGCCGGACGAGTGGACGGATGCCAGCTGGCGAGCAGGTAATCGCGCGCGCCGCGCACATAGGCGCAGTAGCGCGAACGCATCAGCTGCTCGGCGGTCTGCGCCATGGCGGTGCCCGCGAGCAGCGGGCCGCAGCAGCTGGCGAAAGCGAGGCCAGAACCGCAGGGGCAGGCGGTGGTGGACATGTCCGGGATCTCCTCCAAGGCCCATGCGCCATTATCGATGAAGCCGGCTCTTCCGCCGCCGCGCGCCCTGCCCCGGTCGCCCGCCCCCCGGTCACCCCGGGCCCGCCCACGCCTGCACGAAACGGGCTCGCCACATTACGATGCACCCATGACCACATTCCCGCCTTTGCAGGACGACCGCATCGAACAGCTCGCCGGGCTGCTGGAGCGCCGCGCCGTGCCGTTCGGCGGACTCGGCCTGGAAGCACTGGATGGATTCTTTTCCGCGCTGGCGGTGGGGCCCGACGCGATTCCCGACGCCGAATGGCAGGCGGTGGTCTGGGGCGGGCGGGCGCCGCGCTGGAACGACGACGCGGAGGCAGCGGAAGTCGCCGCGCTGCTGGCCGAGGCGCGGGAGCTGGCGCTGCAGCGCGCCTGCCACGACGGCGACGTGCTGCCCGACCGGCTGACGCCGCTGCTGTGGCTCCCGGAGGATCCCGACGCCCCGCACCCGGATGAACTCGACGCCGGCAGCGACTGGGCCGAGGGTTTCCTGCGCGCGGTCGACCTGCGCGAAGCGGCGTGGGACGCCTGGCTGGACGAGGACGAGTGGATCGCCGCGATCCTCGGCCTGCTCGACCAGCTCGCCAGCGGCGAAGTGCTCGACGACGACAACCCGGCCGCGCCGTCGACACCGCTGACCTGGCGCGAGCGCATCGACACCATCGCCGCGCTGCCGGGCATGCTGGCCGACCTGCAGCACCACCGCATCGCCATGCTCACCCCGCGCGTGCCGCTGCGGCGGGCGGAAACCCCGGAGCGCAATGCGCCCTGCTCCTGCGGCAGCGGGCGCAAGTTCAAGAAGTGCTGCGGGGCGTAGAGCCACGGGCAACCTTCCCGCAGGAGCGGCTTCGGCCGCGAACTCTTGATCACCGGGTGAAACGAAAAGGCTCGCGGCTGAAGCCGCTCCCGCAAGATTCCGGGGTTCAGCCGCCTTCGCGCGGGTGGTTGAGCACCAGCCAGTACAGGCCGACCTGCTTGACCGCCCACACGAACTGTTCGAAATCCACCGGCTTGCGGATGTAGCTGTTCACGCCGAGCGCGTAGCTGGCCTCGACGTCGAACGGCTCGGTGCTGGTGGTCAGCACCACCACCGGCAGGGCGCGCGTCTTCTCGTTGGCGCGGATCGCCTGCAGCACCTCGCGGCCGTCGACCTTGGGCAGGTTGAGGTCGAGCAGCACGATCGAGGGCAGGTCGTCGGGGTCGCGGTGCGCGTACTGGCCACGCGCGAACAGGTAGTCGAGCGCCTCGGCGCCGTCGCCGACCACGGCCAGGTTGTTGGCGACCTTGGCCTCGGCGAAGGCGATGCGCGTGAGCTCGACATCGTCCGGATTGTCCTCGACCAGCAGGATCTCTTTCTGGCTCATGCCGGGTCCCCGGTATCCGGCACGGCCGGCAATTCAACGAAAAAGGTACTTCCGGCGTCGGGCTCGGACTGCGCCCAGACGCGGCCGCCGTGGCGTTCGGCGATGCAGCGCACGATGGCCAGGCCGATGCCGTTGCCGGCGGCCTGCTCCGGCCCATGCAGGCGCTGGAACGGCTCGAACAGCTTGTCAGCATAACGCATGTCGAATCCGCAGCCGTGGTCGCGCATGCGCACCACGAGGCGTTCGCCGCGACGTTCGCCGTCTATCTCCACGCGCACGCGATCGCGGTCGCGCGAGAACTTCCAGGCGTTGTCCAGCAGCTGCCCCACCAGCTGGCGCAACAGGCGTTCGTCGCCCAGCACCTGCAGGCCGGGCTGCACGTCGATCCGCGCCTCGCGCCCGGGGTCGGCGTCGGCGCGTTCGGCGTGGGCCCAGTCGACCAGCAGGCCGAGGTCGACCGGTGTCGCGTGCAGCTCCGCGCGCTGCGCCCGCGACAGTTCGAGCAGCGAATCGATCAGGGTTGCCATGCGTCCGCTGGCGGCGCGGATCCGCGCGATGTAGTCGTGCGCGGTGTCGTCGAGGTCGCCGTCCAGGTGGCTGGCGAGCAGTGCCGAGAAGCTGTCGATCGCGCGCAGCGGGGCGCGCAGGTCGTGAGAGACGCCGTGCGCGAACGACGCCTGCAGCCGGTTCAGCGCCGCCAGCGCGGTTTCGGTTTCGGCCAGCCGCTGCGCAATCGCGTCGGCGTCGGTGCCCGCGTCGGGCGCGGCGCCGGCCGCGAACGCGTGCATGACCAGCGCGCGCACGCGGCCGCTGGCATCGCGCATCGGTGCGACCTCGATGCGCGCGCGGATCTCATGGCCGTCCGCGTGCACGAACACCATCGTCAGCCGCTGCGGTGTGCCCGTGCTCGCGGCAAGCGCGTCGCGAACCGCCTCCACGTCGCGCGCGGCCACCGCCGCAGTGATCCGTTCGCCGGCCAGCCGCGCGGCGGGACGGCCCAGCAGGCGCTCGAAGGCGGGATTGGCCTCCAGCCAGCGCCCTTCCGGGTCGAGGATGGCCATGCCGCTGGCAGATGACGCCATCGCGAGGCGAAAGACCTCCTCACCCAGGGTGTCGTTGGGGGTCTGCGCGCTCGCCATTGCCGGATCCTGCATCCTGTGAAGAAGGTATCAAGCCGGCGTCTCGGCGGGGTGTAGACACCGTGAAGGCCCGGGCAGGCAGAATGCGCCAATGGCCTTGGACCAGATCCTGTTCCTGCTCATCCTCGCCGGCGGACTCTACCTGTTCGTCAGCGAGCGCGTGCGCATCGATGTCAGCGCGATGCTGATCCTGCTGGCGCTGGTGGTGACCGGCGTGCTCGACGGCGACCAGGCGCTGTCGGGGTTCGCCAGCGAGCCGGCGATCATCGTCGCGGCGGTGTTCGTGATTTCCGGCGGCCTGGCGGCGACCGGCATCACCGAGCACATCGGCCAGTGGATCGGCCGCGCGTCGGGCAAGAGCGAGGGTCGCGCGATCGCGGTGACGATGCCGGCGGTGGCGGCGATGGCATCGTTCACCCACCACGTGATGGTCACCGCGATGATGCTGCCGATCCTCACCCGCTTCGCCAAGGCGAACGGGTTGTCGGCGTCGCGTCTGCTGATGCCGATGTCGTTCGCCGCCTCGCTCGGCACCTGCCTGACGCTGGTCAGCGCACCGGCATTCCTGCTCGCCGACAACCTGCTCGAGCGCTCCGGCGAAACCGGCCTGGACATCTTCTCGATCACGCCGATCGGGCTGGCGCTGGTGGTGTTCGGCGTGGCCTACATGCTGCTGGCGCGCTGGATCCTGCCCAAGCGCACCGGCAAGTCCGGCGACGACGAATACCTGCGCCTGGACCGCTACCGCACCGAACTGCTGGTGGTGAAGGACTCGCGCTGGAACACCCGTCCGCTGGGCGAGCTGCAGAAGGCGCTGGGCGACAAGTTCCGCCTGGTCGGCTGGCTGCGCGACGACAAGTTGCGCAGCGACCTGGGCAAGGGCAATCCCCTGCTCAGCGGCGACGTGCTACTGGTGGAGGCATCGGCCGATGCGCTGGCGTCGCTGCACGACGATCCGGGGATCATGCTCGCGCCGGTCGCGCGCTACGGCGGCAAGGCCGATGACGGCGAGGCGCAGCTGGTACAGGCGGTGATCGGCCCGGGTTCGGAATTCATCGGCCGCAGCATCCGCGAGCTGGAGTTCTCGCGCCAGGTCCAGGCGGTGATCGCCGGGCTGTGGCGCCGCGACGGCGGAATCGCGCAGCGGCTGTCCGACGCACGCCTGCGCGAAGGCGACCTGCTGGTGCTGTGGGGCAAGCCCGGCGACTTCGCCGACCTCGCCACGCATCACGGCTTCCTGATGCTGGTGCCGTTCGCCGGCGAGGCCAAGCGCCGCGTGCGCGCGCCGCTGGCGCTGGCGATCCTCGGCGCCACCGTGCTGGCGGCGGCTACCGGCTGGCTGCCGGCGCCGATGGCATTCCTGTTCGGCGCGGTGGCGATGGTCGCGCTGCGCTGCGTGGAGATCGGCCAGGCCTACCGCAGCATCGACGTGCGCGTGTACGTGATGATCGCCGGCGTCATTCCGCTGGGCATCGCGATGGAGCAGAGCGGCACCGCGAAGCTGCTCGCCGACGCCCTGCTGCCGCTGGTGCATGACTGGCCGACGCTGCCGATCCTGCTGGTGATGTTCACCGCGGCTGCGCTGTTGACCCAGATTCTCTCCGACTCGGCAACGACGGTGCTGCTCGGTCCGATCGCTGTGGCGCTGGCCGAGTCGCTCGGGCTGCCGTCGACGCCGTTCGTGGTCTGCACCGCGCTGGGCGCGGTGGTGGCGTTCCTGACCCCGATCGGGCACCACGGCAACCTGCTGATCCTCGGCCCCGGCCAGTACCGGTTCTCCGATTTCATCAAGATCGGTGCGCCGCTGACGGTGCTGCTCGCGCTGGTGTGCGCGTGGATGACGCGCTGGCTGTGGCTGGGCGGGCCGCTGCTGCCGTTCGCGGGCGGTTGATCGCGTGCTGGCCGCGGTTCGATGCTGCGCATCGGCCTTTTAGCTCGTAGGAGCGACTTCAGTCGCGAGCTCTTCTGTGGTTATGGCTGGCGGCAAGTTCATCGCCCCGTTGCCACTTCGCTTCTTCGCTTCTTCGCTTCTGAAGATCGTGACGGGACATGGCTGTTCGCAGACCCGGAGGGCGCCGCACAGGACGTGCGGCGTTTTTCTACGGGGCAGGATGCCCCTTAGAAAAATCCCTGCGTCAACGAATTGCCCGGTTAGCTCTGTACGGGGAAGCGTTTTTCTTTGCTTCCGTTTCTTTGACTCGCGCCATCCATGGCGCTCGCCCCTTCGGGGCCAGCTTCACTGTTCGCGCGCGCTCCTGCGCGCGCAGTGACGCTTATCAAAAGAAATGAAGTCGCCGAAGGCGAAAGCTTCTGGCCTTGGCTATCGATCTTTGCCTCGCTTTTTCCCGGAAGAGTCTGCAAAAAAATCCAAGGATCAAGAGCGTTTCGGCCGCTGCGCGGCCGAGTTCATTTCTTTGATAAGCGTCAAAGAAACGAACCAAAGAAAACGCTTTCCCGTACACACCTCCCGCAGCGACGCTGGGTTGCGCAGGGATTTTTCTAATCGGCTTCCTGCCTCATAGAAAAACGGCGCACATCCATGTGCGCCGCCCTCCGGATCTGCGGAGATGCGGTGTGGATTCATTGACCCAGAAAGAGCAGAGGCAGAGGCAGCAACAGCCGGACGGATCGCGCTTTCCTCAGAACAACTCACCTTGCGGTGACGGCTTGCGCGGCGCAACGAACTGCGCGGTGTCCAGCGGCGGCAGGCGGCCGAAACCCAGCCGCCGGTGCGCCCTGGCGAAGCGCGCGGCGATCAGGTCGGCGAATGGCCCCTCGCCGCGCATGCGCTTGCCGAATTCCGCGTCGTAGTCCTTGCCGCCGCGCATCTGCCGGACCAGGCTCATCACGTGCGCGGCGCGCTCTGGATAGTGCAGCTGCAGCCATTCGCGCCAGATGTCCTTGAGCTCGTGCGGCAGGCGCAGCAGCACGTGGCCGGCGGACTGCGCGCCGGCGGCGCGCGCGGCTTCGAGGATGGCTTCCAGCTCGCGGTCGGTGATCATCGGGATCACCGGTGCGACCAGCACCCCGGTTGGGACGCCCGCCTCGGACAGCGCACGGATCGCCTTGAGCCGCGTGTGCGGTGCGGAGGCGCGCGGTTCCATCTTCGCCGCGAGGCGGTTGTCGAGCGTGGTGACCGACAGGTACACGCTGGCCAGGCCGCGCTGCGCCATCGGCGCGAGCAGGTCGAGGTCGCGCAGGACCAGCGCGCTCTTGGTGACGATGCTGACCGGATGGTGGCATTCGGCAAGCACTTCCAGCAGCGCGCGGGTGACGCGGTAGCGGCGCTCGATCGGCTGGTAGCCATCGGTGTTGATGCCCAGGGCGATCGCGTTGCAGCGGTAACCGGGTTTCGCCAGTTCGATCCGCAGCTGTTCGGCGGCATTGGTCTTGGCGTACAGGCGGGTCTCGAAATCCAGCCCCGGCGACAGGTCGAGGTAGGCATGTGACGGACGCGCGAAGCAGTAGACGCAGCCGTGCTCGCAGCCACGGTACGGATTGACCGACTGGCTGAAGCCGACGTCCGGCGACTGGTTGCGGCTGATGACGCTGCGCGCGCGCTCTTCGGTCACGCGGGTGTCGGGGTGCGACGGCGGGTCGTCGTCGGCGCCGGCAGCGTCGGACAGGTCCCAGGTCGAGCCCCAACCGTCGTCCTCGCTGCGCGCCACGCGTTTTTCGAAACGTCCGCTCACGTAGGACGCGGCGCCGCGCCCCCTGGGCGCACCGTGGACCGCCAGCTTCACGTTGCCATCGTCACGCATCCGCTTAGGCTAGCGAACCAGCGTCGCAGCGACCGCGACATCGCGCCGCCTGCCGCCGTGGCTAAGGAACCCACTGCATGTTCGATTCACTGCACGCCGCCTGGCAGGCGTTCATCGCCATCCCGCACCTGCGCCTCTACGTGGCCGCGGTCTGGATCGCCTACCTGGTCTGGCTGGGCGGCTGGATCGTCCTGCAGAAGCGCGAGCCGGTGGCGACGCTGAGCTGGCTGCTGGGGCTGGCGGCGCTGCCGGTGGTCGGCTTCCTGGTCTACCAGGTGTTCGGGCCGCAGAAGATCAAGCGTCATCGCCTGCGCCGCAGCGGCAGCCGGATGCCGCGCGAGGATGCCGACCTGGAGGGTGCGCACGACGATGCGGCAGAGCTGGCGCGGCTGGGCGCGGCGACGACCGGGCTGCCGCCGTCGACGGCGCATTCGGTACGGCTGCTGGTCGATGGCGCGGCCACCTACGCCGCCCTGCTCGAGGCCATCCGCGACGCCCGCGAGCACATCCATCTCGAGTACTACATCTGCCAGCCCGACAGCACCGGCAACGCCCTGCTCGAAGCGCTGGTCGAACGCGCGCGCGCCGGGGTCAAGGTGCGGCTGCTGCTCGACGCCGTCGGTTCGGCCAAGGCGACCAAGCATTTCTTCGGTCCGCTGCTGGCCGCTGGCGGCGAGTTCGCCTGGTTCCATCCCGCGCGCTTCGGCCGGATCTGGACGCGCACCTGGGTCAACATGCGCACCCACCGCAAGATCGTGGTGATCGACGGCCGCATCGGCTTCACCGGGGGCATCAACATCACCGACGACGAGAACGACTCGCTGCGCGACGATGCCTTCCGCGACCTGCACCTGCGGATCGATGGCGACGCGGTGCGGGCGCTGCAGGTGGTGTTCGTCGAGGACTGGATGTACGCCACCCGCAGCCGCGCGCTGCTGGCGGAGCTGACGCGCAACCCGCTTCCGCGCCGCCCCGGCACCGTCTCGACCCAGGTGCTGCCGTCCGGCCCGGATTCGTCGTGGGAGTCGATCCACCGCCTGCACGTGTCCGCGATCCATGCCGCGCGCGAGCGGGTGTGGCTGTCGACGCCGTACTTCGTGCCCGGCGAAGCGGCGACCATGGCGCTGACCTCGGCCGCGCTCGGCGGGCTCGACGTGCGACTGATGGTGCCGCGGCGCAGCGACAGCCTGCTGGTGACGCTGGCCGCACGCTCGTACTTCGACGACCTGCTCGCCGCGGGCGTGAAGGTGTACGAGTACGGGCCGCGCATGCTGCATACCAAGGCGCTGCTGGTCGACGACGCGTTTGCGCTGATCGGTTCGGCGAACTTCGACAACCGCAGCTTCCGGCTCAACTTCGAGCTCTCGGTGCTGTTCCACGACACCGCGATCGCGGCGGAGCTGGCGGCGCTGTTCGAGCACGACCTCGCGAACGCGCCACGGGTGCGTGACGACCGCCAGCGGCCGCTGCTGCGCGCTCGCCTGCCCGAGGCACTGGCGCGGCTGGGCTCGCCGCTGCTGTGAGCCGACGAGTGCGCGCGGTCACGCGCCCGGCGGCGCCCCGGCGGCCACGTCCGGGCGGTTAGACTGTCGGCGTTTCCACGGCCGAGGGACGGCGCATGGTCTGGCTCTACCTGCTGTTGGCGCTGGCTGCATTCGCGGTGGCGCTGAAGTCGACATCGATCGCGCTGTCGGTGATCTGCCTGCTGGCGGCGCTGGGCTTTGTGCTGGCCACCGTGCTGGGCCTGCTGGCGCGCCGCATCGGCAGCCAGAGCCGCGACGAAAGCCTGATCCTGGATCCCGCCGAGCTCCGCCGCCTGCGCGAACAGGCCCAGGCCCGCCGGGCCGCCGCCGGCAGCGAACCCCCGGCAGCGTAAGCGGCCGCCGCACGTGACCGTCCTCAGCGTCAACCTCAACAAGATCGCGGTGCTGCGCAACTCGCGCGGCGGCGACGAGCCCGACCTGCTGCGCGCGGCGCGCACCTGCCTGGACGCCGGCGCACACGGCATCACCGTGCATCCGCGTCCGGATGCACGCCATACCCGCGCCGACGACGTGTACGCACTGGCGGAGCTGACGCGCGAGTACGGGGTCGAGTTCAACCTCGAAGGCAATCCGTTCGCGCCGCCGCGCGCCGGCTATCCCGGCTTCCTCGCGTTGTGCGAGCAGGCACGCCCCGCACAGGCGACGCTGGTGCCGGACGGCGACGCGCAGCTGACCTCCGACCACGGCTTCGATTTCGCGCGCGATGCCCATTCGCTGGCGCCGCTGGTCGCCGCGCTGCGGGCACTGGATTGCCGGGTCAGCCTGTTCGCCGACACCGGCGCCGACGTGGCACGCGCCGCGGCAATCGGCGCCGCGCGCGTGGAGTTGTACACCGGTCCGTATGCGGAAGCCTTCGCCGCGGGATCGGCAACTGCGGCGCTGCCCGCCTACGCCGACACCGCGCGCGCCGCCGCCGCGGCGGGGCTCGGCGTCAACGCCGGGCACGACCTGAGCCAGGCCAACCTCGCCACCTTCCTCGACGCGGTGCCGAACGTGCTGGAGGTGTCGATCGGCCACGCGCTGATCGGCGAAGCCCTGTACGAAGGCCTGGCCGCCACGGTTCGCCGCTACCTCGCCTTGCTGGCCTGAGCGGCCGTCGAGCCTGTCGGCTCAAGGCCGCCGCACGAACCCGATCTCATGCAGGCCCGCGCCGTTGGCCTCGGCCAGCACCTTGGCGAAGGTGTCGTAGTCGCTGTTGCCGTCGGCATCGATCTGCAGCATCGGCGGCGTGTCGCTCGCCTTGCGGACCTCGGCCGCGAACAGCGCCGGCAATGCCTGCAGCGATGTGGCCGCGCCGTTCCAGGTCAGCCCGCCGGCCGCATCGATGCGCAGCAGCACCGGTTCCGGCCGCGGAGGCGGCTCGACGTCCACCGGCCCGGCCTGCGGCAGCTGGAGCGGGATCGGACGCGACAGCACCGGCGCCGCGACCATGAAGATCACCAACAGCACCAGCATGACGTCCACCAGCGGCGTGATGTTGATCTGCGCCTGTTCCCGTTGCATGGATCCGATTGCGAACGCCATGTCGCACCTCCCCTGCCGGCCGTCGTTCAAACGACGCTACGCCCGGCCATGTGAAGGCGGCTGCACGAAACGACTGCACAAAAAAACGCCGCCCGGGAGGGCGGCGTTCAAAGGTAAGCCCGGACCGGCGCGCTGCAGGTGCGCCAGCCCGGTGGAGCGGTTACTTCTTGACGAAGCCGATCTTCTGCATCTGCGCGTTCCTGGCCGTGGCCAGGACCTTGGCGAGGATGCCGTATTCGGCTTCCGCGTTGACGTCGATCTCCAGTGTCGGCTGGTTGTTGACGTCGCGCTGGACCTCGGACTCCATCATGTTGCGCAGCGCCGACATCGGCGTCGGGCTGTCGTTCCAGAAGATGGTGCCGGACTGGTCGATCCGGAGCCGGATCGGCTCCGGCGGATCCTGCGGGTTCTGCGGTGGGGTCGTCGACCGTTGCGGCAGGTCGATGTCGATCGGGTACGACAGCATCGGTGCCGTCATCATGAAGATGATCAGCAGCACCAGCATCACGTCCACCAGGGGCGTGACGTTGATGTTGGCCATGGGGCCGCCACCGGAATCGGATGCAAATGCCATGGTGCCGTGTCCTCAGTGGTTCTGTTCTTTGGTCGCCACGAAGCCGACCTTGCGGATGCCCTGCGCCTGGGCGGTGTTGACCACGTCCTGGACTGCCCGGTACTTGGTGGTCTTGTCGCCGCGGATGTTGATCGCAGGCTGCGGCGTCTTCTGTGCCTCGACCGCAAGCTGGCTTTCGAGCACGGCCGGGGTCACCAGCTGGTCGTTCCAGTAGACCTGGCCGGCGTCGGTAATCGCCAGGGTGATCGGCTGCACCTTGTTCGGGCCATCTTCGATGGTGTCGAGGTTGGCCTGCGGCAGCTCCACCTTGATCTTGTGCGACATCAGCGGCGCCGTGATCATGAAGATGATCAGCAGCACCAACATCACGTCCACGAGGGGCGTGACGTTGATCTCGGACATCGGTGCGCCAGCGTCATCGCCAGTACTGAAGGCCATGGTCGAACTCCGTCAGTTCAGTGGATCAGCGCTTGGTCTGGTTCAACTCGCCAACGCGTGCGCCGGTGGCGAAGAAGTCGTGCAGATCGTGCGCGAAGGTGTCGAACTTGTTGTTCGTGACGCGGTTCAGGCGCACGAAGAAGTTGTAGCCGAGCACCGCCGGGATCGCGACGAACAGGCCGACCGCGGTCATGATCAGCGCCTCGCCCACCGGGCCGGCCACTGCGTCGATCGAGGCCTGGCCGCCGGCACCGAGCCGGATCAGCGCGCCGTAGATGCCCCACACGGTACCGAGCAGGCCGACGAACGGCGCGGTCGAACCGACGGTAGCCAGCACGGTCAGGCCGCTTTCGAGCTTCATCGACTCGCGGGTCACGCCCTGGCGCAGCGCGCGATCAACGAACTCGGACCGGTTCAGCGACTCGACCAGGCGCGAGCCTTCGCTCTGCTGGTGGTGTGCTGCGGCCTGGGCGGCGTCGAGCGCGATCTTGGAGAACGGCTCGCTGCGCGGCTGTTCTTCCATGTAGCGGATCGCGTCCTGCGCGTTGGTCGTTTCCCAGAAGGTGGCGGTCACCGAGTCGCCGCGACGGCGCAGGCTCACGTTCTTCAGGAAGTTGACGACGATCCAGTAGATCGACATCACGGACATCAGGATCAGGGTGAGCGCCACCACCCATTGGACCGCCATCGGCCCGGGGTTGGTGACCATTTCGTTGATCAGATGGTCGACACCCATCTGGGAGAGAGCAGCGGCGGCGTCGCCTCCGGGGGCGGCGGTGGTGGTTTCCTGCAGCATGACGCTTACCTTTGGATGTTGTGGTTTGGAGTTTGGTTGGATCGGTGGGACGGGTATAGCGAATGGAAGCGGATGTCGGGTGCTGACCGGGTGGTCAGCCGCCGAGGTTGAAGTCGACGGGGACGCGGACCCGGCCTGCGGCCTTCTGCCCGTTCACCATCGACGGGTTGAAGCGCCACTTCTTGGCGGCCGCGATCGCGGCGCGGTCGAGGTCGCGGTTGCGGCTGGACTTCTCCACCGACACATCGATCACGTTGCCGTTGGCATCGACGTCGATGATCAGGATCACCGTGCCCTCGATGCCGGAACGCGCAGCGGCGGGCGGGTACTTCGGCGGGTTCATGTTCTTCGACGAGATGTCGACGCTGGCACCGATATCCGCGATCTGCGCGGGCGGTGCAGGCGGTGCAGGCGGCGGCGCCTGCGTGTCCATCGGCGACGGCTCGTCGAACACCACCGGCGGCTCTTCCGGCGGCGGCGGCAACGGCGTGGGCTGCGGCGGCGCCAGCTGCTTGATCTCCTGCGGCTTGGGCGGTTCCGGCGGCGGCGGCGGCGGCGGTGGCGGCGGCGGCGGCGGCTCGATGATGACCACGCGGGTCACCTCTTCCTCGTCCTGCGCCCCACCGGGAGGGGTCACCGGCGCCAGCATCAGCAGCAGTGCCGCGACGTGGACCGCGATCGCCAGGGTGATACCGGCGATGCGCGGCCAGTTCAGGCCGTCGTCATCCTCGCGGTCGTGCTTGTGGTGGATCGGCAACTGTTCCGTCATGCGCAGCGGGCTCAAAATAGGGCCGGACGCCGCAGCGCCCCGGGTGTTGTTGGTCCGTGGCTTTTTCGGCCGCGGGAACTTCCAAGCTTATACCAATCAAGGCGGTCGATACCAACAACTCCCACCTTGGTCGAATGGATCATCAGCCCTTCTGGGCAAGAATCTTGCGGGCTTCCTCGGGCTTCTTTACGCCCTTGTCGAGTGCCTTCTGCGCGGCCTGCTTGGCCTCGCCCAGCCGGTCCTCGCCCCACAGGATCCGGGCCAGGTTCAGGTAGGCCTCTCCATCCGGCGCCAGCGGGGCGGCCTTCTGATAGTTCTCGATCGCAAGCGCGGGCTGGTCGGTGAAGTAATAGGCCTGGCCCAGCGCCAGGTAGGTCTGGTAGTCGGGCTTGATCACGCCCTTGTCCAGGCCGTCCTTGATCACGGCGATGCCTTCCTTCTCGCGGCCCTCGGTGTTGAGGTACATCGCATAAAGGTTGCGGTAGTCGCGGTCCTCGGTGAGCTGGCCCTTGGCGCGCATCTTCTCGAGCAGCGCGATGGCCTTGTCGTTCTGTTCGGCCTGCATGTAGATCGAGGCCAGGTTCATCTGCAGCTTCTTGTCGTCGGGGTTCTTGGCCAGCGCGGCTTCGGCGATCTCCGCTGCCTTGGCGGGCTGGTCGCTGTCGAAGTACGACGCCATCAGCAGTTGCTGCCATTCGGGCTTGGCTTCGGCGCCGGCGGTATCGATCGCCTGCTGCAGGGCGGTGATCGCCTCCGGATAGCGCTCCAGCCGGTACAGCGCATTGCCCTTGATCGCCAGCACGTCGGGGCTGGTGGTCTTGGTCTCGGCGATCAGCTTGTCGACCGTCGCCAGGCCCTTGGCGTCGTCGTCGCCCTGCATCTGCAGCTGGCCGAGCATCAGCATCGAGTCGTAGTGCTCGTTGTTGCTCAGGCCGTTGAAGTCCAGCGCCTTCTGCAGGTAGGCCATCGCCTTGGCGTCGTCCTCGCCGATCAGGCTGGCGGCGGCCAGGCGCGCGGAGATGGCGCGCTCATAGGCGTTGGCCTTGTCGTTGGCGATCATCTCGTCGGCGAGCGGGACGACCTTGGCCACATCGTTCTCGCCGTAGGCGTCGAAGATCTTCTTGAGCTTCGAGCTCAGCTTGGCCGACGCCTTGGCCTCGGGCTCTTCGCGGGTGGCGTTTGGATACTTGGCCTCGACCTTGGCGGTCGATTCCTTGTCCTGCTGCTCCTTGTCCGCCTTGCGTCCCTTGCGCCCGGAATTGAACGCATCGGATGCGGATTGCGCGAAGGTCTCGGTCGCGGCGCCGGTCAGGAACAGCGCGAGCACGGCGGCGCTCAGGGCGTGGCGGACGGGGAAGGTCTTCGACATGGGGATCACCTGACGTTCGTTGCAAGAGGGGACGGCACGCAGCCGCAGCCGGGGTGCGAAAGCTAGCAGAAACCGCTTACAGGCGCGCTATTTCGGATTAACGAAAACTTCAGCCGCAGCGTGGTGCGCGGCCATCGGCACGTGCCTGCTGGTAGCGCGGCAACAGGCCGTTGGCACGTGCCTGTAGTTCGCCGATGCGGGCCGAAGGGTCGGGGTGGGTCGACAGCCACTGCGGCGGGCGATTGCCGCCGGCACCGATCATGTTCTGCCACAAATTCACCGCCTGGCGCGGGTCGAAACCGGCCTTGGCCATCAGGTCCTGGCCGACGACGTCGGCCTCGGTCTCCTGCGCGCGCGAATTGGGCAGCAAGAAGAATCCCTGCGCGGCGATGCTGCCCAGCTGGGTGGTGGCATTGGCCGCGTTTTCGCCATAGCCGGCGCCGGCCAGGCTGCCGGCCACGCCCAGAGCGCCCTGCGCCATCAGCTGCCGGGTGATGCGCTCGTCGTGGTGGTGCGCGATCACGTGGCCGATCTCGTGGCCGATCACCGCCGCCAGCTGGTCCTGGTTCTTCGCCACCTTGAAGATGCCGGTATAGACGCCGACCTTGCCGCCCGGCAGCGCAAACGCGTTGGGCTCGTCGTTGACGAACACCGCGGCGTCCCAGGCCGTGCCCTGCCCGCTGCCGGCCGGCAGCTCCCGGGTCAGCGCGTTGACCACGCAACGCACGTACGCAAGCTGGCGCGCGTCCTTGCTCTGCGGGGTCTTGGCCTTGGTTTCGGCGAACGCCTGCGCGCCCATCTGGTTGAGCTGGTCCTGCGAGACCGCGCCGACGTACTGGGTGCGGCCGGTCGGCGACGTGGTGGTCGCACAGGCGGCGACGGCGGCCGCGACGGCAAGGCCGAGCAGGGGCTTCTTCATGACGGGACGTTCCTTGGCATCGAATCGGTCGTTGTAGTCGAGTGTGGATCAACGGCCCGTCAATGCACACCCGACAGCAGCAGCGCGCTGGCGATCAGGTTGTTGACGGCATGGGCGCCAATCGCGGCCCACAGGGTCCCGGTCCTGCGATAGACCCAGGCGAACAGCGCGCCCATCGCCGCGTAGCAGGTCCATAGCAGCGTCCCGGCCAGCAGCCCGTTGCCGCCGGTGCCCGGCAGCTCGTGCATGCACGCGAACGCCGCGCTGCTCAGCACCAGGCCCAGCAGCGGCCGGCCGGCGGCCCAGAGGCGGCCGAACAGCACGCGCCGGAACAGCAGTTCTTCGTAGACGGGCGCCAGCAGCACGACGAACAGCAGCAGCCAGGCCGGATGCTGGGCACCCACCGCCTCGATCAGCGGCTGGTTGGTCGGGACCTGCTCGATGCCGGCCTGCTGGCCCAGGGTGGTGGCCACCGCGCTGAAGGCGAAAGCCGCAAGGCCGGCCAATGCGGCCCAGCCCCAGGTCGAAAGCCGCCGTGCGGCGGCGTGCGAGGCCATGCGCTCGCCGATGGCGGCGCGGCGGCGCCAGAAATACAGCAGCAGCGCCGCAACCGCGGTGGCCACGACGCTGATGACGACCAGGGCCATGCCCTGCGGTTCCCCGATTTGCGCCGCGAGCTGTCGTGGATCGCCCGCCGCTCCGCCGTCGAGGCCCAGCTGCATGCCCCGGACCATGGCCCAGGCCACGACCCCCGCGATGGAGAGGCCGAATACCAGCCCCGTGGCCAGCGCCAGGTCGACCGCGAACGCGGCCAGCGACTGCCGCCACGGCTGCGCCGGCAACGGCGGCGGCGCAGTGATGCTGTCGGCGCGAACCTCCAAGCGTCAGGCGACCGTCAGACGTCGAGGTTGGAGACCTTCAGCGCGTTGTCCTCGATGAACTCGCGGCGCGGTTCGACGACATCGCCCATCAGGGTCGAGAAGATCTGGTCGGCGGCCACCGCGTCCTCGATCCGCACCTGCAGCAGGCGGCGCGTGTCCGGATTGACCGTGGTGTCCCACAGCTGCTCGGGATTCATTTCACCCAGGCCCTTGAAGCGCTGGATCTGGCGGCCCTTCTTGGCCTCGTCGAGCAGCCAGGCCTGCGCCTCGGCGAAGCTGGCGATCGGCTGCGCGCGGTTGCCGCGGACGATCTGCGCGCCATCGCGGATCAGGCCGTGCAGCAGCGCGGCGGTGTCGCGCAACGGGCGCAGGTCGCCGCTCTCGAACGCCGAGAACGGCAGCACCTGGATCAACTCCTCGCCCATGTGCTTGCGCTTGACCAGCAGCGCGCCCGGGCGCGTTTCGTCCGCCGCCTGCAGTTCCAGCGAGTAGCGCGGCTTCCCCAGCCCGCTGCGGTTGAGGCGCTTTTCCAGCGCGTCGAGTTCGTGGCGCTCGTCGGTGTTCTGCGCCAGGTGTTCGGCGTCGAGCGGGGTGAAGTCGATCAGCGACTCGAGCACCAGCGGGTCAAAGCGGTGCGCGTTGCGGGCGATGGCGTCGCGCGCGCCGGCATAGGCCAGCAGCAGCTTTTCCAGCGCCGCGCCCTCGATCGCCGGCTCGTCCTGCGCCGGGATCAGCGACGCGCCTTCGACCGCGTTGCTGGCCAGGTAGGCGTTGAGCGCCGCGTCGTCCTTCAGGTACAGCTCGGTCTTGCCCTGCTTGATCTTGTACAGCGGCGGCAGGCCGATGTAGATGTAGCCGCGCTCGATCAGCTCCGGCATCTGCCGGTAGAAGAACGTCAGCAGCAGGGTGCGGATGTGCGCGCCGTCGACGTCGGCGTCGGTCATGATGATGATGCGGTGGTAACGCAGCTTGTCCGGATTGTACTCGTCGCGGCCGATGCCGGTGCCCAGCGCGGTGATCAGGGTGCCGACCTGGTCCGAGGACAGCATGCGGTCGAAGCGCGCGCGCTCGACGTTAAGGATCTTGCCCCTCAAAGGCAGCACCGCCTGGTTCTTGCGGTTGCGGCCCTGCTTGGCCGAACCGCCGGCAGAGTCGCCCTCGACGATGAACAGTTCCGACAGCGCCGGGTCCTTTTCCTGGCAGTCGGCGAGCTTGCCGGGCAGCCCGGCGATGTCCAGCGCGCCCTTGCGGCGGGTCAGGTCGCGGGCCTTGCGCGCGGCCTCGCGGGCGCGGGCGGAGTCGACGATCTTGCCGGCGATCGCACGGGCTTCATTGGGGTTTTCCTGCAGGAACTCCTCCAAACGTGCGCCGAACGTGTGCTCAACGACCGGTCTCACCTCCGATGAGACCAGCTTCTCCTTGGTCTGCGAGGAGAAGCTCGGATCCGGCACCTTGACGCTGAGCACCGCGATCATGCCCTCGCGCATGTCGTCGCCGGACAGGTTGACCTTGGCCTGCTTGGCGATCCCGTTCTGCTCGATGTAGTTGGTCAGCGTGCGCGTGAGCGCGGCGCGGAACCCGATCAGGTGGGTGCCGCCGTCCTTCTGCGGAATGTTGTTGGTGAAGCAGAACATCGCTTCCTGGTAGGAATCGGTCCACTGCAACGCCACGTCCACGGTGATGCCGGCTTCCTCGCCGCTGACCGAAATCACGTTGGGGTGCAGCGGGGTCTTGAGCTGCGCCAGGTGCTCGACGAACGAAGCGATGCCGCCCTGGTACTGGAACACGTCGCGGCGCCCTTCCCCGCGCTCGTCGACCAGGGTGATCTTCACCCCCGAATTGAGGAACGACAGCTCGCGCAGGCGCCGGGCCAGGATGTCGTAATGGAATTCGACGTCGCTGAACGTCACCGTCGCCGGCCAGAACCGCACCAGGGTGCCGCGCTTGTCCGAGGCCTCGAGCGCGGCCAGCGGCGCGACCGGCTCGCCCATCGCGTAGGTCTGCTGGTGGTGGAAGCCGTTGCGCCAGATGTCGAGGGTGAGCTTCTCGCTCAGCGCGTTGACCACCGACACGCCGACACCGTGCAGGCCGCCGGAGACTTTGTAGCTGTTGTCGTCGAACTTACCGCCGGCGTGCAGCTGGGTCATGATGACCTGCGCCGCCGAGACGCCCTCTTCCTTGTGGATGTCGACCGGGATGCCGCGGCCGTTGTCGGACACCGATACCGAACCGTCCTCGTGGATGGTCACGGTGACGTCGTCGGCGTGGCCGGCCAGGGCCTCGTCGATCGAGTTGTCGACCACCTCGAACACCATGTGGTGCAGGCCAGTGCCGTCGTGGACGTCGCCGATGTACATGCCCGGGCGCTTGCGCACCGCTTCCAGGCCGCGCAGCACGGTGATCCGGCTGGAATCGTAGACGTTGTTCTGGCCCTGCTCGGCGCCCAGGTTGGATTCGGTCATTCGGCTCAAGACTCCCGCGGCGGCGGCGTTGGCCGGCACCGAGACACATTAGCTATGGATGCTCGAATTATAGCAATTCGCGGGGTTCGACGCCGTTTCTGCTGCCTGCGCGAAGCGCTCAGGCGGGGCCGACCCGGCCTTGTTCCACGTGGAACAAGGCGTATTCATGCTCGCGCAGCGCGTCTTCGGCCGGGAGTTCGGTGCCGGTGACGAAGACCTGGGCATTGCCGGCCGCCAGCCGCGCCAGGATCCGCCGCTGGTGGCCGCGATCGAGTTCCGAGGCCAGGTCGTCGAGCAGCACCACCGGCCACTCGCCCCGCACGCCGGCGTAATGCTCGGCCTGGGCGAGGACGCAGGTCAGCGCGGTGAGCTTGGCCTGGCCGCGGGAGAGGGTCTCGCCATTGGGTAGGGCGGCGTGCCGGATTCGCCAATCCGCGCGGTGCGGGCCGACCGAGGTGAAGCCGGCCTGCAGGTCGCGATCGCGTGCCAGCAGCAGCGCGTCTGCGAGCGGAAGCTCGTCGCGGCGCCACCCGGGCTGGAACTCGATGCTGGCGGAGCCGAGCATCGGTGCGAGTTCGCCGGAAATGGCGCCCAGCGGCGCCTGCAGCTGGGCCAGGTAGGACTCGCGCAGGCGCGTCATCGGCTCGCCGGCCTCGGCCAGTTCGTGGTCCCAGGCGTCGAGCTGGTCGTCGCGGACGCGCTGCTTGAGGAGGCTGTTGCGCTGCTTGAGCGCGCGCGCATAGCGGCGCCACAGGGGCAGGAAGTCGTGTTCCACGTGGAACAGCCCCCAATCGACGTAGCGGCGCCGCGGCTCGCCGCCGCCGCTGACCAGGGCATGGCTGCCCGGCTCGAAACTGACCACCGCCAGCGCCGCGCACAGGTCGCCGAGATAGGCGACCTGTTGTCCGTCGAGGCGACCCTCCCAGGCCTGCCCGCCGTGCCGCAGGCCCGCCTTCCGGCGGCGCGTTCCGGCTTCTTCCTCCCATTCGACATAGACCTCGAGCGCCGGCGCGCCGCTGGCCACCAGCCCGTCACGCACCCGGCCGCGGAAACTGCGCCCGTAGGCCAGCAGGTGGACCGCTTCGAGCACGCTGGTCTTGCCGGCGCCGTTGCCGCCGACGAGCAGGTTCAGGCCGCGACCGGGCGCAAGCGCCACCTCGGCCAGGCTGCGCAGCCGCCGGATTTCAAGCCGCGACAGGCGCATGCAGGGTCAACCCGCGCAGAACAAAACGCCCGGAGCGGGCCGGGCGTCGTTGTTCCACGTGAAACAAACCGGATGGCTCACAGCCGCAGCGGCATCACGACGTGGCGGCAGCGGTCGTTGGAGGCCTCGCGCACCAGCGCCGAGGAATTGGCGTCGCGCAGGGCGATCACCACGTGTTCGTCGCGCAGGGCGCTGAGCGCGTCGAGCAGGTAGTTGACGTTGAAGCCGACCGCCAGGTCGTCGACCTTGGTATCGGCCTCGACTTCTTCCTGTGCCTCTTCCTGCTCGGGGTTGTGGGCGTTGATCTTCAGCTGGCCGGGGGAGACCTCCAGGCGCACGCCGCGATACTTCTCGTTCGACAGGATCGCCGCGCGCTGCAGGGCCGCACGCAGGACTTCGCGGTCGATGCGGACCTCGCGGTCGGCACCGATCGGGATCACCGCCGCGTAATCGGGGAAGCGGCCGTCGATCAGCTTGCTGGTGAAGGTGACATCGTCGCGCTTGACCCGGATGTGGTTCCGGCCCATCTCCAGCTCGAGCGTGCGGTCGCCGCCCTCGAGCAAGCGCTGCAGTTCCTGCACGCCCTTGCGCGGGACGATGATCTGACGCTTGGTCTGCACGTCCGCTTCCAGCGTGGTCTCGCACAACGCCAGGCGATGGCCGTCGGTGGCCACGCAGCGCAGGCGGCGGTCGCCGAGGTCGAACAACAGGCCGTTGAGGTAATAGCGCACGTCCTGCTGCGCCATCGCGAACGCGGTGCGCTCGATCAGCTCCTTGAGCGCGGCTTCCGGCACGCTGACGCGTTCGGTCGCCTCGACCTCGTCCACCGACGGGAAGTCGTTGGCCGACAGGCTGGCCAGGGTGAAGCGGCTGCGGCCGGCTTGCACGGTGACCTTGTCGCCGGTCTGCGAGACCGAAACCTTGCTGCCGTCGGGCAGGGCACGGACGATGTCGAACAGCTTGCGTGCCGGGATCGTGGTCTCGCCGTCCTGGGCGTCATCGACGGCGCTGCGGGCGATCATCTCGACTTCGAGGTCGGTGCCGGTCAGCGACAGTTGCCCGTCCTTGACCTGGACCAGCAGGTTGGCCAGCACGGGCAGGGTCTGGCGCCGTTCGACGACGTTGACCACCTGGCCCAGCGGCTTCAGGAACACTTCGCGCTGCAGACTGAAACGCATGCTGTTTGTTTCCCCTATGCCCTTGCTCTAAGAATGGGATAAATACAAAAGCTGGTGGTGTTGGAGTCGCGGAAATCTGGTTGTAACACAGGTAACACTTTGAATTTAATGGATTTTACAGGCTCGTGACCCCGTAGATAACCGCCGGACCACATTGGGGCAATCTGTGGATAACTTTTGGCCCCAATCTTCGCCCCCGGGTTGTCCACAAGTTTTCCACGTTTCATCCACCGCCCTGGCCGATCCACACCTGCCGTCGTTCGCCGCGATCTTCCGGACGGACCGTGGCCTGGTTCACTCGCTGAGCTTGCGGATCAGCTTGTCCCAGTCCTCGTGGAGCTTGCCGTCGGTGCCGAGCAGGCCGCGGATCTGGCGGCATGCGTGCAGCACCGTGGTGTGGTCGCGCCCGGCGAAGGCGTCGCCGATCTCGGGCAGGCTGTGCTCGGTCAGCTCCTTCGCCAGCGCCATCGCCACCTGGCGGGGGCGGGCCAGCGAACGGGTCCGGCGTTTCGACAGCAAATCCTTGATCTGCAACCCGTAGTAGTCTGCCACGGTCTTCTGGATATTGGCGATGCTGATCGCCTGCTGCTGCGCCCGGAGCAGGTCGCGCAAGGTCTCCTGGGCGAACTCCTGGGTGATCGCGCGGCCGGTGAAGTTGGCGCGCGCCGCCAGCGTGTTGAGTGCACCTTCGAGGTCGCGCACGTTCGAGCGCATCTTCTTGGCGATCAGGAAGGCGACGTCCTCGGGGATGTTGGCGCCGCGCTCGCGCGCCTTCGACAGCACGATCTGGGCGCGGGTCTCGAAGTCGGGCGGGTCGATCGGCACGCTCAGGCCCGAGGCCAGGCGCGACTTGAGCCGCGGCTCGAGGCCTTCGACTTCGCGCGGGAAACGGTCGCAGGTCATGATGATCTGCTGCTTGCCGTCGAACAGCGCGTTGAAGGTGTGGAAAAACTCTTCCTGGGTGCGGTCCTTGCCGGCGAAGAACTGGATGTCGTCGATCAGCAGCGCGTCGACCTGCTGGAACTGGCGCTTGAAGCCGTCCATCGCCTTGTCCTGCAGCGCCTTCATCATCGCGCTGAAGAACTGCTCGCTGCGCACGTACAGCACGCGCATGCCCGGGTTGTGGCGGCGCATCTCGTTGCCGGCGGCGAACATCAGGTGGGTCTTGCCCAGGCCGGTGCCGCCGTACAGCAGCAGCGGGTTGTGGGCGCGATTGCCGGGATCCTGCGCCGCATGCCAGGCCGCGGCGCGGCCAAGCTGGTTGCTGCGGCCCTCGACGAAGTTGTCGAAGGTGTAGTGGCTGTCGAGGTTGCCGGCGAAGGCGACCGCCTCGTGCGCGCTGCGCGCCGGGAATGCCATCGGCGCGGCCCGCTCGGTGGCGATCCGTGGCAGCGAGCCGATTTCCAGGGTGACTTCCTCGTTGCCGGCGAAGTGGCCGAGCAGCTCGCGGATCCGGCCCAGGTAGCGCGTGCGGACCTCGTCGCGGACGAAGGCGTTGGGCGCGTACAGCACGGTGGCGTCGTCGCGCCAGGTCGCCTGCAGCGGCTTCAGCCAGGCATGGACGTCCTCGGCGGGAAACTCGGCTTCAAGGCGTTCAAGGCAACGGGGCCAGGCATCCATACGTTCGGTTCTGCGCAATGACAGCGCCGCGTCGTGCGTCCGGATCGGGCGCGCAACGGTCGCGGCAGCAAGGGGACAGGCAGACTACCACCGCACCCGGGCAGGCGCACGACCGCACCGCGGCCACTGCGCCGGGGCCGCGCCAGGGCGGCCGGACGCCTGGCCCGGGCCGATCCGGCTTGACCGGCCAAATCCAGGCACAGTAAAATCGCCGGTTCTTTCCGACGCGTATTCGCTCGAGTCCCGCCATGGCCACCAAGCGCACCTACCAACCCAGCAACCTCAAGCGCAAGCGCGACCACGGCTTCCGTGCCCGCATGAAGACCGCCGACGGCCGCAAGATCCTGGCCCGTCGCCGCGCCAAGGGTCGCAAGCGCCTGACGGCCTGAGGCCGTTTCGCTCCGGCCGGCCAACGGCCGCGATTGCATCGCTTTGCCCATGACTGCCCGCTTCCCGCGCCACGTGCGGGTACGCGCACGCGCCGAGTTCGACCGCGCCTTCCAGCAGGGCCGGCGCACCGCATCGCCCCTGTTTTCCCTGCATTTCGTCGCCGGTCCGCCGCCGGCGCGGCTGGGCCTGGCCGTTTCGCGCAAGGTCGATCCGCACGCGGTCGGCCGCAACCGCATCAAGCGCGTCCTGCGCGATGTCTTCCGCCAGCTGCGGCCGCAATTGCCTGACGGCGACTATGTCGTGGTCGCGCGCAAGGCCGCGGCGCAGAGCCAGAACGCGGCCCTGCGCGAAGGCTTGCTGAGCCTGCTGCAGCGCGCCGGCGCATTGCCGCAGGCTGGCGCGGACGGCACAATCCCCCCCGCGGCGCCCGCTGCCCCTCCTTCCCATCCCGCGTCGGACGATCGACCCGACGGCTCGAGCCTGCCTGCCTGATGAACCAGACCCGTACGTTCCTGATTTTCGCCTGGCTGATGGTGGCGGTGCTGCTGTGGATGGAGTGGGGCAAGGACAAGAATCCAGCGCCCGCGGCGGCCGAGACCACGCAGCAGGCGCTGCCCAGTGCCGGCGCGCTGCCGGGCATGGCGCCGGGTGATACCGCTGCCGCGATCCCCAGCGCGAAACCGGCCGGCACCGGCAACGCCGCCGTGGCTGCGGTCGTGGCCGCGCCGATCGCCGACGACCATCGGGTCACGATCACCACAGACGTGCTGACGCTGTCGCTCGACGGCGGCAACGTGTTCGACGCGCAGCTGCTGCAGTATCCGCAGGCCCGGACCGAGGGCAGCCCGCCGGTCAAGCTGCTCGATGACGACCCGGCGCATTACTACGTCGCCAAGAGTGGCTGGGTCGGGCAGGGTGGAGCGACCGTGCCGGCGCTGGTGCCGGAGGCACCGCAGCAGCGCGAGATCACGCTGGCCAGCGGCCAGCCGACGGTGCAGGTCAGCTTCGTTTCGCCGCCCGACGCGGCGGTGCGCATCCGTCGCACCTATACCCTGTCGCGCGGCAGCTACGCGATCGCGGTGCATGACGAGGTCGTCAACGAGTCCGGCAAGCCGTGGCAGGGCTACATCTACCGCCAGCTGGCGCGGATCCCGCCCGAGAAGAAGAGCGGCATGACCGATCCGGCGTCGTACAGCTTCGCTGGCGCCAAGTGGTTCAGCGCCGCCGACGGTTATGACGGACGCAAGTTCAACGACTTCGTCGAGGACGGCCCGCTCGACATCACCGTCACCGGCGGCTGGATCGCGCTGCTGCAGCACCACTTCTTCACCGCCTGGATCCCGCAGAAGGACCAGGCCGCGCGCTTCGGCCTGACCACGGCCGGCGCGGTCGACGGCATCCATGCGATGGGGCCGTCGTTCTCGCTCGCGCCGGGCGAGAAGGCGGTCAGCGACGCGCGCCTGTGGGTCGGCCCGAAGCTGGTTTCGCAGCTGGCCGCGCAGGACGTCAAGGGCCTGGAGCGTGCGGTTGATTACAGCCGCTTCAAGGTCTTCGCGGTGCTCGGGCAGGGCCTGTTCTGGGTGCTGGCCAAGCTGCACGCGCTGTTCGGCAACTGGGGCTGGGCGATCGTCGCGCTGGTCTGCATGCTCAAGCTGGTGCTGTTCCCGCTGTCGGCGGCGCAGTACAAGTCGACCGCCAAGATGCGCCGCTTCCAGCCGCGCATCGCGCAGCTCAAGGAGCGCTACGGCGACGACAAGCAGAAGTTCCAGATGGCGATGATGGAGCTTTACAAGAAGGAGAAGATCAATCCTGTCGGCGGCTGCCTGCCGGTGCTGCCGCAGATGATCATCTTCATGGCGCTGTACTGGATGCTGATGGAATCGGTGGAGCTGCGCCAGGCGCCGTGGACGCTGTGGATCCAGGACCTCACCGCGCGCGACCCGTACTTCATCCTGCCGGTGCTCAACATCGCGATCATGTGGGCCACGCAGAAGCTCACGCCGATGAGCGGCATGGATCCGATGCAGCAGAAGATGATGCAGACGATGCCGATCATCTTCGGCGTAGTCCTGGCCTTCCTGCCTGCCGGCCTGGTGCTGTACCAGGTGGCCAACGGCGGCCTGGGCCTGCTGCAGCAGTGGGTGATCACCAGGAAGTACGCCGAGCCGCCGCCGAAGCCGCTGGTGGAGAAAAGCTGATCAAGGCAGGCTGATCCACGCAGGTGGGTCCGGCAAGTTGATTCCGCAGGCCCGCCGCAAGGCGGGTCTTGCGCATCCGGGGTCCGCGTTGCGGGCCGGGTCTGCGAACATGTCCGTCATGACCGACGCTCACGACACCATCGTCGCCATCGCCACCGCGCCGGGTGCCGGCGGGGTCGGCATCGTGCGCCTGTCGGGCCCGCGTTCGCGCGACATCGCACGCGAGGTATGCGGCGACAAGGCGCTAAAGCCGCGGCTGGCGCGGCACGTGCGCTTCGTCGATGCGGACGGGGCGACGATCGACGACGGCATCGCGCTGTATTTCCGCGCGCCGGCCAGCTACACGGGTGAGGACGTGGTGGAGCTGCAGGCGCACGGCAGTCGCGCCGTGCTGCAGCAACTGGTCGAACGCTGCCAGGCGCTGGGCGCGCGCGGCGCGCGGCCGGGCGAGTTCAGCGAACGCGCGTTCCTCAACGGCAAGCTCGACCTGGCCCAGGCCGAAGCCGTCGCCGACCTGATCGCCGCCGGCGACCAGCGTGCCGCCCGCGCGGCGCGGCGCGCGCTGGACGGCGAGTTCTCGCGCCGCATCGACGCCATCGCCGCCGAACTGCTGGCGCTGCGGGTACACGTCGAGGCGGCGATCGATTTCGCCGACGAACCGCTCGACACCCTCGGCGGCGGGCCATTGCGGCGACGACTGGACGACGCGATCGCGCTGCTCGATGCGCTGCTCGCCGACGCCGAACGCGGCCGCAAGCTGCGCGACGGCCTGCACGCGGTGATCGTCGGCCCGCCCAATGCCGGCAAGAGTTCGCTGCTCAACGCGCTGGCCGGCAGCGACCGCGCCATCGTCACCGACATCGCCGGCACCACCCGCGACCTGCTGCACGAGACGGTGCGCATCGACGGCGTCGAACTCACCCTGGTCGACACCGCCGGGCTGCGCGAATCCGGTGACGTGATCGAGCGCGAAGGCATGCGCCGCGCACGCGACGAACTCGGACGCGCCGACATCGCCCTGGTCGTGCTCGATGCGCGCACGCCGGAGGCCGGGCGCGCCGAACTGGTCGCCGCGGTCGCGGGCGTCCCGACCCGGCTCTGGCTGCTCAACAAGAGCGATCTGCCGGGCACCGCGGCACCGCCGGCCGGGATGGACGACGCGCTGCAGGTCTCCGCCCGCACCGGCGCCGGGCTCGAGCAGCTGCACGAGCGCCTGCGCGCGCTGTGGCAGGGCCGCACCGCGGACGCCACCGAGGGTGCCTTCACCGCCCGCGCCCGCCACGTCGACGCCCTGCGCCGCGCCGCGGCCGAGCTCGCGGCCGCCCGCCAGGCCCTTGCCGCGGAGAGCCTGGACCTGGCCGCCGAGGCCCTGCGCGCCGGCCACGAGGCCCTGGGCGAGATCACCGGCCGGGTCGCGCCCGACGCCCTACTTGGTCACATTTTCTCGAGCTTCTGCATCGGCAAGTAGCGCGGCAGCGCGTTCAGGCGGCCGGGGAGTTGACAAACCGGTTGTACTATCGCGTCCTACGCAAGTGCACCAATCGCACATCCAGGGGGAGTACCGATGTCTTTGTCACAGTCCATGTCACCGCTTGCGCCCGACGCACGGCCGGCACACCTGCGCCTGGCGCTCGGGGTGTTGCTGGTCATCGCGATCAGCGCCTGCGGCAAGAAGGAAGACGCCGCGCCCGCCGCCGGCGGCGCGACGCCCACCGCCGCGACGCAGCCGGCCCAGCCGCCGGCGCAGGCCGTGTCGGCGGAGGTCGCCGCGCTCAGCGCCGACGACCTGCGCAAGAAGGCCACCCAGGCCTACCAGGAAAGCAAGCTCTACGCCCCGGCCGGCGACAACGCGATGGAGTACTACCTCGCGCTGCGCGACAAGCTGCCCGGCGACCCCGGCGTGTCCAGTGCGTTGACCGACCTGCTGCCGATGACCGTGATCGCCACCGAACAGAGCCGCGACCGCGGCGACTTCGACGAGGCGCAGCGTTTGTTCGGCCTGATCGAGAAGGCCGACAAGGACCATCCGTCGCTGGCACGGCTGAAGGCTAGCATCGCCACCGCGCAGGACGCCGAGATCAAGCGCGCCGAAGAGCAGAAACTCTCCGCCGAAGAGGAAGCGGCGAAGAAGGCACAGCTCGAGAAGGAACGCGCCGCGCAGCAGCAGCTGCAGCAGCAGCAGGTGGCCGAAAAGCTTGCCGCCCAGCAGGCCGAGCAGGCCGCCGCCGCCAAGCGCGAGGCCGACCAGAAGGCCGCGGCCGAGCGCGAAGCGGAGCAGAAGGCTGCGCAGCAGCGTGCCGCCCAGCAGACGCCGAAGCCGGTCGAGAAGGCGACGGTATCGGCGAACGACCTGCGTCCGATCAGCACCCCCGCGCCGCGCTACCCGATCGACGCCCTGCGCGCCGGCCAGTCGGGCGAGGTGCAGGTGGAATTCACGGTCGCCGCCGACGGCTCGGTCACCAGCGCCCGCGTGGTGCGATCGAACCCGCCGCGGGTGTTCGACCGCGAGGCGGTGGCCGCGGTCAAGCGCTGGCGCTTCGAACCGATCGGCGCCCCGGTCACCACCCGCCGCACCATCGGCTTCAACCCGGGGGGGTGAGCGACCGCGCTTAGCCGATGCCCTATCGGCATCGGCTGCGGTCGCGAACGCCCGGCCATGGATGGCCGGGCCGGACGTTCCTGAGCCTGCGTCGTTGCGCCACGGATGGCGGTGACCGGTCTTCGAGTGAAACGTACCGGTAGGAGCGGCTTCAGCCGCGAGCTCTTGCTCTTCGGATCGGGCGAAGAGCTCGCGGCTGAAGCCGCTCCTACACGAGCCGTGGCGACCATGCGCCGGGGCAAGGCCACGGATCCAGCAACCCGTTGCGCGATAATGCGCGCATGAATGACGCCATCCCCACCGTCCGCCTGCGCAATGCCTGGCGTGGCAGCCACCCGTGGATCTTCCAGAAGCTGGTGGAAAAACCAGCGCAGCGGCCCAGGCCCGGCAGCATCGTCGACGTGGTCGGCGTCGACGGCACCTGGATCGGGCGCGGTTTCTACAACGGCCATTCGCGCATCGCGCTGCGCATGCTGGAAGCCGATCCCGACGTCGCCGTCGATGCCGCGTGGTTCGCGCATCGCATCGGCGAGGCGGTGCGCCTGCGCCGCGACATCCTGAAACTCGACGCCGTCTCCGACGCCTGGCGCGTGGTGCACAGCGAGGGCGACGGCCTCAGCGGCCTGGTCGTCGACCGCTACGGCGACCTGCTGGTGGTCGAGTTTTTCAGCGCCGGCATGTTCCGCCACCGCGAGTGGATCTACGAGGCGCTCAAGGCGCACTTCCCCGGCGCGCGCTTCTACAGCTTCGCCGACGAGCACGTGCAGAAGCAGGAGAGCTTCGACTACCGTCCGGTGAGCAGCAGCGGCTCGGCACCGGAGCCGGCGATCATCACCGAACACGGCATCCGCTTCCGCGCCGATCCCGCCGGCGCGCACAAGACCGGGTTTTTCGCCGACCAGCGCGAGAACCGGGAATGGCTGTCGCACCAGGTCGAAGGTCGCCGCGTGCTCGACCTGTGCTGCAACACCGGCGGCTTCGGCGTCTATGCCGCGGCGCGCGGCGCACAGGAGGTGGTCGGCATCGACATCGACCAGGACGTGCTCGACATCGCCCGCGGCAACGCGAAATTGAACGACGTGCGCATCCGCTTCGTGCAGGCCGACATCTTCCCGTGGCTGCGCGACGCCGGCAACGCGGGCGACCTGTACGACGTGGTGGTCCTCGATCCGGCGAAGATGACCCGCGACCGGGAACAGGTGATCCCGGCGCTGAAGAAATACCTCGACATGAACAAGCTCGCACTCGGCGTGGTGAAGCCCGGCGGCCTGTTCGCGACGTTCTCGTGCACCGGGCTGGTCAGCGAGGAGCAGTTCCTCGACATGCTGCGCCGCGCGGCGTTCTACGCCGGACGCACGATCCAGGTGCTGAAGGTGGCCGGCGCCGGGCCGGACCATCCCTTCCTGGCCAACGTGCCCGAATCGCGTTACCTCAAGGCGGCCTTCTGCCGCGTGCTGGACTGACGTTCCGCCCGGCGACACAGATCCGTCGCCGGTGACCCTGCCGACCACAAGGAGTTCTCCCTTGAAATCGATCGTCCGCTTCCTGCCGGTGTTTGCACTGGCCACGCTGCTGGCAGCCTGCCAGAAGCCCGCCCCGCCAGCCGCCGAAGCGGCCGCCACCGCGCCGGCAGCAACGCCCGCGACTTCGGATGCCGAACCTGCCGCCGATGCTGCGACGCCGACCGAGGCCGCCATCGCCAGCTTCGACATCGAAAGCGTGCCGGTGTCCGACGCTGCGCTGGGCGAGTTCCCGTACTTCTCGCTGCCTGCCGGCTACGAGCCGATGAACCGGCCGGTGGAGATGGATTACGCCCGTTTCCCGTTCTGGACCGGACAAGGCTTCGAATGGGTGGAAGGCCGCAGCTACGAGGCCTCGATCGATACGGCGGACGGCAAGACCTGGTCCGAGTTCGAGCTGCGCAAGAACCTCGAGACGCTTCTCGACAGCGTCGGTGCGGTCAAGGTGGCGTCGTCGCGGATTCCGAAGGAACAGTACGACACCCTCAAAGAGGACGTGACCCAGGGCCATATCGAAGGCATCGGCGACATCTACAACGAACCGGCGACCGTCTACGTCATCCGCAGGGCCGACCGCAACATCTGGGTCCACTTCGTGACCAACAGTGCGATGGGCAACTGGCTGATCATGGAGACCAAGCCGTTCGAGGCGAGCGCGAAGCTGATCGATGCCGGCGCAATGAAGAAGCGCCTGGACGAGACCGGCAAGGTCGCGCTGCAGGTCAACTTCGCAACCGACAGCACCCGGATCGAGCCGGCGTCCAGGCCGCAGGTCGACCAGGTCGTGCAGCTGCTCTCGGACGATCCGGTGCTGCGGCTGTCGATCGACGGGCACACCGACAACACCGGCGATGCTCGGCACAACCAGACCCTGTCCGAAGGGCGTGCGCAGTCGGTGGTGGACGCAATCGCCGCCCGCGACATCGATGCCGCGCGCCTGCAGGCACATGGCTACGGCGACAGCCGGCCGGTGGCCGACAACGGCACCGAGGCCGGGCGCGCGCAGAACCGTCGGGTGGAACTGGTCAAGCTCTGACCCGCGCCGTCGATACAACAGGCCGGCACGCGCCTGCATGCCGGTGCTGCCCTTCGCGCCGCAGCCATGCAGGAGCGGCGGAAGCCGCGAGCTCTCGATCTTCGCCGCTCTTCTTCAAAAAGCTCGCGGCTGAAGCCGCGCCTACGGGAACCTGCAGCTACCTTCGCCCTATCTTGCGATCCCGCGGACCCGGCGCGAAACGCTTCCGCGTGTCGGCCCGTCCTAGCGCTTGCGGTGCGCGCGCAGGTACTCGCACAGCGCGACGGCATTGTTGTGTGCTTCCTCGCGGGTCCCGAACAGCAGCGTGTTGCGCCCTTTCGCCAACAGCTGCTTGCGCAGCGCGGCGACGCCTTCGGGGTTGGCGTCGAGCTCGGCGAAGTAGCGCTCTCGGAATCCGTCCCATTTCGCCGCATCGTGCCCGAACCATTTGCGCAGCGCGTCGCTCGGCGCCACGTCCCTGACCCAGGCGACGTCGCCGAGTTTCTCCTTCGACAGGCCGCGCGGCCACAGCCGGTCGACCAGGATGCGGTTGCCGTCGTCGTCGTCGGGCGGCAGGTAGGCACGCTTGCTGCGCAGCTCCACGGTGGTGTCCTCAATGCGGGTCGGGCGCCGCGGCGGTGTCCGCAGCGGCATCCGGAATCATGGCCACCAGGTCGGTGACGCCGACGTCCACGCCGGCCTGCGACAGCAGCGTGGTCACCTGGCCGCGATGGTGGGTCTGATGGTTGAAGAAATGCAGCAGCAGCGCGGCGAATTCGCGCCGGAACCCGCCGCCGCGGGTCTTGGCGTAGTGCAGCACGTGGCGCAGGTCGTCGTCGTCCAGCACGGACACCCAGCGCTCGATGATGGCGTCGAGCCAGCGGCGGTGCGCGGCAAGCGCGGTGAACTCGGGGAACGGCAGCGCGTCGAGTGCCGCGGGCGGCGGCAGCGCGCGGACCGGATCGAGTTCCGCGTGGCGCGCGGGCAGGCCGGCGAAGCGCTGCAGCCAGATCGTGTCGGCGACGACCAGGTGGTTGAGGGTGCCGAGGATCGAGCCAAAAAACGCGCCGCGGTCGTGCGCCAGCTCCGCGGCCGGCAACGAGCCCGCCGCGGCGTACAGGCGGGTGTTCATCGAGCGGTTGTAGGCCGCCAGCAGCACGAAGTGCGATCGCATCGGGGTTCTCCCGGGACAGCGGAGCTCCCGCGCATTGTCGCGCCGCCGCACCGCACGCGCCAGCGCGCCCGCCGGATCGCAACCACTGCGACGGCCGCGCTTACACTGGCGGCATGTCCGACACCCAACTCCTGCTGCTCTTGCTGGTCGCCGTGTTCGCGGCGATCGTCCTGCTGGTGGTCCTGCTGCTGCGCAAGCCCGAACGCGCGCTGGAAGCGGCACTGCGCGAGGAACAGCGCGACGGCCGAGGCGAACTGCGCCAGCAGCTCGACAGCCTGTCCGCGGCGCAGGCGCAGCGCATCGAAGGCTTCGGCGCGCGCCTGACCGAATTCAGCACCCGCACCGACCAGCGCCTGGACGTGCTGCGCGAGGCGCTGACCGAGGACGCGCGCAAGTCGCGCAGCGAAGGCGCCGACCTGCAGCAGCGATTCGCCGACACCCTGGGCCAGCGGCTGGCCGAACTGACCCAGCGCAACGAGCAGCGCATCGGCGAGATGCGCGCCACGCTCGAATCGCAGCTGCAGAAGCTGCAGGCCGACAACGCGTCAAAGCTCGAACAGATGCGCGCCACCGTCGACGAGAAGCTGCAGTCCACGCTCAACGCGCGGCTCGATGCCTCGTTCAAGATTGTGTCCGAGCGACTGGAACAGGTGCAGCGAGGGCTCGGCGAGATGCAGCAGCTGGCCACGGGCGTCGGCGACCTCAAACGCGTGCTGGCCAACGTCAAGGATCGAGGCGGCTGGGGCGAGGTGCAGCTCGACAATATCCTCGAGCAGACGCTGACCCAGGAGCAGTACCAGCGCAGCGTTCGCGTGCGACCCGGCAGCAGTGAGACGGTCGATTTCGCGATCCGCCTGCCGGGACGGGCAGACGACGACACGCCGGTGTGGCTGCCGGTGGACGCCAAATTCCCGCGCGAGGACTACGAGCGGCTGATCGACGCGCAGGACAAGGGCGACGCCGACGCCATCAAGGGCTGTGCGCTGCAGCTGGAACGCGCCATCCGTACGCAAGCGAAGTCGATCAGCGAGAAATACGTCATCCCGCCGCACACCACCGACTTCGCGGTGATGTTCCTGCCGACTGAAGGCCTCTATGCCGAAACTATCCGTCGCGCGGGGCTGGTCGACCTGCTGCAGCGCGAACATCGCGTAGTGCTGGCCGGACCGACCACGTTCACCGCGCTGCTCAACAGCCTGCAGATGGGCTTCCGCACGCTGGCGATCGAGAAGCGTTCCAGCGAGGTGTGGAAAATCCTCAGCGCTGTGAAAGGCGAATTCGGCAAGTTCGCGACTGTGCTGGAAAGGGCGAGCGGGCAGCTCGACACCGTGCAGAACAGCATCAAGGCCGCCGGCGTGCGCACGCGGGCGATCGAACGGCAGCTCAAGGGCGTGGAGACATTGCCGGGCGCGGAGGCGCAGAAACTGCTCGGCGATGACGACGAATAAACCGCTCCCACAGGACCTTCGATGGCCCGTGAGACAGAGCGCCGTCAGTTCGTCGGCGCGCCCGGGATGATCGGCATCACGTCCACCGGCACGGTCGGGTTGCCGTTGTCCTCGCGCAGGTAGTCGGGCAGCGCATCGTCTTCGGTCTTGCGTTCGCGGTCGCCGAAGATCTGGTAATTGCGGCGCTGCAGCCAGGCGTCGCGCACCAGCGAATAGTCGTCGACCGCGCCGGCGCGCATGCTGTCCACGGCGAACAGCTGCGTGCGCACGTCGACCAGCTGCAGGCCCTGCAGGAACACGCGGGTCTTGTCGTCCTCGACCTGGCGGATCGGCGACAGCTGGCCATCGCCGACCAGGCCGAAGGTATCGCGCACGGTGCGCGGGCCGAACAGCGGCAGCTCGACGTAGCGCGAGGTCTTCCAGCCCCACACGCCCAGCGTCTGGCCGAAATCCTCGCTCTTGTTCGGCAGCTTCGCGTCGCTGGCCGGATCGAAGATGCCGCCGATGCCCAGCGTGCTGTTGAGCGCGAAGCGTCCCAGCGACTGCGCCGCCTGCTTCGGCTTGCCCTGCAGCAGCGCATTCAACGCGCTGACCGGCTGGCCGAGGTTGTGGAAGAAGTTGCTCACGCCCAGCCGCACCGGCCGCGGCACCACCTTCACGTAGGCCTTGGCCAGCGGTTTGGCAATGGCGCGGTCGACGGCGTTGTTGAACGTGTGCACGCGACGGTTGAGCCCTTCCCAGGGGTCATAGCTGTTGGGCAGCTGCGCCGGTGCGGGCAGGGTGGCGTCGTAGACCGGGTTGTAGGGCGGCTCGCCGTAGAGCGCGGCGTAGTCGAGCTCGGCCTGGGTCGGCGCGGTGGTCTCCGCCTGCCCGTCGACCGCCGCGGTGGCGTCGGTGTCCGCTGCCGGCACGGCGAGGTCGTCGGCCACGGCATCTGCGGCGGAAGCATCGCCGACCTGCGGCGTGGCCGAAGCGGACGCATCGAGCGCCTGCGGCTGGACCACGGGTTGGACCGTCTCGGCGGCGCCCACGGGCGGCGGCGGTGCGTCGTCGCGCACGCCGCTGTGGCTGGCACAGGCGGCCAGCGCCAGCACCAGCGGGAGGCAGAACGTGGCGCGGAAAGCGGCAGGGCGGGTCATGGGGGCGGGACTCGCTGGAATCGGGGGAAGGAAACGCACGCGCATCGGACCGGTGGCCGCCGCGCTCAGGCCGCGAAGCCCAGCGCCGGGTCCAGCCGGTAGGCTGCGCGCAGTTCGGCCAGGCCGGCGGGCGTGCCGTCGACGGTGATGCCGCCGCCGGCGCGCGCGGCCAGCTCGGCCAGCAACGCAAGGCCGGCGCTGTCGATGCGGGTGACCGCCTGCAGGTCGAAACGGCGCACGCTGTCGAGCGTTGCCGACGCCTGCCGCCACAACCCGGCAACGTCGTCGCGCAGCAGCGCGCCGGTGAACACCAGCGCGTCGCCGTCGCGGCGGAGGCCGGCGTTACTTGTCGGCATCGGCCTGCAGCTGGCCGTTGCGCAGTTCGGCGGCGACCTGCGCGATCGACTTGGTCTGCAGCTGCTGGTCGAACTGCTGGCGGAAGGTCTGCACGAACGACACGCCTTCGACCATCACGTCGAACACCTTCCACTGGCCGCCGGACTGGCGCATCAGGTAGTCGACCGGGATCGCGTCGCCGTCGCTGCGCAGCATCTCGCTGGCCACCTTCACGCCGAGGCCGCGCGGCAGCGGGGTTTCCGACTTCACCCGCACACGCAGCTTGGTGTTGAAGTTGAGCAGCGACGAGCCGTAGCGCTGCATCAGGTTGTCGGCGAGCGCGTCGCCGAAGGTCTTGATGTCGGCGTCCGACGCGCCGCGGCCGTGGCGGCCGAGCACCTGGCGCGCCGCGTAGTCGCGGTCGAACATGGAGTTGAACTCGCCGCTGACGAACTGGCGCAGCGCGGCCGGGTTCTTCGTGAACTCCGCGCGGCGGCTTTCCAGCGTGGACAGGATGCGCTGGCTGTTGTCGAGCACCATCTTGCTGGGCGAGCCCTGGGTGGTGGCCGCGGCCGCGGCCTGCGGAGCGGCCTGCACCGGCACCAGGCCCGGCGCCGTGGCCAGCAGCACGCCGGCGACGAGAAGGGGGATGAGCTTGCGGTTCATGGCTGGGGGGCTTCCGTGGAGGAGGGGGATTGCGTCGCGCCGGCGTCATCGCCGGCCGCTGCGCCTTGCTCGGCCGCGGGCTTGCCGCCGCCACTGAACATGTACTTGCCGACCATCTGGATGATGTCGACCGCAGGCGTGGTGAATGCGATCTCCTCGCCCGGTTTCAAGGTCTCGACGTCGCCGCCCGGCTGCAGGCCGATGTAGCTCTCGCCGAGCAGGCCGTTGGTCAGGATCCCGGCCGACGTGTCCGCCGACAGGTCCTGGTAGCGGTTGTCGATGTCGAGCGTGACCACCGAGTCGAGCTTGACCGGATCGAGGGTGATGTCGCCGACCCGGCCGATGGTGACGCCGCCGATCTTCACCGGCGCCATCGGCCGCAGCGGCCCGATGTTGGTGAAGCGCGCCGTCAGCTCGTAGGTGTCGCCGCCGAAGCCGAACTTGCCGTTGGTCGAGGCGATCGCCAGCACCAGCAGCGACGCCAGCGCCAGCAGCAGGAAGGCGCCGACCGCGAATTCGAGACGTGGACCGCGGGTTGTCATGTTGGAGTCCTCAGGGATTTCATGTTGTCGTCAACCCCGCCGGCGCGGGAATGACGATCAAAAGCAAGGAGCGCGTGCAAGCGGCTCATCGGAACAGCAGCGCCGACAGCACGAAGTTGAACATCAGCACCAGCAACGACGCATTGACGACCGCGCGGGTGGTGGCGACCGAGGTGCCCTCGATGGTCGGCTCGGCGTGGTAGCCGACGTACGACGCCACCAGCGCCGCGGTGCCGCCGAACACCGCCGACTTCTCGAACGCGACCAGGAAGTCGTGGCGATAATCGACCGCGTCGCGCAGCACCTGCCAGAACGTGCCGGCATCGATGCCGATCACGTGCACGGCCTCGAAATAGCTCGCGCTGATGCCGAGGCTGCAGAAGAAGCCGGTCAGCAGCGGCACGCAGATCACCGCCGCCCAGAACCGCGGTGCGACCGCCTTGGCGACCGGGTCGATCGCCATCAGCCCGAGCGCGGTGATCTGGTCGGTGGCGCGCATCAATCCCAGTTCGGCGGCGATCGACGAACCGGCGCGGCCGATGAACAGCAGCGCGGTCAGCACCGGCGCCAGCTCGCGGTACAGGCCCAGGCCGACCAGCGCGCTGATCTGGTTCGCCGCGCCGTAGGTTTCCAGCGCGCGGTAACCCAGCAGCGTGACCGACAGGCCGACGAAGGCGCCGCCGACGGCGATGATCGGCAAGGACCGCGCGCCGATCTTGTAGATCTCGCGCACCAGTTCGGCGAAGAAGTCCGCGGTCGGCTTCGACGCACGCAGCACCGACAGCGAAAACAGGCCGGCGCGGCCGAGCGAGCGGGTGGCGGCGACGAACGGCATCACGCGGTCTCCCGGCTGCGTTCGGCGGTATCGAACGCGATGGGGCCATCGGGTTCGCCGCGCAGGAACTGCAGCACCAGCGGATCGGTGGTGGCTTCGAGCTCCGCAGGCGTGCCGGAGAACACGATCCGCCCGTTGGCGATCACGATCGCGCGGTCGGCCACCGGCAGGGTCTCGTGCACGTGGTGGGTGACGATGATGCTGGTCAGGCCGAGGCTGGCGTTGAGGCGCGCGATCAGGCTCATGATGACGCCCGACGCAATCGGGTCGAGCCCGGTCAGCGGTTCGTCGTAGATCATCAGCGGCGGGTCCAGCGCCAGTGCCCGCGCCAGCGCGACACGCCGCGCCATGCCGCCGGACAATTCGCGCGGATACAGGTCGCCGGCGGTGCGCAGGCCGACCGCATGCAGCTTCATCGCCACCAGCCGGTCGATCACCGGGCGCGGCAGCCGGGTGTGCGTGCGCAGCGGCAGCGCCACGTTCTCGGCCACGGTCAGGTCGGTCAGCAGGCCATTGCCCTGCAGCAGCACGCCGATGCCCTTGCGCAGTTCCAGCAACGCGCGCTGGCGCTGCGGCACCGGCTGGCCCAGCACCTCGACGGAGCCCGCGGCCGGCACCAGCTCGCCGGTCAGCGCCGCGAGCAGGGTCGACTTGCCGCTGCCCGACGGCCCCAGCACCGCGGTGATGCTGCCGCGCGGCACCGTCAGGTCGATGCCGGACAGCACCACCCGCGCGCCGCGGTCGAGGCGGACGTCGGACAGGCGCACGGCGATGTCTTGCGTTGGCGTGGCGACGGGCATGCGGGGGAGGCTCGGAAGCGGGGGACCGCAATCATGCGGACGAAATCCCGCGCAGCTTGGACAAAACCGGCTGAACAGGGCCGGAGTGGGTGAACCGGGCGGTACAGGAATTATGGCGCAATTCGAAGGGGAGGGCGCTCTTGAGGCAGCCGCTCCAGCCGTAAGCGTTTTGCTCCCTCCCCTGCGAAGGCAGGGGAGGGCTGGGGAGGGGTGCCTTCAGCAGCACGGCAAACCATGGAGACCCCCCTCCCAACCTCCCCCTGCCGTCGCAGGGGGAGGAGCCAGGCAAAAATCTCCGCGAATAAAGCCGCTCCCACGGGAGCCAGGGCAGCGCGGGCCTGTCGGACATATTCGTATCGCGGGTTGCGACAGCGCTCCGGCATCATGACCGCATGGCCGCGCGCACCGGCGACTTCCGCCTCTACCACTCCAACGCCCTCGACGTGCTGGCTGCCCTGCTGGCCGAAGAACTGCGCGCGCCCGCGCCCGGGCAGCCGCTGCTGGCGCCGGACACCATCCTGATCCCGCAGGTGGCGATGCGGCGCTGGTTGCAGGCCACGCTGGCCGCGCGCCACGGCATCGCCGCCAACCTCGAATTCCTGACCCCCGGCGAATTCGTCGCTCGCGCGCTGGCCGCCAACCCGGCGCCCGATGCGAACGCGGCCGACGAGGAGCTCGGCGCCGACAGCCTGCACTGGCACCTGTACGCCGCGCTGCTCGACCCGGCCCTGCGCGCCCGCCCCGCGCTGGCGCAGCTGTCCGCCTACCTCGACGGCGATGATCCGCTGAAGCCCTGGACTCTGGCCGGCGAGCTGGCCGGCGTGTTCGGCAAGTACCAGGCCTGGCGCCGTGACTGGCTGCTGCGCTGGGAAGCCGGCGCCGACCGCGACGACCCGCAGGCGATCCTGTGGCGCAGCGTCGCCACTGGCCGCGACCACCGCGCGCGCCGCATCCAGGACTACCTCGCTCGCTTCGGTGACGAAACCGGCGCCGCGCCCGCCGGCCTGCCGCCGCGGCTGTTCGCCTTCGGCACGCTCAATGTCTCACCCGACGTGCTGCGGGTCCTGGCCACCCAGGCCCGCGCCGGCACGCTGCATTTCTACCTGCCCACGCCGACGAAGGAATACTGGGGCGACCTGCAGTCGCTCGGCGCGCGGCTGCGCGCGGGTACGGATCCGTTCGGCGACGAAGCCGCCGAGAATCCGCTGCTGCGCGATTGGGGTGCGGCCGGGCGCGACTTCATGGCGCTGCTGGGCAGCTACGAGGTGGTGCATCCCTCCGGCGAGATCGCCGCGTACGCGGATCCGGAAACCTCCACTGCGCCAACCCTCGCCGAAGGCGGGCTGCGCGACAGCCTGCTGCACCGGATGCAGGCCGACCTGTTCCACCGCCGCGCGCAGCCGTCCGGCACGCCGCGCGCCGAGGTCGATCGCGACGACCCCAGCCTGCAGGCCCACGCCTGCCACACCCGCCTGCGCGAACTGCAGGTGCTGCACGACCGCCTGCGCGCATTGCTCGAGGACAAGCGCTTCGACCCGCCGCTGCAGCCGCGCGAGATCGCGGTGCTGGCGCCGGACATCGATCCCTACGTGCCGTACCTGGACGCGGTGTTCGGCGGCCACGGCCATGGCGATGGCGCGTCCGGGCAGCCCATCCCCTGGGCGATGGCCGACGCCAGCCCGCTGGCCGGCGAACCGCTGGCCGCCGCCTTCCTGCGCCTGCTGGCGTTGCCGGTCTCGCGCTTCGGCCTCGACGAAACACTCGACCTGCTCGCCAGCCCGCCGCTGGCAGAGGCCGCGGGACTCGACGCCGGCGCGTTCGAACGCCTGCACAACTGGCTGCACGCCGCCGGCGCGCGCTGGGGTATCGATGCCGCGCACCGCGCGCGCCAGGGCGCGCCGGACGACGACGCCTACACCTGGCAGTTCGCGCTCGACCGCTTGCTGCTCGGCCACGCCAGCGGCGACGACGTCGACATCGACGGCGATGCGCAGGTCGTCGCGCCGTGGCCCGAGCTCGAAGGCGGCGCGCTCGACGCGCTCGACACCCTCGTGCGGCTGCTGCGCGTGCTCGCCCGTCACCAGCGCGTGTTCGGCGAAGCGATGTCGCCGGCACGCTGGCGGGAGCGGCTGCTCGAACTGCTCGACGCGCTGCTGCCGCGACCGCCTTCAACGCCCAGCGGCCAGCGCGCGCTCGACCGCCTGCGCTCGCTGATCGATGCGTTCGCCATGCAGGCCGAACGCGCCGGATTCGACGCGCCGGTGCCGGGCGAGGTCGTGCGCGCGCACTTCGCCACCGTGCTGGGCGAAGCCGACACCCGCGCGCCGCTGCTCACCGGCGGCGTCAGCTTCGCGCGCATGGTGCCGATGCGGCTGCTGCCGTTCCGCGCGATCTGCCTGCTGGGCATGAACGACGGCGATTTCCCGCGTCGCGATCCGGCCGCCGGCCTCAACCGCCTCACCGCCGAGCTCGGCACCGACAAGCGCCGCCACGGCGACCGTTCCACCCGCGACGACGACCGCTACCTGTTCCTGCAGCTGTTCTCCGCCGCGCAGGACGTGTTCTACGTCAGCTGGCTCGGCGCCGACCCGCGCGACGGCAGCGCGCGCGAGCCGTCGGCGGTGGTGTCCGAACTGCTCGCCGCGGCGGCGGACTACCACGTCGCGGTGGACGATCCGGAGCGGGCGAAGAAGAGGGCGGAGATCGCCGAGGTGCTGGTGCTGCGGCATCCGCTGCAGCCGTTCTCACCGACCGCGTTCGGCAGCGACGATGCGCGCCATTTCAGCTATCGCGAACACTGGCATCCCGCGGCCGGCCGGTTGTCCGGCGCGCGCACCGCGCTGGCACCGTGGATGGACGCGGCCGCCGCGCTGGCGCCGCCGCCCGAAATCGAAACCGAACTCTCGCTCGACGCGCTGCGCCGCTTCCTGATGGCGCCGGCCGAACAGTTCCTGCGCCAGCGCCTTGGCCTGCGCCTCGCGGAACTGGACGCGACGGGCGAGGACGTCGAACCGCTGCAGGCGCCCGGCCGCGGACTCGAACGCAGCCAGTTGCAGCGCGCGGTGTTCGACGCGCTGCTCGCCGGCGGTAACGCGGACGCAATGCACCCGGCGCTGCGCGCGCGCGGCCTGCTGCCGTCGGGCCCGCTCGGCCGGCGCGCGCTGGCCGAGGTGCTGGGCGAGGTGCGGCCGTACGCGCAACATTTCGCGCAGTGGCGCGGCGAGGCGCAGCCGCAATCGCTGCCGCTGGAAGTGGAGATCGATGGCGTGCGCCTGCACGGCCGCATCAAGGACACCTGGCCGCAGGGCATCGCGCGGCTGCGCTTCGGCGAACGCAACGGACCATCGGCGATCCGCCACGGACTGGACTGGCTGCTGGCCGCCGCCGCGGGCGTGGAGATGCCGCTGGTCGAATTCCACGACGACCCGGACCACGGCGTTGGCGCATATCCGCGCCCGGCCTTGCAGCGCGACACCGCCATCGAAGCACTGCGCGGCCTGCTCACGCTGCGCGCCTACGGCCTGCGCCGACCACTGCCGTTTGCGCCATACAGCGGTTGGGAACTGTTCAAGGCCCCGGACCCCCAGCGCGGCGCGCGTGCCGCCGCCAACCGCTGGCGCGGCAGCGCCCGCACGTGGGCCGAGGGCGACGGCGAGGCGCTGCGCCTGGCGCTGCGCGGGCGCGACCCGTTCGTCGATGCCGAATCCCTGCAGGACTTCGCCGACACCACGTTCGCCATCTACGGCGCGGTCGTGGAGGGCCAGGCGGCCATGGCGCCCGAAGGATTCGAACCGCCCGCCGACAACGACGCCGAGGACGCCGCATGAGCGACGCTTCCGTCCGCGATCCATACCTGGACCTGCCGCTCGACGGCGTGCGCCTGGTAGAAGCGTCTGCCGGCACCGGCAAGACCTTCACCCTGGCCACGCTGGTGACGCGGCTGGTGGTCGAACGCGGCCTGCGCGTCGGCCAGGTGCTCGCCGTGACCTTCACCGAGGCCGCCACGCAGGAGCTGCGCAAGCGCATCCGCGAACGCCTGCAGCTAGCGCTGGAACTGGTCGATGCGCCCGTGGGCGAGAACGAAAGCGCGGAGATGACGCTGACGCGCGAGATCCTGCGTGCGCATGGCGAATACGGTGAACAAGGCGAGCAAAAGCAAAGCGACCCGCAGCGCGGCGACGACACACTTCGCCGCCGCCTGCGGCAGGCCGCACTGGAAGTCGACCTCGCCGCCATCTTCACCATCCACGGCTTCTGCGCCCGCGTGCTGCGCGAGCATGCGCTGGAAAGTGGGCAGGGCTTCGATCCGCCGGACCTGCTCGCCAACGACCGCGACCTGCGCGAGGAACTCGCCGCCGACCTGTGGCGCGCGCACGGGCGCGACGCCGCCGGCGCCGACGACCTCGCCGCGCTCTGGAGCCAGGGCCCGTCGTCACTCGGCGAAGACCTGCGCGTGCTGCTGCGCGAGCCGGTGCTGCTGCCACCGGACGCGCCGCTGCCGCCGGATCCCACGCCCGCATTGCACGCGGCGGGGCAGGCGCTGGCCGATGGCTTCCGCGCGCACGGCGAAGACTTCCTCGCCGCGCTGCTGGCTGCCGTCGAACGCAAGGTGCTCAACGGCAACAGCTACAAGGCCGAGTGGATCCGCGCGCTGTGGGCACAGCTGGATGCATGGTGCGAAGCCGGCGATTTTGTCGCGCAACTGGACGAACGCCTTGCGCGCCTGGCGCCCGAAGCACTGCAGGCCAGGACCAACAAGGCACACGCGGGACGCACGCCCGACTCGCCGCTGTGCGCATTGGTGCCGGCGTACCTCGACGCGCTGCAGGCCTGCGACGAATACCTCGCCCGCCGCCGTGTCGGGCTCATGCACCGCCTGCGCGACGACGCCCGCACGCGCCTGGCCATGCTCAAGCGGCAGCGCCGGGTGCAGACCTACGACGACCTGATCGACGGCGTCGCCGATGCACTCGACGGCCCGCGCGGCGACGCGCTCGCGCGCAGCCTGCGGACGCAGTACGCGGTGGCACTGGTGGACGAGTTCCAGGACACCGATGCGCGCCAGTGGAAGATCTTCGACCGCGTGTTCGGCAGCGGCAGTGCCGGACTTGCTGAAAGCGGGCCGGCGCTGTTCCTGATTGGCGACCCCAAGCAGGCGATCTACGGTTTCCGCGGGGGCGACGTGCACGCGTACCTTGCCGCGCGCGACACCGCGATCGAAGCGCCGCCGCTGGCCCACAACTTCCGCTCGCGGCCGTCGGTGCTTGCGGCGGTCGACGCGCTGTACGCGCAGGCGGGCGAGGGCGCGTTCGTCGATCCGCGCATCAGGTTCCGCGAGGTTGCCGCCGGCGGCCGGCGCAGTGATGCCGACTTCCTGCGCGATGGCGCGCCCGCACCCGCGCTCACCCTGTGGCAGGCTCCCACGCCGCCGCCGGATTCGAAGGGCAACACCAAACCCTGGAACGCCGACGACTCGCGCGCGCTCGCCACCGCCGCCTGCGTCGGTGCGATCCACGCCGTGCTGCGCGACGCGCGCGACGGCCGCGCCACGCTCGACGACGCGCCGGTGCAACCCGGCGACATCGCGGTGCTGGTGCGCACCCACTTCGAAGCCACCCGCATCCAGCAGGCGCTCGCTGCCGCCGGCATCCCCGCGGTCGCTGCCGGCAAGCAAAGCCTGTTCGCCACGAGTGAGGCGCGCGAGTTGCACGCATTGCTGCTCGCACTGCTGCAGGGCGGCGACGACGGCCGCCTGCGCGCGGCGCTGTCCACGGTGCTGGTCGGCGAGGACGCGGCGGCCATCGATACGCTCGAGCAAAACGGAGACGCGCACCGCGAGTGGCAGCGCAAGGCACTGGCCTGGCGCGAACGCCTGCTGCGCGGCGGCCCGCTGGCGCTGGTCGGCGACCTGTGCGCCGCGCACGCGCAGCGCCTGCTCGGCCTGGTCGACGGCGAGCGCCGCGTCAGCAACTACCTGCAGCTGGCCGAAGCGCTGCAGGAAGCGCAGGCGCTCGCGCTTGGCCTGCACGGCCTGGTCGACTGGCTGGGCCGGCGCATCGCCCAGGCCGATCCCGACGACGAAACCCAGCTGCTGCGGCTCGAGTCCGACGCGCGCCGGGTGCAGATCGTCACCCTGCACAAGAGCAAGGGCCTGGAGTACCCGCTGGTGTTCCTGCCGTTCGCCGGCATCGGCCGCCCGGACAGATCGCCCGGCCGCGGCTGCATCGCGCACGACGACGAACACGGCCGCCGCCTGCACTGGAAGATCGCCCTGCCCGAAGCCAAACGCGATGACGCCGAAGCGAAGTGGAAGGCCGAACAGCGCGCCGAGGACGCGCGCCTGCTGTACGTCGGCATGACCCGCGCCGAGCACGCGCTGTGGATCGCCACCGGCCTGTTCTCGCACCACGACAAGGCCGCGTTGGCGCCGATGCTGCGGGATTTCGATGCGCTCGCCGCGGTGCCGGGCATCGTTCTGGACGACACCACGTCACCTGCGCAGTTGCCGCGCCTGCCACCCGAATCCGACGCCACCGTGCCGCCCGCGCGTATCGCCACGCGCGCGCTGTCGCACGACTGGTGGGTCTACAGCTTCACCCAGCTGTCCAACGCCGACGCCGACAACGATCCGTCCGCCGCCGCCACGCTGCCCGTGCCCGGCGGCCGCGACGAACCGGCCACGCTCGAAGCCGACGCATCCGACGACGCGCCCGATGCCGACGCCTTCGATCCGCGCTTCGCCGGCCCCCGCTTCGGCGTTGCCCTGCACGCCGCGCTCGAACACGCCGACTTCGCCGCCTGGCGCGGCTGGCAACCGGGCGACGACGCACCGGCCGATGAAGCCCGCCTCATCGCCGACGCCCTGCGCGCGGAAGGCTACGCCGCCGACGTGCTCGACGACGGCATCGCGCTGGTCACGCGGATGATCGGCCACACCCTGCGCGTCGCATTGCCCGAGGGCGCGCAACTGTGCGACGTGCCCGAAGACGCGCGCCGCGCCGAAATCGAATTCCAGTTCGCCCTGCAGCCCACCCGCGTCGACGCGCTGCTGCAGCTGCTGCACACGCACGGCGTGGTCGCGTCACGCCACGGCTTCGGCCTGCGCCAGCGGCTCGAAGGCCTGATGACCGGCCTGATCGACCTCACCTACCAGTTTGAGGGCCGCTGGTACGTGCTCGACTACAAGTCCAACCGCCTGCCGCGCTACGACGCCGCCGCGCTGCGCGACGCGATGGCGCACAGCGAGTACGACCTGCAGGCGCTGATCTACACCCTCGCCCTGCATCGCTGGCTGCGCTTCCGCCTCGGCAGCGCGTCCGGTCACGGCGGCTACGACTACGCCCGCGACTTCGGCGGCATCCGCTACGTGTTCTGCCGCGGCCTCGACCTGCACGCCGAAGCGCGCGCCGACGAACCGCAACCCGGCGTCCACGCCCACCGCTTCACCCCCGAACTCGTCCACGCCCTCGACGCCCTGTTCGCCGGCGATCCAGAAAAGCCCCTCTCCCCTCGGGAGAGGGGTTGGGGTGAGGGTACGGCGGAACCCGCGCAGCAAAGGTCGCCCACATGACCACCCAGCCCACGCCCCTGCTCGACGCCCTCTGGCGCACCGGCACCCTGCGCACCCTCGACCACGCCCTCGCCCAAAGCCTGCGCCGCCTCGACCCCGCCACCCCCGACGTCGTCCTCGCCGCCGCCGCACTCGCCTCGCTCGCCGTCGCCCAGGGCCACGCCGGCTTCGACCCCGCGTCGCCACGCACGCTGATCGACAGCCCCGACATCCCCTGGCCCGACGCCGACGCCTGGCAACAACAGCTGGCAGCGTCACGCTGGGTCGCCACCCCCACCGACCCCGCGCAAACCGCCGACGCCACCCGCCCCCTGGCGCTCGAACACGGCCTGCTTTACCTCCGCCGCTACCGCGAATACGAGCGCCGCCTCGCCGCGGGTCTGCAACGCATCGGCATGCAGCAGCCCGATGCAACGAACATCGAAACGCTCGCGCCGTTGTTCGCACAACTGTTCCCCGCGACCACCGCCGACCCACCCCTTGCCCCACAAGCAGCGGAGGAACTCGAACCCTCGCCGCAACTAGCCCTTCTCCCGCCTGCGGGAGACAAACTGGCAAGGACTGCCAGTTTGGACGGCGAAGCCGCCCGCAGGGCGAGCGCCATGGATGGCGCGAGTCAACGTGCCCGAAGGGCGGATGAGGGCGCTCTTGATCTCCCACGCCAAGATCACCAAGCCCGCGCCGCCGCCCTCTCCCTCCGCCACAACCTGCTGCTCATCACCGGCGGCCCCGGCACCGGCAAGACCACCACCATCGCCCGCCTCCTGGCCCTGCTCGCCGCGCAAGCACGCCAGGCCAATCACCCCGCGCCCCGCATCGCCCTGGCCGCCCCCACCGGCCGCGCCGCCGAACGCATGGCCGAAAGCGTCCGCACCGCATTGCAGGCACTCACCGCGCAAGGCATCGACCAAACCCTCATCGACGCCCTGCCCACCACCGGCACCACGTTGCATCGCCTGCTCGGCACCATCCCCGACAGCCCGCGCTTCCGCCACCACGCCGACAACCCGCTGCCGTTCGACGCGGTCGTCGTCGACGAAGCCTCGATGATCGACCTGCCGCTGATGGCTAAGCTGGTCGAAGCCGTCCCCGACGGCGCACGCCTGGTCCTGCTCGGCGATCCCGACCAGCTGCCCTCCGTGGAAGCCGGCGACGTCCTCAGCGGCATCCTCCGCGCCGCCGGCGAGGGCACGCAGCTCACGCGCGACGATGCCGATGCATTGCAGCCGCTGCTCGGCGTGCCCCCGGAAGCCGCGGCCATCGATGAAAGCACCTCTCCCGCGCGCGGGAGAGGTCGCGCCGAAGGCGCGGGTGAGGGCGCTCTTTTCCCCGGCCGCCGCATCCACCTCCAACGCGGCTGGCGCCAGCACGACGCCCTGCAACTCGCCCCCCTCGCCACCGCCGTGCGCGAAGGCGACAGCGCCACCGCGCTGTCGCTGCTGCGCAGCGGCACCCTCTCCAACATCCACTTCCACGAAGCGCTCGCCGACCCGCTGCAAACCCACCGCGACCACCTGCTCGCCCACTGGCGCTCGCTCGCCGACGCCGACAGCCCGGCCCACGCACTCGCGCTCGCCTCGCGCCTGCGCCTGCTCACCGCCGTGCGCGAAGGTCCGCAGGGCGCGCGCACCCTCAACGCCCGCATCGAAACCCTGCTCGCCGAAACCGGCACCCACGGCCCGCGCCGCGGCGCAGGCCCCGGACACTTCCACGGCCGCCTGCTGCTGATCACCGAGAACAGCTACCGCCACCACCTGTTCAACGGCGACATCGGCATCTGCCTGCGCGACGACGACGGCACCGTCATGGCCTGGTTCCCCGGCGACACCCCGGACACGCCGCGCGCCTTCCACCCCGCCGCACTGCCCGCGCACGACAGCGCCTTCGCCATGACCGTGCACAAGGCCCAGGGCTCGGAATTCGAAGAAGTCTGGCTGCTGCTCCCCGCCCGCGACAGCCGCGTGCTGTCGCGCGAGCTGGTCTATACCGGCATCACGCGTGCGCGGCGGGAGTTGCATGTGGCGGGGAGTGCGGAGGTGATCGAGGCCGCGTTGGGGCGACATGCGAGTCGGTGGTCGGGGTTGGCGTGGCGGTTGCGGTGAAAAGTAGGCCTGCCCCGTTCTTTTCGAGGCACCCAGCGCGTCCCGCATCTCACTTCTTTGCCGCATGGCCGCGCCGGTTCGGCCATCGTTGCCGTAACCGACGATGTCCGCAGCTACGCCAGCCAAGTCCGCGAGTACGGAAGGGAGGTAACGTGGGAAGAATGTGGCGCGGGCGAAATACTAGTACAAGTAGAATTTCGACAAGCCGAATCCGCTAGGCGACTAACTTGCATTCTCCGCTCGACAGCCATCCTCTCCAGTAGCGTAGGATGCCCGCCGATGCACCTGACCTTTGGCACCCCTGCAGTCCGAGAGCTCTGCGAGCGAGGCGGTCAGGCTCTTCAATCGTTCGGCGCGGAATGCGCATTGGCCTTGCAAGCGAGACTTGCCGACCTAAGAGCAGCCAAGAACTTGGAAGAATTTCCCTTCCCGCTAGTGCTGCTTGACGGGGGGCAAAATCAGCGCTATTCGATCCTCCTGACTTCCCGGTTCAGTCTGCAGTTTGAAACACGAGACGGCGGGTCTCCCCGGTCGGTGGCCAATATTAAGATTCTCCAAATCGGTGATCTCAATGCATGAGCAGGTCTTTCTACCGGATTGGGCTTCAGTGCCTGGCCGCACCATCTCTGATCTGGTCGCAGCACGCGGCAGTGATGTGTGTGAACTGGCTGCTTCGCTGTCTCTTTCCAGCGAGAGCGTTGCTGACTTGCTGTGCGGGCGCCTTGAGATCGGTGACGAACTAGCTACCGGGCTTGAGGCGCACTTGGGCTCGACCAAAGAATTCTGGATACGCCGCGAGCAAGACTATCGCGATAGCCTCGCGCTGACAGTCAGTCGTCTGCTCCACAAAATAAAAACGCCAGTAGCGGATGTCCGTAAATTTGGCTGGCTCCGAGGGTTCATCCGCGGAGATGGCGACATGGCCGCATGTGCGCGCTTCCTCGGCATATCAACAGCTGACGACTTCGAAGAGAAGTACGGTGAGCTCGAAGCGGCGCTTTCCTTCCGTCGCTCGGGTTCCTTCCACACTCAGCTCGGAGCGCTCGCAGTTTGGTTCCGTGCAGGCCAGATGGCGGCGTCTTGCATTGAGACGGCGCAATGGCAGCCAATGAAATTCTCTGAAGCTCTTCCCAAACTTCGTGAATTGACGCGGGAGAAAGATCCGTCAGCTTTCTTGCCAGAACTCCAACGAAGGTGCGCTGACGCCGGTGTCGCGGTAGTAGTGATGCGAGCGCCTTCTGGCTGCCCGGCTAGCGGTGTCACATACCGCGCGCCCGGAAAGAACCCGCTCGTGATCCTTAGCTCGAGACATCTGAGAGACGACCATTTTTGGTTTAGCTTTTTCCACGAAGCAGGGCATGTCCTCTTGCATGGTGAGAGCCTGATTGTCGAATCGACGCCGTCTCTGGAAGACCCTCGCGAAGAAGAGGCCAACGTGTTTGCCTCAGCGGCCCTGATTCCTCCCGAATTTCGGAACGAGCTTGTTTCACTGGGTTCATCGCGGTATGCAATCGTTCGCTTTGCGCGAAAAATAGGCATCGCGCCTGGCGTCATTGTCGGGCAGCTGCAGCATGCCGGATTGCTTCGCCACAACCAGCTCAATTCGCTAAAGCGTCGGTACAGGTGGAGAGCTAACCTCGAAATGGGATGAACTTCAAAGGGCTCTTTTGCCAGTTGCAGATCGAATCCTCGACAACCTGCATATTCACGCCAATGGCATTTCCAAACGCCCGTGCGAGGCGATCGTAGTCGGCAATACGCTTTCCGGGTCCGAATAGAAGCTTCGCGCCGGTAAGCGGGCCAGTGGCGCCGGCCAGATGCGCAGAATCCGGCTCAATGTGCGCGATCTGCGTTTTTCCAACCATTGTTAAATAGTCGAAGCGCGCGATACGGCCGAAAGATTTCACGACCGACATGGCGTCGTAGAGATGCCCGAATGTTTCTTTGGGGTCGCCGTGGGCTGCTGCAATGGCCTTGTTGAACAAAGCGGCGTGTCCGCCCGCTGCAACAACCCACTCCACGTACGACGCCACGGCGTCGCCTGTTCCGTTGTCCTTCCAGGCGTCTAATGACGTGTACTTTCTGTGGTTTCCAAAGCGCCGCACGACGCCATCGCCTCCTTTCAGTGTCGCTTGGTTAGCATCGAGCCACATGCGAAAGGCCAGAACGCCTGTACTCACCTCCCTCCAGCCCCACAGTCGCCCCGAACCGAGACGACCGTAGATGTCTCGTGGAAGGCGCCACTTTGATGTCAGGCTGTGGCCGAAGTGAACTGAAAGAAAGATCTGCCAAGCAGCTTCGTCGACTTCTCCCGCCTTATCGAAAACAATTGCTGCTCGAACTGGATCATAGATATCGCTCGTCGGATCAGTCCGTCGCGCATCAAGGGGTCTGGCCCTCACAGTTGTGACGAACTTTATTCGACGTACGCTTTCGATCATCTGTTCTACAAGGGCTTCACGTCCTGCGAAGTCTTCGATTCCCGGCAGCAAGCCATGGGTTCTTTCGAACTCGTTGATACGCCCACGGAACTGTTCGGCCAATTGCTTGTCTCTATCTCTCACAAAGACATACCTTATATATGGAGTCGATCAACCGACTTGTTCGGTGAACAAGCTTTCCTGCGCCGGTACAGACGATGCCCGTGTTGAAACGCGCTTGCTTTTTAGTTCGACGTAGTGCGCGTACACCTCGGAGTGCAACTTGCTGACCTGCCTCGTCATTCCAGTCGAATCCTTATCTTTGAAGAAGCGATAAGCGCGGAGCAAGCGAAGCAGATCCTCCCAGTAGGGATCCATTCCGAGACGATCGAGGTTGGGGCTTCTGCCATTACGTATCTTTCGCTCGTAGTTGAGAAACATCTTAATGTTGGGAAACTGGTTTCCAAACGGCATTGCGGGCATTGCAACACGCTCTTGGTAACCATCGTCAACATATAACGAAGCCGCCAACATGTGTTCGTCGTAGAGATGTAAGCTCCCGACGAAGTGCTTGTACTCGCCCAGCTCGATACCGAGCGCCCGGGCCACGATCTCTTGAAGCATCGTGAACGAGAATATGTCGTGCGGCAGACCAAGGTAAGCATCGTTCGAACGCATGCTGGTCAGCATGTGTAGCCGAGACTTACGCACTAGGAATTGAAGTGTGCAAGTGCATGGGACGTCATGAATGCGATGAATGTCGCCTGCACTATAAATCTGGATCACGGCGCGACGGGAGCTTCGGCGCTTGTGAAGAAGATCAACTACATTTCCAAGCTGATCTTCACCATTATTCGAGAAAATTCGCGGCCCATACGCAGTAGGAATCGTAAGCCCATCTTCCGAGTCTTCCCGATACTTGGGGATATAGTAGGAGATGAACTTAACCCGGTCGGATTTTGCCAAGTACCAAGCGAGCTCGCCTACACAACTAAAGACTTGCGTTCTTCGCGAAGTACGGCTAAGTCGAGCGCGTGGGTTCCGTAGCCTCAGCAGAACTCCACTTCTCTCTCTCGTTGCGCCTCGGCTAGCTGATACGGCGGAGCCACGCGACCGCAGCAGATCGCTTAGAACTTTGTGCAAAAGGTCGTCTAGTGTGTCTGCCGATACGTACATCATCGTCCCCCACGATGTGCGTGCAATGGTCTGTAAATCGCGTCGTTGTCGGCGCTGCCAGAACCTGCTGCTTCCTCACGGGCAGCTAGAATGTAGAGCTTAAGGCAAGAACGGGGTCGGGTTTACTTCGGGACCAAGAACGGGTTGGGTTCACTTCTGGAATGCCCCGTTGGAAAGAAGCCGTCGCTTCCTTGGCCAGCACTTCGGCAAGGCCGCTCCCTACTCCTTTTGCTAGGCCGGTTGTTGTTGCGAACGAGAGCTGGGCGCCTGCCACCGCCGGCAAGTGCCCACCTAAGGCCTGGCCGGGTGAGGCCGGGTTTCGGGCGCGCGATGAAGGATGTTGCGAGGCTCGCGCGCAAGGGTCCGAGCCTTGCGCGCAAGCCGAAAAGTGCCGGGCTTCGACCGCGGCGGTCCGAACGCCGACCAGTTTCGTTGGACGCCCGACCGTTCTGGTCGGGGCGCGAATCAGGATCCCTTGCGCGCAAGGCGTTCCGGCTTGCGATTGGAGTAACGAGTGTTGCGGTTCGGGGTCCGGCGGGCTTGCGCGCGGGGGCTTCTAGCCGGAACGCCGGGCAATTTGATTGGCGCGCCGGGCTTCTGGACTTGCGCGCAAGCTCTTTTCGTTGGCGGTCGGGACTTTTTGGTTCGGGGGCAAGCCCCGACCCCTTGCGCGCAAGGGTCCGGGGCTTGCGGTCGGAGCGGTCGCGGCCGCGTGCGGTGGCCGTGCGAGCGCGGGGGCAGGCTCACTTCGCGGGATCGGAGGTGCGCTGGCGGAGCAAGCGCAGCGCGTGAGGCCTGGACTCCTCGCCAACGCGCGCGTCTACGTTGCGGCAGACAGCATCCATATGCCTTCAGTGCGCGCGGCGTTGGCACATACCGGCGCCAAGGTGATCCAGCTCGACATGGACGCCGGAATTCCTCAGCGCAAGGACAGACTCGAGCGCTACCTGCAGCGCAATGGTGATTCCGGGGAATGACGGCGTGGCGGCGCGCGCGCGATCCGCCAATGTCACGGAATGACTCGCTTCGCTCGCCCTGCGGGCCGGCCGTTGCGCGTAGATTTGCGCTGCAATGACCCAGGCCCTCACCCTCGACGGCACACGCATCCGCGACATCCCGTCGTTCTACGACGAGATCAACCGGATCTTCATGGTCGGCGTCGGCTGGACGCTCGGCCCCAGCCTCGATGCGCTCGACGACATGCTGTATGGCGGCTATGGCGCACTCGATGGCGATGCGCCGGCGACGCTGGTCTGGACGGAGTTCGAGGCGAACCGCGAGGCGCTCGGCATCGAGACGACGCGACAATACCTGCTCGGCAAGCTGGCGCAGCCCGAGCGCTTCAACAGCGCGCACTTCCAGCGCGCACTCGATGCGCTGGAGGCCGGGACGGGGCAGACCTACTTCGACATCGTGCTGGAGATCATCGGCGCGCATCCGAACATCACGCTGCTGCCGCGCTGATCCCGGGCAGCGGAAGGAAAAGCACAAAAGAACAGAAGGAGGCGGAGGCAATCAAGACGCGCCCAGGTTTCTTCCGCCAGCTTTCACTGATTCCTTTCAACCAGTCATGCGCGATGACGATGCTCAGCGCTCGGGCACCCAGACGAAGCTTTCACCCTGCGTCTCGAAACGCCCCAGGCCGGGGAACGGGAAGTGCACGGCGTACACGCGCGTGCCGTCGTCGGCCGCGCGCTGCAGGAGTTCGCGGCGGCGGGTTTGTGCGAGCGGTGCGTCCATGTCGTAGTCGACCGTCCACTCGGGGCGCTGGACCGAGACCACGAAGTGGTGCGCGGTGTCGCCGATGTAGAGCAGGCGGTCGTCGCCGGAGGTGATCAGGTACGCCGAATGCCCGGGCGTGTGTCCGTTGTCGACCACGGCGGTCACGGTGCCCGGGACAAGCTCGGCGCCGGGCTCGAATGCCGCGACCTTCGGTGCGATCGCGGCGACCAGGGCCGCGGCATCGGCGTCGGCCTGCATGCCGGCCCATTCGGTCGTCGTCAGGTGCACCGTGGCGTTGGGGAACGCGAGCGCGCCGTCGCGCGCGAGCAGGCCGCCGACGTGGTCAGCGTGGCGGTGCGAGATGAAGATGTCGGTGACCTGCGACGGCGCCACGCCCGCCGCGCGCAGCGACGCCGGCAGCCGGCCACCGCGCGCCCACTCCACGTCCCCGGCGCCGGTGTCGAACAGCAGGACGCGGTCGCCGGCGTGCACCAGCAGTGGCTGGATGCCCAGGTGCAGCACGTCGGTGGGCTCGCCGGCGGCGGCCAGCAGTGCGGCGACCTGTTCGACCGGCTGGCCGATGGCGAAGGTCGTGCCATCGTTGGGCGCTTCGAGGTCGCCGTCCTTGAGCGCCACCGCTTCCAATGCACCGATGTTGAAGCGGAACGCATCGGCGCTGCTCTCGGACGGCGCGGTTTCGGACGGCGCGGTCCCGGACGGCGTGGTCCCGGACGCGGCGGCTGTGGTGTCCACGGCTTCGGGCTGCGGTTGCGAGCAGCCGGAAAGCATCGCGCCTGCCAGCAGCGTGGCCATCAGGACGGAAAGCGGTGTGCGGTTCATGGCGGCCTCGAACGGGTGGGGAAACGCACATTGTGCCTGCGCGTTTCCGGGCTGGGTTCCCGCCGCCGTGTCGCGCTGCTGCTGCATGGCCAGGATGGTTTCGTGGCTCAGCGGTATGCCCCCGGCCCGCGCCACAGCACTTCGCCCAGCCGGTAGACCCGCTCCATGGTGATGACGTCGCGTGCGTCGCCGATGGCTTCGAGTTCCGGTGCGTCCGGTTCGACCAGGCGACATGCGCCGGAGTCGCGATGCAGCGCGATTTCGAGCGGACAGACCATGAGCCGCCGCGTGCCCGGCAGGGGCAGGAAGAGTTCGGTCATGCCCTGGTCGCGCCATGCGCGCAGGCGGGCTTCGTCGAGCAGGTCGTAGTACACCTGATAGCCGCCCACTTCCATGCTGGTGCCGGAAGAAGGGCCGGCGTCGTTGCGGCCGCGGTTGACGGCGGGGCTCCGGGCCCGCCCCGCGTTCACCGGGGCGAGGTCTTCCGGCAGCATGCCCGGCGGCCGTCCCCACGCGAGGTCGGGGCGTTTCATGGGGACTTTCGGCGCATCGGGTGGCGGTGACGCCGGCTCGCCCGGTGGTTGCTCGGGCTCGGTGGCGGGCGACGTCGCCGGGCTGTCGGGAATGTCGACCACGCGCAGCGAATCGGCATCGTCGGCCTGCGGGACCGGCGTGGTCTGGATGCGCGTCGCCGCGGGCGCGGCCTTGCGGGGCTGGCGTGGTGGCGCCTTGCGCGGCGTGGGCGTGGTCTGCGCCGGCGGCGGGACGTTGAGCGAGTCGTCGATGTAGACCACTTCCATCGGGCTGCCGGCCGCCCCGCCTTGCGGCTCGGTCATGGTGATCGGCGGGGGCGCCAGCATCACCAGCAGCAGCAACAGCAGGTGCAGCAGCGCCGTCAGGAGCGCGGCAACCCAGGGTTGCAGGCGCGCGGCCCGGTCCTGGGCCCCGGAGCCCGCTCGAAGCGACGCCATGCTCATGCCGCCGGAGGTGCTTCGGAGTGGCGAGCCTTCATTCTTGTTCTACGAGGTACGACGTGGGGTGCGGCATCGTAACGCGCCGGCCATCGGGAACTTGATCGGGTCGGGGCGCCCGATCACGCGGCATTCGGGAATCGGAGAAGGTGTTTCACCTGCATGTGGCAGGCAGCGCGGAGGTGGTCACCGATGCGTTGGCACGGCGTGCGAGTGCTTGTTCCTTCCGACCTGGGGTTTCCCCCTATGTAACCGCGCTGCGACCCGCGACGTACGGAAGATCACCACCGACGAAGGAACTTCCCATGTCTTTCTCCATTTCTTCCAGCTTCGTGACCTCGCCCATCGTTGCGCTTGGCGCCACGTTGCCCAATCCGCTCACGGATACCGGCTTTGCCCGGGACGCCTACGGGACCGATCCGCAGTGGACGCTCGATACCGACCTGGCCGAGCTGTCGAAGGACGTCTACGGCGGCCCCGGCACGGGCCCCATCGGCGACGGGGAGTGGACCCCGGTCGACCAGGCAACCCTGAGTGAAGCGGGCATCTACCCGACGGACCTGGTCGACCCGGACACCGGCTTCCAGGCGGCGGTCTACGCCAATGAAGAGGGGCAGGTGGTGGTTGCGTTCGCCGGTACCGACGGGCTCAACTTCGACGACTGGCTCGCCAACGCGCAGGAGGCCGGGGGTTTCGACTCCGGGCAGTACAACCAGGCCATCGCGCTGGGGGAAAAGGTCACGGCGGCCTTCGGCAAGCAGAACGTGGTGTTCACCGGCCATTCGCTGGGCGGCGGCCTGGCGACGGCGGCTGCGCTCGCCACGGACAGCCCCGCGGTGACGTTCAATTCCGCCGGCGTTGGCCCGGAAACCCTGGACCAGTTGGGCCTTTCGCGCGGGGATGCATCGGACACCGCCAGCGACGGCCTGGTTCGCCGCTACAACGTCGAAAACGATTTCCTCACCAACATCCAGGAAGGAACGGGCTGGGCCAACGCGTTGCCCGACTACCTCCCCGGCGGAGACAGCCCGCTGGCCGATGCGCTGGGCTACGAGATCACGCTGGAGAACCCGGATCTGTTCGAGGGCAACCCGAAGGATGCGCACGGCATCGGCACGGTGCTCGATGCCATCCATTCGCGCGACATCAAGTCCCAGGACGACGACAACCTGTTCGATCGTTTCACGGACCATAACCTCGTCCCGAGCGGGCCCAGCCTGGAAGACCTCTGGGAAACCGGCAAGAGCCTGTTTAGTTGATCCGGGTGCGGGGCCCGCGGAAAAAAATGGCGGGCCCCTGGCGGCTTCAGGTTCAAGGCCCGGCGGCGGTTACAGTGGCGCATGACCGATGGCCGCGTGTAACCGGCCTGGCACTTGCCGCGTAGGCCCTTCAGGGAAGCGGATGATCACGAATGAGGATCAGCTCAAGGCGTTGATGGTGGCGGGGCTGGGCGGCGACGCCAGCGCCCACTCCGCGTTGCTGGGCGCGCTCGTGCCGCTGTTGCATTCGTTCTACCGGCGTCGCATGCGCGGCGCGGAGGAAGACATCGAGGATCTTGTGCAGGAGACGCTGATCGCGATCCACACGCGCCGCGCCAGCTACGACCGTGACCGGCCGTTCACTGCGTGGTTCTATGGGGTGGCGCGCCACCAGCTGGCCGATCATTTCCGCCGGCGCAAGGTGCACGTCCCGCTGGAAGACGTGGAGACGATCCTGGCCGCCGAAGGATTCGAGGACGCGACCAGCGCGCGCATGGACGTGGACAGGCTGCTGGACACGCTGTCGCCCAAGCAGGCGCGCGCGATCCGCGACACGCACGTCGACGGCAAGAGCATCGCCGAGGCGGCGGAGGCGGCGGGCATCGGCGAATCCGACGTCAAGGTGTCCGTGCACCGCGGCCTCAAGTCGCTGGCCGGGCGGATACGGGGGAGTCGGGCATGAACACCGAGCAGTTGATTCGGGAACTGAGCCGCGACGTGCCGCGCGTGTCCCGGCATGCGCTGGCCCGGCGCGTCGTCATCGGCCTGGTGGCGGGCGGGCTGGCCAGCATGGTGCTGGTGACGCTGGTGCTGGGCGTGCGTCCGGACCTGCAGGTGGCCATGCAGGGCTTTTCCTTCTGGATGAAGTGGACCTACACGATGTCGCTCGGCGTCGGTGCGGCGTACGGCGTCGCCCGCCTGTCGCGCCCCGATCCTGGTTCGCTGCGCGCCCTGTGGTGGCTCGCGGTGCCGGTGCTGGTGCTGGCCGGCATCGGCATCGGCGAACTGGCCAACGCGCCGCCGGGCGAGTGGTTCGCGATGTGGCTGGGCCAGACGTGGAAGGTCTGCGCCCTGCTGGTGCTGCTGCTGGCGGTCCCGATCTTCATCGGCTTGCTCTGGTCCTTCCGCCGGCTGGCGCCCACGCGCCTGCGCGCGGCGGGGGCGGTGGCGGGCCTTGCCGCTGGCGCGTGGGCCGCGACGCTCTACTGCCTGCACTGCCCGGAGGTGTCGGCGTTGTTCGTGCTGACCTGGTACAGCCTGGGGATCGCGCTGGCGGCCGGCATCGGCGCGCTGCTCGGTCCGCGGCTGCTGCGCTGGTAGCCGCCGCGGCGTTGTAACCGAGTGCCCGACTTTCCGGCTCGCGCCGATGGAGGCGCAGGCGCTCTCGATCGTCGCGGTGCGGGGATCGTTCGGCCAGGTGTGCGTGCTCGCGATGGATCGACTGGGCGAGGCAGAAGGGCGGGCCGCGGCGGGTGCGCTGCTGGGTCAGTGGATCGGCGATGGCCTGGTCGAATCGATCGTCGATTGACTGGCCGGCTTGCAGGGCCGGAGAAACGAGGCTGTCTCAGCCTGCCTGCTGGTACGCAACCCATCCCTTGAACGTGAATCCGGCGTAGAACAGTTCGACGGTTTCGAAGCCGGCTTCCCGCAGCAGCGCTGCGTCTTCTTCCGGCGACAGGACCGGCAGCCGCGCACCGATCGCTTCGATGGCCCTGTCCGCGTTGTCCGCGGGAACCCCGGAAGCAACCGAGAACGCGGCGTAGCGCTTCAGCCATCGCGTCTTCCCGGGCTCTGAGTGCGGAAAGCTGTGGTGGGCGACGACGAGCGGCGCGCCCGGCTTCAAGCGTCGTCGCAACTCGACCAGCGTGCGCAGGCGTTCGGCGGCAGGGATGAAGTGCAGCGTGAGCAGGCACGTGGCGCCGTCGAACTGTTCGACCGGCGCGGTGTCGATGTAGCCCGCGTGCAGGTCGACGCGCGAGGCCAGCGGCCCCAGCGTCGTACGGGCCAGTGCCAGCATCTCCGCCGACGGATCCACGCCGAGGAAGCGCCAGCCCGGATGCCGCTCGGCGAACAGCTTCAGCTCCAGGCCGCCGCCGGCACCCAGGACGAGCACGCGCCCGGCCGCGCCGACGCGCTCGGCCAGCAGGATCGACGCCATCTCCTGCAACCCGTGGAACCCGGGCACCAGCCTGACCGGGCCTTCGGCATAGCGGGCAACCGCCTGGGGATCGGAGAATGGTTGCAATGTCGTCTCCGGTTGGTCGTCGTGGGACATCGGCCCTGGCGCCCGTCAGTAGCCGACGGTGAAGCGCTGGCGGCGATGCGCCGGGCGTTCGATCTCATCCGCCATCGCAATCGCGTAATCCTCGAAGGAAATGCTGCTGCCGCTTTCGTTGGCCAGCAGCTGGTCCTTGCCGAGCCGGAACTGCCCGGTGCGCTCGCCGGGCACGAACAGTGCCGACGGCGACAGGAAGGTCCAGTCGAGGTCCGGTTCCTGGCGCAGCAGGTCGAGGAAGGCCGCACCGGCCAGCGCCTCGTCGCGATACGCGGCGGGAAAATCCGGCGTGCTGACCAGCGGTACGCCCGGCGCGACTTCCAGGCTGCCGGCGCCGCCGACCACCAGGTAGCGCGGCACGCCGGAACGCTTGACCGCGTCGATCAGCAGCCGAGGATCGCTGGCCACGAAATGCACGGCACTGATCGCGGCGTCGTGGCCCGCGAGCAGCGCGGCGAGGGCGTCGGCGTCGTACACGTCGCCAGCTTTCGCGGTGACGCCGGGCAATGCGGCGATCCGCGACGGGTTGCGGGCGATGGCGGTCACGCTGTGTCCGCGGCCGGAGAGTTCACGCAGCAGGCGCGAACCGGCCTGGCCGGAGGCGCCGATCAGGGCGATCTTCATGGGCTTGTGCTCCCTGGGGGAATGATCGACATCGGGGCGATGCCGGGGAAGTGCAATGGCGCGGACGGCGCGCTCATGCGGCCTCCCGCAACGGGTTGCCGTCGGGCAGGCCGAAGCCGAACGAATCCATCGACAGCACGCCATGGGTCATGCCGCCTTCGATCAGCGTGGCGGCCTCATTGGCGCCGCTGGCACCGATCGCCACCAGCAGCGGCAGGTAGTGCTCTTCGCTGGGATGCGCGCGCGTGGCGTGCGGGGCGCGTGCGCGGTAGTCGACCAGCGCGTCGACGTCGTGGCGACGCACCGCGTCGGCGACCCAGTCGGCGAACGCCTGTGCGTATTCCGGGTCGCGGATGTGCTGGCGGAACTCGTACAGGTTGTGGGTGAGGCTGCCGGAGCCGACCACCAGCACGCCGCGCGCGCGCAGTGGCGCCAGTGCCTGGCCCAGGCGCAGCGCGCCGGCGGTATCGATGTCGTGCGGCAGCGACACCTGCAGCACCGGCACATCGGCATCGGGCTTGAGATAGCGCATCGGTACCCAGGCGCCGTGGTCGAGGCCGCGACGCGCGTCGATGCTGGCCGCGAAGCCGGCGTCGACCAGCATCCGCGTGACCTCGGCCGCCAGCGCCGGCGCGCCCGGTGGCGTGTACTGCAGCGCGTACAGCGGCGCGGGGAAGCCGTTGAAGTCGTGGATGGTGTCCGGCGCGGCGGTGGCCGCGACGCGCACGCCCTGGGTTTGCCAGTGCGGCGACACGACCACGACCGCGATGACGTCGGCCAGCGAGCGGCCGAGCCGCTGCAGCGCGGGACCCAGCAGACCGGGTTCCAGCGCCCACATCGGCGAGCCGTGGGAGATGAAGAGGGACGGGGCGAGGTGCATGGCGGCTCCGAGGAAAAAGGCTGCGGGCGCATGCGCGCCCGGGGCCGGGAGGATCGGGAATGGGTCAGGCAGTGGCGAGCGGCGCGGCCGGGATGGCGCGGCGGCGGGCCCAGATGGCGTCGAGGCTGAGCGCACCAGCGCCGTTGGCCACCAGCATCAGGAAGCCGCCGGCCATGGCCACGTTCTTCCAGAAGTGGATCGCCTGGGCGGCGTCGCCGAGGTTGCCGTGGAACAGCGCCGCGGAGGCCAGCGAGAAGGCCGCCATCGCCAGCGCGATCCAGCGCGTGAACGCACCGCCGAGGATGGCGAGGCCGCCGCCGAGTTCGAGCGCGATCACCAGCGGCAGCAGGCCGCCGGGTACGCCCATGGCCTCCATGTACTGCTGGGTGGCGGCGTAGCCGGCGATCTTGCCCCAGCCGGAAATGATGAAGATCAGTGACAGGCCGAGGCGGCCGAGCAGCGAGGAAGTGGCGTTCATGGGAGGGCTCCTGTGGATGTGTGTGGGATCAGCGGCGCTGATCCAGGTCGAGGTGATGGGATCGAGCACGGGGAGTACTCTATTGGCCAGCAATCCAGAGATAAACAGCGATTCAATTGACTAATTGTCAATGAAGCAGGAACAATCCAACCATGCTCGACCTCCAGCAACTGGCCAGCTTCGTCGCGGTGGTAAACGCCGGCAGCTTTGTCGGCGCGGCCGACGCACTGGGCCTGTCCAAGGCCGCCGTGTCGCGGCACGTCACCGATCTGGAAGCGCAACTGGGCGTGCGCCTGCTCCATCGCACCACCCGGCGGCTGTCGCTGACCGACGATGGCCAGCGCTTCCACGCCCGCGCCACCGACCTGCTCGCGGCGGCCGACGAACTGGAATTGGAAACCAGCGCCGGCAGCGGCGAGGCGGCCGGGGTGCTGCGGATCAACGCGCCACTGACCTTCGGCAACCTGCACCTGGCGCCGCTGTGGCCCGATTTCCTGGCCGCCAATCCGAAGGTCGCGCTCGACATCACCTTGAACGACCGCCTCGTCGATCTGGTGGAAGAGGGTTACGACGTCGCCGTGCGCATCACCAACCTGCCCAGCTCGCAGCTGGTGAGCCGGCGGCTGGCCACCACCCGGATCGTGCTGTGCGCGTCGCCGGCCTACCTCGCCGCGCACGGCACGCCCTCGCATCCGGGCGAGCTCGCCACGCACCGGGTCGTGTCCTACGCCTACTGGAGCGGCGGCGACGACTGGCGCTTCACCGGCCCCGACGGCGAAGCGCGCGTGCGCGTGCAGCCGCGCATCCACACCAACAGCGGCGACACCTGCCGCATCGCCGCGCTGCACGGGCAGGGCGTGATCCTGCAGCCGGATTTCCTGGTCGGCGACGACCTGCGCCGCGGCGACCTGGTCGAACTGATGCCCGGCTGGCGCTCGCTCGAGCTGGGCATCCACGTCGTCTACGCCTCGCGCAAGCACCTGCCGATGAAGACCCGGCGCCTTGTCGATTTCCTGGCCAAGGCGTTCGCGACGCCGGCCTGGCAGTCGTGACGGTGGACAGGCGCCACGCGCCATCTGCTGGCGGCCGTTCGCGGCCATGGCCACGCACGGATGCACCAGGAGCGCGGGAACGGGTCGAGCCGGCGTAGCCCGGGTAAATGCAGCGTCTGCTTCGGCGGCAAGCCGCGGCGGCGCTTCCGGGTGCGGTCCGGGCTTGCCCGGGCTGCGTCGTGTAGCTTGGGTGGCAATCAATAGCTTGCCGGGAGATCGACATGCGCAGCGCCATGCATCACAGGTTCGGCGATCCGGCCAAGGTGCTCGTCACCGGCGACAGCCCGGTGCCCGAACCCGGCCCGGGTGAGGTGCGGATCCGCATGCAGCTGGCGCCGATCCACAACCATGACCTGTGGACGATCCGCGGGCAGTACGGCTACAAGCCGGCGCTGCCTGCGATCGGCGGCAGCGAGGGGCTGGGCGTGATCGATGCGCTCGGTGCGGGCGTCGAGGGGCTTGCGGTGGGGCAGCGCGTCACTGCGGCGTCGGGACGCGGCACGTGGGCGGAGTACTTCGTCGCGTCGGCACGGATGGTCATCCCGATGCCCGCGGCCATCGCCGACGAGATGGCCGCGCAGCTGATCGCGATGCCGCTCAGTGCGCTGATGCTGCTGGAGTTCCTGCAGGTGGAACGCGGCGGCTGGATCGTGCAGAACGCGGCCAACGGCGCGGTCGGCAAGACCCTGGCGATGCTCGCGGCCGCGCGCGGCGTGCGCGTGCTCAGCCTTGTGCGCCGCGATGCGGGCGTCGGGGAGATGACGGCGCTGGGCATCGATGACGTGATCTCCACGGCGACGCCGGGCTGGATCGACGCGGCGAAGACGCTGCTCGGCGACGGGTTGGCCAGCGTGGCGGTGGACTCGGTCGGCGGTCGGGCCAGCGCCGAACTGGTGGCGCTGCTGGGTGAGAACGGCGCGCTGGTGTCGTTCGGTGCGATGAGCGGTGAACCGATGCACGTCCCGTCTGGCGACGCGATCTTCCGGGGCGTGACGATGAAAGGCTTCTGGGGCAGCAAGGTCAGCCGCGACATGGCGGTGGCCGACAAGCGCCGGCTGGTCGGCGAACTGATCCAGCGCGCGCTGGACGGTGACCTGCAGCTGCCGGTGGACGCGGTGTACGACCTTGCCGACGCCGCGCAGGCCGCCGTCGCGAGCCTGCAGCCCGGCCGCAACGGCAAGGTGCTGCTGCGCGCCTGAGAAGCGGGTTGCACGGCGCCTCGTGCCCGCATTCGTCGCCGCATCCGGCGTTTCGTCGCATTGCGCTTGCGGGTGCGGGCCACCGCCCGGCACCTTGGTCCGTGCTGCGTGTGCAGCGATGTGATCCATGCGAGGCCCGACCATGAAGACCCTGATCGCCCTGCTGGCGTGGTGCGTGCTGTTTGTCCTGTGCTGGCCGTTGGCGCTGCTGGCCCTGCTGCTGTGGCCGCTGGTCTGGCTGGTGCTGCTGCCGTTCCGCCTGGTCGGCCTCACGTTCTCGGCGCTGTTCGCGTTCCTGTCCGCAATGCTGATGCTGCCGGCGCGCCTGCTCGGCTGGCGGCCGCGCGCCGCAACACCGGCGACTGCCTGAAGCGTAGGGCGGAACCCGCAAAGCGGATTCCGCCAAATGCCGGATTCTTGCCGACGGTACCCGGCCACGCACATGCGGCGAAAACACCTTCGGCGGTTCCGCCCTGCGTTGGCTGATCACGCCATAGGGCGCACCCGGGATTCACGACTGAAGGATCATCGGTGCAGTGGTAACGTTTGCCGCCATGGCACAGGTCACCGGCAAGATCCGCTTCAAGGCGAAACTGCTGCGCCCGGCGAGCCCGAAGGGCGCGGCGTGGACATTCCTCGTCCTGCCCGGGACGGCCAGCGCGAAGCTGCCGACGCGGAGCATGACGACGGTCGACGGCACCCTCAACGGCGCGTCTTTCCAGGCCACGCTCGAGCCGGACGGGCAGGGCAGCCACTGGCTCAAGGTCGACAAGGCCCTGCGCGAAGCCGCCAAGGCCGTCGCGGGCGACACGGTCGCGCTGGAGATCGCGCCGGTGGAAGTGGAACCCGAACCCAGGGTGCCCGCCGACCTGCGCAAGGCGCTCGCGGCGAACCCGGACGCGCACGCGACCTGGGCCGACATCACGCCGGTGGCGCGCCGCGACTGGATCGCCTGGATCGTCTCGGGCAAGAAGGCCGAGACGCGCGTCAAGCGCATCGACACCGCCTGCGACAAGCTCGCGTCCGGCATGCGCCGCGCCTGCTGCTTCGATCGCTCGGGGATGTACAGCAAGGGCAACATGGGCGTGCCGGAAGCGGCGGAGTAGGCAGGCTGTCGGCCGTGCTTTCGTAGGAGCGGCGGAAGCCGCGAACTTTTCTCCCTCCCCTGCGAAGGCAGGGGAGGGTTGGGGAGGGGTGCCTTCAGCAGCACCGCAATCCGTGGACACCCCCTCCCAACCTCCCCCTGCCTTCGCAGGGGGAGGGGCAACAGCAAAGCTCGCGGCTTCCGCCGCTCCTACAAGAGCGGGTGCGGCAAGGTTCCCGGCGCGGGAAGGGCAACCCTGCAGGGTTGTGCGCCCATGCCTACAGCCGCTGCACGCGGAACTTGCGTCCCTTGATCTTGCCCGCGCGCAGGCGCTCCACGGCGTGTGCTGCCTTCGCCCGCGCGATCGCCACGTAGCTGCGCGTCGCGAACACGTCGATCTTGCCGATCGCGTCCTTGTGCAATCCCGCGTCGCCGGTCAGCGCGCCGACGATGTCGCCGGGGCGCAGCTTGTCGCTCCGCCCGGCGTCGATGCGCAGCGTCGCCATCGTGGCGGTCGGCACGTTGCTGGCCTTGCCCGTCAGCGGTTGCAGTTTCTCCCAGCGCAGCGGCTGGCCTTGGCGTTCCTCGATCGCAGTCGCGCGCGGCAGTTCGCGCGGGGTGCACAGGCTCAGCGCGAGCCCGTTGCGTCCGGCGCGCCCGGTGCGGCCGATGCGATGCAGGTAGGTGTCGGTATCGGTGGGCAGCTCGAAGTTGACCACGGCGCCGATGTCCTCCACGTCCAGCCCGCGCGCGGCGACGTCGCTGGCCACCAGCACGCTGCAGCTGCGGTTGGCGAACTGCACCAGCACCTCGTCGCGATCGCGCTGCTCCATGTCGCCGTGCAGGGCGAGCGCGGAGAAGCCGTAGTGCGCGAGCGAGCCGACCACTTCCACGGTATCGGCGCGGGTGTTGCAGAACACCACCGCCGACTCCGGGCGGTGGCGCAGCAGCAGCGCGGCCAGCAGCGGCGCTCGCCGCGCGGGGTCGGCTTCGTAGAAGAGCTGTTCGATCGCGGCCGGCTGCGCGCCGCCGTCGATGCTGATCTCCAGCGTGTCGCGCAGCATCGCCTTGCCCAGAGTGCGGATCGCGTCGGGGAAGGTGGCCGAGAACAGCAGGCTTTGGCGGTCCTTCGGCGTGCGCTTGACCAGGTCGCGGATCGCATCCTCGAAGCCCATGTCGAGCATGCGGTCCGCTTCGTCCAGTACCAGCGTGCGCACTGCCTTGAGCGACAGCGCGCCCTTGGCCACCAGTTCCTGCACGCGCCCGGGCGTGCCGACCACCACGTGCGGTGCGTGCGTGAGCGAGGCCAGCTGCGGGCCGAGCGGGATGCCGCCGCACAGGATCGAGACCTTGAGGTTGGGGATGCCCGTGGCCAGCCGCCGCACCTGCTTGCCGACCTGGTCGGCAAGCTCGCGCGTGGGGCACAGCACCAGCGCCTGGGTGTCGCCATTCGCCGGATCGAGCCGGTGCAGCAGGCCCAGTCCGAACGCCGCGGTCTTGCCGCTGCCGGTCGGCGCCTGCGCGATCACGTCGCGCCCCTCGAGGATCGGCGGCAGCGCCTGCGCCTGGATCGGCGTCATCGCGGTGTAGCCGAGCGCGTCGACGCCCTGCAGCAGGGCCGGTGAGAGTGGGAGTGATGCGAAGGCGGGGGGCGTGGTCATGCGTGCATCATCGCAGGAGTCGACCGCGAACCCGTGGCGGCGGCTTCAGTCGTGAGCTTTCTCTGCTGCCCCTCCCCCTGCGAAGGCAGGGGGAGGTTGGGAGGGGGTGTCCACGGTTCGCGCTGATCCCAAAGGCGCCCTTCTCAACCCGCGCGGCCATCGAGCACAGCGCGATGGCGTTCGTCAGGCCACGAGCCAGTGGCTCGCAAGCGGCCTTCCCCAGCCCCTGCTTTCGCAGCGGGAAGCAGTACAAGCTCGCGGCTGAAGCCGCTCCTACAAGGGCGCGCGCGTTAAAAAAAAGGCCGGGCATGCGCCCGGCCTTTCGCATCGTCCCACGCAGCGGTCAGGCCGCGGTTTTCTTCTCCGCGATCCAGCGGTCCACGCGCCGCTCGAGCAGGTCCAGCGGCATCGCGCCGCCGCCGAGCACGGTGTCGTGGAAGCCGCGGATGTCGAACTTGTCGCCCAGTTCGGCTTCGGCCTTCCTGCGCAGGTCCTGGATCCGGATCATGCCGATCTTGTAGGCGGTGGCCTGGCCGGGATAGACCAGGTAGCGCTGGATCTCCGACTTGATCGCCGCGTCCGGCACCGAGCTGTTGGCGCGGAAGTAGTCCACCGCCTGCTGCTCGGTCCAGCCCTTGGCGTGCATGCCGGTGTCGACCACCAGCCGGATCGCGCGCCACATCTCCGACATCAGCCGGCCGTACTCGGAATACGGGTCCTTGTAGGTGCCGGGCATCTCCTTGGCCAGCCATTCGGAATACAGGCCCCAGCCTTCGGTGTAGGCGGTGTCGAACTGCTGGGTACGGAACTGCGGCACGCCCTTGAGTTCCTGGGCGATGGAGATCTGCATGTGGTGGCCGGGAATGCCCTCGTGGTACGCGATCACCTCCAGCTCGGTCTTGGGCATGGAATTCATGTCCGACAGGTGCGCGTAGTAGATGCCCGATCGCGAGCCGTCCGGCGTGCCGGGGTAGTAGTGCTGGGCGGCGCCGTCCTGTTCGCGGAACGCTTCCACGCGCTTGACCACGAGATCCGCCTTGGGCAGCAGGCCGAAGTACTCGGGCAGGTGCTGCTTGATGTTGGCGATCTTCTGCGTGGCCTCGTCGATGTAGGCCTGGCGGCCGGCGTCGGTGTTCGGGAACAGGCGCGCAGGGTCCTTCTGCACGTGCGCGAAGAAGGCCTGGAGGTCGCCCTCGAAGCCGATCTTCTCCTGCAGCGCCTCCAGCTCGCCGCGCAGGCGCTTGACCTCCGACAGGCCGAGTTCGTGGACCTGCTCGGCGGTCATGTCGGTGGAGGTGCTCTTCTTCAGCTGGTAGGCGTAGTACGCGGCGCCGTTGGGATGGGTCTTGCCGACGCCGGTGGGGTTCTCGGCCGCCTTGGGCAGCTCTTCCCTGGCGAAGGCGATGACGCGCTCGTAGGCGGGCTTGACGTCCTCGAGCAGCGCCTTGCGCGCTTGTTCCTTCAGCTCGGTGGCGCGTTGGGCGGTGATCTTGTTGTCTTTCGCCAGCGCGTCGGCCTTCGCCTGGGCATCGGCCCACAGCGCGCTGTCCTTGCCCGCGTCGAATGGCGCGCCGGAGATCACCTTCTTCGACTGGTCGATCACGCCTTCGTAGGCGAACTTCGGCGGGCGGATGTCCTTGGCCGACGAAGCGCGGGCGCGCTCGAGCAGCTGGTCGAACAGCGTGCCGAATTTCTGCAGGCGCGCGACGTAGGCCTGGTAGTCCTTCTCGTCGTCGACCCGGTGGAAGTTGATCATGAAGGTCGGTGCCTGGCTCTGCATGCCATTCATCTGGTCGAACGAATAGCTGTCGACCAGGAACGGCAGGCCGTCGCGCGCGGTTTCGTACTGCTTCTTCCACAGATCCCAGGACAGCTGCGCCTCGGGATCGAGCTTGTCGTAGTCGAAGCCCGCTTCCATTTCCTTCACCGATGCTTCAAGCCATGCCACCTGCTTGCGGATGCCGGCCTCGGATGCGTCGTCGATCTGGTCGTACAGATCCTTGCGGCCGAGGAAGGTCAGCTGGGTCGGACTGAACTGGAGCTGTTCCTCGTACTTCTTGTCGAACCAGGCGTTGAGGCGTGCGGTTTCGCCTTGCCGGTCGTTCGCGGCGGTGGTGTCCGCGTTGGCGTTGGCACTGGCGGACGTGGCCTCCGCCGCCGGCTGCTTGCAGGCAACCAGGCCGAGGGGCAGGGCCAGCGCCAGGGCGATGGCAAGGGAAGTGCGGGCGGATACAGGCTGCACGAGGCTCTCCTGAGCGGGGTGATCGGGCATTGTGCGGACGGAACGCTCGCGCGGCCATGGCGAAAGGTCATGGGCCGGGAGCGGTGCTGCATCGAAAGCCGGCATGAACAAAAGGCAGTGCGCATCGTCACATTCAGCCTCGAGCATGAAGCTTCACGACCACGCGACCAAACCAACGATAGCCTGCGCACGAACGAACATTCGGCCAGGCCGTCAGGCCCCGGACAGGCACAGCCAACGTCTTTCAATGGCGCGATCATGCAACGTCATTCCCCCCATCCCAAGCCGCACCCGAAGCGCTACGACGAGGAGCACTACCGTGCGGTCTTCCGCGACGCGCCGTACTACTCCACCGGCCGCAACTGGCGCGACTACGCCCCGGCGTACCGCTACGGGCACATCGCCCGCGACGAGCACCCGGACGAGCGCTTCGAGGAAGTCGAACCACAGCTGGCGCGCGACTGGCTGCGCTGCAAGGCCGACTCGCGACTGCTCTGGACCGAAGCGCGCGGCGCCGTGCGAGACGCATGGCGCCATCACGGCGACGTCGAACCTGGCGCCGCGCGCCGCGGGCATTGAGTGGGTCGCCCGCCGTCGCACTTGTACTTCTAGCAGCGGCTTCAGCCGCGAGCTCTTTCCGGTCCACCGGCCGAAAAGAAAAGCTCGCGGCTGAAGCCGCTCCTACAAAGGGGAAGAGGGGTGGACGCCGACGCGCGGCAGCGACGCGGTACCATGCGCGTTCCCCGACAGGAGCAGCGCGATGGCCGACCCCGACGAACAACGCAACGGCGTCGGCCGCCGGCAGGCCGAGGATGCGGTCCGCACGCTGCTGCGCTGGGCCGGCGACGATCCGGCGCGTGAAGGCCTGCTCGACACGCCCAAGCGCGTCGTCGATGCCTATGGCGACTGGTTCAGCGGCTATGCCGACGACCCGCGCGAATACCTGGAACGCACCTTCGAGGAAGTGGCCGGCTACGACGAGATGATCGTGCTGCGCGACATCGAGTTCGAGAGCCACTGCGAGCACCACATGGCGCCGATCATCGGCAAGGCCCACGTCGGCTACCTGCCCGACGGCAAGGTGGTCGGCATCAGCAAGCTCGCGCGCGTGGTCGAGACCTATGCGCGGCGCTTCCAGGTGCAGGAAAAGATGACCGCGCAGATCGCGCACTGCATCCAGCACGTGCTGGGGCCGCGTGGCGTCGGCGTGGTGGTCGAGGCCAGCCACGAATGCATGACCACGCGCGGCATCCACAAGCGAGGCGTGAGCATGGTGACCTCGAAGATGCTCGGCGGCTTCCGCGACGACGCGCGCACCCGCGCCGAGTTCCTGCGCTTCCTCGACAAGACCGGGCGCTAGCCCGGGGGTCTGCCGACGCTGCGTGGGCAGCGCCCATCGGCGTGCCGGCCCTGATCGCGGCGGCGCCGTGCCGCCGTCATGGGCGTTACGCCCGCATCGCGCCGCGGCCGCGGGATCGGCGGCTGAACCGCGATCACCCGCGCCCTCGGGTCGGCACTAGGTTCAATCCACGGCGCGGGACGCCTACCTTCGGGCCATTCCCGGTTCGGAGGACACGACCATGAGCGATGGAAGCGGTGGCGCCGGTGGCGCCAGTGGCGCGGGCGACAGCAGCAACAGCGGCGCGGATGCCGCGAGTGCGGCGGAGGCGGCCAGCGCCGTCGCCGATGCGGTGAGCCAGGCCGTCGATGCACTGTCGTCGGCGGTCAGCAGCGCGGTCAGTTCGATGGCCGAGAATGTCGGTCTGTCGCAGGCGCTCGGCCAGCTCGGGCAGGCGCTGGGGATCAGCGCCGAGGACATGCAGGGGATCATCGGCGCGGCGGTGGTCGGGGCGATCACCGGCGGCCTGCCGGGCGCGGTCGCGGCGGTGGCGCAGGGCCTGATCGGCGGTTCGCTCAGCGAAGCGGCGCACGACGCGGTGGCCTCCAGCGGCATGCCGGCGGCCATGCAGGCGGTGGCCGACATGGCCATCAACTCGTTCGCCCAGGGAGTGCCCGGCGCGTTCAATGCCGGCAACCTGCAGGGCACGATCAGCTCGCTCGCCAGCGGTGTGCTGGGCAGCCAGGTCCCGTCGGCGGCCGATGTCGGCGACGTGGCGCGCGCCATCACCGGGCTCACCGACGTGGCCCGCGGCACGTTCAGTGGCTTGGCGAGTGGCGAATTCTCCAGCGCGACCGACGCGGCATCGGCGTTCGACGGCGCCGTGCGCGGTGCGTTCGACCAGGGCAGCCAGATCGCGCGCGACGTGGCGACGCGCATGGCCGACGGCCGCGGCGTGTACGCCGAGGGCGGCCACGACGCGCTCGGCAATGCCGCCGAACAGCTGGCGGTGTCCGCCGCGCGCCTGATCGGCGGGAACTGACGGCGCGCCCGCATCGCACGGGCATGCGCTGCTTGCACACGCCCGTCCCTGTCCTTGTGGGCGCGGCGTCAGCCGCGTCCACCTCGACCGTGACCGACCGGGCGCGGCTCGTGCCGACGATGCGGCACAATCCCGGTCCACGCCATCGCACGAACCGGGGTTCCGCCATGCGCCTTCCGATCGCACCTACCGCCGCCTTGCACGCCACCGCGCTGCACGCTGTCGTCCTGCTCGCCATCACCCTGTCCGCAAGCGCATGCAGCGGCGTGGAGTACCGCGACAGCAACGCTGCGGTGGATGCCAACCCGCTGTGCGCCAGCGCGCCCAACCGGCCCGGCGAGCCGGTGTCCGCCGAATGCGAGCGCACGCGCGAAGCGACCTGGAGCAGTGAAGGCAAGCAGCAGGGCGAACCGCTCGACTTCAGCGGCGGCGGCGACAAGGACTGACGTCCACCCGGCGACGACGCAGTCGCCAACGTCCGCGTGGCCGGGACAAAGAAAACCCACCTTCCGCGCGGGAAGGTGGGCAATGAGCTGAACCTTGGAGAGAGAGTGCGGTCAGCCCGCGGGCGGCGCCGTGGAGTCGGTCGGCGTGTCCGGGTTCTCGGGATCGGTCGGGGTGTCGACCGGGGGCGGCATCGTGGTGTCCGGCGGCATGGTCTCGTCGCTGGGCGGCGGGGTCATGGTGTCGTCTGCCGGTGGCGCCGGTTCGGGTTCGGGCGGCGTGTCGGCCGGCGTGGTCTGCTCCACCGGTGGCACGGCCTCCGGCGACATCACACCGTCGTCGTTCTTGCCACAGGCGGCAAGGACCAGCAGGGCCGTCGCTGCCGCAATGGGGAAAATGGCGCGTCTCATGGGTGTTCCTCGTCGTCGTGGGACGGTGCCAGTCTGCGCAGCGGCATGTAGCCGTATTGTTAGTTTTCACGAATGAAATCGTGGAACCGGCGCCCCGTCGCACTGCGCGTTGCGTGCGATTCATGCTGCGCGCGCGGATCGGAGCGTGATGCGGCAGCGGCCGATCCGGTGCAGCTCAGCCGGGTTCGAGCACGTCGTCCAGCGCAGGCGCCGACAGCGCCACCAGTGCCCAGAACGGCAGGCGCTGTGCCGACCACGACATGGCGGCCTCGTTGAGGATCTCGAGCAGGGTGGCGAACTCGTGCGGCTCCGATGCCCGCCACGCGCCGGCATGGTCCAGCAGCAGCAGGTAACCCTCGGCCGGCCACCACGACAGGTCTCCGAGGCAGTCGGCGAGCGCATCCCAGTTGCCGCCGAACCAGTCGGGGAAGCGCAGCGCCGCGGCGAAGCGTTCCAGCACCTCGTCCTTGCCGCTGCAGCCGGCGAAGTCGATCGCGGCCACCGCGAACCCGAGTTCGCGGGCGACCTCTTCGAGCCCCTCGCGGTCGCGCACGTCGACGAAGTAGGCGCCGTTCTGGCTCGCGTCGGCGAGCAGCGCGCGCAGCTCCAGCGCGCTCACTGGCGCGACTCCGCGGGCGCGAAGCGGCGGAACGTGCGGTAGTGGTCGGCGGTGTAGAAGAACTCCACCGGCGGCGCGCCGCCACTGATGATGCGGCGCGCGCCGCGGTCGCGCGAACCGGGCGTGCGCACGGTGAACTCGCGGTAGTAGCCGCGCGGCTGCGACGGCAGCCTGCGTTCGCGGTTCTGGAACGTGCTGCCATCCTGGCGGTGCGGATACGGGCCGTCGCGTTCGATCAGGGCCAGGGTGTCGAGCGCCTCGGCGGGCAGCCAGCCGGGATACGCGACGCGCGCAGGCCGTTCCCGCGCGCTGGCATCCGGTGGCAATGCGCGCGGCTCGTGGTTGCCGGCCCGCTGGTTCGCGGACGGTGCACCCGCCGCAGGCGCCGTGGTCTGCGCGCCGTACTGCGACCACGCCCACAGCCCGGCCAGCAGCAGTCCGATGATGAGCCAGGCGTTGCGTCGCATCGCGTCGTTCCGGAAGTTGCCAGGTGAGGAGAAGCGGCCAGGGGGGTGGCCGGGAAGCGAGCGCCGCCAGCGGCAATGCGGGCGGCGCGGTCGCTCCGGTGTCAGCCGCAGGTGATCCGGACGATGGCGTTGCGCTCGTCGACTTCGACGTTGAGCCGGTCGCCGCGGAAGTCCATCGTCACCGCCTGCCCCGGCTTGATCACGCGCACCGCGCCCGTGGCCCCGGCGGCGGTCTGTGCTTCGGCCACGGTGGCCCCGGTCGCCTCCTGGCCGACGAACGATTGCGCGGCGCCGGCGTTGCACTGCGCCGCTGCGTCACCGGGCGGGGTTGCCGGCGTCGCCTCCGTGGCCGATGTGGGCGGCGCGGATGGCGCGGTGTCGTCCTGGCTCGAGGCGCAGGCGCCCAACGAGAGTGCCAGGACCGCCGCGAGCGAAACGAGGAAGAACGGGCGGGAGAAAGTGGCCATCGGCGTGCTCCATGTCGGGAACCGCGAGCGTGCCGGCGCCGCCGTGTGCAAAACGTTAACCGGCGGCCGTCGCGTCTTCGGCATGCAGCGCCACCAGTTTCCTCATCAGCAGGGCCAGTGTCACGACGTCCTGGTGGTTATGCGCGGCGACGCGCCCGAGCATCGACGACGAACCGCCGCGCAGGTACTGCAGCCATGCTGCCGGCGCCTGCGAACCGGGCAGGTCGTCGTCGCGCAGCACGCCCAGCGCCTCGCGTTCGATCGTCGCCAGCCGGCAGTTTTCCCAGCGTCCGCGCCAGCGCCGTCGCGACGGGAACAGCAGGTCGACGTGCGGCAGGTCGCGCAGCGGATCGGGCTGGCGCGCCAGCCGGTAGCGCGTCTTCAGCAAGGGCGCGTCGTAGCAGCGGCCGTTGTAGCTGGCCAGCACCGTGGACGGCGACAGCCAATCGGCGAAGACGCGCAGCATGTCGGCCTCGGCGGCCATCGTCGCGATCAGCAGCTGGCGCACGCGCAGGCCGTCGCCGTGCCCGGGATGGCGGTGGAAATCCGCCGCGCCGATCATGAAGGCGCGGGTGCCGGTGCCGCCGGCCAGGCCGGTGGTCTCGGTGTCGAAGAACAGCAGGTCGCGCGGGTCGGCTGCTTCGGGCATCGCGCTGGCGATGGCCCCGGCACGACCGCGCATCGGTGTGCGACACGCGGCGAACGCCAGCGAAAGAGTTGCCGTCGGCAGCGCCATCGGCAGGTGCGTCTCGACCAGCCGCAGGCCAGGTGCGATCTCGATGCCGGGCAGCGACCGGTCCACCGGTCCGCGCGGAGGGAGTGCCACCACGCTGCGCGCGCGCACGCCGAGCAGGCGCCGCAGGGATTCGATGGAGTGTGCCGATGAACCCGTGCCAGCCGTGCTGGCGAGCCGGGCTGGCGTGGGAGGGATTGCGTGCGCGCGCGCATTCCTCGCGGAAAGTTGTGCGGGATTCGATGCAACCTCCGCCCAACCTCCTTCTGCTTTAGCCGGGGAAGGCGCCAAAGCGCTTCCGACCTCGCGGCGCAGCGCGCGCAGCTTCTGCAGCGAAACGCTCATCGTCCCTGCCTGTGCAGGAGCGGCGGCAGCCGCGAGCTTTTCTTGTGCGGCGTCATGCGGCCGCTTCGAAGAGGGCCAGTACCTGCAGGGCGAGCTGCTTCGGTGTCGCCTCGGCCTTCGCCTCGTCGATCGCCAGCACCGGGCCGACGCAGGCCGGGCATCCGCTCGCGCAGTCGCAGCGTGCGACCAGTTCGTGCGCGCGCCGTACCAGCTCGGCCTGGCGCTGCCACAGCGGTTCGCTCAGGCCCACGCCGCCGGGGAAGTTGTCGTACAGGTACACCGTCGGCACGAACCCCGCGGTTTCGATCAGCGCGCCGTCGGCCGCGGGTCCCGCCACGGGCGCGTCTTCGACGATCGCAACGGGCTTGCCGTCCGCATCCTGTGCCCGTCCACGGCCGCTGCCGTCCTGGGTGGCGGACCACGCGCCGTCGCCGTTGCCCACCGATTTCTGCAGGTCGCGCGCGTCGGCCATCACCGCCACCGTCGCCACCACGTGCAGCGCGTGCGCCGCGCCGAGGAAGCCGTCGAGGGCGTCCTGCTTCGACGCGAACGCAGCGAGCAGCACCGCCTGCGGCAGCTGCCACCACGCCGCGGTGGTGTGCAGCTCCTGGTCGGGCAGGTTGACCGGGCCGTAGCCGATGTTCTCGTGGGTGTAGTAGCGGATCTTCTTGTAGCCGGCCACGCGCCGTACCACGTGCACTTCGCCGTGATGGGCGTCGCCGCGACCCGCCTCGCAGCCGTCGAAACGGTCGAGCACCTTCAATTTGGTGAAGTCGATGCTGTCGGTGTAGTAGTCGACGTGGGTGCGCACCACGAACGCCTTGCGGCCTTCCCAGTCCAGCCGCTCCACCTGGTAGGGCGTGGACTGCACCATGTGGATCGCGCCTTCGTACAGCGTCAGCGCCGCAGCGGAGTAGTCGACTTCGGCGATGATCTTCTGCGCGCCGTCGGTGCGGTCGACGACGACGAAATTGCCGTCGGCCACCGAGCGCAGCGACACCGCCTGCGCCGGATAGCTGTCGGCGATCCATTCCCAGCGCGCGCCTTCGCGGTGCACGACGTCGGTTTCGGCCAGCGCTTCGAGGTAAACCTCCGGATCCACCGGCCCGAATCCGTCGCCGACATCGAACGGCAGCTCGAACGCGGCGCAGCGGATGTGGTCGAACAGCACCAGCGGCTGGTCCGGTGCGATGCGCGCGTGCTCGGGCGTGGCATCGGCGAAGAAGTCCGGATGCCGCACCACGTACTGGTCCAGCGGCTGCGAGTTGGCCACCAGCACGCCGAGGCTCGGCCGTTGCCGGCGCCCGGCGCGGCCGAAGCGCTGCCAGGTCGCCGCCACCGTGCCGGGATAGCCGTTGAGCACCACCACATCGAGGCTGCCGATGTCGACGCCGAGTTCCAGCGCCGAGGTCGCGATGATCCCGTCGATGCGGCCCGCGCGCATGTCGCGCTCGGCGGCGCGGCGCTCGGTGGGCAGGTAGCCGCCGCGATAGGCGCGGATCCGCGGCGGCTTGCGCGGATCATGGTCGAACACGTCCTTCAGGTACTTGGTCAGTACCTCAACCATCAGCCGCGTCTGCGCGAACACCAGCGTCTTCAATCCCGACTTGATCGCGATGCGTGCGATGCGGTTGGACTGCGATCGTGCCGACGCGCGCAGGCCGAGGTCCTTGTTGACCACCGGCGGGTTCCACAGCAGCACGTGCTTGTCGCCGCTGGGCGCGCCGGATTCGGTGATCGCGTGCACCGGCGCCTCGACCAGCGCCTCGCAGTGCTGGCGCGGGTTGCCGATCGTCGCCGAGCACAGGATGAACTGCGGACTCACGCCGTAGAACGCGCACACCCGCTTCAACCGCCGCAGAACGTTGGTCACGTGCGAGCCGAACACGCCGCGGTAGGTGTGGACCTCGTCGATCACCACGTAGCGCAGGTTCTCGAAGAACTGCGCCCACTTGGTGTGGTGCGGCAGGATCGCCTGGTGCAGCATGTCCGGGTTGCTGACCACGATGTCGCCGTGCAGGCGGATCGCCTGGCGCGCGTCGCCCGGCGTGTCGCCGTCGAAGGTGAAGGCCTTCACGCCCAGTTCGCCGGCGCGGTTCAACTCCAGCAGCTCGGCCACCTGGTCCTGGGCCAGCGCCTTGGTCGGGAACAGGAAGAGCGCTTTTGCAGCCAGCACGTTCGCGCGGCCAGTCATCGCCGCGGCCACCACCGGCAGCGTGTAGCACAGCGACTTGCCCGACGCCGTGGGCGTCACGATCGCCACGTGCTCGCCGCGCTGCGCCGCGTGCCAGGCCTGCGCCTGGTGCGAATAGAGCCGTTCGATGCCGCGTGCGCGCAGCGCCGACTTCAATGCTTCGGGCACGTCGTCGGGGATCGACGCGTAGGCGCCCTCGCGGCCGGGGATGGTGAAGCTGCCGGTGATCCGGTCGCCGTAGCGCCGCGACAGCGCCCGGGTCAGCGCCGCGCCGTCGCCGGTGCGCCGGCCATCGCCGCCCAGCGCCAGCGCGCGCTCTTCGTCCTCGACCCGCCGTGCCAGTGCCTGTGCCATCTGCCGCCCTCGTGAAGTGCGGGCAGTGGAGCGGAAGCGCGTCGCAGCGGGTGAGACGGGAGCCGTGCGCGGTCGCGATCGCGTCGGCGGGTCGGCCGCGCCGTCAGTCCGGCTCGCCGGGCAGGAGGCTGCGCACCGCGAACGCGCGCAGCCGCGCCGGGCTCGACACGCCGATGCCCTGCGCGCAGCCGGCGGTGTACAGCGTCACGTGCGGCGGCGGCACCGGCAGCTGGCGCCCGAGCATGCGCCCGAGTGCGCGCTGGAACGGCGCCATCGCCGGCAGGTCGATCAGTTCGATGACCGAGTGCGCGATGCGGACATGGCCGTGTTCGACGCAGGACTTGCGCAGCAGCAGGCAGCGGCCGCTGCGTTCGAAATGCCAGTCCAGCGCATCCCGCGCCTCGCGGATCCGCGCGGCCATGGTTGCACCGAACGTCGCCTGAAGCTCGCGGCCCAGGCAGGTGCCGACCAGGGTGACGTGGAGCTCGGGTTTGGGGTCGAACGCGAGGTTGTCGAGGCGGGCACCGGCGCCCGGCGGCGGCCAGCACTCCGCTGGCACGGGCAGGACGATGCTGGAGGTGTGCGCGATCGTCGTCATGGCGCCATGATGCGTCGGGCCCGCGCAACGCACCACCGCGATGCCGGCCCGCGCGCTGCCACGGAGCCACGATCATCGACAAGCCCTTCGCCCCCGCCTGCGAACGCAACCGAGAACCGATCCTCGACGTGCTGCGCGAACACTTCGCACGCCGCCACCGCGTGCTCGAGATCGGCAGCGGCACCGGACAGCATGCGGTGTACTTCGCCGCGGCGATGCCATGGCTGGAATGGCAGTGTTCGGATCGTGCGGAGCATCTGCCGGGCATCCGGATGTGGCTGGACGAAGCCGGATTGCCGAACACGCCGCCGCCACTGGAACTCGACGTGGCGCGTGGGCCATGGCCGGCGCCCGGGTTCGACGCGGTGTTCAGCGCCAACACGCTACACATCATGGGCTGGCCGGATGTGGTGGCGCTGTTTGCCGGCATGGCCGGCGTGCTGGCGGATTCGGCGAGTGTCGTCGTGTACGGCCCGTTCAACGACGGCGGTGCCTACACCAGCGACAGCAACCGCGAGTTCGATGGCTGGCTGAAGGCGCGCGACCCGCGTTCGGGAATCCGCGATGTCGAGGCGGTGGATGCGCTGGCGCGGGCGATCGGATTGCAACGGGTCGCCGACGTGGCGATGCCGGCCAACAACCGCTGCCTGGCCTGGCGGCGGGAACGGTAGTCGGGGCTACGCTATTCTGGTCCGATGTTCGAACTGCGCCAGGTCTCGAAACGCTACGGGCCGACGATCGCGCTCGACGCGCTGGACCTGTCGATCGCGGCCGGCCGCACCACGGCGCTGATCGGCCCCAGCGGTGCCGGCAAGTCGAGCGTGCTGCGGATGCTGGTGGGTCTGGAATGGCCGGACAGCGGGCAGGTGCGGTTCGACGGCGAGCCGCTGTGTCGCGCGACGCTGCTCGAACAGCGCCGCCGCATCGGCTACGTGATCCAGGAGGGCGGCTTGTTTCCGCACCTTACCGGCGCCGGCAACGCCGCACTGCTGGCACGCACGCTGGGTTGGGACCACCCGCGCATCGAAGCACGCCTGCGTGAGCTGGCGGACCTGTGCCGGCTGCCGTTCGCGGCGCTGTCGCGCTACCCGGCGGAACTGTCGGGCGGCCAGCGCCAGCGCGTCGGCCTGATCCGCGCGCTGGTGCTCGACCCGAAGGTGCTGCTGCTCGACGAGCCGCTCGGCGCACTCGACCCGATCGTGCGCCACGAGCTGCAGACGCAGATGCGCGAGCTGTTCGACACGCTCGACAAGACCGTGGTGCTGGTGACGCACGACGTGGCCGAGGCGGCCTGGTTCGGCGACACGCTGGTGCTGCTGCGTGCCGGCCGCGTGCTGCAGCAGGGCTGCGCCCGCGACCTGCTGGAGGCGCCGGCGGATCCGTTCGTGCGCGAGTTCATGACCGCGCAGCGCAGCGTCGGGGACGTGGCGTGAACTTCTCCGCGACGGCCGGGGTCCCGGCGTTGCTTCAGGCGCGGTTGATGCATTTGCTCGTCATTCCCGCCTTTGAGGGAATGACGACCGGAGGATGGCGAGTCCTGGCAGTGATCTTCGGCTTCGCCATCGGCATGTCGAATCCGCTATCGGCGAAGGTGCCTGATGCGCCGCAGAACGTTCCGCCACGGGCCAAGCCCGACACACACCTCGTCATCGGCTCCAAGAACTTCACCGAAGCCGTGATCCTCGGCGAGATCGGCGCCGGCCTGGCGCGGCAACGCGGGCTGGAGGTCGAGCACAGGCGCCAGCTCGGCGGCACCCGCATCCTCTGGCGCGCGCTGGAGAACGGGCAGATCGATGCCTACGCCGAGTACATCGGCACGCTTGCCGAGGAACTGCTGCAGATGCCCGGCGCGGACCACACCACGCTGCGCAAGGCGCTGGCGCAACGCGGGCTGGCGATGACCGACCCGATCGGCTTCGACAACACCTATGCGCTCGGCATGCGCGAGCAGCGCGCGAAGGCGCTGGGGATCGCGACGGTGTCGGACCTGCGCGCCCACCCGCAGCTCAAGCTCGGCCTCAGCAACGAATTCATGCAGCGCGCCGACGGCTGGCCGGGACTGCGCGCTGCCTACGGCCTGCCGCAGAAGCCCGACGGACTCGACCACGATCTCGCCTATCGCGCGCTCGCCAGCGGTGCGATCGACGTCACCGATCTCTACAGCACCGATGCGGAGATCCCGTACTACAAGCTCGTGGTGCTCGACGACGACCGCCACTACTTCCCCGCCTACGACGCGGTGTACCTGTACCGCGCCGACCTCGCGCAGCGCGCGCCGGCGTGGGTGGCCGCACTGCAGGGCATGGCGGGGCGCATCGACGCGGCGACGATGCAGCGCCTCAATGCGCAGGTGAAGCTCGATCACGAGAAGGAGGCCGACGTCGCCGCCGGCTGGCTCGGCGTCGATGCACCCACCGCCAGCGGACGCACGGCGCGCATCTGGCAGCGCACGCGCGAGCACCTGGCGCTGGTCGGCATCTCGCTCGGGCTGGCATTGCTGGTTGCCCTGCCGCTGGGCATCTTCGCCGCGCGCAGGCCGCGGCTGGGGCAGGTGGTGCTGTCGCTGACCGGGGTGCTGCAGACGCTGCCGTCGCTGGCGGTGTTCGTGTTCATGATTCCGCTGTTCGGCATCGGCGCCAGGCCGGCGATCGCGGCGCTGTTCCTCTACAGCCTGCTGCCGATCGTGCGCAACACGCACGCCGGCCTGACCGGCATCCCGCGCGAACTGCGCGAGACTGCTGCCGCGATCGGCCTGCCGCCGCGCACGCGACTGTGGCGGGTGGAACTGCCGCTGGCGCTGCGCACGATCCTGGCCGGCATCAAGATCGCGGCGGTGATCAACGTCGGCACCGCGACCCTGGGCGCACTGATCGGTGCCGGTGGTTACGGCCAGCCGATCCTCGCCGGCATCCGCCTCGATGACATCGGCCTGATCCTCGAAGGCGCCGTGCCCGCGGCGGTGCTGGCGCTGCTGGTGCAGGGCGTGTTTGAGCTTGTGGAACGGTTGTTGACGCCGCGGGGGCTGCGGATCGCCGCGCGCGCCTAGCGCCTGCTCTTGTAGGAGCGGCTTCAGCCGCGAGCTTTGGCTCCCTCCCCTGCGGCAGGGGAGGGTTGGGGAGGGGTGTCTTCAGCAACACGGCGAACCGTGGACACCCTCTGCCTTCGCTGGGGAGGGGCAACGGCAAAAGCTCGCGGCTGAAGCCGCTCCTACAAATGCCGGTGGGCTGCTCAAGCTGCGGCGGCCGCGATCGCGGCCACGCGCGCCATGTCCTCCGCCCGGACATGCAGATGCGGCGCGATCCGCAGCAGCCCGTATCGTCGCGTGCAGACGATGCGCTCGCGCCCGAACGCCGCGAACACCGCGTCGAGCCGCTCCGCAGGCGGGCGCAGCGCGGTGATGTGCGGCGCGTGGCCCGGCGTTTTCCACGACGAGAGGCCGTGCGCGTCCAGCGCGGCATCCAGTGCACGCGTGCGCTCGCCCAGCGCATCGGCGATGGCCGGCACGCCCCAGGCGTGGACCTGGGCAAGGCCCGCGTCCGCCATCGCAAGCCGCATCGGATCGTCGAGCCCGCCGGCGTCGAAACGGCGCGCGCCGTCGCGATGCGGGCGTACGACATCGACGGGGAAACGCCAGCCTTCGCCGGCGTCGCGCGCCGACCAGTGCTGTTCGATCGCGATGCCTCGCTCGCGCCAGCGTGGCGCCGCCCACAGCCAGGCCAGGCCGAGTGGCCCGAGCAGCCACTTGTAGCCGACCGCCACCACGAAATCCGGGCGCCAGCGTGCGAGGTCCGTCGGCAGCGCGCCGAGGCTCTGGCTCAGGTCCAGCACCAGCGCGGCGCCAATGGCGTGCACGCGCGATGCGATGCGGTCGAGGTCGAGCAGCGCGCCGTCGTCCCAGCGCACCTGCGGCAACGCGACGATGCGCGGCGATGGCTCGGATTCGAGCGCGGCCAGCACCGCATTCGTCCAGTCCTCGCCCGCGCCGCGTCGCACGCCGACCACGCGTGCATTGCGTTCGGCACAGCGCTGCTGCCACGGCAGCAGGTTGGAGGGGAACTGGCCGTCGAGCACCAGCACGGCATCGCCGGCATCGAGCGGCAGATTGCGCGCCGCGGTGGCCAGCCCGTAGGACGCCGATGGCACCGCCGCGATCGCATCGCGATCGCCATCGAGCAGTCGCGCGATGGCGCCGCGCAGGGATTCGAGCTGCGTTTCCGGGGATTCGGAGGGTGCCTGCCACGGCCTGCCGCCGGATTCGAGAGCGGCCAGCCCGGCGGCCTGCGCCGCGCGCAGCCGCGGCGATTGCGCGGCGCAGTCGAGATAGAGCACGTCGCCCGAAGGCATGAATGCGCTTGCGGCGGCGGCGAGGTCGGCGAGCGCGGTGGCGGCGGGTCCGGCGGTCGTGGCGCGCGACGGAGTCATGCGCACACTGTACTGGAGAAGGCGCAGGTCGCCGGTTGGGGCGCCCGTCACCTGGCGTTCGACCGGTCGCGTTATCCTCGCGGCATGTCCGTGTCTCCCGCCCCGCTCGCCGCAAGCCGCGGTGCGCCGCGCGAAGCCTCCACGCTCGCCGAACGCTACCGCGCGGTGCGCGCGCGCAGCATCGCGCTGGCAGCGCCGCTGTCGGCCGAGGACGCGATGGTGCAGAGCATGCCGGACGCGAGTCCGACGAAATGGCACCTCGCCCACACCACCTGGTTCTTCGAACGTTTCGTGCTCGGCGCGCAGCCCGGCTACGTGCCGGTGGACGCGCAGTGGGACTACCTGTTCAACAGCTACTACAACAGCGTCGGGCCGATGCACGCGCGGCCGCGGCGCGGGCTGGTGTCGCGGCCGTCGCTGATCGAGGTGCTGGAGTACCGCGAACAGGTCGATGCACGCATGGCGCGGCGATTCGAGGCCGGCGACCTCGACGAGGAAGCCGCGCGCATCATCCTGCTCGGCACCCACCACGAGCAGCAGCACCAGGAGTTGCTGTTGACCGACATCAAGCATGCGCTGTGGTGCAATCCGCTTGGGCCGGCTTACCGCGATGACCTGCCGGACAATCCCGGACGAGCCACGCCGCTGCGCTGGATCGCGCGTGACGAGGCCATCGTCGAGATCGGCGCCGCGCCGTGGCCGGCATCATCGCGCTTCGCCTATGACAACGAGTCCCCGCGCCACCGCGTGCTGGTACCGGCGCACGCGCTGGCGAGCCGGCCGGTGAGCAACGACGAGTACGCGCAGTTCGTCGCCGACGGTGGCTACGGCAACGCCGAACTGTGGCTCAGCGACGGCTGGGCGCTGCTGCGGGCCGAGGGCTGGCAACGGCCGCTGTACTGGCACGAAGACGGCACGCGCGAGTTCACCCTGGCCGGCTGGCGCGAATGCGACCCGCACGCGCCGGCCTGTCACCTGAGCTATTACGAGGCCGACGCGTTCGCGCGCTGGGCCGGCGCGCGCCTGCCGACCGAGGCCGAGTGGGAACAGGCCGCAGATGGCGTTGGAGTCGATGGCAACTTCGTCGAGACCGGTGCGCTGCATCCGCAGGCGGCCGATGGCGGCGGCGGATTGCAGCAATTGTTCGGCGACGTCTGGGAGTGGACGTCCTCGGCCTACACGGCATACCCGGGCTTCCGGTCGCTGCCCGGTTCGCTCGGCGAATACAACGGCAAGTTCATGAGCGGGCAGTGGATCCTGCGCGGCGGCAGCTGCGCCACGCCGCGCGACCACGTGCGCGCCAGCTACCGCAACTTCTTCCCGCCACCGGCGCGCTGGCAGTTCTCCGGCCTGCGGCTTGCAAAGGATTCCGCGTGAATGCAGTACTCAACTTGACCGACCTGCAGCCGACGCCCGACGACATCAGCGGCGACGTGCTCGCCGGGTTGTCGCGCACGCCGAAGCGCCTGCCATCCAAATACTTCTACGACCGGCGCGGCTCCGAACTGTTCGAGGAGATCACCCGCCAACCGGAGTACTACCTGACGCGCATCGAGCTGGCACTGCTGGAAGCGAGCATGGCGCAGATCGCCGAGGCCGTGGGTCCGCGCGCGCACGTGGTCGAGTACGGCAGCGGCAGCGGGCGCAAGACCCGGCTGCTGCTCGACGGGCTCGACGACCCGGTCGCCTACACCCCGATCGAGATTTCGCGCAGCGCGCTGCTGGCCAGCGTCGAACGCCTGGACCGCGAATTCGGCGACGTTGAAGTGCTGCCGGTGTGCGCCGACTTCACCCAGCCGGTGCCGCTGCCGCGACCGGAACGCACGGCCGACCACGCGCTGGTGTTCTTCCCCGGCTCGACGATCGGCAACTTCACCGACGAAGAGGCCGTGCGTCTGCTGCGGGCGATGCACCAGACGATGGGCGACCGCGGTGGCGCACTGCTCGGCATCGACCTGCAGAAATCGCCGGCGATCATCGAGCCGGCCTACAACGACGCCAACGGCGTGACCGCGAAGTTCACCCTGAACCTGCTGGCGCGGCTCAACCGCGACATCGGCAGCGACTTCGACCTGGACGGCTTCGAACATCGCGCCGACTACGTCGCCGACGCCGGGCGCATCGAAACCTTCCTGGTCAGTCGCCGCGCGCAGGACGTGACCGTCGAAGGGCGCGGTTTCCATTTCGACGCCGGCGAGGCGATGCAGGTCGAGTACAGCCAGAAGTACACCGATGCGGGCCTGGCTGCGCTTGCGGCGCAGGCCGGATTGAAGGTCGTGCGCGCCTGGAACGATCCGCAGGACTGGTTCGGGCTGCGGTTGCTGCAGCGCACGTAGGTCGGGGCTACGTTCCCGACGGCTCCTGCTCAAGATCGCGCCATCGACGCGTTGAAAGCCGTCGAGGCGTGGCCCCCGACCTGCGCATCTTCTTTTCCGCCGCGACCATCAGTTCTCCCAGCCGCTGCCGGCGGGCGTGGCCGGGCAGGCCTTGACCGGTTCGGGCTCGGGCTTGCCGGTGTCGAGCATCCAGCAGTCGTCGAGCACCGAGCAGTAGCACACGCGCAGCTGCACGTTGAAGGCTTCGCGGTTGAGCACCTGCCAGGTCGCTTCGGTGGAGGCCTGCAGCGGAACGCGCAGGAACGTGACTTCCTCGTTTGGCGCCAGTACTCGCCGCCGCACCGTGCTGACGGTGGTCGTCGGCGCTGTTTGCGAGGCGTCGCGCAGGCAGCATTCGCGCAGCAGCTCGGACGAGTTGCGCATCGACTTGCCGTGATAGCGCAGGTCGAACGAGCGGATGCGCGCCGGGCCGACGCCGTTGTTGAGCAGGTTGAACGAGATCGCACGCTTGCCCTCGCGATTCGCGTTGCTGGAGCTGTATTGCAGGTTGGGCCAGGTGCTGGCGGCCAGCAGGCGCTCCTGGGTGCGGTTGGCACTGACCGCGACGAACAGCGAAACCAGCGAGATCAGCACGACGCAGGCGCCGATGAACAGTTCGGTGCGGCGCGTGGCATCGGCTTTCGCGGTCGCGGCCGGCAACGTGGCAGCGGATTCGTTCGTCGGATCCATCGGGGCAGACCGTGGCGGCGGGGCGCAAACGCTAACATCGGCGCGGCGCCGGGTCGAACCGCGCACCACGATCAGCCGACCATGCCCAATGGCAGGGGTACGAATGGCACGCAGCGGCGAGGATTGGGGATGGCTCGCTGCCGCCGGCCGTGAAACCGTCCCGCTTCACACAGGAATCCACGCATGTCCCGTTCGCATCTCGCCAGCCTGTCGCTTGCCGTCGCCCTCGCGCTGTCGTCGCCGTTCGCTATGCGGTCCGTGCACGCCGAAGTGCCACCGCCGGCCGACGTTGCGTATCCAGGCACGGTCACCATCGACGTCGATGCCACCGATACCGCGCAGCGCATCTTCCGGGTGAAGCAGACGATGCCGGTGCAGGCCGGCCCGCTGACGCTGTTGTTCCCGGCCTGGTTGCCCGGCAACCACGCCGCATCGGGCCCGATCGACAAGATCGCAGGGCTGGAGATCACCGCCAACGGCCAGCGGCTGGACTGGAAGCGCGACCCGCTCGACGTGTTCGCCTTCCACGTCGAGGTGCCGCAGGGTGTGTCGTCGCTGTCGATGCAATACCAGTACCTCACGCCCACCGGCCGCGACCAGGGCCGGGTGGTGATGACGCCGAACATGCTCAACCTGCAGTGGAATGCGGTGGTGCTGTATCCGGCCGGGCACTACGCCAGCCGCATCCAGTACGCCGCGTCGGTGAAGTACCCGGCGGGTTTCCAGGCCGCCAGCGCGCTCGATGTCGCCGGCCGCGCCGGCGACACCGTGCAGTACCGGCCGGTGTCGCTGGACATCCTGGTCGATTCGCCGGTGTATGCGGGCCGTTACTTCAAGACGATCGACCTCGCTCCGGGGGCGAAGGTGCCGGTGCGGTTGAACGTCGTCGCCGATGCGGCGAAATACCTCGAAGCGAAGCCCGAGCACATCGAGCAGCATCGCGAACTGGTGAAGCAGGCGCTCAAGCTGTACGGCTCGCAGCACTACGACCATTACGACTTCCTGTTCTCGCTGTCGAAGCAGATGAGCGGCAACGGGCTGGAGCACCAGCGTTCCAGCGAGAACGGCCTCGGCACCGATTACTTCACCGGCTGGGACAAGAAGGCCGGCAGCGACGACCTGCTCGGGCACGAGTACACGCATTCGTGGAACGGCAAGTTCCGCCGCCCCGCCGACCTGTGGACACCCAACTACAACGTGCCGATGCAGGGCAGCCTGCTGTGGGTCTACGAAGGCCAGACCCAGTACTGGGGCAACGTGCTGACCGCGCGCGCCGGGCTGCGGCCGATGGAGGCCTCGCGCGATGCGCTGGCGCTGGTGGCGGCGACCTATGCCGACAACCGCCCGGGCCTGGAATGGCGCGCGCTGCAGGACACCACCAACGACCCGATCGTCGCCCGGCGCCGGCCCAAGCCGTATCGCGGTTACCAGATGAGCGAGGACTACTACTCCGGCGGGCAGATGATGTGGCTGGAGGCTGACGCACGCATCCGCAAGCTCAGCGGCGGCAGGAAATCGCTGGACGATTTCGCCCGTGCGTTCTTCGGCATCGAGGACGGCGAGTGGAAGCAGCAGGCCACCTACACCTTCGACGACGTGGTCGCGACGCTCGACGGGGTGGCGCACGACGACTGGGCGACCTTCCTGCGCGACCGCCTCGACGGCAAGGCGCCGCTGACCGGTGGTCTGGAGGCCAGCGGCTGGAAGCTGGTCTACAAGGACGAGCCCAGCGCCTATGCCAAGGCCCAGATGAAGGACGGCAACGGCGCCGCGAGCTTCATCTATTCCATCGGGTTGAACATCGACAAGGGCGGCAATGTGTCCGAAGTGCGCTGGGACAGCCCGGCGTTCGACGCCGGCGTCGGCACCGGGATGAACATCGTTGCGGTCAACGACATCGAATACGGCAAGGACGCCCTGGAAGACGCGATCAAGGCGGCGAAGGACGGCAAGGCGCCGATCCGGCTGATGGTCAAGGAGTTCGATCGCTTCCGCACCATCGACGTGGACTACCACGATGGCCTGCGCTACCCACACCTCGAACGCATCGAGGGCACGCCGGATTACCTGACGAAGATCCTCAGCCCGAGTTAGGCAACTGTTGCAGGAGCGACTTCAGCCGCGAGCTTCTGCCGCCGATGGTGGCGATGGCAGAAAGCTCGCGGCTGAGGCCGCTCTTGCAGGGCTCATGCAGCCTGCACGATCCGCAGCGGATTCTTCCATTCGGCCAGCAACTCGGCCTCGCGCGCCTTGGCCTTGTGCAGGTGCGCTTCCTTGACGTGGCCGTAGCCGCGGATCTGCTCGGGGATGCCGGCGATCTCGGCGGCGAGATCGACATTGCCGCCGTCGAGGGTGTCGAGCAGGCCGCCGATCGTCTTCTCGTAATCGGCGATCAGCTGGCGCTCCATCTTCCGTTCTTCGGTGTAGCCGAAGACATCGAGCGCGCCGCCGCGCAGGCCGCGCAGCTTCGCCAGCAGTTTGAACGCCGTGAACACCCACGGCCCGTATTCCTTCTTCTGCAGCTCGCCCTTGGCGTTGCGCTTGGCCAGCAGCGGCGGGGCGAGGTGGAAGTGCAGCTTGTAGTCGCCGTCGAACTTCTGTTCGAGTTTCTTGCGGAAGTCGCCGCTGGTGTACAGGCGCGCCACCTCGTACTCGTCCTTGTAGGCCATCAGCTTGAAGAAGTAGCGGGCGACCGCTTCGGACAGGTCAGTGCTGCCCGGGGCTTTCGCCTGTTCGGCGGCACGCACCTTTGCGACGAAATCGGTGTAGCGCTTGGCGTAGCCGGCGTTCTGGTAGTCGGTGAGGAAGGCGCCGCGGCGCGCGATCAGTTCGTCGAGCGAGCGCGACAGGCGGCTGTCGTCGAGCGGCAGGAAGGCGACGTTGTCGTCGCCGTGTGCGGGCACGTGGCGCAGTTCGTCCTCGGCGCGGGCCGACTTCGGCGCCGAGGTCGAACCCCACTCGGTGCTTTCCCATTCGCCCGGCGGCAGCGACTGCAATACACCCGGGGTGCTTTCGGCGGCGGTCGGCGCGTTGCGCACCACGCCGGCGGCCTCGAATACCGCATTCGGATCGATCGCGGCCAAACGGCCCCAGGCGAACGCGGTCTTGTTCATCTCGATCGCGGCGCCATTCAACTCCACCGCGCGCATGATCGAGTCGAACGACAGCGGTACCAGCCCGCGCTGCCAGGCGTAGCCGAGCATGAACAGGTTGGCGGCGATGGCGTCGCCCATCAGTGCGGTCGCGAGCTGGGTCGCGTCGATCTGCGACGGCGCGGCGCCGTCGAGCGCGTGCTGCACGGCGGCGACGATGTCGGCGGCCGGGAACTGCATGTCCGGGCGCGTGGTGAAGCTGCCGGGCATCGCCTCGTAGGTGTTCAGCACGACCTGGGTGCGTTCGGCGCGGATCTTGGACAGCGTCCAGTAGTCGTTGACCACGACCATGTCGCAGCCGAGCACGAGGTCGGCTTCGCCGGCGGCGATGCGCACGGCGTGGATGTCGCCGGGCGTCTTGGCGATGCGGATGTGGGTGGTGACCGCGCCGCCCTTCTGCGCCAGGCCGGTCTGGTCGAGCACGGTCGAGCCGCGGCCTTCGAGGTGCCCGGCCATGCCGAGCAGTGCGCCGATGGTGACCACGCCGGTGCCGCCGACGCCGGTGATCAGGATGTTCCAGGGGCGCGAGAAGTCGGTCGAGAAGGTCGGTGCCGGCAGGTTGGCGAGGCGTTCGGCAGCGTTGACCTTGCGACCCTTGCGCGGCGTGCCGCCGTGCACGGTGACGAAGCTCGGGCAGAAGCCTTCGACGCAGCTGTAGTCCTTGTTGCAATTGGACTGATCAATCTCGCGCTTGCGGCCGAACTCGGTGTCCTTGGGCAGCACGGATACGCAGAACGATTTTTGCCCGCAGTCGCCGCAGCCTTCGCACACCAGCGTGTTGACGAACACGCGCTTTTGCGGATCGACGATCTTGCCGCGCTTGCGGCGGCGACGCTTCTCGGTGGCGCAGGTCTGGTCATAGATCAACACCGACACGCCCTTGACCTCGCGCAGGCGCTTCTGCACCGCGTCGAGTTCGCGGCGGTCAAGGAATTCGACGCCGTTCGGGAAGATCGACCGGTCGCTCCACTTCTCGATCTCGTCGGACAGCACGACGATCGCCTGCACGCCTTCGCTGCGCACCTGGTGCGCGATCTGCGGGACCGACAGCGTGCCGTCGACCGGCTGACCGCCGGTCATCGCCACCGCGTCGTTGTAGAGGATCTTGTAGGTGATGTTGACGCCGGCGGCGACCGACTGCCGGATCGCCAGCGAACCGGAGTGGAAGTAGGTGCCGTCGCCGAGGTTCTGGAACACGTGCTGCGTTTCGGTGAACGCCGCCTGCCCGCACCAGGTCACGCCTTCGCCGCCCATCTGGGTGAAGGTGTCGGTGTCGCGGTCCATCCACGTCACCATGTAGTGGCAGCCGATGCCGGCCAGGCCGCGCGAACCTTCGGGCACCACCGTCGAGGTGTTGTGCGGGCAGCCCGAGCAGTAATGCGGCACGCGCGGGAACTGCGCGCGCGGCAGCGCCAGCGCGCCCTCCTTCTCTTCCATCCAGCGCAGCACGTCGCGCATGTGTTCCGAGTCACTCGCTTCCAACGGAATGAAACGCTGGATGCGGCGCGCGATCACCGCGGCGATGGTCGCGGGCGTGAGCTCGTTGGTGCTCGGCAGGATCCACGCGCCGGACTCGTCGTACTTGCCAACGATCGAAGGACGGCGGCCCTCGAAGTTGTAGAACAGCTCCTTCATCTGGCTCTCGATGAAGCTGTGCTTCTCCTCGACAACGAGGATGTCCTCCAGCCCCTGCGCAAAGGCGCGGATGCCGACCGGCTCCAGCGGCCAGGTCATGCCGACCTTGTAGACGCGGATGCCCAGCTCGGCGCAGGCGCGCGCGTCGAGGCCGAGGTATTCCAGCGCCTGCAGCACGTCGAGGTAACTCTTGCCGGTGGTGACGATGCCGAGGCGCGCATTCGGCGAATCGATCACCACGCGGTCGATGCGGTTGGCGCGCGCAAACGCCTGCGCCGCCTTCACCGCGTACCGGTGCAGGCGCATCTCCTGGTCGAGCGGCGGATCGGGCCAGCGGATGTTGAGGCCGCCGGCCGGCATCTCGAAATCGTCCGGGGTCACGATCTGTAGCGCGAACGGATTGACGTCGACCGACGCCGACGACTCCACCGTCTCGGCGATCGTCTTGAAGCCGACCCAGCGCCCGGTGTAGCGGCTCATCGCCCACCCCAGCAGGCCGAGTTCGAGGATGTCCTGCACGCCCGCCGGGTTGAGGATCGGGATCATCGCGCTGGTGAATTCGCCCTCGCTGCCGTGCGGCAGCGTCGACGAGCGACAGGCGTGGTCGTCGGCCGCCAGCGCCAGCACGCCGCCGTGCTTTGAGGTGCCAGCGGCGTTGCCGTGCTTGAACACGTCGCCGCAGCGGTCCACGCCCGGGCCCTTGCCGTACCACATCGCATAGACGCCATCGACCTTGGCGCCGGGGAACAAGTTGGTCTGCTGGGTGCCCCAGACCATGGTCGCGCCGAGGTCCTCGTTGAGGCCGGGGGTGAACTTCACCCCGGCGGCTTCGAGATGCTTCTTCGCGCGCCACAGTTCCAGGTCGAAGCCGCCCAGCGGCGAGCCGCGGTAGCCGGAAATGAAACCGCCGGTATTCAAGCCAGCGGCCTGGTCGCGCAGCCGCTGCATCAGCGGCAGCCGCACCAGCGCCTGCACGCCGGACAGGTAGATGCGGCCCTGGGTGCGGGTGAACTTGTCCTCCAGCGTGTAGTCCAGGTCCAGCGCGCTGTTGGTCAGCGCGATGTTGGCGGAGGCGGGCGAGGAGAGTTCGGCGGTGCTGGTCATGGCGGCGGGCATCGTCTGGCGGGCGACCGGGGTCGCGGGCTGGGGCCATGGGCATGGGGCCGGATGGCACTGAAAAACGCGCGAAATTGTAACAGTGGCCCTGCTGCGGCCCGGCGGTGACCTGGCCGCCAAGACCGCGCGCTGGCGGGTCCCACCGCTGGCAGCGCGCGGTCGCGATTGGCCGCGCGGCGCGCCAGCGGCTACCATGCGCGCCGGGGAAGGGGTTGCCCCGCCACTTGAAGTCGCAATGAAACTGTCCATCAGGCGCCGCACCGGCGCACTCGCTCTGCCGTCTCTGTCGGCAGTGCTGTTCGTACTCCCGCTCCTGCTCCCGCTTGCGCTGCACGCCCAGTCGCTGCCCGCGCCCAAGGAGTTCTATTTCGACGGGAGCGGCGCCACCACCCAGCCACTGGTCCTGCTCCCCGGCAACGATGCCGCGGTCCAGGAACGCCTGCTCAAGGCCATGAAGGGCCACGGGCGCAATGCCGAACTGGCCACCGCGCAACTGGCGCATATCGCCTATGCCAGCGGCCGCGCGGAAACCGGCCAGGCGCTGTATGCGCGGGTGCTATCCGCCCTTGGCAACAACAGCCAGCTGCGCGCGCCGCTGCTGTGGAACCACGGCTGGGACCTGTATCGCAGCGGCGATGCCGAAGGCGCGCTGGCGCGTTGGCGCGAAGCCGGCATCGATACCTACAACAATCCGTCCTGGGTGCCACCGACGCTGGCGCTGGGGCTGTGGACGCTCGACCGCCGCGACGAGGCGGTGCAGTGGTACGCCGCCGCGGTGCGCACCGAGCCGTTGCGCTGGAACGATCCGGCCAACCTGCCGACGCTGCTGCCGGACTGGAACGCAGCCGATCGCGCCAAGCTGGCTGAAGTCGCCGCCGCCTGGCGCGCGGCGCCGCCGAGCTGGCCCTGAGCGATCTCACGTTGCGCGCGCTCCCGGTGCGCGCGGCAGGAGCGGCTTCGGTCGCGAATTCTTGATTCCGCTGTGGACGTTCCGAAAGGCTCGCGGCTGAAGCCGCTCCTGCAAGGAGCAAGAAAGCGGGTTACCGCGCCGCTGCGTCCTTGACCGGGACACTGTGCGCGCGCAGCCAGGCGTTGATCGCCGCGAGGGCCTTGCGCGTGGGTGCGTTGAGTACTGCCGGATCGCCGTCGTACAGATAGTCCTGGAAGGTCGCGCCGTTGCGATCGGTGGCACGCGGGTCGGCGCCGGTTTCGAGGAACTTCAGCACCGACGCGGGATCGTTGACCAGCGCGGCCTGGTGCAGCGGCGTGGTGCCGCTGCGGTCATGGGTGTCGAGCCGCGCGCCGGCCTTGAGCAGGCGGTCGACGTTGTCCGGCAGCCTTGCGCGTAGCGCGTCGAACAGCGGCGGCGCACCGGTGACGGTGTTCGGGACGTCCGGGCTCACGCCGCGCTCGAGCAGGTCGTCGAGCCAGAACTCGTCCTTGCCCATCGCCGCCAGGTGCAGCGCGGTCTGGCCATCGGCGTTGCCGCGGGCGGGGTCGGCGTGCAGGTCCAGCAGCAGGCGGTAGGCGCCGCGGTCCTGCTGCAGCATCGCCCACTGCAGCAGAGGCACGCCCTTGTCGTCGACCGCATCGGGATTGGCACCGGCGGCGACCAGCTCGCGCGCCAGCTTGTCGTCGCCGTTGCGGACCGCGGCAGCGAACTGGACATGGGTGGGATTGGCGAAGGTCTTGCCGTCGTTCAAGTCGTTGCCCTCTCCGGCGCAGCCGGTCATCGACGCCAGCATAAGCGAAGCCAGCAGCAGCACCGTGACAGGCCGGCGATACCGGGATGGGATGGAGACGAAAGTGCCGGCGCGGGTGCCGGGGATGGAGGTTGCAGCCATGGCCGCAAGTTACACCGTCAGGCCGCGGCAGTGGCCGCGGCCGGGCCCATCGCTCAGAACCACTTCAGCGGATTGATCTTGCCGGCCACGTCCGAGATGCCCTGGCCGACGTCGCCGACGAAGCCGGACACCGCCTCCACGCCATCGCCAACCACGTCGGTGACCGTGTCGACCACCTTGCCGGCGCCATCGGCCACGTCGCTGACCACCTTGCCGGTGCCTTCGACGAAGCCGGCCACGGCGTCGAACGGGGTTTCGAGGCCGAGCTCCTCGCCGAGGTCGCGCAGCATGTTGCCGCCGGCGTTGGTCGCGTTCTGCACGCTGTCGCCACCGAAGCCGAGCAGGCTGGAGGCGGCGTCGCCGAGGGTGTCGATGCCGCCGTCGAGCACGCTGCCCACCACGTCGAAGGTGCCTTCGACGAGGTCGCCCTTGGCGAATTCGTTGTTGACCGCATCGGAGATCCCGTCGACGGTCTCGCTGACGTTGCCGCGCACGTCGTTGAACAGGTCGGTGCCCTGGCGGGCGAGGTTGCCGAGCTGGTTGAGGTTGAACTCGCCGAGGTTCTCGAGCGCGTCGCGGCCGACGTTGCCGGTGAAGCCGATCACCGGCTCGGCAACGTTGCCCAGCAGGTCCAGGCCGCCGTCGACGACCGCACCGGCGAGGTCGCTGGTGTTGCGGATCAGGGCGCCGGCGCCGTCGAGCACGGTGCCTGCGACCCAGCCGCCCGGGAACAGGATGGGGTTGCCGCGCAGCAGCGAGCCGGCGCCATCGAGCAGGCGGTCGGCGCCATGGCCGATGTCGGAGATCAGGTTGCCGGCCTGGTCGCCGACGACATCGAGGCCGTCATTGACGGCGGTGCCGGCGCGCTCGGGCAGGGTGGGGCGGTCGGCCGGGTCGTACGGGGTGTTCTGGGCCAGCGCGTCGACATACGAAGCGCCGTCGCCGCCGCCGCCGTGCAGCTTGGCCAGGTCGAAGCCGATGCCGGCCGGCGGATCGACGCGCAGTTCGTGGCCGAGCGCGTTGGGCGGGGACACCGGGATGATCGGCAGGATCGGGATGTCCTGCTGGGCACCATTGAGCGGGTCGCCGTTGACGATGTAGCGGCGCAGCTGGCCGTTGTCGGCGACCGAGTCGCGCACCGCGTTGGGGTTGAAGCCCAGCGATTCGAGGGTCTCGTTGCTCAGGCCGGCGGCGTTGAACGTCACCCCGGACGCGCCGGTGGCCAGCGCCGCGGCCGAGGCCAGGCCGCCGCCGAGCGAATGGCCGGTGACCACGACGTTGCCGTCGCCGAACACCTGCTCGGCGCGCTGCGCCAGGGCGATCGCGTCGCTGTACTGCCCGGTCTCGAAGCCCAGGCCCTGCAGGCCGTTGTCGTCGGCGTCGCCGGGATTGGTCAGGCCCCAGTTGTCGGTGCCGCGGTAGGCGACCACGTACTGGCCCTGGTCGTTCTGGTAGATGGCGGCGTCGAAGCCGTTGCCGGTGCTCAGCAGCGCCGGGTCGATCGGGATCTCGCGGCCCTGCGCGTCGACCAGCGCATTGCCGGCTTCGTTGGGTTCCAGCCGGTTCCAGCCGGCGTCCTGCAGTGCCTGCTCGGTCTTGGGGTTGTCGGCGGCGTAGGCGTCGTTGGACATCATCGCCAGCTGCTGGTCGAGATCGGCCTGCGGCTGGGTCCCGGCGGCCTGGCCGCTGAACGTGCCATCGCCCTTGGGATACGTGTCGGCTGGCTGGAACGGCTGCAGCCGCGGGCCCTGCAACAGGTTGGCCTGCGACAGCAGCGGACTGATGTACGACTGCGGCGCGCTTTCCTGGGCGATGAGCATCTGCGGTCTCCGACACGGATGGAATGCTCGCAGGCTAGGCAGAACCTGAACGCGGCAACAGCTGGGACGGACCCTAGGGGTCTGCACGGGGTGCGTGCGCGTGGCGGGCCCGGGTTATCGTCGTCGCCATCCCGCCTTGATCCGGAGCCGTGCCCGATGACGCCACGCCTGAGCTGCCCAGCCTGCCTGGTCGCGATACTGCTGTGCGCCGCCTTCGCCTGTGGTGCGCAGCTGCCGCCCGACGACCAGGCGATGGATGCCGGGGAAGCCGCGCAGCTGCAGGCGGCGCAGGATGCAGTCGGGGGCTACTACGCCCGCACGGCGGCCGAGCTGGCCGCCAGCGGCAAGCCGCGCGAGCTGGCCTTCGCCGCCACCCTGCTGCAGCTGGCCGACTGGTCCCCGCCGGAAGCACCGCCGGGCGGCGATGCGCGCTCGCTGCCCAGTCCGCGCGATGCGCGCGTCGGACAGTGGCGCCAGCTGGCCTCGGCACGCGCCGGCAGCGACGTGCTCGCCAACGCGCTACTGATGCAGGCCGACACCCGCGTCGATGCGGCGATCCGCGCGGCGGCGGCTGACCGCTGGCAGCGGCTGGAGCCGGACAACCTCGCGCCGCTGCTGGTCGCCGGCGACCAGGTCGACGCCTGGCTGCCGAAGGCGGGCGCCCATGCGCGGCTGGACTTTCATTACTACGAACAACTGCGCTGGATGCAGGCCGCGCTCGCCGCGCATCCGCCGCGCGCCGACGAACAGGCGATGTTCGGCGGCAACGACGTGGCACCGGACGCCGCCGCGGCGGTCGCATCCGCGGGGATCCTTGCCGCGGTTGCGATGCCCGCGCTGCAGCCGTTGTCCGCAGCCTGCCGGGGCGAGGCCCTGGAGGCCACGCCCACGCGGCGCACCGATTGCCGGCAGGTCGCGCTGACCGCCGTGCAGACCTCGGACACCAGCCTCGGCACCTCGGTCGGCATCGCCCTGCTGCAGGCCACCGCGACGACGCCGGAACAGCAGACCGACGCCCGGGCGCAGCGGCGGCGCCACGACTGGCAGATGCTGGAATGGGGCCGCATCGCCGGGGCCCAGCCCGATGGCGGCGCAGGACAGTTCGTGCGCCTGCTGCGCGATCCGGCGGTCCGAGGCGAACAGGACCTGATCGAGCGCGTGCTGGCTGAAGCCGGCGTCGCCCCGGAACCGCCCGCGGGCTGGCAGCCGCCGCGTCGCTGAGCGGCGCCGCCTGCCCGCCTTCCTCCAGCTTTTGCAGGAGCGGCGGAAGCCGCGAACTTTTGCTTTGGCCCCTCCCTCTGAGGGGATGCCCACGGCTCGCGGTGCTGCTGAAGACACCCTCCCCAACCCTCCCCTGCCTGCGCAGGGGAGGGGCCAGAGCTCGCGGCTGAAGCCGCTCCTACAAGAGCGCGAGCGATGGGGCGGTGCGCTACTCGTGCCGCAGCGCGGCGATCGGGTCCAGGCGCGCCGCCTGCCGCGCCGGGTAGACGCCGAACGCCAGCCCGACCAGTGCGCAGAACGTGGCCGACAGCAGAATCGGCACCGGCGCCCACGCCACCTGCCAGCCGGCGAACGCGGCGATCGCATACGCCAGCGCGGTGCCGAACAGCAGCCCCAGCAGCGCGCCGGAGATGCAGATCACGCTGGCCTCGCGCAGGAACTGCGCCACGACGTCGCGCCGGCGCGCGCCCAGCGCGCGCAGCAGGCCGATCTCGCGGCGGCGCTCCAGCACGTTGGCCAGCATGATGTTCATGATCCCGATGCCACCCACCACCAGGCTGATCACCGCGATCGCGCCCATCACCACCTGGAAGATGCGCTGGGTCTGCTGGTGCTGGCGGAACAGCTGCTGCGGCACCACCAGTTCGTAATCGGCCTCGCCGCCGTGGCGCTGCTCGAGCACCGCGCCGAGCACGCCGGCGCCGGCGGCCAGCCGCGCGGGGTCGTCGATCCGCAGCAGGAAGCGGTCGAGCGGATCCTCCTGCGCCTGGAAGCGGAAGCGCGCCAGCGCGCTGGCCAGCGGCAGGTAGATGCGGTTGCTTTCCAGCCCGAGCTGGACGCCCTCGAACTGGTCCTTGCCCAGGTCGCGGTCGGCCAGCACGCCCACCACCTGCAGCCAGACATGGTTGACCTTGACCAGTTGCCCGACCGGATCGCCGCCACCCGGGAACAGGTCGGCGGCCGCCTGGTGCCCGAGCACGACCACCGCGGCCAGCGCGTCGTCGTCGGCCTCGGTCAGCGCGCGGCCCCTGGCGACGCGCAGCGACGACAGCGCGAAGTAGTCCGGGCTCACGCCGCTGGCCTGGGCGTCGCTGCGGCCGTGGTCGCTGAAGGCCGCGTAGGTCTTGATCGCCTTTTCGGCAGCAAAGCGCTCCGCGCCCGGTACCACCGCGAGCGCGGCACGCGCATCGGCCACGCTCAGGCCGAGGCTGCGCTCGCGGGTTTCGCGGCGCGCGTCCTCGTCCTGCGGCCGGGCCTGCGCGATCAGGTTGTGCAGGCCGAGGCTCTCGACCAGCCGCAGCGCCTCGCGGCGGCTGCCTTCGCCCACCGCCTGCATGGCCACGATCGCGCCGACGCCGAACACCAGCCCGAGCAGGGTCAGTCCGGTGCGCAGGCGGCGGCGCCAGAGTTCCTCGACGGCTTCGCGCCAGATCGGGGGCAGGACGGCGAGCAGGCGGTTCATGGGCTGTCCGCCTCCGGGGCGTCGTCTTCGGTGGCATCGGCGCCGGCATCGGCGGCCTCTGCGTCGTCGGCTTCGGTGCCCGGCTTGTCGTTGCCCGCGGCGGCGTCCTTTGCGTCGTCCTCGGGCACGGCCGCGTTCGCCAGCAGCACCTGGTCGCCGGGGGAGAGGCCGGACAGCACCTGCGAGCGGGCGACGCCGCGCGCGCCCAGCTTGACCTTGCGCCAGGCGAAGCTGCCGCCGTCGCGCACCCGCACCGCCAGCGCGCCTTCGTGGCTGCGCAGGGCGACGTTCGGCACGCTGATCGCCTTCGGCGCGTCGAGCTGGATGATCCGCGCCTGCATCTGTTGCCCGGGCACCAGGCCCAGCCGCGTCGCGGCCTCGGCCGGCACCGGCGCGCGCATCGACAGGTATTTCACCGGGTCGCGGCGGCTGCGCGATTTCGGTGCGCTCGCCACCCACGACAGCTTGCTGGCGATGGTGTCCGTGGGGCGCCCGAGTGGATGCATCTCCACCGCCTGTCCCACGCGCACGCCGCGCGACTCGAGCTGTGGCAGAGACACTTCGACTTCCATCGCGCTCGCGTCGGGCAGGCTGCCGAATTCGCTGCCGGCGTACAACGACGCGCCGGTCGCCGGCTTCACCCCGGACCAGCTGGCGCTGAGCATCAGCACGCCGTCGTTGGGTGCGCGCAGCTCCAGCGCGTCGAGGTCTTCGCGGCGGGCCTTGGCGTCGAGGGCGAAGGTCGCGCGCTGGGCGTCGAGCAGCGCCTGTTCGGCGCCGCCGCGGACATCGGCCTGATCACGCTGCCATTGCAGGGTGTCCTGGCGCGCCTCGAGGTAGTGCACGTCCTCGATCGCGTCGAGCACCTCGTTGCGCGCCAGCGTGCTGAAGTCGGCACCGGCGTAGCGGCGCGCGATGGCCAGCCCGGTGGCGACCTGGGCCATGTCCACGCCGACCCGCCCCTGCGCGCCGGCCAGTTCCTCGCCCTTGGCCGCGCGCGCCAGCGCGTTGCGCTGCAGGTCGACCAGCGCCTGGGCCAGGTCCTGCTGGCTTTCCTCGCTGCTGAAGCGGGCGATCACCTCGCCCTTCTTCACCCGGCTGCCTTCCGGCAGCATCCATTCGATCCGGCGCGAGGACCAGCCGGTGCCGGGCACCTGCAGCGGCGTGGGCTTCGACGAGCGCAGCACGCCGTCGCCGCGTGCCTCGAGGATGAGCGGGCCGGCGGCAACCGTCTCGGTCACAGGTGGCGCGGGTGCGTCGCCGCACGCGGCCAGCAGCAGCACCGCCGCCAGCCACAGCCCTCGCGGAAGGCGCATGACGCTCACGACGCCACCGCCGGGGCGATGTCGGGCACGGTCATCTCCACCCGCACTGCCTGCCCCGGCTTGAGCCGGGCCTCGGGGTCGTCGAGGCGGATTTCCACGTCTATCACCGGGATCGGCTGGACTTGCGACTTGCTGCGCACCGTGCGCCCGATCGAGACGACTTTCGCCGGGAACACGCCGCCGCCGCCCTCCACCCGCACCCGCACGGCCATGCCCGAGCGCACGCGCAGGTAGTCGCGCTCGGGCAGCTCGGCGCGCACCGCGAGCGTGCCCGGGTCGGGGATCTCGGCGATGGTCTGACCGCGCCAGACCTGGCTGCCGACGTCGAACTTGTCGCCGTTCCAGCTGCTGCGGTGCATGAGGATGCCGCTGCGCGGCGCGGCGATGGTCAGGCCGGCCTGGGCCTTGCCCAGTCGCGCGACGTCGGCGGTGAGCTGGGCGATCTCCGAGCGCACCAGCCGCAGCTCCTGGACGCGCTGCTGCGCGTTGGCGCGTTCGAGCTCGCGCGCCAGCGCCAGCTTGCGCTCGGCCTGGCCGCGCGCGACCACCAGCTTGCGGTATTCGATGCCGGCGATCAGTTCCTGCGGCTGCTCGGTCTTGCGCGCGGCCTTTTCCAGTTCCGCGCGCGCCTTCTCGGTCTCGAGGTGGCTGCTGCGCTCGCGTTCGGCGAGTTCCAGCTGCAGGCGGTCGAGCTCGCGCTTCTTTTCCTGCAGCTTGCTGTTCTTCTCGGCCAGCGACTTCATCACCGTGCTGGCGTCGAAGGCCACCGCCACCGCGCCTTTTTCCAGCGGCGCGCCGTCGGGCGCCAGCTGGGTGATGTTGAACTGCCACATGCCCTCGACCATCGGCGGCATGATCTGCGCGCTGCTGCGGGCATAGACCTCGCCGTCGATCCGCAGCGTCGCCGCGCTCCCGGGCAGGGCCACGGCGAGCAGCAGGCAGGCCAGCAGCCGCTTCAAGGCGCGGCTCCCGCGGCCTGGCCGGCGGCGGGCGACGGGGTGGTGACGCGCACGCTCATGCCCGGCAGCAGCGCCAGGCCGGTCTTCGGCGGCAGGTCGATGTCGATCACGAAGTAGCTGCCGGTGCCCCATTCGGCGCGGGGTTCGGGGGCGCCGGCGATGCCGCTGATGCGTCCGTCGATGCTGCGGCCGGGCAGGGCGTCGAAGGCCAGCCGGACCGCCTGTCCCACCTGCAGCCCGCGGCGGTCCGGCTCCAGCGCCCAGGCGCGGACCTGCATCGCGCTGCCCGGCGCCACCACCTGGCCGGCCTCGTTGCCGGGCATGGCCGAGGAGCCCTCGTCGATGCGGCCGCCGAGCCAGTTGTTGTTGTAGCCGTGCACCACCACGCCGTCGCGGGTGGCGCGCACCTCGGCGTTGTCGGCCAGGGTGGCGTAGTAGTCGCGCTTGAGCTGCAGCTTCTTGACCTCCAGCGCGCTGTCGTTGCGCTGGCGTTCCACCGCCGCGCGGGCGGCGGCCAGTTGTTCCTGCTTCAGCGCGGCCTCGCGGGTGGTGCGGTCGAACTCGCCCTGGTAGCGGTCATGGTCCAGGCCGGAGACCAGTTCGCGCGGCAGCCCGGCATCGAGGCGGGCGGCGCCGAGCTCGGCCTGCGCGTCGACCAGCGCGGATTCGGCCTCCAGCGCCTTGACCTGTAGTTCGGCCAGCGCCTTGGCGGCGGTGGCTTCGGCCTGTTCGATCTGGGCGTCGAGCTCGGGCAGCTGCGAGGCCGCCTGGCCGGGATCGATGCGCAGCACCGGGTCGCCCTTCTTCACCGCCTCGCCCTCGGCGACGAAGAACCGGATGACCACCGGCGAGCTGTTGGAGAACGGCACGTAGAGCGCCTGCGCGTCGGTCGCCCGGACCTCGCCGGTCAGCACCACCGCCCCGACCGTGGCGGTCCATCCGGCCAGCGCCAGTGCCAGCAGCGTCGGTGCGAGCCATGCGGCGGGCATGCGGTCAGCGCCGGACATCGGCTTCGACCTTCCCGTCGTGCAGGCGGATCTCGCGCGGCGCGTGCGCGGCGACGTCGCGGTCATGGGTCACCAGCACCACGGTCTGGCCACCTTGATGCACCTCGTCGATCAGGCCGAGCACGTCCGCCGCGCTCTTCGAATCGAGGTTGCCGGTGGGTTCGTCGGCCAGCAGCAGCGCCGGCCTGAGCAGCAGCGCGCGGGCGATCGCCGCGCGCTGCATCTGGCCGCCGGACAGCTCGCCCGGGCGGTGCCCGCCGCGGTCGCCGAGGCCCACGCGGTCCAGCAGTTCGCGCGCCCGCTGGGGTGCATCGGCTGGCGGCTGGCGGTGGAACCGCAGCGGCAGCAGCACGTTCTCCAGCACCGACAGCCGCGGCAGCAGGTGGAAGCTCTGGAACACGAAACCGATGCGGCGGTTGCGGATGTCACTGCTGGCCTCGTCGTCGAGCGTGGCCACGTCGCGGCCCTCGACCAGGTAGCGGCCGCTGCTGGGATGGTCGAGGCAGCCGAGGATGTTGAGCAGGCTCGACTTGCCCGAGCCCGAGGGCCCGGTGACGGCGACGAATTCGCCGGCGGCGATGGCCACGTCCACCCCGGCCAGGGCGTGCACGGTCTGCCCGCTCATCGCGTAGCGACGGTGCACCTGCTGCAGTTCGATCATGGCGTGGCCCCCGTCGCGCGTCCTTCGCGCCCTCGTCCCTGGTTCAAGATCACACTCCAAGACCACGCCCCGTGCCGTCGGTTCCCCATCCCGGGAGGATAGCGACGGCCGCGCCGCAGCGTCGAGGCGACGCGGTCGCGGCCATCTCCGGGCCGGTGTACCCTCGCGGATCGTTTCGTCGACCTGGAGGAAGCGCATGAAGACAGTGCTGGTGGCCAGTTCCAAGGGTGGTGTCGGCAAGAGCACGATCGCAACCCACATCGCCGCGCAGTCGGCGCTGCTGGGGCAGCGCACGGTCCTGATCGATGCCGACCCGCAGGGATCCTCGACCCGCTGGGCCGAGCGCCGGGCGGGACTGGAAAGCGCGGTGCTGCCGATCGACGGCACCCGCAAGGGCTGGCACAGGCTGGTGCCCGAGGACACCCAGCGCGTGGTCATCGATGCGCCGGCCGGCGCCATGCGCGGCGAGCTCGACGGCTTCCTCGAACACGCCGACGCGCTGGTGGTGCCGGTGCTGCCGTCGTCGCTGGACATCGATGCGACCGTGCCGTTCCTCAACTCGCTGTCCAAGCACCCGCGCATCCGCCGCGGCCAGCTGCGGGTCGGCCTGGTCGGCAACAAGCTCAAGCCGTGGACCAACGCCTCGCAACAGGCGCTGGAGCTGCTCGCGCAGTGGCCCTATCCGGTGGTCGCGCAGCTGCGCGACAGCCAGGCCTACGTCTTGCTGGTGGGGCTGGGCAAGAGCCTGTTCGACTACCATTCGGCGCAGGTTCGCGACCACCAGGAGGACTGGCAGCCGCTGCTGAAGTGGCTGCGGAAGTCGTGACCGGCGATCCGGGATCGGTGATTCGCCACAGCAAGGCTGCCTTGGCAGGGCGGTCGCGCCTTCCAGCCCGAGGACCATCCGAAAGCTTCCCGTTCGCCCGAATCCCTCCTCCATCACGAACCACGGCACTCCCATGCGCGAACTGATCCTGCTGCGCCACGCCCACGCCGAGCCGCCCGCCCCGGGGCAGTCCGACCTCGACCGGCCGCTGTCGGCCGAAGGCAACGCGGAGGCCGAGGCCGCCGGCCGCTGGCTGCAGGAGCACCGGCTGGTGCCCGACCTGGCCCTGTGCTCGCCGTCGCGGCGCACGCGCGAAACGCTCGAATCGGTGCTCGGGCAGATCGGCTACGTCGACCAGCGCCTGGAAGACGGCATCTACGAAGCCTCGCCGGGCACGCTGGCCACCCTGGTCGATCGCCACCAGGCCGTCGACCGGCTGCTGGTGGTGGGGCACAACCCGGGGCTCGAACGCCTGGTCGCACTGATGCACAGCGGCCAGTCCGGCGATTACCGCGGCATGCCGCCGGGCGGCATCGCGGTGCTGGCACTGCCAAAGGAAGGCGAGATCGAACCGGGCATCGCGACCCTGTCCGCGTTCTGGTGGCCGTGACCCCACGGGATGTCGTTGCGGCGCTCGCCGCCGCCTGCCTGACCCTCGCGCTGCTGTTGGCCACGGCGCGCGCAGCCGAGATCGACCCGGCCGCCTCGGCCATCGGCTTCACCCTGAAGACGCGCTGGGGCAAAACCCTGATCGGCCACTTCCCGCGCTACGAGGGCGAGGTCGCGACCCTGCCCGATGGCCGCCACCAGGTGCGGCTGCGGCTGGCCGCGGCCGAGGTCGAGATCGACGGCAGCTCCACCTTCACCCGCCTGACCCGCGGCGAGGGTTTCTTCGAGGCCGACCGCTTCCCGTGGGTCGAATTCGTGTCCGACCCGTACTCGACCGACCTGACCCGCCACGGTGGCCGGCTCGGCGGCCGGGTCACGATCCGCGGCGTGGAGCGGCGCGAGAGCTTCGTCATCCGCCCCGCGGTCTGCGAACGCCCGGGCGTGGAGTGCGACATCGTCGCCAGGGGCAGCATCGATCGCGACGACTACGGCATGGGCCGCTGGGGCTTCGCGCTGTCGGACAAGGTGGTGTTCTCGCTGCGGGTGCGGACCGTGCCCGAGAGCGACGCATGATGCGATGCACCTCGCGATGGGCGCGCTGGCTGCTGCCGGGCCTGCTGCTGGCGACGGGCGCGTGCACCAGCCTGTCGCCGCTGCAGCGCGAGCGGGCACTGCAGGTGGCGGCGCAGGCGCAGTCCATCGTCGACACCTGCGAACGCGCCGACGCCTGCGCCGATCCATCACCCTTGCGCGCGCTGGGCACCCGCGCCTACGCGGACAGTTCGCCCGGGGCGCCGCGGCATTACGCGCTGCTGCTCGACTACGGCCAGGACTCGCTGCTGGCGCGGTTGAACCTGATCCGCAGCGCAAGCCGCGACATCGACCTGCAGACCTACATCTTCGACGAGGACGATGCCGGCCAGCTGGTGCTCGACGAACTGCTGGCCGCGGCGCGGCGTGGCGTGCGCGTGCGGGTGCTGATCGACCAGCTCTCGGCGCTGCGGCACGTCGACACCCTGGCCGCGCTGGCCGGCGCGCATCGCAATTTCGAACTGCGCATCTACAACCCGGTGCTCGGGCGCGCCCACATCAACTATCCGCAGTACGTGCTGGCCGCGGCCTGTTGCTGGCGGCGCCTGAACCAGCGCATGCACAGCAAGCTGCTGCTGATCGACGGCATCGTCGGCATCACCGGCGGGCGCAACTACCAGGACGACTATTACGACTGGGATCCGGTCTACAACTTCCGCGATCGCGACGTGCTGGTGGCCGGGCCGGCGACGCGCGAAATGGCCACCAACTTCGAGGCGTTCTGGAACGCGCGCCGCACCCGCCGCATCGCCGAGCTGGTCGACGTCGGCAAGCGCCTCCTGCGCGAGGGCGTGCCGCCGCTGCCGCACCCCGCATTCGAACAGCCCGCGCGCGCGCAGCGGATGGCCCGCGACGCCGCCGACGATGCGCTGGTCGACCGGCGCCTGGTGTCGGAAGCGCTGCCGGTGGGCGAGGTCGAGTTCATCGCCGACCTGCCGCGCAAGCACCGGCGCTCGAGCGAGGACGAGGTTGCCGCGTCCACCCACGGCCTGCGCGAACTGATCGCATCGGCACGGTCCGAGGTGTTGCTGCAGACGCCGTACCTGGTGTTGTCGCCGGCCGCGCAGGACCTGTTCCGCGAGCTGCACGACCGCGACGATCCACCGCACGTGCTGGTCTCGACCAACAGCCTCGCGGCGACCGACGCCTTCATCACCTATGCGCTGTCGTACAAGTACAAGCGCCGCTACCTGCGCGACTTCGGCTTCGAGATCCACGAGTTCAAGCCGTTCCCGGCCGATGCGCCGATCGATCCCGAGGCCACCGGCGCGTTCGGCGTGTCGTGGCGGGAGGACGGCACGCCGGTGTTCACCCAGGTGCCGCAGGCCGGCGGCCGGCGGCCGCTGGGGCGCGAGTACTCGGCGTTGCGCTGGTCGGGCTTCTCGGCCAACGAGCCGGTGCCGCTGGCGCGCGGCGGGGTGCGCTGGGGCCTGCACGCGAAATCGATGGTGATCGACGAGCGCATCGGCGTGGTCGGCACCCACAACTTCGACCCGCGCGGCGACCACTACAACACCGAGAGCGCGGTGGTGATCGACGACCCCGCGTTCGCGAAAGAGCTCGCCGCCAGCATCCGCCGCGACATGGCGCCGGCCAACGCCTGGACCATCGCCCGCCGCGACAAGCCGCCGATTTTCTCCGGCCTGGAGTACTCGCTGGCGAAGGTGTCCGAGGCACTGCCGATCTTCGACCTGTGGCCGGTGCGCTATGCCACCAGCTACGAGTTCGTGCCCGGCCCCGACTGCCCGCTGCCGCTGCCGCCGTCGGACCCGGGGTTTCGCCAGTGCTACGAGCCCGTGGGCGACTTCCCCGAGGTCAGCCTGGGCCTCAAGTCGCTGATGACCCGGATCTTCACCGCCTTCGGCGCGGGGCTGGCGCCGATCCTGTAGCCGCGTCACGCCGGCAGGCGCATTGCCCGCCCGCCGGTCTGCCTGCCGAACAAGCGGGCCACCGCTGCCGGCATCGCGGACGCCCCCGCTTCCCCGGCTGCCGCCCGTCCGTCCGCGATTACGGCGGCCCGCCACGACCGTGGCATTGGTCATGGCAACCGCCGGGCCCCCGCGCGGCATCCAAGCCAGGACAGCACGGCAGCGATCCAACGGCCATGCGCCGGCCCGTGACGAAGGCGGGGTGACTTCCGGCCCATGGCGGCGTTGCTTAGGTGTTGTAGTTTACCAACACACCAAATCACACAGGCCGGGAGACCGCCATGACCACCCAGCATTCCCATTCAACTTCGTCCTTCCCGCGCACCTTCCCGCGCGCTCCGGTCGCCCCCGCCAAGCCGGTCGTGGCCAATGCGTACCGCCAGTACCCGGCACGCGACTTCGGCGTCGGCTACGGCAACAGCAGCGGCTATGCCAGCGGCAAGCGCTACGTGAAGGACTGGGGCAACGCGCGCTTCCAGTGCGGTTGACCGCCGCGACCGGCGGCGCGGGGCATCGTCGCCGGCTTCAGCTTTGTTGACGCATGCGCGTGCGGCGCCCTAGTCTTCGCAGTCTTTCCTGCCGCCCTCCGGACCCGCCATGTCGATCTCATTGACCATCGATCTCAGCGATCGCGACCTCGAGCATTTCCAAAAGGCGATGCAGGCATCGCGCAAGACCGCCGAGGGCAAGACGCCCGAAGAGGTCGTGGCCGCGGCGGGCACGCTGCTGGCCGATGCGCAGAAGGTGCATATCCCGGATTTCGTCCGCGAGCGGCTGCTGCAGCTCGACGACATGATCGCCATGGTCCGCGACCAGGGCTGGCACATGGAAGACGAGGACCGCCAGCGGGTGATGTCGGCGCTGGTCTACTTCGTCGATCCGAAGGACGTGATTCCGGACAGCGTCGAGGTGCTCGGCTTCCTCGACGACGCGATCATGATCGAGCTGTGCGTGCGCGAGCTGCGCCACGAGCTCGACGCGTACGACGACTTCTGCGAGTTCCGCGCCCACGAGGCGACCAAGCGCGGCGTCGAGCCATCCAGCGTCGGCCAGGCCGACTGGCTGGAAAGCCGCCGCGAGGAACTGGTCGACCGCATGCACACGCGCCGCCAGCGCGACGTCGGCATCGGCTACGGCAGCAGCAGCGGCTACGGCGCACGGCGCACCTACACCCGCGCCTGGCGTCCCGGGATGTTCACCTTCAAGTGAGCCGCCGCAGTCCCGCGCCGGTCGTGCCGGCGTGATCTTCCGCAAGGCCACCAGCCTCGAAGCCCTCAACGCCTCCTCGCGCAACACCGCGATGGAGGCGCTGGGCATCGTGTTCACCGAAATCGGCGACGACTTCGTGCGCGGCACGATGCCGGTCGATGCGCGCACCCACCAGCCCTACGGCCTGCTGCATGGCGGCGCCTCGGTACTGCTGGCCGAAACGCTCGGCAGCAGCGCCGGCAACCTGTGCGTGGCCGACGACGCGATGTGCGTGGGCATCGAGATCAACGCCAACCACCTGGCCGGCGTGCGCGAGGGCACCGTCACCGGTACCGCGCGGCCGCTGCACGTGGGCCGCAGCACCCAGGTGTGGGAAATCCGCATCGAGGACGACCGCGGCCGCCTGGCCTGCGTGTCGCGCCTGACCCTGGCGGTGGTGCCGCGGCGCGGCTGAAGCCGAGAAGCTCTTGTAGGAGCGGCTTCAGCCGCGAGCTCTTGCCTTGACCCCTCTCCTTTGTCTTCGCGGGGAGGAGTCCAGAGTGCGCGGCTGAAGCCGCTCCCACGGGAGCCTCCGCTTGCATGGCCGACAGCGGGAGCGGCAGCCTTGCGGCGGGTTTCGATTCCGCGCCCGGCATGCATCCGGTATCGTGCGCGGATGACTTCGCAGCCTTCCCCCGTCCTTCCCGGAACACCGGTGTCGGAAGGAAACCTCGTGCGCGCGTGGCGCTATCTGTACCGGGTGCCGTTCCTGGTGTGGCACATCCTGGTCGACCTGCCGGTGGTGCTGCTGCTGATGATGCCGCCGTGGGGTGCGAGCGAGTTCGGCGGTTCGCGCCTGGATCATCGCGCGGTGCGCGCCTGGTCGTCCGGATTGCTGCGCGTGTTCGGCTTCCGCCTGGTCCGCATCGGCACGCCGGTGCCGCAGGCGACGCTGTTCGTCGCCAACCACGTCAGCTGGGTCGACATCGTCACCCTGCACAGTCAGCGGATGATGGGCTTCGTCGCCAAGCGCGAGATCGCGAGCTGGCCGCTGGTGGGCTGGCTGGCGGCGCGCGGCGAAACGATCTTCCACCAGCGCGGCAGCACCGAATCGCTCGGCGGCGTGCTCCAGGTCATGCTGGCGCGGCTGCGCTCCGGGCATTCGGTGGGCGTGTTCCCGGAAGGGCGCACCCGCGACGGCACTGAAGTCGGCCCGTTCCACGCCCGCATCTTCCTGGCCGCGGTCGAGGCCGGCGCCCCGGTGCAGCCGGTGGCGCTGCGCTACGGCGCCGACGCCAGCGCGCAGACGGTGGTCGCGTTCCGGCCGAAGGAAAGCTTCCTCGGCAACTTCCTGCGCCTGATCGGGGAGCCGGCGCGGGTGGTGGAAGTGGTGTTCCTGCCGCCGATCGTGCCCGGCGACACCGAAGGCCGCCGGCGCATCGCCGAACTCGCGCGCGCGCGCATCGTCACGGCCATGCAGGGCGGGAAGCCGGGCGAGCCCGACGAACCAGGCCAATCGCGCGAGCCCGGGCGCCGGGCATAGCAGGCGATGTCCGACCTCCCGGAAACCACCGGCCAGGCGCCCGATGTGCCGGACGCGGGGCAACTCACGGCGGAATCCCGGCTTGCCGCCTCTGATTACCGGCCCCCGCTGTGGCTGCGCAATCGCCATGTGCAATCGATCCTCGCCGGCAGCCCGCTGCGGCGGATGCGCGGTGCGCACGGGTTGGCGCGGATCGGCGCGGTCAGCACCGGGCACATGATCGACGGCGGCGACGGCGTACGCCTGCATGGGCTGCACACCACGCTGCCCGGGATGCGGCCGCGCGGGCTCGCCCTGCTGCTGCACGGCTGGGAAGGCAGCACCGAGTCGAGCTACATGCGCATGACCGCGGTGCAGCTGCTGCTGCGCGGCTTCGAGGTGTTCCGCCTCAACTTCCGCGACCACGGCGACACCCACCACCTCAACGAGGCGCTGTTCCACTCCAACCGCATCGACGAAGTGGTGCACGCGGCCTGCGACATCGCGCGCCGCTTCCTGCCCGCAGGCGGGCCGGCGCGGCCGATGGTGGCGGCCGGGCATTCGCTGGGCGGCAACTTCGTGCTGCGCCTGGCGCTGCGCGCGCCGTCGGCCGGGCTGCAGCTGGCGCGCGTGGCCTCGGTCTGCCCGGTGCTGGACCCGGCGCGGACGATGTTGCAGATGGAACGCGGCACGCCGATGTACATGCGCTATTTCGAGAAGAAGTGGCGCGACTCGCTGCAGCGCAAGCGCCGGCTGTTCCCCGAGCGCCACAACTTCGACGACGCGACGCTGAAGCTGCACATGCGCGAGCTGACGCAGTGGCTGGTGCAGCGGCACACCGACTTCGGCACCCTCGACAACTACTTCGACGGTTACTCGATCGCCGGTGACCGGCTGGCGCCGCTGGCGGTGCCGACCGACATCCTGATGGCGGCCGACGACCCGGTGATCCCGATCGAGGATTTCCACGCCCTGGTGCTGCCGGCGCGGGCGCGGCTGGAAATCTCGCAGTGGGGCGGGCACTGCGGCTTCCTCGAGAACGTGCGCCTGGACGGCTTCGCCGAGCGCTGGGTGGCCGAACGGCTGGCCGCCGCCGCCGCGGACTGAGGCGCCGCCGCGGGCGACCGCTAGAATGGCCGGATTCCGGGCGCCGCCCGCCGACCACCTTTCCCATGCAAGCAGACATCCTCGACGCGCTTCGGCGCGGGGCGAATGAAGACGCCCTGTCGCTGGCCCGCGCCGCGACCACCGCCCACCCCGAAGACCCGCAGGCGCACCGCGCGCTGGCCATGGCGCTGCGCGCCAGCGGCGACGGCGATGCCGCCCTGGCGAGCATCGACCGCGCGATCGCGCTGGCGCCGGACGATGCGGACCTGCATTTCCACCGGGCCGGCTACCTGCTCCACGGCAGCCAGCTCGAAGCGGCGCAGGCGGCGCTGTCGCAGACCGTGCAGCTCGACCCCAACCAGTTCGGCGCCTATGTCATGCAGGCGCAGATGGCACTGATGCGCGGCGACCTCGACGAGGCCGAACGATTGGCGCGGCTTGCCGCCCGCGTAGCGCCGGAGCATCCGTGGACGCGCCTGCTCCAGGGCAGCATCGCACTCGAGCGCGACGACGCCGACACCGCGCTGGTGCTGCTCTCGCAAGCGATGCAGGAAGCGCCCGACGACGCCCAGATCCGCTATGCGCTCGGTTTCGCCTATTTGAAGAAGGGCCACCTGGCGTTCGCCGAACAGGCCTTCCGCAGCGCGCTGGAAAAGATGCCGTCGGCGCGCGGGCTGCGCGCGCTGCTGGCGGAACTGCTGCGCCGCCAGGGCCGACCAGACGAGGCTGCCGACGAACTGGCGCCGCTGCTCGGCCGCGACGACGCCACGCCGGGGCTGCACCGTTTTGCCGGCGAGCTGGAACTGACCGCCGGCCGTCACGAGCGCGCGCTGCCGCTGCTGCGCCGCGCGCTAGCCGAACAACCTGACGACCCGCGCACGCTCGAAGCGCTGTACGAGGCGCTGCGCCGCAACGGCGACCGCGACCAGGCTCGCAACGTGTTCGACGCCGCGCTGGCGACGTCGCCGCAGGCGGAGGCACTGTGGCAGGCGCGGCTGGCGGTGGAGGACGCAGCCGACCCGCTGGCGCTGGACGTCGCCACGCGCTGGCTGGCACAGATGCCCGAATCGCTGCCGGCGCTGGAGGCGAACATGGCGCTGCTGGGCATGCGCCGCGACGCCGAGGGCGCCGAGGCCATCGCGCAGCGCATCGTCGCGCGCGTGCCCGGGCACCGGCTGGCGCAGATGCGCATCGCCGACCGGATGGTGGCGCGCGACCCCGATGCCGGCTTCGCCCATATCGAATCGTTGCTGGCGCAGACACAGGACCCCGAGGTGCGCTACGAGCTGCGCAACTGGCTTGGACATGTGCAGCACCGTGTCGGCCGGGTCGACGCCGCGGTCGCGACCTGGCTCGGGTTGCATGTCGAGGCCACTTCGCGCCGCCTGCCGTTGCCCGAGCCGACGGTGGCGGACGCCGCGCTGCCGCCGCTGGTCGCGCCGGCCGCCGACGCACCGCCGGTGGCCTTCCTGGCCGGCGCGCCGGGGTCGGGCGTCGAGCGCCTGGCCGCGATCCTGGCCGGAACGATGCCTGCGTTCCGCGGCGACCGCTTCATCCCGCAGCGCACGCCGCAGGACCTGCTGCAGAGTTTCAACCTGCCCGCGCGACTGGCCGGCGGCGAGCTCGAAGCCGCCGCCGTCGTGGCGGACTGGCGCGAGCATCTGCCCACGCGCGGCGTGGCCAACGGCGAGGTGATCGACTGGCTGCTGTGGTGGGACAACGCGCTGCTGCCGATGCTGCTGACCCAGCTGCCGCAGGCTCATGTGCTGCTCGCGCTGCGCGATCCGCGCGACATGCTGCTCGACTGGCTCGCCTTCGACGCGCCGCTGCGGCTGCAGGTCCAGTCGCCGCTGCAGATGGCGCAGTGGCTGGCGCGTCACCTCGAGCATGTCGCGGTGCTGCACGAGCGTTCGCCGCTGGTTTATGCGCTGGTGAAGCTCGACGAGATCCACGATGACGGCCCCGCCATGGCTGCCGCACTGGGCGCCGCGTTGCGCGCCAACATCGCACCGCCGCCGGACGGCATCTTCGGCCCGCCGCATTTTGCTGCGGGCCGCTGGCGCGAGTTCGCTGGCGTGCTGGCCGAACCCTTCGCCCTGCTGGCGCCGGTGGCGCAACGGCTGGGCTATCCGGAAGCCTGATCCCAAGGGGTGCAAAAAAGCAGGTTCGTCATTCCGGGCGAGGATCCTGCTTCCAGCCAGGACGGCCACGACAAGAGCGGATTCCTCGCCATGCTCGGAATGACATCACGGTTGGATGCTTGAAGAGGACATGCCATGCAAGCGCACGCCATGCAGATCCACAGCAGCAGTTTCGAACCCCGCGGCCCGATCCCGGCGGAATTCGCGCTCGGCGCGGCGGCCGGCTTTGGTGGCAACCGCAACCCGCAGCTGGCCTGGGACGAGGTGCCGGCGGGCACGCATTCGTTCGCGCTGCTGTGCATCGACGCCGACGCACCTACCGACCCGTCGCTGGCCGGCCGGGACGACATGGAAATCCCGGTCACGCACCCGCGCGGCGAGTTCGTCCACTGGGTGATGGTGGACATCCCCGCCGACGTGCGCGAAATCCCGGCGGGCAACTGCAGCGACGGCGTCGACAAGGGCGGCAAGCGCACGCCGCCCGGCCCGGCCGGCGCCCGCCAGGGCCTGAATGACTACACCGGCTGGTTCGCCGGCAGCGACGACATGCGCGGCGACTACCTCGGCTACGACGGCCCGTACCCGCCGCCCAACGACCTGCGCCTGCACCGCTACTTCTTCCGCCTGTTCGCGCTCGACGTGGAGACGCTCGCACTGCCGGAGCGCTTCGCCGCAGGCGATGTGTTCCGCGCCATGCACGGCCACGTGCTGGCCGAGGCCTCGGTGCATGGCACGTACGCGCTGCATCCTGCCGTCGCTGCCGCCGTGGCTTGAGCATGGAAGGCCGGGCGTGTCGGGTGATGCGCGACCGGCGATGAATCGCCGCGCGGTGCGCCGCTGCGTTGTCATCCCGGGCGCAGCGAGGGATCCTGCTTCAGTGCCGCCAGAGCGGCATCCGGCGCTGCGCTCGGGAGACCGTTCGGGAAGCGGCTCGCGCGTCATTCTCTACGCGCCGTCCGTCACCCGCATCCATACCCGCATGGTCGGCGAACGGAGCGGATGCGCACTGTCACCGCACCAGTTCCGACTCCACCACCATGTCGAGCACGTACGCGATCGACGAGGCATCGGCCGGTACCGGATCGGGCTTGTTGAACTTCTTCAGCCGCAGCACCTTGCGCTCGCCTTCGCGGAACTCGAAACCCTCGATATCGCCGTAGAACGCCTGCCACTCGCCGGGCGGCTGCTTGACGCCGCCGGCGTCGTAGCGGATCTCGCGGACCTGCAGGCACTGGTAGTCCGGGATCAGCGGGTGGCTGCAGGCGATGCGCTGCGGCGCGACTTCCATGAACACGGTTTCGCCGGGGCTGCCATAACGGGTTTGTGCGGTCGCCTCGCCGATCCATGTCGTGCTGCTGCCGTCGGCGGCGACCAGCCGCAGCCGCGGTGGCGCACTTTCCTCGATGCGCCACTGCAGCGGCCGTGCCAGCAGCGCGGCGACGGCCGTGTCGGCGTCCATCAGTGGCGCATCGCACGCCATCTGCGTGGACATCAGCGAGCCGATTTCCAGCGCTCCGCCGTCGACGGTGTGGTAGCTGCCACCCTGGCCGTTGCAGCCGCCGGAGACCGACACGCGGCCGTCGGCGAAATCCAGCGTCAGCGCGCGGCCGGCATCGGGGAACAATGCGTCGATGCGTGCGCCGCCGGCATCGGTGGCCGATTCCAGGCGCCAGCGATAGCCGTCGAGCGCCTTGGCATCGGTCGCTGCCGGTGCGTCGGCTGCGGCAGCCGGGCCGGCGGCCGGGGTCGGCGTCGCTGATTCGGGCGCCGGGGCATTCTGCGTGCATGCGGCCAGGGCCAGCAGCAGCGGAAACAGCATCGTGTTGTTCATGTCGATCGATCTCCTTGCGGGTGCGTGCAAACGCGCGGGCGCTCGGGATGGGGTCGACGCTCAGCCGACGGACGCGGTGGCCGCCGGCAACAGCAGCAATAGCGCCACGCCCAGGACCACCCGGTAGACCGCGAAGACGGTGAAGCGGTTCGACTGGATGTAGCGCAGCAGCCATTTCACCGAGATGAAGGCGGTGATCGCCGAGGCGACGAAGGCGACCGCCAATGCGGTCCAGTCCTCGTGCGCGGCCTGGCCGCTGTAGACGACGTCGGCCAGCTCATAGGCGGTGGCGGCAAACATCGTCGGGATGCCGACCAGGAACGCGAATTCGGTGGCCGCGACCCGGCTGGTGGTGCCGAACAACAGGGCGACGAAGATCGTCGCCGCCGAGCGCGAGGTACCCGGAAACACGCCCGCGACCACCTGCGCGATGCCGACCAGGATCGCCACGGTCCAGCTGATCGTGCTGCGCTCGCCCAGTGCCTGCGCGCGCTTGGCGGCGAAGTGTTCGGCGACCGCCATCCACACGCCGCCGAGGATCAGCGCCCAGGCGATCGGTTCCACGCGGTCGGGCAGTTCGAAGCCCAGCTTCTTGACGATCACGCCGAGCACGCAGGTCACGCCGAACGCGACGCCGAGCTTGAACGCGTAGTCGCGCGCCTGCGACGGACGGAGCGCGATGCCGGCTGGATCATGCTCCGATGGCGCGCCGCGGCCGACGAAGCCCATCGCCAGGTCCCACAGCCGCTGTCGGTAGATCAGCGCGATGGCGAGGATCGCGCCGGCCTGGATGGCGATGTTGAACAGGTCGCTGCGGTGGCCCAGCCAATGCTGCGCGATCAGCAGGTGCCCGGTGCTGGAGATCGGCAGGAACTCGGTGATGCCTTCGATGATGCCCAGCAACAGGGCGGCGAGCAGGTCGGTCACGGGGTGCGAAGTGTTGTGGTGGGCGGAGCGTCACAGGATACGGGAGAACATCGGTGGTCCCCGTGCCGGGGCAGAGCGCTTCCGGGATTCCGGGTGTCGCGTGGTTGCCGGCCTTCGGGTGCGTCGATACTTGCCTTCCGTGCTCACGAGCGTTGGATGCAGTGACGGCGCGATCTTGCTTGTGCAAGACAACATGGCGCATCGAGCCCTTCTCCCGCCTGCGGGAGAAGGTGCCCGGAGGGCGGATGAGGGCGCGAGCGTAGCGAGCTGCTTTTGGCGTCTACTTCAAAAGCGTTTCGCGCCGTGACGGCGCGAGCCACCTTTTCTTTGCTTGTGCAAAGAAACCTGGCGCAAAGAAAGCACACCCCGCCTGCGCGCCCGATGCTGCGGATCGGGTTCGCGGAGCCGGTGGGAACTACCGAGAGGGCATCCTGCCCTCGCGGAAAACGCCGCACATCTCATGTGCGGCGCCCCTGCGGGGTTTGGCCCGCCGTCTCCGCCGCTTCGGAGGGGCCCCGGAGAGCAAGGCAGCGACCATTCGGCTCGAATCGCACTAACTTGGTGCGTTAAGTTATACGTTTGCCTTGATTTGGTGCGAATGTTTGGAGAGTGATTCAGAAATTCGTTTAAATTCAATTAGTTACCTTGAACGCCTGGTTGGCATGACGCTTGCATCGTTCAAGCGCATCCACTCAACGCCGGGTCCGCCATGTCCATCGAGAACATCGAAAAACTCATCACCGACCACAGGGTCGAATTCGTCGACCTGCGCTTCACCGACATGCGCGGCGTGCAGCACCACGTCACGTTCCCGAAATCGATCATCGAGCCGGGCCTGTTCGAGGACGGCAAGATGTTCGACGGCTCGTCGATCAGCGGCTGGCGCGGTATCCACCAGTCCGACATGGTGCTGCTGCCCGATCCGGACACCGCGTTCCTCGACCCGTTCACCGCCGACCCCACGCTGGTGCTCACCTGCGACGTGCTCGACCCGACCACGATGCAGGCCTACACCCGCGACCCGCGCGGCATCGCCCGGCGCGCCGAAGCGTTCCTCAAGTCCAGCGGCATCGCCGAACAGGCGTTCTTCGGCCCAGAGCCCGAGTTCTTCATCTTCGACTCGGTGCGCTACGCCAACGAGATGGGCCACACCTTCTTCCACATCGACTCGGAAGAGGCGCACTGGAACTCCGGGCGCGAGTACGCCGGCGGCAACACCGGCTATCGCCCCGGCATCAAGGGCGGCTACTTCCCGGTCGCGCCGCTCGACTCGCTGCACGACATCCGCGCCGAGATGTGCAAGACGCTCGAAGCCGTCGGCATCGAGGTCGAGGTGCACCACCACGAAGTCGCCAACGCCGGCCAGTGCGAGATCGGCACCAAGTTCAACTCGCTGGTGAAGAAGGCCGACGAGCTGCTGACCACCAAGTACGTCATCAAGAACGTCGCCCACCGCAACGGCAAGACCGCGACGTTCATGCCCAAGCCGATCGTCGGCGACAACGGCAGCGGCATGCATGTGCACCAGTCGCTGGCCAAGGGCGGCGTCAACCTGTTCTCCGGCGACGGCTACGGCGGCCTGTCGCAGATGGCGCTGTGGTACATCGGCGGCATCTTCAAGCACGCGCGTGCGATCAACGCGTTCGCCAACTCGACGACGAACTCCTACAAGCGGCTGGTGCCGGGCTTCGAGGCGCCGGTGATGCTTGCGTACTCGGCGTCGAACCGTTCCGCCTCCTGCCGCATTCCGTACGTGGCCAATCCCAAGGCGCGCCGCATCGAAGTGCGCTTCCCGGACCCGATGAATTCCGGCTACCTGATCTTCACCGCGCTGATGATGGCCGGCCTGGACGGTATCAAGCACCAGATCGACCCGGGCGGCCCCAGCGACAAGGACCTGTACGACCTGCCGCCGGAAGAAGAGAAGGGCATCCCGACCGTGTGCCACTCGCTCGACCAGGCGCTGGAAGCATTGGATGCCGACCGCGAGTTCCTCAAGGCCGGCGGGGTGATGACCGACGACTTCATCGATGCCTACATCGGCCTGAAGATGAAGGAAGTCACCGCCTTCCGCGCCGCGACGCATCCGCTCGAGTATCAGATGTACTACGCGATCTGAGGGCAGGAGCGGGAACGGGGGAAGTCGGAAACGGGGAACGGGGAACGAGAGATGCGTTTCGCCGTTTCCGATTGCGAGACGGCGAACCCTTGTGGGAGCGGCTGAAGTCGCTCCCACCGGCTTCGCCCGATCCCCGGCATGCGGCTTCACGATGAAGACCCCGCCCGGAGGCCATACTGCGAGGAGACTCGGAACAAGCCTCGGGAAATGCCGTCCATCCCAGCAAAACGCGCAGATGCAAGGCGGACGCGCACCGCCGCAGCGCGTGTTGCAACAGGACAGGCTGCCACCGCGCCGCCGCGGCCCGACCAACCCCTGTTGATCGTCGGCATCGGCGCTTCGGCCGGTGGGCTGGAGGCGTTCAAGGGTTTCTTCGCGAAGATGCCGGCCGACAGCGGCATGGCGTTCGTGCTCGTCCAGCACCTGGCGCCGCAGCACGACAGCCTGCTGACCGAACTGATCGCGCGCAGCACCGCGATGCCGGTGGTCGAGGCCACCGATGGCGAGCCGGTGCAGGCCGACCACGTCTACGTGATCCCGCCCGATGCCACCCTGACCATCCGCGACGGCGCACTGCAGGTCAGCAAGCCGGCGCCGCCGCGCCAGCACCGCTGGCCGATCAATACCTTTTTCACTTCACTGGCCGAAGACCACGGCGATTGCGCGGTGTGCATCGTGTTGTCGGGCACCGGCAGCGATGGCGCGCGCGGGCTGCGTGCGATCAAGGAGCGTGGTGGCCTGACGCTGGCCCAATCGGGCTTCGACCATGCGGCGATGACCGGGATGCCGGCCAGTGCCGCCGCCACCGGCCTGGTCGACCACATCCTGCCGGTGGGGGACATGCCGGCGCGATTGCTGGCGCATGGGCAGCACCTGCAGCTCAGCGACAGCCACAAGGGCCCCGATGGCGAACGCCAGGACCTGGCCGCGCACCTGCGCACGATCTGTGGCCTGCTGCGCCTCGAGGTCGGCCACGACTTCAGCCAGTACAAGGAAAAAACCCTGACCAGGCGCATCCAGCGCCGCATGCACGTGGTCCAGGCCGAAACCGTGCCCGACTACATCGCCTACCTGCGCGAACATGCCGAAGAACACCAGGCCCTGTTTCGCGAAGTCCTGATCGGGGTCACCGAGTTCTTCCGAGATCCCAAGGCCTTCGAGGCGTTGCAGACCACCGCGATCCCGAAGCTGCTGGCCGACAAGGGCGCGGCCGATACGTTGCGGGTATGGGTGCCCGGCTGCGCCACCGGCGAGGAGGCGTATTCGATCGCCATCGCGCTGAAGGAAGCCATGAGCGACGGTGACCGCGGCAAGCGCGGCGCGCCGAAAGTGCAGATCTTCGCCACCGACATCGACGACTACGCGATCAACGCCGCCCGCGCCGGGCGCTACAAATCACCGCTGACCGGCGTGTCGCCGGAGCGCCAGGAACGCTGGTTCCGCCAGGAGGGCGACGACTGGTGCGTGGTCAAGCCGATCCGCGAGATGTGCGTGTTCTCGCCGCACAGTGCCATCAAGGACCCGCCGTTCTCGCGCATGGACCTGGTGTCGTGCCGCAACCTGCTGATCTACCTGAATCCGGAATTGCAGGAACGCCTGCTGACTACTTTCCATTACGCCCTGCAACCCGGCGGCTATCTGCTGCTGGGGAGCTCGGAAGGCCTGGGGCGCAATGCCGGATTGTTCACCACGCTCGACAAGAGCCACCGCCTGTACGTGCGCCGCGACGATAGCGGCGTCGGTGCCCCGGTAATGCCCGAGCGCAGCCCGCGTGGTCGCGCGCCGCCGGTCGGTCGCACGGTGGCGCCGCTGCACGCCGGCAGCGAGGATCGCATCGATCTCGGCGCGCGGATGGTGATGGAGCCGTGGACACCGGCCTGGGTGGTGATCGACGGCAACCACGACATCGTGCGGTTTTCCGGCGACACCGGGCGTTACCTGGGGCCATCGTCCGGCGCGGCCAGCCTCAACCTGTTTGCCCTGCTGCATCGCGGCCTGCGCGTGGCTGCGCGCGCGGCCGTCAAGCAGGCCATGGCCGGTGCCAGGCCGGTGGTGCAGGAAGGCCTGGGCGTCGCCATCGGCGGCCGGCACCAGCGTCTGCGCCTGATCGCCACGCGCTTGTCCGACATCGAGGGCGAAAAGACCCTGTGCGTGCTGGCCTTCGACGAACTCGAAGCCGCGCCGGCCAGCACCGCCGATGGCGACGCCGCCGCCGGCAATGCCGTCGTGCAAGGCCTGGAGCAGGAACTGGCCAGCACCCGCGCCGAGCTGCAGGCCGCGGTCGAGCAGCAGGCCACGGTTGGCGAGGAAATGAAATCGGCCAACGAGGAATACCAGTCGGTCAACGAGGAACTGCAGTCGGCAAACGAGGAGCTGGAAACCTCGAAAGAGGAGATGCAATCGATCAACGAGGAGCTGCAGACCGTCAACGCCGAGGTGCAGGGCAAGAACGAAACCCTGAACCACCTCAACAGCGACCTGCAGAACCTGCTCGACAGCACCCAGGTCGCGACCTTGTTCCTGGACGCGCAACTGCGCGTGCGCAGCTTCACCCCGGCAGTGACGGAGATCTACCACCTGCGCGACAGCGACCGCGGCCGGCCGCTGACCGAGATCGCCGCGCGGATCGAGTATCCCGACCTCAAGGGCGACGTGACCCAGGTGCTGCGGACCCTGGCGGTCGTGGAGCGGTCGCTGAAAGACGACGACAAGAACATGACCTTCCTGTTGCGCATGCGTCCCTACCGCACCGTCGACGATGTCATCGACGGCGTGGTGCTGACCTTCATGGACATCAGCGAACGCCAGAAACACGAGGTCGAACGCGGCCGGTTGGCAGCGATCGTCGACTCGTCGCGGGACATCATCATCGGCCATGCCCTGGACGGCACCATCACCAGCTGGAACGCCAGCGCCAGGCGCATCCTGGGCTACCCGCCCGGCCGGATGCTGGGCAAGTCGCTGTCGCAACTGGTCGCCGGCAAGGACGATGTCCGGGCCCGCGACCTGTTGCAGGCCTGCACGCAACAGCGGGCCTCGGCCGAGATGGAAATGCATTGGCTGCGACTGGATGGCAGCCAGGTGCCGGTGGAGGTGACGTGTTCTCCGGTGCGCGACAGCGCTGGCAACGTCATCGCCGGTTCGCTGATCGCCCGCGACATCGGCGAGCGCCTGCGCGCCGAGCAAGCCGGGCGGGCCAGCGAACGGCACCTGGCGCAACTGATCGCGCAGACCACCGTCGGCATCGCCGAAACCGACTTCCAGGGTCGCTTCCTGCGGGTCAACCCGGCCTATTGCGAACTCGTCGGACGCAGTGCCGAAGACCTTGCTGGGATGCGAAAGCATGACATTACCCATCCCGACGACGTGCCGGTCTATCTGCAGCGATTGCAGGCGCTGCTGGCCGGCGGCCCGCCATTCCGGATCGAAAAGCGCTATCTGCGGCCCGACGGATCGGAGGTCTGGGTCGACAACAGCGTTTCCGCGATCATCGGCTCGGATGGCAAGCCCGAGCGCGTGCTGGCGGTGTTGCAGGACATCAGCGAGCGTCGCCGCGCCGCCGAACACCAGCAACTGTTGCTGGGCGAACTCAACCATCGGGTCAAGAACACCCTGGCCAGCGTGCAGGCGATCGCATTGCAGACGATGGCCGGCGCGCCGAGCCTGGACGGCTTCAAGACCGCATTCCTGGAGCGCCTGCATGCGCTGTCCAACACCCACAACCTGCTCGCCAACGATGCCTGGAATGGCGTCGACCTGCGCGAAATCGTGCTGGCCGAGTTGGCGCCCTATCGGCGCGACGGGTCATCGCGCACCACCCTGGCCGGCGCCGCGCTGACGCTCGAACCGAAAGCCGCGCTGGCACTGAGCATGGCGCTGCACGAGCTGGCCACCAATGCCGGCAAATACGGCGCGCTGTCGGAGCCGCAGGGACGCGTCGCGGTGGAATGGGATACGCGCGTCGTCGATGGACAGGCCTGGTTGCGCCTGCAATGGACCGAGCGCGGCGGCCCGGCCGTCACGCCGCCCACGCGGCGCGGCTTCGGGACGCGCCTGATCAACGAAGGCCTTGCCTTCGAGCTTGGCGGCGAGGTGACGTTGGCATTCGAACCCGAAGGCGTGACCTGCCGCATCGATGTGCCGTTGACGAACGAAGAGCCTGCGCCATGAAGACCGTCGCACCCGGGCGTTGCGTGTTGATCGTCGAAGACGAGATGTACCTGGCGATGATGCTCGAAGACATCCTGGGCGATGCCGGCTACAAGGTCCTCAAGGCCGCGCGCCTGCCCGGTGCGCTGGCGCTGGCGGAGTCCGAAGCGATCGACGGCGCCATCCTCGATATCAACCTGGCGGGAACACAGGTGTTTCCGGTCGCCGACCTGCTGGCCCGGCGCAGGATCCCCTACATGTTCGCGTCCGCGTACGGCGACGCCGGATTGCCGGACGGCTACCGTCAGCAACCGGTGCTGCAAAAGCCCTACGGGCAGGCGCAGCTGCAACAGGCGCTGGCGACATTGCTCGGCGATCCAGCCGGATAGCCGCCAGTTTTCTGGCGCACCATCCCCGCGCAGGCGGGATGGCGAACGTGTGTGCTCTTGCGGGGGCCAATGGTCCCGGTGACGTTTCGGCCTCGGCATCGCGCATGCGCGCGGCGATAGTGCGTCGTCATCTACCCACCGAACGGAGGCATTCGATGAGGATGCACGCGCTGGCGCCAATGCTGCTCTCACTGTGCCTGTCCGCCGGCCACGCGTCCCGCGCGGCCGAACCGCTGCTGTCGCTCGATCCGCCCTCGCCGAAACCGCAGCTGCTCGTGGTCGGCCTGTACCACATGGACAACCCGGGCCGCGACGTGGTCAACCTCGACGCAGACGACGTGCTCTCGCCGCAGCGGCAGCGCGAGATCGAGGCGGTGGCCCGCGCGCTGGCCGCGTTCGAGCCCACGCGCATCGCGATCGAGTCGCCGCGCGCGAAGCAGCACGAACTGGACCGCAGGTACGCCCGATACCGCGCCGGCGATTACAGCCTCGACCGCAGCGAGGACGACCAGCTCGGCCTGCGCATCGCCGCCATGCGCGAGCTGCCGCGCATCGACGCCGTGGACTGGAACGAAATGCCACCGGTGACCGGCATCGAGGTCATCGACTACGAAGCCGGTGCGCAGCGCCTGGGCCAGCAGGCCTTCCTCGCCGCGCTGCGCGCACGGCTCAAGGTGCGCGCAGCCGTCGACCAGCGACACCTGGAGCAAGGCAGCATCGCCGACATGCTGCGCTGGCTGAACGATCCGCAGCGCCTGCGCGACAGCAACGCTGCCTACTTCGATTACGCGCGCATCGCCGACGACGATGATTATCCCGGCGCCAACTGGCTGCAGTTCTGGTACGGCCGCAATTTAAAGATCTTCTCTAACCTCACCCGCATCGCCGGGCCGGGCGAGCGCGTACTGGTGATCTATGGCGCCGGCCACGCACCGCTGCTGCGGCAGTTCGCGCAGCAATCGGGCTATTTCGAAGTGGTCGATCCGCTGCGCTATCTCGATGCCGCCGCGCCCGCGCCGCAACCGGCAGCGCCGTAGCGTGTGGAGTGCGCGCCGCCTGCCTTGCAACCGCTGCCTTCCGATGTGGCGCCTGGGTGCCCTGCGACCGTGACAGTGCGGCTGGGCCCCATGCGGTTGCATTCGACGCTGCCACGCGGTGCAATGCGGCGCATGTCCTACCGTCACCTGTCCGTCCTCGTCCTGCTGGCCCTCGCGCTGGCGGCCTGCACCCATGCGCCCGCGCGCAACCCGATGGCCACCTGGGTGCCGTCGCCTAACCACAGCCCGCGCCAGCCGGTCCTGATCGTCATCCACGCCACCGAGCAGCACGGCGTGCAGGAAAGCCTCGATACCCTGCGCACCGCCAACAGCGGCGGCCCGGTGAGCGCGCACTACCTGATCGGCCGCGACGGCGATCTCTACCAGCTCGTCTCCGACGAGCGCCGCGCCTGGCACGCCGGCCCGGGGCGCTGGGGCACGATCACCGACGTCAACTCCGCCTCGATCGGCATCGAGCTGGACAACGACGGCGAGTCGCCGTTCGCCGCCGCGCAGATCGACGGTCTGCTGCGCCTGCTCGACGACCTGTGCACCCGCCACGGTATCCCGCGCACCGCGATCGTCGCGCATGCCGACTTCGCGCCGACGCGCAAGCGCGACCCGGGTTTCCGCTTCCCATGGAAGCAGCTGGCGGATGCCGGCTTCGGCCTCTGGCCCAGTGAACCGCTGGCCGAACCGCCACCCGGCTTCGACCCGTGGCAGGCGCTGCGCCTGCTTGGCTATCCGCTCGAACAGGACGCCAGCGAAGGCCACGCCGACATCGTGCGCGCCTTCCATCGTCATTTCCGCGGCGACGAGAACGACGTGCTTGACGAACAGGATGCGCGGATCCTGTATGCACTGACGCGGTAGCGCCGGGGCCGGTCGGCGCCCCGAGAGCATCCAAGTAAAGCGAGCGGCCAGAAAGCGCGCGCCAAAAAAATGCCCCGGTGTGGGGCAGTCAGGAGAGAAAGACAGCGTTCTTTGAGCTGTTGCTTCAGGCAGAGCTTGCCTGCCGGTGTGTTAGGCCGCGGTTGTGATTGCGGTGGGGATGGCTTGGCGCAATCGCCGCACCGTCGCCGCGGTCCTGCTGGCTGGATCTGGAATGCGGCCGACGGACACCGCCGCACGTCCTTGCACTATATTGGTGCAATGCCCGCCGAAGACGCCTACGACCTGTTGAGTACGCCGCTGGCGCGGGCCGGGGCGGACGGCGCCGTGGAATCGGTCAACCTCGCCTTTGCGCGGTGGCTCGGGGTCGGGGCACGGCGCCTGCCGGGCCTGCCGCTGGCCGCGCTGGAATTTGAAGGCGATGCGCTGGCGCGCGCGCTGGCGGGCGGCGCGCCACAGGAGCAGATCCGCCTGCGGCGGCTGCCGCTGGCGTTTCCCGGCATGACGCCGCACTTCGCCGATGTCTGGCTGGGTGCGCTCGAACCGGGCGGCTGGCTGCTGGAAGCGCACCCGGTCGACGAGTTCCCCGGCGAGGATCCGGTGGCCGCGCTGCCTTCGGCGCTGTCGGCGGCGCTCAAGGGCCTGGCGCATGAGCTGCGCAATCCGCTGGCGGGGCTCAAGGGCGCCGCGCAGCTGCTCTCGCGACGCGTCGAGGATGCATCCTCGCGCGAGCTGACCGGCCTGATCGAATCCGAAGTCGAACGCCTGACCCAGCTGCTCGACCGGCTGCTGTCGCCGGCGCCGCCCCGGCCGCACGTGCCGCTGAACATCCATGCGGTGCTCGAGCGGGTGCTGCGGCTGGCCGAATCCGATGCCGGCTGGGCGGTGAAGCTGGTGCGCGACTACGACCCCAGCCTGCCGGACCTCACCGGCGACGCCGACCGCCTGGTGCAGGCGACCTGGAACCTGGTGCGCAACGCGATCGAGGCCGGCGCCGCCAACGTCACCCTGCGCACGCGCGTCGAGCACGCGGTGCGCATCGCCGACGACGTGCATCCGCTTGCTCTGCGGCTGGAGATCGTGGACGACGGCCGCGGCGTGCCCGAAGCGCTGGCCGAGCAGGTTTTCCTGCCGCTGGTCTCCGGGCGCGCGGAAGGCAGCGGCCTGGGGCTGGCGCTGGCGCAGCAGGTCGCGCGCGAGCATCGCGGCACGCTGGCCTACCGCTCGCGGCCGGGGCATACGGTGTTCACGATGCTGCTGCCGATGGTGGTCGGGGAGAGCGGCGATGCCTGAGGTGGCGATGCCCGACGCGATCATGTTCGACGAGATGAGGCTCGACGAGATAACGCTCGACGAGCTGGGGCTCGCCTTGATTTGTCATTCCCGCGCAGGCGGGAATCCAGGGACGTCGGCTTTCCGCGTCACAGGGCCGGTCAAGCGCCACAAGCAAAGTCACTGGGTTCCCGCCTGCGCGGGAATGACGATCAAGAACAACCGCAACCGCAGCAACAGCAACAACAACAGCAACAACAGGCCAGCGCTCCATGGCAAATGAACCCACCATCTGGGTCGTCGACGACGACCGCAGCGTGCGCTTCGTGCTCGCCACCGCGCTGCGCGAGGCCGGCTTCGACGTGGTCGGTTTCGATTCGGCCGGCGCGGTGCTCGACGCGCTGGGCGTGCGCCCGCCGCCGCGGCTGCTGTTCACCGACGTGCGCATGCCCGGCGATGACGGCCTGGTGCTGCTCGACCGGCTCAAGCATGCGCACCCGCAGCTGCCGGTGGTGGTGATGTCGGCCTACACAGACGTGGCCAGCACCGCCGGCGCATTCCGCGGCGGCGCGCACGAGTTCCTGTCCAAGCCGTTCGACCTAGACGACGCGGTGGCGCTGGCTGAGCGCGTGTTGGCGCAGCGCGGCGCGAGTGGCGAAGAAGAGTTTGCACCGGCGTCATCGATGGACCCCGGCAGCGATGCGCTGATCGGCGACACGCCGACGATGCGTCAGCTGTTCCGCGCCATCGGCCGGCTCGCGCAGGCACCGCTGTCGGTGCTGGTCACCGGCGAAACCGGCACCGGCAAGGAGCTGGTGGCACGCGCGCTGCACCGCGAATCGCCGCGTGCGCGCGCGCCGTTCGTCGCGCTCAACACCGCCGCGATTCCGGCCGAGCTGCTGGAGAGCGAGCTGTTCGGCCACGAGGCCGGCGCGTTCACCGGTGCGACCAGGCGCCATGTCGGCCGCTTCGAACAGGCCGACGGCGGCACCCTGTTCCTTGACGAGATCGGCGACATGCCGCAGCCGCTGCAGACGCGGCTGCTGCGGGTGCTGGCGGAGGGCGAGTTCTTCCGCGTCGGCGGCCGCGAGCTGATCCGCGTCGACGTGCGCGTGGTGGCCGCGACCCACCAGGACCTCGAGGCGCTGGTGGCCGACGGCCGCTTCCGCGCCGACCTGCTGCATCGCCTCGACGTGGTGCGGTTGCACCTGCCGCCGCTGCGCGAGCGACGCGAGGACGTGCCGAAGCTGGCCGAGCGCTTCCTGCTGGCGGCGGCGGAAAAATTCGACGCGCCGCCCAAGCGCTTCGGCAAGCCCGCGCTCGAGCGCCTGCTCGGCCACGACTGGCCGGGCAACGTGCGTGAACTGGAGAACCTGTGCTGGCGGCTGGCCGCGCTCGCACCCGGCGACACGATCACGCCGGCCGATCTCGACGGCATGCTGGTCGCCTCGCGGCGCGCGCCGGCGCGCGAGTGGGACGATGCGCTCGCGGCGTGGGCCAGCGCACGCCTGGCCAGCGGCGACACCGGCATCCATGCCGAAGCGCTTGAGCGCTTTGACCGCGCGTTGCTCGAGGCGGCGCTTGCGCACACCGGAGGCCGTCGCGCCGAGGCCGCGCAGCGCCTGGGGCTGGGCCGCAATACACTCACCCGCAAGCTGGGCGCCGGGCGCCGGCGTCACTGAAGCGCCGCGCAGGCGGGCTTTCATCCCTCATGCCTTCAACCATCGTGCTTTCATCCACCGTGAACCCTGCGCGCGCTAGCGTGCGCGAGACCTTCAGCCAGGAGACCATCATGTCCATGCGCCATCGCCATCACCTGCTCGCCATCGCCGCCGCCTGCGCGCTTGCGGCCTGTTCGACCACCGGCGAGAAAGCGGCGCCGCCGATGTCGTCGCCAACACCGGCCACCCCGGGCGCCAGCACCGCGGAATCGGCCACCGTCAATCTCGCATCGGCGTCCGGCAGCCTGGTCAGTGGCAAGCTGTCGCTCGTGCCGATGGGCGACGGCGTGCACATCACCGGCGAAATCGGTGGCCTCGGTGCCAGCCAGACCCACGCCATCCACGTGCATGAGAAGGGCGACTGCAGCGCCGCCGATGCCAGCAGCGCGGGTGGCCACTTCAATCCCGCCGGCAGCGCCCACGGCCGCGCCGGCACTGCGGTCCATCACGCCGGCGACATGGACAACATCGTCGCCAACGCGCAGGGCGTGGCGGACATCAACATCCATCTGGCCGGCGTCACCCTCGGTGGCGGCGCGGCCAACGACATTGCCGGCCGCGCGGTGATCGTGCACGCCGCGCCAGACGATTACACCTCGCAGCCGGCCGGCAACGCCGGTGCGCGCGTGGCCTGCGGGATCATTACGCCGGCGATGTAATCGCCGGCCGCGATGACGGCTTCGGGTGGGCACTGTTGTAGGAGCGGCTTCAGCCGCGAGCCGTTGCTCTTGCCCCTCCCCCTGCGAAGGCAGAGGGGAGGTTGGGAGGGGGTGCTCACGGAGTGCTGCCAAAGGCGTCACTCCCCAGCCTGCTCGGCCATCGAGCGCAGCGCGATGGCATTCGTCAAGCCGCGAGCCCACGGCTCGCAAGCGGTCTCCCCCCCCCCCCCCCCGGGCCTTCGCAGGGGAGGGAGCAACAACTCGCGGCTGAAGCCGCTCCTACAACGGCCATGGGGAACGCAGATGACCACGCATTCGATCCGCGAAGCCGTTGCCGGCGACCGCGACTGGCTCGCCGACTGCGCCATCGCGATGGCGTGGGAAACCGAACACAAGCGCCTCGACGCCGAGACCGTGCGCGCGGGCATTGCCGCGGGCATCGCCGACGCCGCGAAGGCGCGCTACTTCATCGCAGCCGACGCCGACGGCGCGCCTGCCGGCACCCTGATGCTCACCCGCGAATGGAGCGACTGGCGCAACGGTGACTGGTGGTGGATCCAGAGCGTCTACGTGGTGCCGTCACAGCGCCGGCGCGGCGTGTTCGCGGCGCTGTACCGGCACGTGGAAGGCCTCGCACGCGCGACGCCCGGTGTGATCGGATTGCGGCTGTACGTCGAGCGCGGCAACGACAATGCACGCGCGACCTACGCGGCGCTCGGCATGGCGGATGCGGGCTACGACATCCTCGAATCAACGCTGTTGTAGGAGCGGCTTCAGCCGCGAGCTTTCGATTCTGCCTTTGCAGGAGCGGCGGAAGCCGCGATGGTTTTACCGGTAAAGCATCGCGGCTTCCGCCGCTCCTACAACCGCAATCGTCGGGACGCCGGGTGTCGGGGGCGTAGCCCCGACCTACAGCTCCGCGGCGGGATCGCCCTGGCAATGCGCGAACGTCACTGGCACGCCGTGCGCGCGCAGGAGTGCGGCGAACTGGCGTTGCCGCGCTTCGTAATGGCTGAACGCGCGCTGCAGGCGCTCGTCGTCGATGTCCTTGCCGTTGCCATCGGCGGCAGCCGCGTTGCGGGCGCGCCAGGCAGTCGGCGTCAGCAGGGCGATGCGCGCCTCGCGGTCGGCGTAGCGCAGCAGCGGTTCGGGCGGGGCGTCCAGCCAGGCTTCGCGGTCGGGCGACAGCAACGCGGTTTCCAGCACCGGCCACAGCGGCGCCAGGCCGGCGTGCTCGTACTGCATCGCCATCAGCGCGCACAGGTCGTGCATGGTCAGGTAGCGGGCGTGTTCGACCTGCAGGCCGAAGGCCTCCTGCGCCAGCAGCGCGGTGTCGGCGCCGGCCATGCCGCGCTCCATCAGGTCGCGCTCGCAGGCCTCGCCGACGCTGCGGGCAATGCCCGCAGCGCCGGCCAGCGACCACGGTACCAGCCGCAGCGGGCCGCCGGCGTAGTCCGGGGACGGCGACAGCGCGCCGGGCAGGCGCCCGTCGTGGCTGCCGAAAGCGATGATCCGGCCGCTGCCTTCATCGCGGCCGCCGGGCGCGCGCGCGCCGAGCTGGTCGAGCTCCTGGTGGATCGGCCAACCCGGGCGCAGCAGTTCGACCGGATCGTAGTGGGCGCCGGCGGTGGTCAGGTCCAGCGCCGCGGCCTCCGGTGCGAAGCGGGCCAGGTCGCGCGCCATCGCCGCGGCCAGCGGGCCGGCTTCGCGCTGCGGCAGCGTATCGCGCGCCGCGCTGCTGCCGGGGGTCAGTTCCAGTGCCAGCGCACCGAGGACATGCAGAATCGTTTCGCTCATCGCCTGCTCATGATTGGCCGTGCACGGTCACGGCGCTAGACTCCATTCCATTATGGCCCGCCACGCTGGCAGGCCCGCAACGAGGCAAACCTGATGCTCCATGGCCGTCCCGTCGCCGTCCTCGGCGGCGTCCGCATCCCCTTCTGCCGCCAGAACACCGCCTACGCCGACGTCGGCAACCTCGGCATGTCGGTGCGCACGCTCGGGGCCCTGGTCGAGAAGTTCGGCCTACATGGCCAGCAACTGGGCGAGGTGGCGATGGGTTCGGTGATCAAGCATCCCAGCGACTGGAACCTCGGCCGCGAGGCCGCGCTGTCGTCTGGCCTGTCGCCGCTGACCCCGGGCATCACCCTGCAGCGCGCCTGCGGCACCTCGCTCGACGCGCTGATCATGATCGGCAACAAGATCGCCACCGGGCAGATCGAGGCCGGCATCGGCGGCGGCTCGGACACCACCTCCGACGTACCGATCGTCTACGGCCAGAAGCTGCGCCGCCGCCTGCTCGAGGCCGCGCGCGGCAAGACCACGCGCGACAAGATCGCCGCGTTCAAGGGCTTCCACTTCCGCGAACTCAAGCCCGAGTTCCCGGGCGTGGCCGAACCACGCACCGGCAAGTCGATGGGCGACCACTGCGAGGACATGGCCAAGGAGTGGAACATCTCGCGCGATTCGCAGGATGAGCTCGCCGTCGCCTCGCACCACAAACTCGCCGCGGCCTATGACCGCGGCTTCTTCGACGACCTGGTGGTGAGCTTCCGCGGCGTGGCGCGCGACAACATCCTGCGCGCCGACACTTCGCTGGAGAAGCTTGCCACGCTCAAGCCAGCATTCGACAAGACCTCCGGCCGCGGCACGCTCACCGCCGGCAACTCGACTCCGCTCACCGACGGCGCCGCCGCCTGCCTGCTGTCGACCGACGAGTGGGCCGCGGCGCACGGCCACGAGGTGCTGTGCCACATGCGCGACGCGCAGACCGCGGCGGTCGACTTCGTGCATGGCGAAGGCCTGCTGATGGCGCCGACCGTCGCCGTGCCCGAGATGTTGAAGCGCAACGGCCTGACTCTGCAGGACTTCGACCTGTACGAGATCCATGAAGCCTTCGCCGCGCAGGTGCTGTGCACGCTGCGCGCGTGGGAGAGCGAGGACTACTGCAAGACCCGCCTCGGCCTCGACGCGCCGCTGGGGAAGATCGATCCGGCGAAGCTCAACATCAACGGCTCGTCGCTGGCGACCGGCCACCCGTTCGCGGCGACCGGCGCACGCATCGTCGCCACCGCCGCGAAGGAACTGAAGGAACGCGGCGGCGGCCGCTGCCTGGTGTCGATCTGCACCGCCGGCGGCATGGGCGTGGTGGCGATCCTGGAGCGCTAAGCGCGCTACGCCTCGACGTACCATCTCCTCTTGTAGGAGCGGCTTTTCAGCCGCGATCTCTTCGAAGGGCGTGCTCAGTGAGCTCCTGCAAGAGGCCCTTGTGGCCTGCGGGACTGGCAGACGTCGGGACTTAGCCCCCCGACCTACCGCACCGGACGGCTTTTGCAGGAGCGGCTGAAGCCCCTCCTGCAAGATTTCCCGTCAAGACCTATTCGCGCAGCCGCGGCATGCCGTGCTCGTCGCGTTCCTCGATCACCGCTTCGTCATAGATCTTCTGCCGCAGGTCGCGGCCGGGCAGCTCCTCGACCGGTTCTGCGCGCGCGGCGCGCAGGGCGTTGGCGTAGCTGATGCGGGCGCTGGCGTCGTCGCCGACCCCGGCGAAGCCGTGGCCGAACTCTTCCCAGGCCTCGCTGCCGGCGCCCTGCGCCAATGCGCGGTGCAGGTAGTCCTGCGCCGGTGCCCACTGGCCTTGCGCGCGCGCCAGCCGCGCCAGGGTGAGCAGCAGCGCGGGGCTGGCCGGATGCGCCTGCAGCCAGCGCTCGGCATTGCCGCGGCGTTGTTCCAGGCGCGAGATCGGCAGCGTGCCGTAACGCGCGGCGAGGCGTTCGTCCCAGCGCGCGTCGAGCGCCTGCTCGATGCTCTTGGCCGACGCATCTTCCCAGCGCAGGTCTGCGGCGCGGTCGGCGTAGGCGATCACCACCCGCGGCTCGGATTTCAGCGGCTTCGGCAGCGATTCCCAGCGGTCGGCCAGCACGTTGGCGTCGCCGGCTTCGTGCAGCGAGGCCTCGGCCCAGCGCGTTTCCAGCTCGGACAGGCGCGCTTCGGGCAGCGCCTGCTGCTGGCGCATCGGGCCGAGCATGCCGTAGGCCTGCGCGCCCTGGCCGGAAACGGCGAGCGCGTCGGCCCGCAGCGCCAGCCCGCGCGGCGGCAACGGCTGCGCGGCCGGCGCGTCGAGCGCGACCAGCGCGTCGGTGGGGCGGTCGTCGGCGAGCGCGAGTTCGGCGGCGGCAATCGCGCGCGAGGCGGCGTGGCGCTCGCCCATCGCATCGACCTGTGCGCTCGCGCCGGCGAGATCGCCGCGCGCCAGCGCGGCCTGTGCCGCCGCACTGCGGGCGACGCCGGCGATCGTGTCGTCGTCGTCCGCGGCCTGTTCCAGCAGTTTCTGCGCGCGTGCGTAATGGCCGTGGTGCAGCGCCTCCAGGCCGCCGCCCAGCCGCGCGCGCGACTGCCGGTCGCGGTGCCCGCGCCAGGCGCGCAGCGGCAAGGTCACCAGCTTCCACAGCAACCACAGCGCGAACAGCACGCCGACCAGGATCAGCAGCCCCGCCGCCACCGTGGTGGTGTAGTCCATGCCGCGGTAGCGCACCAGCACGTAACCCGGATCGGCCAGCAGCAGTTGCGCCAACAGCGCGCCGACCAGCGCCAGCACGATCCAGAACAGCAGGTTGCGGAACAGGTTCATCGCACGCCCTCCGTGTGTATCGCGTGTGTATCGGGACCCGGTTGATCCGGAACGCATCCGCGCCAGTCCGGATCAACTCCCCATCCTGCCCTCCATCGCGAAGCAGGCGAGGGAGATGGGAACACTCAAACGATTTCGAGTGCCGTATCTATAACGCGTGCCGCGTGAACCCGGCATCGGGCCGCTGAACGGTGTCGAACCGCCGCGGCGCGGCTCAGTTCGGCGCCGCGCGCATCGCGCGCAGCTGCCCGAGCGTGGTGCCCAGCGTCGGCAGATCGATCGCCAGCGGCAATTCGCGCAGTTCGCGCAGGCGCTGGCGGCGCTCGCGCAGTTGCGGCGAGTCCGGCCACAGCCGCGTGGTCCAGGCGTCGGCGCGCGCCAGTGCGTTGCGGTAGCCGTCGCGGTCGCGACGTTCGGCCGCGGCCTGGGCGAGGGTCAGTTCGAGCTGCAGTGCCGCCAGCCCGGCGGCGCGGTCGCCGGGTTCGATCGCCACCGCGGTGTCGGCATGGCGCACGTCGATGACGCGCGCGAACGCGCGACGCCACCATGGCAGCGCCGCGTCGTCGCGCGTCGCCACCGTGATCGGCAGTGCCGGCAGCGCCGCGGCGAACGCCTGCAGGCGGCCGGCGGCGATCGCGCGTGGGTCTTCGCCCAGCGCGCCGATCGCGCTGCGCTCCTGCGCCAGGGTCTGGCGCAGGCTGAGCCAGGCCGGGTCGTGGATCCCGTCGAGGAGGTTGGCGGCCAAGGCGTAGCCGCGGCGCGCGCCGTCGAGGTCGCCGGCCAGGCGCAGGCGCTGCTGCGCCAGGCCGAGCACCAGTTCGAGTTCGTCCAGGCGCAGCGCCTGCGCGCCGTTGCGTTCGGGGTCGGCGAGCTCGGAGATGCTGTCCTCGAGCAGCGCGGCGCGCTGGCCGATGCCGAGCAGTTCGTCGCGCAGCACGCGGTTGGTGGTGGCGGCCTGCTGCAGCCGTTGCGCCTGCGCGCGCTGGTCGTCATGCAGGGCGTCGATGCGCTGTTCCAGCGCGCCGAGGCGCTGCGTGGCCTGCGCCTCGACCTCGTGCGCCTGCTGCGTGCGCGCCTGCCACCCCTGCCAGGCGAACCAGCCGCCGGCGGCGAGCACCAGCAGCGCCAGCAGCCAGGCCAGGGCCGAACCCCCGCGGCGGCGGCCAGCGGCGGGAGGTGGGGGGGAAGTGCTCAAGGCGTGCGGCCGGTGGCGACGATCGTCGGGGGATGGCGCAAATGCTATCGGATCAGCGCCGTTTCCGGGACGTGGCGGTGGCTTGCGCGGCGGCATCGAGCAGGTCGCGCGGACGCGCGCTTGCGGCGGTGACGATGCCGGCGAAGCCGTTTTCGGCCGCCAGCCGCGCGAGACGGTCGCTGGCCGCAGCCACGCGCGCGCGGCGCAGCGCGGCGATGGCGTCGTCGGGCAGGGCGTCGAGCAGGTGCGCCAGCGCCTCGCCGCTGCTCAGCAGCAGCCATGCCGGCGCCGCCAATGCGCGCAGCGCGGCCACCGCGCGTGGCGATGGCGCGATCGGCATGCGTTCGTAGACATCGGCGCGCAGCACGCGGGCGCCGCGGCGTTGCAGTGCCGGCACGATCCGGCCTCGCCCACCGGGAGCGGTGACCAGGCCGATCGTGCTGCCGCGCACGCTGCGCAGGCCGGGCAACGCGAGCAGGCCTTCGCTGTCCATCCGCGCGGGCGCGGCGACATCGTCGATTCCGGCACGGCGCAGCGCCGCGGCCGTTCCGGCGCCGACCGCGAACCACGATTGTCCACGTCGCCGGCGCAACGGTTGCAGCGCGCACGCGGCGCGCACCGCGGCCGGGCTGGTCACCAGCACCCGCTCGGCGGCCAGTGCCGCGCGCAGGCCGGCGCGGGCCACGGGGTTGTCGTGCAGGACCAGCTTCCATGGCGACAGCGCCAGCACGCGTGCGCCGCGTGCGGCCGCCATGCGCCGGATTGTCGCGTGACCGTCCACCGGCCGCAGCGAGATGACGTAGCATCCGGCCAGTGTCGTTGGAGACGGAGGTTGAGCGCGCATGGGGCCAGCTTGGGCGGTCGTCGTGGTGGTCGCAAGCCTTGCCACCCTGCTTCCAGCGAAGACACCCCCCTTCCAGCCAGGACCACGCCGTTGCAAGTCGAACACTCCCTGCGCGCACTCGACGCCCACTACCAGGCCATGCCGCCCGTCGCGGCGATGCAGCTCCGGATCGCCGGTTACGACGGCGACGCGCTGACCCTCGAGGCGCCGCTGGCGCTGCATGTCAACGACAAGGGCTGCGCGTTCGGCGGCAGCCTGGTGTCGCTGCTGACCCTGGTGTCGTGGGGCCTGGTGACGCTGCACGTGCAGCAGTCGGGGCTGGACGCGGACGTGTTCGTCGCCGACAGCGAGGTGCGCTACCTGGCACCGCTGTTCGCCGACCTGCGCGCGCAGGCGCGGATTGCCGAAGGCGCGTCGTGGGACGGCTTCATCGCCACCCTGCGCGAGCGCGGCCGCGCCCGGACCACCCTGGTCGCGACCGTTCCGCTGCCCGACGGCGGCGTCGCCACGACCTTCCGCGCACGCTACGTCGCGATCGCGCGCAAGCGCGGGTGAGCCCCGGGTTGCTACCCTTGGCGCCACGCCGGACCCGGGGAGGAGAGACGCGATGCGGATGTTGAAACACTGGTGGCTGGCCGTCGCCATTGCGTTGCTGGCGGTGGGCTGCGCCAGCACCGGCGGCAAGAACGAGAAGCTGCACGAAGCGCAGTACGCCTGGTCGGCGGCGATTCGCTGGGGCGACTTCGAGGGTGCCTGGAACCTGGTCGATGCCGAATACCGCAAGGCGCATCCGATGACGCCGGTCGAGTTCGAGCGCTACAAGCACGTCGGCATTTCGCGTTACCACGAACTGGGCGCGCAGACCCTGGCCGACGGCGACGTGGTGCGCGAGATCGACCTGGGCGTGATCAACAAGCACACCATGACCGAGCGCGGCATGCGCTACACCGAGCGCTGGCATTACGACCCCGAAGCCAAGACCTGGTGGCAGATGACTGGCCTGCCGGACCTGTGGAGCGGTGAATAGCGGCAAGGCTTCCGGTCGGGGCTCCTTTTGATAGGAGCAGTTTCAGCCGCGAGCGCTTCCTCCAGGTCGTCACCCCAGTGGAGGAACGAAAGCTCGCGGCTGGAGCCGCGTCCCCAAGAGCGCAGGTCGGCGCCAGCCGTCCCCGGGCCCCGGCCGCGCGGCGCCCTGTGCGACAATCGCCGCCCGCCAGTTCCCGGCTTGCCCCGTCAGATCCCGTGAATTTCGAAGAACTGCTGGCCTTCGCCGGCCGCCACCAACTGCTGTCGATCGCCCTGGTCGGCCTGACCGTCGCCATCATCGCCAACGAGGTCGCGCAGCTGTTCCGCGGCTACCGGGTGCTGCGCCCCGCGGGCCTGACCGCGCTGATCAACCGCGACAACGCGCTGGTCGTCGACCTGCGCCCGATCGCCGATTTCGAGAAGGGCCACATCCCCGGCTCGAAGAACGTGCAGATGAGCCAGTTCGACCCGGAGAGCAAGCAGCTCGCGCCGGCGAAGGCGCTGCCGGTGGTGCTGGTGTGCAAGACCGGCCAGACCGCGGGTACCGCCGCCAAGCGCCTGAAGAAGGCCGGTTTCGAACATGTGCACGTGCTCGACGGCGGCATCGGCGGCTGGCAGCAGGCCGACCTGCCGCTGGCCAAGGGCCGCGCCAAGGGCTGAGCCCGCGAGGTCGGCGGCCGCCGGGCGACCCCGGACCGCCATGCCATAATCGGCCTCTTTTCCCATATTTTTCATTTCCAGCCGGAGTTCCGAGATGTCCGACCAACCCGTCAGCAACGGCGCCGCCGCGCCCGCCTCCAACGGCCCGCAGTTCAGCGTCGAGAAGATCTACGTCAAGGACGTCTCGTTCGAGGCTCCGGGCGCGCCGGGCGTGTTCAACGAGCAGGTCCAGCCGCAGCTGCAGATGAACCTCAACCAGCGCGTGCAGCGCCTGAACGACAGCGCCTTCGAAGTCGTGCTCGGCGTCACCCTGACCTGCACCCTGGGCGAGGACAAGACCGCGTACCTGGCCGAAGTGCAGCAGGCTGGCGTGTTCGGCCTGACCGGCTTCGACGATGCCGCGCTCGACGCGATCCTCGGCACCCACTGCCCGAACATCCTGTATCCCTACGTGCGCCAGACCATCGGCGACCTGATCCAGGCCGGCGGCTTCCCGCCGTTCCTGCTGCAGCCGATCAACTTCGAAGCCCTGTATGCCGAAAGCCTGCGCCAGCGCGCCGAGCAGCAGGCCAAGGGTGGCGACGGCGACCTCGCCGGCAGCGAACCCGCCGGCAACGCCTGATCCGCCATGGCGGGAGCAACATCGTCGGTCGCGGTGCTGGGGGCCGGCTCCTGGGGCACCGCACTGGCGGCACTGATCGCCAGGCACGGTCATCCGACCGTGCTCTGGGGGCGCGACGCCGCCATCGCCGAAGCGATCGACCAGCGCCACGAGAACCCGCGCTACCTGCCCGGCATCGCCCTGCCTGACAGCCTGCGTGCCACCACCGACCTCGCCGCCGCGATGCACGGCGCCGACCTGGTGCTGGTGGTGGTGCCGTCGCACGCGTTTACCGAAACCCTGCGCTCGCTCGCGCCGCTGCGCCCCGCGCACGCCGGCGTGGCGTGGGCGGCGAAGGGCTTCGAACCCGGTTCCGGGCGCTTCCTGCACGAGGTCGCCGGCGAGTTGCTCGGCCCGGACGTGCCCCTGGCCGTGGTCACCGGGCCGTCGTTCGCCAAGGAAGTCGCACTCGGCCTGCCGACCGCGCTGACCGTGCAGGGCGAGGACACCGTGTTCGTGCAGCAGGTCGCCGACGTACTGCACGGCCCGGAATTCCGCGCCTACACCGGCAGCGACATGCGCGGCGCCGAACTCGGCGGCGCGATGAAGAACGTGCTGGCGGTGGCCACTGGCGCCGCCGACGGCATGGAACTCGGCCTCAACGCCCGCACCGGCCTGATCACCCGCGGCCTCAACGAAATGCTGCGGCTCAACGCCGCGATCGGCGGCCGCGCCGAAACCCTGATGGGCCTGGCCGGCCTCGGCGACCTGGTCCTGACCTGCACCGGCGACCTGTCGCGCAACCGCCGCCTCGGCCTGGCGCTGGGACGCGGCAAGACGCTGGAGGACGCGGTGCGCGAGATCGGCCAGGTGGTCGAGTCCGTGCAGACCGCGAACGAGGTGATGCGCCTGGCCGAGCGCCACGGCGTGGAGCTGCCGATTTCCGAGAACGTGCGCGCCGTCCTGCACGGCGACATCACCCCGGCCGAAGCGCTGCAGCGCCTGCTGTCGCGTGAACAGAAGGCCGAGTATCCGGTCGAACTGCTCTGCCCCGCGGGCGAGGGCCAGTAGTCGTCTCAGCGGCTGCGGCTGCTTCTTTGCTCCTGCAAATCACCCGGCGCTGCTGATGCCGGCAGACCCGGAGGGCGCCGCACATCCATGCGCGCCGCCCTCCGGGTCTGCTATCGACACAGGTGGTTTGGATCCGTTGAAGCAGAGCCTGTCGGGCTCTTGTCGGGGCATTCTGTAGGAGCGGCTTCAGCCGCGAGCTCTTGGGGGCCGGGCTGATGATTGGCGACTCGCGAAAAGCTCGCGGCTGAAGCCGCTCCTGCGAGAACTCGAAGGCCAACGCATTAAAAAGCCCGGCCATTTCTGGCCGGGCTGGTCGCGATGCGGGGAGAGAGATCGATCGCGGGTCAAACGTTATCGCTTGTTGGTGACGCTGCGGTTACCAGGTCAGGCGCGGGCCGACGAACCACTCGGTGTCGCCGTCGGAAAACTTGACGTCGCCGCTCACGCCCCAGTTGCGGTTGAACTTCCACTGCGCACCGAGGCGGCCGTAGAAGTTGCTGTCGTCGGCCAGCAGGCCGTCGCTGTCGTAGTGCTCGTAGCCCGCCAGCGCATAGCCTTCGAGGTTGCGCGTCAGCGCGGCGCGGGCGCCGGCTTCGATGCTGTAGCCGTCGAAGTCCAGGCCGCTGCCGGCGTCGAACTTCTCGTAGGCGATGCGGGTGAGCAGGTCGGCCCGGGGCGAGATCTCGTGGTTGTAGCCCACGCCCGCGCGCCACTGGTCGATGTCGATGTTGGTGTCTTCGATCTCCTGCTGGTTGAAGGCGCCGAACAGGTGGAAATTGGGATGCACGGCGACCGAGCCGTCGATTGCCCAGCCGTCGGCATCGACGTTGCCGTCGCCGTTGGTGGCGGTGTAACCGCCCTGGACATAGTTGTAGGACACGTCGTCGGCGGCCGAGGCATTCGCAGCCATGGCAAAGGCCGGCACCGCCAGCAATGCGGCGGCAATCAGGGAGTTCTTCATTCGGGGGACCCTTCTGGAATCTTGTTGTTGTGCAAAGGGCCGGCCAGGCGTCAGGGGAGGGAGAGAGACCGTCGGGGAAACGGCGACGCCTGGACCGGTGACGCGCATTGTCCACTCACGGCGGCAACGCGGCCTGAATAGTGAACTTGACAGTGCAGGAACTTTCCCGTCCGCGCAGGGTCACGCTTCGCCGCGAAATCCCTGCTGTCGCCAGGCTTCGAACACCACCACGGCCACCGCGTTGGACAGGTTGATGCTGCGGTTGTCCGGCTGCATCGGCAGGCGCAGGCGCTGCGCCGCCGGGACGGCTTCCAGCACTTCGCCGGGCAGTCCGCGGGTTTCGCTGCCGAACAGGAAGGCGTCGCCCTCGGCGAAGCGCGGGGCGTCGTAGCGCACCGCGCTGCGGGTGCTCAGCGCGAACAGGCGGGTTGGGGCGATCGCGGCCAGCGCCGCGGCCAGCGAGTCGTGCACCTGCACGCGCGCGTACTCGTGGTAGTCGAGGCCGGCGCGGCGCAGCTGGCGGTCGTCCATGTCGAAGCCCAGCGGCCGCACCAGGTGCAGCCGCGCGCCGGTGTTGGCGCACAGGCGGATCGCGTTGCCGGTGTTGGGCGGGATTTCCGGCTGGTGGAGGATGACGTCGAACAACTGTTATTCCGGCGCTTGGCGCCGGAATAACTGTCGGCGTTGATACGGCCTTGCGGCCGCATAACGCCGACAACGGCGCGGGGTGGGGAGGATAGCGCGGGGTGGGCCGCTATCGGCTCGACGACGTTCTGACGACTCGTAGGAGCGGCTTCAGCCGCGAGCTTTTGACTGCGCATGTGAGGTGCCCAAAAGCTCGCGGCCGAAGCCGTTCCTGCGGGTTGCTGAGGTTGCCCGCGCCACGGCGGCTCACCAGGGCAGCGTCTCGCCCCGCCAGTCGCGGAAGCTGCCGCTGTCCTCCGGCGCCAGACCGTCGATCACCGCCAGCAGTCCGCGCACCGACTCGGTCGCCGGCAGCGTTGCATTCGGGCCGCCCATGTCGGTCTGCACCCAGCCCGGATGCAGCGCGACCACGATGATCCCGCGGTCGCGCAGCGCGTGGGCGAGCAGCACGCTGGCCATGTTCTGCGCGGCCTTGCTGATGCAGTAGCTGGGCGTGCCGAAGCGGCCGGCATCGGTGATCGAGCCCAGTTCCGAGGACAGGTTCGCCACCCGCGCGCCGTCGGCCAGCAGCGGCGCCAGCGCCTGGGTCAGCAGCAGCGGCCCGGCGGCGTTGGTGCGGAAGCTGTCGTCGAGGATCGCGGCGGTGACCTTGCCGAAGCGTTCGCCCGAATGCAGCACGCCGGCGCCGTTGACCAGCAGGTCGAGCCGGCCGCCGTCGCCGAGCACCAAGGGCAGTTCGGCGACCAGCGCGGCGTGGGACTTCGGGTCGGCCACGTCCAGCGGCAGCACGTGCAGGCGCCCGGGATGGTCGCCGGCCAGCGCGTTGAGGGCGCTGGCGCGGCCCGGCTGGCGGCAGGTGGCGACGACGCGGTCGCCGCGGGCCAGCAGCTGGCGGACGAATTCCAGGCCGACGCCGCGGTTGGCGCCGGTGACGAGGTAGTGGCGGAGGGTCATGGCGCGGAGTCTGTCAGGAACCGCGTTCAGGGGCCGTGTGCGGGCGCCCCGGGGAGGTTTGCAGGCAATAGAGGCGCCTTGTGGGGGCGGCCATGGCCGCGATGAAGAGGTCGCAAGCGACGCCAATCGCGGCCATGGCCGCTCCCACAAATGCCCCCGGAGGTTCCGCGAATCACGGCTTCCGCAGCGCGGATTCGAGGTGCCAGCTCGCCCGCCACGACTTGTGGCCTAGTGTTCAGCTGCCGGACAGCCGCTACGATGGTGGAACAATCCCGCCATTCATGCCTGCACAGGAGTGCCCATGTCCCTTGCCAACCTCCGCCGTCCCCGCGCCGCCGTGCTCGGCCTCGCCCTGGCCACCGTCCTCGGGGGCAGCTTCGCGCCGGGCCTGGTGTTTGCCGATGCCGGCCGCACCGCCGCGGTCGACATTGCGTACGAGCAGTTCACCCTGCCCAACGGCCTGCGCGTGGTGGTGCACACCGACCGCAAGGCGCCGATCGTGGCGGTGAACATCTGGTACCACGTGGGCAGCAAGGACGAACCGGCCGGCCGCACCGGCTTCGCGCACCTGTTCGAGCACCTGATGTTCAACGGCTCGGAAAACCACCCGGGCGAGTTCTTCGACCCGTTCGAGCTGGCCGGCGCCACCGACATGAACGGCACCACCAACTCCGACCGCACCAACTACTTCGAGAACATCCCGACCACCGCGCTGGACATGGCGCTGTGGATGGAGTCCGACCGCATGGGCCACCTGCTCGGCGCGATCGACCAGAAGACCCTCGACGAGCAGCGCGGCGTGGTCCAGAACGAGAAGCGCCAGGGCGAGAACCAGCCCTATGGCCAGGTCTGGGAGAAGCTCGGCCGCGCGCTGTACCCGGCGGGCCACCCGTACCACCACAGCGTGATCGGCTCGATGAACGACTTGAACGCCGCCTCGCTCGAGGACGTCAAGAACTGGTTCCGCACCTGGTACGGCCCCAACAACGCGGTGCTGGTGCTGGCCGGCGACATCGACGTCGCCACGGCGAAGGAAAAGGTCGCGAAGTACTTCGGCGACATCCCGGCCACGCCGACCATGGCGCAGCCGCCGGTCGACGTCGCCAAGCGTCCCGCCGACACCCGCGAGGTGATGCAGGACAAGGTGCCGCAGACGCGCATCTACCGGGTCTGGAACGTGGCCCAGGTCGGCACCGCCGACATCGATCAACTGCAACTGCTCTCGCAGCTGCTCGGCGGCAGCAAGTCGTCGCGGCTGGACAAGCGCCTGCTGCACCAGGACAAGCTGGTCGACAGCGTCAGCTCCATGGTCGGTCCGTCGCAGCTGGGCTCCAACTTCATGGTCATCGCCACCGTCAAGCAGGGCGTGGACCCGGCGAAGGTCGAGGCGATCATCGACGAGGAGCTGAAGAAGCTCGTCACCGAAGGCCCCACCCCGGCCGAGCTGGAGCAGGCCAAGACCATGTTCCGCGCCGGCTTCATCCGTGGCATCGAGCGCATCGGCGGTTTCGGCGGCAAGGCCGACGCGCTGGCCTCGTGCGCGATCTATGAAGGCGACCCGGGCTGCTTCCGCGAAGAACTGGCCAACATCCAGGGCGCCAGCGCCGCCGACCTCAAGGCGGTTGGCGCCAAGTGGCTCGGCGTCGGCAGCCATACCCTGGTGGTAGAGCCGGGCGAGCGCACCGCGCTGGCCGAAGAGGCGACGGTCAAGCCGGCGCCGATGACGCTGCCGCCGGTCGATCCGAAGTACACCGTCGAACCGGGCACGGTCGACCGCAGCAAGGGCGTGCCGGTGCCGTCGAGCTTCCCGGACCTGAAGTTCCCCGAGCTGCAGCGCGCGACGCTCAAGAACGGCTCGAAGGTGATCCTGGCCGAGCGCCACGACATCCCCGTGGTGCAGATGAGCTACGAGTTCAAGGGCGGCTCGGCCAGCGACGGCAAGGCCACGCTCGGTGCGGCCAGCTTCGCCATGGGCATGCTCGACGAAGGCGCGGGCGACCTCGGCTCGCTGGCCTTCGGCGACCGCGCCGAATCGCTCGGCGCCAGCCTCGGCGCCGGGGCATCGCTGGACGGCAGCAACGCCTACCTGTCGGCGCTGAAGGAAAACCTCGACCCGTCGGTGGCGCTGTTCGCCACGATGCTGCGCCAGCCGCGCTTCGACCAGGCCGAGATCGACCGGGTCAAGGCCAGCTGGATCGCCGGCATCAAGCAGGAGAAGGCGCGCCCGAACGGCGCCGCCATGCGCGTGCTGCCGCCGCTGCTGTACGGCGAGGGCCACCCGTATGCGATTCCGTTCAGCGGCACCGGCACCGAGGCCTCGATCGCCGCGCTGGGCCGCGACAACCTGCTCGCCTACCAGCACGCCTGGCTGCGTCCGGAGAACGCGACGGTGATCGTGGTCGGCGACACCACGCTCAAGGACATCGTGCCGGTGCTCGACAAGCATTTCGGCGACTGGAAGGGCGAGGGCGCTGCGCCGCAGGCCGTGGCCGTGCCCGAGGTGGCACGCCCCGACAAGCCGCGCGTGTTCCTGATCGACCAGCCGGGCGCGGTGCAGGCCAACATCTTCACCGGCGAGGTGGTGCCGTCGACGATGGACCCGAAGGCGGTGGAGTTCGAGATCGCCAACGACGTGCTGGGCGGCCAGTTCTCGTCGCGCCTGAACATGAACCTGCGCGAGGACAAGCACTGGGCCTACGGCGCCTACAGCTTCGTGTCCGGCGCGATCGGGCAGCGGCCGTGGATGGCGTACGCGCCGGTGCAGATCGACAAGACCGTCGATTCGCTCAAGGAGATGCGCAACGAGATCGACGGTTATGTCGACGGCAGCAAGCCGGCCACGGCGGCCGAGGTGTCGAAGATCAAGGCCACCGAGATCCGGGGCCTGCCGGGTGCCTACGAAACCGCGCGTTCGGTGCTGTCGACCATTGGCGGCATCGTCCGCTACGACCGCCCGGACGACTACGTGTTCCAGCGCAAGGCCGAGGTCGAATCGCTGACCCCGGCCCAGGTGCAGGCCGCGGCCGGCACCATCGATCCGAAGGCGCTGACCTGGGTGGTGGTCGGTGACCTGGAGAAGATCGAACAGCCGGTGCGCGCGCTGGGCCTGGGCGAAGTCAGCATCGTCGACGCCGACGGCAAGCCGGTGGCGGATGCGCCGGCGGCCAAGGGCGAATAACAGGTTGTGTCCGGCTCCCTCCCCCTGCCATCGCAGGGGGAGGGGCAGCAACAGCTCGCGGCTGAAGCCGCTCCCGCAGGCGCGCACCGCTGCCGCAGCTTGCCGCATTCAGGGCGGGCCGCCCACAATGCCGTGTCCCCGCAACGCCCGGAGCCATTGATGCGCATCTTGCCGCTTGCCGTCCTTGCCACTGCCATCCTCGGCCTGTCCGGCTGCACCTGGGTGCACATGGCACCCGGGGCCTCTGCGGTGCGGGTGGCGTCGACCGCGCCGGCCAACTGCGAGAAGCGTGGCGAGATCAGCGTGTCGGTGGCCGACAAGGTGGCGCTGGTCTACGAACGCAACGACCTGCGGGTGCGCGAGGAGCTCGAAACCCTGGCCCGCAACGAGGCGCCGGGGATCGGCGCCGACACCATCAGCCCGCTGGCCCCGCCGGCAAACGGCGACCAGCAATTCGCGGCGTGGCGCTGCGGAAACTGACCGTTCCGCGCCCCGCTGTAGGGGCGTTGGGTGCGAGGGGGGCCGGGAGCCGGTAATATGAGTTCCCTTTTGTCCCGTTCCGGCGGCCAACCCATGCTTTTCCAACATGTTGCCATCGCCGGCCTCGCCCATATCGATGCGCCGCGCCGGCTTTCCAGCGACGAAATCAACGCGCGGCTGAAGCCCACCCTCGACCGCCTCGGCATCAAGACCGACGTGCTGCAGGACGTCGCCGGCATCCACGCCCGCCGCCTGTGGGATGGTCCGGTGCTCGCGTCCGACGCGGCGACGCTGGCCGGGGTCAAGGCGCTGGCCGATGCCGGCATCGACCCGGCCAAGGTCGGCCTGCTGGTCAACACCTCGGTCAGCCGCGACTACCTCGAGCCGTCCACCGCGTCGATCGTCAGCGGCAACCTCGGCCTCGGCGACGAGTGCCAGAACTTCGACGTCGCCAACGCCTGCCTCGCGTTCCTCAACGGCATGGACATCGCCAGCCGCATGATCGAGCGCGGCGAGATCGACTACGCGCTGGTGGTCGACGGCGAGACCGCCGACCTCGCCTACGAAAAGACCCTCGAGCGCATGACCCGCGCCGATTCCACCGAGGCCGACTTCCGCAACGAGCTGGCCACCCTGACGCTCGGCTCCGGTGCCGCGGCGATGGTGCTGGCGCGCGCCGAACTGGCGCCGGGCGCCCCGCGCTACCGCGGCGGCGTCACCCGCGCCGCCACGCAGTGGAACAAGCTGTGCCGCGGCAACCTCGACGGCATGGTCACCGACACCCGCACGCTGCTGATCGAAGGCGTGAAACTGGCACAGAAGACCTTCATCGCCGCGCGCCTCGCGCTGGGCTGGGTGGTGGAGGAACTCGACGAGTTCGTCATCCACCAGGTCAGCAAGGCGCACACCGCGGCCTTCACCAAGGCCATGGGCATCGACCCGAAGAAGGTCATGACCATCTTCGGCGAGCACGGCAACATCGGCCCGGCCTCGGTGCCGATCGTGCTGTCCAAGCTGCGCGAGCTCGGGCGCCTGAAGAAGGGCGACCGCATCGCCCTGCTCGGCATCGGCTCGGGCCTGAACTGCTCGATGGCCGAAGTGGTCTGGTAGGCCGCGCTGCCAGGATTCCCGCAAGGGCCGGTCATGCCGGCCCTTTTCATTCGTGCAGGTGCCGATGGACTTTCCCGACTATCCGTTCACGCCGCAGCGCTTCGAAGTGCGGCCCGGCATCGCGATGTCGTACCTCGACGAGGGTCCGCGCGATGGCGATGTCGTCGTCATGCTGCACGGCAACCCGTCGTGGAGCTACTACTGGCGGCACCTGGTGCTCGGCCTGCGCGGGCACGCCGCGGGCAAGCCGGCCGTTGGCAGGGGCTATCGCTGCATCGTGCCCGACCACGTCGGCATGGGCCTGTCCGACAAACCCGACGACGCGGCCGATGCCTCGCCGCGCTACGACTACACCCTGCAGTCGCGCGTCGACGACCTGGCCGCGCTTCTCGAACACCTCGGCATTACCGGCCCGGTGACGCTGGCGGTGCATGACTGGGGCGGGATGGTCGGCTTCGGCTGGGCGCTGTCGCATGCGGAACAGGTGAAGCGGCTGGTGATCACCAACACCGCCGCGTTCCCGCTGCCGGCGGCCAAGCCGATGCCCTGGCAGCTGTCGCTCGGGCGCGACTCGCGGATCGGCGGCTGGGCGATCCGCCGCTTCAACCTGTTCGCGCGCGGCGCGGCGTGGTTGGGCACGCAGCGCCGGCTGCCGGCCGGCGTGCGCCGCGCCTACACCGCACCCTACGACGGCTGGACCAACGCGATCAGCACCCTGCGCTTCATGCAGGACATCCCGCTGCGCGAAGGCGATGCCGCGTGGCCGCTGCTGGCCGAGGCCGGACGCCGGCTCCATGAGTTCGCCGACCACCCGGCCTTCATCGGCTGGGGCCTGCGCGACTTCGTGTTCGACCGCCACTTCCTCGCCGGCTTCCGCGACGCGCTGCCGAGCGCGCAGGTGATGGCCTTCGACGACGCCGGCCATTACGTCATGGAAGACCGCCACGAGACGCTGGTGCCGGCGATCCGGCGTTTCCTCGACGAGCACCCGATCACCGACTGAGGCACGCGCCATGGATTTCGCCGCATTGGACCGCACCCTGCGCGACAGCGCCCAGGACTTGACGCTGAGCGGCGAGGAGAAGACCGGGCTGCGCGAGCTCGGTCGGCAACTCGATGCCGACCGCATCCGCTACCTGCGCAACCGCGGTTTCGACATGGTGCGCGAGATGGTCTCCGCACGCCCGGCCGACACGCTCGACGCGCTGCGCTGGCTCGAGCAGGTGATCAAGACCCTCGAGGCGGCCAGCGAAACCGCCCCGGTCGTGTCCAGCGCCTGGTTCTCGCCCGGCGAAACCTGCCTGCGCAACCTGCGCGGTCTGATGCGTGCCGCGCGCACGGAACTGGCCATCTGCGTGTTCACCATCGCCGACGACCGCCTGGTCGACGAGATCGTCGCAGCGCACGAGCGCGGCGTGCGTGTGCGCGTGGTCAGCGACGACGACAAGCAGTACGACAGCGGCAGCGACATCGCCCGGCTGGTCGATCGCGGCGTGGCGGTGCGGCTGGATGCCGGCCCGAGCCACATGCACCACAAGTTCGCCCTGTTCGATGGCCGCCTGCTCGCCAATGGCAGCTTCAACTGGACGCGCAGCGCCACGGCCCGCAACGACGAAAACCTCGTCGTCACCGACGATGCCAACCTGGTGCGCTCGTTCGCGCAGCAGTTCGAGGTGTTGTGGCAGCGTTTTGCCTGAGCCTGGCCCGGGCGTCACGCGGCGATCTCACGCCGCGATCGGCGGCATGGCCGGCGGCGTGTTGCCGTTGTCGTCCGGCGTGCCGTCGTCGTTGGCTGCGCCGTCGCGCCACATCCAGTCGGCCGGCGTCAGCACCGGCAGGCCGTGCGCCAGGCGCGCGACATCGCACTGCGGGCTGTTCTGGCCGAATTCCCACGATGCCGGCACCGCGGCGCAGACGCTCGGCCGGACCGGATGGATGCTGCAGCGCGAGCGCAACCCGATTTCCGCGTCCAGCGCGATGCAGCGCGGCTGCGGCTGCGAGGTGCCACGCATCACCCGCTCGTGCCGGCGCAGCGGCTCGGTCAGTTCGATGGGAACCGTGCCGCCCAGCGCCGGGTCGGCCTCCGACCAGTGGAAGCTGACGCGAAAATGGGCGCAGCAGGCGCCACAGCTCAGGCACGGATGGGGCATGTGCGGCTCGCGTCGGATTGGGAGTGGCGTTGGGGGTGCGGCATTTTGCGGCTTCCGCAGCGGCGCGCAAGGGGTATTCGGCGGAACCGCGGTTCCGGCACCGGCCGGGGGCGCGACGACGGATTGGGCAGGTTGCCATGGCTGCTCGTTCTCCCCCTTCAAAGGGGAACGCAGGGAATGTGCCTGCACGTGGGCGCTGCCCGGCGCCAGGCAGGGCCGCCATCCTCCCCGCCGCCTGCACCGTCGCGCGGACAGGCAGCGATAATCCCCGGATGACTCCTGTCTGCAACATCGCCGCCGCGCTGCCGCGGCTCGCGGCCGAGCGCCCCGACCAGGTCGCGATCCGCTGCCCCGGCCGGCGGCTGAGAGCAGGCATGCCCCGCTACGACATCGCCGTGAGCTACGCGCAGCTCGACGCGCGCAGCGACGCGATCGCCGCCGGGCTCGCCCGCCGCGGCGTTACCCGGGGGACCCGCACCGTGGTCATGGTGCGGCCCACGCCCGAGTTCTTCCTGCTGATGTTCGCGCTGTTCAAGGCCGGCGCCGTGCCGGTGCTGGTGGATCCGGGCATCGACCGGCGCGCGCTGAAGCAGTGCCTGGGCGAGGCGCAGGCGGAAGCCTTCATCGGCGTCCCGCTGGCGATGGCGGCGCGCATGCTGCTGGGCTGGGCGAAGTCGGCACGCGTGCGCGTGACCACCGGCGCGCGGGCGTGGCTGGCCGACGCCACGCTGGAGCAGGTCGAACGCGACGGCGCCGATGCCGGGCCACAGTTGTGCAACACGCAACCGGACGATGTCGCCGCGATCCTGTTCACCAGCGGATCGACCGGCGTGCCCAAGGGCGTGGTGTACCGGCACCGGCATTTCGTCGCCCAAGTGGAGATGCTGCGTTCGGCGTTCGGCATGCAGGCCGGCGGCATCGACCTGCCGACCTTCCCGCCGTTCGCGCTGTTCGATCCCGCGCTCGGCCTGACCTCGATCATTCCCGACATGGACCCGACGCGGCCGGCCGCGGCCGATCCGGAGAAGCTGCTGTCGGCGATCGAGCGCTTCGGCGTGACCCAGCTGTTCGGTTCCCCGGCACTGATGCGCGTGCTGGCCGAGCACGGTGCGGCGCTGCCGACCGTGCGCTGCGCGACCTCGGCCGGCGCTCCGGTGCCGGCGGACGTGGTGGCGAAGATGCAGGCGCTGCTGCCCGACGACGCGCAGTTCTGGACGCCCTACGGCGCCACCGAATGCCTGCCGGTCGCCGCGATCGAGGGCCGCGAGCTGCTCACGTTGCGCGAGCGCACCGAGCAGGGCGCCGGTACCTGCGTCGGCCGGCCGGTGGCGCCGAACGAGGTGCGCATCATCCGCGTCAGCGACGAGGCGATCGAACACTGGTCGGACGAACTGCTGGTCAAGGGCAGCCAGGTCGGCGAGATCACCGTGGCCGGTCCGAGCGCCACCGACAGCTACTTCAACCGCGACGCACAGACGAAGCTGGCCAAGATCCGCGAGCGAGTCGACGCGGGGCACGAAGCCGGCGACGAGCTCATTTCCCGCCAGTGGGAGCTGGGTGAGGGCACGGGCGAGGCGAGCGAAAGCACCCGCATCGTCCATCGCATGGGCGACCTGGGCTACTTCGATGCGCACGGCCGGCTCTGGTTCTGCGGCCGCAAGTCGCAGCGCGTGGTCACCGCCCGCGGCACCCTGTGCACCGAGCAGGTCGAACCGGTGTTCAACACCCACCCCGAAGTGCGCCGCACCGCGCTGGTCGGCATCGGCGAACGCGGCGCGCAGCGCGCGGTGATGTGCGTCGAACTGCGCGACGGTGTTGCGCGCAGCCAGCAGCCGCGCATCGCCGACGAGCTGCGCCACCTCGGCGAAGGCTTCGTGCATACCGCGCAGGTCGAAGTGTTCCTGTTCCACCCGCGCTTCCCGGTCGACATCCGGCACAACGCCAAGATCGGACGCGAGAAACTCGCCGCGTGGGCGGCCAGACAACTGCGGAGGCGCGAATGAAGATCCTTGTCACCGGCGGCGGCGGTTTCCTCGGCCGCGCGCTGTGCCGCGGCCTGGTCCAGCGCGGCCATGAAGTCGTGAGTTTCAACCGCGGCCTGTACCCGGTGCTCGACACGCTCGGCGTCCGCCAGTTGCGCGGCGACCTTGCCGACCGCGACGCCGTGGTCGCCGCGGCGCAGGGCTGCGAGGCGATCTTCCACAACGCCGCCAAGGCCGGCGCCTGGGGCAGCTACGACAGCTACCATCGCGCCAACGTGATCGGCACCGACAACGTGCTGGCCGCGTGCCGCAGCCACGGCATCGACCGGCTGGTCTACACCTCCACGCCCAGCGTCACCCATCGCGCGACGCATCCGGTCGCCGGTGGCACTGCCGACACCGTGCCCTACGGCGAGGGATTCAAGGCCGCGTACGCCGCCACCAAGACGATCGCCGAAAAGGCCGTGCTGGCCGCCAACGACGCCAGCCTGGCGACGGTTGCGCTGCGTCCACGCCTGATCTGGGGGCCGGGCGACAACCAGCTGCTGCCGCGCCTGGTCGAGCGCGCGAAGGTGGGCCGCCTGCGCTTCGTCGGCGACGGCAACAACGTCATCGACACCACCTACATCGACAACGCCGCGCAGGCGCACTTCGATGCGTTCGAACATCTCGCCCCCGGCGCGGCCTGCGCCGGGCGTGCCTACTTCATCAGCAACGGCGAACCAAAGACGGTACGCGAGGTGGTCAACGGCCTGCTGCGCGCGGCCGGCGCGCCGGAGGTCGACAAGACGATTCCATTCGGCGTCGCCTATGCCGTCGGCGCCGCGTGCGAAGCGCTGTGGTCCGTGCTGCCGCTGCGCGGCGAGCCGCCGATGACGCGCTTCCTTGCCGAACAGCTGAGCACCACGCACTGGTATGACATGGCGCCTGCAGCGCGCGACTTCGGTTACCGGCCGCGGGTGTCGTTTCACGACGGGCTCACCCAGCTGAAGCGTTCATGCGAGCGCGCGGCTGCCATCACCCGCTGACGACCGCGTGCTGCGGAAGATGACCGCCAATCACAACGGTCATTCCGGAGCTTCGCATGCTGCACTACGCCATCGTTTTCTTCGTCATCGCCATCATTGCCGCCGTGCTCGGCTTCTCGGGCATCGCCGGCGCCGCCACCAACATCGCCTGGATCCTGTTCGTGGTGTTCCTGATCCTGGCGGTGGTGTCGCTGCTGCGCGGCAAGCGCGTCTGACGCTGCACGTTGCGATACCCGCGGGCCCGTCGCACGACGGGCCCGCTTTGGTTCTGCAGGAGCGGCTTGGGCCGAAGGCTCCCGGGTTTGCCCGGGCCCCATGAAGAGCTCGCGGCTGAAGCCGCTCCTGCAAGAGCTGCTGCCCCACGGGCCTGTACCGGCCCACGGCTACAATGGGCCATGACCGACGCTCCTTCCCCGACCTCGCCGCTGGACGCCCTCAAGCCCGCCGCCGGGCGGGTGCTGGAAGCCGCGCTCAATCGCGCCGTGGCGCTCGATCCCGACACCCGCGAGGCGCTGCGCGCGCTCGACGGCCGGCGGATCGAACTGGCCCTGCAATCGCCGCCACTGGCGCTGCAGCTGCGGGTGGACGGTGAGCGGCTCGTGGTCGGCCCGGTCGAGAAGGACAACGAGCCGGACCTGTCCGTGCGCAGCACGCTCGGTGCACTGCTCGGCCAGCTGCCCGCGCTGCTCGGTTCGCGCCGCGACGACGCGCCGCCGATCGGCGGCATGCGCATCTCCGGCGACGCCGATCTCGCGCGGCGCCTGCAGCGGCTGGCCGAACGCTTCGATCCCGACTGGCAGCAGCCGTTCGTCGCGGTGTTCGGCGACGTGGTCGGGGTGCAGGTGGCCAACGGATTCGCGGGCGCGCTGAAGCAGGCGCGCACGCTGGGCGGGGAGTTCGCCGGCAGCGCGGCCGAGTACGTAGTCGAGGAATCGCGCGACGTGGTCGGCCGCGATGAACTCGACGCCTTTTACGACGATGTCGACGCGCTGCGCGACGACTTCGAACGCCTGGCCGCACGCGTCGCGCGCGTCGGCGGGGCGCGTATCGACGGAGCGCGTATCGATGGAGCGAGGCGATGAAGGGCGCGCTGCGGGCGATGCGCATCGGCCGCGTGCTGGTGCGCCACCGCCTCGACGACCTGTTCGACGGCACCCCGGCGGAGCGCTGGCTCAAATTGATGCGGCCCTTCGTGCCGCGCGCGCCGCGCGAGCTGGCCGCGCAGTCGCGCGGGGCACGCCTGCGCCTGGCGCTGCAGGAGCTGGGGCCGATCTTCGTCAAGTTCGGCCAGATCCTGTCCACCCGCCGCGACCTGGTGCCGCCGGACGTGGCCGACGAGCTGTCGTTGCTGCAGGACCGCGTCGCACCGTTCGACGGCGACACCGCGCGCCGGATCATCGAACAGTCGCTGGGCCGCAACATCGATGAAGCCTACGCGGACTTCGACACCGTGCCACTGGCGTCCGCGTCCATCGCCCAGGTGCATGCCGCGACCCTGCGCGCGGACGGCGACGCACCGCAGCGCGAAGTCGTGGTCAAGGTGCTGCGCCCGGGCATCGAGCGCCAGATCGCGGCCGACATCGCGCTGCTGAAGAACGTCGCCGGCCTCGTCGACCGCACCCATCCGGCGGCCGACAAGATCCGCCCGCGCGAGATCGTGGCCGAGATCGAGAGCACGCTGGCGGCCGAGCTCGACCTGCAGCGCGAGGGCGCCAACGCCTCGGTGCTGCGGCGGTTCTGGGAAGGCTCCGACGACCTCTACGTGCCCGAGCCGATCTGGAGCCACAGCGCCGGCCGCGCGCTGACCATCGAACGCGTGCGCGGCATCCCCAGCGACGACATCGAAGCGCTCGACGCCGCCGGCATCGACCGCAAGGCGCTCGCCGCCAAGGGCGTGCGCGTGTTCTACACCCAGGTCTTCCGCGACAACTTCTTCCACGCCGACGCCCACGCCGGCAACATCTGGGTCGACAGCGACCCCGCGCGCAAGGCCAACCCGCGCTTCATCGCGCTGGATTTCGGGATCATGGGCCAGCTCTCCAGCGAGGACCAGTACTACCTCGCCGAGAACTTCATGGCGATCTTCAACCGCGATTACCGCCGCATCGCCGAACTGCACGTGCAGGCCGGCTGGATGCCGTCGCACATCCGCATCGACGAACTCGAGGCCGCCGCGCGCACCGTGTGCGAGCCGTACTTCACCCGCCCGCTCTCGCAGATCTCGCTGGCCGAGGTGCTGCTGAAACTGTTCCGCACCGCGCAGCGCTACGAACTGACCCTGCAGCCGCAGCTGATCCTGCTGCAGAAGACCCTGCTCAACATCGAGGGCGTCGGCCGCCAGCTCGACCCGCAGATCGACATCTGGGCAGTCGCGCGGCCGGTGCTCGAACGCATCCTGGTCGAACGCTACAGCCCGCAGCGGCTGATGGGCGAGTTCCGCAAGCGGCTGCCGGAACTGGTCACCCAGGCGCCCGACGTGCCGCGGCTGGTGCATGCCTGGTTGACCCAGCAGGTGCAGGGCAGGCACGAACTCGCGTTGCGGTCCAAGGACCTGGCCGAACTGGTGCACACCATCAAGGGCGTGCAGCGGCGCACGGTGTCGGCGATCCTGGGCAGCGGGCTGCTGATCGTCGCCGCCGTGCTGTACGCGCTTGAGGCTGGCGGCCCGCGGCTGCTGTCGGTGCCTGCCGCGGCGTGGATCGCTGGGATCGGCGGGCTGTGGGCGCTGGTCGCCGCATGGCCGCGGCGCTAGCTTTTGCCCCCTCCCCTGCGAAGGCAGGGGAGGGCTGGGGAGGGGTTGCGTCGGATCGCGCTGTACTCACCGAAAGGAATCGGTCTCATGGAAGAAATCTGGAAGCACGCCCGCGCCCTGCGCAACGAGGCAACCGACGCGGAACGACATCTCTGGCAGCATCTGCGCGGTCGCCGAATAGGCTGCAAGTTCCGCCGCCAGTACCCGATTGCCGGACATATCGCCGATTTCGCCTGCATCGAAGCAAAGCTCGTCATCGAACTCGATGGAGGCCAGCACCTGGAGCGTTCTGCGGAGGATGCCGCCCGCACGCGCAGGATGGAGGCCAATGGCTATCGCGTGCTTCGGTTCTGGAACGACGATGTGCTGGTGAGGGCGATGGATGTGCTTGATGAAATCCTGCGGCATCTTGGCTCGGTCAGATGATGTTTGATCCCACGCAACCCCACCCCAGCCCTCCCCTGCCTTCGCAGGGGAGGGGGCCAGAGCTTTCCGTCCTTTACCGCGACGAGTTCCTTGCCGTCGTCGACAAGCCCGCCGGGCTGATGGTCCATGACAGCAAGCTGGCGCGCGGCGAGACCGACTTTGCCGCGGATCGCCTGCGGGAGCAGTTCGACAAGCCGATCTTCCTCGTCCACCGCCTCGATCGAGCCACCAGCGGCTGCCTGCTGCTGGCGTTCGACCGCGACAGCGCCTCGACGCTGGGCAAGGCACTGATGTCGCGCGACGTGTCGAAGGACTACCTTGCGCTGTGCCGCGGCTGGCCGGCGGAGGCGGCGTTCGTGGTCGATCATCCGCTCGACGGCGGCCCCGGCAAGCCGGAGAAGAAGCCCGCGCTCACCCGCTTCGAGCGGCTGGCGACGATGGAGCTCGACGAACCGTCGGCAGGCTTTCCCACCTCGCGTTACGCGCTGTTGTGTGCGCGGCCTGAGACCGGGCGCTTCCGCCAGATCCGCCGCCACCTCAAGCATCTCTCGCACCACCTCATCGGCGACACCAGCCACGGCGACGGCCGCCACAACCGGATGTTCCGCATGCGCGGCATCCATCGCATGCTGCTGCACGCGCAGCTGCTGGCGTTCGCGCATCCGCAGGACGGCCGCCGGATCGTGGTCGAGGCGCCGGTCGACGCGCAGTTCGCGCGCGCCCTGTCGCTGTTCGGCGATGTCGCGAACTCGCAGGACGAACACCAAACGTCGTAGTTCGGGGCTACGCCCGCGACACCGCCAGGCAACATGGGCGCGATGTTCCGATGCCAGTGGACAGCAACCCATCGCTTCTTCCGTGAGTCCGTCGAGGCGCAGCCGGGAGAGCGTGTACAGCTCGAAGAAGCAGGATGTTGCGCAGCCACGCCATCCCGAATGCAGCGGGAGGCTTGCCTGATCGAGACAAGGATCAGCTCCTTCGCGACGGTCCGCGGGGAGCCAGGGCACGGGCCGTGCGCTACGGCTGCGCCTGGTCCAGCCCTTCGTCGAAGCTGCGCTGAAGACGCTGCACTGCCGGCATCAGTTGCCGGCCCATCTCGTCCATTGCGTCCTGTGCGGCGCGCACGCCCTGTTGCAGGCGCAGGTCCTGGCCCGTCGACACGTCGCCGGACGACAGCAGCCCGCCCAGCCAGCCGGATTGCCCCTCCGGCCCGGAGGATGCATAGGTGCGTCCCAGCCGGTCGCGTACGTCCGTGCGGCCGTAGGCCTGCCGATAGCGGTCGGGTACGAGCGGCGCGATGCGGTGCCACGACTGCCCCGAGAGCAGGCCGGCCCCGCGCGATGCCGGGCGCTGGGACGTACGCGGCGGCGGGGCCGCGAACACCGCGGCCGGGTCGCGGGCCTGCGTACCGTCCACGCGCGCCGGATCCTGCGGCGCCGCGAACGCGGTTCCACACGCCAATGCCAGCGCGGTGGTCGTGGAGAGGGCCGTCAACCCGGCCCGTGGCAGCCCGCATGCCTTCATCGCCAATCCTCCCTGATCGAACATCCATCATCGGCCGCATCGGCGGCCCGGGCAAACGCGTGGTGCGCGCACTTCACGCCCGAACCGTGCCGGGGTGCGCGCTTCGCGCATCGGCATCGCGGCGGCCGCCTACAATTGCCGGCGGAGGACCCCCATGACCCAGCCGGCGATCACCATCCCGGAACACGAAATCGTCGAGCGCTTCGTGCGCGCCGCGGGCCCCGGCGGGCAGAACGTCAACAAGGTGTCCACCGCGGTGGAGCTGCGTTTCGACATCGTCAACTCGCCGTCGCTGCCCGAGCCGGTGCGCGAGCGCCTGCTGGCCCGGCGCGACCGCCGCGTCACCGGCGACGGCGTGCTGGTGCTCAACGCGCAGCGCTTCCGCACCCAGGAGCGCAACCGCCAGGACGCGCGCGAGCGGCTGGCGCATTTCATCGAATCCGGCCTGCATGCGCCCAAGCCGCGGCTTGCGACCCGGCCCACGCGGGCGTCGAAGCAGCGCCGCCTCGACGCCAAGCGCGAACGCAGTAACATCAAGCGTGGCCGCGGCAGCGGCAGCCGCGACTGGGATTGACCGAAGGCGCAAGCCAGGGGAACGCATGACGCCAACGCACGACGACGTGGTCCTGCCACTGCCGCCGAACGCGCCGCGGGTGAAGCCCAGCCGCTTCGCGCGTTGGCTGGGGCGCACGATCCTGAAGCTCGGTGGCTGGCGCATGGTTGGCGCCCTGCCGGACATCCCGCGGCTGGTGCTGATCGGCGCGCCGCATTCGTCCAACTGGGACGGGCTCTGGGGGTTCGCCGCCAAGCTGGCGCTGGGCGTCGACATCCGCGTCCTGGGCAAGGACTCGCTGTTCCGGATCCCGGTGCTCGGCACCGTGCTCAAGCACCTGGGCGTGATCCCGGTGGACCGCAAGGCCGCGCAGGGCGTGGTCGAACAGGCCGCCGCGCTGATCCACGGCAGCGACCGCTTCTGGTACGGCCTGGCGCCCGAGGGCACGCGCAAGCGGGTGGAGCGCTGGAAGACCGGCTTCTGGAAGATCGCCAAGGCCGCCGACGTGCCGGTGCTGCGCATGTACTTCCACTATCCCGACCGCATCATCGGTTTCGGCCCGCTGTTCCACCTCACTGACGACATGGCCGCCGACATGGCCGCGATCCGCGAGTGGTACCGGCCGTGGATGGGCAAGAACCGCGGCACGGCCTGAGTGGCGTGTCGTCGAAGGCGCGCGCGCAGGCTGCGCCGTTTCGAATACGCGGGGCCGTTCAAAACCGCGCGAACCGGGCCGCCCCGGCTGACGCTTCGAGATTTCCCGTCGCGCCCGGAACGACGCGACCGGCTTGTCCGGATCTTCTTTAGCGCGCAGGTTCGGATTTGCCTGCAGCGGCGCCGGCCGCGCGCGCGCGGCGCGCACGCGGTTTCGCCGGCGTGGCGCCCGGCGACGTGATCCGCTTGGCCGCGGGCGGCGGCGCCGTCTCCTCGCCGTGCAGTGTCATCAGCGACTCCAGCAGCTGCTCGTCGGCGCTGGAACACACGCCAAGCAGCAGCGCTTCGTCGCAGCCTGCCGCGGCGGTGTAGGCATGGCCCATGTTCGAATCGATGTACACCGATTCGCCCGGCCCGAGCACGATCGGGTCGTAGAACTCGGTGTGTACCTCGACCTTGCCTTCGAGCACGTGGATGTACTCCTCGCCGGAGTGGCGGACCAGGTCGCCGAACTCGCGGATGCTTTTCGCGCGTACGCGCGTGAGCACCGGGATCATGCGCTTGCGGCGCAGTTCCGGGCACAGGTAGTAGTAGTCGTAGTTCGGGGTGTTGACGCGGATCGCGTCCTCGATCCGTCCGATGCTGCGGCGCGCGGTCACCGCCGGCTCGGCAGCCTCGTCCTGTTCGGCGAACAGCTCCGACATGCGGATGTTCAGTCGCTGGCTGAGCTGCAGCAGCTTGTCGTAGGTGAGTGTCAGGCGGTCGTGCTCGACTTTCGACAGCGTCGACAGCGGGATGCCGCAGCGATCGCTCATTTCCTTGAGCGTCCAGCCGTTGCGGGCGCGCAGCGCGCGCAGCAGGCCGCCGATGGTGGGGTGTTGCGGGGTCATTGCGTAGGGGCTCCTGCGGTGCTGCGCGCCGGGGGCGGCGCCGGGCGATCGGGCCCGTCGGGAACATTATCCGCGCCGTGGCCGTATTTGCCAGACGGGTTGACAATTCTCTAATCAGGATCATTATTGCGAAACAGAGCATTATTCCGGCAAGCCGTGGCGGCTGGATTTCCGCGCCTGCCGGTCCAACTGCCCACGGGCATGAAGGGGAGACATGTCGATGCGTGCGATCTGGATCGTTGCGGTTCTCTTGGGGTTCGCGTTGGAGTTCGCGCTGGCAGGCCCGGCATCGGCGCAGGTGCCCGAGCTGGCCCAGCCCCAGGCCACGGCCGTGCTGCAACCCGATGCCGTGCAGGCGCCGCCGCCCGCCGACGTCGGTCGGCCCGCGCTCACCCGCGCCGACCTGGAAGCATGGCTCGACGGCTACATGCCCTACGCCCTGCAGACCGGCGACATCGCCGGCGCCGTGGTCGTGGTGGTCAAAGACGGAGAGGTGCTGCTGCAGAAGGGCTACGGCTACGCCGACCTCGCCAAGCGCACGCCGGTGGATCCAGCGAAACACCTGTTCCGTCCGGGTTCGATCTCCAAGCTGTTCACCTGGACCGCGGTGATGCAGCTGGTCGAGCAGGGCAAGCTGGACCTGGACGCCGACCTCAACCAGTACATCGACTTCGAAATTCCGCCGCGCGACGGCAAGCCGGCCACGCTGCGCCAGGTCATGACCCACACCGCCGGCTTCGAGGAACAGATCCGCGGCCTGATCTCCAGCAACCCGGACGAAATCGTGCCGCTCGGCGAGGCGCTCAAGCGCTGGGTGCCAGAACGCATCCACGAACCCGGCACCACGCCGGCGTATTCCAACTACGCGACCGCGCTGGCCGGCTACATCATCGAGCGCGTGTCGGGCGAAACCTTCGACGACTACATCGACCGGCACATCTTCGCGCCGCTGGGCATGGCGCATTCCAGTTTTCGCCAGCCGCTGCCGGCCAGACTGCTGGCGGACATGTCCAAGGGCTACGAGCGCGCCTCGGACGGCAAGCCGCGCGACTACGAGTTCATCAGCCTGGCGCCTGCCGGCAGCCTCGCCGCCACCGGCACCGACATGGCGAAGTTCATGATCGCGCACCTGCAGGACGGCGCCTACGGCGACGCCCGCATCCTCCGCGAGGATACGGCCAGGCAGATGCACACCACCGGGCAGGCATCGGTGGGCCCGCTCAACAGGATGATGCTGGGTTTCTACGAGACCTCGCTCAACGGCCACCGCGCGATCTCGCATGGCGGCGACACGAGCTGGTTCCACAGCGACCTGCAGCTGTTCCTCGACGACGGCATCGGCCTGTACGTATCGATGAACAGCTCCGGCCGTGATGGTGCGCCGCTGGCGATCCGCGACAACCTCAGCGAAGGCTTCGCCGACCGCTACCTGCCCGGCCCGCCGGCGCCGAAGGCCGCCGTGTCCGCGGCCGACGCAAAACTGCATGCGCAGCAGGTCGCCGGCGCCTACGGCAGCAGCCGCCGCCCGGACAGCAACTTCATGTCGATCGTGAACATGCTCGGTTCGGTCAAGGTGTTCCCGAACGAGGACGGCACCATCAGCGTGTCGATGGCACTCGATGCGTCCGGAGCGCCGAAGAAGTGGCGCGAGATCTCGCCGTACGTGTGGCAGGACGTTGCCAGCGGCGATCGCCTGGCCGCCGACGTGACCGATGGCCAGGTCACGCGCTTCAGCATGGAGCCGTACGCGGCGATCATGGTGTTCCAGCGCCTGCCCTGGTGGAAATCGCCGGGCCTGGTATTGCCGCTGCTGGGGCTGAGCCTGCTGGCGTTGCTCGCGACCGTGCTCGCTTGGCCGCTGTCGGCCCTTGTCCGCCGCCATTACCGCGCGTCGTACATGCTCTCCGGCAGCGATGCGCGCGCGCACCGGATCGTCCGCATCGCCGCGCTCGCGGTGCTGGTGGTGACGGTCGCTGCGTTTGGCCTGGTGCTCTTCATGATGAGCGACCTCGAGCGGCTGGGCCCCGGCAGCGACATCCTGGTCAATACCATGCGCCTGTTCGCGCTGGTGGTGCTGCCGCTCGGCGCGCTGGCCGCGCTGTGGAGCTGCTGGCAAGTGCTGCGCAGCCGGCGCCGCCGCTGGGCGAAGGCATGGAGCATCGTGCTGGCGCTGGCCTGCCTGTTCCTGCTGTGGATCGGGATCTTGCACCACCTGCCCGGTTACGGCGCCTTCTACTGAGCCCCGCTTCCGACCGAATGCGGGCCGGCGTCACCTCGCCGGCCTGCATCCTCACCCTGCCGGGATGCCCGTGAGCCTGCACCTCGAACTGCACAACGAACCGCTGCCGCTGTCGGCACCGTTCCGCATCTCCGGCTACGTCTTCGACGCCATGCCGGCGACGATCGTGACCCTGCGCGACGGCGACCACGTCGGCCGCGGCGAAGCGGCCGGCGTGTACTACAACGACGACCGCCCCGACGGCATGCTCGCCACGCTCGAATCGCTGCGCCCGCGCATCGAAGCGGGCATCGACCGCGCCGCCGCCAATGCCCTGCTGCCGCCGGGCGGCGCGCGCAACGCGCTGGACTGCGCGCTGTGGGAACTCGATGCCAGGCGCAGCGGCGTGCCGGTGTGGAAGCTGGCGGGGCTCGATGGCGTGCGGCCGCTGCTGACCACCTTCACCGTCGGCGCCGACGCCCCGGACGTGATGGCGCAACGCGCGGCGGCCTACGTGGGTGCACGCGCGCTGAAGCTCAAGCTCACCGGCGAAGCAGGACTCGACACGCAGCGCGTGCGCGCGGTGCGCCGGCGCTGCCCGGGCGCGTGGATCGGCGTCGACGCCAACCAGGGTTATGACGCCGACACCCTGCCGGCGTTGCTGCCGGTGCTGGTCGAGGCGGGCGTGTCGCTGCTCGAGCAGCCGTGCCGGCGCGGGCACGAGGCCGATCTCGACGGCATCGAACGCTTGCTGCCGTTCGCCGCCGACGAAAGCATCCTCGACCTGGCCGAACTCGAGGCGCGACACACGCGCTTCGACGTCATCAACATCAAGCTCGACAAGTGCGGCGGCCTCAGCGAAGGCCTGCGCATGGCACGGCGCGCGCGCGAGCTGGGCAAGCAGGTCATGGTCGGCAACATGGCCGGCTCCAGCCTGGCGATGGCACCGGCGTTCGTGCTCGGCCAGTTCTGCGACGTAGTCGACCTCGACGGGCCGGTGTTCCTGAAGCAGGACCGCACGCCGGGCGTCCGCTACGAGGACGGCTACATTTCCTGCGGCGACGAAGTCTGGGGGCCGGGGGCCGCCTGATGGGCGCGGTGGCCGACAAGACCTGGTTTGGCCAGCCGCGCGGGCTGACGATCCTGTTCCTGACCCAGATGTGGGAGCTGTTCTCCTACTACGGCATGCGCACGCTGCTGGTCTATTACATGACCAAGCAGCTGCTGTTCGCGCAGGACAAGGCGTCCTTCATCTACGGCACCTACACCGCGATGGCGTACTTCACGCCGATCCTCGGCGGCGCCATCGCCGACCGCTGGCTGGGCAAGCGCAACGCGGTGGTGATTGGCGGCAGCATCATGGCCATCGGCCACTTCGTGATGGCGTTCGAGCCGATGTTCTACGTCGCGCTGGCGACGATCGCGCTCGGCAACGGCCTGTTCCTGCCGAGCCTGCCGAGCCAGATCAACGATCTCTACGCCGCCGACGATCCGCGCCGCGGACGCGCCTACAACGTCTACTACGTGGGCCTGAACGTCGGCGGCCTGCTCGCGCCGCTGGTCTGCGGCACGCTCGGTGAGCTCTACGGCTGGCACTACGGCTTCGGCGCGGCGGGCGTCGGCATGTTCCTGGGGCTGGTGATCTACCTTGCGGGCCGGCGCTACCTGCCGCCGGAGCCGCCGCGCGTGGTGCAGGCGGTCGCAACCGCGCCCGAAGCGCGCCGCAGCCATCGCAGGCTCTGGTGGATGCTGCTCGGCGTAGGTATCGCGGCCACCATCTTCCGCGGCGCCTACGAGCAGATCGGCAACACCCTGCCGCTGTGGATCGACACCGGCGTGGACCGCGCGTGGCTCGGCTTCACCATCCCGATGACCTGGTTCCAGTCGCTCAACCCGCTGCTGGTGATCTCGATGACGCCTCTGCTGCTGATGGCGTGGCGGCGTCGCGCCGACGCCGGTCGCGAGACCTCGCCGGCCATGCGCATGGCGATCGGCGCGCTGGTGGTCGCGGCGGCCTACGTGCTGCTGGCCGCGGTGACCGCGATCGCCGGCGAGACGCGCGTCGACTGGATCTGGGTGGTCGTGTTCTTCGTGGTCCTGACCTTTGGCGAGCTCTACATCCTGCCCACCGGCCTGGGCCTGTTCGCGAAACTCGCCCCACCGCGCCTGGGCGCGACCACGGTCGCGTCCTGGTTCCTCGCGATCTTCAGCGGCAGCCTGCTGGCCGGCGTGGTCGGCACGCTGTGGTCGAAGGCGAGCCATCCGGCCTTCTTCCTGTTGCTTGCGGGATTCGCCGTCGCCGCGGCCGCGCTGCTGTGGCGGCTGGACCGGCCGATCCGCTCACTGCCATGAACCGACTGCGCCAAGGAGCTCCGACCATGCCGCGCCTGATGCTTGCCTTGCTCACCCTTGCCCTGGCCGCTTGCGGCACGACGCCGGTGGCCGACGCGCCATCGGAGCGCTACGACCTGCTTGTACGCAACGGCACCGTCTACGACGGCAGCGGCGCCGCGCCCCAACGCGTCGACGTGGCCGTGCGCGGCGACCGCATCGCGGCGCTGCTGCCGGCGGGCAGCGATGCTTCCGCCGAACGGGTGCTCGACGCACAGGGCCGCGCGGTGTCGCCGGGTTTCATCAACGTGCTGAGCTGGGCGGTCGATTCGCTGATCGTCGACGGCCGCGGCATGAGCGATACCAGGCAGGGCGTGACCCTGGAGATCTTCGGCGAAGGCTGGTCGATGGGGCCGCTCGATGCGCGCATGAAGCGCGATGCGCTCAAGCAGCAGGGCGATATCCGCTACCCGATCCAATGGACCACGCTGGGTGACTACCTCGAATTCCTCGAGAAGCGCGGGGTCACGCCGAACGTGGCGTCCTTTGTCGGCGCGACCACCGTGCGCATCCACGAACTGGGCGAGGACGATGTCGACCCGACCCCGGAGCAGCTGGCCCGCATGCAGGACCTGGTGCGCGAGGCGATGGGCGAAGGCGCGCTTGGCGTCGGCAGCTCCCTGATCTACCCGCCGGCGGCGTTCGCCGAAACGCCGGAACTGATCGCGTTGGCGCAGGCCGCGGCGGAATCGGGTGGCGGCTACGTCGCGCACATGCGCAGCGAGGCCGACCGCTTCCTCGAGGCGCTCGACGAGACCATCGCCATCGCGCGCACCACAGGCCAGCGCGCCGAGGCCTATCACCTGAAGGCCGCGGGCGAGAAGAACTGGCCGAAGATGGCGCAGGCGGTCGCGAAAATCGAGGCGGCGCGCGCCGAAGGCCTCGACATCAGCGCCAACATGTATGCCTACACCGCCGGCGCCACCGGGCTGACCGCCGCCCTCCCGCCATGGGTGCAGGCCGGCGGCCACGAAGCGATGGTCGCGCGGCTGAAGGACCCCGCCATCCGGGCGCGCGTGCTCGCGGAGATGCGCGACCCCGACGTCGACTGGGAGAACCTGCGCCTGCTCGCCGGTTCCGACGAGCGCCTGATCCTGATCGACTTCAAGAACCCGGCGCTCAAGCCGCTGACCGGCCGCACGCTCGCCGAGGTCGCGCGCGAGCGCGGGACCTCGGGGGAGGAAACGGTGCTCGACCTGATCGTCGAGGACGATTCCCGTGTCGGTGCGGCGTACTTCCTGATGAGCGAGGACAACGTCGAGCTCGGCCTGGCCCAGCCGTGGGTGACCCTGGGTTCGGACGCGGACTCGTCGGCACCCGAGGGCGTCTTCCTCAAGTCGAGCACGCACCCGCGCGGTTACGGCAACGTGGCGCGCTTCCTCGGACACTACGTGCGCGACCGCGGCCTGATGTCGCTGGAGGAGGGCGTCCACCGCCTGACCGGGCTGCCGGCCGCGAACTGGAAGCTCGTCGATCGCGGCTGCCTGCGCCCCGGCTGCTTCGCCGACATCGTGGTCTTCGACCCGGCGACGATCGCCGACCACGCCACCTATGCGGCGCCGCGGGAGTACGCGACCGGCGTCGACCATGTCTTCGTCAACGGGGTGCAGGTACTGCGCGACGGCGAGCACACCGGCGCCACGCCCGGGCGGGTGGTGCGCGGGCCGGGCTGGCGCGGGCCCGGGCCCGCAGCGGAGCCGGTAGGCCGATAAGCCCGTCCCCCATGAAGACGGTATTTTCCATACGTGTTGACAATTCTCTGATTGGGATCATTATCCCTGATCAGGATCGCAGCCTCGGGGGAGAAGAGCCATGACCGCATCCAGGTCCATCGAACGCACGCGCCATTCACGGCTGGCGCTCGCCATCGGCGCCGCCATGGCGCTCTCGACCGCCGGCGCCGCGCTGGCCCAGGACACGGCGGCCGCGGCCGCGGCGCCTGTCGAACCCGCGGGCCCCGAGGCCACGGAACTCGACCGCGTGATCGTGACCGCGAACAAGCGCCAGGAGAACATCCGCGAAGTCGCCACCGCGATCACCAGGATCGGCGAGCAGCAGCTCGAGAACTTCAACGCGACGCAGATGTCCGACTACGCCAGTTACGTGCCGGGCCTGCAGGTGCAGTCGAGCGGCACGCCGGGCAAGGTGCAGGTGTCGATGCGCGGCATCGCGGCGCTGTCGCCGGGGTCGACCGTGGGCACCTACGTCGACGAGACCCCGGTCGGCTCCAACAGCCTCTACCAGCAGGCGACGCTGTACCAGCTGGACCTGCTGCCCTACGACGTCGAGAGCATCGAAGTGCTGCGCGGCCCGCAGGGCACGCTGTACGGCGCAGGCGCGATGGGCGGCCTGATCAAGTACACGATGCGCAAGCCCGACACCGCGCAGCAGGAATTCCGCATCGGCGGCGGGCTGTCGTCGCCCCGCGACGGTGCGACCGGCTACAGCTATCGCTTCGGCATGAATCTCCCGCTGGTCGAGGATGTTTTTGCGATCCGCGCGAGCTACGCCCGGAACGGAATTCCGGGCTACGTCGACAACCTGGTCGACGGCCGTAGCGACATCAACGAGGGCGAGCAGACCAGCGCGCGCGTTTCGATGCGCTGGGAGGGCGAGACGTCGAGCGTGCAGTTCGCCGTGATGCGGCAGGAGGTCGACAGCGACAACAACGGGACCATCGCGCTGGACCCGGACACGCGGCGCCCGATCGCCGGCCTGGCCAATGTGATCCACGTCGACGAACCGTTCCGCAAGGACGTCGACCATTACTCGCTCACCATCGACAAGGACCTGGGTTTCGCCGACGTCATCTCGGCGACGAGCTACGCCGATACCCATACCGCCACCCGCGGCGATCTGAGCCTGAGCTACGGCGAATACCCGCTCGCCTTCCAGGCCATGGACCCGACCCTCGAGGCCGGTTCGGTGTACATGGACAACGTACTCGACCTCACCCAGTTCACCCAGGAGTTCCGCCTGCAGTCGAAATCGGGCCAGCCGTTCGAATGGCTGGTCGGCGGCTTCTACTCGAACGAGGACGGCAACAACTACCAGTATGTCGCGCTGAACCAGCTCGACGGCTCGCCGCTGCCGGCGCCCTGGGACGGCATCATCGGCGTGCTCGGCGAGCTGCACATCCCGAGCACGTTCGAGGAGGTCGCGGTGTTCGCGAACGCCTCGTACCGGTTCACCGACCGGTTCAAGCTCGGCGGCGGCGTGCGCTTCTCGCGCAACGACCAGGAGTTCCAGCAGAACGTGGTCGGCGGCGTGCTGATTCCCCTCGGCCTGGTCGACAACACCTCCAGCGAGGACGTGTTCACCTGGAGCATCACGCCGCAGTTCCAGATCAGCCCGGATTCGATGGTGTACGCGAAGGCCTCCACCGGCTACCAGCCCGGCGGCCCCAACATCGTCGCCGTGGGCCTGCCGTCCGCCGTCGATTCCTCGACGCTGACCAGCTACGAGCTGGGCTGGAAGGCCGCGTTCCAGGAGCGGCGCCTGCAGCTGGACGTCGTCGCCTATCAGATCGACTGGAAGGACATCCAGGTCGCGTCGCTGGTCAATGGCGTCAGCGGTCTGGTCAACGGCGGCAGGGCCACCAGTCGCGGCCTCGAGGCTTCGCTGCAGTGGCGCCCGCTCGCGGGCCTGACGCTCGGCCTCAACGGTGCCTACAACGATTCGAAGCTCGACGAAGACTTCCGGGTCATCGTCGTGCCGCTGGATCCGGACCTTCCCGGCGGCGTGCTCGAGATCAACACCGGCCTTGGCGGCGACCGCATGCCCTACGTGCCCGACCTGACGTGGTCGGCCACGGTCGACTACTACGTTGCACTGCGCGGCGGCTGGAGCGCGGGCTTCGGCGGCGGTTTCCGCTGGGTCGACGACCGGACCAACGGCACCACCCAGCGGGAGGTGATCGCGATCGCCGATCCTCGCACGGTGCTGGACACGACCATCACCAAGCCCTTGACCATCGACAGCTATGGCGCCCTCGATCTGTACGCATCGCTCGCCAACGGCCGCTGGACGCTGCGCGGATACGTCAAGAACGCGGCCGACAAGCGCGCCTACTCGACGATCGCCGACCAGACCGGCGCGGTGACGGGGATCACCCATCAGTTCTCCGCGGTGCCGATCCAGCCGCGCACCTTCGGACTGGAGTTCGATTACCGATTCTGATCGCGTGCCGTCGCGAAGGCAGACGGCGCCCGACCGTGCAAGGACCCGAGCACCGCATGCAGACCGCCGTTCCCCTGTTGCGTGAAATCGAAAGGTTGCCGCAGCCCTACCTGCTGTTCCTGGGCGACATCGTCGAGCCGGCGTACGCCAAGACCGCATTCGGCCTGCGCGACTGGGCGCGCGAACGGTGCATCGGCGAATTCGCCTGCCACGGCGGCACCGTCAGTGCAGGCCTGGCGCCGATGACGCCGGCGCAGGCGCGTGCGGCCGGTGCGCGGTCGCTGGTGATCGGCGTCGCCAATCCCGGTGGGCGGATCCCCGACAGCTGGCTCCCGTCGCTGCTGCAGGCGCTCGAAGCCGGCCTGGACCTGGTCGGCGGCATGCACGCGAGGTTGGGCGGCATCGCGGCGCTGAGCGGGGCCGCGACACGATTCGGCAGGCGCTTGATCGACCTGCGCGAGCCGCCGCGCGACATCCCGGTGGCCAGCGGCGCCAAGCGCAGCGGCAAGCGGCTGCTGACCATGGGAACGGACTGCGCACTGGGCAAGAAGTACACCGCGCTTGCACTGGCGCGCGCGTTCGCCGCGCGTGGCATCGATGCCGATTTCCGCGCCACCGGCCAGACCGGCATCCTGATTGCCGGCGGCGGCATTCCCATGGACGCCGTGGTGTCCGACTTTGCCGCCGGCGCCGCGGAAATGCTGTCGCCCGATGCCGCCGCCGATCACTGGGACGTGATCGAAGGACAGGGCTCGCTGTTCCATCCCGCCTATGCCGGCGTCTCGCTGGCGCTGCTGCATGGCAGCCAGCCGGATGTCGTGGTGGTCTGCCACCAGCCCGGGCGCGAGCGCGTGCTTGGGCATCCGGGCTTCGCGTTGCCGGGCATTGAGGAAACCATCGCGTTGGCATTGCAGCTCGGGAGCCGCACCAATCCGGCGATCCGCTGCGCCGGCGTCAGTCTCAATACCTCGCACCTGGACGAGGCGGATGCGTTGCGCCTGCTCGCGAACGAAAGCGAACGCCTGGGCTGCGCGGTCGCCGATCCGATGCGCGGCGGCGCGGCTTTCGAGCAGCTGGTGGAGGACTGCCTGGTATGAGCCTCGTGCCTGCCTGCGACGCGATCGATGAAATGCCCGGACAAACCCGGCTTGTCATTCCGGACGCCGTAAGGAATCTTGCCGGGACAAGCCAGCGGAATCCCTCCGCGCGGATTGCATTGCACGCGAGCGCGCCATGACCGCAAAGTCCAACTGGTTCCAGCGCTACCTGCTGCCGGGCTTCGTGTTCCAGGCGGCGGTGATCGCCGGCGGCTATGCCACCGGGCGCGAGCTGGTGGAGTTCTTCCTGCCGGCGGGCCCCTGGGGCGGCCTGCTCGGCATGGTGGTGAGCATGCTGGTGTGGAGCGCGGTGTTGATGGCCAGCTTCGAGCTGGCCCGCGTCGCGCGCGCCTACGACTACCGCTCGTTCTTCAAGCTGCTGCTCGGCCGCGGCTGGTTCGTGTTCGAGATCGGCTACTTCCTGCTGATGATCGTGATCCTGGCGGTGATGGGCGCGGCCGCTGGCGAGATTTTCCACAGCCTGTTCGGGCTGCCGAAGCTGGCCGGTTCGCTGGCGATGATCGCCGCCACCGGCGCGATGCTGTTCTTCAACAGCGCCGTGATCGAGAAGTTCCTGACCGTGTCGGTCGGCTACCTGTACCTGGTCTACTTCGTGTTCGTGGTGTGGAGCGTGGTCGCGTTCGGTGACCGCATCGCAGCCAACTTCGCGTCGGTACCGGTCACCGGCAACTGGTTCGAGGCCGGCGTCACCTATGCCGGCTACAACGTCGCCACCATTCCCGCGGTGCTGTTCTGCATCCGCCATCTCGGTCGCCGCCGCGAAGCGCTCGTCGCCGGCGCGCTTGCCGGCCCGCTCGGCATGCTGCCGGGGGTGGTGTTTTACATCGCGATGATGGGCTACTACCACGAGATCGGTGCGGAGGCGCTGCCATCGGCCTTCCTGCTGGCCAGGCTGCAGGCGCCGTGGTTCGAGTGGGCGTTCCAGGTCGCGGTGCTGCTGACGCTGGTCGACACCGGCGTGGCGCTGCTGCACGCGATCAACGAGCGCGTGGCGAAATCCTACGAGGAACGGCGGCGGCCAATGCCGCAGGCCCTGCGGCCGGCGATCGCGGTGGGCGTGATGTTGGTTGCGGTGTATGCCGCCAGCGCGGTCGGCCTGGTCGACCTGATCGCCAAGGGCTACGGCACGCTGACCTGGGTGTTCCTGGTCATCTATGTGCTGCCGCTGATGACCTGGGGTGTGTGGCTGCTGTGGCGGCGCCCGCAGCGGATTGCCGCGGCATGAGCAGTCCAAGGGCTCTTGTGGGAGCGGCCATGGCCGCGATTCGCTCCGATCGCGGCCATGGCCGCTCCCACAACAGCCGTCGCAATCTTCACTGCCGGTCCGGCCAGGAGGTCAAGATGTTGTCCATCCCCAGAAGCCTGCGGTTCACCACCTTCGCGGTATCGCTGCTGCTCGCCACGAGCGCCCTCGCTGCACCGCCGTCGGACCTCGATGCGCGCGTCGAAGCCGCGATGCAGGAATACGGCACGCCGGGCTTCGCGGTCTCCATCGTCGAGGACGGCGAAGTGGTGCACGCGAAGGGCTACGGCGTGCGCAAGCTCGGTTCGCCGGAGCAGGTCGACGCCGACACCATCTTCCCGACCGGCTCCACCGGCAAGGCGGTGACCACGGCGGCGATCGCCATCCTCGTCGACGAAGGCAAGCTCGACTGGGACGACAAGGTCATCGACCACCTGCCCGACTTCCGCATGCACGATGCCTGGGTCACGCGCGAGATGACCGTGCGCGACCTGCTGGTGCATCGCAGCGGCCTGGGCCTCGGCGCGGGCGACCTGCTGTACGTGCCGCGCACCAATCGCAGCCGCGCCGACGTGGTGCGCGCATTGCGCCACATCGCACCGGCCGCCAGCTTCCGCAGCGGCTATGCCTACGACAACATCCTTTACGTGGTCGCCGGCGAACTGGTCGCGGCGGTCAGCGGGCAGAGCTGGGAGAGCTTCATCCGCGACCGCGTCTTCCGTGCGGCCGGAATGGCCGACTCGGTGAGCGACGAGACCGCGCGCTTCGCCAACCCCAATCGCGCGCATCCGCACGCGCGCATCGATGGCCGCGTGCGCGGCCTGGGCACGCAGGTCGTGCTGCCCGAACGCGAGGGCCTGGGCCAGGTCGCGGCGCCGGCGGGCGGGCTGTCGTCGAGCGCGAACGATCTTGCGCGCTGGCTGCAGGTCCAGCTGGGGCAGGGGGCCTTGCCCGGCGGCAAGGGCAAGCGCCTGTACAGCGAAGCCAGTGCGCGCGAAATGTGGACGCCGCAGGTGCTCACCCCGGTGCGCGCGTACCCGCCACCGATCAGCGAGATGACGCCGCAGTTCTCCAGCTACGCGCTCGGCTGGAGCGTGCAGGATTACCGTGGGGTCAAGACGGTGCAGCACGGCGGCGCGGTGTTCGGCGTGCTGACGATGGTCGTGCTGGTCCCGGACCGCAAACTCGGCTTTGCCCTGCAGATGAACTCTGAGGATTACCCGGTGCTGCGCGGGGTGATGAACGAGCTGCTCGACCACTACCTCGGCTTCCCGAAGCGCGACTGGGTCGCCGCATTCGGCGAATGGAACACCAAGCGACTGGCCGATGGCGTGGCCGCGCTCGACGCGACGACCGCGGGCGTGCGCAAGCACACGGAGCCTTCGCTGCCGCTCGGGGAATATGCCGGCGACTACGCGGATGACTGGTACGGCCCGATCGCCGTCGCGTTCGACCAGCAGGCAAGCGACAGGCAGGGCCTGCGCATCGACTTCAGGCAGACGCCGAACATGGCCGGCACGCTGGAGCATTACCAATACGACACCTTCATCGCGCGCTGGGACGACGCGGCCATCGAGCCGGCCTACGTCACCTTCAACCTCGATGCCGAAGGCAAGGTCGCGCGCATCACGATGAAGGCGGTGTCGCCGCTGGCCGACTTCAGCTACGACTACCAGGACCTGCTGTTCACGCCCGTGCGGGGCGACTGAATCGGGACTCCGGGCCCGGCAGCGCCGCAGCGCCGGGGCCGGGCGGCATGGGCGGCGCCCTGACGCCCTGAATGGCGGCCTGAACCAATTGCACATGCCCGGGCCCGGCCCGGGCGCTACCCTGTGCGGCTTCCGGCCCCGCCCCGTCCACACAGGAGTTGCCATCCATGATGCGACCGCTCGCGCTCGCCGCCGCCGTCACCCTCGCCCTCGCGGCGTGCAACGGCCAGGCCCCCGAATCCCAGTCCCCCGAACAGAAGACCGAGTCTGCCGCCGTGACCCCCGCCGCCTCCGAGAACCCGCTGCTGGTCGCCAGCACCCTGCCGTTCCAGGCGCCGCCGTTCGACAAGATCAAGGACGCCGACTACCTGCCGGCGTTCGAAGAGGGCATGAAGCAGCACTTGGCCGAGGTGCGCAAGATCGCCGACAACCCGGAGCCGGCCACGTTCGAGAACACCATCGAGGCGATGGAGAAGACCGGTGAGACCCTCGGCCGCGTCGCCCGCATCTTCTTCGGCCTGGTGCAGGCCGACACCAACGACGCGCGGCAGAAGATCCAGGAAGAGATCGCGCCCAAGCTCGCCGCGCACCAGGACGAGATCTCGCTCGATCCCAAGCTGTTCGCGCGCGTGAAGTCGATCTACGACCAGCGCGACACGCTGGGGCTCGACCCGGTGCAGAAGCGCCTGGTCGAACGCGACTATGACGAACTGGTGCGCGCCGGCGCGCAACTGTCCGATGCCGACAAGGCGACGATGCGCAAGCTCAACGTCGAGGAGAGCTCGCTGTCGACGAAGTTCCACACGATGCTGGTCGCTGCCGCCGCCAAGGGCGCGGTGGTGGTGGACGACAAGGCCAAGCTCGACGGCCTGTCCGAGGGCGACCTCGCCGCAGCGGCGCAGGACGCCGCGGCGCGCAAGCTCGACGGCAAGTGGCTGTTCGCGCTGCAGAACACCACCCAGCAGCCGGTACTGGTTTCGCTGAAGGACCGCGACCTGCGCGCGAGGATCCTCGAGGCCTCGATGACGCGTACCGAGCACAACGACGAGAACGACACCCGCAAGACCATCCAGCGCCTGGCGCAGCTGCGCGCGCAGAAGGCCAAGCTGCTCGGCTACGACACCTTCGCCGCCTACCAGCTGGGCGACCAGATGGCCAAGACGCCGGAGAACGCGCTCAAGCTGCTCACCGACACCGTGCCGGCCGCCACCGCCAAGGCGCGCAGCGAGATCGCCGAGATGCAGAAGGTGATCGATGCTCAGGGCGGCGGCTTCAAGCTGGCGGCATCGGACTGGGACTTCTATGCCGAGCAGGTGCGCAAGGCGCAGTACGACCTCGACGAGGCGCAGATCAAGCCCTACTTCGAGCTCGACAACGTGCTGCAGAACGGCGTGTTCTTCGCCGCCACCCAGCTCTACGGCATCACGTTCAAGGAGCGCAAGGACATTCCGGTCTACCACCCGGACATGCGCGTGTTCGAGGTGTTCGACAAGGACGGCAGCTCGCTGGCGCTGTTCTACACCGACTATTACAAGCGCGACAGCAAGTCCGGCGGCGCGTGGATGGACGTGTTCGTCGACCAGAACGGCCTGACCGGCACCAAGCCGGTGGTCTACAACGTCGCCAACTTCACCAAGCCCGCACCCGGCCAGCCGGCGCTGCTGTCGTTCGACGACGTGACCACGATGTTCCACGAGTTCGGCCACGCGCTGCACGGCATGTTCTCGGACGTGAAGTACCCGTCGATCTCCGGCACCAGCACCTCGCGCGACTTCGTCGAGTTCCCGTCGCAGTTCAACGAGCACTGGGCCACCGACCCCAAGGTGTTCGCCAACTACGCCAAGCACTACGAGACCGGCGAACCGATGCCGCAGGCGCTGGTCGACAAGATCAAGAAGTCGCGCACCTTCAACCAGGGCTACGCGACCACCGAATACCTGTCGGCCGCACTGCTCGACATGGCCTGGCACACGCTGCCAGCCGACGCGCCGGTGCAGGATGTGGACAAGTTCGAGGCGGACGCGCTGAAGCGCTTCAAGGTCGACCTGCCGGAAGTGCCGCCGCGCTACCGCACCAGCTACTTCGACCACATCTGGGGCGGCGGTTATTCGGCCGGCTACTACGCGTACTTCTGGTCCGAGGTGCTGGACGACGACGCGTTCGAATGGTTCAAGGAACACGGCGGCCTGACCGCCGAGAACGGCCAGACCTTCCGCGACAAGATCCTCTCGCGCGGCAACACCGTCGACCTCGCCACCCTCTACCGCGACTTCCGCGGCAAGGATCCGAGCGTGGAGCCGCTGCTGGAGAGCCGCGGGCTGAAGTAGCCAGCGATGCGGCAAAGCCCTTCTCCCGCGTGCGGGAGAAGGGCTCCTCCGGTTATCGTCACGCGATCCCGGGCACGGTCCCGATCCGCGCCAGCTTGTCCGGGTTGCGCATGATGAACACGTCGGTGAGCAGGCCCGCCTCGTCGTAGGCGAAGGACACCGTTGCGTCGATGTGGTCGCCGTCGCGGAACAGGAAGCCGCGGTTGCCGTTGATCGTCGCTTCCTCCAGCTGTCCCGACGCCCACCACGCGTGCAGGCCGGCCTGGACGAAGCGCAGCACTTCCTCCGGCCCATGCATGACGCGGCGCGCGGCGGACACCTTGCCGCCGCCGTCCGCCGACAGGCGCACCTCGTCGGACAGCAGGCCGGCGAGCGCATCCACCGAGCCGGTGGCGATGGCGGTGCCGAACGCGGCGAGCAACCGGCGTTGTCGTTCCGGCGGGGTGACGTGCCGCACCTTCGCCTGTTCGATATGCGCGCGCGCACGCGCCACCAGCTGCCGGCACGCCGGCTCCTGCAGGTCGAGGGTGTGCGCGACCTCGGGGTAGGGCATGTCGAAGATCTCGTGCAGCAGGTAGGCCGCGCGCTCTTTCGGGGTGAGCCGCTGCAGGGCGAGCAGGAAGGCGGTGGTGAGCGAGGAGGCGAGCGCGGCGGCATGCTCTGGCGAGGCGTGCTCTGACCAGGTGTGTTCCGACGCGTGTCCGATGACGTCGTCGTTGGCGGTTTGCACCGGTTCCGGCAGCCATGGGCCGACGTACTCGACCCGCGCGCGGTCGGCCGAGCGCAGAATGTCCAGGCAGTGGCGCGTGCAGACGGTGGTCAGCCAGGCGCCGGGGTTGTCGATGCCGGTGCGGTCGTTGGCCTGCCACTTGAGGAAGGTGTCCTGCACGGCATCCTCCGCATCGGCGCGCGAGCCGAGGATGCGGTAGGCCAGGCCGAGCAGGCCCGGGCGGGCCTGCTCGAACTGTGCGAGGCAATCGCGGGCGTCCATCGTCACTGGTCGCGGCTCACTGGTTCGAGATGGAGATGCGGTTCCACAAGTTGATCATCGCCACGTCCGCGCCGAGTGCGGCGACCTCCTGTTCGGTGAAGTGCTCTCGCAGTGCGGCCCGAAGCTCCGGCAGCACGGACTGGTCGTCGAGCCGCGTCATCGCCTCGGTGAACGCCAGCGCAGCCTTCTCGCGCGGGCTGTAGTCGTCCACGTGCTGCCAGACCACCAGGCGGTCGAGCCGCTCGCTGGTTTCCCCATCCTTGCGTGCGTCGTGGGTGTGCATCTTCACGCAGTGCGCGCAGCCGTTGATCTGCGAGGCGCGCAGGACGACCAGGTGGTGGAGCCTGGTGTCGAGTCCGAGGGCGTTGATGGCCGGGTTGACCTGGGCCAGCACCTGCATGACGGCGGGGGCCTGCTGCGGGTAGCGGATGGTGTTCTCGTTCTTCATGGGGATTTCCTTGGGGTCAGGCGGAGTGCCTTGCCTGATTGACGATCCAGCCCGTCGCCCTGTGACATCCCGCTTTCCTTCTCCCTCAGGGAGAAGATGGCGCGAAGCGACGGATGAGGGCAGAGATCATCAGCATCAGCATCCGCGTCTGCATGTGATCTGGAAGCCCTTTCCCTCATCCGCCCTGCGGGCACCCCCGCCTTCGCGGGGGCAGGCTCTTCTCCCGGAGGGAGAAGGGAGCGCCTCACTTCACTCAGTCGCGCATGGGTCCGTAGTCGCCAAAGCTGCCCGCCGCGCCCGGGAACACCACGGGGCTTTCCGAGCCGTCCTTGCCCACGGCCGCCACGCCGAAGAAATAGTTGTCGATCACCACGTTCTTGAGCATGTGCTGCGTCACGTCGCCGACATACACGCTGTGCGTCCACTGCGGCTGCGTGGTCAGCCGCCAGTAGATCCTGTAACCGGCGAGGTCCGGCGCCTGTGCTGCCGGCGGTCGCGTCCACTTGAGCGTGGTGTCGGCGGTCACCGCGCCCTCGATCGACACGTTCGCCGGCGGCGGCGGCGCCGAGGCCATGCCGGCCAGGCTCACCGCGTTGAGCGCGGTCAGCTTGGCGACGTAGTCGAAGTCCACGCCCTCGATCACGTCGCCGTAGGCGATGCGCTGCCCTTGCGGGTCTGTCTCGGTGCGCAGGTCCTGGTGCTGGCGGTGGTAGTTCTCGTTGGTCTCCATCACCCGCACCGCCGGGTAGCCCAGGTCGTTGAACGGGCGGTGGTGGCCGCCGCGGCCGAAGCGGTCGAGCCGGTAGACCATCATCACGTCGAGGTTGGGCACGTACAGGTCGGCCATGCGGTCGATGTAGCGCGCCAGGTTGCGGGTGGGCGAGTCGACCTCGCCACCGGTGAAGCGGCGCTGCCTCGCTTCCTCCGACGTCTCGGTCACGCGCGTGCCTTCTGCGAACACGCGCGCGGTGGCGTTGTCGATCACGCCGTTGAGCCCGGCGATGTTGCCGATCATGTCGTTGTTGAGCATCGCCTCGATGCGCCAGCCTTCCTTCTGCGCCTTCGCGGCGACGATCTTGCCGCCGAACAGGCCCTGCTCCTCGCCCGACAGCGCGGCGTAGACGATGGTGCCGGCGAACTTGCGCTGCGACAGGATCCGCGCGGCTTCCAGCGTGCCGGCGACACCCGAGGCGTTGTCGTTGGCGCCCGGCGAATCGGACGTGAAGTCCATGACGTCGGAGACGCGCGAGTCGATGTCGCCGCTCATGATCACGTAGCGGCCGGGGTCGCTCGTGCCGCGCTGGATCGCGAGCACGCTGACCACTTCGGTCGGTTCGGGGATGCGTTCCTCGCCGGAGATCGTGCCGGCCACGTCGATCACCTCCAGGCAGCCGCCGCACTGTGCGGAGATGCGCTCGAACTCGGCGTGGATCCAGCGCCGTGCGGCGCCGATGCCGTGCGTGTCCGACTTCGTCTCCGACAACGTATGCCGGGTGCCGAACGACACCAGCTTGCGGATGTCGGCCTCGATGCGCGCGGCGGAAGGCGCGGTGCCGATCTCGTACAGCAGCGCCTGCGTGGCCGGCGGCGCCGTTGGCGGCGCAGCGGCGGCGAGCGCGGGCGCGGCGAGGCAGGCGGACAGGGCGATGACGAGCTGGCGGCGCATGGCAGGCTCCGGATAACGGGCGAAGGCGCAACCCTACGCCATCACGACCGGCCTGCGCGAATGCACGCGCGGCTCCGCCGGCACCCTCGCCGACGCGCACCACAGGTCGCCTGCACGCCAGCGCGGATGTCGCGACGCGAAAGCGGCGTGGCTGGCGGACGCTAGCGTTTGCCCACCGCCTCGCGCATCGGCAAGGCGTCCGGCCAGCCGCCGGCCAGCGCCACGTACAGCGACACCGCGCCGACCGCGCTGCGCGTGCGGCTGGCGGCGAAGGCGTCCTGCGCCTGCAGCTGCGTGCGCTCGGCGTCCAGCACTTCGAACAGGTCGACGGCGCCGGCGTCGAAGCGCACCCGCGCCAGGCGCGCGGCGGTGGCGCTGTCCGCGGCGGCGCGTTCCAGGTGCGCATCCTCGGTGCGTGCGCGGGCGTAGCGCACCAGTGCGTTCTCGGTTTCCTCCAGCGCCAGCAGCACGGTTTGTTCGTAGCGGGCCAGTTCGCCTTCGGCATCGGCGTCCGCGGCGGCGATGCGCGCGCGCACGCGGCCGATGTCGAGGAACGACCAGTCGATGCCCAGCGCCACGAACCGGGTTTCGCTGCTGCGTTCGAACAGCATGTTGGTGTCGATCGCCTGGCTGCCGATCAGCCCGCCCAGGGTGAAGCGCGGGAACAGGTCGGCGGTGGCCACGCCGATGCGCGCGGTGGCCGCGTGCAGGCGCTGTTCGGCGGCGGCGATGTCGGGGCGCTGCCGCAGCAGTTCGCCCGGCGTGCCGGCATCGAGTTTCGCCGGCAGCGCGGGCAGGGGACGACTGGGCTCCAGCTGCGCGACCAGCGCGTCGGGCGTCCTGCCGACCAGCACGCCCAGCCGGTGCATGTCGAACGCGAGCTGCGCTTCGAGCGCCGGGATGCGCGACGACGTGGCTTCCAGCTGCGCGCGGGCGCGCGCGGTGTCGAACTCGGTGCCGCGCCCGGCGTCGAGGCGCGCGTCCACCAGGCGCAGGGTTTCGCGCTGGTTGTCGGCATTGCCGCGGGCCACCCGCAGCCGTTCCTGCAGGCCGCGCAGGTCGAAGTAGGTGCGCGCGACCTCGCCGACGATCGCCACCTGCGCCGCTTCCAGGTCGGCGGCGCTGGCGGCGGCACCGGCGCGGCCGGCTTCCACGTTGCGGCGGATGCGGCCGAACAGGTCCAGCTCCCACGCGACATCGAGGCCGGCGCTGTAGCTTTCGCCGTCGCGGTCGCCGCGCGCCACGCCCGGTGCCTGGTCGGCGCTGGCGCGGCTGTCGCTGCCTTCGGCGCTGGCGGTGATGGTGGGGAAGTAATCGAACTTCGAGCCGCGCAGCAGCGCGTTGGCGCGATCAAAATTGGCCAGCGCGATGCGCAGGTCGTGGTTGGACGCCAGCGCCTGTTCGACCAGCGCGGTCAGTTGCGGGTCGCCGAAGGCCTGCCAGAACGCGGGGTCGACCGCGGCCGCGGCTTCGTTCGCATCGGCCGGGGCCTGCGACTGGATGAAGGTATCCGGCACCGGTACGTCGGGGCGCACGTAGTCGGGGCCGACGGTGCACGCCGACAGTGCGACGGCGAGCAGCGATGGCAGCAATGTCCTCGCGGTCACCATGGCAGCACCTCGCCCTGGTGGGTGTAGCTGCCGGTCGGTCCTGCCTCGTCGAGCAGCGCCATCAGCACGCTGCCGCGCGCGCCGGTGGCGATGTCGAGTTCGCCGTGCTGATTCATGTCCGTCTTCACCGAACCAGGATCGACTGCGTTGACCTTGATCGGCGTGTCGCGCAACTCGTGCGCCAGGTGCACGGTCCAGGCGTTGACGGCAGTCTTGGATGCGTCATAGGCCGGCACCTTGAAGTCGTAGATGTCGGATGCCGGATCGTTGTGCAGCGCCAGCGACGCCAGCGCGCTCGACAGGTTGACGATGCGGCCCGCCGCGGACTTGCGCAGCAGCGGCAGGAACGCCTGGGTGGTCGCGATGACGCCGAACAGGTTGGTGTCGAAGGTTTCGCGCCAGGCCTCGAGCGTCTGCCCCGACGGTGTCTTGTCGAAGTCGTCGCGGAAGATGCCGGCGTTGTTGACGAGGATGTCCAGGCGGCCGTGGCGCCGCTCGACCTCGCGCGCGGCGGCGGCGATGCCGTCGGCGTCGGTCACGTCCAGCGCGATGGCTTCGACCGGCAGGCCCTGCGCCTGCAGCGCGAGCGCGGCGTCCACTGCGCGGCCGCGGTCGCGCCCGGCCAGCAGCGTGTGCACGCCGTGGGAGGCAAGCTGGCGCACGGTTTCCAGGCCGATGCCGCGGGTGGCGCCGGTGACCAGGGCGATCTTTTCGTTGTGCATGTCAGTACTCCGTATTTCAATGAGAGGGTCGGCAAGCGTCGCGGCGTGTCGCATGCGGCGCTATCTGTTTCTTGTCCTGGATTGCGCCCAGTGGCGCGCGGTCGCTACGCATCCAGCACCTGCGGTGCGTGCGCCGGCGCAGCGTCGTGGCGAACGAGCGGCTGCTTCACCAGCTTGCGCAGCGCGACGTAGAACACCGGGGTCAGGAACAGGCCGAACAGGGTCACGCCGATCATCCCGGCGAACACGGTGATTCCGGTGGCCGAGCGCACTTCCGCGCCGGCGCCGTGCGAGAGCACCAGCGGCACGGTGCCGGCGATGAACGCGATCGAGGTCATCACGATCGGGCGCAGGCGCAGGCGGCAGGCTTCCAGCGCGGATTCCACGATGCCCTTGCCCTGCATCTCGAGCTCGCGCGCGAACTCCACGATCAGGATCGCGTTCTTGCACGCCAGCCCCATCAGCACCACCAGACCGACCTGCACGAACACGTTGTTGTCGCCGCCGGTCAGCCACACGCCCAGCAATGCGGAGAGCATGCACATCGGCACGATCAGGATCACCGCCAGCGGCAGCGTCCAGCTCTCGTACAGCGCGGCCAGCACCAGGAAGGCGAGCAGGATCGCCAGCGGGAACACCACCAGCGCCGCGTTGCCCTGGGTCGACTGCTGGTAGCTCAGGTCGGTCCACTCGATCTGCATGCCGTTGGGCAGCACCTTCGACGCCAGTTGCTCCAGCGTGCCCATCGCCTGCGCCGACGACAGCACCCGCGGGTCGGCTTCGCCGGCCAGGTCCGCGGCCGGGTAGCCGTTGTAGCGCAGCACCGGGTCGGGGCCGTAGGTCTGGTGGATCTTCACCATCGAGCCGATCGGCACCATCTCGCCGCGGTCATTGCGGGTGCGCAGGTTGCCGATGTCCTGCACGTCGTCGCGGAAGCGCGCGTCGGCCTGCGCGATCACCTGCCAGGTACGGCCGAACTCGTTGAAGTCGTTGACGTAGGCCGAACCCAGATAGGTCTGCAGGGTGTCGAACAGCTCGGTCAGCGGCACGCCCTGCGCCTTGGCCTTGACCCGGTCCACTTCCGCGTCGAGCTGCGGCACGTTGGCCTGGTAGCTGGTGATCGGGAAGCCCATGCCGGGCGTCTGCGAGATCGCGCCCTGCATGCCGGCCACCGCGTCCTGCAGCGCGCCGTAGCCGAGATTGCCGCGGTCCTCGATGAACATCTGGTAGCCGTTGCCGTTGCCCAGACCGAGGATCGGCGGCGGCATCAGCGAGAAGGCGAAGCCTTCCTGCAGCCCGGCGATCTTCTGGTTGATCTCGGCGTTGATCTCGGCCGCGCTGCGGTGGCGCTTGTTGGCCGGTTCCAGCGGCAGGAACACCACGCCGGTGTTGGGCGTATTGGTGAACTGCAGCGCGTTGAGGCCCGGGAACGCGATCGAGTGCGCCACGCCCTCGGTGTTCATCGCGATGTCGGCCACCTTCGACAACATGGCGTCGGTGCGCGCGATCGACGATCCCTCCGGCAATTTCACGCCGGCGATCAGGTACAGCTTGTCCTGGGTGGGAATGAAGCCCGCCGGCACCGCCTTGAACATCAGGCCGGTGGAGGCCAGCAGCACCGCGTAGACCACGAACACTGCGCCGCGGCGGCCGAGCGTGCGCGAGACCACGCCCTGGTAGCCATCGGAGCTGCGCTTGAAGAAGCGGTTGAAGGGGCGGAAGACCCAGCCGAACAGGCGGTCGATCAGGCGCGTTGGCGCGTCCTTCGCCGCGTCGTGCGGCTTGAGCAGGCGCGCGGCCAGCGCCGGCGACAGGGTCAGCGAGTTGATCGCCGAGATCACCGTCGAGATCGCGATGGTCACCGCGAACTGCTTGTAGAACTGCCCGGTGACGCCCGACAGGAACGCCATCGGCACGAACACCGCGCACAGCACCAGCGCGATCGCGATGATCGGCCCGGACACCTCGCGCATCGCCTGGTGGGCGGCGGCGAGCGGCGTCAGTCCTTCCTCGATGTTGCGCTCGACGTTCTCCACCACCACGATCGCGTCGTCGACCACGATGCCGATCGCCAGCACCAGCCCGAACAGGCTTAGCGTGTTGATCGAGAAGCCGAGCAGGTGCAGCGCGGCGAACGTGCCGACGATCGACACCGGCACCGCGATCAGCGGGATGATCGACGCGCGCCAGGTCTGGAGGAACAGGATCACCACCAGCACCACCAGCACCACCGCTTCGAGCAAGGTGGTCACCACCGCCTTGATCGAGTCGCGCACGAAGATGGTGGTGTCGTAGACGGCCTCGTACTTGATGCCTTCGGGGAAGGTCTTCGTCATCCCGTCCATGGTCTCGATCACCGCATCGCGGATCTCGAGCGCATTGGCGCCCGGCGCCTGGAAGATGCCGATGCCGACCGCGTTCTTGCCGTCGAGCTTGGAACGCAGGGTGTAGTCGCCGGCGCCCAGTTCCAGCCGGGCGACGTCGGACAGGCGCACGACTTCACCGTTGTCGCCGGCCTTGAGCACGATGTTGCCGAACTCCTGTTCGGTATGCAGGCGCCCCTGTGCGTTGATCAGGGTGAGGAAGTCGCTGCTGGGCATCGGTTCGGCGCCGAGCTGGCCGGCCGAGACCTGCACGTTCTGCTCGCGCATCGCGCGCACCACGTCGCCTGCCGTGAGGCCGCGCGACGCGATCTTGTCCGGGTCGAGCCAGGCGCGCATCGCGTAGTCGCCGCCGCCGAACACCTGCGCGTCGCCGACGCCGGTGATGCGCGACAGCGCGTCCTTGACGTGCAGGCGCGCGTAGTTGCGCAGGTACAGGGTGTCGTACTTGCCGTTGGGCGAGGTCAGGTGCACCACCATCAGGAAGGTGGGCGACTGCTTCTGCGTGGTCACGCCCTGCCGGCGCACATCCTCGGGCAGCCGCGCCAGCGCCTGGCTGACGCGGTTCTGCACGCGCACGGTGGCGTCGTCGGCATCGGTGCCGGGACGGAAGGTCACCGTCATCTGCAACACGCCGTCGGAGCCGGCGACGGACTTGGTGTACATCATGTCCTCGACGCCGTTGATCGCTTCCTCCAGCGGCGTGGCCACGGTCTCGGCGATCACCTTCGGGTTGGCGCCCGGGTACACGGTGCGCACCACCACCGACGGCGGCACCACGTCGGGGTATTCGCCGATCGGCAGCAGCGGGATCGAGATCAGGCCGGCGGCGAAGATCACGATCGACAGCACCGCGGCGAAGATCGGCCGGTCGATGAAGAATCTGGAAAAGTCCATGGTCGGTTCCTTGCGCGCGCCGTCCGGCGCGCGGCGATGGGAATGGAGCGCCGTCCCCGCACGTGGCGGGGCAGGCATGAGTTGCATCAACGGCCCTGGCCGATCCTCCCCGGGGAGGGGGAGAGAGACGGGGAGGATCGGCGGCCTTTGCCGCGGCCGGCGTTGCCCGACGAGGGGGAGGGGGCGTCACCGGCGCAGGCGCGCCTTCGCGCCTGCGCGTCCGCGGCGTGAAGTCGCGACTACTTCATCGCGACCTGTTGCTCCGGTGCCGGCGCGTCGGCACCCATGGCGATGGTCTTCGGCGCCACCGGCATGCCCGGCATGAACACCTTCTGCACGCCGTGCACGATCACCTGGTCCTTGGCGCCGAGTCCGGATTCGACCACGCGCAGGCCGTCGATCATCCGGCCCAGCTGCACGTCCTTGCGCACCGCCTTGTTGTCCGGCCCGAGCACGTAGACGTACTTGCGGTCCTGGTCGGTGAGCACGGCCTTGTCGTCGATCAGCATCGCCTTGAACTCGCCGCTGCCCTGCACCTGCACGCGGGCGAACAGGCCGGGGGTGAGCACGCGGTCGGGGTTGGGCAGGACCGCGCGGGCGCGGATGGTGCCGGTGGCCGGGTCGACCTGGTTGTCGACGAAGTCCACGGTGCCTTCGTGCGGGAAGCCCTGCTCGTCGGCCAGGCCGATGCGCACCGGGTTGCTCGAACGCGTGCGCTCGCCCTTGCGCGCCAGGTCGGCGTAGCGCAGGTAGGTCTGCTCGTCGCTCTCGAAGTACACGTACATCGGGTCCTGCGAGACCAGCGTGGTCAGCAGCGTGGCGTCGGCCTGGGCGAGGTTGCCTTCGGTGATCATGGCGCGGCCGATGCGGCCGTCGATCGGCGCGCGGACCTGGGTGAACTGCAGGTCGAGCGCGGCCGCCGCGACCGCGGCCTCGGCGGCGCGCACGCCGGCGTCGCCCTGCGCGGTGGCGGCCTTGCGGGTCTCGAACTCCTCGCGCGAGATCGCCTTCGCTTCGATCAGCGCCTGCGCGCGCGTGTCCTGTGCCTGCGCCAGCTTTGCCTCGGCACGGGCGCGTTGCAGCTGCGCCTGTGCCTGGTCGAGCGCGGCGCGGTACGGGCGCGGGTCGATCACGAACAGCAGGTCGCCCTTCTTCACCTCCTGGCCTTCCTTGAACGCGACGCGCTGCACGTAGCCGCTCACGCGCGGCCGCAGTTCGACGCTTTCAACCGCGGTGACGCGGCCGTTGAAGGTGTCCCACTGGTGCACGGGCTTGCTCAGCACGGTGGCGACGCTGACTTCGGGCGGTGGCGGCATGCCGGCACCTGGGGCGGCCTCGCTGCTGCCGCAGGCGGAAACGGCCACGGCGATCATCGAGGCGAGTGCGAGTACCGCCAGCGAAGTGCGCACCGGTGCGCGGCGGGAATGCCCGCCCGGGGTGCCCGAACGGACTGCGGACGGGAAGGCGGGAGAGCGGCGGGCGGGGGAGGGATGGCGTTTCATCGGGGGGAGGTTTCCTGGTTGGATTTCGGATGGGGGCCACCGAGCTGGTCGAGCAGGGTGCGCGCGTCCTGCAGACAGCGTGCTGGCAGCAGGTCGCGCTGGCGTTCCGGTTCTTGCGGTGGCATCGGGAGAGGAGGACGGTCGCGCCGCGGCGCGACATGCGAGGCGCGGAGGGGTGCGGAATGGCGTGGCGCGGGCGGCGCCGGGTGGTCGAGGTCGTCGCTCCACGGGTCGAAGCCCAGCGGCTGCGCGGCGGCGTAACTGACCACGGCCTGTGCCGGCCGGCGTTCGCGCGGGTCGAGCATCTCCAGCGCCCGGTGCGCGATCGAATCCGCGCTCGGCCACGCGTTGCAGGCGTGGCGCGCATTGGCGTCGGTGCGCGCCGGCGAATCGATCGCCAACAGCTGCACCCGCACCGGGAACGCACGGGCCTCGTCGTGCAGCACCCGCGCGAGCATCCGCAGCGCCGCGGCGCCGATCGAGTAATGGCCATAGCCGGCCCACGGATGCTCGGCGCCGGGACCGCCAATGAGCACGTAGCCGGCGTGGCCGTGTCCGGCCAGCAGCGGCAGCAGGTGGCGGGCGGCGAACAGGTGCGGCAGCAGGTCTTCGTCCAGGCGCCTGCGCAGGAATTCCTCCGGCTGGTCGATCAGCCGCCCGCGCTCGATGCTGCCGCGGATCGCGGCAACGACGCCCGACAGCGGCCGGTCGAGGTCGCGCAGCCGCTGCGCCAGCGACGCGGCCTCGCCATCGCTGGCGACCGAGGCGTCGATGGGGGTGATGTCGGCGTCGGGGTGGCGCTCGCGCAAGGCCGACAGCGCGCCGGCATCACGGGCGATGGCGATCACCGGCTGCCCGGCCTTGCACGCGGCGTCGACCACGGCGCCGCCGATGGCGCCGGTCGCGCCCAGGACCACCAGACTGTGACGCGGGACAATGGTCATTGTCCCGCTCCCGGGATTTTGTCTCCCGAAAACCCCATCCTTTCGCCGCGGTCGGGGTCCGCCAGCACCGCGTCCACCACTGGCAACAGCAGCATCGTCAGCGGCAGCGCCAGCAGCGCAGCGAGCCCCATGGACTCCCAGAACGAGACCTCAAACCATTGATTGAAAACGAAAGAAGCCAGCAGCAGCAGGTCGAGCAGGGCGAAGGCGACCAGGCTGGACTGCAACAGGCGACGGCGGACGGGGGGGCGCATGGCGGGGCTCGCTTGGCGGGATGCGGCACAAGGTAAGCCTCGAACCGGCACTTGATTAGCCGGTGAATCGGGGAATAATTGTCCCTCGCTTGGGCCAATGCCCACGCACCTGTCGGAGCACCCCCATGGCCCGCGATCTCAACGACACCCTCGTTTTCGTCAAGGTGGTCGAGCAAGGCAGTTTCATCGCCGCCGCCCGCACCCTGCGCCTGCCCAAGACCACGGTCAGCCGCAAGGTGCAGGAACTCGAAACGCGCCTCGGCGCGCAGTTGCTGCACCGGACCACGCGCAAGCTCGGTCTGACCGAAGCGGGCAACGTCTACTACGAACACAGCCAGCGCATCGCACGCGAACTCGACGAAGCCGAGAGCGCGGTCGGCCAGCTGCAGGGCGGTCCGCGCGGCTGGCTGCGCGTCACCGCGCCGTATTCGCTGGGCATCGAACGCATCGCGCCGCTGCTGGGCGAGTTCCACGCGCGCCATCCCGAGGTGCGGGTCGAGATGATGCTGTCCAACGAACAGGTCGACTTGATCGACAAGGAGATCGACGTCGCCCTGCGCCTGGGCAACCTGCCCGACTCCAACCTGGTCGCGCGCAAGCTCGCGGTGCTGCGCACCCAGGTCTACGCCAGCCCGGCCTACCTCGAACGCCACGGCGAACCGCTGCACCCGGACGACCTGCAGCACCACCGCACCCTGGGCATGCAGAAGATGCACCGCAACAACCACTACTTCTGGCCGCTGAGCGACGGCGAGAACATGGTGGAATATCCGATCGAGCCGATCATGGTCGCCAACGACCCGGCCGCGGTGCGCGGCGCGCTGCTGTGCGGCGAGGGCCTGATGCTGGCCAGCGACATCATGGTCAAGGCCTATGCCGAACAGGGCTACATCCGCCGCGTGCTCGCCGGCTGGACCGGGCCGGAGTACGAGCTCAACGCGCTGTTCCCGCGCGGCCAGGTGACATCGCCCAAGATCCGCGCCTTCGTCGATTTCCTGGTCGAGCGCCTGAGTTTCGACTCGGACTACATGCAGGTGCTGTGCCCGGACGCGCGCGCGCGCTGCATCGCGGCGAAGAAGGCCGCCGACAGCGCGACCACGGTCAACGCCGAGCTGGCGCGTGCGTCGAAGCGCAGCGCGAAGGCGGAGGAAGCGCGCGACGACGAGGACGTCGAGCTGGTGTAATTCCGGCGGGGTCAGGGACGACCTGCGGGAAGCCCCTCCCCTTGAAGGGGAGGGCTAATATCCGCGCGGCGCTTCCCTGGCGCTGGATGCCTTCGCACAATCCACCGGTAGGGTCTTCATGAAGCAAGCAATCCGCTCGATGGGCATTGGTGCCGTGCTTTGCGTGTGGTTAGCGCCGCCCGCCGCCATGGCTGCAGACGCGGTACCCGCACCGGTGCGTGCCGCGGCAGCCGGGCCGGTCGTGCAGACCACCGACGTCGACCTGTTCTATCGCGTCTACGACGCGGCCGGCGGCCATCCGACCGCCGAACAGCTCCAGCGCGACTACCTCGACCAGGGCTCGGACGGGCTGCAGGTGCTGGCGCGGGAGCGCAACGTCACCGGCCAGCGGATCGCCGACGCGCTGGCGAAGAATCCGTCCCTGTACACCGGCGCGAAGCGCTGCCTGTCCGCCCTGCCGCCTGCCCGCGAACGCCTGGAGGCCGCGCTGCGCGAGCTCGCGCGCCTGTATCCCGAGGCGCGCTTTCCGCCGGTCACCGTGGCCATCGGGCGTGGCAAGCCGGTGGCGATCGGCGCGTCGGACACCGGCATCCAGGTCGGCCTGGAGGCGCTGTGCGCGATCGACTGGCTCAACCCGGACGTCGAGGATCGCATCGTCTACGTCCTTGCCCACGAGTACGCGCACGTGCAGCAGGTCCACGCGGATGCGATCAGCGACAAGCCATCGCCCACCGTGCTCGAGATCTCGCTGATCGAAGGCATCGCCGAGTTTGTCGCCGAGCTCACCGCCGGCAAGGTCGCCTATTCGCGCAATGCCGCCGCCGCGGCCGGGCGCGAACTGGAGATCGAAACCCGCTTCGCCGCGGACATCGACAAGAACGACCTGTCCGACTGGGCCTACAACACCACCCCCGACGCCCCCGGCGACCTCGGCTACTGGGTGGGCTACCGGATCGCCAAGGCGTATTACCGGAACGCGCCCGACAAGCGCCAGGCATTGCGCGACATCATGGAAATGGAAGACCCCAAGGCCTTCCTCGAAAAAAGCGGCTGGTACCCGGGCATCGAGTTCGACTAGCGCGACCCGGAAATACCTGCGTAAACCCGCGGGAGCGGCCATGGCCGCGATGGTTTTCCGAGGGACTTCATCGGTCATGCCGCTCCCACCGGAGCACGGATCCGGGCCCGCTACCGCGCCGAATGCCCGCTCGCGTCGTGCTCGCGGGTGAACAGGTCCGGCTTGATCAGGTCGACGAACGCGCGCGCCTGCGGCGACAGGTACTTGCCCTTGCGCATCACCACGCCGTAGCTGCGCTGCGGGAAGTAACGCGCCAGCGAGCGCGCGGCGAGGCGTTCGCGGTCGGCGTCGGTCAGGCAGATCGAGGTAACGATGCTGATCCCCAGGTCCATCGCCACGTACTGCTTGATCACCTCCCAGCCGCCGACTTCCAGCGCCACCGTGTACGGCACCCGGTTCTGCTGGAACACCAGGTCGACCAGGCGGTAGGTGGTCAGGCGCCTGGGCGGCAGGATCAGGCCGTAGGGCGAGAGGTCTTCGAGCGCCAGCTGGCGCTTGCCGGCCAGCGGGTGCTCGGGCGGGGTGATCAGCATCGGGTCGAAGCGGTAGACCGGCGCGTAGTCGAGGTCGGCCGGCACGTCGAGCATCGAGCCGACCGCCAGGTCCGCCTCGTCCGAGCGCAGCAGGTCCAGGCCGCCGGCACCGGTGACGTTGTGCAGGATCAGGCGCACGTCCGGCTGTGCGGCGCGGAAGGCTTCGACGATCTTCGGCAGCAGGTAGAGGATCGTGGAGCTGCCCGCGGCGACATGCAGTTCGCCGGCATCCAGGCCGCGCAGCTGCTCGTGGAAGGTGCCATTCAGGCCATCGATGCCTTCGACCAGCGGCCGCGCCAGTTCGTACAGCGTTTCGCCCTCGCGGGTGGGGATCAGGCGCCGGCCGCTGCGCTCGAACAGCCGCACCCCCAGCTCCCGCTCCAGCGCCTGCAGCTGCTGGGTCACCGCCGGCTGGCTGACGAACAGGGCCTCGGCCGCGCGCGAGACCGAGCCCAGCCGGGCGGTCTGGCAGAAGGCGCGCAGGGGCTTGAGCCGGTCGCCCTTGTAGGCGAAGCGCGGCGTTGAAGCGCGTGTTTCCGCCATTTCCAAACCAAGTATTAGTAGAACTAATGATTAGCATTGAAAAAACTGTGTTGTCAAATACAGTACCCAAGCGGATGGTCGGGTTCCCCACGCTCCACAGGAACCCGCCATGTCCGCAGTCCTCAGCGACCCGTCCGCCACGACCGGCATCGAGGTCGCCGCCCGCGCCGAAGGCCAGGATGCACTGCTGACGCCGCCGGCGCTGGCCTTCCTGGCCGACCTGCACGGCCGCTTCGAGTCGCGCCGCCGCCAACTGCTGGCCGCGCGCCGCGAGCGCCAGGCGGTCTTCGACGGCGGCGGCCTGCCCGACTTCCGCGCCGACACCCGCGCCATCCGCGACGGTGACTGGCGCGTGGCGCCGATCCCGCGCGCCCTGCTCGACCGCCGCGTCGAGATCACCGGGCCGGTTGACCCGAAGATGGTGATCAACGCGCTCAACTCCGGCGCCAACTGCTACATGGCCGACTTCGAGGACTCGACCGCGCCGACCTGGGCCAACCTGGTCGAAGGCCAGCGCGCGCTGCGCGAAGCGGTCGCAGGCACGCTCGCGTTCAATGCAGGCAACGGCAAGGCCTACGCGCTCAAGCCGTTCGAACAGCAGGCGGTGCTGATCGTCCGCCCGCGCGGCTGGCACCTGGACGAGAAGCACGTGCTGGTCGACGGCGAACGCATGTCGGCGAGCCTGTTCGACCTCGGCCTGTTCGCGTTCCACAACGCCGCCGCGCTCGCGCGCAAGGACCGCGGCCCGTACTTCTACCTGCCCAAGCTGCAGTCGATGGAAGAGGCCGCGCTGTGGGACGACGTGCTGGCGCACGTCGAGCGGCAGCTGGGCCTGCCGCGCGGGCAGATGAAGGTGACCGTGCTGATCGAGACGCTGCCGGCGGCGTTCGAGATGGACGAGATCCTGCACGCGCTGCGCGGGCGCATCGCCGGCCTCAACTGCGGCCGCTGGGACTACATCTTTTCCTACATCAAGACCCTGCGCGCGCACCGCGACCGGGTGCTGCCCGAGCGCGCGCAGGTGACGATGACCCAGCCGTTCCTCAAGGCGTATTCGGAACTGCTGATCCAGACCTGCCACCGTCGCGGCGCGCATGCGATGGGCGGGATGGCGGCGCAGATTCCCATCAGCGGGAATGCTGCCGGTGCCGCGGTCGCCAACGATGCAGCGATGGCCAAGGTGCGCGCCGACAAGCTGCGCGAGGCCGAGGCCGGCCACGACGGCACCTGGGTGGCGCATCCGGCGCTGATCCCGATCGCGCGCGAGGTGTTCGACGCGCACATGCCCGGCCCGCACCAGCAGGATGTCGCCCGCGACGACGTGCAGGTGACGGCCGCCGACCTGCTCGCGCCGTCGAAGGGCACGATCAGCCGCGCCGGCTTCGACGGCAACGTCGAGGTCTGCGTGCGCTACCTCGCCGCCTGGCTCGACGGCAACGGCTGCGTGCCGATCCACCACCTGATGGAGGACGCGGCCACCGCCGAGATCGCGCGCGCGCAGCTGTGGCAGTGGCTGCACAGCGATGGCCTGCACCTGGACGACAGCACCGCGGTGGATTTCTCGCTGCTCGAACGCGCCCTGCTCAACCTGCCGGCGCGGCTCGGCGACCGCAGCAAGCTCCCCGGCGGCAGCCGGGTCAGCGAGGCGATCGGCGTGCTCGACCGCCTGACCCATGCCGACGTGCTGCAGGACTTCCTGACGCTGCCTGCCTACGAACGACTGCCCTGACCGAGATTTTCCCCCTCCCCTTCAAGGGGAGGGCCGGGGTGGGGATGGGTTCCCCCACCGCCACCGGAATGCCGAATCCCCGCCGTCAAACCCATCCCCTCCCAACCCTCCCCTTGAAGGGGAGGGCTTCAAAGCCCCCGAGGATCGACGCCATGAAGATGCAAAACCTGCAAACCGCCGAGCAGCTCAACCTCGACTGGTGCAACAACCCGCGCTGGAAGGGCATCACCCGCAACTATTCCGCGCAGGACGTGGTGCGCCTGCGCGGCACCGTGCACATCGAGCATTCGCTGGCCAAGCTCGGCGCCGAGAAACTGTGGAAGTCGCTGCAGACCGAAGACTTCGTCAACGCGCTGGGCGCGCTCACCGGCAACCAGGCGATGCAGCAGGTCAAGGCCGGGCTGAAGGCGATCTACCTGTCCGGCTGGCAGGTGGCCGCCGATGCCAACCTCGCCGGGCAGATGTATCCCGACCAGTCGCTGTACCCGGCCGACTCGGTGCCGGCGGTGGTCAAGCGCATCAACAACACCCTGCTGCGCGCCGACCAGGTCCAGAACGCCGAAGGCAAGGGCGACGGCATCGATTTCCTGCAGCCGATCGTCGCCGACGCCGAGGCCGGTTTCGGCGGCGTGCTCAACGCGTTCGAGTTGATGAAGGCGATGATCGAGGCCGGCGCCGCCGGCGTGCACTTCGAGGACCAGCTGGCGTCGGTGAAGAAGTGCGGCCACATGGGCGGCAAGGTGCTGGTGCCCACCCGCGAGGCGGTCGAGAAGCTCACCGCCGCGCGCCTGGCCGCCGACGTGATGGGCGTGCCGACGCTGATCGTCGCCCGCACCGACGCCGAAGCCGCCGACCTGCTGACCTCGGACGTCGACGACAACGACAAGCCGTTCTGCACCGGCGAACGCACGCCCGAAGGCTTCTACAAAACACACAACGGCCTGGACCAGGCGATCAGCCGCGGCCTGGCGTACGCGCCGTTTGCCGACCTGGTGTGGTGCGAGACCGGCAAGCCGGACCTGGCGTTCGCAAGGAAGTTCGCCGAGGCGATCCACGCGAAGTATCCCGGCAAGCTGCTGGCCTACAACTGCTCGCCGAGCTTCAACTGGAAGGCCAACCTCGATGACGCCACGATCGCGAAGTTCCAGAAGGAAATCGCGTCCTACGGCTACAAGTTCCAGTTCATCACCCTGGCCGGCTTCCACGCGCTCAACTACTCGATGTTCAATCTCGCCCACGGCTATGCGCGGCGACAGATGAGCGCGTTCGTGGAGCTGCAGGAAGCCGAGTTCGCCGCCGCCGACAAGGGCTTCACTGCGGTCAAGCACCAGCGCGAAGTCGGCACCGGCTACTTCGACGCCGTCACCCAGGCCATCCAGGGCGCGCAGTCGTCGACGGTGGCGCTGAAGGGCTCGACCGAGGAAGCGCAGTTCACGACCCGCGCAGCCTGAACGCCAGGCAACACGCGCGCACGGACGAATGTGGGATCGGCGTCGCATCAATGCGCGCCGATCCCGCGAGGCGCGCGCCAACGCGTTGCCGGATTGCACGGCATGCCGGCGACACGTGCACGACTAGGGTTTGCCCCAAAGTGCCTGCGCAGGAATGCGCCAATACGCTTTGCCCATTGCAACGTTGGAGTTCAACAGATGGGCAGCGTCGATTCCGCGGTAAGCCTCACCAAGGACCGCCTGGAGCAGGGCATCTTCGACTGGGACGTCAGCAAGGGCGACCTGGACGACATCACCGGCGCGATCAACGGCCTGTCGCCGCAGGAGCGCAACGAGTTCATCAGCAAGCTCAGCGATGACGACATCAAGAACTGGACCCAGGAGATCGACGGGCTGAGCGGTTCGTTGAGCGCGAGCGAGCGCGCCGACGTGTTCAACAAGCTGGCCGAAGGCATGGACGCGACCCAGATGGCGCGCTTCGTGAAGGCCTTCGACGGCAGCCCGGGCGGGCGCAGCGCGCTCGCCGACGCCGTCGCCAGCCACGGCAGCATCGAGGCCAAGACCGGCTTCATCGAGGCGACCAAGGGCAGCATCGACGGCGAGTACAGCGCGACCCAGGGCAACTGGGGCAACGCGGAGACGGCGGCGATCGGCAAGATCCTGGCCAGCCTCGACGGCGACCCGGCCGCGTTCGAGCAGGCCGTCGGCTCGCTCAGCCAGGACCAGCTGCAGGACGTGATGTCGGTGGCCATGGGCCGCCGCTACATCGCCGATTTCTCCGGCAGGACCGCGGGAACCACCAGCTACGATCCGTCCGCGCTCACCGGCATCCTCGAGGCGGCCGAGGGCACCGACCTGGCCACGCGCACGGCGGTGTTCGAAGCGGCGATGCCGCAGCTCAAGACGATGCAGGGCGACAACGTCGGGATGTTCGGCGCGGAATCGTTCGTCGACGGCGTCGCCCAGGCGATGGGCCAGGTGCTGACCCGCGACGAGGCGACCGCCGCCGGGCTGGTGGATACGCCCGCCGCGCCGCCGGGCGTGTCGATGGACGACAACATCGCGCAGGCCCAGCAGCACGGGTTCCCGCAGGACCTGCCGTGGTTCTACAACCAGGTCAAGGGCGGCGCCGAATGGGACTTCAAGCAGCAGGGCGCGCAGTACGAGAACTTCGGCAACTTCCACTACGGCGTGGTCGCAGCGGCGATGGGCATCCCCGAGGATGTCGCGCTGCGCGCCGCCGGCTTCGCCCAGGAGCAGGCGGGTACGTCGAAGGACGAGTGGGGCAACCCGATCGACATCGGCGGTTCCTATGGCGACGATCCGCGCGACCAGCAGCAGATCAAGGAAGGGTACGAGTACTACAATTCGGGCCTGTACAGGGTCTGGTCGGATTGAGTGACACCGGCATCCACTCACTGATGGCAAGCGAGGCACATGCATTCCATGCGATCGATGGCGCGTACCTGGCGCCATGCGTTGCTGCTCGTCGCGCTGGCGCTGGCGTGCCTGGCTGGCTGCGGCACGTCGCAGCGGGGCGCTGACGTGGAAGTGGCACGGGTCGCTTCGCCCGATGGCGAAGTCGATGCGGTGCTGACCGAGCACAACCCGGGGGCCACGGCGTCGTTCGTCTACCGCATCCATGTGGTGGCGCACGACGGCGCGTGGGAAGGCAGCCCGGTTGCGGCCGAACTCTATGGCGCGACCCGCAACGCCAGCGCGTATGGCGTTGACCTGCAATGGCGCGACGCGGGCACGGTGGAGGCGCGTTACCTGCAGGCGCGTTCGATCGAAGTGCCCGGGCGCACGCTCGATGTCGATGGCCACGCCGTCACCGTCGTGCTGCGCGACGGCATCGAGAATCCCGGGGCGCCCGCCGGCGGCATGGCGCCTGCCCGCTGAGGAAGGCTCGAAAGTGCCACTTCTCGATCGGCATTCCTGCAAGGGCGGGACGAGTGCGACGCGCGGCATGACGAAGGGGCGCGTGGTGCGAACGCAACGACGCATCAGCGTCTTCGGTTTCCAGGCACCTGGGGAAGGACTTGGATAATCGTCGTCATCCCCGCGGAGGCGGGGATCCAGCGACCTCGAGCGTTTGAAATCAAGGACGCCGGATTCCCGCGCGACCACGCAAGCGTCCGTTGAAAGCCGCGGGAATGACGATCAAGAGCGCAGCGATCCCGACCTTCGCCCGGGGCGAAATGCGTGGGCCGTGCGATGCCGAAGCCTGCTCAGGCCGCATGCGCCGCAAGGCCGCGGTCCAGCCCGCGATAGCCCAGCGCCTCGGTCAGGTGCGTGGTGGCGATGTGTTCGCTGCCGTCGAGGTCGGCGATGGTGCGCGCCACGCGCAGGATGCGGTGCATGGCGCGCGCCGACAGCTGCAGGGCGTCGATCGCGCGTTCGAGCAGCTGCTGGTCGCCATCGGACAGGCGGCAGGCGGCCATGGTGGCGGCCTGGCCGAGGCGGGCGTTGGCCTGGCCGGCGCGCTGCAGCTGTCTTTGCCGCGCGGCTTCGACGCGGACGCGGATGTCCGCGCTGCACTCGCCTTCCGGCGCATCCGGCCGCAGTTCGGCCGGAGGCAGGCGCGGCACGTCGACGTGCAGGTCGATGCGGTCCAGCAGCGGCCCGGAGATGCGGCCGCGATAGCGCCGGATCGCATCCGGGCTGCAGCGGCAGCGCCCGGATACGTCGCCGGCCCAGCCGCAGGGACAGGGATTCATCGCGGCCACCAGCTGGAAGCGCGCCGGGAACTCGCTCTGCCGCGCCGCGCGCGAGATCGTCACCACGCCCGACTCCAGCGGCTCGCGCAGCACCTCCAGCGCGCGGCGGTCCCATTCGGGCAATTCGTCGAGGAACAGCACGCCGTGGTGCGCGAGCGAGATCTCGCCCGGGCGCGGCTCGGCGCCGCCGCCGACCAGGGCCACCGCGCTGGCGGTGTGGTGCGGAGAACGGTACGGACGCTCGCGCCAGCGCGCGGGATCCAGGCCGCGGCCGCTGACCGAGGCGATCGCGGCGGTTTCCAGCGCTTCGGCCTCGCCGGCCTCCGGCAGCAGGCCGGGCAGGCGCGAGGCCAGCAGGGTCTTGCCGCAGCCGGGCGGGCCGACGAGCAGGATATGGTGGCCGCCGGCGGCAGCGATCTCCAGCGCGCGCCGTGCATGCAGCTGGCCGCGCACGTCGCGCATGTCGGGGCCATCGGCGCACACCGCGGGCGGTGCGACCGCCAGCGGCAGCTCGCGGCTGTCGCCGAGCATCGCGCAGACTTCCAGCAGCGTGCGCGCCGTGCGTACTTCCAGATCCTGGGCGAGCGCGGCCTCGGCGCCGTTGGCCACCGGCACCACCAGCCGCCGGCCGGCGCGCGCCGCAGCCAGCGCTGCCGGCAACACGCCGTCGACCGCGCGCAGCTCACCGGTCAGGGCGAGTTCGCCGAGGAATTCCCACTGCGCCAGCGCCTGCAGCGGCACCTGGCCGCTGGCGGCGAGGATGCCCAGCGCGATCGGCAGGTCGAAGCGGCCGCCGTCCTTGGGCAGGTCGGCCGGCGCCAGGTTGATGGTGATCGCGCGCTGCGGGAATTCGAACTGCGCGCAGCGGATCGCCGCGCGCACGCGGTCGCGCGACTCGCGCACCGCCGCTTCCGGCAGCCCGACCATGTTCATCCGCGGCAGGCCGCCGGCCAGGTAGACCTCGATCCGGACTTCCGGCGCGTGGACTCCTGCGCGCGCACGTCCGTGCACGAGCGCAAGCGACATGGCGCGGGCCTCAGTGCGCTTGCGGCGGCAGCGGCGATGCGGCCAGCTGCGCCTCGAGCGCCTGCACCTGCCGCTCCAGCGCGTCGAGCTTCTCGCGCGTGCGCAGCAGCACCGCGCGCTGCACGTCGAACTCCTCGCGTGTCACCAGGTCCAGCCGCGCCAGGCCCGACTGCAGCACCGCCTTGAAGTTCTGCTGCAGTTCCTCGCGGCCTTCGCGCATCGACGGCGGCACCAGGCTGCTGAGGCGGCGGGCAAGGTCGTCGATGTGGTTGAGATCGATCATGGGGATGGCTCCTCTTGGGGTCGGCCCAGCTTGTCGCGGTAGCCGTGCCGGCGCCATCGGTGCAAGGCGCGACGTGGGGTAGGAAAAGCCTGACACAGCCGCCACCGCGGCCGCCACTGCGGCACGCCCGCGCTATGCTGGCCGCATCCGCAGCGGGGAAATGCAATCGATGAAAATGGTGATGGCGATCATCAAGCCGTTCAAGCTCGACGACGTGCGCGAAGCGCTCTCCGACGCCGGCGTCGCCGGGATCACGGTCACCGAGGTCAAGGGCTTCGGCCGCCAGAAGGGCCACACCGAGCTCTACCGCGGCGCCGAGTACGTGGTCGACTTCCTGCCCAAGATCAAGCTCGAGGTCGCGGTGACCGACGACCAGGCCGACGCCGTGGTCGAGGCGGTGATGAAGGCCGCGGGCACCGGCAAGATCGGCGACGGCAAGGTGTTCGTCTGGGACCTGGAACGGGTGGTGCGGATCCGCACCGGCGAGCTGGACGGCGACGCGCTGTAGCCCGACGTCGGTCAGGCCTTCCCGCGATACAGGCGCTTCCACGCCCCGCGGATCGCACGCACCCAGCGTGGCTCGGCCAGCACCACCGCTTCGGCAGGCGAGGGCGGCGTGCCGGTCAGGCGCGACTGCAGCTTCACCACGTTGGCCAGGTCGCTGCGGCGCAGTTGTCGCCCGAGCGGACTGCGCGCCAGCCAGGCGGGCATCGGCAGCGCCGAGGCGAAATCGACCACCCGCGGGATCCCGCCGCTGACCAGGATGTTGGAGCCGTGCAGGTCGTTGTGCGCGATGCCGGCCGCGTGCAGCGTGGCGATCGCGGACTTGAGGCGCCGGAAGACCTCGTCCGACGTCATCGCCACGTCGCGGCCGAGCACCTGGCCGTCGATGAACTCCATCCCCAGCACCAGGCCGCCGATCGTGCCGAGCAGCGCGGGCGCGTAGCCCCAGCCGGAGAGGCGTTCGAGGATCCTGGCTTCGCGCCGGACCAGCAGGCGCGCCAGCGGCGACAGCGGGGTCCGGCGATAGCGCCGGTAATCCTTGAACACGGCCTGGCGCGTGCCCAGTCGGGCGACATAGACGTCGGGTTCGAGGAAGCGGGTGCCGCGCTTGAGGACGCGTGCACGGGCATCGGGCGCGGCCGGGATGGAGAAGGGGCAGGGGCGGGTCGTCATCGATGGATCTGCGCAACGCCGTCGTCGGGGGGGCGCGTTGCACGTCGCTCTTAGGGTTCGGGGGCGCCGCCGGAACATGCTGTACCGGTCGGTTCAATAAATAATAACGCCGTTCCGACATCTTTCCGACATCTGCGCGTGCCACACAGCGTTTCCCTGCGCGCACCAATCCGGCGGCGGTTTGCACGCCGTGGTGCGGGTCGCAACGGGGTTTGGGGAATTTCCTGCCGTGCCAGGCTGGCAAGAGCCGACCAGCAGGCGCCGGCCGGCCGCCGCGAGCTATCCGACGGGCGTCGCCCGTTCAGGCGCGGCGGACCCGGAACGGCTCGTGATCCCGGATGCGGCCTAGCAGTGTTGCTTCGTCAGGGCTGCAATGCTCCCGACGAGCGTGGCTTATTCGCCCAGCGCCTCGGCGACGAACGGCGGCAGCGTCGCCGCGCCCTTGTGGATGTCGGCGCTGTAGTACTTCGTGGCGAAGGCCTTGCCGCGGGCGTCGGCTTCGCGGAAATCGAAGCCACCCCGCTTCGGATCGGCATGCTTGCGCGCCAGCGTGCAGCTCCACCAGCCGGTCGGGTAGCACGGCTGCGGGAACGGCAGGGTCTGGAACGTGGTGAACCCGGCCTTGCGCATTTCGCCGCGCATTTCCTTGATGAGATCCAGCAGCACCAGCGGCGATTCCGACTGCTGCACCAGGATGCCGTCATCCTTCAGCGCGCGGAAGCAGCTGTCGTAGAAGGCCTTGTTGAACAGGCCCTCGGCCGGGCCGACCGGATCGGTGGAGTCGACGATGACGATGTCGAGGCTGCCGGGCGCGCAGTTGGCCATGTAGGCGATGCCGTCGTCGAACAGCAGCTGCGCGCGCGGGTCGTCGTTGGATTCGCACAGCTCGGGGAAATACTTCTCCGCCATGCGCGTGACCTGTTCGTCGATGTCGCACTGCACCGCCCGCTCCACGCCCGGGTGCCGCAGCACTTCGCGCAGGGTGCCGCAGTCGCCGCCGCCGATGATCACCACCTGCTTCGGTCCGGCGTGGGTGAACAGCGCCGGGTGCGACATCATCTCGTGGTAGAGGAAGTTGTCGCGCGTGGTCAGCATCATCGCGCCGTCGATCAGCATCAGGTTGCCCCAGTCGGTCGATTCGAAGATCTCGATCTTCTGGAACGGCGACTGCACCTCGTCGAGCTTGCGGGTGATGCGGTAACCGATCGCCGAGCCGGCGGGCTCGAAGTTCTCGTACATCCAGGTGGGCTCGGTCATGGCGGATCGCTCGGTCGACATCGTGAGGCGTGGATTGTAGCGAAGGCCGATGACGGTCCCTGCACCAACGGACGCTAGAATGCGCGTCCCGCTGGATTTCCCGGATTGCTGCCATGACCGCGTGGTCACCCGACCAGGCCCGCAAGACCTATTCGATCCCGCACTGGGCGGCCGGCTATTTCGACGTCGACGACGGTGGCCGGGTCGTGGTGCGGCCACGCGGCGCGGGCGGCCCGACGATCGCCCTGCCCGAGGTCATCGACCAGGCACTGGCGCAGGGCGCCAACCTGCCGATGCTGGTGCGCTTTCCCGACGTGCTTGGCGACCGCCTGCGCATGCTGCAGGACGCATTCGCGCAGGCGAAGGCCGACTGGGACTACGCCGGCGGTTACACCGCGGTGTATCCGATCAAGGTCAACCAGCACCGCGGCGTCGCCGGCACGCTGGCCGCGCACGCGGGCGAGGGCTTCGGCCTGGAAGCCGGCAGCAAGCCGGAGCTGATGGCGGTGCTGGCGCTGTCGCGCCCGGGCGGGCTGATCATCTGCAACGGCTACAAGGACCGCGAATACATCCGCCTGGCGCTGATCGGGCGCAAGCTGGGGATGAACACCTTCATCGTGGTCGAGAAGCCGTCCGAGCTGCGGCTGGTGATGGAGGAAGCCAAGGCGCTGGGCGTGGAACCGATCCTCGGCGTGCGCATGCGGCTGGCGTCGCTGGGCGCGGGCAAGTGGCAGAACTCCGGCGGCGACAAGGCCAAGTTCGGCCTCAGCCCGCGGCAGCTGCTGGACCTGTGGAAGTCGCTGCGCGACGCCGGCATGGGCGGTGCGCTGAAGCTGCTGCACTTCCACATGGGCTCGCAGATCTCCAACGTGCGCGACATCGCCCGCGGCATGCGCGAGGCGTCGCGCTACTTCGTCGAGCTGTCGCAGCTGGGCGCGGTGATCGACTACGTCGACGTCGGCGGCGGCCTCGGCATCGACTACGAGGGCACGCGTTCGCGCAGCTACAACTCGGTCAACTACGGCATCGCCCAGTACGCCTCCAACATCGTCCAGCCGCTGGCCGACGCCTGCGCCGCCAACGACCTGCCGGCGCCGCGCATCGTCACCGAATGCGGACGCGCGATGACCGCGCACCACGCGGTGCTGGTGGCCAACGTCTCCGAAGTCGAGGCCGCGCCGGAAGGCCGCGTGCCCGACGAGCACGACGACGAGCCGATGGTGATCCGCCACCTGCGCGGCATCCACGCCGAGCTCGACGAACGGCCCGCGGTGGAGCTGTACCAGGAAGCGCAGCACTTCCACGCCGAGGGATTGTCGCTGTACGCGCTCGGCCAGCTCGACCTGGTCCACCGCGCGCGCATCGACGACCTGTTCTACGCCATCGCCCACGCGGTGAATGCGCGCCTGACCTACCGCGAGAAGAGCCACCGGCCGCTGCTCGACGAGCTCAGCGAACGGCTGGTCGACAAGTACTTCGTCAACTTCAGCGTGTTCGAATCGATGCCGGACGTGTGGGCGATCGACCAGGTGTTCCCGATCGTGCCGATCGAGCGCCTCGACGAGGCGCCGACCCGCCGCGGCATCATCGCCGACCTGACCTGCGACTCGGACGGCAAGATCGACACCTACGTCGAGAACGAGGACCTCGACACCTCGCTGCCGCTGCACGAACTGCGCCACGGCGAGAGCTATCGCCTCGGTTTCTTCCTGGTCGGCGCCTACCAGGAGATCCTCGGCGACATCCACAACCTGTTCGGCGACACCGACGCGATCGAGGTCAAGGTCGACGGCGACGGCTACACGATCGCCCAGCAGCGTCGCGGCGACACCACCGACGTGATGCTCGATTACGTCGGCTACCAGATCGACGACCTGCGCCGGACGTATCGCGACAAGGTCGCCGCCGCGAACCTGGCGGCCGACGAGGCGCAGCGTTTGAACGACGCGCTGGAAGCCGGGCTGACCGGTTACACGTACCTGGACGACACGCCGCTGGCGTAGCCGCCTTGCGCTTGTGTAGGAGCGCGGAAGCCGCGAAGCCCAAGCTCGCGGCTTCCGCCGCTCCTACAGGATTCCGCCCGGTTCTAGGCGCCGCGGTGGATCTGCAGCCCCGCCAGCGACTGGCTCACCGGCATCACCTCGAAGCGGTTGATGTTCAGGTGCGGCGGCAGGTTGGCGATCCACCACACCGATTCGGCGATGTCGCCGGCGGTGATCGGCTGCGCGCCGGCATACAACGCATCGGAAGCGGACTGGTCGCCGCCGGTGCGCACCAGGGTGAACTCGGTTTCGGCCAGCCCCGGTTCGATCGAGGTCACGCGCACGCCGGTGCCGTGCAGGTCCGAGCGCAGGTTGAGCGAGAACTGGGTGACGAAGGCCTTGGTGGCGCCGTAGACGTTGCCGCCGGGGTAGGCATAGCTGCCGGCGATGGAGCTGATGTTGAAGATCGCCCCGCGGCGCGCGATCAGCGTCGGCAGCAGGGCGTGGGTCATCGTCGCCAGCGCGGTGACGTTGGTGTCGATCATCTGCCGCCACTGGGCCAGGTCCGCGCGCTGCGCCGGGGCGGTGCCGAGTGCGAGGCCGGCGTTGTTGACCAGCACGTCGATGTCGCGGAACGGCGCCGGGATCGCGTCGAGCGCGGCCTGCATCGCGTCGGCGTCGCGGATGTCGAAGGCGGCCGGATGCACGACGTCGGCGCCGAAGCGCTCAACCAGCTGCTGCAGGCGTTCGGCGCGGCGGCCGGTGGCGACGATGCGCCAGCCGGCGCCGGCGAAACGTTCGACGATGGCGGCACCGAAGCCGGCGCTCGCGCCGGTGACGAGGAGGGTCTTGGTCATCCGTCGATTCTAAGCCTGCGGCCGCGTAGGAGCCGATTACCAGACGTACGGAACCAACCGTTTCGTCCCGCTCGCATACGCCGGCCAGCGCTCCGGGAACGCTTCGCGCAGCACGCCTTCCTCGATGTGGATGCGCCACAGGAAAGCGAGGACGACCGGCAGCATCGCCGCCAACGACAGCCAGTTGCCCAGGCACAGGGCGAAGCCGAAGAAGGTCAGCAGCGAGCCGGTGTACGACGGGTGGCGCAGGCGGCGATACGGGCCGCGGCGGACCAGTTCGTGGTCCGGGCGGATCGCGACATCGACGGTGAAATGCCGCGCCAGGACGTGGATCGACCACCAGCGCAGCGGCATGCCGGCCAGCATCATCGCGATGCCGGCCCACCAAGACGGCGCACGCAGGTGGACCGGGAAGCGCGCCACGTCGAGGGCATCGAACCAGGCCGCGAGCGCGACGCTGGCGCAGATCGCCACCAGCAGCAGGCGCAGGGTGCCGGCGTCGCGCGTGCGCAGGGCGTCGCCCGAACGCCGGCGCCAGCCGATCCAGATCTCGCTGGCAATCCAGAGCAGGCACGCGGCGGGAAAGAGCTTGTCCATCGGCCCGGCGATTCTGCGCGGAGTGCAACCGTGGCGCCAGCGGGTGGCGATCAGGCCTTCTTCACCGCCTTGTTCGTGGTCTTTTTCGCCGCGGTCTTCGTTGCCGTCTTCGCGGCCTTCTTCGCAGGCGCGGGCTGGTCGGTCTTCGCGGCCGCGGGCTTGCGCTTGCGTCCGGTCGCCGCCTTGCCGCTGGTGCGCGCCTTGGTGGCGCGATGCTTCTTCAGCATGTCCTCGGCCAGCACCACGTCCTCGGAGAGGATCCCGGCGGCCTTGGCGATCGCGATGCGCGCCTCGGCCTTGTTGTCGTCGGGGCTGGCGAGCAGCAGCTCGCGGATCGCCTCGCGCAGCGCGGCTTCGGCATTGTGCTTCAAGCGCAGGTTCTCGCCCTGCTTGAACAGCCCCATCAGGGCGTCGACGACGGGCTTGATCAGTGCGGCTTCGATTGGCATGGCGGCGCTCTCCCTCTGGGAAAGCATCATGCCGCAGGGACTTCTCAACCGCCGCGACCGCAGTTTGACGGCGGTCGCGGATCGCTCGGGGAAACCCCGAATCCCGGCCCTACTTCACCTTGATCGCCATCGCCGGCAGGCCGCCGTTGGCGAGCTTGTTCTTGGCCGCGGCCAGTTCGGTGGCGGTGCCGTAGGGGCCCATGCGCACGCGGTAGACGGTCTTGCCGTTGATCGACGCCGACTCGACGCGGGCGTTCAGGCCGAGCAGGGCGATCCGGGCCTTGACCGCCTCGGCGTCGCCGGACGCACCGAAGGCGCCCGCCTGGAGGATGTAGGGCGCCTGGTTGTCCGTGTTCGTCGCCACCGGCGCTGCCGGGGCCGATGGCACGGGCGCGGCCGCGGCCGGCGTTGTCGCGGCCGATGCCGGCGTGGCGGCGTCTTCGGACGACGCGGCTGCAGCGGCCGCGGCCTGCTGTTGCTGCGCGAGCTGCTGCTTGCGTGCCGCTTCGGCGCGCGCGCTGGCGGCGAGTTCGGCGTCGGACATCGCCACTTCCTGCCCCGGCAGCACGGTGTAGAAGTCGTATTGCCTCTCCTCGTCGGTGCCCCGGTCGTCGGCGCCCTTCGCGCCGGCCTTCGGCGCGTCGGCGACCGGCGCCGGCAGGTCGGCGTCGTCGCCGGCGTTGCTGGACGCGGACGGCTGCGCGTCCGGGTTCGGGCGCGGCAGGATGAAGCCGTCGTTGCCGTCGGACTTGAACACCCGCGGCAGGGCCAGCATCGCCAGCAGCGCGATCACGATGCCGAGGATCAGCCAGGCCCAGCCCGGCAGTCCGCCGGTATTGCCCGAGTTGCGTCGCGCCTGCGACTTGCCGCGTCTTGCTGCCACTTACATTTTCTCCGGGGCGTGTACGCCAATGAGTTCGAGGCCGTTGGCCAGCACCTGGCGTACCGCCAGGGCCAGCGCCAGGCGCGCATCGCGCACGCCGGCGTCGTCGACCAGGAACTGGTGGTCGTTGTAGTACGTCTGGAACGCCTGCGCCAGTTCGAGCAGGTAGGTCGTCACCAGGTGCGGTTCGAGCTGCTCGCCGGCGGCGGCCACCACCTCCGGCCAGCGCGCCAGGTCGGTGAGCAGGTCGCGCTGCGCGGCGTCGGCTGGATCGAGCGGCTGCGCCAGGCCGTGGTCGAGGTCGAACGCCAGGCCGCGTTCGTCCATCTGCCGCAGCAGGCCGCAGATGCGCGCATGCGACAGCTGCACGTAGTAGACCGGGTTGTCGAGCGACTGGCTGCGCGCCAGGTCGATGTCGAACACCAGCTGCGAATCCGGCCTGCGTGCGACCAGGAACCAGCGCGTGGCATCGCGCCCGGCTTCCTCGATCAGGTCGCGCAGGGTCAGGTAGCTGCCGGCGCGCTTGGACAGCTTCACCTCCTCGCCGCCGCGCATCACCGTGACCATCTGGTGCAGCACGTATTCCGGGTAGCCGGCGGGGATCCCGGCATCGAGCGCCTGCAGGCCGGCCTTCACCCGCGCCAGCGAGCCGTGGTGGTCGGCGCCCAGCTCGGTGATCGCGCGCTCGTAGCCGCGCTGCCATTTGGAGAGGTGATAGGCGATGTCCGGCACGAAGTACGTGTAGGTGCCGTCGGACTTGCGCATCACGCGGTCCTTGTCGTCACCGAAATCGGTGGTGCGCAGCCACAGCGCGCCGCCGTCCTCGTAGGTGTGGCCGTGGGCGACCAGCTCGCGCACCGTTTCCTCGACCTTGCCGTCGGCGTACAGCGACGACTCGAGGAAGTACACGTCGAAGGACACGCCGAACGCGGCCAGGTCGCCGTTCTGCTCGTTGCGCAGCCAGGCCACGGCGAAGCGGCGGATCGCGTCGAGGTCGTCGGCATCGCCGGTGCCGGAGACGACGTGGCCCTCGACCTCGACGCTGGCGCGGTCGAGGAAGGCGCGGGCGACGTCGGCGATGTAGTCGCCGCGGTAGCCGTCCTCGGGCCAGCCGGCGTCGTCCGGCGTCAGGCCCTTGGCGCGCGCCTGCACGGATTTCGCGAGGTTCTCGATCTGCACGCCGGCGTCGTTGTAGTAGAACTCGCGCCTCACGTCCCAGCCGTTGGCGTCGAGCACGCGCGCGATGCAGTCGCCGATCACCGCGGCGCGGCCGTGGCCGACGTGCAGCGGGCCGGTCGGGTTGGCCGAGACGTATTCGACGCCTGCGGTGCGGCCCCGGCCGCTGTCGTTGCGGCCGTAGGCGTGGCCCTGGGCGTGCAGCGCGCGCAGCTGGCGCTGCCAGGCGCCGGCGGTGAGACGGAAGTTCAGGAAGCCCGGGCCGGCGATCTCGACCGCGGCGATGTCGTCGTTGAGCGGCAGCGCGTCGACCAGGGCCTGCGCCAGCGCCCGCGGATTGCTTCGGGCCGGCTTGGCCAACAGCATCGCGGCGTTGGTCGAGAAGTCGCCGTGGCTGCGATCCTTCGGGCGTTCGACCACGAAGTCGGGCACGGCGAGATCGGCGGGCAGGGTTCCGGCGGCGCGGAGGGCATCGATGCCCTGGGCAATCAGGGCGCGGAGCTGGGATTTCACGGGGACGGGGTGTCGCGTTTCAATGGCCCCGCATTGTACGTGAGCGCGATGAAGGCCCGCGTGGCCGGGGCGGGTGCATGGAAACGGGTGCATGGAAAGCGGAGGTGGCACGTCCTTGTGCCGCACGTTTCCGTGCTTCATCCGTGAACCAGACGGTGACGCCGCGCGCCGTTCACACCCAGCCGCGCGCGGCCAGCGAGACCGGCGCGCCGTCGCCGATCACGAAGTGGTCCAGCAGCCGCACGTCCACCAGCGCCAGCGACTGCTTGAGCCGGGTGGTGACCGCGCGGTCGGCGGCGCTGGGCTCGGCGCTGCCGCTGGGGTGGTTGTGGCCGACGATGATCGCCGCGGCGTTGTGGGCCAGCGCACGGCGCACGACTTCGCGCGGATGCACCTCGGCGCCGTCGACGGTGCCGCGGAACAGCTCCTCGAATGCCAGCGCGCGGTGGCGGGTGTCGAGGAACAGGGCGGCGAAGATCTCGCTGGGATGGCCGCGCAGGCGCTGGGCGAAGTAGCGGCCGGCGGCGGCCGGGTCGGTCAGCGCGTCGCCGCGTTCGAGCCCGGCGGCGAGGTAGCGGTTGCACAGTTCCAACGCCGCCGACAGCTGGCAGGCGCGCGCCGGCCCCAGGCCGGGCAGCTTCGCCAGGTCTGCGGGGCTGTGTTCCAGCAACCGGCGCAGCGGGCCATGTTCGGCCAGCAGCTGGCGGGCGGTGGCCACCGCATCCAGCCCGCGCAGGCCGGAGCCGAGGAAGATCGCCAGCAGTTCGGCGTCCGACAGCACCACCGCGCCGCGCTTGAGCAGCTTCTCGCGGGGGCGTTCGCCGGCGGGCCAGTCGCGGATGTGCATGGGGGGCTCCTTGCGCAGGGGGTTCGCCGCCGACTGCCGCGGCTCGCTCCAGGGGAGAAGCGCGATCCGCTGCAGTCGGTGGCGATGGGGGTATTGCAGCGCATCGCACGCGCCGGCGCAGTCGGGCCGCGGAGGCCGTTCGGGTAAGCTGGCGCCCTGTTCGCGCGTAGGGATTTCCTGACATGGCCGAGGCCAGCGACAAGCTCCAGGGACGCCGGATCCTGCTGTGCGTATGCGGCGGCATCGCCGCCTACAAGGCCGCCGAACTGGTGCGGCGCCTGCGCGACGCCGGCGCCACAGTGCAGGTGGCGATGACCGACGGCGCGCAGCATTTCGTCGGCACCGCGACCTTCCAGGCCGTGTCCGGCCTGCCGGTGCGCACCAGCCTGTGGGACGCCGCGGCCGAGGCCGCGATGGGCCACATCGAACTCGCGCGCTGGGCCGACCGCATCCTGGTGGCCCCGGCCACCGCCGACACCCTGGCGAAGCTGGCGCACGGTTTCGCCGACGACCTGGTCACCACCCTGTGCCTGGCCACCACCGCGCCGATCGCGGTCGCGCCGGCGATGAACCACCGCATGTGGCTGCACCCGGCCACCCAGGCCAACATCGCCACCCTGCGCGAACGCGGGGTGCAGGTGATCGGCCCCGACGACGGCCCGCTGGCCGAAGGCGAATCCGGCCCCGGCCGCCTGCGCGAGCCCGAGGCGATCGTGGCCGAACTGGCCGCGGCACTGCGCTGATGGCCACCGCCGGCTCGCTGGCGGACCTGCGCATCGTGGTCAGCGCCGGGCCGACCTACGAGGACCTCGACCCGGTCCGCTTCATCGGCAACCGCAGCAGCGGCAAGATGGGATTCGCGATCGCCGCCGCCGCGGCGCGTCGTGGCGCGCAGGTGGTGCTGGTGGCGGGGCCGGGCGCATTGGCCACGCCCGACGGCGTGCAGCGCATCGACGTGCGCTCGGCCGCGCAGATGCACGATGCCGTCCTCGCCCAGCTGCCGGCCGACGTCTACATCGGTGCGGCCGCGGTCGCCGACTTCACTCCGCGCCGGGTGGCGCCGGAAAAGATCAAGAAGCGCGAAGGCGAGGACGGGCTGGTGCTCGAACTGGTGCGCACGCGCGACATCCTCGCCGACGTCGCCGCGCATGCGGCGCGGCCGCGGCTGGTGGTCGGCTTCGCCGCCGAGACCGGCAGCGTCGAAAGCAACGCGCGCGCCAAGCTGGCGAAGAAACGGCTCGACCTGATCGCGGCCAACCGGGTTGGCGTCGAAGGCAGCGGTTTCGAGAGCGACGACAACGCGCTGGTCGTCTACTGGAACGGCGGCGAGCGCGCGCTGGGGCCGGCGCCGAAGACCGAGCTGGCCGACCACCTGCTGGACCTGGTTGCCGAGCGCCTCTAGGAGCGCCCATGGGCGCGATTGCGTTTCGCCGGCAAGGCCTTCGCGCCCATGGGGCGCTCCTGCAGGCGTTGCCACGACTTGCGTTACGCTCGCGGGCCACGATCCACCCCGCCACAGGCCTGCGATGCACCACACCCTGCAGTTGAAGATCCTCGACCCGCGCATGGGCAGCGACTGGCCGCTGCCGGCCTACGCCACCGACGCCAGCGCCGGGCTCGACCTGCGCGCCGCGCTGGACACTGCGCTGGTGCTGCAGCCCGGCGACGCCGCGCTGGTGCCCTCGGGGCTGGCGATCCACATCGACGATCCGACCCTGTGCGCGGTGGTGCTGCCGCGCTCCGGCCTGGGCCACAAGCACGGCATCGTGCTCGGCAACGGCACCGGGCTGATCGATGCCGATTACCAGGGGCCGCTGATGATCAGCGTCTTCAACCGCGGCCGCGAGGCCTACACGATCGAACCCGGCGACCGTATCGCGCAGCTGGTTGTGACGCCGATCGTGCGGGCAACGCTGCAAGTAGTGGATACTTTCGAGCAAAGCGCGCGTGGGGCGGGTGGCTTCGGCCACACCGGGGTGCGTTGAAAATGGCAGTCGGGGGGCAGGCCATGCATGACGAACACGAACCGGGGAAGCTGGGCGCCGCGTTGGCGCATGCGCGGCCGTACCTGCCGATCCTCGCGGCGATCCTGGCGCTGTTGGCGCTGTGGCTGGCCTGGAGCGGCTGGCGGCAGATCCAGGACGACAGCCGCCGCGCGACCCTGGAGCAGGGCCGCGACGCGGTCGCGCAATCCATCCAGCATGTGCTCAAAGGCGACCTCGACAAGCTCGCGCAGCGCTTGGCGTCGACAGAAGTGCAGTCGGCGCTCAAGGCCGGCGACCTGGCCGCCGCCGGCACCGCGCTCGGCGCGGGCTGGGAGGGCATCGAGGACGCGGCGGTGCTGCCGCCGGACCTGCAGGACGCCTATGCCGGCCTGCCGAAGAGCGGCTTCGGCCGCATCGCTGCGACCGAAGCGGCGATGACCGACGGCAAGCCGGTGCTGTGGGCGATCCGCGACCGCGGCAAGCCGGTGATCGCGCTGGCCGCGCCGGCCGAGGTGGACGGCGTGGTGGCCGGCATCGCCCTCGTGCGCCTGCCGCTGGCCCGCGCCACCGCCGGGCTGGAAAACGCCAGCCTCTCCGACGACAGCTACCTGGCCCTGCGCCAGGGCAGCTTCACCCTGATCGAGCGCGGCGATGCGGCGCTGGCGCAGCGCGCCGAGCGCCGCGCGGTCCCGATCGCGGGCACCGGGCTGCGCATCGCCGCGGCGGTGCCGACCGCGGTGATCAGCCCGTTCGGGCTCGGCGTGGCCGGCTCGTTCATCGCCGCGCTGGTGCTGTTGCTGCTGGCCTACGTGTCGTGGCGGCTGCCGAGCCGGCTCGGCAGGTTGCAGCACGCCGATGACGGCAGTGCGCCGACGCTGTCGCAGGTGCTGGTCGATGGCCCCCCGGAAGACCAGGCGCCGGCGCCGGTCGCCGTGCGCGACGCGCCCAAACGCGCACCGGTGCGGATCGACCGCGGCATCTTCCGCGCCTATGACATCCGCGGCGTGGTCGGGCAGACACTCGACACCGGCGTGGCCGAGCTGATCGGGCAGTCGATCGGTTCGCTGATGCAGGAAAAGGGGCTGGAGGACATCGTCGTCGGCCGCGACGGCAGGCTGTCGGGTCCGGACCTGGTCGAGGGCCTCGCGCGCGGCCTGCGCAAGGCCGGCCGCAACGTCATCGACATCGGCATGGCGCCGACGCCGGTGGTCTACTTCGGCGCCTACCACCTCAATACCGGCTGCTGCATCGCGGTGACCGGCAGCCACAACCCGCCCGACTACAACGGCTTCAAGATCGTGGTCGGCGGCGAGACGCTTTACGGCGACGCCATCGCCGACCTGCATGCACGCATCGCCGACGACCGCCTGCACCAGGCGTCGTCGCCCGGTGGCCACAGCCAGCGCGACATCGCCGAGGACTACATCCACCGCATCGCCTCCGACGTGCAGATCGCGCGCCCGCTGAAGGTGGTGGTCGACGCCGGCAACGGCGTGGCCGGCGAGATCGGCCCGCGCGTGCTCGAGGCGGTCGGCGCGGAAGTCATCCCGTTGTTCTGCGAGATCGACGGCAACTTCCCCAACCACCACCCCGATCCCAGCGAGCCGCAGAACCTCAAGGACCTGATCGACACGGTGGCGCGCTTCGACGCCGACCTCGGGATCGCCTTCGACGGCGACGGCGACCGCCTCGGCGTGGTCACCCGCGATGGCCAGAACATCTTCGCCGACCGCTTGCTGATGTTGTTCGCCGCCGACGTGCTGGAGCGCAACCCGGGCGCGGTGATCCTGTTCGACGTCAAGTGCACCGGGCGCCTGCCCGGCTACATCCTGCGCCACGGCGGCAGCCCGCTGATGTGGAAGACCGGGCATTCGCTGGTCAAGGCCAAGATGCGCGAGACCGAGGCCGAGCTGGCCGGCGAGATGAGCGGCCACTTCTTCTTCGGCGAGCGCTGGTACGGCTTCGACGACGGCATCTATGCCGCCGCGCGGCTGCTGGAGATCCTCGCCACCGACCCGCAGTCGCCCGGCGACGTGCTCAATGCGCTGCCCAACGGGATGTCGACGCCGGAAATCAAGGTCGACGCGCCCAATGGCGACCCGCATGCGTTCGTCGAGCGCTTCGTTTCGCGGTCGCAGTTCGATGACGCGCGCCTGTCGACCATCGACGGCCTGCGCGTCGACTGGCCCGACGGCTGGGGCCTGGTGCGCGCCTCCAACACCACCCCGGTGCTGGTGCTGCGCTTCGACGGCGACTCGGCTGAAGCGCTCGAGCGCATCCAGCAGGCGTTCCGCGAGCAGCTGCTGGCGCTGGACCCGGAGCTGCAGCTGCCGTTCTGACGGCGCCCGTGCCCTTGTAGGAGCGGCTTCAGCCGCGAGCTCTTGAATCGTGACCGGCAATTCGCGAGGCCGATCGCGATCAGAAATCGCGTGCGACCATCGAAAAAGCTCGCGGCTGAAGCCGCTCCTACAAAAACCGCTATTTGCGCGCCGGGATGAACTCCTCCTCCACCGCCTTCGCCAGCAGGTCAGGCGGCAACAGGCCCTGGTCGAGCAGGAAATTGTTGAACTCCAGGCGACTGAACCTGTCGCCAAGCGCCAGCTCGGTGTCCATGCGCAGCTGCAGGATGCGGCTGTAGCCGTAGAAGTAGCTGCCGGCCTGGCCCGGTGCGTTGAACATGTAGCGGTCGAGTTCCTGCTTGGCCATCGCCTTCGACAGCCCGACCTGGCTTTCCAGCACCTGCCCGGCGCGCACGCGGTCGATCAGGCCGAGGTTGAGCATCGGGTCGAGCATCGCGCGCGCCGCGCGCAACAGGCGCAGCTGCAGCGCGATCATCTGCCCGTCGAGCGGTTCGTACGGCACCATCTCGGCCTCGGCATACAGCGCCCAGCCCTCGACGTTGACCGAGTTGAACGCGAACAGCGTGCGCGCCAGCGAGATGCCGCGTTCGACCATCGCGGTGAACTGCAGCTCGTGGCCCGGGCGCCCTTCGTGCGCGGACAGCGTCCATGCCGCGGATTCAAAGTTGAAGTCGTCGTACTGCAGCGACGAGCCATCGGGATTCGGCACCGCCACCGGCAGCACGAACTGCCCCTGCTGCCCGGTATTGCCGACCAGCGGCGCGGGCAGGAAATGCGGCGCCGGCTGCGCCGCGGATTCGGCCTCGCTGCCCAGGCGCATCACCATTGGCCGTTTCGGCACGTCGACGATGCCGCGCTTGCGGATGATCGGGTCGATCGCGTCGATTACCTTGCGGTAGCGCGCCTCGAGCTGGTCGTTGGGAATCGTGTCCTTTTTCAGCGCGCGGATCACCGCCAAGTAATCGTTGTCGTCGATGCCGGTCAGGCCCTTGGCCTTCGCCACCAGCGGCGCCAGCTGGCCCATTGCGGCGCGGGTTTCCATGAACTCGACCTGCGCGCGATCGATCAGCAGCTGCGGATCGATGTCGATGCCGAACTGCTTGAGCTGGAATGCGTACAGCTCCGGCGGCAGCCTCGCGTCGGTGCGCGCTTCGGGCAGCACCGTGCTGCGCGCCCAGGCCTGGTAGTCCTTCAACTGCGTGGCCATCGCGTCGAGCGCGGGTTCGGCGTCGGCGATCTGGTACTTCGCGAACAGCTTGCGGATGCCGTCGATGTAGGTGTCGACGTTGCCCAGCGCCTGTTCGACCTCGAGTCTGGTCGGTCGCAGCAGCGCCTTGTCGCCGGCGCGCTCGGTGTAGCGGGCCTTCGCCAGTTCCGCGATCGGAGTCGTGCCCGGCGCCATGCCGACATAGGCCTTGAGCCGGTCGAGCGCGCGTGCGCGACGCGCCGGCGGCGTCTGGTCGGAGAGCAGGCCCTGCATGCCCGAAAACACCAGCTGCGGCGCATCGGTCCACGGCAGCAGCAGGCGTTCGGTGAGCGCGCTGCCCTCGATGTTCTCGTCGGCGGCGTGGATCATGATCTGCAGGTCCTGGCGCACGTTGGGATCGCGTTCCACCTGCAGCTTCGCTTCGAGCTTTGCCTTCGCATCGGCCATCGCGGCGCGGAAGCGCTTGCCGTTGTCCGGGCCCAGGTCGGCCACCTTGTCGTCGTAGCCGGGGATGCCGAAGAACGAGAAGCCCTCGGGCTGGAACTGCGCCTGCGCGGCGATCAACACCTGCGCGTCGGCGTTGCTCTTCTGGACCCACGCCGGCGTGGTGGCTGCCGCGGACGCCGGCTGCGGCGCCGGTGCCTGCGCGGAAACGGCGGCGGGCAGGGCGAGCGCGAAGGCGATGGCAAGGACGAGGGGCTTCATGGCGTCGGTCTCGAGGAAATGTCTGCGCGACCCTACGCCGCGCACCGGACGCGGGCAATCGGCCGCAAGTCATGCCGCAGCGGGTTAGCATTGGCCGCGACGGCGCATGGCACGTGGAATGCGCCACTTTCGACACGGGACGGACTGCATGCATTCGATGGGCGGGGACGGGCGCGCACGCGCTGCGCGGTTGGCGAAGACGGCCGGCTGGATGGTCGCGGGGCTGGTGGCATCGGCATCCGCGTCCGCACAGGCACAGGCGGTGGATGCGGGCGATTACGCGCGCGCGGAGACATTCCTGCCGCACAACACCGCGCCGCTGGTGGACCACGTGCCGACGCTGCTTGCGTGGCTCGACGACCGCCAGTTCGTCTATCGCGATCATGACGCCGAAGGCGACCGCTTCCTGCGCGTGGACGCGGCCAATGGAGGCGTGGTGCCGGCCTTCGACCACGTCAAGCTCGCGCGCGCGCTGGGCAAGGCCGCCGGCAAGCCGGTCAAGGCCGACAAGCTGCCGCTCAAGCGCTGGTCGATCGACGACGACGGCCGCGTCGCGCTGTCCGCATTCGACAAGGACTATCGCTGCGACCTGTCCGGCAAGGGCGTATGCGTCGAGAAGACCGGCGAGCCCGGCGTGCGCTCGCCCGACGGGACGCGGGAAGCCTTCATCCGCGACTGGAACCTCTGGGTCCGCGACCTCGCCACAGGCGCGGAAACGCAGCTGACCACCGACGGCGCGACCGATTACGGCTACGCCACCGACAACGCGGGCTGGAAGCACACCGACAAGGCGATCCTGGTGTGGTCGCCGGACTCGATGAGGATCGCCACGTTCCGGCAGGACCAGCGCAGGACCAGCGAGATGGTGCTGGTCGGCACGAACGTGGGCGCGCCGAAGGTCGAACGCTGGAAGTATCCCTTCGTCGGCGACGAACACGTGACCATGATCGAGCGCGTGATCATCGACGTACCCGCGCGGAAGGTCGTGCGGCTGCAGATGCCGCCGGACCAGCACCGCTCCACCCTGTGCGACGACGTCAGCTGCAGCGGCGGCTGGGAGGACGTGCAGTGGGCGCCGGACGGCCGCACCCTCGCCTTCGCCTCCACCTCGCGCAACCATCGCCAGACCTGGCTGCGGATCGCCGACGCCGCCACCGGCGCGGTGCGCACGGTGTTCGACGAAAAGGTGAAGACGTACTTCGAGAGCGGCAACGGCGCGGTCAACTGGCGCTACCTGCCGGCCTCTAACGAGATCCTGTGGTTCAGCGAGCGCAACAACTGGGGCAACCTGTACCTGTACGACGCGGCCAGCGGCAAGCTCAGGCACGCGGTGACCACGGGCGAGGGCAACGTCACCGAGGTGCTGCGCGTGAATCCGGAGACGCGCACGGTGTGGTTCCGCGGCGTCGGCAGGGAAGCGGGCCGCAATCCGTACTACCAGCACTTCTACAGGGTGTCGCTCGATGGCGGCTCGCCGGTGCTGCTGACGCCGGAGGACGCCGACCACAAGGTCGAGCTCTCGCCCGATGGCACGTACTTCATCGACACGTACTCCACGACCGACACCGCGCCGGTGACGCTGCTGCGCAGCGCAGCCGATGGTGCGCTGGTCCGCGAGGTCGCGCGCGGCGACATCTCGCGCCTGCTGGCGGCCGGCTGGGTGGCGCCGGAACCGTTCACGGTCAAGGCGCGCGACGGCAGGACCGACCTGTACGGCCTGATGTTCAAGCCGTCGGATTTCGACCCGGCGAAGCGGTACCCGATCATCAACTACATCTACCCGGGCCCGCAGGTGGGCTCGGTACGCAGCCGCAGCTTCCTCGCCTCGCACGGCGACAACCAGGCGCTGGCCGAGCTCGGGTTCGTCGTCGTCGCCATCGACGGGATGGGCACGCCGTGGCGCTCGAAGGCGTTCCACGACGCCTACTTCGGCGACATCGGCGACAACACGCTGCCCGACCAGGTCACGGGGATGCAGCAACTGGCGAAGCGCTTTGCGTGGATCGACCTCGACCGCGCGGGCATCTGGGGGCATTCCGGCGGCGGCAACGCCACCGCCGGCGCGATGTTCCGCTACCCGGATTTTTTCAAGGTCGGCATTGCCGAGAGCGGCAACCACGACAACCGCAGCTACGAGGACGACTGGGCCGAGAAGTGGCAGGGCCTGCCGATCGTGGGCAAGGACGGGTCGAGCAACTACGACGACCAGGCCAACCAGAACCACGCCGGCAAGCTCAAGGGCCACCTGCTGCTGATCCACGGGCTGATGGACGACAACGTGCCGCCCACCAACACCCTGCTGGTGGTGCAGGCGCTGGTCGACGCCAACAAGGATTTCGACCTGCTGTTGCTGCCCGACGCACGCCACGGCTACGGCAGCGGACAGGTCGGCATGTACGTCACGCGGCGGCGCTGGGACTATTTCGTCCGCCACCTGCTGGACGCGGAGCCGCCAGCGGGCTACGCCATCAAGCCGGCCAAGCCGTAGGTCGGGCCTCCGCCCCGCTGCGGCGATGCCAATCGGCCATTGTCCAGCCGGCGGTCATCCAGTCGGACCATCACCCCAACGGCCGTCATCCCCGCGCAGGCGGGGATGACGACGAGGCAAAGTCTGGCGCGAAGCGGGAACGCCCCGGAGAGACGGCAACACCTGCCGAAGAAAACGGCAAGACGCAGGCACGACGGGACCGATTCGGGCCTCGCCGCCGCGGCAGTCCGGCGACGAAATCCGGGGCCAGAGCGCACGGGTTTCGATACCCGCCCGGCCCCGGAACGCGGCAAGGGGGACGCCGGTAGCGGTGATACGGGGCGGTGGTAACCTTCGCCTCCTTTTTTCGCCAGACCCCCCCGCATGACCCAGGTTCGCTCGACCCGCCTCAGCCCCATGTCCGCCCTGATCTTCAGCTCGCGCTGGCTGCAGCTGCCGCTGTACCTGGGCCTGATCGTCGCCCAGGCGATCTACGTCTGGCAGTTCGGCCTCGAACTGGTGCACCTGGTCGACCAGGTGTTCTTCGACGGCCACTCCCAGCCGGGAGCCACCGGCGCCGAGCAGACCGCGGAAGTGGCGATCATGCTGATCGTGCTCGGCCTGATCGACGTGGTGATGATTTCCAACCTGCTGGTGATGGTGATCGTGGGCGGCTACGAGACCTTCGTCTCGCGCCTGAACCTGCAGGGCCACCCCGACCAGCCCGAATGGCTCTCCCACGTCAACGCCAGCGTGCTGAAGGTGAAGCTGGCGATGGCGATCATCGGCATCAGCTCGATCCACCTGCTCAAGACCTTCATCGAGATCGGCACGCTCGGCACGCCGGGCAGCCGTTTCACCGAGGCCGGGGTGATGTGGCAGACGATCATCCACTGCGTGTTCATCCTCTCGGCGATCGGCATCGCCTGGACCGACAAGCTGATGACCGGCACTTCGAGCAAGCGCGAGCAGATCGCCGCGCACTGACACAGCATCTTGTGGGAGCGGCTTAAGCCGCGAGCTTCCGGCTTGTCCCCGGCGTCAGGACAGAGCCCGCGGCTGAAACCGCTCCTGCAGGATTGCGCGAACCCGTCGCCAAGGCTGCGAAGGCGCCTCGCGTAGAATGCCGCGATGGATGTTTCCCACCTGCTCGACGGGCTCAACGACGCCCAGCGCGAGGCCATTTCCGCGCCGCCGGGCCACTACCTGGTGCTTGCCGGCGCCGGTTCCGGCAAGACCCGCGTGCTCACCCACCGCATCGCCTGGTTGAACGAGGTGTTCGGCGTGCCGGTGCACGGCATTTTCGCCGTCACCTTCACCAACAAGGCCGCCGGCGAGATGCGCCATCGCGCCGACGCGCTGCTGCGCAACGGCTCGCGCGGGCTGTGGATCGGCACCTTCCACGGCCTCGCGCACCGGCTGCTGCGCCTGCACTGGCAGGACGCGAAACTGCCCGAAAGCTTCCAGATCCTCGACAGCGACGACCAGCTGCGCCTGGTCAAGCGCGTGGTGCGGCAGCTGGAACTCGACGAGGTGCGCTTTCCGCCCAAGCAGATCGCGTGGTGGATCAACGCGCAGAAGGACGAAGGCCGCCGCCCGCAGCACATCCAGTCCGACCGCGACGAATGGTCGGACGTGATGCTGAAAAGCTACGCGCTGTACCAGGAGCGCTGCGACCGCGCCGGGCTGGTCGACTTCGCCGAGATCCTGCTGCGCGCGCACGAACTGCTGCGCGACACCCCGGCGCTGCTGGCGCACTATCGCCAGCGCTTCGGCCAGCTGCTGGTGGACGAGTTCCAGGACACCAACAGCATCCAGTACGGCTTCGTGCGCCTGCTCGCCGGCGACACGGGGCAGGTATTCGTCGTCGGCGACGACGACCAGGCGATCTATGGCTGGCGCGGCGCCAAGGTCGAGAACGTGCAGAAGTTCCTGCACGATTTCCCCGGCGCGCAGACCATCCGCCTGGAGCAGAACTACCGCTCCAGCGCCAACATCCTGGGCGCCGCCAACGCGGTGATCGCGCACAACCCCGCGCGCATGGGCAAGCAGCTGTGGACCGACAGCGGCGAGGGCGAGCCGGTCGACCTGTACGCGGCCTACAACGAGGTCGACGAGGCGCGCTTCGTGGTCGAGCGCATCGGCCAGTGGGTGCGCGACGGCGGCAGCCACGGCGACTGCGCGATCCTGTACCGCAGCAACGCGCAGTCGCGCGCGTTCGAAGAGACGCTGCTGGCCGAGCAGATCCCGTACCGGGTCTATGGCGGCGTACGCTTCTTCGAGCGCGCCGAGATCAAGGACACGCTCGCCTACCTGCGGCTGGTGAGTAACCGCGCCGACGACGCCGCGTTCGAGCGTGCGGTCAACACGCCCACGCGCGGGATCGGCGAGCGCACGCTCGACGAAGTGCGCCAGCGCGCGCGCGCCGACAGCGTGTCGCTGTGGGAGGCGTCGATCCGCGTCGCGCACGGAAACCTCCTGGCCGCACGCGCGCGCAACGCGCTCGCGAGCTTCCATGCCCTCATCGATGCGCTCGACGGCGAGGTCACCGAGCTGCCGCTCAAGGACAAGATCGACCACGTGCTGGTCCGCTCGGGCCTGCGCGAGCACTACACCAACGAATCCAAGGGCGCCGCCGATTCGCGCGTCGACAACCTCGACGAACTGGTGTCGGTGGCATCGCGCTTCGTCCGCGGCGACGAGGACGAGAGCGCGGGGCTCAGCGAGCTGGTCGCGTTCCTCGCCTACGCCGCGCTGGAAGCCGGCGAAGGCCAGGCCCAGGCCGGCGAGGATGGCGTGCAGCTGATGACCCTGCACAGCGCCAAGGGGCTGGAGTTCCCGCTGGTGTTCCTGGCCGGGATGGAGGAAGGCCTGTTCCCGAATGCGCGTTCGGTGGAAGAGAGCGGGCGGCTGGAAGAAGAACGCCGGCTGGCCTACGTCGGCATCACCCGCGCGCGGCAGAAGCTGGTGCTCAGCTACGCCGAATCGCGACGCCTGCACGGCCAGGACATGTACGGCATCCCGTCGCGCTTCCTGCGCGAGATCCCCGCCGAGCTGCTCCACGAGGTGCGGCCGAAGGTGCAGGTCTCGCGGCCGATGTACGCCAGCACGCCGCGGCGCAACTTCGGCCACGCGGTGGTCGACGAGAATCCGGGTATCCGGCTCGGCCAGAACGTCACCCACGCCAAGTTCGGCAGCGGCATCATCACCGACATCGAAGGCGCTGGCGCGCACGCGCGGGTGCAGGTGAATTTCGACGAAGCCGGCAGCAAGTGGCTGGTGCTGGCGTACGCAAACCTGCAGCCGGCGTAGATTGATCTTGCAGGAGCGGCTTCAGCCGCGAGCTCTTTGTCTCGGATCCGGCGTTATCTGGAAGAGCTCGCGGCTGAAGCCGCTCCTACAAGAGCGCGGGCTACTTCGCGTGCCAGTCGCCGTCGTCGCCCTTCTCGTACTTCTCCTTGACGGCGGCCCAGGCGACCTTGTGCGCGGTTTCCTCGCGCGAGGCATCGCCGCGCCGGTCGTCGGCGTCCTTGTACTGGTCCCACGCGCTATTGAAGGCTTCCTTGTAGATTTCCTGCGCGTGCTTCGGCACGTGGTCGCGCACCGATTCGGGCAGTTCGCTGATGCGGTCGTAGGGCATGGTGGCCTCCTGTTGCATCGTCTTCAGACGTTGCGTCGACGATGCGGCGGCCAGGGTTAAGTCGAGGGCAAACCTGCGTGATGGCGGCGGACAAGCCGCTTGGCTTGCCGCCGGCAATCGCGGCCATGGCCGCTCCCACAGGCCGATGGCCTAGTCGCGGATCACCAGGTCGGGGGTTTCGTTCAGCGTGCCGTCGGCTTCCAGCACCACGAAGCGCTTGCCGTCGCGGTGGAACAGCACCGGGATCGGATCGCGGAACATCGGCCTGCGCACGAAGCGCAGGGTCCAGCCGAACTGTTCCAGCGTCTCCAGCGCATTCAGTTGCGCGGGAGTCAGTCCCGCGCGCAGCGCGGCGGTGTCCAGGTCTTCGGATTGGCGTCGTTCGCGGCCGTACATATCGTGTCCTGTCGATGGTCGCTGCGCGCATTCTCGCGTGGGCGCCTTGCATGCCCCGTGAACCTGCGGCGCTTCACCATGATCTCACCGCTGCCGCCGTAGGGTCGGGAACCCGGTCGCAATCGGAGGTCGTCGTGGCCACGTTCCCGCAATGTCCTGCAGATATCGCCGGGCGGCCGCAGCCGCCACGCAAGGAGCGCTGAGATGGCACGCCCGATCTGGACCGGCACCCTGTCGTTCGGCCTGCTCAACGTCCCGGTGTCGTTGATGTCCGGCGAGCGCAAGGTCGACCTGCATTTCCGCATGCTCGATTCGCGCGACAGGAAGCCGATCCGCTACGAGCGCGTCAACGCCGAAACCGGCGAGGAAGTGCCGTGGAAGGACATCGTCAAGGCATTCGAATACGACAAGGGCAGCTACGTCGTGGTCGAGGAGGAGGACATCAAGTCGGCCGCGCCGGAGAGCCACGAGACCGTCGAGGTGGAGGCCTTCGTCGACGCCGGCGTGGTTCCGCCGCAGTTCTTCGAGAAGCCCTACGTGCTGGTGCCCGCGAAGAAGGCCGAGAAGGGTTACGTGCTGCTGCGCGAGACGCTGAAGGCGACCAGGCAGGTCGGCATCGCGCGCGTGGTGATCCGCACCCGCGAGTATCTCGCGGCGGTGATGCCCCAGGACGATGCACTGCTGTTGATGCTGCTGCGCTACCCGCAGGAACTGGTCGACCCGGCCGACTACAAGCTGCCGGAAGGCAAGCCTTCGACGTATCGCATCACCGCGAAGGAAATGGACATGGCCAAACAACTGATCGGCTCCATGTCGGGGAAGTGGGTGCCGGACGATTACCATGATGAATTCCGCGCGCGCCTGGAAGCGGTGATCAAGAAGAAGATGAAATCGAAGGGTGCGCTCGCCAAGGCCGAGGACAACGAGCCGGAGGCCGCAGAGGACACCGCCACCAACGTGGTCGACTTCATGTCGCTGCTGCAGAAGAGCATCGCCAGCAACAAGCGCACGCCGGCGAAGAAGGGGGCGGCGAAGAAGGCGGGCCGGAAGGTCGCGAAGAAGAAGGCGCCCGTGAAGAAGACTGCCAAGGCAGCCAAAAAATCCGCGAAGCGCAAGACGACGGGTTAGGGTGGTACGCCATGTTGGCCATGGGTGACCCGCCATGAGCCTGCGCGACTACACGCGAAAGCGTCGCTTCGATCGAACGCCGGAACCGGCTGCCGACGCCGGCCGCGCCCCGGGCCACCGCCCGATCTTCGTGGTGCAGCTGCACCACGCGCGTTCGCGCCATTACGACTTCCGCCTTGAAATCGACGGCGCGCTGAAAAGCTGGGCGGTGCCGAAGGGGCCGTCGTTGCGCGTGGGCGAGAAGCGGCTGGCGGTGGAGGTGGAGGACCATCCGCTCGACTACGCCACCTTCGAGGGCGACATCCCGGAAGGCAACTACGGCGCCGGCCACGTCGACGTGTTCGACCACGGCCATTGGGCCTGCGACGGCGATCCGCTCGAAGCGCTTGCGGCCGGCAAGCTCGATTTCACCCTCAGCGGCGACAAGCTGCAGGGCGGCTGGAAGCTGGTGCGCACGAACATGCGCGGCAAGCAGAAGCAGTGGCTGCTGATCAAGCGCGACGACGCGCATGCCGCCGACCGCGAGGCCGATGATCTCGTCGCAACGCCGGCCACGACAATGAAGCCGGGAAAACGCAGGGCGGCCGACGCGAAGAAGACCGCGGTCGCAAGGAAGACGGCGAAGACGAATTCGACCTGGCACAAGCGTGCGCTCGCACTCGATGGCGCGCGCGACGGCCACATGCCGGTTGGCTTCGCCCCCGAACTCACCGTGCTGCGTGCGGCGCCGCCCGCCGGCGACGACTGGCTGCACGAGATCAAGTGGGACGGCTACCGGCTGATGGTCGACCTGGTCGATGGCGTCGCGAAGCTGCGTTCGCGCGGCGGCCTGAAGTGGGACGACACGTTTCCGGAAGTGGCGAAGGCGGTGGCGGCGCTGCCGGTTGCCGACGCCTGCCTCGATGGCGAGCTGGTGGTGCTGGGCGAGGAGGGCCGCAGCGACTTCTCCGAACTGCAGCGCGTGATCGACGGGACGTCGAAAGCGCCGTTGCGCTACCTGGTGTTCGACCTGCCCGGACTCGCCGGTGTCGACCTGCGCAAGGCGCCGCTGCAGGCACGCAAGGCGTTGCTCAGGCAACTGCTGGGCCGCAAGGTCGGCGTGCTCGCCTTCAGCGACCACGTCACCGGCCACGGCGCGGAAGTGTTCGCGCAGACCGGGCAGCAGGGCATCGAGGGCGTGGTCAGCAAACGCGCCGACAGCGGCTACCGGGCCGGTCGCAGTGGCGACTGGGTCAAGGCCAAGCACGAAGACACCGACGAGTTCGTCGTCGTCGGCTATACCGAGCCCAAGGGCGCGCGCAGCGCCTTCGGATCGTTGCTGATGGCGACACACGAGGGTGGCAAGCTGCGTTACGTCGGCCGCGTCGGCACCGGATTCGATGCCGAAGCCCTGCGCACCATCCACAAGCGCCTGCAGGCAATCGAGCGCAAGACCGCGACGGTCGCACTGCCAGCCCACGTGCCGTTCCCGCAACGCAGCGTGCACTGGGTCGCGCCGAAACTGGTGGCAGAGGTCGCGTTCCGCGGCTGGGCCAAGGAAGGGCTGCTGCGCCAGGCCAGCTTTAAGCGCCTGCGCGCGGACAAGCGGCCGCGCGACGTCGGGCCGCAGGTCGCAGGATCGAACATCCAAGTCGAGGAACCGCCGATGAAGCGCAAGCCAGCGAAGGACAACACGCGGATCACCCACCCCGAACGCATCGTGTTCGAGGGCGCGGCGTATACCAAGGGCGACGTCGCCGACTATTACCGCAGCGTGGCCAAATGGCTGCTGCCGGAACTGATCGATCGCCCGCTGTCGCTGCTGCGCTGCCCCGGTGGCAGCCAGGGCGAATGTTTCTTCCAGAAGCACCATGCCGACAGCCTCGGTGACGACGTGCACGCCATCGCGCTGAAGCAGAAGAGCGGCAGCGAGCAATACCTGTACGTGGATTCGATCGAGGGCGTGATCGACCTGGTACAGATGAACACGCTGGAGTTCCATCCCTGGGGTGCACGCGTCGACGATCCAGAGCAGCCCGACCGGCTGGTGTTCGACCTCGACCCCGGCGAGGGCGTGCGCTGGCCGGCGGTGGTCGCCGCCGCGCGCGACATGCGCGGCAAGCTCAAACAGGCCGGCCTGCAGTCCTTCGTGCGCCTGTCCGGCGGCAAGGGCCTGCACGTCGTCGCTCCGATCGCGCGCGGGCCGTCGTGGGACGCCGTGCATGCATTCTGCGAGGCATTCTCCGGCGCGATGGCCGAGCACGCGCCGGAGCGCTACGTGGCCACGATGTCGAAGGCGAAGCGGCCGGGGAAGATCTTCATCGACTGGTTGCGCAACACGCGCGGCGCGACCAGCGTGGCGTCATGGTCGCTGCGCGCGCGCAAGGGCGCGCCGGTGGCGGTGCCGCTGCGCTGGGAAGACCTGGGCGGCATCCAGCGGCCCGACGCATTCGACCTGGCGAAGGCGAAGCAGCGCGCCGCGCGGCTGCGCAGGGATCCGTGGGCCGGGTTCGACGAGCTCGAGCAGGCGTTGCCGGCATTTACCGGCTAGGTCGAGCCAGGCGCCTGTGCAGGACAGCTTGAGCCGCGAGGGACTTCCCATCGTGTCGTGGCCAGCGAGGCTGCGATGACGGGTATCGCCCGAGGCCCGACCCACGCCATTCCTTGCGTCCTAGTTCCACTCGAACAGCTTGAAATACGTCTGCGGCGGGTTGTCGCCTTCCTTGTCGGGCAGGCCGTCGCCGTCGCGGTCGTAGAGGTAGTAGGCCGGGCCGCGCGAGGGTTCGACCTTGACCACCCGCAGCTGGCCGGCGACGCGGTATTCGGTGACGACGTCGCCGTTGGCTTCGGTGCGGATGGTCGGCACGGCGTCGGGCGGGATGTCCGCGGCCGGGTCGCCGGCGGGCAGCGCCGCGCAGGCGGACAGGGCCAGCAGGGTGGACAACAGGGCGATGCGCAGCGGGACAGGATGGATCGGGGCCATGGCGCGGCTCCTCGGGGGACCACGGGCAGTATGCACCGCGGCGCGGTCGCCACGCGGTGAGCGCGATCACCTCGGCGGGCTTCGCCGCGTGCCGCCGCGGCGCCTGATTGGGCAGCCGCGAGGCATGCCGACAGGCCACGCCGGTAGAATCGGCGCATGACACGACTGGTCCTGATCGACGGCTCTTCCTACCTGTACCGCGCCTTCCACGCGCTGCCGCCGCTGTCCAATGCCGCTGGTGAGCCGACCGGCGCGCTGTTCGGCGTGGTCAACATGCTGCGCGCGCACCTGAAGGAGCAACCCGAGTACATCGCCTTCGTGGTCGACGCGCCCGGCAAGACCTTCCGCGACGACATGTATCCCGACTACAAGGCCAACCGCGCGCCGATGCCCGACGATCTGCGGGCGCAGGTCGAACCGATGATGGAGATCGTGCAGGCGCTGGGCATCCCGATCCTGCGCGTACCGGGGGTGGAGGCCGACGATGTGATCGGCACGCTGGCGCTGCAGGGCGCAAGCGCCGGGATCGACGTCACCATTTCCACCGGCGACAAGGATTTCGCCCAGCTGGTGCGCAGCTCCGACGATGCCCGCTCCGATGCCGGCGGCAGCGTGGCGCTGGTCAACACCATGAGCGGCAGCCGCATGGATTCGGACGAATCGGTGATCGCCAAGTTCGGCGTGCGCGCCGACCAGATCGTCGACCTGCTGGCGCTGATGGGCGATGCGGTCGACAACGTCATCGGGGTGGAGAAGTGCGGCCCCAAGACCGCCGCCAAGTGGCTGGGCGAGCACGGCTCGCTCGATGGCGTGATCGCGGCCGCGCCCGGGATCAAGGGCAAGATCGGCGACAACCTGCGCGGCGCGCTCGAACGGCTGCCGCTGAACCGCGACCTGGTGACGATCAAGACCGATGTCGCGCTCGATGTGGGCCCGGAAGCGTTGAAGCTGCGCGAACGCGCCGCCGAAACGCTGCGCGCGATGTTCACCCGCTACGCCATGAACCAGGCGCTGCGCGAGCTCGACGGCAATGCGGCCGCCTTGCCCGCGCCGGCGGCAGGGGCGGGCAAGGCCGCGCGCGGGGCGTCGTTCATCACCGTGCCGCAGCCCGTGGCCGAGCTGGACCCGGCGCTGTCCGCGCCGGGCACGTACGAGACGGTGCTGGAACGGGCGCAGCTCGACGCCTGGATCGAGCGCCTGCACGCGGCCGACGAGTTCGCCTTCGACACCGAAACCGACTCGCTCGACGCGATGCGCGCCAACCTGGTCGGCATGAGTTTCTGCGTCGAACCGGGGACCGCCTGCTACATCCCGCTGGCGCACGACTATCCCGGCGTCCCGGCGCAGCTCGACCGTGCCGAGGTGCTGGCCGCGCTGGCGCCGCTGTTCGCCGATCCGTCGCGGAAGAAGCTCGGCCAGCACGGCAAGTACGACCTGCACGTGCTGCGGCGCCACGGCGTGGAAGTGGCCGGCTATGCCGACGACACCATGCTCGAGAGCTTCGTGCTCGAATCCGGCCGCACCCGCCACGACATGGACTCGCTGGCCGCGCGCTACCTCGGCTACGCCACGATGAAGTACGAAGACGTGGCCGGGAAGGGCAGCAAGAAGATCCTGTTTTCGCAGGTGGCGATCGACGATGCCACGCGCTATGCCGGCGAGGATGCCGACGTGACCCTGCGCCTGCACCGCGTGCTGGCGCCGAAACTGGCGGCCGAGCCGGGACTTGCGTCGGTGTACCGCGACATCGAGATGCCGCTGGTGCCGGTGCTGGCGCGGGTCGAGGCCAACGGCGTGATGATCGATGCCGACGAGTTGCGCCGGCAGAGCGCCGACCTGTCCAGGCGCATGCTGGCCGCGCAGCAGCGCGCCACGGAGCTGGCCGGGCGCAGCTTCAACCTCGATTCGCCCAAGCAGCTGCAGGCGCTCCTTTTTGACGAACTGAAGCTGCCCGCGGTGCTCAAGACGCCCAAGGGCCAGCCGTCGACGAACGAGGAAGCGCTGGAGGCGATCGCCGACCAGCACGAGCTGCCGCGGGTGATCCTCGACTACCGTGCGCTGGCCAAGCTGCGCAGCACCTACACCGACAAGCTGCCGGAGATGGTCAACCCGGACACCGGCCGCGTGCACACCAGCTACCACCAGGCGGGCGCGGCCACCGGGCGGCTGGCGTCCAGCGATCCCAACCTGCAGAACATCCCGATCCGCAGCGACGACGGCCGCCGCATCCGCAAGGCGTTCGTGGCGCCGCCCGGGCGCAAGCTGCTTGCCTGCGACTACTCGCAGATCGAGCTGCGGATCATGGCCCACCTGTCGGAAGATCCGGGCCTGCTGTCTGCGTTCGCCTCGGGCGCCGACATCCATCGCGCCACCGCCGCGGAGGTGTTCGGCAGGAAGCTCGACGAGGTGACCGGCAACGAACGCCGCGCGGCAAAGGCGATCAACTTCGGCCTGATGTACGGCATGAGCGCGTTCGGGCTCGCCCGCAACCTCGGCATCGGCCGCGGCGAGGCGCAGGACTACATCGCGCTGTACTTCTCGCGCTATCCGGGCGTGCGCGACTTCATGGAACGCACCCGCAACGAGGCGCGCGAGCGCGGCTACGTCGAAACCGTGTCAGGCCGCCGCCTGTACCTGGAGTACATCCAGAAGGGCACCCAGGGCCAGCGCGCCGGTGCCGAGCGCGCCGCGATCAACGCGCCGATGCAGGGCACCGCGGCCGACATCATCAAGCGCGCGATGGTCGCCATCGACGCCTGGCTAGCCCCGCACGCGGAGCGAGCGAAGATGATCCTGCAGGTGCACGACGAACTGGTATTCGAGGCCGACGAGGACTTCGTCGACACCCTGCTGGCCGAAGCCCCACGGCTGATGTCCGCAGCGGCGGAACTGCGTGTTCCACTGGTGGTCGACAGCGGGGTCGGGAACAACTGGGACGAGGCCCATTGAGGCCCGGAACCTGCGGGAAATCCGCTAAAAACGGGGGTTTTCTGAACGGAGTAAACGCCGGCTGAATCCAACAGAAACTTAACCGCGGGCTTCACGAACTATCCATGCGGCGGGTGGTCATATAGCCCGTGACGGATGCAACGTCCGTCACTGATCTCTCCCTCCCCTGGAGTGATCCCCGGGAACGAAGGCCACTCCCCAGGCCCCGTTCCCCGAGCCCCGCCGGCCCCCCTGCCTGCGGGGCTTTTTTATGCCCGTTTTCCGGGGCGGCTGTCCATCGATGCGAAGCGCCAGCGGGTTGACGAAGCCCTCTCCCGCCTGCGGGGCGACTTGATGGTCTTTCTCCAGCATCCGGAGAGGGTTCGATGCACGGCCCCGGGCGCCCGTCGACATGGGCGTCGGCGGCGGTGCGCTACGGTCGCCGCAGTTGCCGGGAGACGTCCATGTCCGACCTGTTCGATCTTTCGTTGCCGTGGTGGCAATTCGTGCTGCGCGCGGTGGTGGTCTATCTCGGCGTGATGGTGCTGGTCCGGGTGTCCGGCAAGCGTGCGGTGGGCCAGTTCACTCCGTTCGACCTGGTGCTGCTGATCCTGATCGGCAACGCGGTGCAGAACGGCATGAACGGCGGCGACAACTCGCTGACCGGTGCCCTGATCCTCGCGGTCTGCCTGATCGTGCTGAACTACGTGGTGGCGTGGGCGACCGCGCGGTATCCGCGGATGCGTCGCGTGGTCGAAGGCAATCCGGTGGAGCTGGCGCGCGATGGCCGGATCTTCCGCGACGTGCTCCGGCGCGAACTGGTGAGCAAGTCGGATTTCCGCGAGGCGATGCGCGAGGCAGGCTGCGACGAGGTCGAGCACATCAAGCTGGCGATGCTGGAAACCAACGGCCGCATCAGCATCCTCGTCAACGACGGCGGAGGCGGCGGCTCGAACTAGGAAATTCTTCTGGGCGGCGACAGCCGGATTCCTTCCCTGCCACCGGCGGACGACCCTTTCAGGCGGAAAGTTCGGCCAGCCAGTCGCGCGGGCGCAGGCAGTCCTGGAGTTGCGCTTCCGGGCTGTCGGCTTCCGGCGCATAGCCGTATTCCCAGCGCACCAGCGGCGGCAGGCTCATCAGGATCGATTCGCTGCGGCCGCCGGACTGGATGCCGAACAGGGTGCCGCGATCCCACAGCAGGTTGAACTCGACGTAGCGGCCGCGTCGGTAGAGCTGGAATGCGCGTTCGCGCTCGCCGTAGGGCGCATCGCGGCGGCGCTCGACGATCGGCAGGTAGGCATCGAGGAAGCCGTCGCCGACCGCGCGCAGGTAGGCGAAGTCGTTGTCGAAGTCGGTGTGCAGGTCGTCGAAGAACAGCCCGCCCACGCCGCGCGTCTCGTTGCGGTGCTTCAGGAAGAAGTATTCGTCGCACCAGCGCTTGTGCGCGGCGTAACGGTCATCGCCGAACGGCGCGCACAGGTCGCGCGCGGTGCGGTGCCAGTGCAGCACGTCATCAATGGCTGGATAGAACGGCGTCAGGTCGAAGCCGCCGCCGAACCACCAGGCCACTGTTTCGCCGTCGCGCACCGCGCGGAAGTGGCGCACGTTGGCGTGCGTGGTCGGCACGTGCGGGTTGCGCGGGTGGAACACCAGCGACACGCCGACCGCGCGCCACGAGGCGCCGGCAAGCTCCGGCCGCGCGGCGGTCGCCGAGGGCGGCAGCTTCGTGCCGGAAACGTCGGAAAAGCCGATCCCGGCCTGCTCGAACACCGCGCCCTCGCGCAGGATGCGGGTGCGGCCGCCGCCGCCTTCCTCTCGCGCCCAGTTGTCCTCGGCGAACCGGGCGCTGCCGTCGGCGGTTTCGATGGCGGTGCAGATGCGGTCCTGCAGGCCGGTGAGGTAGTCGCGGACGCGGTCGATGTCTTCCATGCGGCGCATTGTAGGCGGCGACCGCGCCACGCCGGTTGATCAGGATCAGCCGGCGACAGCGGCAGCGGACGGCCGTCGATTCGGGCGTGGCTCCCCCGGGCGCGCTGTCATGCCGGTCGCGAAGACGGTTGCCCTGTGGGAGCGGCCATGGCCGCGATCGCTGCCCGTGAATGGCGTCGCAGCCGTCGCCGCTCCCACGGGATGCGCCGGTGAGCCGGTGAACCCGATTACTTCAGGGTGTCCTCGAACAGTTCGTAGATCCGCCGGTACTCGTCGTACCACGCGTCGGGATGGGTGAAGCCGTGGCGCTCCATCGGATACGGCGCGATCTCCCACTTGTCCTTGCGCAGTTCGATCAGGCGCTGCGCCATCATCACCGAGTCCTTGAAGAACACGTTGTCGTCGATCATGCCGTGGGCGATCAGCAGGTGGTCCTGCAGGCCTTCGGCGTATTCGATCGGCGAGGACTTCGCGTAGGCCTCCGGGTCGATCTCGGGCGTGTTGAGGATGTTGGACGTGTACTCGTGGTTGTACTGCGACCAGTCCGACACCGGGCGCAGCGCGGCGCCGGCCTTGAACACGCCGGGCTGCTTGAACAGCGCCATGAACGCCATGAAACCGCCGTAGCTGCCGCCGTAGATGCCGGCGTGGTCGCGGTCGCCCTGCCTGTTGGCCACGATCCAGTCGAGGCCGTCGAGGTAGTCCTCCAGTTCCGGCGTGCCCATGTTGCGGTAGATCGCGGTGCGCCAGTCGCGGCCGTAGCCTTCGCTGGCGCGGTAGTCGAGGTCGAGCACGATGTAGCCCTGCTGCACCAGCAGGTTGTGGAACATCTGCTCGCGGAAGTAGTTCGGATAGCGCGCGCTGACGTTCTGCAGGTAGCCCGCGCCGTGCACGAACATCACGATCGGATACTCGCGGCCGGGTTCTAGCTGCTTCGGACCGTAGTACTTGCCCCAGATGGTGCCGGCGCCGTGCTTCGACGGGACCTGCACGTACTCGGGCTGGATCCAGTCGATCGCCTTGAATTCCGGCTTGCGGGTATCGGTGAGCTCGCGCACGCCGCTGCCGTCGGCGTTGGCCACGGCCAGCTGGATCGGCAGGTAGCTGGTCGAATGGGCCACCAGGAGGCGGTCGCCGCGCGGCGACAGGGTGAAGCCCTCGACGCCGTCGAGCGCGGTCACCTCGCGCACGTCGCCGCCGGCCGCCGGCACCGAGCAGACCTCATAGTCACCCGGCCAGCTGCGGTTGCAGAAGAAGTAGAACGTGCGCCCGTCTGGCGACAGCACCGGCGACGACGCTTCCCACTTGCCCGAGGTCAGCGCGCGCACCTTGCCGCCGTCGGCGAGATACAGCTGCGAGTAGCCGCTCTGCTCCGACAGCAGCCACAGCGTGCGGTTGTCGGGCATCCAGCCGAAGTCGTTGAAGTTCCAGTTGATCCAGGCGTCGTCGTGCAGGTGGTGGCGCGACTGCAGCGTTGCGTTGGCCAGGTCTACGCTGGCGATCCAGCGGTCCTTGTTGTCGACCGCGCGCACCAGCAGCGCGACGTTGCGGCCATCGCTGCTCCAGTGGATCGCGGGACCCATGCCGTCGCCGTCGGTCTCGATCCGCACGTCGCGGTTGCCCTTCAGCGGTTCCTTGCCCGCAGCCTTGCGCAGCGCGGCCAGCGGATCGTCGGCGATGCCGGGCAGGCGGTCGTACTTGAGTTCACGCACGCCGGCGTTGGCGATATCGACCAGCCAGACTTTCTGCGGCAGCGGTGCGTTGCGGCCGACGCGGGTGCGCACTTCCTCGAGCTCCTCGTAGCCCGATTCGGTCACGTAGTTCGGCAGTTTTCCGGCCTGGCCGCCGTCGGCGTCCTTGGCCTGGGTCACGGCGATCAGCCAGCGTCCGTCGGGCGAGAGCGCGCTGTCGACGATGTCGACGCCCTTGCCGAGATAGGCCGGCGCCGGCGCGCGGGTCGGGTCGGCGCGACGCCACTGCTGGTTCTGCTCGCGCACCGCGTCGCGGCGCGCGCGGTCGTCGCGCAGGGTGCGCAGCATGTCGAACTGGCGATCGCGCAGGTCGTCGGCTTCCGGCTTCTTGTCCGGGCTGTCCTCGGCCTTGAGCAGCGAGGCCTGTGCGGCGCCGCCGGCCGCGGTCCAGCGGAACCAGTCGTTGCCGGCGCGCCACACCAGCGCGCCGTCGCTGCCCCACTGCGGGCGCGATTCGCCGGCGTCGGTGCGGGTGAGCTGGGTCAGTGCACCGCTCGACAGGTCGCGCACGAAGATGTCGCCGTTGCGCACGAACGCCATGCGTGCGCGCTGCGGGTCGACCACCTGCTGCGCGCCGTCGATGCCGGCCAGTGCGGTGCCGTCGAGCCGCGCGGCCGCGCCACCATCGACAGCCTGCGAGAACGTGTCGCGGATGTTGCCGCCGTCGCGCTTGCGCGTGTAGTAGGCGTGCTTGCCATCCCACGACCACCACGCGCCCTCCACGCCGCTGCCGATCCAGTCGGGATCGGCCATCGCCTGCGCCAGCGTCAGCGGCTGTGTCGTTTGCGCGTGGGCATTGCCGGAGAACGCGGCGGTGAGCGGGAGCAGGGCAAGGCAGGCAAGCAGGTGGCGCATGGTGTGGAATTCCGCGGGAAAAATCCCGCGCAGCGTAGCAGGCGGGGACCGCTGTGCATGGGCCACGGGTCATGGATGCCCGGTTCTCGACTTTTGCGAACCCTGCCGTCGCGGCGCACAATACGCGCGGCGGCAATCCCCCCGCGCCGCGGAGTCGCGTCACGTGGATGACCTCCTGCTGTCGCCGCTTTTCCTTTCGCGCGTCCAGTTCGGATTCGTGATCTCGTTCCACATCCTGTTTCCCGCCTTCACCATCGGCCTGGCGCACTGGCTGGCCTTCCTCGAATGGCGCTGGCTGCGCACCCGCGAATCGCTGTGGCGCGACCTGTATTTCTTCTGGCTGAAGATCTTCGCGGTGTCGTTCGGCATGGGCGTGGTGTCGGGCATCGTGATGAGCTTCCAGTTCGGCACCAACTGGGCGGTGCTCAGCGAACGGGCCGGCAACATCCTCGGGCCGCTGCTTTCCTATGAAGTCCTCACTGCGTTCTTCCTCGAGGCCACGTTCCTCGGCGTGATGCTGTTCGGCTGGAAACGCGTCTCGCACAAGGTGCATTTCCTCGCCACCTGCATGGTCGCGCTGGGCACGCTGCTGTCGACGTTCTGGATCATCTCGGCCAACAGCTGGATGCAGACGCCGCAGGGCTACGCGATCGTCGACGGCATGTTCGAACCCACCAGCTGGTGGGCGGTGATCTTCAATCCGTCGTTCCCGTACCGGCTCGCGCACATGGTGCTGGCGGCGTTCATCACCACCTGCTTCGTGATCGGCGGGGTCAGCGCGTGGTACCTGGTGCGCGGCGACCACTTCGCGGCCGGCAGGCGCGGGCTGAAGCTGGCGGTGGCGTTCGCGGCGATCGCGGTGCCGCTGCAGATCTTCGTCGGCGACCTGCACGGGCTCAACGTCGGCAAGCACCAGCCGGTGAAGCTGGCGGCGATGGAAGCGCACTGGCACGAGGGCGCGCCCGGCGAAGGCGTGCCGCTAGTGCTGTTCGCACTGCCCGACCAGGACGGCGAGCGCAACCGCTATGAAGTCGCCGTGCCGCGGCTGGGCAGCGTGATCCTGACCCACAGCTGGGACGGCACGATCCAGCCGCTGACCGCGGTGCCCGCCGACGAGCGCCCGCCGGTCGCGCCGGTGTTCTGGGCGTTCCGGGTGATGGTGGGCCTGGGCGTGCTGATGCTGCTGCTGACGCTGGCGTCGCTGTGGGCGTGGTGGCGCGGCTGGATGTTCGACGAGTCCGGCCGCGCGCGCTGGCTGTGGCAGGGCTGGCGATTGCTCAGTCCGGCCGGCTTCGTGGCATTGCTGGCCGGCTGGTACGTGGTGGAGATCGGTCGCCAGCCGTACGTGGTCTACGGCCTGCTGCGCACCAGCGAGGCGGTCAGTCCGAACATCACCGCCGCGGCGGTGATGTCCTCGCTGATCACCTACGCCTGCGCGTACGCGATCATCTTCGGCGCCGGCATCTGGTACCTGCTGAAGATGATCCGCCGCGGCCCGCATCCGGACGAGACGCCGCCCGAGCACGCCGGCGGTGAACAGACCGCGGCGCGGCCGCTGTCGGTGGGCGACGATGAGTCCGATGATGCGGCGCCCGCATCTCAGGGAGGTGCGCCATGACCCTCGAACTCGTGCTGCCGGTGGTCTGGTTCGGGGTGATCGGCTTCGGCGTGCTGATGTACGTGCTGCTCGACGGCTTCGTGCTGGGCCTGGGCATCCTCGCCCCGTTCGCCGAGGACGAGGGCCAGCTCGACCACATGATGAATACTGCAGCGCCCATCTGGGACGGCAACGAGACCTGGCTGGTGCTCGGCGGCGCCGGACTGCTGGCGGCGTTCCCCAAGGCCTACGCGCTGGTGCTGTCGGCGCTGTACCTGCCGGTGCTGCTGATGCTGATCGCGCTGATCTTCCGCGGCGTGGCGTTCGAATTCCGCTTCAAGGCCACGCGCGCGAAGCGGTTCTGGGGCGCGGCGTTCGCGCTGGGTTCGATCTTCGCCGCGTTCGCGCAGGGCCTGATCCTCGGCGCGCTGGTCGAGGGCATGCCGCTGACCGACGGCAAGTACCTGGGCGGCGCGTTCGGCTGGTTCAGCCCGTTCTCGATGCTGACCGGGGTGGCGGTGGTGTTTGGCTACGCGCTGCTCGGCTCGTGCTGGCTGATCCTGAAGACCGAAGGCGGCACCCAGAAGACCGCGCGCACCCTGACCCGGCCGCTGGTGCTGGTGGTGGTGGCGTTCATGGGCCTGGTGAGCGCGTGGCTGCCGTTCCTGGACTCGCGGATCATGGCGCGCTGGTTCGAGAGCGGGAATTTCTGGTGGCTGGCGCCGGTGCCGCTGCTGGCGCTGGCCAATGCGTTCGCGCTGTGGCGCGCGGCGATGCGCGAAGGCCGCGACACCGCGCCGTTCGTGCTGACGCTGTGCTTCTTCGTGCTCGGCTTCGCCGGGCTGGTGCTGGGCATCTGGCCCAACATCGTGCCGCCGTCGCTGTCGATCTGGGAGGCCGCCTCGCCGCCGTCGTCGCAGGGCTTCCTGCTGGTCGGCATCGTGATCCTGCTGCCGGCGATCCTGGGCTACACGTACTGGTCGTACTCGGTGTTCCGCGGCAAGGTGGCGGCGGATTCGGGCTATCACTGAACAGGCGTGAATCGGGAGTGGGGATTCGACATCTGGGATTCGGGGAATCCCGGGCTGCGGTGCCTTATGCTTCACCGGGAATGCGGAAACCGTGCTTTTGCCGTTCCGAATCCCCGATCCCCACTCCGGAATCCCCGCTCCACCGATGCATGCCTACGTCTACAAGAGCCTGCGCAAGGCCGACACCTACGTCTATCTGGCCGCGCGAGATGATTTCGAACGCCTCCCCGGGGAGCTGCGCGCACAGCTGGGCGCGCTGGAGTTCGTGCTCGACGTGGCGTTGACGCCCGAACGCAGGCTGGCGCGCGAGGACGCGGCGACTGTGCGCGAAAACCTGGTCGTGCGCGGCTTCCACCTGCAGCTGCCGCCCAAACTCGACGTCGACCCGATGTCGCAGGACTGGGGCACCGATGCCTGAGTCCTTGCTGCAGCGGCGGCGGTGGGTCATCACGGCGGCCATCGGCCTCGCGCTGGCGGCCCTCGGCGGGTTTGGCGGCGTGCTCGCGGCGCTGGCGGGCTGGCTGGCGCAGCCGGCGCTCGCGCTCGCGCTGCGCTGGCGGCGCGGCGCACAGGCGCCCGACCGCGCCGCGATGCAAAGCGACACCCTGGCGCTGGCCGGATTGTGGGGCGGTGGGCTGGTGATCGCGGTGTTGCTGGTCGCCTGGCCGCTCTCGGCGTTGCTCGAAAGCGGCGGACTGGGCGCGGCGCTGGCGCTGAGCACGGTGGCCGGGATCTGCGTGATCGGGCTGTGGCGGACCTGGCCGCTGTGGCGGGCGGTCGAACGCGAGGGCGGCGCGCTGCCCGGGCACTGGCACGCGCTGGGCGATGCCGACACCAGCGGCTGGCGCGGCGTGGCCGCGGCCGCGTGCGTGGCCGCGCTGCTGGCGATGGTGCTGCTGCAGGCGTGGCCGGGCGTGCTGTCGCCGGCCATGCATTGGGTGCTGGCCGCGGTATCGGTGGTGTCGTGGCCGTTGCTGCACGCGGCCCTGCAGCGCATGCCGGCGCCGGACCAGCTGCCGATGGCGATGCCGATCGTCGAGATGGCCGGCATGGATGCGACGCAGCCGGTCGAGTTCGAAGGCGACCTGCAGGCGATGCTCTACGACGCCGCGCGCCGCGGCCGTGTCGACCGCGCGCTGGAACTGCTCGACGCCGGCGCCGAACCCCATGCGCTACCGGCCGCGGACGAACGCGACCAGCGCAGCCTGCCGGTGCTGTCAGCGGTGCTGCCGGACCTGCGCCTGCTGCGTGCGCTGATCGCGTGCGGCGTGGACGTCAACGCCGCGCACCACGGCATGACCCCGCTGCTCGCGGCCACTCGCGACAGCTGGCATGGCCGCCCGGAAGCGGTGATGACGCTGCTGGCCAACGGCGCCGATCCGCGCGCCGCCGATGCCGAGGGCAACACGCCGCTGCACCACGCCGCGCGCAGTTCCGACCCTGGCGTGGCCGCGCTGCTGCGCGACGCGGCGGCGGAGATGGCCGCGCTCAACCACGAGGGCCTGACTCCGCTGGGCGTGGCCTGCGCCGCCGGCAACTGGCGGCTGGCGCGCTTCCTGCTCGAACGCGGCGCCTATCCCGAACCCGCCGACGCCACGCCCGCGCTGCTGGCCGCGGCCGGCGGCGACGAGGACGATCCGGCCGGTGTCGCCCTGCTGCTCAAGCACAAGGCCAAGGCCGACGCGCGCGATCGCGACGGTCGCAGCGCGCTGCACCAGGCCGCGTTCGCCGGCCATGCCGAGATCGTCGCGGTGCTGGTCGATGCCGGCGCGGACGTGAATGCCTGCGACGCCGCCGGCCGCACGCCTGTGCTGGAGGCCGCGCGCGGCGGCCATCTGGCCACGCTCGAAGCGCTGGTCGGCGCGCGCGCCGATGCCGGCGCGGTCGACGGCGAAGGCCGCGATGCGCTGCTGCTGGCCAGTCGCGCCGAACTGGTGTCGTCGGCGCTGGTGCGGCGGCTGCTCGAACTCGGCGCCGATCCCGGCCGCAGCGACGCCGACGGCAAGCGCGCGATCGACCACGCCGCCGCCGCCGGCCGCTGGTCGCTGGTCGCGGTGCTCGACCCGGATTACCCGCTGCCGTCGACGGTGGCCGCGGATGCGGGCGACACGCCGCCGCCGGACCGCGCGCCGCTCGCGCTGCTGCGAGACGCGCTGCGCGAAGAGCGCTTCGAAGGCCATGAGCGACTGTTGTCGCTGCTGTCGCCGCGGGAACTGGGCAGCCTCCTGCTCGACGACGAAGCGCCGCTTTCGCTGCCGCGGATCGAGTGGCTGCTGGACCACGACGCCGATCCCGAGGTGCGCGCAGGCGATGGCGACACGCCGGTGTTCACGCTGCTCGCCCGCGGCCACGAAGCGTTGCCGGCATTGCAGCTGTTGCTGCGGCGCGGCGCCTCCCCGGCCGGTGCGGGCGGGCTGGCGCGATTCCTCGAGGCCTGCGCCGGGGGCGACCAGGCCGGGCGCGCGCTGGAGCAGTGCGCGCTGGACCTGCTCGAACACGGCGCCGATCCGTTCGCGGCCTCGCCGGAAGGCGATCCGCCGCTGGCCCTGGCGGTGCGGCTGGGCTGGATGCGATTGCTGGAACGGCTGGTCGATTGCGGCGTCGACCTCGACGCGCGCGACCCCCACGGCATGACCGCGTTGCACCTGTGCGCGGCGCTGTCGCGCGAGGCGGCGCTGAAACTGCTGGTCAGCCGCGGCGCCTCGCCCGCGGTGCGCGCAGCCGACGGCCAGACGCCGCTGGGCGTGGCGCTGTCGGGCGGCCGCCGCGACCTGGCCGACTGGCTCGACTGGCGCGGCTGGCCGTTGCCCGGGCGCGCACTGCGCGACACCGACCTGCCGGCCGCGGCCATCGTCGGCGACACCGACGCGGTGCGGCGCCTGCTCGGCCTCGGGCTGCCGGTGGACGCGGTCGACGTGCAGGGCTGCACCGCGCTGCTGCGCGCGGCCGGCGGCGGCCATCGCGAGACGGTCGAATGGCTGCTCGAACACGGCGCCGACCCGCAGTGCGCCGCGCACACCGGCGCCACGCCGCTGTCGGCGGCGGTGAGCATGCACCAGGGCGAGATCGTCGAACGCCTGCTGGCGGCCGGCGCCACCCTCGAACAGCGCCTTCCCGGCGATGTCACCGTGCTGATGCTGGCCGCCGCGCTCGGCCTGCCAGACCTGTGCGCGCGCCTGCTCACCGCCGGCGCCAACGTGCAGGCCGCCGACGCGCAGGGCCTGACGCCGCTGCATTGCGCCGCGCTCTACGGCTTCACCAGCCGCGACCGCGCGCGCCTGCTTGCGCTGTTCGACACCCTGCTGCTGGCCGGCGCCGATGCCGACACCCCGGCGGCCAGCGGCGTGACCCCGCTGCTGCTGCTGCTCGGCGCGCGCGCCGAACCGGGCACGGCCTGCGACGAGGACGTGGTGATGGCCGGGCTCGACCACCTGCTCGACGAAGAAGTCGGCCTCGACGCCCAGGACCCGCGCGGCTTCGGCCCGCTGCACCTGACCGCACTCCACGGCCAGCTGCGCATGACCCAGCGCCTGCTGCGCGCCGGCTGCGACCCGGACCTGCGCGATGCGCTCAACCGCACCCCGCGCGAAATCGCGGTGATGCGCGGCTTTGTCGACGTCGCCGCCGAGTTCGCGCCGCTGCAGTCGGGCGTGTCGATGGCGCGCTTCCTGCGCGACCGCGGCTAGGCCGCCCCGCGAGCCCCGGCTCCTGTAGGAGCGGCTTCAGCCGCGAGCTTTCGATTCCGCCCTCCGCATGCGCGGGCAGGAGGGCGCTGGACGGGAGTAGCAGCTCGCGGCTGAAGCCGCTCCTACAAATACAGGCCGTCCGGATACGTGCCGTTGGCGCGTCAACCGCGCGTCGGCGGCTCCGGCAGCGGCACCTGCGCCGGATCGTCGGAGCCGGTGGAGTCGGCCGCGAACAGCTGCATCAGCTCCACCCGCGACTCGCGTGAGGTCTGCCGCAGCGCCACGTCGTCGTCGTATACCAGGTGCTGGGCGCTGAGCAGCTTGTTGTCATGCTCGCGGAAGCGGCGGGCATGGTCGGCGGCCATCTCCGGCGACATGCCCAGTGCCACCAGCACCTCTTCGCCCATCGTCAGGCTGGAGCCGAACAGTTCGCGGAATACCGTCGCGCCCATGTCCATCAGCCGCCAGGCGTGCTGGCGGTCGCGCGCGCGCGCGAACACCTTCGCATCCGGGTACATGCGCCGCACCAGCCGCACCGCCTTGGTGTTGGTGTCGGGGTTGTCCATCGCCATCACGAACACCTTGATCCGCTCGCCGCCGGCGGCGCGCAGCAGGTCGGGGCGGGTGGGGTCGCCGTAGTACAGCTCGTTGCCGAGCCGGCGCAGGCCCTCGACGGTATCGAGGTTGCTTTCCAGGGCGACGAAGGGAATCCGCTGCGCCACCAGCAGGCGCGCGACGATCTGGCCGAAGCGGCCCATGCCGGCGACCAGCACCTTGGGGCGGTGATCCTCGATGTCGTCGAAGTCGGGGCCACCGCCGCTGCCACCGGGCGCGACCGGGATCCGCCGCAGCAGGCGGCTGATGCCGATCAGCAGCAGCGGCGTGAGCGCCATCGAGATGCCGACCATCGCCACCAGGCGGTCATGCACCACGGAGTCGATCAGGCGCACGCGCGTGGCTTCGTTGAACACCACGAAGGCGAACTCGCCGCCCAGCCACAGCACCCCGCCCAGCGCCAGCGCCTCGCGCGGCGGCAGCCGCCCCGGCCACAGCCGGCCGACCACAAACAGGATCGAGAACTTCACCAGCAGCAGCGCCAGCACGCCGCCGGCGATCAGCAGCGGTTCGGCGACCACGCGGTCGAGGTCGATGCCCATGCCCACGGCGATGAAGAACAGGCCCAGCAGCAGGCCCTCGAACGGCTGGATCTGCGATTCGAGCTCGTGGCGGAATTCCGAATCGGCCAGCAGCACGCCGGCGATGAACGCGCCCAGGCCCGCACTCAGGCCCGCTTCCTGCATGAACCACGCCGACCCCAGCACCGCGAACAATGCGGTGGCGGTGAACACCTCGGGCATCTTGGTGCGCGCGACCACCCGGAACACGTAGCGCAGCAGGTAGCGGCCGCCGATCACCACCAGCGCCACCGCGCCGACGGCCTGCATCGCGATCGCCCAGGTCAGGGTCTGCTCCTTGGCGCCGCCGAGCAGCGGGATCGCGGCCAGCAGCGGGATCGCCACCAGGTCCTGGAACAGCAGGATGGCGAACGCGAGGCGGCCGTAGTCGGTGTTGAGTTCCTTGCGTTCGCCCAGCAGCTGCAGGCCGACCGCGGTGGACGACAGCGCCAGGCCCAGTCCGATGACCAGCGCGGCCTTCCATGACAGGTGCGCGGCCATCGCGATCGCACCCAGCGCCAGCGCGCTGAGCAGCACCTGCAGCCCGCCGGAGACGAAGACCGGCCGGCGCATCACCCGCAGCCGCGCCGGCGAGAGTTCCAGCCCGATCACGAACAGCAGCATCACCACGCCGATTTCGGCGGCGTTGAGGATCCGGTCGGTGTCGCGGACCAGGCCGAACCCGTCCGGGCCCAGCACCACGCCAGCCGCCAGGTACGCCAGCACCGCGCCGAGGCCGAGCTTCTTGAACACCGGCACCGCGATGACCGCGGCCAGCAGAAACACCAGCGCCAGTTCGAGACCACTTCCGTGCATGCGCACCTCCCCGGCGATTATGCCCGCTCACGTTGCCGCGACGCGTGAGATGGCGCCATGTGGATCTCCCCGGTTGGCGAAGAGACATGGATCTCAAGAGCGGCTATCCATGGTGGGCGATCCGCAACGGGCTGTTGCGCGCGTTCCCGCCGCTGCAGCGTGATTTGCGCTGCGACGTCGCGGTCCTTGGCGGCGGCATCACCGGCGCGCTGGTCGCCGACGAACTGGCGCGGCACGGCCACGACGTGGCGGTGCTCGAACAGCGCGACATCGCCTGGGGCAGCACCGCGGCGAGCACGGCGCTGCTGCAGTACGAGATCGACGCGCCGATGGTCGAGCTGGCCAAACGCCATGGCGAGGCGGCGGCGGTGCTGGCCTATCGTGCGTGCGCCGAGGCGATCCCGATGCTCGGGCAACTGGCGGGACAGCTGCGCGGGACCGGGTTCGCGCGCATGCAGAGCCTGTACTTCGCCAGCCGGCGGCGCGATGTCCACGACCTGGAGGAGGAGTTCGCGCTGCGCCTGCGCCACGGGCTGGACGTCGCATGGCTGCCGGCCGACGCGGTGCAGGCGCGCTACGGATTCAAAGCGCCCGCGGCCATCCTCAGCCGCCTGGCGGCCACGGTCGATCCCTACCGGATGGCCTATGGCCTGTTCGCGCGATTGGCGAAGCAGGGCGTGGGCGTGTTCGACCGCACCCGCGCCGAAGCCATCGAAGTCGCGCCGCGCGGCGTGCAGCTGCGGACCACTGAAGGCCACGTCGTGCGCGCGAAGCACCTGGTGCTCGCGGCTGGCTATGCCAACCAGCAATGGCTGCGCAAGCGGGTCGCGCGCAACCGCAGCAGCTACGCGTTCGTGACCGACCCGATCGACGCCGCCACGCTCGGGCCGCTGCGCGACATCATGCTTTGGGAGACCGCGCGTCCCTATCTCTATCTGCGAACCACCGATGACGGCCGCCTGCTGGTCGGCGGCGAGGACGACGCGATCGACATCCCGGCGCGCCGCGACGCAATGGTGGACCGCAAGGCGCGGATGCTGATGAAGAAGGTGCGGAAGCGATTCCCGGAGTTGCCGTTGCAGCCGACATTCGCCTGGGCCGGAACCTTTGCCGAGACCGCGGACGGACTGCCGTTCTTCGGCCCGCATCCGCAGCACGGCCCGCGAGTGCAGTTCGCGATGGCCTACGGCGGCAACGGCATCACCTACAGCATGCTTGGAGCCGGCCTGCTGCGGGCGCTGATCGAGCGCCGCCGGCATCCGCTGGCGGAGTTGTTCTCGTTCGAGCGGCTTGGATGAAGGGTCCGGGGCTGCTGTCGGCCGTTGGTGAAATGCCAAAGGGAAGGGATTGCGTCCAGAACCCCTGATTGCCGTGGCCAGCAAGGCAGGAGTCCCCGTGCGGGGCCATGTGCCGCATGCGCCTGCTAGAGTGCGCCGGACCGAAGGGGAGACGGGAATGAAGGCATTGTTCGCATGGTGGTTCGCGGCACTGCTCGCGATACCGGCGCTGGCGCTGGCCCAGGGGCCCGGCGCGGTGCGCAAGCAGATCGAGTCGAGCATGGTCGTGACCGGCACGATCGATGTCGCTCCGGATGGAAGCGTGTCCGGTTACAGCGTCGATCGCGCGGACGAGATTCCCGCCGGCGTGCGCGAACTGCTCGCCAGGTTTGCTCCGGGCTGGAAGTTCGAGCCGGTGCAGGCAGATGAAAGGCAGGCCACGGTGCGCGCACGGATGAGCGTTCGCGTCGTGGCCAAGCGGATGGGCAAGGACAGTTTCCAGGTGTCGATCCGCGGCGCCAGGTTCGACCAGGAGCAAGAGCCTGGTGAAAGCGTCAGCGCGGTGAGCATGCCGCCACCGCACTATCCGATGAGCGCGGTGCAGGCCGGCGCCTCCGGCACGGTCATTGCATTGGCGCGAATCGGTCGCGACGGACGAGTGCTGGATGTGGTTGCCGAGCAGGTGAACCTCACCTTCATTGCAAGCGAGAACGCCATGACACGCTGGCGCGACGTGTTTGCCAGGTCCGCTATCGCGGCGGCGAAGAACTGGACATTCAGGCCCCCGGTGGCCGGTGCCGGGGCCGATGACGATGGCTGGCAGGTCCGCGTGCCCATCTCCTACACGCTCGAACGCGCACCAGGCCCCGGCAAAGACGACTACGGCCGCTGGGAGACATACGTGCCCGGCCCGTACCGCCCGGCCCCGTGGGCCGGTACACGATTGGCCGGCAGTCCCGACGCGCTCCCCGGGTCCGGCGTGTTCCAGGTGGATCACGAGTTGCGTCTGCTTACGCCGATAGGCGGCGATTGAGCGCTGCCTCGGGACCGGCACGCGGTGCTGGCAGGGACACCGCCGGGCGGCACTCGAGGTCGCTTGCTAGAGTGTGGGCCGGCAGCATCGAACCTGCCAATACCGCTGGACAGTGGGGGCGCTGCCAGGAAGGACGACATCATTGCGCCGGGGAAGCCGGCAGGAGGAGGGGGCCGATGAGCCGCAATTCATTCCACGCATCGACACGCGCATGGCTGGCAGGCGTCGGGCTGGCGCTGCTGTGCATGGCGGATATCGCGACTGCCGCAACACCCAAGGAAGTGCGCAAGCAGGTCGAGGCCAGCATGCTGCTCACCGGCACGATAAGTATCGAGGCCGATGGCAGTGTCCGTGGCTACAACATCGACGACCAGGACAAGGTGCCGGAGTACGTCCTGTCAAATATCGGAAAGTGGGTGCCGACCTGGCGCTTCAGCCCGGTGCTGGTGGACGGCAAGCCGGTGCCGGCGCGGGCGAAGATGAGCTTGCGCATGCGCGCCGAGCCTTCCGGTGACGACAAGTTCTCGCTGTACATAGCCGGGGCGAGTTTCGGCGAAAGCCAGGGACCGTCTACGGATTCGATCACGAAGTTGGAAATGCAGCCGCCGAGGTTCCCGCCGGATGTCGCCCGCGTGGGCGGAAAAGGCGTCGTGTACCTTGTCCTGAAGGTCGGCCGCCAGGGCGTGGTCGAGGACGTCGTCGCCGAGCAGGTAAACCTCACCACGTACGCCAGCGACCGCCAGATGGAGCGTTTCCGTCGCAGCCTTGCCGAGGCCGCGATCGAGAAAGCGCGTGAGTGGACTTTCCGTCCGCCGAGTACGGGGGAGCATGCAGGTGACGCGTCCTGGTCGGTTCGGGTGCCGGTTGATTTCGGCTACCGGGGCGAGAAGGAAGTCGCCTATGGCCAGTGGGAAGGCTATCTCCCGGGGCCCCAGCGGCGCGCGCCGTGGTTGCAAGGCCGCGAAGGCGAAGCCGGCAACGATGCGCTGGCCAGCGGTATGTTGCAGATGGTGGGAACCGGCCCGAGGCTGCTGACGCCGCTACAGGGCTGAGCGTGGAAAAGGCTCTGCGGCTTTCCTGCGGTCGGCCGCACCTCCCCGTCCTGTCGACAGCCATGCATGCGATAGCGGGCGTGAGGCAGGCGGGAATCCAGCGCATTGCATGCAGTCCGGCATGACAAGGGCGCCAGGATTCTGATGCCGACGAAAAAAGAAGCAGCACTGATCACGGTGGCCGGGGCACTTTGCCTGCTTGCCCTGCTGTTCGCGCAATCGGCGAGCCAGCTGGTGGCCGACGAAAGCGTCCATGTTCCGCAGATCCGATGGTTTCTGCAGGGGCGGTTCGACGCCCATCCGCTGTTGACCACGATTCCCGGCTACCACCTGTTGGTAGCGGTGGTGCTGAAAGTGCTTGCGATGGATTCCATTGCAGCCATGCGCGCGATCGGCCTGGGCCTCGGTATCGTGGCTGCGCTGGTGTTCTTCTTCATCCGGCGGAAAGTCGGCGATCCACGGCCTTGCAGTTCGGCGCTGTTGCTGCTGTTCCTGCCGTTCCTCTTTCCCTACTACTTCCTGGTCTACACCGACGTGCTGTCGCTGCTGTTCGTCCTGTGCGCGTTGCTGGCGACGCTGCAGCGCCGGCACGTGCTGGCGGCGTTCGCCCTCACCCTTGCGATCTGCGTGCGCCAGAACAATGTGGTGTGGGCGGGCTTCATGCCGCTGTTCGCGCTGTGGCCGACGCTCAAGGAAGCGCAATGGCGTCCCTGGCATTGCGCCGCCACGGTTTCCCGAGTTGCATGGCCATACCTGCTGCCGGTAGTGGCGTTCCTGGCCTACTGGGCGTGGAACGGAACGATTTCGCTGTCGAAAACCGTGGCGGCCGGGCATCCGGACCTCAGGCTGCACGTGGGCAACCTGTACTTCTCGCTGTTCCTGTTCTTCGTGTTCTTCCCGAACGATATCTGGAAGGGCCTGCAGCGTTTCGCGGCGGCGGTTCGCCGCAATCCGTGGTGGCTGCTGGTACCGCTCGCCCTGCTCGCGCTGGTGAAACTCAAGGGGAGCTACGACAACACCCAGTTCACCGACTACTTCATCCGCAACTGGGTCATCGAGACCGTGCGCCACGGTGGCTGGGAGCGATGGGCGTTTGCCGCGGTGGTCGCGCTGTCCGCCTGCAGCATCGCCTTCGTCCGCTTCACGCTTCCGCAGGCCTGGCTGGTCTATCCGTTCTCGATCCTCTACCTCGCCTCGTCATGGCTGGTCGAGAACCGCTATTCGATTATTCCCTTCGCCCTGTGAATGGCGCTGCGGACCACCGGGAGCGACCGGGCGGATCGCGCGCGGCTGGTGGCCTGGATGCTGGTCTCGCTGTTCTTCACCTGGGGCGTATTCACGGGCAGGTTCATGTTGTAGATGCACGTGGCCACGAAAAAGCCCCGCATTGCGGGGCTTTCCGTTTTCGTGCGAGCGGTAGCCAGGCGATTGCGCCTGGCTCCGGGCTCATCGCTTCATCGAAGCGAAGAACTCGTCGTTGCTCTTGGTGCTCTTCATCTTGTCGAGCAGGAATTCCATCGCTGCGATCTCGTCCATCGGGTGCAGCAGCTTGCGCAGGATCCAGATCTTCTGCAGCAGCTCCGGCTCGATCAGCAGGTCCTCGCGGCGGGTGCCGGACTGGTTGACGTTGATCGCGGGGTAGACGCGCTTCTCGGTGATGCGGCGGTCGAGGTGGATTTCCGAGTTGCCGGTGCCCTTGAACTCCTCGTAGATCACCTTGTCCATCGCGCTGCCGGTGTCGACCAGCGCAGTGGCGATGATCGTCAGCGAGCCGCCTTCCTCGACGTTGCGCGCGGCGCCGAAGAAGCGCTTCGGGCGGTGCATGGCGTTGGCGTCGACGCCGCCGGTGAGCACCTTGCCGGAGCTCGGCACGACGTTGTTGTAGGCGCGGGCGAGGCGGGTGATCGAGTCGAGCAGGATCACCACGTCGCGCTTGTGCTCGACCAGGCGCTTGGCGCGCTCGATCACCATCTCGGCGACCTGCACGTGGCGCGCAGCCGGTTCATCGAACGTGGAACTGATCACCTCGCCGCGCACGGTGCGCTGCATCTCGGTGACTTCCTCGGGCCGCTCGTCGATGAGCAGCACGATCATGTGCACGTCGGGATGGTTGGTGGTGATCGCGGTGGCGACCTGCTGCATCATGATCGTCTTGCCCGCCTTCGGCGGCGACACAATCAGGGCGCGCTGGCCCTTGCCCTGCGGCGCCATCAGATCGAGGATGCGGCCCGCAATATCTTCGGATGAGCCGTCGCCACGCTCGAGCTTGAAGCGCCTGCGCGGGAACAGCGGGGTCAGGTTCTCGAACAGCACCTTGTTCTTCGACGCTTCCAGCGGCTCGCCGTTGATCGTGTCGACCACGTTCAGCGCGAAGTAGCGCTCGCCGTCCTTGGGCCAGCGGATGCGGCCGGAAAGATGATCGCCGGTGCGCAGGTTGAAGCGGCGGATCTGGCTGGGCGAGATGTAGGTGTCGTCCGGGCCGGCGAGATAGCTGGCCTCGGCCGCGCGCAGGAAGCCGAAGCCGTCGGGCAGGATTTCCAGCACGCCGTCGGCCTGCACGCCCTCGCCGGTGCGGGTCAGCACCTTGAGCAGGGCGAAGATCACGTCCTGCTTGCGGGCGCGGGCGACGCCGTCGGAGATGTTCAGCTGTTCGGCGATGTCGAGCAGCTTCTGCGCCGGCATCCGCTTGAGGTCGCCGAGCGAGTACTGCGGGAAGCCTTCGGGGATGTTGGGCGGCGGCAGGCGCTGGCCCTGGTCGCCATTGTCGTCACGCGGCAGGCCGTCGTCGCGGTGGCGCCCGCCACCACCGCCACCACCGCCACCACCGCGGTCGCGGTCACGGCGGTTGCGGAAGCGGTCGCGGCGGTTGTTGTTCTGGCCGCCGCCGCCCTGGCCCTGCTGCTGGCGCGGCTCGCCGCCGTCGTTCGGCTGGTTGCCGCCGCCGGATTCCGCGGCCGGTGCCGGGGAGGAGGAGGGTGAGGAGGAAGGCGAGGGCGCCGGGGATGCCGCGCGCGGTTCGGCGGCGGGCGCGGGGGCCGGCGGCGGATTGGAGGGGGGCGTCGGAGTCGGCGCGGCAGGCGCTGCCGGTGCTTCTGCGGCCTTGGCGGCCTTGGTGGCGCGCGGCTTGCGCACGCGCTTCTCGGCGGTATCGCCGGAATCGGGGGTGTTGTCGGACAAGTGCGAATTCCTCGCTAGCTGCGAGCGCCCACGGAATGCGGGCGGGATGGGAGAAGTGGGTTCTTCAGAAGGGTGCGGCGGGCCTGGATCAGGCAAACAACACGCCGGGTCGGACAGAAACTAGCACCGTATGCGTGGCCACGGCAAGCGATGTCGGCCCGGGCCGCGGGTCGGCCGGGCGCGATTCAGGTTGGTGGGAGCGGCCATTGCCGCGATGTTCTTCATGCCGATCGCGGCCACGGCCGCTCCCACGGCGACATCTCATTGGCCGGGAAAGCGAATCAGAGCGCCTTGTCGATCATCTGTGCCAGCTGCGCCTTGCCGACGGCGCCGATCTGGGTGGCCTGGACCTGGCCGTCCTTGAACAGCAGCAGCATCGGGATCGAGCGCACGTGGTACTTCATGGCCGTGCCGCGGTTGTGGTCGACGTTCACTTTCGCGATCTTGACCTTGCCGTCGTAGGCCTCGGCCAGTTCGTCCAGCGCCGGCGCGATCATCTTGCAGGGGCCGCACCATTCGGCCCAGAAATCGACCAGTACGGGTTCGGACGACTGCAGCACTGCGCTGTCGAAATCGGCGTCGGTGGCGTGGATGACCTTTTCGCTCACGGAAATCTCCTGATGGACCAAATATGCGGGCCGGGGGCCCGGCGGCGCCATGGTGGCGCCGGTTAACTGATAAACTGGGGCGATTCGCGGTCGATTCAAGGACACGCCCATGGCCCGCACGGGGACCGTTCGGGGCCGCGACCGCACTCCCTTCCGGTGCCGGCAGTCTGCTCGGCCACCGCATCCCACGCAAGCGCGCACCGCCGCGCGGACCCTATCTGACGCATGAGCGACAAGCCCCTTACCGACATCACCTTCTCCTCGTTCGAGCTGCATCCGGCGCTGCAGGCCGGGCTCGAATCCGCCGGCTTCACCCGCTGCACCCCGATCCAGGCGCTGACCCTGCCGATCACCCTGCCCGGGCGCGACGTTGCCGGCCAGGCCCAGACCGGGACCGGCAAGACCCTGGCCTTCCTGGTCACGGTGGTGAACCGCCTGCTCACCAGCCCGGCGCTGGCCGACCGCAAGCCCGAGGACCCGCGCGCGCTGATCCTGGCGCCGACCCGGGAGCTTGCGATCCAGATCCACAAGGACGCGGTGAAGTTCGGGTCCGAGCTGGGCCTGAAGTTCGCCCTGGTCTACGGCGGTGTCGACTACGACAAGCAGCGCCAGCTGCTGCAGGAAGGCGCCGACGTCATCATCGCCACCCCCGGCCGCCTGATCGATTACGTCAAGCAGCACAAGGTCGTCTCGCTGCACGCCTGCGAGGTGTGCGTGCTGGACGAGGCCGACCGCATGTTCGATCTCGGCTTCATCAAGGACATCCGCTTCCTGCTGCGGCGCATGCCGGCGCGCACCGAGCGCCAGACGATGCTGTTCTCGGCCACCCTCAGCCACCGCGTGCTGGAGCTGGCCTACGAGCACATGAACGAGCCGGAGAAGATCGTCGTCGAGACCGAGACGATCACCGCCGCGCGCGTGCGCCAGAAGCTGTACTACCCGTCCGACGAGGAAAAGCTGCCGCTGCTGCTGGGTCTGCTGTCGCGCAGCGAAGGCGCGCGGACGATGATCTTCGTCAACACCAAGGCGTTCGTCGAACGCGTGGCGCGGGCGCTGGAGCGCGCCGGCTACCGGGTCGGCGTGCTCAGCGGCGACGTGCCGCAGAAGAAGCGCGAGTCGCTGCTGAAGAAGTTCCAGGCCGGACAGCTCGAGATCCTGGTCGCCACCGACGTGGCCGCGCGCGGCCTGCACATCGACGGCGTGCAGTACGTCTACAACTACGACCTGCCGTTCGACGCCGAGGATTACGTGCACCGCATCGGCCGCACCGCGCGGCTGGGCGCCGAGGGCGACGCGATCAGCTTCGCCTGCGAGCGTTACGCGATGGGCCTGCCGGACATCGAGGCCTACATCGACCAGAAGATCCCGTCCGCACCGGTGACCGAGGACCTGCTGGTGGCGCTGCCGCGCAAGCCGCGCGAAGGCGTCGAGGCCGACGCAGCCGAAGGCGAGAGCGTCAGCGAGATCTTCCGCGAGGCGCGCGAGCAGCGCGCGGCCGAAGACGCGCGTCGCGGCATCAAGCCCAGTGGCCGCGGTCGCAGCGGTGGCCGCAGTGGCACCGGCGAAGGCCAGCGTGGCCCGAGGCCGCCGCGCCCGCCGCGCCAGGCCGGGGAAGGCGCCGTTGCTGCCCCCGAGCCGGCCGCCGCAGCGACGGTCGTGCATGCGGACAGTGCGACGCAAGCATCCGATGTTGGCGGCGACCCCGCGCGCGCACCGCGCAAGCGTCGCCGTCGTCGTGGCGGCCGTCGCGTCGAAGGTGGCGAGGCGGTCCAGCAGGCCGCCGGCGGCGAACATCCAGTCGCACCCGCGCAACCGGCCGGCCCGCGCCAGGTCCAGGCCAGGCCCGCACGCGCGGCGAACAAGCCGGCGCAACCGGCGCAGCCGCCAGCGGCAGGCGAGGCGAAGGGCGCGCAGGCGTCGTTGTTCTCGCGCATCGGCCGTGGCTTGCGCAAGCTGGTCACGCGGCCGCCGCACACGCAGCACTGACAGCGCCGGGGGAACCGGACAAGCGAACGCCCGGTTCGCCACCCGGTTCGCCGTGATGATCGTCGCTTGCGACGGTTGATCCCGCGAAGTGCGGGGGCGACGTGGCGGATCGGGCGAGGAAGCATTAGCCTTCCGATACCCTGTGCCCGACTCCCCCTTCCCGGCTTCTCATGAGCGTCCTGCGTTTCGATAACGTCAGCAAGCAATATCCGGGCGGCCATGTCGCGCTGTCGGACGTGAGTTTCGAGGTCGCGGACGGCGAGATGCTGTTCGTCACCGGCCATTCCGGCGCCGGCAAGAGCACGCTGCTCAAGCTGATCCACCTGTCCGAGCGGCCCAGCCGAGGCGCTGTGCTGCTTGCCGAGCGCAACCTGATGAAGGTGCGCGGCCGCCGCGTCGCGCTGCATCGGCGCGATGTCGGCGTGGTGTTCCAGGACCATCGCCTGCTCACCGACCGCAGCGTGTTCGACAACATCGCCCTGCCGCTGATCCTGCGCGGCATGCGTCGCGGCGAGATCGGCCGGCGGGTGCGTTCGATGCTCGAGCAACTGGGCCTGGGCGAGCGCGAACGCGCGCTGCCCACGCAGCTGTCGGCCGGCGAGCAGCAGCGCATCGGCATCGCCCGCGCGGTGGTCAGCGAGCCGCGCCTGCTGGTGGCCGACGAACCCACCGGCAACCTCGACCCCACGCTGTCGGCCGAGATCATGGCGCTGTTCGCCTCCCTGCCCGAACGCGGCACCAGCGTGCTGGTCGCCAGCCACGACCTGGGCCTGGTCAAGCGCATGAAGAAGCGCGTGCTGGTGCTCGACCACGGCGTGCTCGCCGACGACATCTCGCCGGAGGAACTGGCGGATGAGTAGCAAGGGCGGGAACTCGCGCATCGGCACCTGGTTCGACCACCACGTCTACAGCTTCGTCGCCAGCCTCGGCCGCGTGCTGCGCAAGCCGTGGGCGACGATGCTCACCGTCGGCGTGATGGCGGTGGCGCTGGCCCTGCCGCTGGGGCTGTGGCTGGTGCTGGGCAATGTCGAGCGCTTCTCCAGCAGCGTGCAGCAGTCGCGCGAGATCAGCGTATTCCTGAAGCCCGACGTCGCCGCCGCGCGCGCCACCGCACTGGCCGATTCGCTGCGTGCGCGCCGCAACGTCGGCAAGGTCGAACTGCGCACGCCGGAGCAGGGCCTGCAGTCGCTGCGCGACAAGGGCGTGCCGGCGAACGCCATCGATGCCGCCGGCGAGAATCCGCTGCCGTACGTGCTGGTCGTGACCCCGGCCGGCGACGAGGCCCTGCTCGCCGCCGGCCTGGCGCAGCTGCCCGAGGCCGAACTGGTGCAGCACGACACGCAATGGCGCGAACGGCTCGACGGCTGGCTGCGCTTCGGCGGCCGGGTGGCCTGGGTGCTGGCGTTCCTGCTCGGCCTCGGCGCGCTGCTGGTGGTGGGCAACACGGTGCGCCTGGACATCCAGTCGCGGCGCGAGGAGATCGGCGTGCTGCAGCTGCTCGGCGCCACCGACGGCTTCATTCGCCGGCCGTTCCTGTACCTGGGCGCGTGGTATGGCGTCGCGGCCGGTGCGATCGCGCTGGCGCTGTTGGCCGCCGCCGGGCATGCGCTGCGTGCGCCGCTGGCGGAACTGGCCACCAGCTACGGCAGCCGGTTCGAACTGACCGGCTTCACGCCGATGGTCGCGCTGGCGGTGCTGGCCGGCGCCACCGTGCTGGGCTGGCTCGGCGCCGGCTTCGTCACCGGCCACTACCTGCGCCAGACGCGACCCACCGAGACATGAGCGGGCCCGGCGACAGCGTGCCCGGCAACAGCGCGCCGCGCGAAAAACGGAGTCACGACCTGCGCCATGTCGCCAGCGACGCACCGCGGGTGATGGTGGTCGACGGTTCGAAGCTGGTGCGCCGGCTGATCGGCGACGTTTTGCACAAGGAGCTCCCGGACGTCGAAGTCGTCGGCTGCAGCGGGCTGGCCGAAGCGGGCCAGGCGCTGGAAGGCGCGCCGGTAGACCTGGTCACCACCTCGCTGGTGCTGCCCGACGGTGACGGCCTGCAGCTGGCGCACGCGGTGCGCGAGGCCACCGGCCAGCGCTACGTGCCGGTGATCGTGGTGTCGGGCGACGCGCAGGCGCACCTGGAGGCGCGGCGCTTCACCGAGGATGTGACCGACTATTTCGACAAGGCCGACGGCCACCAGGCGCTGGCCGCGTTCATCCGCGGCTACGTGCAGCCGGCGCCGATCCCGGGCGCGCACGTGCTGTACGTCGAGGACAGCCGCACGGTGGCCATCGCCACCACGCGCATGCTGCAGGCCCAGCAGATGCGGGTCACGCACGTGCCCAGCGTGGAGGACGCGCTGGAGTTCCTGCACGCGCATGCGGCGACGGATGACGCGCCCGGCGCCGACCTGGTGCTGACCGACGTGTACCTGAAGGGCGAGCTCAGCGGCCACGACCTGCTCGCCGCGATCCGCAACGAATTCGGCTACGGCAAGCGCCGCCTGCCGGTGCTGGTGATGACCGGCGATTTCAATCGCGTCAACCAGTCGACGTTGCTGCGCGAGGGCGCCAACGACCTGGTGCTCAAGCCGATCGAGGAGCGGCTGCTGGTGACCAAGACGCTGTTCCAGCTGCGGCTGGCGGGGTTGGCCGGGTCGGGCGCGGAGTGATGGGCGCGGCACCCGGATCTCCTGCAAGGGCGTGGAGGAAAGCCTGATGCCCGACGACCGCATCAGGCTCGAACCGTCCTGGAAGGCGCGCATCGGCGACTGGCTGCAGCGCGACGACATGCAGGCGCTGTCGCGGTTCCTGCGCGAGCGCCACGCCGCCGGCGCACGGATCTTCCCGCCCGCCCGGCAGATCTTCGCCGCGTTCGACGCCACGCCGTTCGACGCGGTGAAGGTCGTGATCCTCGGCCAGGATCCGTACCACGGTGCCGGCCAGGCACACGGCCTGTGCTTTTCGGTACTGCCGGGCGTACCGGTGCCGCCGTCGCTGGACAACATGTTCAAGGAAATCCAGCGCGACCTCGGGATCGCGCGGCCGGATCACGGCTACCTGATGCCATGGGCCCAGCGCGGCGTGCTGCTGCTCAACTCGGTGCTCACGGTCGAGGAAGGCCGCGCGGGTTCGCACCAGGGCAAGGGCTGGGAAGGCTTCACCGACCACGTCGTCGACACCCTCAACCGCGAGCGCGAAGGGCTGGTGTTCCTGCTCTGGGGCAGCTACGCGCAGAAGAAAGGCGCGGTGATCGACCCGCGCCGCCATCGCGTGCTCAAGACCACGCATCCATCGCCGCTGTCGGCGCACCGGGGCTTCCTGGGCTGCGGGCATTTCTCCGCCACCAACGACTACCTGTCGCGCAACGGCCTAGCGCCGATCGACTGGTCGCTGCCGCCGCGCGCGCAATTGCAGCTGCCGTGAGGACGGTGATCGCCACCCGCTACGTCACCCCGCTGCGTGAGGGCGGTTCGCTGCCGGCGGTGGTCGAGGCCGACGACGACGGCATGTACGTGATGAAGTTCCGCGGCGCGGGGCAGGGCGCGAAGGCGCTGGTCGCGGAAGTCATCGCCGGCGAACTCGCGCACCTGCTCGGCCTGCCGATCCCGGAGATCGTGCTGGTCGAACTCGACCCGGACCTGGCGCGCACCGAGCCCGACCCGGAAATCCAGGACCTGATCCGCGCCAGCGGCGGACTCAACGTCGGTCTCGACTACCTGCCGGGGTCGATCAACTTCGACCCGCTGGTCGAACACCCCGACGCGCTGCTGGCGTCGTCGATCGTGTGGTTCGACGCCTTCACCAGCAACGTCGATCGCACCGCGCGCAACACCAACCTGCTGATGTGGCATCGCAAGCTGCACCTGATCGACCACGGCGCCGCGCTGTACTTCCACCACGACTGGGCCAGCGCCGCGCAGGCGGCCGGTTCGCCGTTCACGCACATCGCCCAGCACGTGCTGCTGCCGCTGGCGACGCGCCTGCGCGAAGCCGACGCGGCGCTGTCGGCGCGCATCGCCGACGACGACATCGAACGCATCGTCGCGCTGGTGCCCGACGCCTGGCTGGCCGGCGAGTCCGCGTTCGCCGATGCCCACGCGCATCGCCGCGCCTACGTCGAACATTTCCGCGCGCGGCTGCGGCAACGCGGCGCATTCGTCGAGGAGGCGCTCCGTGCCCATGGCCATCTATGACTATGCGGTGATCCGCGTGGTGCCGCGGGTCGAGCGCGAGGAGTTCGTCAACGTCGGCGTGGTGGTGTCGTGCCAGCAGACGGGCCTGCTCGAGGCCGGGATCGAGCTCGACGCCGCGCGCGTGCGTGCGCTCGATCCGCACATCGACCTCGACACCCTGCGCGCGCACCTGCAGGCGATCGCCACGATCTGCCGCGGCGGCCCCGGCAGCGGGCCGATCGGTGCACTGCCGCCACGCGCGCGCTTCCACTGGCTGACCGCGCGGCGCAGCTCGATCATCCAGATGTCGCCGGTGCATACCGGGCGCAGCGCCGATCCCGCGTCGATCGTCGAGACGCTGCTGGACCGCATGGTGCGGGTAATCGGGGCCCGGGAAGCGGGAAGCGGCAGGCGGGAATAGCGGATCGCAAATGGCAGCCGACAGGGCGCGCCGCGGCCGGCCTTGTCGCCTCGGCGCAGTGATGGGATCTGCACTGGTGGCGATCCGGCAGGATCCTCTGCGCGAGGATTGCGTGGTGCCGCTCGCGCTGCGGGGAAACCCATCCCCACCCAACCCTCCCCTTGAAGGGGAGGGCTATGTTCACGGATGACAGCAGGGGAGAGCGGATGCCGCGTTCTGCTCCCCCAGTTCCCAGTCCCAGTTCCCAATCCTGGACCCACCCTGCCCGCTGAACGACCCGCGCAGCCCCCGCCGCGAATGGGGGATGATGTTCGGCCCATGCGTGCGCAGGCCCGGTGCGGCATCCTGATCCCATGACGAACGTGCGTTATCGCTTCGGGCGCCATGCGCTGGACCTTGCCAAGCGCGAACTGCTGCACGACGCGGTGCCGGTGGCGCTGCCGGCGCGGGTGTTCGAATGCCTCGCCCACCTGATCGAACACCGCGCGCGCGCGGTCGACCGCGACGAACTCGCACGCGCGGTGTTCTCGCGCAGCGACGTGTCCGATGCGCAGCTGGCGCAGATCATCCTGCGCAGCCGGCGTGCGATCGGCGACGACGGCCAGGAACAGCGGATGATCCGCACGGTGCCGCGCTTCGGCTTCCGCTGGGTCGCGCAGACCACGGTGGAGCACACGCCCGGCGTGGCCGAAGCGGAGCCGGTTTCGCCTCTCGCCGGGTCGCCCGCGCACAGCGCGCCATCCGCGCCGTCGCCGCTGTCGCAGGCGTCGCCGGAAGCCGGACCCGAATCCGGATCCGGATCCGAACCTGCACAGGCCGTGCCGGCCGGCCCGCTGGCCGTGGCCGTGCCGCGGCCTGTCCGCAGGCCGCCCTTCACGACGCTGGCCACCGCGGCGGTGGTGCTGGCCCTGGTCGCGCTGGTCGCCGCATTCGCCTGGCAGCGGCGTGCGCAGCCGGCCGCGGTTGCCGCCGTCGCCGACGCGGCGGCGCAGCGCGCGATCATGGTGCTGCCCACGCGCGTCGAAGGCCCGGGCGACGTGGCTTGGGCGCGGCTCGGGCTGATGGATTACCTCGCCGACCGCATCCGTCGCGGCGGCCTGCCGGCGTTGCCGAGCGACACCACGCTGAACCTGCTGCGCGACGCCGGCGGCGCACAGCAGGCGCCGGACGTGCAGCAGCTGCGCCGCGCCGCGCGCGTGGACTGGATCGTCGAGAGCCGCGCCAGCGGCGACCATGGCCGCTGGACGGTGCGCCTGCGTGCGACCGATCGCCATGGCCTGGTGCAGCGCGGCCAGGCGCAGGGCGGCGACTTGCTTGAAGCCACCCGCATCGCCGGCGACCGCCTGCTGGCCGCGCTCGGCGGCGACACGACCGTCGCCGAAGGCGAGCCCGAGCCGGGCCTCGACGAGCGCCTGCAGCGCGCGCAGTCGGCGATGCTGGCCAACGAACTCGACACCGCGCGCCGCATCCTCAACGAGGCGCCGGAGCTGCAGCGCGCGCAGCCGCAGTTGCGCTACCGGCTGGCGCAGGTGGATTTCCGCGCCGGCGAGTACCAGCGCGGGCTGGCCACGCTCGACGCGCTGCTCGCCGGCGACGCCGCGCGCGACGATCCGATGTTCCGCGCACGCCTGCTCAACTCGCGCGGCGCGATGCTGATCCGCCTGGACCGCTACGCCGAGGCCGAGCGCAGCTACGACGCCTCGATTGCGCTGCTCGAACGCAACGGCTCGCCGGTCGAACTGGGCCACGCGCTCAACGGTCGCGGGGTGACGCGCTCCTCGCAGGGGCGCTTCGACGAGGCGCTGTCCGATCTGGGCCGCGCCCGGGTGCAGCTGCTGCGCAGCGGCGATGCGCTGGCGGTGGCGCGGGTGGACGCCAACCTCGGCAATCTGGGGATGGATCGCGAACGGCCGGCGCAGGCAGTGGGCTACTTCGAGAAAGCCGCGCGCGACTTCGAATCGATGGGCGCGGTCAACGAACTGGCCGGGATCAGCGGCATGCTGCTCAGCGCGCAGCTGCAGCTGCTCAAGCCGGAGGCCGCGCTGGCCGAAAGCGACCGCGCATGGGCGCTGTTGCCGCGGATCCGCGACCCGGCCCAGCGCGCCAACATCCTGCTCGGTCGCGCCGAGGCGCTGCTGGCCGTGGGCCGGCTGGCCGAGGCCGGCCGGCTGCTGGCGATGCCGGAGGCCGCGCGCGTGGTCCCCGGCGACTACAAGCGCCGCGATTACCTGCGCATGGAACTGGCGCGCCAGGCCGGCGACCCGCGCGCGGTGGTGAAGATCGCCGACGCCGCGCTCGCGGACTGGCCGCCCGCCCGCCGGCCGCAGTTGCGCGCCTGGTTGCAGCTGCGGCGCGAACAGGCCGCGCAGGCCCTCGACCTGCCGCCTGCCGACGCGGGGCAGGCCGGTGGCGCACTGGCCGGAGACGACGTCCCGCAGCGGCTGCTGCGCGCGCTGCAGGCCGGCCCGGGCGGCGAGCCCGATTTTCGGGCCGCGCTCGACCTGGCCGAGCAGCGCGCGATCCCGCAGGAGATCGCCGCGGCCGTCGACGCCTACGCGCGCTGGCGGCTGGACCGGGGCCAGACTGCCGAAGCCGGCGGCCTGGCCGGCCGCACCGCGCCCTGGGCGGAACAGGATTTCGAACTCGCGCTGCTGCAGGTGGCGCTGTACGCCCGGCTCGGCCAGCACGAGCAGTGGGAAGCGGCGCTGGCGCGCGCGCGGGCGCTGGCGGGCGAGCGCCCGATCCCGTCGGAACTGCTGGCGCCGCTTCCGCCAAGCTCCGCCGCCGCCCTGTAAGCGGCTGATCGGATTCGGGAAATCTCCCGGAAACAAGATCGTCATGTAACTGGAATGACAGCCCGCGAGTCGCCGGGCAGCGTCCGGTGGTTGCCATTCGTTGCAGCCCGCCTGCCCCCGCAGGCCCCTGACGTTCCATTCCGAGGGAAGACACGATGATCCGTACGCCGCTGTACGCCGCACTGCTGTTGGTCCTGTCGCAGCCCGCCCTGGCCCAGTCCCCCGCGTCGCAGACCTCCCGCGCCACCCCGGCGACGACGCCGGCAACGCCTGCGCCGTCCGCCGCCGATGCCTGCCTCACGGCCGAAGCCGACGGCCGCGATGGCCGCAAGCCGGTGGACGACGACTGCGCCGCCGCGATCAAGCCGGCACCGGGCACTTCTGCCCCCGGCGCCGGCAGGTTGCCGCCGAAGCGTGTCGCCACCGCCGCGGATCATTACTTCGCCGCCAACGGCGCTGCCGACGGCAGCGACGACGCGCTGGCCGAGGGCGAGAACGCGGTGGCCAGCGGCGCCGGCAGCGTCGCCAGCGGCTACCGCTCCGTCGCCACGGGCCACCAGGCCAATGCGGGCGACCAGTGGTCGGTCGCCGTCGGCAGCGAAAGCACGGCCAGCGGACTGGGCGATGTCGCGATGGGCGCCAAGGCCACGGCCGAGGGCGGCTCCAGCGTCGCGATCGGCGGTGCGTTCAATACCTTTGCCGGCTGGGAATACACCGCCGCCACCGGCGCCCAAGGCGTCGCGGTCGGCGCCGGTGCCAAGGCCAGCGGCGACTACGGCGCGGCGCTGGGTTCGGTTGCGCGCGCGACCGGCTTCGCCACCACCGCGGTCGGCAACTTCGCCCTGGCCAGCGCCGACAACGCCACCGCGCTCGGCGCGGCGTCCTATGCCAGCGGCGCGTTCAGCGTCGCGGTCGGCATCGCCAGCACCGCCGAAGGCGAGGGCAGCCTCGCGGTTGGCCCGGGCGCGACGGCCCTGGGCAATCACGCCAGCGCGCTGGGCAGCAATGCGGTTGCCGCAGGCGACCAGAGCACGGCGCTGGGCATCGAAGCCATTGCCGACGGCCGCGCCGCCACGGCGCTGGGCGCCGGTTCGCGGGCCACGCAGGCCGGCAGCACGGCGCTGGGTGGCGCCTATTATCTCGACGATGGCAGCGGCGAATTCGTGTTGACCCGCGCCGATGGCGAGGGCGCCACCGCGGTTGGCGCTGGCGCGCAGGCCAGTGGCGAAAATGCCACCACCACCGGCGCGCTGAGCGTGGCCGACGGCCTCGACAGCACCGCCAACGGCTTCCAGAGCGCGGCCCTGGGCGAGGACAGCACCGCGCTGGGTTCGGACGCGCTGGCCGAAGGCGACTACACCACCGCCATCGGCGCCACCAGCAGTGCGCTGGGCCTGGGCGCCTCGGCGTTCGGCAGCGGCGCAGTCGCGGTCGGCGAGTTCGCCACCGCTTCCGGCTACAACGCGGTGGCCACGGAGAAGTGGAGCAGCGCCTACGGCGTCGGCAGCCAGGCCACCGGCCAGAGCGCGACCGCCATCGGCGGGCAGATGGTGGTGATCAACGGCGACACCTGGGAAGAGGAGATCTGGTCGACTACGGCGTCCGGCCAGGAATCCACCGCGATCGGCACCGCCGCGCGCGCCACCGAGTACGGCAGCACCGCGCTGGGCGTGGTGTCCGAGGCCAGCGGCCAGAGCGCGACCGCGCTCGGCCAGGCCGCCACCGCACGCGGCGACGACAGCGTGGCGATCGGTGGGCAGGCGCGCGCCTATGGCGTGTTCAGCACTGCGGTCGGCAACTGGTCGCAGGCGCGCGGCGACCGCACCATTGCCATGGGCGGACTGTCGGTGGCCGAAGGCACCGAGAGCCTGGCCTTCGGCGGGCTCTCGGCCACCGGCGGCGTGCAGAGCGTCGCGCTGGGCTGGAACAGCATCGTCTTCCCCGGCGCCGACGGCAGCATGGCGCTGGGCGCCAACAGCGAGGTCGCGCCCGGTGTGACCAACGCGGTGGCGCTGGGCGCCGGCTCTTACGCCGACCGCGACAACAGCATCTCGGTCGGTTCACCGGCGCGCACGCACAACGGCCAGTGGCCGGAGGAGATCGCCGCGATCGACCGCCAGATCACCCACGTCGCCGCGGGCACCGAGGACACCGATGCGGTGAACCTCGCGCAGCTGCAGGAGGTGGCGAAGACCGCGGACAACACCGACCACTTCTTCAAGGCCAGCGACGATCCGGACAACCCGGGTGTGGGCGCATACGTCGAAGGCGACAACGCCATCGCGGCAGGCGAAGCGGCCAACGCAATCGGCGAGGGCGCGTCGGCCTACGGCAGCGGCGCAGCCGCGATGGCCGATTTCGCCACAGCCACCGGCTACGGCGCCACCGCCAGCGGAGTCGATGCGTCGGCCTATGGCAGCAATGCCGAGGCCAGCGGCGAATCGAGCGTGGCCATGGGCGGCACGCGCACGACGCAGGACGGCGACGGCAACGAAGTCACGACCAACACCGTCGCCTCGGGCGAAGACGCCACCGCGCTGGGCGCGGGCGCCAGCGCGACCGGCACCTGGACCATTGCGGCCGGCGCGGGTGCATCGGCGAGCGGCGAATACGCGAGTGCATTCGGCGTCGAGGCCGCGGCCACCGGCGTGCAGGCCACGGCGATGGGCTACCGCAGCAGCGCCGGCGATCTCGGCACCGCCACCGGCGGCTACGCGCAGGTCGCGGGCGTGGGCTCGTCCGCCTACGGCTACGGCAGCAACACCACCGGCGACTATTCGGTCGCCGTCGGCAGCCCCGGCGACATCGTGCTGTTCCAGAGCGGCGGCGCATTCCCGAGCGGTTATCTCACCGGCACCACCGCGGTCGGCCTGGGCGCCAGCGCCTTCGGCCCGGCCGCCTACGCCAATGGCGCGCTGACCTCGGCGCTGGGTGCCGGCGCGGTCGCCGAAGGCCACATGTCCATGGCGCTCGGCGCGATCAGCGCGGTCGACGCGGATTACGCGACCGCCATCGGCAGTCGCAGCGTGGTCGGCGGCAACTACGGCATCGCTTTGGGCTATGCGACCAGCGTGGCGGCCGAACACGGCGTCGCCATCGGTACCGGTTCGGCGGTCGCCGCTGACAGCGGCGTCGCCCTCGGCGTCGGCAGTCGCGTGGAAGGCGAGAACGGTGTCGCCCTCGGTGCGGGCTCGCTGGCCGATCGCGCCAATACCGTCTCGGTCGGTGGCGCGGGCCACGAGCGGCAAATCACCAACGTCGCCGCGGGCACCGAGGACACCGACGCGGTGAACCTCGCGCAGCTGCAGGAGGTGGCGAAGACCGCTGACAACACCGACTACTTCTTCAAGGCCACCGACGGCGACGAGAACAGCGCCGGCGCTTACGTGGAAGGCGAGTACGCCACCGCCGCCGGCGACGGCGCCAGCGCGATCGGCTTCGGCGCGTCGGCATTCGGTAGCGGCGCCAACGCGATCGGCGAATACACCATCGCCAGCGGCCTGGGCAGTGTGGCCAGCGCCGCCGACGCCACCGCCTATGGCGCCGGCAGCCAGGCGACGGGCGACGGCTCGACCGCGCTGGGCGGCTACGCCTATGTCTGGAACGGCAACACCGGCGAACTCGAACGCTTCGCCACCATCGCCTCGGGGCAGGAGAGCACCGCGATCGGCAACGGCGCCAACGCCCTGGAGTACGCGTCGGTCGCGGTCGGCAGCAGCGCCTATGCGGGCGGCGAGATGGCGGTGTCGGTCGGGGGCAACGCGCTCGGCGACAGTGCCACGGCGGTCGGCCGCAACACCTTCGCAGGCAGCTACGGCACCGCCATTGGCAAGGGCGCGGAAGCGTCCGGCCAGACCGCGATCGCGCTCGGCGCGGGCGCGCAGGCAAGCGGCGCGTATTCGATCGCGCTCGGTGGCGGCTTCGCGTCCGGCGACCATGCCATCACGCTGGGGACGCTGAGCTTCGCGACCGGCGCATCGAGCATGGCGCTCGGGCCGGAGGCGTTCGCCTTGGCGGACAACTCGGTGGCGCTCGGCGCGTTGTCGGACGCCGTTCGCGCCAACACGGTCTCGGTCGGCTCGGTCGAACGCGGCCTCACGCGCCAGATTACGAATGTGGCTGCCGGCACCGAGGACACCGATGCAGTGAACCTGGCCCAGCTCAACGAGGTGGCTGACACGGCCGGCGAAACCAGCAAGTACTTCCAGGCCAGCGGCAGCGACGACAGCGATGCCGGCGCGTATGTCGAAGGCGACAACGCGATCGCGGCGGGCGAGGCCACCAATGCCACCGGCGCGGGCGCGTCGGCATTCGGCAGCGGTGCGAACGCGATTGCCGGCAACGCCACCGCGGTCGGATTCAACGCACTGGCGGCCGGCGATTCGTCCACCGCCGCCGGCGGCGAACTGCACTACACCTACTACGACGCGGAGTTGAAGCGCGACGTCACCATCGAAGGCACCACCGCGGCGACCGGGATCGGTGCCAGCGCATTCGGCGCCGGTGCACAGGCGGGCGGCGATCTTGCGACCGCGCTCGGCGCCAACGCCAGTGCCAGCGGCCTGTGGTCCACGGGCGTGGGCTCGCGCGCGAATGCCGAAGGCGAAAGCGCGGTGGCCGTCGGCGACAGCGCCCAGGCCACCGGCGACCAGAGCACCGCGGTCGGCGGCAGCCGCCCGGCTGGCCCGAACCTGGGCCACGTCGCCACCGTCGCATCGGCCGAGCGCGCCTCCGCGTTCGGTTCGTCGGCGCAGGCCACCGGGATCCAGTCCACCGCACTGGGCTGGAACAGCTTCGCCACCGAAACCAGCGCTACCGCGGTCGGTGAATCCGCATTCGCCTACGCGCACTGGTCGACCGCACTCGGCGGCTCCAGCTTCGCCGCTGGTGACAGCGCGGTGGCGGTGGGTTTCTACGCGCAGGCCATGGGCGACAACAGCGTCGCCCTCGGCGCGGGCGCCGTTGCCGATCGCGCCAACTCGGTTTCGGTCGGCGCCGGCCCCAACATCGACGGCTTCGCCGAGGAGCGGCAGATCACCCACGTCGCCGCCGGTACCGAGGACACCGACGCGGTGAACCTCGCCCAGCTGCAGGAGGTGCAGAAGACCGCGGACAACACCGACTACTTCTTCAAGGCCAGTGACGGCGACGAGGGCAGCGCGGGTGCGTATGTGGAAGGCGAGTACGCCACCGCCGCAGGCGACGGCGCCAACGCGATCGGGCTGGGCACCTCGGCCTTCGGCAGCGGCGCGATGGCGGTCGGCGAGTACACCACCGCGGGTGGCTTCAACAGCGTCGCCAGCGGCAGCAGTTCGACCGCCTATGGCGCCGGCAGCGAAGCCAGCGGGACCAGCTCGACCGCGATCGGCGGCTACGCGCAGATCTTCAACGGCAACACCGGCGAGATCGAGAACGTGCCCACGCTCGCCTCCGGGCAGGAAAGCACCGCGCTCGGTGCCGGCGCACAGGCGCTGGGCTACGCGTCGGTCGCGTTCGGCAGCACCTCGTATGCGGCCGGCGACCTGTCGCTGGCGATCGGGGGCAGCGCCTACGGCGAATGGAGCATGGCGATCGGCCGCAACAGCCGGGCGATGGACATCAACGCCGTGGCAGTCGGTGCGGGCAGCGCGGCGCAGTCGCAGAACGCGCTCGCGGTCGGCACCTGGGCCCAGGCCGAGTCGGTCTCGGCGATCGCGATCGGCAACGGCACCTTCGCCCAGGCCGAGAATGCGATCGCCATCGGCAAGCTGTCGGTGTCGCGCGGCCTGGACAGCGTCGCGCTCGGCGCCCATTCCTGGGCGGCGGCCGACAACTCGGTCGCGCTGGGCGCGTCGTCCGAGACCACGCGCGCCGACACGGTGTCGGTGGGCTCCGAAGCGCTCGGCCTGACGCGCCAGATCACCAACGTCGCCGCCGGTACCGAGGCGAACGATGCGGTGAACAAGGCGCAGCTTGACGAAGTCGCCGCGGGCGCCAGCGAGGCGAATCACTACTTCGCCGCAAGCGGTGCGCAGGATGGCAGCGACGATGCGTTGGTCAACGGCCAGGGCGCGCTGGCAGCCGGCGCCAACAGCGTGGCCAACGCCAACGGCACCACCGCAGTGGGCGCGAACAGCAAGGCGGCGAAAGTCAGCGGCTCGGCGTTCGGCAGCAACGCCAACGCGGCCGGTACCAACGCCACTGCGCTGGGCGCCAACACCCAGGCACTGGCGGCGACATCGTCGGCGATCGGCTCCAACGCCCAGGCACGTGCCGCCGGTTCCAGTGCAGTGGGTTACGACGCCCGCGTGCTGGACGCAGCCACCGACGGCACCGCGCTGGGCGCACGCGCCCAGGTCACGGCCGGCAACAGCGTTGCGCTCGGCGCCGGTTCGGTCGCCGATCGCGCCGACAGCGTGTCGGTCGGCACGGTGGGTGGCGAGCGGCAGATCACCAACGTCGCCGCCGGCACCCAGGACACCGATGCGGTCAACCTCGGCCAGTTCAACTCGGCGCTTGCCAACGTCGATGCGGATCTTGCCGGCACGGTGAAATACGACGACGAGGACAAGACCACGCTGACCCTGGAAGGCGAGGGTGGAACCACGATCGCCAACGTCGCCGCCGGCGCGCTGTCGGCCACCAGCACCGAGGCTGTGAACGGTGCGCAGCTGTTCGGGATGGGCGATTCGATGGCGCAATCGCTCGGCGGCGGCGCGTCGATGGGGGCGAACGGTTTCAGCGGCCCCACCTACCTGATCCAGGGCGGCAGCTACTACAACGTCGGCGACGCACTGGGTGCGCTGGACGGCGCGATCAGCGGCATCGACAGCCGCCTGGGCGCGCTGGAGAACGGCGCCACGGCCACGGACGCCGCCGCACCGGCGACCGCTTCCAGCGGCAGTACGCAGCAGGTCGACGACCGTGTCGCGGGCAATGACGCCGGCAACAATGCGCAAGCCGGTCCGTCGCGCGACGCGGAACCAACCGGCACCCCGTCGCCATCCACCGGTGGCCCGGTCACCGGCGGCCAGTCGGCCCCGGTGGCGCAGGCGCCAAACCCGGCAGCGCTCGACCAGGAAACGCTGGACTCGGCCAACGCCTACACCGACACCACCGCGACCAAGACCCTGGCCTCGGCCAATGCCTACACCGACAGCAAGTTCACCGCGCTGGACGACCAGTTCCAGCAGCTCAGCGACAACCTCGGCAACCGGTTGAACCAGCAGGACAAGCGGATCGACCGGATGGGAGCGATGAGCTCGGCAATGATGAACATGGCGATGAACGCCGCCGGTGGCCGCAGCGAGCGCGGCCGGGTGGCGGTGGGTGCCGGCTGGCAGAACGGCGAGAGCGCGCTGTCGGTGGGGTACTCCAAGCAGATCGGCGAACGCGCGTCGTTCTCGATCGGCGGCGCCTTCAGCAGCGACGACAGCTCGGCCGGCATCGGCTTCGGCGTCGACCTGTAACCCCTGCGCGGCCCGCGTCGCCGGCTCCCCCGGCGGCGCGACGCACGCCTCCGGCCGGCCAGGCCTTCTCCCGGCATGGCCACCGGCGACGCGGGCCGCGTTCTTTTTTCCTTGGCCCCGGGTTCGCCCGGGGTTTTTTTTCCGGCGCCCCGCCGATCACGACATTGAGCCCCCAGCGTCTAGCGCCTGCTTCAGTGCCAGAGTCTTCAGGATTTCGGTGTGCACGCCGGCGTCAGGGCGCGGTTGTCGATGTCATCGCGGTCACTCGTTCCCCCTCTCGGCATCGGGCGGATTGCGCTGCCGCAGCCGGTTGCCGGCAAGATCGTTGCGGCTGGCCTGGTAGTTGCGGGTGCCGCCGCGCAGGCCGATGCCTTTCAGCCCGTTGCCGCGGATCAGGTTGTCGACGATCAGGCCGTCCGTGGTTCCGATCGCGAGCACGCCGTAACCGCGGTTGTCCTCGATCGTGCAGCCCTTGACCGTGACCTCGCTGCTGCGCTTGTAGATCTGGATGCCGCTGCCGCGATTGCCGCGCACGACGCAATTCTCGATGTGCGCGCGCACCGCCGTGCCGGGCGCGTCCGGCTCGATATCGATGCCGCACTGCGGCAGGGTGCCGGCGGTGTCGCTGAACTCGCAGTCGTGGACGCGGACATCGCGCGAATGGCCGATGGTGAGACCCTGGCGACGGTTGCCGGTGCAGGTCACGCCGGACAGGACGATGTCCTGGCTGGGAACCGGCGCCAGCTTCTTCTTCCCGCCAGGACGCTTGCCGCCGATGCCGATGCCGTCGCCCCAGCAGCGCGAGACGTGGATGTCGCGCACGGTGACCCGGCTGGCGCCGTACAGCGCGATGCCGTGGCCCCACTCGCCGGTGCTGCCCAGGTGCGCGTCGCGATCGCCCAGGATCCGTCCGCCCGAGATCTCGACGTCGCTGACCAGGGCGGCCATCAGCACGTAGGCGCGTTGCTCCGCGTTGGGCTTCGCCTTGAGCTGCGCATCGGGCGCGAGCTGGAGGTGCATCCGGCTGCGCAGGCTCGTCCGCCGTGTCGGGTCGATCAGATACGTGCCGGCCGGCACCTCGACCGTGCCGCCATCGTCGGGCAGGGCGTCGATCGCGCGCTGGAACGCGGCGCTGTCGTCGTGCACGCCGTCGCCGCGCGCGCCGTGGTCGCGGACGCTGGTCCGCGCACTGCCGCGTGCGCGCGATGGCGGAACCAGCGTCGCCGCCGATGCGGACATCGTGCATGCCGCGCCGCCGAGCAGCGCCAGCGACACCGACGCGCCGATGCTGCCGCGCAGGAATGCGCGGCGCGAGGCGACCACGTGCGCGAACGGATCGGCTGTCCGGTGCCTCACCGCGCGTCCTCCGCGCTGCCGACGGCTTCGGCGCCGTGGTGGTGGATCCACGGCAACACCACCGCCAGCAGGTAGAACTTCGAGGCGTGGTACTTGTTGTCGAGGCGGCCGCGATTGCGTTCCAGCCACGCCACCGCGCCGGGCAGCATGTCGCGCGACTGCGCGGCGATCGCATGGACCTGGTCGAAACGCTGCTCCGCCAGCCCGCACAGGTCGAAGCGGAAGCAGCCCTTGTGTTCGACATAGGGCAGCCGCTCGAAGCGGGTCGCGATGTGCCGCCGCACCAGGGCCTTGTTGGCCCGGGTGACCGGATCGATGTGCTGGTCCGACGGCACCTGGCGGTAGACCCACTCGCGCAGGGCGCGGTCGCAGAACGGATACGCCGCGCGCAGCGACAGCGCGCTGGCCGTGTACAGCCCCTTGGCGAAGCCGCCGGCCGCCTCGGAGATCGTGAGGGTGATCGCCTTCCAGTCGTCGCCGCTGGCCACCGACGCCATCTCCGAGCGGAACGACGCCAGGCGCGCCTTCGACAGCCGCGCGATGTCGAGGCCGAACAGCGCGTCGACTTCCGTGTCGGTGAAGCGCGAGCCGGGGAACAGCCGTTCGCTCGGATCCATCTGCAGCGTCGAGAGCAGGTAGCACAGGCGGAAGCTGTGCCCGATCCCGGGCAGCTCGGTGGCCCAGCGCGGCAGGCGCACGCCACGCGCCAGCGACGACAGCAACCAGTGCTGCGAATGCATCGGCGTGCCGAAGTAGATGTCGGAACCCAGGCCATCCACGGTGCCGTCGCCATTGCTCGCGGCGATCGTCGTGGCCATGTCGGCGTAGGACAGGAACGCGAAATCCGCGGTCAGCAGCGGCATCCTGGGCAGCATCGCCAGGTAGCGGTCGTAGGCGCGGCCGGGATCGCAGGCCAGGACCTCGTGGCGCAGGCCGAGGGTCCTGGCGACCGCATGCGCGGACCCGATCTCGTTCTCCTCGCGTCCGCCGAGGTAGGTGAAGCACACCGTGTCGGGGCGCGCCTCCGCGGCGGCGATCGCGAGCGTGGTCGAATCCTTGCCGCCGCTCTGCAGCAGCCACGGGGCGCGGATCTTCGCGCACGAGCGATCGAGCGCCTCGCATAGCAGGCGGTGGTAGGTGGCGACGGCAGCGTCCGTCTCGTCGCCATCGGGACGCTTGCCGCTGTCGCGGAATCCGAAGTGGAACTGCGGCGCGTCGTGCATGTCGTGCTGCGGATCGAAGCCGAAGGTCGCCAGCTTGACGTCCTCGAAGACCGAATGCGGCGGATAGACGAAGCCGTTGCGCAGCAGGTCGGCCATCGACACCGGGTCCAGTCGTGCGCGGCCCTTGATGTCGTCGTCGAGCGCTGAGAAATCCGGCTTGCCGTAGTAGGGCGACATCGTGATCTGCACGCGCTGCTGGTGCGAATCCGAGCGCTCGCGGTGTCGCACCAGCCAGGGCAGCACGATCGCCAGCAGGTAGAACTTCGAGGCGTGGTACTTGTTGTCCAGGCGGCCGCGGTTGCGCTCCAGCCACGCCGTCGCGCCGGGCAGCATGTCGCTTGCCTGCACGGCATACGCATGCACTTCGTCGAAACGCTGGCGTGCCAGCCCGCACAGGTCGAACCGGAAGCTGCCCTTGCGCGCGACGTAGGGCAGCTGCTTGAAGCGCGTTTCGATGTGCCGGCGCACCAGCACCTTGTTGGCGCGCGTCACCGGGTCGACCAGCTGGTCCGACGGTACCTGGCGGTACACCCATTCGCGCAGGTTGCAGTCGCAGAACGGATACGCGGCGCGCAACGACAGCGCACGCGCGGTGTACAGGCCCTTGGCGAAGCTGCCGCTCACGCCGGCGATCGAGTTCGCCATCGCCCAGCGTTCGTCGAGGCTGGACGCCGATGCGATCTCGGGCCGGAACAACTCCAGCCGCGCCTTGGACTCGCGTGCGATGGCGCGGCCGAACAGGGCGTCCACCTCGGCGTCGGTGAAGCGCGAACCGGGGAAGGCGCGCTCGACCGGGTCCATCTGCAGCGTCGACAGCAGATAGCAGAACTCGAAGTTGCGTCCCAGCAACGGCAGTTCCGTCATCGCGCGCGCCAGCCTCAGGTTGCGCGCCAGCGATGACAGCACCCGCTCGCGCCCGTGCACGGTCGGGCCGAAGTAGCCGTCCGCGCCCATGCCGTCGACGACGCCGTCGGCGCCGTCGGCGGCGATCTCGGTTGCCAGGTCCACGTACGACAGCAGCGCGAAGTCCGCGGTCAGAAGCGGCAGGCGATCGATGATGGCCAGGTAGCGGTCGTAGGCGCGCCCCGGGTCGCACTCGAGCGTGTCGTGCCGCAGGCCGAGCTTGGCCGCGACCAGCGTCGCCGAATCGACCTCGTTCTCCTCGCTGCCGCCGAGATAGGTGATGCAGCGCGTATCGGGCCGGACTTCGGCGGCCACGATCGCCAGCGGCGTGGAGTCCTTGCCGCCGCTCTGCAGCAGCCACGGCGAGGTGATCTCCGCGCAGGCGTTCTCGAACGCCTCGCACAGCAGCTGGTGGTATTTCTCCACCCAAGCGGTGCCGGGCGAGCTGCGTGCCTGGCGATGCCCGCTGTCGCGGAACAGGTAGCGGAACTCCGGCGCGACATGCATGTCGTGGTGTGGGTCGAAGCCGGTGGTCACCAGTTTCACGTCCTTGTAGATCGAGTGCGGCGCGTAGACGAAGCCGTTGCGCAGCAGGTCGGCGACCGAGACCTGGTCGATGCTGGCCCGGGCCGCGTGGCCATCGTCCAGCGCGGAAAAATCCGGCGAGCCGTAGTAGGGCGAGGTGACGATCTGGAGGCGGTGCGCGGCGGTCCCGGAGCCAACGCGTGGCGCCGGCCGCGGCGCGTCTTCCACGCTGGATTCCGGCGCGAGCGGGAAGCCGAAGCCACCGGCAATGGTGGTCGTGCGCTGGTTCATCGTGCCCTCCGCGTGCTCAGGCCGCCTTCGGGCGATGGCCGTAGTAGCCGTAGGAATAGAGCCCGCCGGCGCGCTTCTCGACGCCGTTGACGATCGCGCCTTCGACCTGCACGCCATTCTGCTCGAGTCGTTGCTTGGCCAGCGCGATTTCCCGCTGCTGGTTGTAGCCGAACCGCACCACCAGCAGGCTGGTGCCGACGTGGTTGCCGATCACCACCGCATCGGTCACCGCCAGCACCGGCGGGGTATCGATGATGACCAGGTCGTAGCGTGCCGCGACCTGTTCCAGGAGCGCGGCGAAGTTCGGATGCATCAGCAGTTCGGACGGATTGGGCGGCAGTTCGCCGCGCGGGATGAACGACAGGTTCTCGGTGCCGGCCACGCGCCGGATCGCCGTTTCCAGCGTGATCCGGTCCGCGATCAGCTCCGACAGCCCGTCTTCGCAACGCGTGCCCACGACCTGGTGCAACGTGCCGCGGCGCATGTCCGCATCGATCAGCATGACCCGCTGGCCGGCCTGGGCGGTGGTGACGGCGAGGTTGGAAGCCACGAAGCTCTTGCCGACGCCCGAACTCGGCCCGGTGATCATCAGCAGGTTGTTCTTGGGCTCGTTGCGCGCGAAGTGCAGGCTGGTGCGCAGGCCGCGCAGCGCCTCCATCGCCAGGTCGGCCGGTGCACTCAGCGCCAGCAGGTTGGGGCGCAGGTGGCGCCGCCGCCGATGCGACGGCAGCGCGTTCGCGCGCTCCTGGGCGCTGAGCAGGATCGAGGCATACACCGGCAGGCCGAGCCGCTCGATGTCCGCGGGGTCCTCGACGCCGCGATCGAGCATCTGGCGCAGGAACACGAACCCGATCATCACCAGCGCGCCCAGCAAGGTGGCGCCGGCCACCACCGGCAGCTTCAGCGGCCAGACCGGATTGATCGCATCCACCGCCGGCTGGTCGATCAGCCGCACGTTGCCCACGGCGCTGGCGCGGGCGATGTCGAGCTGCTGCGCCTGGTCGAGCAGGTTGGTGTAGGTCTGGTTGGTCACCTCGACGTCGCGGGTATAGCGGAACAGGCCCTGCTGGATGTCGGGAAGCTCGGCGATGCGCGCCTGAAGGCGGGACTTCTCGCCTTCCAGGCCGCCGATCTGCTTCTGCAGCGACTGGTAGGCCGGATGGTTCGGGGTGAAGCGGCGCGCGATCTCGGGCTGCTGCGTGCGCAGCTGCTGGATGCTGCCGTTGAGCGCCACCACCTGGTTGAGCAGGGCGCTGGTCTGCAGGTTGATGTCGACGGTGCCCACCTGCTTCTGGAATTCGTTCAGCGCCGCCTGCGCCTTGTTCAGTTCGGCGCGCACCTTCGGCAGCTGCTCGTTGACGAAAGCCAGGCTCTTTTCCGCTTCCGCGGAGGTGCGCTTGATGTTGCGTTGCAGGTAGGCCGAGGTGATCTGGTCGAGCACCCGTGCCGCCAGCTGCGGAGACGTGTTGCGGTAGGTCAGGGCCACGATGCCCGAATCCCTGCCGCGCTCCACCGCGCTGATGCTGCCGGCCAGTTCGTTGATGGCCGCAAGTTCGCTGCGGTGCACGACGTCGAACTGGGTGCCCGGGTTCGCCTGCAGCTTGCGCACCAGCATCGTCACGCCCTGCGCGCTGGCGGGTTGCCCCACCCGTCCCCGCAGCACCAGGTTGCCCTCGGCGTCCTGCAGCGAGTAAGCGCCGGGCGCCCCGGCCACCAGCAGCATCGGCACGTCGCGCTGGCTATCGGGTACGTCGAGCCGGGCGATCTCGAGCTGTTCGCCGCCCCATCCATAGCGGTCCAGGCCGAACCACGGTGGCATCACTTCGCCCGGCCGGGACGACGCGAAGTGGCGGGCGACGAAGTCGCCGATCAGCGGAAAGCGCCTGGGGCTGGAGCGGATGTCGAGCGAGAGGTTCTCGACCGCCGCGCCCAGGACGCTGCGCGAGGTAAGTAGCGGGATCTCGGTCACCGCCTGCGACCCCGTGGGTCCGTCCATCGGGGTCGTGGTCCGTTGCTGGCCGGGCACGTTGGGCATGCTCTTTTCCACCTGCACCATGGCGCTCGCCTCGTAGATCGGCGTCGCCATCAGCACGTAGAGGACGCTGGCGAGGAAGAACAGCCCGGTTCCCGCCAGGATCAGCCATTTGTGGTCGGACAGCGTCCCGAACAGCGCGCGCACGTCGATGTCGTCGTCGCGCTGCATCGGCATTTCGCGCAACGACGAGATCTCCTTGCCTTGGGTCGCGATGAGTTCGTTCACAGGAGCCTCCAGCGGCCGCGGGGCCGGATCGGATCTGCCGCATCCCGGGTGGATGCGGGCGGGAAAGGGGTGGGTGTCATGCTGCGAGGGAAGCCGCGCGGTGCGTGAGGTTGGCCAGTGCGTCGACGAACGGCGGGCACGCTTCCATGCCGTCGATGTCGTCGACCCCGGTGGTGTCCCGCATGGCGGCGTAGGCGCGCTCGTCGGTCAGCAACGCCATCACGCGTTCCACGATCTGGCTTTCGTCGCCGACGATCCACGGCGCGGGATCGGGCGACGCGGAGGCGCCGGTATCGCGCACCACGATGGCCGGCTTGTCGAGGATCGCTGCCTCCGCGCGAATCTCCTCGGAGTTGGTGAGGACGAGGTACGCCGCGTCGAGCAGGTAGGCGAAGGCCACGTAGTCGAGCGCTTCCACCCGGTGCAGGTTCGGGGGATCGAGCGGCCTGCGCGCCGCGGCTTCCGCATCGGCCGGAACCGCGTCGGCCGGGTAGACGATGTCCAGTGCGGGACGCTGGCTTGCCAGCTGCCGCAGCGCGCTGTCGACGAGCTCCCGGTTGGTGTCGCGCGGTGCCTGGTTGACCACGAGCAGCAGCGGGCTGCCCGCACGCAGGAACGCGAACCGCTGCGCCAGGTCGCGTCGCAACGCCTCGTCCCGCTCGATCATCTCCACCGAGGTGCGCAAGGTATCAACCGCGAAATTGCCCGTGACCGTGATCCGCTCTTCGGGGATGCCGGCGGATACCAGGATTCGCCCCGATCGCTGCGCGGATGCGGAGCGCAGCGACGCCAGCGTGCTGATGAGCCTGCGGCCCGGGTCGTCCATACGCCGAGCGAAGTGCTTTTCGAACGGCATCCAGGTATCCACGCGCGCCAATGGCACTTGCTCGTATCGCGCCGCCATCGCCGTGGCCAGCATCGTCGGCGCGTCGCCGTGGATCAGCACCACGTCCGGCTGGAACTCGTTCAGCACGCGCGACATCCTTGCCAGGGCCGCGGATGCAAGGCCCGCCGGATCCGCTGTGGCGACATCGATGCCGGGATCGAGCTCAAGATCTAGGTCCGGCTGGATGCCGAACAACTGCAGCATCTGCATCGTCCGCGGACTTTGCGCCGTCACGCAGACCCTGGCCTCGAAGCGCGCGTCCCGGGAAAGCTGTTGCAGGACCGGTGCCAGTGCGATGTCGCCCGACGATGCGCCGAGCACGCATAACGCCTTCAAGCGCGCGGGTACCGGCGCCGCGCGGGCCTTCGGAGCGGAGACCGGCATCGTGATCGAGCCGGCCGCAGGCGCCGGCACAGGAGGGGCCGGGTGCGCCGCGGCTGCTGCGGCGTTCTGCGGCGCCGTTCCCGCCGCCGCCGCGCCGGCTACCTGGTCCGCGTGCGCGGCGTGGCCCGCCGTACTCGCGGCGCGCAGCGGATGGCCCACGGGGGCGCGCGCTGCCGGACGATTCGCGCCCAGGCGCTCCAGCAGGCGCGGCAGTCGCCAGACGTAAAGCACCAGCAGGACCAGGAACGCCACCAGGCTCACCGTCTCGGGGAGGCGACGCAGCGCGTAGCCGCTCGTGCCCAGGAGAATGCCGGCGCTGACGATGAGCCCCAGCGTCTCGCGGGCCGAAAAGCCGGAGTCGATCAGCAGGTGGTGGATGTGGCGCCGGTCGCAATGGAAGGGAGAGCAACCGCTACTGATGCGCCGGACCATCACCGCCACCGTGTCCATGACCGGGACCGCGATGCACCACAGCACGTCGACCGGCGCGATCCGCGCAACGCTCCGGTGGCTGAGTGAGATCAGGCTCCACGCGAGCAGGAACCCGATGAACATGCTGCCGGCATCGCCCATGAAGATCTTGCGCCCATCCGGCCAGCCGAGATTGACGAGCAGGTAGGGAATCAGGCTCACCGACAGGATCTGCAGCAGCAATGCGACGCCCGGCGTAGGCCAGCCGGCGCTCGCGAACGACAGGGTGAACAGGATGCTGACCAGGGCCATGCTGCCGGCGAGTCCGTCGATGCCGTCGAGCATGTTGAACGCGTTGACCAGGCCGACCACGGCGATGATGGTCAGCGGAATGCCCAGGGCATGCAGGCGAACATCCATGCCGAACAGGTGGCCCAACTGATCCACGTAGATGCCGGAGGAGGCGATCACCATGCCGGCCGTTGCGGCCTGCACCAGCAGGCGGGTGCGGACGCTGATCTCCTCCATGTCGTCGATCAGCCCGACCAGGAAGATCAGGGCACCGGTGGCCAGCAGGCACACCTGGAAGCGATCGAGCGAATCGAAGTACGCCAGGCCGACGATGGTACCGAGCAGGAAGGCGAGGCCGCCGATGACGGGAACGCGGCCGCGATGCCATTTGCGTTCGTCCGGCCGGTCGACGAGCCCGAAACGGTGCGCCAGGCGACGCAGGCTGAAGATCGTGAACAGCGTGACCAGGGCAGCGAACGCACCGGCTGCGACAAACCTCTGGTCCATACGGCACCTCGGGAAAGCAGCTGTACCTCGACGTCGGGTTCCAGAATGCCGAAATACACAAGGGTTTCTGCTTCTCGACTTCTCCGGTCAGAAAGCAACGGCGAGCACATTAAAAGTGCGGCGGGGGTAGCAATATCAGGGTCGCGCAGTGACCGGGAAATGAAGGTACGACACCGCACCTCCATTCATTTTTAATCGACCTTAATCGACGGATCCGTTCACGCAGCAATCGGCATCGTCAGCGCATCGCATTCATCTGGCGCGCTCGATGCCACCGTGCTCATGCGGGGTCGGAGGCCTCGTCCGTGGCGCGGGACGAAAAGCGTTCGCACCAGCTCCCGATCGCCAGTTCGATCATCCGGTACACATGTTCGAAGTGTTCCTGCTTGCGCCGGAACGGATCGGGGATGTCGACCGCGCCCAGCCACTTGCCCAGCAGGAAGGTCTTGCCGACGGCGCTGGGCGCCAATGCGTGCACGGCGAGGATCTGCGCCTTCTCCATCACCAGTACGACGTCCGCGGCATCGACCATTGCCTCGTCGACCTGGCGCGCGACGTGCAGGGTTGCATCCAGGCCATGCGCTTCGAGCACGGACCCGGCGCATGGATCGATCGGCTGGCCGGCCAGCGCGGACAGGCCGGCGGACTCGACCACGATGGCCGGATCCGCGAGCCGGTCGCGCAACACGCATTCGGCCATCGGGCTGCGACAGACATTGCCGACGCAGACCAGCAGGACGCGCCCGGGCACGCCGCTGCTATCGCTGCCTGGCTGGCCCATGGCGCGTTGCATGCGTTGGCACGGAGCGATGCGTGCGCATCAGTTGCCCGTGGGCGCCGCGGCGTTCCTGATGATGCCGGACAAGGGCAGCAGCTGACTCAGGAAGCGGTTCCAGCGCGTCACCCCCGCTTCGCCGACGAACACCACGTCCCCCGGCTTCACCGAAAACTCGTCGGCCAGCGCGTAGGCGGCCGGCGTGCTGGCGTCGAGCTGGTAGACCGTCGCGGGCTTGTGTTCCATGTTGTCGAGGTCGACGCCGCGGATGACGTAGACCGCTTCGCTCTTGGCGGTGACCGGATTGAGGCCGCCGACGCGTCCCAGCACCTGGGTCAGGGTCAGGTCGGAGGTCTTGAAGGTGATCGCCTGCGGCCGCAGCACTTCGCCCATCACGTAGGCTTCCTTGCGATCGTTGAACGGCATGTACAGGCGATCGCCGGGCTTGAGGTAGATGTTCGGGATCGCACTGCCATGGCTGCTCAGGGCGTCCATGTCGATGCGATGGCTCTTGCCGTCGCGCGTCAGCACGAGCCCCGACAGGTCGGCCTGCTCGGCGTCGACGACCGCCGCGCCGACGGCCTGCGACAGCGTCAGCGGCACGGTCGTGATGCTTTGCGAACTGGTGTCCTTGAATGCGCCCTGCAGGGTGACGCGGCTGCCATAGCCGACCACGTTGACGTCGACCTGCGGGGACTGCAGGTAATGCGCGAGCCGGCTGGTGATGGCGCTGCGCAGGTCTTCGATCTTCATGCCGTCGACCTTGAGCGTGCCGACGTAGGGGTAGTAGAAGGTGCCATCGGGATGCACCAGGCGACCATTGGCCAGCACGTCCTGGCCGCCCCCGCCGCCGGTGTCGAGCTCGGGATGGTCCCAGACGGTGACCTTGATCGTGTCGCCGGGATTGATGCGATAGGACTCGGGACGGTAATCAAGCAATTCTTTCGGCACCGGATCGCGCTCGATCTGGCGGTTCGCCGCCACCAGTTCGGGCGTGATCTGCACCAACCGGACATCGCCGCTGTCGATCAGGTCGCCGACGCCGGGGCTCGCACCGGAACCCCCGCCGCTGGCACAGCCGCCGAGGAAGCTGGCAACCGCCACGACTGCAGCGAGCGTGCCGGCATGGACGAGGCGATGTGCGGGCGGTCGCTCTGCTATTACGGAGGGAATTAATGAATCACTCGGGCGTGCGGATGGCCTTCGCATGGGGGCGGCTCCTGGCAGGCCGGAATTGTGGCAAGCACAATCGGGGCGACATGACGTCCGAAAGGCTACGGCGACCGCCGGATGGTCGTGTGAAATCCGCGTGCAGAATGCCCGCCCGGACATGGCTTGCATTCAGATTCACGGTTGCGGCGAATCGTGCGGCGGCAGGCCTTTGAATGCGGTCTCGAGATGCGCTTCCAGCAGACCCGCGTACTCCTTCCATGCGCGTCCGCTGCGCCACAAAGCATCGCGCGACGGCAGCCAGCGACGCGTCCAGCTCCCGCGGATCCGCGGTTCGGGGACGGGAACGGGGACGACGTCCAGTCCGGCCGCGCGAAACCAGTAACTAGCCCGGGGCATGTGCACTGCGGAAGTCACCAGCAGCACACGACGGATGTCGTGCTGCCCGGCCAGCTGCGCGGTGAACAGGGCGTTGTCGCGCGTGTCGCGGCTGCGCTCCTCGAGCATGAGCGCCGAGGCCGGCACGCCGATGCGGGCCATTGCAGTCGCCATCAGGGCGGCCTCGCTCGTGCCGTTCCCGCCGCGTCCGCCGGAAAGGACAACGACCGGTGCGCGCCCGGCGAGCCAGGCGCGTGCACCGGTGGCGAGGCGGCTGTTCTTGAGATCTTCCAGCCGGATCTCGGCGCGGCGGAGCCAGGCATAGCTGCCGCCGCCCAGTACCACGATGGCGTCGGCGCGCGGCAAGGCATTCGCCTCGATCTGTGGATAGCGCAGCTCGAGCGGCGCGCGCAGCCACTGCGCACATTGCGGGATGGACCACAGCGACGACCAGGCGATCGCAAGCGCGGCCAGGATTTTCCCCGACCTGCGCCAGCGCAGGGCCACGGCAGCCGCGGCGCACAGCAACAGGCACAGCGACAGGAATGGTGGATACGTGAGCGAGACCAGGAATTCGCTGATGGCTGACAACATGGGCATCCGGACTGCAGGGAGATTCTGCCGGCAGCGCAGGCGATGCCGGGAAAGGAAGACGACCGGGGTGATCGTGCACGAAGCGGCGCACGCGGGACGGCACGGCGCGTGCGCGCGCCAACGTCGGCCCGGTGCGCGGTCTCAGATCAGGATCACCCGGGTCACGTAGAAATAGAAGACGCCGCACGCAGCGACGAGTCCAAGGCGTATCAGCAATGGATTGCGCAATACCGCCAGGCGGCTGTGGCACAGGATCGCGGCGACGATCAACGATGTCGCCAGCCAGGCCGGCAGCAGGTAGCGATTGGAGTAGTACCCCCAGCCGATCGCGAAGAACGGCAGCAGCATCACCAGGTACACCGCGGTGCTGTCGGTGATCCGTTCCCGGAATCGCGGTTGCACCAGTGGCGCCAGCAGCAGCGGCAACGCGTACCAGAACAGCGAGAACACCGCGAAATCGATGCGCACCCCGGCCCGGTACTCGGGATTGACGGTGTACGTCATCACCGCGGTATACAGCGTGGGAACCAGCGCTTGCACCAGCAGCAGGGACAGGCCCGTGCAGTACAGCGCGAAGGCCAGCGCCGCGCCGTAGCGCAGCAGGCGTGCGCTCATGAACAACGCGGGAGCGAACGCCAGGTACAGCAGTGAGGACACATGCAGGCTCGCGGCGACCAGCCCGTACACGGCGAACAGCACCCACCTGCGCTGCTGGAACGAGAGCAGCGCCGCGAAGACCAGCAGCGCCGCCAGCCCTTGCCGCACCGCGTTGATCGACGCGTTGACGAACATCGGCGACAGGAACAGCAGCATCAGCGACGCGCTGAGGAAGGTGAGGTAGCCATGCGTCGCGCCTAGGTAGTTGAAATACCTGCGGGTCGACAGACAGGCGGTGAGCAGAAGCAGGGCGAACAATGCGGCCTGGTATCCGGTTACGCCCAGGCCGATCCGGCTCAGCAGGTAGCTGACGAACACGAAGCCGGGCTCCAACCGGGTGTCGAAAGGCCCCTGGCCGAGTCGTTCGAAGAACGCCGCGTAGGTGCTGGTGTCGGTGCCGATGTCCAGCCCGCGCGTTCCCACTACCCAGCAGCCGAACGCGGCCGCTGCGAACAGCAGGATCAGGCTCAGGACGAAGCCGGCATTCGCGGTCGTGGCGCTGCCATAGCGGGGGGGCGGGGCGACGGGTCGCGTGGTCATGGTCATGCCGTTCGCTGGTGCCGGATGCGGTCGGCCTGGCGTCGCGCCAGCATCAACAGGTTGCGGCGCGTCCTGCGCACCGCGCCCAGCACCCGGGCAACGCAGTGTTCCGGGCGGCTGACCAGGCCCTGGCGCAGCAGCTCGCGGCCGACCTCGCGTCCGGCCGCGTGCATCGCGGCGAGATCCCCGCTGAGCCCGCCGGCGCCGTAGTTCGATTTGTGCCACGAGGCCAGGACCTGGTTGAGCTTCGCGCAGCGATAGCCGGAGTACGCAATCTGCGCCCACAGCAGGAAGTCCTCGACGCGGCGGAAGTTCTCGTTGAAGCGGAAGGGCAGGTCGCGGCGGAGCACCACCGAGGCGGTCGGAAACGGATTGTTCAGCAACAGCCTGCGCCGGCCCACGATCGCGGTGCGCACCGGTGGCCGCAACGCGGGCAGCGCGGAATCGCGATCGCGCACGGTCATCCGGTGCGCGATCAGCGCGATCGACGGATCGGCGTCCAGTGCCGCCATCTGCAGCTCCAGCTTGCGCGGATGCCAGCTGTCGTCGGCGTCGAGGAAGGCGATATAAAGCTGGTTCGCGTGTTTCCAGCCGACGTTGCGCGCGCGCGACGGCCCGCCGTTTTGCGGCAGGGCGAAGACCCTCACCCAGCCATCTTCGTGCTGCGAAGCGACCCGGTGCAGGGCTTGCAGCGTGTCGTCGCCGCTGCAGTCGTCGACCAGCAGGACCTCGGCCGGCCGCAGGGTCTGCGCGGCGACCGAAGCCACCGCCTCGGCAATCGCGCCCGCACAGCGGAAGCAGGGAATGACGACACTGACCGGCGCAAGCGCGACGTCGCCGGCATCGTGCCCACGCCCCGCGGCCCTGGTTTCGTCCGTCGCCTGCATGCTCATCGTCACGCCCCTTGGGCCAACGGCGACACGCGCGGCAGTCGTCGCGGCGTTGTCATGCGAGCACGCCCGGGATCCGTGCCGCCGCCTGCCTGGCCGCATCCTGGAGCTGGGGAATCCGGGCCGCCAGCACCGCCTTGAGCGCCGGCTCCTCGCGCAGCAGCCATTCCAGCCGCCCCTGCAGGGACGGCATGGACAGGTCATGGGTATCCAGCACCGCGTCCTCGTGTCCGAACAGATCCCGGTTGATGCCGCGGGCCTTCACGCTGTACGCGATCGACACCGTCGGGACGCCGCTGGAAAGCGCGGCGATGGTGGCATGCGTGCGCGCCCCGATGAAAAAGCGCAGGTGGCCGATGACGTACTTGACCTGCGACGCGTTCAGCCCGTTGGGCATCATCGTCACCGCGCTGCCGAGATCGCGCAGCCGCGCCAGCAGCGCGGCCATGTAGATGGCGTCCCCGCCCGCATGCTGGCCTTTCAGTGGATTGACGTGCGGCACCAGCAGCACGCCCAGGCCATGCTCGCGCACCGCGTGGCGGATGAAGTCCGCGACCTCGGCGCGAAGGTCCTGCTCCTTGCGCTTGTAGCGCTCGATCAGCGCGCTGACGTTGACGCCCAGGATCCCGTTCGTGCCGGTGGGCCAGAAGCCGGCCAGATCGATCGCTTCCTTGTCGAGCGTGAACGCCGGATCGGCCATCTGCACCACGTTGTCCAGGCCGAGCGTCTGCGTGAGATAGCCGTAGCTGGCCGATTCCCTGACGGCGACGAAATCCATGCGTGCGAGATGGCGGGTGACCGGCTGCACGAAGTCCGGCTCCTTTTCGAACGGCCCGACCGAGGCGCCCCACAGGATCACAGGCTTGCCCAGGTCCATCGCCAGCTTGTCCAGGCCGATGACCGGCGAGGGGATGCGGTAGTCGAGCGAATAGTTGTCCCCGCCCAGCGCCAGCACCGCGTCCACGCCGGCGATCTGCTCCTTCAGCCAGCCCGGCATCGCGAACGGCCAGCCCATGCGTTTCAGCGGCGGCAGCGGCAGGCGCTGGAGATTGACCCAGTAGCGGGCGTGGCGAGGCAGGTAAGCGCTGACGAACTCGACGCCTGCCGCGGCCGCATCCGGCCACTGCGCGCGGTCGCGTTCGATGTGGACGGACGGCACCAGCACCCGGATTTCGCCGAACTGCGCCCTGAGCAATCCGACGGTGCTGCGCACGATGGCCTCGCAGCCCCGGTTGCCGAACGTCCGCTGGCCGGAGAAATAGAAGCTTTTCACGACGGGGCCCGAACCGATCGCATCCGCGCCCGTCTGCGGGCGGCTGGCTTGCTGGAATCGAACGCGATCCGTGGCACGGGCAGGTCTCGATGCGATGCAATGCAAATGGAATCAGGCAGGCGTGGGCCGATAGGGGCCCTGCTGGCGCAGGCGCAACATCAGGTCGCGGCGCGTCCAGCGCAGCACGCTGACGGCGCGGGTGAACTCGTATTCGGGCCGGCTGAGCAACCCCTGGCGCATCAGCTTGTGGCGCGCCTCGTGGTTGGAGCGGCGCATCGCGGCGAGGTCGTCGCTCAGGCCGCTGGCGCCATCGGCGCGCCGGTTCCAGATCGCCAGCACCTGGTTGATGCGGGCGCAGCGGTAGCCGGAGAAGACGATCTGCGACCACAGCAGGAAGTCCTCGGAGCGCCGGAAGCTTTCGTCGAAGCGCAGCGGCAGGTCGCGGCGCAGGACGACCGAGGCGGTCGGAAACGGGTTGTGGAGCAGCAGCCTGCGCCGGCCAACGATCTGCGTCCGCACGCGCGACCGAAGCGCCGGAAACGCGCTGCCGCGCTTGCGCACGATCATCGGATGCGCGATCAGTGCGATCTCCGGGTCCGCGTCGAGGGCCGCCATCTGCAACTCGAGCTTGCGCGGCGCCCAGCTGTCGTCGGCGTCGAGGAACGCGATGTAAGGCTGCTCGGCCTGCTGCCAGCCCGTATTGCGTGCACGCGACGGGCCGCCGTTGGCCGTCAACGCGACCACCTTGACCCAGCCGGGCTCGTGGGTGGCGGCGACCCGGTGCAGGTGCGCCAGCGTGTCGTCGCCGCTGCCATCGTCCACCAGCAGGACTTCGGCGGGCCGCAACGACTGCGCCGCAATCGTGGCGACGGCATCGTCGATCGTCGCCGCGCAGCGAAAGCAGGGAACGACCACGCTCACCGGGGCGGGCTTCGCGTGGCCGCCATGGCCAGGCGCATTGTCGTGCGCGACCGCTGGCGTCCTCATGTTCATGTCCGGTTCGAATTCATGTCAGCTTCGAAGTCCCGCGACAAATGCCTCGCGAGCATTGCAGGGCGAACCTTAAGCGACCGTTGACGCCTGCATTAATGCGCGCAGGCTGGCGCGTATCGCCGGCCTGCGGACAGGTGGCCCGTGCCCGTCGACAGCAGCAGTGCACGCTGGAACCGCACGGACCTGCCGGCAGGATCGTGCGTTTGCCCAAAGCAGTCGGTCACGGGAAGCAGCGCAGCCGGGGACGCGGAACGTGCGTCCTGGTGGTGCGTCATCATCACGTTGTAACGAACCGGATAGGTATCCTCCCGAGCCATTGTGCGACCTGAAGACCAGCGGCCGTGGGCAAGGATTGCCGCCTTCCTCGCCTGCATGCGGCACGCCGGACAGATGAAAAGCGCGGGCCGCAGGCGGCCTTGTGCGAACGCGGACCAGCACCGGATGAGCGGCGCATGAGTCACGAGCTCAAGCAGAGCATGGTCGATGGCGGCCTGTGGGCAACGGGTGGCAGGCTCGTCGCCATCGCAGCGGCGTTCGTGCTGAACCTGGTGCTGGCGCGCAGCCTGACGCCCGCCGACTACGGCGTCTATTTCGTGGTCATGAGCACCATGATCATCCTCGCCACGGTGGCTGCCCTCGGCATGGACCGGGTGACGGTGCGCTTCATCGCCGCGTGCAAGGCGATGGGCGACTGGAACGGCGTGCGCGCGGTGGTCAGGCGCTGCCTGTTGATGGTGCTCGCGTCGACCGCGGTGCTGTGCGTGGTCTTCTACCTGCTGACCCCATGGTTCTTCACGCGGGTCGTGAAGATGCCATCCGCCATCGCGCTCAGCGGCCTGATGGTGCTGTGGCTGTTCTTCTCCACCTTGCAGCGGCAGCTCGCCGAAACCTTCCGCGGGCTGAACGACATCCGCGGCGCCACGTTGTTCGGCGGCTTCCGCAACAACGGCATCCTCATCAGCCTGGTCACCCCTTGCGCGGTGCTGATCCTGTGGGCGATGGGGGCGATGACGCTCGTCGCCGCCTTCGCAACGACCGTGTGTGCCTCGCTGCTGGTCGTGATCGTCGCGGCCTGGACGCTATGGCGGCGCCTGCACGCGATGGATGGCCTCCCGCCGCCGGCTGTTCCCGACGAAGACTGGAGCGCCGCGAGACTGTTGCACGAGAGCTGGCCGCTGTGGCTGGCGAGCCTGCTCGCGGTGGTGCGCGCGCAGGTCAATGGCTGGTTCGCCGCCGGCTTCGACAGCGCCGAGAACGTCGCGCTGTTCGCGATCGCCGAGCGCTTCGTGCTGTTGATGACGGCGCCGTTGACGATCGTCAACATGCTCCTGCCCCCGGTCGTGGCCGAGCTGTACGCACGCGGCGAGAACAAGCGCATGGAACGCGTCGTCCAGGCGGTCGGCGGCCTGGCCAGCCTGCCGTGCATCGTCGTGCTGGTGCTGATCGTGCTGGCCGGGCGCCCGGTGCTCGGGCTGCTCTTCGGCGACCATTACGAGGCCGCGTATCCGATCCTGGTGATCCTCGGCGTCGGCCAGGTCGCGAACATCGTGACCGGCTCCTGGCAGGTCGTGCTGCCGATGACCGGGCTGCGCCGCCAGACCCTGCACGTCACCATGGGGGCCGGGGCCGTGCAGTTGCTCTGCTGCAGCATCGGCGGCTACACCGCGGGCGTGGTCGGCGTGGCGCTCGGTTCCTGCGCGGGTTCGCTTGCCGGCAACGTGCTCGGATTGATGGCGGCACGCCGGCACCTTGGCATCTGGACCTTCATTTCAGTGCGTCGCGCGGTGCTGGCCGATGCGGTGGCATTGCTGACAAAACGCATCGCCGGCCTCATGCCGGCGCGCGCACGCGACGCGTGAATCCCCCGTGCGCGCATGGCTCGCCGAACGAGGATGGCAAAGACGGAGTTGATATGTTCGTTTCCGAGAAGATCGTGTTCATGGAACTGCAGAAGACCGGATGCACGCACATCCGCAACCTGCTCATGGAGGTCGTCGGCGGGAAGTTCGTCGAAAGGCATATCCAGGCCGATCCACGTCTGTTCGTGGACGACCGGGTCTTCCTGGGGTCGGTCCGGGATCCATGGGACTGGCACGTCTCGCTCTGGGCCTATGGCTGCGACAACCGCGGCGATTTTTTCAGCAACGTGACCACCACCGGCATCCGGCTCAGGAACCGCGGCTGGAAGGCGCATCCGGTCTCGCTGTTCATCGAGCTCCTCGAGAGCCGGCCCAACTGGCATGCGGAACAATGGAAGCGCACCTTCCGCGACGCCAACGACGCAGGGGCGTTCAGGGAATGGCTGCACATGCTGCATGACGAGGCCTACTGGCGCGACGTCGGCGAGGGCTATTGGCGGTATGGATTGAACCGGTTCGCGGGGCTGCTGACCTACCGCTACATGAAGATCTTCACCTGCCGGAAGGGCGAGCTCGACAACCTGCGCTCCATCTCGACGCCGGAACAGCTGGCGGCGCACGAAAGGGAGCACTGCTTCATCGACCACTTCATCCGGAACGAGCGGTTGGAGTCCGACCTGCTCGATGCATTGCATTCGATGAAGGTCGAGATCCCGGACGGGGTGGCCGCCGGGATGAGGTCGCGCCCCAGGACGAACACCTCATCGAAGAGGCACGGGCCCGGATACTACTACGATGCCGACACGGAGAAGCTGGTCGGCGACAGGGACAGGCTGCTCGTCGACAAGTTCGGATACCTGGCACCCAGCGCACGGCATTGACGGCCGGCCAGTGGCAGTTTGGCGGAGGCTCGGCGTCACGGCGTGGCCGGATGCAGGTGCGGCGCGCCAAGCAGTTCGGCGTAGACCGCGAGGGTGTCCGCGATGACCCGGCGCTCGTCGAACTGCGCGACCGCGTTCCTGCGGGCGTTGTCGCCAAGTGTCCGCAGCAGGTCGCGATCATCGTCCAGGCTGGCCAGCAGCGTGGCCAGCGACTCCGGGTCGCGGGGCGTTGCGTGGAGGCCGTCGATGCCGTGGCGGGCCACGATCTCGCGGCAGCCGGGCAGGTCGGTGGTGACCAGGGCGAGTCCGCACGCCGCGCCTTCCAGCAGGCTCCTGGGGACACCTTCGCGGTAATAGCTGGGCAGTGCCATCACGTCCACGCCCAGCAACAGCGCCGGCATGTCGTCGACGTGGCCGAGCCAGCGCACCAGGCCCTGCTGCTGCCAGCGCTCCACGTGTTCGCGCCCGACCGAGCGCGGATTGCCCGGGTCCGGCATGCCGGCAAGCAGGAATTCGATCTGCCGTCCCTGCGCCTTGAGCAGGGCGGCCGCGTCGGCGAATTCCCGGATGCCCTTCTCCCACACCAGCCGCGCGGCGAGCAGGACGCGCAGGGGGCGCCGGTCGGCGGTCGCTGCCTCGGCCGGGCGGAATCGACGGGTGTCGACGCCGGAGCTGCGGATCACGCGGATCATCCGCGGGGGAACCAGCCGCGACGACACGAAGGCATCCGCGTCGTCCGGGTTCTGCAGGATCAACCGCGTCTGCCCGCTGCCGAGCGTGCCGCGCATCAGGACCCGGACGATCGGTCGCAACGCCCGCGCCTTGGGACGGTCGCTGGTGAACACATAGCCCATCCCCGCGACCGCATTGACTACCGCAGGAACGCCGGCGATCCGGGCGGCGAGCGCGCCGTACACCGCGCACTTCACGGTGAAGTTGTGCAGCAGGTCGGGGCGTTCGGTCTTCAATACCCGCACCAGCGCATTGAGCGTCCACGCTTCGCGCGCGGGATTCAGGCTGGCGCGGTCCATCGGAAGGGTGATCCAGCGGATGTCGTGCGCGGCGAAGCGCGCGCCGAACTCGCCCGGCGGCGACAGCATCACCACCTCGTCCCCGCGCGCCTTGAGCTGCAGCGCGGTCGCCAGCCGGAAGTTGTACAGGTACCAGTCGGTATTGGCGAAGAACACGAACTTCATCGATCGATTCCCTGCGACGTGGGGCGCCGGAGCGGGCAAACGTTAGCGGTGGCGCAGTGTCCGCGGTGCGAAAGCGGAAGGTTGGTTCGTCCGGCGTCCCCGGACCGGATCGGCCACCGGCGCCGACGAGTCGACACGCGGCCCCGGAGCTGCCTTCGGCCACAAAAAAGCCCCGCCTGGTCGGCGGGGCATGGAGTCGATCGCTGGAACACTTCCGCCATGGCTGCGGACACGCGCCGGGTGCGGCGCGTGCCTGCTCACTTGTCGTAGTAGAAGTTGGTCCAGATGTTGATGTCATAGCTGGCCGCCACTTCGGTGTGCCGGTCCAGGACGTTCCCGGTGCGCTCCCTCGGCGGCGACAGTTTCGTCAGGTCGCGGGAACGGAACCGCCTGGCATTGTTGTAGAAATGATTCTGGCTGACGTTGCAGCCGTTGCTACTGGCGCGGATCCCGACGCCGATCAAGCCGTTGCTGTTGATCCGGTTGAGCCGGACGAGGCAATTCCTGGCGCCCATCGTCAGCACGCCATAGCCCTGGTTGTTCTCGATCGTGCAGCGCAGGATCCTGGTGTTCACGCTGCGCTTGTAGACCTGGATGCCGTTGCCCTGGTTGTGCCGGAACACGCAGTTCTCGATGTGCGTGTCGGACGCGCCGGGATTGGTGAAGTCCGATTCGATGTCGATGCCGCAACCGGGCGTGATGCCCGATGTGTAGCTGAACTCCGAGTCGTACACCCTGACGCCGCGCGCCTGGCCCAGCGACATGCCCTGGCGGCGGTTGTTGATGCAGGCGATGTTGGAGATCGCGACGTCGACGCTGGCGATCTGGTCCGACGTGGCCGCGATCGAGATGCCGTCGCCCCAGCACTGGCGGATCAGGATGTCGCGGATCGTGACCCGCGATGCGCCGCGCACCATGATGCCGTGGCCCCATTGGCCGGTGGTGCCCAGGTGCCGGTCGCGATCGCCTTCGATCTCGCCGCCGGAGATTTCCACGTCGCTGACCTTGTGCACCATCAGCACGTAGGCCCGTTCGGCGGAGTTGGCCTTGGCCTTGAGCACGGCGCCCGACGCCAGGCGCAGGTGCATCTTGCTGCGCAGGTTGATCCGCCGGGTGGGGTCGACCAGGTAGGTACCCGCGGGAAGGTAGATGGTGCCGCCGCCCGCGGGGAGGGCGTTGATGGCGTTCTGGATTGCGGTGGTGTCGTCGCGGACGCCGTCGCCATACGCGCCCCGGTTGCGGACGTTGATCTCGGTGCTGCCGCGTGCGCGGGTGGGCGGGACGAAGGCCGCCACCACCGAGGCCGGCAACGGCGAGCTCATGAGCGCCGCCGCGGCGGGCGTGGCGGTCGCGACCACGGGCAAGGCGAGGAGGATGGAACTGCGCAGGAAGCTCCTGCGGGGCAGTGAAGTCTCATGCGCGTCGGATGCGCGCTCTGTAATGGTCATGGTGTCCCCAGCGTTCGGGTGGTAACAGGGCTCCTTCGGAAATGCCGGCTGCACTCAGCAAAAAGCGCCCCAAAGGACGCTTGGCATCGGCAAGAGGCTTCACATCCTCTTCACTTCACTTTACCGGGCAGGTCCCGGGAATTCAGGATAAATAGGCGGAAATGTGCATCCGCACGCATACATTTACGTGAATATTCAGCGCGTTGATTCAGGCATGATCGACTCCCTTGATTGAGCGCCTGCAGGCGCCCTCAACGGTAGACTTCCGGAACCGCAGGCCCAGGCAAGCTGAATGGTTTTCCGGCGCCTGAACGTCGCCGCGGGTTGGCGGGGATTTCGGGCATCCATTCCACGGATGGAACACTCGGGAACTTCGCCGTGACTTAGCAGTCACATATGGACACTGCTAAAATGACGCCCATGACCGCAACCACGCTCTCCTATCCCCTCGTCGCCAACAACCTGCCGGTGCCTAGCGCGCTCGGCTCGCTGGATGCCTATATCGGCGCGGTGCATCAGATCCCGGTGCTCTCCGTCGAGGACGAACAGGCGTTGGCCCACCGCTTCCGCAACGAGGAAGACCTCGATGCGGCGCGCGAACTCGTGCATTCGCACCTGCGCTTCGTCGTGCACGTTGCCCGCGGCTACAACGGCTACGGCCTGCCGCTCGGCGACCTGATCCAGGAAGGCAACATCGGCCTGATGAAGGCGGTGAAGCGCTTCGACCCGGAAGTCGGCGTGCGCCTGGTGAGTTTCGCCGTGCACTGGATCCGCGCCGAGATGCACGAGTACATCCTCAAGAACTGGCGCATCGTCAAGGTCGCCACGACCAAGGCGCAGCGCAAGCTGTTCTTCAACCTGCGCAAGAGCAAAAAGCGCCTGGGCTGGTTGAATGCCGCCGAAGTCACCGCCGTGGCCAAGGACCTCAACGTCTCCGAGCGCGAAGTGCTGGAGATGGAGTCGCGCCTGTCAGGCCGCGACATCGGCTTCGACGCGCCCGCCGACGAGGACGACGATCACGCCCCGCCGTCGCCGGCCGCGTACCTGATGACCAACGAGGAAGATCCCTCGCAGGCATACGAGCGCATGGACAGCGAAGACCACCAGCTGCAGCTGCTGCGCGAAGGCCTGGGCCGCCTCGACGAACGCTCGCGCGACATCATCAAGCGCCGCTGGCTGGACGACGAGAACAAGATCACCCTGCAGGAACTGGCCGACGAATACGGCGTCTCCGCCGAACGCATCCGCCAGGTCGAGGCCAATGCGCTGAAGAAGATGAAGGCGCTGTTTGCCGCCTAGGCGGTGATTGGTGATTGGTGATTGGTGATTGGTGATTGATGATTGATGATTGAAAACGGCCCGGGCAACCGGGCCGTTTGCTTTTGCAGGAGCGACGGAAGCCGCGATGCCTTTGCTCCCTCCCCTGCGAAGGCAGAGGAGGGCTGGGGAGGGGTGCCTTCAGGCAGCACCGTGATCTGTGGACACCCCCTCCCAGCCTCCCCCTGCCTTCGCGGGGGGAGGGGTCACATCAAGCGCGCGGCTGAGAAGCCGCTCCTGCAAGAGCACCGCGCCTCCGGATCAACTCACGCATCCCGCCCCAGGATGATCCGCGCCGCGCGCTGGTAGCTCCAGTACGCCCAGGTCCAGTTGAGCATCACCACCAGCCGGTTGCGGAAGCCGATCAGGAAGAAGATGTGCGCGGTCAGCCAGAACCACCACGCCAGCGCGCCGGAAAGTTTCAGCTTGCCCAGGTGCACCACCGCGGCCATGCGGCCGATGGTGGCGAGGTTGCCGTAGTCGCGGTAGCGGAACGGCGCGGCCAGCCTGCCATCGATGCGCGCGCGGATCGCGGCGGCGACGTGGCGGCCCATCTGCTTGGCCGCGGGCGCAACACCGGGCACCGGCCTGCCGTCCTGCTGCACGGAGGCGAGGTCGCCAGCGACGAACACGTCCGGCCGGCCGGGCACGGATAGATCCGGCTGCACCGGCACGCGGCCGGCGCGGTCGAGCGGTACGCCGAGCGCGCGCGCCAGCGGCGATGCGGCCACGCCAGCGGCCCACAGCACGGTGCGCGCGGCGATGCGCTCGTCGCCGAGCAGCACGCCGTCGGCGTCGATGGCGTTGACCGGCGTGCCGGTGCGCACTTCCACGCCGAGGCCCTGCAGCTGTCGCCGCGCCTTCTCCGACAGCGATTCTGGGAACGTCGACAGCACCCGCGGCCCGGCTTCGAGCAGCAGCACGCGCGCATCGCGCGGTTCGATGTTGCGGAACTCGCGCTTCAGTGTGTGCCGCGCGATCTCGGCCAGCGTGCCGGCCAGCTCCACGCCAGTGGGGCCGCCGCCGACGATGGCGAAGGTCAGCAGCGCGCGCTTCGCCACCGGATCGCTTTCCGCTTCCGCCCGCTCGAACGCGGACAGGATGCGGCGGCGGATGTGCAGCGCGTCGTCGAGCGTCTTCAGCCCCGGCGCATGCGCGGCCCACTCGTCGTGACCGAAGTAGGCGTGGGTGGCGCCGCTGGCCAGCAGCAGGAAGTCGTAGCGCAGCGTGTCGCCGCGTTCGAGCCGCACCTCGCGCGCCTCGCTGTCGATGCCGGCCACCGTTTCCATCAGCACGGTGACGTTGCGCTGCCACTGCAGGATGTGGCGCAGCGGTGCGGCGATGTCCGGCGCCGACAGCCCGGCGGTGGCGACCTGGTACAGCAGCGGCTGGAACAGATGGTGGTTGCCGCGGTCGACCAGGGTGATGCGCACCGGTGCGCGCGCCAGCGCGCGGGTCGCCCACAGGCCGGCGAAGCCGCCGCCGATGACGACGACGTGCGGGAGCGCGGTCCCGTCCGGATTCGGAACGCTGTCCATGGCCACTCGCGATCACGGGGAATGCGCGAATGATGCCGGATGGCGCGTCACGAAGCGTGCATGGAGATCGCCGGGCGCCGGGGCCCGTGTCGACGCCCGACGCCGCGATCGGCTGTCGCGATGCATCGCTGCCGGTTGCGCTAGGCTTCGCCGCAACACCCGCTGGAACCCGGCCATGCCCGACAACGAAAAACGCATCGCGCTGCTGATCGACGCCGACAACGCGCCGGCATCGAAGATCGACGTCATCCTCGCCGAGATCGCGCGCCACGGCGTGGCCAACGTGCGCCGCGCCTACGGCAACTGGAAGAGCCAGCACCTCAACGGCTGGGAAAAGGTCCTGCACACCTACGCGATCCGGCCGATCCAGCAGTTCGCCTACTCCACCGGCAAGAACGCCTCGGACATGGCGATGGTGATCGACGCGATGGACCTGCTGTACGCGCGCAACCTCGACGGCTTCGCGATCGTCTCCAGCGACGCCGACTTCACCCCGCTGGTGATGCGACTGCGCAACGACGGCGTGGCCGTGTACGGCTTCGGCGAGGAGAAGACGCCGGAGCCCTTCGTCAAGGCGTGTTCGGTGTTCCTGTACCTGGAGAAGCTCGGCGCGCCGGAGGAAACGCGCGACGCGAGCGCCGCCAATCCGCGCGCACGCAGCACGCGCGACCTGCAGGACGACGCCGCATTGGCGCGCATCCTGCGCAACGCGGTCGACGCTGCACAGGGCGACGACGGCTGGTCGCATCTAGGCGCGGTGGGCAGCCACATCAGCAACCAGGGCTCGTTCGATTCACGCAACTACGGCTATCGCAAGCTCAGCGACCTGATCGAAGCAACGGGGCTGTTCGAGGTGCAGAAGAACGGGCAATCGTTGTCGGTGCGGGCGAAGAAGGCCGCACCGCCGCGCAAGCGAGCGGGCAAGAAGGCGGCTGGCTGAGCGCGACCTCGCCCGGCGTCGGCGGCGCGTTGGCAGGAATCGCGCAGGAGGGGGGGGGGGGGGGGGGGGGGGGGGGGGGGGGGGGGGGGGGGGGGGGGGGGGGAGGG
>NZ_JBQEMW010000002.1:840254-847832 GCF_052044325.1 Luteimonas sp. 22616
GGCGGAAGCCGCGATGGCATGATCGGGAAAGCCATCGCGGCTTCCGCCGCTCCTACAACTTGCCCGCACTTGCGAACCACCATCGCCCCTGCCGCTGGCGACGCCTAGTACAGATCCACCGGATCCACGTCCAGCGACCAGCGCGCCTTGCGCGCCTCGGGCAAGGCGTACAGCGCCGGCATCACCGCATCGAGCGCGCCGTGCAGCGCGCGGCGGTTCGCGGCCGACACCAGCAGCTGCGCGCGGTGCATGCCTGCGCGCCGCGGCATTGGTGCGGGCAGTGGGCCGTGCAGTTCCAGCAACGCATCCCCGCTTCGTTCAAGGGAGGGCGGCGCGCCGTTCGGCGCCGCGCGGGTCGCAAGCACTTGTTTCGTTGCCGCAAACGGCAGCAGCAGCGCCTTCGCCGCATGCAGGAGCTGCATCGGCGCATCCGCGTGTTTGGCCTCCGCGCGCAGCAGCGCGAGATGCGCGAACGGCGGGAAGCCAGCCATCTCGCGCTGGGCGAGTTCTTCCTCGGCGAAGGCGTGGTAGCCGCCTGCGATCAGCGTCTGCAGCAGCGGATGCTCCGGGTGATGGGTCTGCAGCAGCACCTCCCCGGGCTTGTCGGCGCGGCCGGCGCGTCCGGCGACCTGGATCAGCAATTGCGCGAGCTTCTCGCCGGCGCGGAAGTCGGCCGAGAACAGGCCTTCGTCGATCCCCACCACGCACACCAGGGTCAGGTTCGGCAGGTCGTGGCCCTTGGCCAGCATCTGGGTGCCGATGAGCACGCCGGCCTGCGCGCCGAACGCGTCGAGGTGCTTTTCCAGCGCATCCTTGCGCCGGGTGCTGCCGCGGTCGATGCGCAGCACCGGCTTGCCGTCGAAGCGCTGCGCGAGCAGCTCCTCGATGCGTTCGGTGCCGATGCCCTGCGGCTGCAGCGCCAGGCTGGCGCAGTCGGGGCAGGCCAGCGGCACGGGTTGGCGCGCGCCGCAGTGGTGGCACTGCAGGCGGCGGCCGCCGGCGTGCACGGTCATCGGCGTGCCCTGCAGCGGCGTGCTGCAGCGTTTGCACTGCGCGCTCCAGCCGCAGTCGTGGCACAGCAGCACCGGTGCGTAGCCGCGGCGGTTCTTGAACACCAGCACCTGGCCGCCGGCATCGAGCGCCTTGCCGGCGGCGTCGAGCAGTTCGGCCGACAGGCCGGCTTCGAGCGGGCGCTTGCGCACGTCCAGCACGCGCACCCGCGGCGGCTTTGCCTCGCCCGCGCGCCGGGTCAGGCGCAGGTGCGCGTAGCGGCCGCTGCGGGCGTTGTGCAGCGATTCGAGCGACGGCGTCGCGCTGCCCAGCAGTACCGGCACGCCGAGCGCCTTGCCGCGGACCAGGGCGAAATCGCGGGCGTGGTAGCGGATGCCGTCCTGCTGCTTGTAGCTGCCGTCGTGCTCCTCGTCGACCACGATCAGGCCGGCCTCGGGCAGCGGCGTGAACACCGCCGAGCGCGTGCCGACCACCACCCGCGCCTCGCCGCGCAGCGCCGCGGCCCAGGTGCGCGCGCGTTCGCCGTCGTTCAATCCCGAGTGGGTCGCGTGCACTGGCACCCCGAGGCGCGCGCGGAAGCGCGACAGCAGCTGCGGGGTCAGGCCGATCTCCGGCACCAGCACCAGCGCCTGCTTGCCGCGCGCCAGGCAGTCGGCGATCGCCTGCAGGTAGACCTCGGTCTTGCCGCTGCCGGTGACGCCGTCGAGCAGCAGCGCGGCGAAACCCGCATCCTCGCCGGCCTGCGCGTCGCGGATCGTGGCGATCGCCTCGGCCTGTTCGGCGTTCGCTTCGGGGCCGGGCTGCGGCGTTGGCGCGAGCTGCGAGGCGGCGATCGCGATGCGTTCGACCAGCTCGCGCTTGCCCAGCGAGCGCGCCGCGCCGCGCCAGTCATCCATCAGCGCGTCGAGTGCGTCCTCGTCGCGCGGCGCGCCGTGCAGCAGTTCGGCCAGGCGCCGCGGCCGGCTGCCGGCGCGCAGGCCGGGCAGGGCGGTGGCGCCGGCCTCGGTCAGCCGCCACGCCCAGGCGTGGGTATCGGGCAGCGGCTCGCCGCGGCGCAGGGCGGCGGGCAGGGCGGTGGCCAGCACCTCGCCCAGCGGCGCGTGGGCGTAGCGTGCCAGCCAGCGCAGCGACTCGAACAGTTCACCGTGCAGCAGCGGCGCGTCGTCGAGGCAAGCCAGGACCTCGCGCAGCTCAGGCTTGTCACCGGCCGGCGCGTCGCCGGCCGGGGTGTCCACGCCGGCCACCACGCCGACCAGTTCGCGCGGCCCGAACGGCACCCGCACGCGGCACCCCGCCAGCGCCGGCGTGGCGGCGAGGCCGGCCGGCGCGCGGTAGTCGAACAGGCGCGGCAGCGGCAGCGGCAGGGCGACCTGCAGGGCGGAAATGTCGGCGGGCATCAAGGAAGTCTAGCGGTCGCCGCAAGCATCCAACGGACGATGTGCGTTTGCGTGCGATAGCTCGGTTCGGTCCCACCAATGGCCCGCAAGTTGCCGTGGCCTCTAGGGTTTTCCCTTTATCCACATCGCATGTGGATAAGTCTGTGCATCGCGCTCCGGTTGGGGGCAAAGGGCACGGTAAAACAAGCCGGATCGGCGACTTGGTCAAAAAAGTGCCAAACCCAAGTCTTCCATTGGAATCAAGTACTTGCCCGTGAAACAACGGGTGCGCGGGAGAACGGGTTGCGGGACGGTCCAGCTTTGTGACGGCGCCATGACCGCTGTGCACAACCGATTTCGTCCGCGACCGGGGCCTTGTCGATCTTTCCCGATTCGTCAAGGGGCAAGCGCTCCGGCGTGGCGGCTATCATGCGGGGCGATCACACCGAGCCCACGATGCCGCGCACCCTCCACGAAGCCGCTTCGGCGCCGGCCGCCCTGACGGCTTTCCTGCGTGGCGTCGAACGCCGCGGCGCGGTATTTGCCCAGCTGCAGGTCGGCGACGCCGCGACCGGCGACCGCGCCCTGATCGCCGCCATGCGGGCCTTTCGCCTGCCTGCGGCACGGATCCCGTTCGCCGACTGGCCGCGCCAGTTCTGGACCCTGCTGCTGGCCACCCCGGAGCTGCGCGAGCAGCCGGTGGCGCCGGCCTGGGGCAGCGGTTTCGGTCTGCTGGCCGGGATCGGCCGCGGCCCGCGCGCCGCGCTGCTGCTGCGGCTGGTGGCCGGCCTGCCCGAAGCCGAGGCCGCGGCGGTGCTCGGCGTGGCCCGGCCGACCTACCGCCTGGCGCTGCAGCGCGCGCTGCCGCACGGCGATGACGGCCAGCCCGACACGCAGGGTTGGCGGATGCTGGGCGAGGCGACGCGGCACGCGGTGCGCGACCTGTCGGCCGAACGCATGGCCCAGCTGGCGCGGATGCGCGAGGCCGCGGCGCACGGCCGTCGCCTCGACCTGCCCGCGGCCGCGGCGCCCGGACGCGACCCCGCGGCGCCCGCGCCGTGGCGGATGCCGGCGATCGTCGCGGTCGCGGCGGCCAGCCTGCTCGCGTTCGGCGCGACCTTCCTGCCGGCGTTCGACAACCAGGCCGACGGCGCGCCGACCTCGCGGATCGAGGTCGTCCCGCTGCCGCCGGCGCAGGCCCCGGAATCGACCTTCGATGCCCGGGCCGCGCTGCTGACCCACCCCGATTTCGAGCTCCTCGCCGCGGCCGACGACGAAGCCGCCGCGAGCGACCCGGGCTTCTATGCCTGGCTGGCCGCGGGCGCGAAGGTGCCGGAGATCGTGGCGGGGTCCGATGCCGACGCCGCGCCGGTGGCGGACGCGCCGACGGACCCGGACGCGCCAACGGAAACCGAAGATGTGTTCTGACTTCCTCCGCGCGCCGGTCTTCGCGCTGGCACTGGCGCTGTCGGCCGGCGTCGCCGCGCAGTCGCTGCCGCCAGGCCTGCTGGAGAAGGCACGGGCGTTGCCGGCACCGACCGGCGCCGAGCTGCAGCGGCACGCCGAGGTGCTGGCGGCGATGACGCCCGAGCAGCGCGCCGCCTTCGATACCCGGGTCGCGCAGTGGGATGCGCAGGTCCCGGCGGCGCAGCGCGAGCGGCGCGACGCGTGGCAGGCGTGGCAGGCCTTGCCGGAGGCCGAACGCCAGCGGCTGCGCGCCGCGGCGACGGCATTCTCGGCATTGCCGCCGGACCAGCAGCAGACGCTGCGGGCGCAGTACGACGCGCTCGACGGCAGCGAGCGCCGCGGCTGGCTGCTCGGCCCGGTGCTGGGAGCGGACTACCCGAAGCTGCACGCCCTGGTTGCGCAGGTGCCGCCGGACCAGCGCGATGCCCTGCTCGAAGCGCTGCGCGCGCTGTCGCCCGAAGGTCGCGCGGACCTGTCCGTGCTGGCGCAGCGCACGCCACCGCAGGCGCGCGATGCGCTGCGCACTCAGCTGCTGGCGCAACCGGCGCCACGGCGCGACGCCTGGCTGCGCGATCGCCTGCACCGGTGAGCGGGTGCAGGTGGATGGATCAGGCGTAGGTCGGGGCGACGCCCCCCACATCCGCGGTGGAGGCGTCACTCTGCAGGAGCGGCTTCAGCCGCGAGCTTCTCGCTCTCGGGTCGCAGGCCAGAAGCTCGCGTCGGGGACGTTGCCGCGGCCTACCCCGCGACCACCGCGAATACCGCGGTGAACGCGATGCCGAAGCTCAGCAGCATCGTGTAGCAGAAGCCGATCGCCGAATATTTCAGCAACGTCATCGTCCAGCCCTGGCCGTAGACGCGTTTCTGCATCAGCAGCAGGTACAGCGGCATCCACGCCCACAGCAGGCCCTCGATCACCGTGAACAGCGTCTGCAGCGCGCCAGGCTCCGGCGCCAGCCAGCGCTGCAGCGCCATCGCCGCGAAGATCAGCAGCAATGTCAGGCACAGGAACGCGTGGCTGTGCAGCGCCACCAGCAGGTGCTCCATGTACAGCCGGCGCTTGAACACATAAACCACCTTGAGCATCAGCGCGAACAGCGGCAGCAGCACGAACAGCGTCGACGGCACCGCGCCGAGGAAGGCGTCCTTGAGGAATTCCTGGTCGGTGCGCAGGCGCACGATGTTGGCCTTGGCATGGCCGACCTGCACGTTGAGCCAGCGGTTGGCGAAGTCCGGCCACCAGGAGACGGTGAGCGGATTGGTCTTCGGGTCCCAAGGGGTGCCGTTGAAGCTCAGTTCGGAGTCGTCGTCGTCGGCATCGGCTTTCGCGTCTGCGACCGCATCCGGCTGGCCGGCGCGAGCCGGCGGGTCGGCGGCATCGGCGATGTCCGCGGCTGCGGGCGCGTCCGTCGGCTTCGCGTCCGTTGCGGCCTTGGGTTCCGGCGATCCGGTCGTGGTTGCCGCGACGCCGGATGACACTGGCGCCTTGCCCGCGGCGCGGCGCTCCAGCACGCGGATGCGCGCCTCGGCGCTGTTGCGGATCGCCTTCTCGGCGATGCCCAGGCCGGCACCCAGCCCGGGAACGCCATCCGCATCCTGCTTGCGCGCGCCGGCCAGCTCGGCGAGCGCTTCGTCGCGCTGGCGAATGACCTCGTCCACCGTCTGCACCTGCGAGAAGCTTGCGTCGGTCGGGCCTTTGCCGTCTTCGAAGTTGATGTCGCCGAAGCTGAGCATCAACTGCGCGACGAAGAAGGTGACGATGGCCAGGGTCACGAACAGCCGCACCGGGCTGACGTAGCGCACGCGGCGGCCGGAAAAGTATTCGCGGGTGAGGAACGCCGGCCGCACCAGCAGCGGCCACAGCGTGCGCGGCAGCCGCGCATCCCAGTTGAGGACGGTGTCGGTGAAATCGCCGAGGATGGTGGAGAAATGCCGCACCATGCCCGTCACCGGCTGGCCGCAGGCGTAGCAGTACTCGCCCAGCAGCGGCGAGCCGCAATTGCCGCAGTTGCCGCGCGCCCGCGACGCGGGCAAGGGCGGCGGCGTGGCGGGCGCGGCGTCGCGCGGCGTGTCGTCGTGTGTCTGCATCTGATGATCCTCCGGCGCCGCGGTACGGCGCGCAGGGCGTCCCCGAAGCCCGGTAACATAGCCGCCTGCCGTGACCCGGCGCCAGCGTCCGACACCTGATCGGCGCGCGGCCGCAGTCGCGCGACACGCATCTCTCCCCCATGTCACTGCCCATCCAGAGTCCCGCGCGCTTCCGCAGCGAGGTGCGCACCACTGCGGTGCTCGCCGCGCCGCTGGTCGTCGGCCACGTCTCGACCGGCCTGATCGGCTTCGTCGACGCCGTGCTCGCCGGCCACCACGGCACCACCACCCTGGCTGCGGTGTCGGTGGGCACGGCGCTGTTCTGGCTGCCGATGATGATCCCGATGGGCACGCTGATGGCGCTGCCGCCGTCGGTGTCGCAGCTCGCCGGCGCGGGCCGGCACGACGAGATCGGCCCGCTGTTCCGGCAGTCGCTGTGGCTGGCGGCGGGGCTGGGCCTGGTGCTGTTCGCGTTCCTGAGCCTGGCGGTGTTCGCGCTCGAACCAATGGGCATCGCGCCGGAGATCCGCCCGGGCGCGGCGGACTTCCTGCGCGGCATCCGTTGGGGCGTGCCGGCGCTGACGCTGTACTACTGCATGCGCTACCTCAGCGACGGCATGCACTGGACGCTGCCGACGATGGTGCTCGGCTTCGGCGGGCTGCTGTTGCTGCTGCCGCTGGGCTGGGTGCTGACGTTCGGCAAGTTCGGCCTGCCGGAGATGGGCGCCGGCGGGCTGGGCATCGCCTCGGCGATCATGCTGTGGGCGCAGGTGCTGGCGTTCACCGCGTACCTCGCGCGCACCAGGCGCTTTGCCGCGCTGGCACTGTTCGCCCGTTTCGACCGACCGCACTGGGCATCGATCCGCGGCCTGCTCGCCACCGGCCTGCCGATCGGGGTGACGGTGATGATGGAAGGCGGGCTGTTCATCGTCACCGCGCTGCTGATCGGGCGCCTGGGCGACGTGCCGGCGGCCGCGCACCAGATCGCGATCAACGTCGCCAGCCTGTGCTTCATGGTGCCGTTCGGGCTGGCCGAGGCGACCACGGTGCGGGTCGGGCACGCGGTGGGCCAGGGCCGTGGCAGCCACGGGGTACGGCAGGCGGCGTTCGCCGGCGGCGTGCTGGTGCTGGCCACCCAGCTCACCGGCGGCGCGATCCTGCTGTTCGGCCACGACCACATCGTGGCGCTGTACACGCGCGATGCGGTGGTGGCGGCGCTGGCCTCGTCGCTGCTGCTGTATGCCGCGGCGTTCCAGTTCCCGGACGGCATCCAGGTGCTCTCGGCCGGCGCGCTGCGCGGGCTCAAGGACACCCGCGTGCCGATGCTGCTGGCGGCCTGCGCCTACTGGGGCGTCGGTATGCCGCTGGGCGCCGGGCTCGGGCTGGGCTTGGGCTGGGGGCCGCGCGGGATGTGGATCGGCCTGATCGCCGGGCTGGTCGTCGCCTCGATCCTGCTGGGCACGCGTTTCCTGCGTTCCTCGCGCGATGCGCGCGTGGTCATGGTGACCGATGGCGCATGAAACCGTGATGGCGGGCGGGCTATCCTGCCGTATCGGCCACCCATCCCCGCTGTCGTAGGAGCGGCGGAAGCCGCGAGCTTTTCGACCAGGCCAGAAAAAAGCTCGCGGCTTCCGCC
>NZ_JBQEMW010000003.1:0-2144 GCF_052044325.1 Luteimonas sp. 22616
GCCAGCGCGTTGGCGCCGCTGCCGAACGCCGACGCGCCGTCCGCGAGGGCATTGGCCGCCTCGCCTGCCGCGGTGGCGTTGATCCCGTCCACGTACGCGCCCACGCCCTCCTGGTCCGGGTCGTCGCTGGCCTGGAAGAAGTGGTCGGTGTTGTCCGCCGTCTTCGCCACTTCCTGCAACTGCGCCACGTTCACCGCATCGGTGTCCTCGGTGCCCGCGGCCACGTTGGTGATCTGGCGCTCTTCGCCCACGTCACCCACCGAGACCGTATTCTCGCGATCCGCATACGAACCCGCGCCCAATGCCACGCTGTTGTCGGCATCGGCCATCGAGTTGGCACCCAGCGCCACGCTGTCGGCGCCGTAGGTCGTGCTGTAGAAGCCCACCGCCGTGCTGTTGATCCCAGCGGCCCATGCCTCCGCGCCCACGGCGCTGGCGGTATTGCCCTGTGCATAGGCGAAATAGCCCAGCGCCGTGCTCTCCACGCCGTCAGCCTGGGCCAACGCACCGGTCGCGGTGCTGTAATCGCCCCATGCACCCGCACCCGAGCCAAAGGCCGATGCCGCTTCGCCCGTTGCCTGGGTCGACACCAGGAAGCCGAGGCCCGGAACCAGGTCCGCGAGGCCACCGACCGCGGTGCTGCCGTTGCCGGCCGCGAAGCTCTGCGTTCCCATCGCGGTGCTGTATTCGCCGACCGCATTGGCCACCAGGCCAAACGCCGAAGACTGCGTGCCCGACGCATACGCGCCGACACCATAGGCCGATGCCGCGAAGCCGCTGGCCTGCGCGCTCGCGCCCACCGCCGTGCCGCCCACGCCGGCGCTGGTCGCACCGGTGTCGATCGGGGTGCCGTTCGCATCGACGATCAGCGGGTCGCCGTTCTCGTCCACTGCGTTGCCGCCGACCGCGACCGCGCCGGGACCGGTCGCCTGCGCGTTCTGGCCGAACGCCGCGCTGTTCTGGCCCGTCGCCAGGGCGTTGAAGCCCACCGCCGTCGAGTTCTGGCCGATCGCATTGGCGCCGCTGCCGAAGGCCGACGCACCATCGGCGAATGCGTTGGCCGCCTCGCCTGCCGCGGTGGCGTTGATCCCGTCCACGTACGCGCCCACGCTCGGGTTATCCGGGTCGTCGCTGGCCTGGAAGAAATGGTCGGTGTTGCTCGCCGTCTTGCCTACTTCGTCCAGCTGCGCCTTGTTCACCGCATCGGTGTCCTCGGTGCCCGCCGCCACGTTGGTGATCTGGCGGTCGATCGCGGCATGCGTGACTCCGATGTCGTCCACCCATGCCTGCGCCGCACCCACCGAGATCGCGTTGGCCCGGTCTGCCAGCGAACCACTCCCCAGGGCCACGGCATTGGCCTCCTCCACTCGCGAGTCCGAGCCGAGCGCCAAACCGTTGACTCCACCCTCGCGCACCGTCGCACGTGCGCCGATGCCGATGCCGTTGTCTGCGAGGGTCAGGGCCGCGCGTCCGAAAGCGATTGCATTCGCCCCGTCGGCCAGCGTGGTGGTGCCGAATGCAATCGAATTGCTGTCCACGCTCAGCGCGCCGCGGCCGACCGCGATGGCGTTGCCGCCGCTCGCCGACGCCTGCATGCCGAGGGCAGTGCCGCCCGTCGCAGTGGCGTGCGCACCGGGGCCGATCGCTACCGTATTGGCCGCTAGTGCCCACGCAGAGAAGCCGAGCGCGGTCGCCCCCTCATACTGAGCCCAGGCATATGCGCCGACGGCCGTTGCGGTATCCCCCTTCGCTTGGGCGTTGTAGCCCATGGCGACGCTCCAGAACCCCGGGACAAGCGTGCGATTGCCGACGGCAACGCTGTTCTCGCCGAATGCCTGGGCACCCGCGCCGAATGCCGCGCTGCCATTTCCCGTGGCCTGGGCACCGGCGCCGACGGCCGTCGAACCTGCCACGGCCTGGGTGCCGATCAGCTCGTCGAGCGGATAGTTGTACTCGTCGTAGGCCGGCCCCATTCCACCGATGGCCACGCTGCCGTCGCCGTTCGCGGAACTGTTCTGACCCATGGCAACCGTGTCGCTGCCGATCGCGTTCGCGCCACTGCCGTAGGCCGACGCACCGTCGCCAATCGCGTTGGTCGCTTCGCCCGCCGCGGTGGCGTTGATCCCTTCCACGTATGCGCCCAT
>NZ_JBQEMW010000004.1:0-407 GCF_052044325.1 Luteimonas sp. 22616
GCCGACGCACCGTCGCCAATCGCGTTGGTCGCTTCGCCCGCCGCGGTGGCGTTGATCCCTTCCACGTATGCGCCCATGCCCGGGTTGTCCGGGTCGTCGCTGGCCTGGAAGAAGTGGTCGGTGTTGTCCGCCGTCTTCGCCACTTCCTGCAGCTGCGCCACGTTCACCGCATCGGTGTCCTCGGTGCCCGCCGCCACGTTGGTGATCTGGCGCTCGTTGCCCGCGCTGCCCACCGAGACGCTGTTGTCGCGGTCGGCTTCCGAACCGGCGCCCAGCGCCACGCTGTTGAGGGCGTCGGCATTCGCACCCGCGCCCAGCGCCGTCGCCCCGTCCGCGGTCGCGAACGCGCTCTCGCCCAGCGACGTGCTGCTCTCGCCGCTCGACCAGCTGTTCCAGCCGATCGCCGT
>NZ_JBQEMW010000005.1:0-329 GCF_052044325.1 Luteimonas sp. 22616
GACGAGAACGGCGATCCGCTGATCACCAGTGGCGGCGTGCCGGTGGACACCGGCGCGACCAGCGCGGGCGTGGGCGGTACGGCGCTGGGTGCGAGCGCAAATGCGGAAGGCTTTGCGGCGACCGCGGCGGGCGTGGGTGCATTCGCTTCGGGTGCGCAGTCGTCGTCGTTCGGCGCGGTGGCCAACGCGATTGGTGACTACAGCACGGCGGTGGGCACGATGAGCCTGGCCGCAGGCACGAGCAGCACGGCAGTCGGCGAATCGTCGCAGGCGACGGGCAACGAGAGCACGGCGGTGGGCGGTGCGACGTTCTTCGGCTTCATCCCGAC